>NZ_CP199857.1:0-91146 GCF_052698165.1 Achromobacter sp. CF-sbj1-Ac2-l | reverse complement strand
GTGTGCTCCTCGGTTACGCAGCGCGCTTATGGGCTGCTGCGGCCTGGTGGGTAGCACGCAGTGCGGCAGAACGACCAGCATTTCCGCGCTCGTGCTTGCGCTCATTTGGGTGCCAATCGCTGATATCCACATCCACGGCTGTAATGCCAATCCGCCGCAGGGCGGTCAGGGCTGCATCTGTGCTCGTAAAGCGCCGCGGCGTGTCATTGCTCCGAAGAGTAACGAGAAAACCTCGAGCCTTCTCTTGCTGCAATTGGATGTTGACGACAAAGGCCCCGCCCTGCCCAGCAAGTTGAACAGTGCGAACGCCGCCGTTAGTGTGGAGAAGCTTCAATTGGTCGAGCGTTAACGGTTGCATCGAGGGTTCTCGAGGTATTGAACTGCGAGCAGTATGCAGATGAACGGGTTTTTGCGCAAGCAAATGATAAGACATGCATTAACGAATACGGGCAATTGCAGGGATCCGCACCAGGAACCCATGAGACGGCGGCTGGGCGATTTTGAGTAGGGGTAGTGGTCTCCCCTGCAGTCGGCTGACGTTATGCGCCCTGAGGCGGCGTAGGAGCCCCCTGGACGGTATGAGCCCGCTTGGGTCTTTCTGTATTGGGTGCGGGGTTGGGCTCTTGGTGGTCTGGGATTCTTGTTGAAGCAAAGCTGCTTGCCTGGGCGTCCGGGGGACGCCCAGGTCTGCCGGTAGGAGCCGGCCCGGTAGGGCTTGGCGCCGCGTGAGCGGCGCCAACTCCGTATCCCGGCAGACAATTTGCTGATGTGAGGAGGTGGCGTGTTGGGTTTGGGGGCCCATGTGCCCCCCTCTGGGGGGCTCTATTTCCTATGGGGGGTTCCAATGCGGCCCCCCCTCTGGGGGGGCTCTAGTTATTGGTGGTGGCGCGTAGCGCCACGGAGGTTGGCAAGTTGTCCCCAGGAACTGGGGGCTCATACAGGGAGTAGTAGAGGAAAAACTAAAGGAGAAATACAGGATATATACGCGGGGGGGGGATTTCACGCGAAAAAGGGGGCAGATATCACGCGCCGAAAGAGGGTGATTTCACTCACAAGGGGGGGGTGATTTCACGTGGATAACTTTTGAAAAATGCGGACTTATCCACTTATCCACAGTTGATTGCGGTTTTCCGGCAAATAGGGGGTAATTTCACTCTCAGGCGCCCCAAAACAGAGCGTCAATCAGGGGGGGGAATTTCACGCACAGAATTAGCTGCTGCTCCTGAAAGCCGGGGGGGTGATTTCACGCATAGACTGGCGCGGCGACGGAGCCACAAGTGAAACGTGCCAAACTATCAAGTTATTAATTTTAAAGGCTTTTCTACGATAGTGGGTGCTAACTAGTGCAGATGGAAAGAGAAGGGAAGGGGGGTGATTTCACTCGAAATCGGAGCAATATATAGCGACAAAAAAAGGGGGGTGATTTCACTCAAACCGTGCGACTGCGCCGGACTTCATGGCGGGTAACAGGCCTGCAGATGATCGAGGCCATCGCATCGGGAGACAATTTGTCCAAAGGGGGGGTGATTTCACTCGCAGGGCTGAACGCATGTGGGTCAGCAAGGGGGGTGATTTCACTCATGAGCCTTTGCTTCTAAGCAATATCTCTTGTAAAATTTTCACCAGTGAAAATCCACGGTGCCCCTTCCTGGGGTACGAATCAGGAGTGCTTCGGTGCAAGACGCTAGGTCCGGCGCGGCAGATCTTCCCCCCCTTGAGGTGGTACTTCAAACCCTTTTACAAGCCCAGCAAGACCTCACGAGCGCACAGGAGCTGCTTGACGGACTGGTAGAGCGGCTGTATTTCCACGGCGAACTCAAATGGCGCGATGCTGCAGGGGAATTAGCAGGGCAGATTGCTGGCCGCGCGGAGCGCAGGTTGGAAGCTGTCGCCGTCTTGCTCGAACTTCAACGCAACGGCGCATTTCAGAAGAGCATTGAATCCTAGCGCGGAGACAGAGGCCGGCGAGCGCTGCATCGCGCCTCCAGAAACTCTTTCTCCATCTTATCCTGGCCACTCGGCTTGCGCGCTGTACCCTCCTGTGGATCCATTGTTTGCAGGGAAGCGCCAAGAAGCAGTTCACTATGCCACCGACGCTGCCATATGACCGCGGGTTCTCGGTCCAACATATCTGACAACCTCCGGACGGCGGGCCCTGCTTCGTCGAGTTGCACACTACACATCGATCGAAGCAGTTGATCGCAGCGACAAGCAAATCGCTGCAGCCTCCATATCTCCCACAACAACTTGCGCACCAGGCCATCGCCCCGCCAAGTGTCACGTGTTTGCCTCAGTTCCTCCAGAGAAAGAGGGCAGGGGAATGACTTCTGTGGTTCGTTCGGCGCCGGCTTCCGGACGGCCGGCTCCACCGCGAGAGAGTCCCGGATCATGCCGAGGATGACGTCGATGCCGTTCCCAAGCGATCGGCATATCCCTTCCTGGGCTTCCTTTGCAACACACGCCAACGCTTGCAAGCGGCTGATTTCGCAGAGCAAGGAATGGACAGTAGGATGCCTTGAATACTCTTCGGCAATCTGCTCCAGTTCCTCGAGGGGGAGGGGGGAGGAGAAGCTCTCTCCGAAATACTGTTCATTTGTCCAGTATATAGCTACGGCATTAGCTTTGGGCCGTGTTCTTGCGCGCACCGCGTGGGTGATGTAGCAGCTCAATTCAGACCATGGCTAGCTATGGAAATTCTCGTACCTAGACCATCCGGGCAAGCTTGTCAAATGATGCATAATTAGTGCATACTTGGTGCATGACCAACAGGACGACAAGGAGCCATCATGACCGCTCTATCTTTCTCGGAACAATTTCGCGACGGCAACACTAGCTTCGTGTCCCCAAAGAAGCTGGGAAACCTGTTCGGGTTCCAACTCCAGGATCTTGCTGATCGCGCCCACATCCACCGCAACACGGTCACACGCAACCCAAGATCTCCTGAGCTTCAGAGCTATCTGAGCCAGATGCTGCGCGTTCTATACGTTGCCACGTCATTGACTGGTAGCGTGGAGCGGGCGGCGTACTTGGTTCGCAATGAGCCTCTTCCCGCATTTGAAGGGAAGACAGCAGACCAATTGATCCAGGAGGGTAGGGCGCAATCAGTAGTCGACTATCTCATCTCGTTCGAGGGCGGAGCAGCCGGATGATTGTCACTCAGCTCTCCGGCAACCTCGCTTATTTCAGGCTCCTCTCGCCCGCCTACGCACATATGCCTCTTTCCGGCATGGGAGCGGCGGCCAAAGGAGGGCGCTTCAATCGCCCAGGCCAAGAAGCGCTATATCTTGCCAGCGACGTCCAAACGGCCGCAGCAGAGTACCAGCAAGACAACCCCTGGCTCTCGCCAGGGGTACTATGTTCGTACGCTATCGACGGATTGCGTGTTGCGGACCTTAGCGCAGGCTATGACTCTCAACACTGGACAACACTCTGGGCGCAGCACGCGGTCGACTGGAGAGCGATCGTCTTCAATCTGGGCAAGACTCCCCCCACTTGGCTAATGGCTGACTTGGTCGTGACGGCCGGATTGGATGGCCTTTTGTTCCCGTCGAAGGCTCATCCAGGCGGCATCAACCTGGTCATCTATGGCAGCTCATCCCGGCCATCAACACAGCTTGCTGTTCACGATCCGAAGAACATCCTTCCGAAAGTTCAAGTGTTGCCTTGAGGTGGGAACGACATACGTTATCGGTCACTGGCCTTCTGCTCCTTACTATGTTTGAATAACCAAAACACTTCATTCCGAGGGTTGACAATGACCGACCTGAACCAGACTCAGAACCAGGCACCCGGTTTCTTCAGCCGGCGCGGGCTCAAGTTCTTCTTTCTGATCACACTGCCGGCGCTCTTTCTGCCGCCCGTAGTGTGGGTGGTGGGCCACGTGCTGGCCGCGAGGTACAACGGCTCGCACTATGATTGGATGTCGGACTTGAAATTCGGTCTTGCGGTATCCGTTTTCCTTCTCCTAATCTGCTTCACAGATTGGTCTCCGCTATGGCGACGCCTGCACAGGCGAAGCTAACCGAGCAACACAACGCCCCTCGACAAAAAAAGAGCCACGATTATTCGTGGCTTCTTTTTTACTTGCTGCTTAGAGGCGGGCCAAGGCTCGGTACAGCGCTTAAGCCGGCAGCACTAGCCATCGGGTGGGGGGTCACTTATAGAACCCGCCTTTTTCCTTCCAGATGAGGGGGTAGACGTGCACGTAACTACCGCCGCCCGTATTGACGGACTTCGTGGGTCCGCTGTTACTGCGCGCACATACCGTGTTGTTTAGTTGGAAGCCTTCGGAATAGGCGCGATTCTCTATGTAGCAGAACGAATAGATGTCCATCGGCTGCTGCGGCGCAGCCTGTTCCCGCTGTTGCTGTTGCTGCTGCTGCGTCGGTTGTGAAGGTTGGGCCATGGCGCCGGCGCTGGCCAACGTAAGGATGGCCAAGAAGAGCTTCTTCATGCTTCTTTTCCTTGCGATACAGGGTGATTGTCGTGCGCGAAGCAATATTCGTCGCAATGGGTACATTGACACAGTTTGTAATGAAATTGCAAGCGGCCGGCAGAACCGCGCAACAGCGCGACGACGTCCGCTGCGCCTCGCTTAGGCGATAGCTCTGACGCCATTAGCATTGATCCTGCGAAATAATGTTGTGCACGAACGCGCGTCGCGCGTTGTCATCGGCGAAGGGGAAATCGCGCAGCAGCTCGACTAGGTCATGGTCGGCGGGACCGCCGGAGGCCGCTCGCATGAACCGCACACCGTTCTTCCTGCCACTTCGCGCCAGGCCGACCAATACACCGCACCAGTCATTGGTCAGATCCAGCTCCAGGATTTGCCGTAGAACTGGCTCACCTTGTACCTGCACGCCCGCCTTCTGCAGCGTAGCCAACAGATCGTCCAGATTGAGCGCCCGAGGATGAATGAAGCGCGTCCCGGACGGCATCGTCGGGTCTATGGTGATGGCCACACCGCCGCCCGCACGGAAGTTAGGGTCGAAGCGCAGGGCAATCTCGCGGGTGCCCGCCACGAATTCTATGCCGCGGTGCTCAAAATAGCCCTGCACCCGGGCGCACTTCTGCAGGTTGACGGGTTGGCCTTTGTCCATTTTGGACAGCGTGCTGTGATGAATGTTAGTGTCGGCCGCCACCTGGACCAGGGTGACGGGCACCAGCGCACGCGCGGCCAATAGAAGCTTGCCGAAGACCTCGGCGTTGAAGGCCCTGCCGTCGGCCGAATAGACGCCGGCCGGCAAGTTGGCCAGGGGCGACGCGGACGCGCCGGGATCGAAGTCATGGGACATGGGGAACACCTTTGCGGATCGTTTGCGGCATTGGCCAGCAGCGGCCGGCGCCGGCGCCAGAAAGCCTGCGCGCGGCGCGTGCAGGCCGTGTGTCGGCTTAGTGGTCCACCTCTTCGAAGATCACGCGGGCCGGTTGGCCATACGTCCGCGGGCGACGCGGATCAACCTTGACGTCGTGCAGGTTGTCGGACCAGATCACGTTGCGCTGGGCCCAGCCGTAGCCGCTGGCCAAGACCAGGCAGATCAGGTCGAACTTTTTCTTGTAGATGACCTTCTCCAGCGGCGCGTCGGGCGACGGGCGACCGGCGGTGACACTGGAGACGGCCAGGCGGTTGGCCTGGACCGCCAGGACGACCAGGTCGGGATGGTCGGATTCGTATTGCTCGATGCGGCGTTTCAGTCCTGCGTATTGCGCGGCCATAGACATGGTGACTCGCTCCTGCGCGCAACAAGGCGCGCGGTTAAGTTAATCGTCGTTCTGTGAAGGGGCAACCTGACCGCTCGAGGCATCGACCGCGGCTGCGGGGGCTGGAGGCCCAGACGGAGGCGACGCCTGCCGCAATGCTTCTTCGGGAAACTCATGCTCCTGCACCTGCTGCCCGACGAACCACTGGCATAAGGCGTTCGTGAAAACCGACCCTTCGACAATGTCCACAACGGTCATGAGGGGGCCGCCCGAGGCCAAGCGCACCGTCTCGCCGCGTTTAAGTTTTGCCATATTGAACTCCATTAAGATTCGTTACATTTGTGCGCTGCCGGGAATTGTGCCAGCAGGAAGTGCACTTGTTGTGGCTGGGCCGATGAGTGTCCTGAGATGCAGGAAGAATCCTACTAAAAAACGAATTCAATTACAATATCTGCTATTCAAATAGCACACCAACACCGTAGATCGCTCTAAAAATCTCTTAGACATATGGCCGGATATGTCTAAGAGATTTTGTTGACCCGGGTTAAATAACCCTGGTAGAGTGGTCACCATGCGCTAAAAAATGTGGCGCGCCACCCGTAATATCCTCTGGAAGCGCCCGTCGGCCGGGCAACCGGCCCTGCAAGGCCACCACAACGGCGCTCAGGCGCGTATTGATGAAGGAGTAGGGCGATGGAACACTCGCACGACAGCACGCCGCCACAGGCCCTGCCGGGCCTCTGGCGCGAAGCGGGCGGCCTGGCCGGCCTGGTGCGCCTGGACGTGCCGGCGACCACGCCCGGCATGGTGGTGGTGGCCAAGCAGGGCGAGCCCTGGCGCGAGCAGCCCGAGCTGCGTTGGCAGGTCTGGCCGGATCTGCTGGCGCCGGACGCCGCGTCGGAGCCGCAGCAATGACCGTGCAACTGCCCCCGCCTGCCATCCCCGCCGCCAGCAAACCCGGCGCAGGGCGCCAAGGCAAGGCGAA
This sequence comes from Achromobacter sp. CF-sbj1-Ac2-l, assembly GCF_052698165.1. Taxonomy (NCBI): domain Bacteria; kingdom Pseudomonadati; phylum Pseudomonadota; class Betaproteobacteria; order Burkholderiales; family Alcaligenaceae; genus Achromobacter; species Achromobacter sp. CF-sbj1-Ac2-l. Next base: position 84,461 of record NZ_CP199857.1, on the reverse strand, counting down.
TTCTGACTCGGCCGGCCGGTGGCTCGACCGGGCAGGGTTTGCCCTGTTTCTTGCCCTGCTTTACCCGGCCTATCTGCTTGTCGATGCGAATCCGCAGCGCGCCCTGCAGGTGTCTGTCGTCGTGGCCGTGCTCACACTCGTCGCCGGCATGCTCGCCATCCGCGACAAGACCGCCATGTCTGAGGTCATCAGGGGCGTGAGCGCCTCAGCCTGCTTGTGGTTCATCTACGTCTGGTTTCACTGGTTCCCCCTGGGCCTGGAGTATTGGGCGCCAGCGCGGCCCGGCGCGGATAGCGTGGCGGTCAATGCCGCTGCGGCGATCACGACCTTCTTGGCCGCTGCCGCCACGGCAGCGCCTGTCACCAGCGCTTGCATGGCTATTCTCGGAATGCTGCTCCATCTGGCGCGCACGGCCCATTCAAGCCTGCAGAGGAAGGAGTAGGGCGATGGAACACACGCACGAGAACACGCCGCCGCGGGCCCTGCCGGGCCCCTGGCGCGAGCAGCCCGAGCTGCGCAGGCAGGTCTGGCCGGATCTGCTGGTGCCGGAAGCCGCTTGAACGACCCGGCAGCCCCCGAACGCTTACCGAGGAAAGACCATGACCGCATCTGATCCGCTGGCCGATCTGCAGACCCTGCCGCGTGGCTGGCGCAACCTCTGGCGCGCCTACGTGACACTTCCGGTGGATCTGCATCCAGAGGAATTCACGATCTTCGTGCGCGGGGCCGACCGAGACGACGCGCACCTGGCGATCCGAAACGCGCTGAACTCGATGTTTCCGAGCGCCGCGCCGCACCTCGACAATGACTACTACAACCTCACCTCGGCGCGGGACCTGGTGCAGGTGGGCGTGTCCGAGCGGCATGTCGACCGCCTCTTCGAATCAGGCTGGATGGGCGACAAGGTAGAAGGCTGGGTCAGATCCCCCGTGTTCGTGGTGCCCGAGGCGCCGGCGCTGTACGCGGCCTGGATGACCGCCCAGCTCGATCACTCGTCGCAATACGCCTCGCTCGCGCTGGTGCCCGCCGCCGGCAAGTCCGCGCCGGCGGCGCAACGCGATGCCAAGCCGCAGGCTGAGGCCGCAGCCGTGCCCCGGGTTGCGCTCATCCGCCACCACGACGGCTTTCTGATCGCGGGCGATCGCCTGGTCATCAAGGTGCAACCTTCAGGCGGGCGCGATCAAATCAGCGTAGGCATGTCGACCACGGCCGAGGCCATCGGCGAGGACCGCGGTGTGCTGCTGGGTCAGGCTGAACAATACGATTTTGCGCCGGACGACATCTGCATCGAGGGCGACTTGCTCACCTGCGCCAGCCAATCGCCCTACATGGCCAAATACGCTCCTGGGGTGACGGACTACCGCGAAGGCTTCACAGTGACACTGGAACCCGGCCAGGCCGGCGCCGTGCGCCAGGCGGTGGCGCTGCTGCGCCACGTGCTGGCCGGCTACCAGGCGGTCGCCGACCACCTGCGGCCCTGGCTCTCCGGCCAGCCTGATCCGTGGAACGTGCAGATTCCGGTGTTCCACCTGGTCGTGGCTCGGATTCTGGATGGGGCCGACCAGGCCGCCGCGCTGGCGGCTCTCGACGAGGGAGCCCATTCGATGCCGGCCGATACCAGGCAGCGCCTGGAAGATCCGGCGCTGTGGGCGGCGCTCGACCGCGCCGCAGGCCTGGCACACCGCTGAACCCTGGCCGGCTCATCTAACCAGAAACCTCACCGATACCGAACGCCAATGCTCAAGACCTGGAACTACCAGCAACTGACGGACGCAGCCGAGAAAGAGCTGCAGGACATCGCCGGCGGCGCGCCGGCCGCCGACCCCGCCATCCGCGTGCGCCGCGCCGGCGTGGCGCATGGCGTCTACATGCTCTGGCACAACGTGACGACGCATGGCGGCCAGCAACACCAGGATCGGCAGCGCCTGGAGGCGCTGGCCAAGTCGACGACCGGCCATGCCGAGGCCTTCAGCCGGCCGGCAGACCAGGATCCGGTCACGGCGCTCCTGCAGCGCCTGGCCCGCCTGAATCGCGATGCCGGCGAGATTGGCGCCGGCATGCTGGCCCAACTGGTCGACGAAGCGCGCCTACTGCTCGCCATGCGGGAGAGCACCGCATCCGAAGCGACGGCCGCCGGCCACGACGGCGCGTAGCATCCCTGCCAAATCCGACGCCAGGGACGATGCCAATCATGCTAACAAGCGTGGCCTTCACGAAGTGATGGCCATCCCACCCACTGCAAAGTGAGAAGTAAACCTATGGAAATTGCAAAGATCTTTCTCATCGTCTGCCTCGTCGCGAGCGTTCTGGTAGCACTCGGTGCGGCGATGAAGGGGCGCGCGGCGATCTTTATCTCTGCGACCGTGTTCGCTGCGGCATGCGCGTGGGGTGCGGTCGAGGCGCAAGCGTCGCTCGATTTCTGCAGCAAGGCATTCTTTGAAAGCAGTAGCGGGTGCCAGTAGGAGCTTACGCTCCCGTCCAGCCGCGCCCAATGCAGCCATAACGCCTAGCTCCGAATCTCATGATCTTTCTCGTTGTCTTACTTTTCCTGGCGATCTTGCACCTATACACCACCGTGCACTCGTTGGCACGCGGACAGTGGGGCTGGGCGCTGGCGCACATGCTTGCTGGGTCGGCATTTGCCTACGGGTCCCTGTGGGGCATACTCACCCGCATGAACCTGATCTCAGTGCAGTTGGACAGCACGAACTGGTCGGTCTGGGGCTTCCTGGCAGGGGGCATACTGACCTCGCTGCTGGCCGCGGTGCGCCTGGTTCATCTTCCAGCCAAAGTGCCACGTGAGATAACCGCCGCGAGACCTGCATGGACTGCGGCCCTGATCGCTGGCGTCTATATGTGCTTTGTAGTCGGCGATCATCTCTGGTTCTTTCGCAGCCCCGAAAAATCTGGGGTGGGCTATGCCTCCGCTCTGCAGGTCACCGGCAGGATTGATATTTCATGCCCCTATGATCTGGTGCTTACGGACTTGGCTAGCGAGCCTGCGCAATACCGCTGTCCATCATTGGTAATCTTTGGCCCCCTGATGGGTACGCCCCTGGCGCCGTGGCCCACATACAGTGCAGGCGAGAGTGAACTGCTCGCCTCCGCGTTGGCACGACTCGGTATCAGCCCAAACTAAGGCAGGCCAGATGGGACGCCGATCAATCCTTCCTCTACCCGACGACCAAGCACGACGCATCCGTCTTGCCTCACAGCAAATAGAAGCCAAGTTGGGGCCAGGAGCCACTGGGCGGGCGTTCGTCCGGGAGTTACTGCCGGTCGTTCACGAGGTCACGGGTGAGGTGCTGGGGGTCACCACCATTCGTCAGCTACTCCGGCAGCTAGCGAACCGTACGCCGTCGACGTCCGCCCTGGAAGATGAGGTCGCCAAGTTCAAGCAAAGCCTCACGCCCACCAGCGATGGCGACCGCAGCGCTTTAGATAGCGCAATCAGTCCGAAGCTGCCCCATCAGAAGATGGCGCCCACCGCAGTCGCTGTTGCCGCAGACCTTGCCCGGCTCCATGCCGAACAGATCGACTACTACCGCGAGCAATTGCAGCTACGCGAAGCACAAGCCACTGCCGCCGAGCGGGCCAGGGAGGCCGCGGTGGTCGAAGCGGCTGCGGCTGTCGCCAAGGTGGAAGGGCTTGTAGGAAGCCTGGATCACCTTAAAGCGCAATGCAGTCGGTTGACCGAAGCTCTTGCGCTCGAGCAGGAACGAGCCCGTGCTGAGAACCGGCAGAATATGCAGCGTGTCGATACGATTCGAGCGGAAACGCGCGCCGTAGAGGATCAACTACGCTTGGCGCGGCAACTGATCGCGCAAAGAGATCAGGAATTGCTCGCGCTACGTACTGAGCGCGACGCGCTCGCTCAGCGCAACGCCGCTCTGCAGCAACGTGCATTGCTGGCTAAGCAGTCCTCCTGAGGTCGCCATCCAATGATTCCAATTCCTTCATCGGTAGAAGCGGCTCCTGCCCCCGTTGAGCAACCAGGGCCCGCCGGCGTGCTCGGCCATGCCCATATCTTGGGCCCAGTCCAGGACGACTGGGAGGCGGCCGAAGTCTGGTTGAAAACTCTCGCAGCCCGGCCTGTTTCGCCAGCCACCCTGAGTACCTATCGGCGCGAGCTGCGGCGATTGCGCTGGTATTGCGACCTTGTGTGCGCGCCCCAGCCGACGCGGTGGCACCTGCAGGACGCTACGGCGTACATTCGCTTCCTAACGGAGAAGGCCTCCAGCTTCCCCTGCCATCCCTCAGTTGCGTATGGCTCGCCCAGTTGGACTCCGTTTCGATCGGGGAAGTTTGGGCCGACGGCCATATCGGCCGCGGCGCGGATCCTCGGCACGATGTTTACCTTTTGGCAGCAAGCGGGCTATACACGCGCCAATCCGTTTGCATCGATCAAGCTAAGGGGCCCAAAGCGCGGAGGCCCCGGCGCTCGCCACGCAATACCCGCGCAAGCGCTCGCCATCGTGCGGAAATCCATGGACGAACGCGAGAAGCGCACCGCGCGGGATCACCTCGTGTATTGGCGCAATGCCTTTCTTCTGGTGCTGATAGAGCGTACTGGCCTGCGCGCCGATGAGGTTGCCGGCGCGAACATGGCCGACATCTTTTGCTTCTCTGATCCGGAAAGCGCTCGCCTTTACTGGGGCATGACCGTCCGCAGGCAAAAGGGAGGCGGCGAAGGCAGGGTGGTACTGGACGCTGCCGTCGTGAAGGCATTGGTTAGCTATCGCCGCGCGTTCGGTTTGGCCGACATGCCCCAGCCAGCCGAGGAACTAGCTTTGATCCTTTCACCGCAAACCGCCGCGGCCGAGGACGACAGGAAATATCAATCTGCGCGCGGGCGTCGAGGCCGTGGCATGTGGCTGCCTGTCAGATCGCGGCAGAATATCTGGGCCATTGTCCGCAAGGAGTTCGACGCGGCGGCCAAGGCTCAGACTGCTGGCAGCCCGGTAGCCGCGCTCCTGAAGAGGGCGTCGACCCACTGGTTACGACATACCTATGGAACGGCGCTGGCGCTGCAGGGTGCGCATCCACGCGTGATTGCCGAGGCGCTGCGCCACGCAGATATGGCGACCTCAATGGTATATACCAACCTGGACCTCCTTGAGGTGGCGCGGGCGCTTGAGGACCGCCATGTCTAACCCTGCGAATTGGTCGCGCCGGCTGTGTGACGCCGGCCATTCTGTGGATCCCAAGAATGCTCGAAAACCTGAATAAGTACCTAACTGCATCGTCGGCTCATCTCGGCGTCGAGCAAGAACGCTACGGCGGTGACTTCCGCGCAATCGTGGCGCCGCGCCCGGCGACCGAGTTCCTGTTCCGTATGTTGGAAGGTGACGACGTGGAGGGAACCGAGGCGCAAGAATTCCTATGGAGCAATCCGCTGTTCCCGACCGCCAGCGGGAACACCCCCACAGTGGCGTTGGCTCGGCTTGACGCGAAGTTGGGTCTACTATATCGGTTCGCGCCGTGGCCACAAGGAGCGGGATGGACGGCTCTCCCGCAGTTCACGCTGCGGGCTCAGTTTGACGGTGAGCCCGGTGACGCGCCTGAATGGTATGACGTGCGCTGGGAAGACATCGTTCGGGATCTTCGGGTTTCGCCCTCACGGTTTTTCTATCAGAGCAGCGTTGCGGCCTGCAGCGCCACCCGCCAGCGTGATCTACATGCGCTCGTTAATTTCGAGTACGCGGGAGCATTCGCTTCGCTTAAGAACGGCGACGAGTAAGCGCGTGAGCTATGTGGGCGAGCACGATTTAGCGCACGGTCGTAAGCCTGCAGGAAAGGAGCGCCGCGGAATTCACCGCCCGTCGCGGGCAACGGCGCCTTACATCGCTATGAGAATAGATCTTTCTGGCCGCCCACATCGATAATGCGAAAGTAAAGCGGCTCGTAGTCATGCGAGATCGTGTCCTTCCACACACCTGGCGCGACGCGCTCCATGTTGGTGAGGTAATGCAGCGCTTTATCGCCGCGGGGGCCATCGTCTTGGGTCGGCTGACGTTCGGCGCTGAGCCCCCAGCGCCTCACAGTCCAGTGTCCTGGCCCTCCCTCGTCTGCCGGCAGTGCTCGCACCACCTCGTAGCAGAAGAAGAAACCGTGAAGGCGCGCCACCGGCCGTAGGAATGTGCCAGGCAAGGGGTCTAGTTGCGTTGCCAATGAGTTAATCCTTCGCCGCGCCGGGTGCCAGTGCAGATCCCGGGGAGGCCGTGTCGCGTTGACCGCTTCGCAACGGGAAACCCTCCGGGAACACGACACGCTTGAATAGCGGTGTCACGTCGTCAGGCGTCAACGTCCCTTGAGCGGCTAGTTGCGCGACGAGTAGCTGCACCACATCGGCGTTGAGACGAAGGAAGTCTCTTATGGTATTGAGCTGCCGCGCCTGAAGTGATGCCAAGCAGGCCTGGTTGTGCTGATGGTCGAACATGTCACGAGGCCGGCCATAATAGATGCCCGCCTGGTGATTGGCCAGGTAGTCCCGGGCCAGCTCAGTCCATCGCGTGTAGTCGCCGGCGCTGCCAAGCGATGTATCGCCCATTACATGTGCCTCTGCAGCCTTGCCGGCGAGCAGCATCAACATGTACCACTCTGCAAAGTCCGCTTGAACGAAGAGGTCTTCGCTGAGCGTCGCTACGACTTGCCCGGCCGAGCCTTCTTTGGTGGGCTTTGGGAAGATCCTCACGTAGAACCCAGCCGGAAGTCTTGGCAGGGCGGCATGGAGGATGGCGTGGCCTACTTCGTGCGCCGCAGCGAACTGCCGATCACGTCCGCTCAAGCTCCGCGCGGAATGCAGCGCTGCCGTTGAGCAGCTAGGCCCTTGGGAGGAGGAGTAGAAACGGTCGCCGCGCATGGCCCTGACGATCAACACCAGGGCGAACGCTACGACGACTAGGCTGCCGAGTTCGCCCGGATTCGAGGCAGCCCACTGATAAAGCACATCGCCATAGCGGCGGATCGCTGCGACAAGCAGAATATAGACCGCCATGCCGCGCGCGACGCGAATGAAATAGGCTCCGAGTGACGCGGTGCCGTCCCACCAGAGATAGAAGAGTGGGATGAAGGCCACGGCAATAGCGCCCAAGTTGCTCACCAGGTGGAGCACCTCGATCACCGCAGCTTCCGTTGCATCAGCGCTCGAGGCTGAACTTATCACTGCGTAGCAACTCAGCGCCACTGCGATCTCTGGAACGTAGCGCCGCAACGCAATAAGAACTCCGCTGGGAATGCTATCCAAGCGCAAAGCGCGCACATGCGTAACCAAAGAATTAAGAAATCGGACCATTAGTATTTCCCAGAAAAGCCGGAGATCGAATTATGCAATATTTATTGCATAATGGGCGATTTGGATGCACATGATCATGAAGCAGCCCCGCAGCCGCGCAACACCCGCACGCGCAAACCGCCCAGGTGAACGCGACGCTCTCGCCCACCTCCGATCACGAATCGATGGAAGCATGGAGACTGGATACACCGCCGAGCAGGCGGCGACGATCTTGCTCAGTGGCACCGGCTTGTCCGACTGGCAAGTCGGGTTTCTGGCCGTCGCCTTGAATGAGGTGGCCGAGTGGCGCGAACGCATCGGCAAGGTGGGCGGAATCGCTTGCTACGAGTGTGCGAGCGAACTCACGCAGATGAACAGCATGCACCGGGGCAGCGTTGAACCCGTCGTGTACGCGCTGTCCGGACTGTCTTTCAGCGTTTCATGGCGGGGCGACTACGGCGCTCGCAGCTTCTTTGTCGAGCAACACGAGCGGCGCGACTTATTGCCTCAAACTGACTTCGACGCCCTGTATGTTGACTGCGGCTGGGGCAGCGACGCCCACAGGCAGGCTCTGCGCGCACGGTTCGATACTCGGGAGACTGCATGACCAACGACAACAAGCCGCCGATGTTCCCCCGTGTTCGGGCCCGCGCCCCGCGAGCCGCGCTCGGGGAGTCAGCCTTGATGAACGCGATGGTGGCTGACCTGACGGATCAGCCGACCACCTTGGCCGAGACGGTCATCGGCAAATGCATGGCCGTCCTGCGCGGCGACAGAAGTCGCTAAGGCCATGCGAATGCCGCGGTCGCCTCATCAACGAGCCTGACGTCGCGGTGTTAGGAGGCTCGAGCGCGTCACGTTCTCCGTGCTATCTGGCCGGGGGGGAGCAAGTTCCACCAAAGGCTGCGCTACGCCTGGGCCAGTCCCCCGCGGTCCCCCGTCCTGGGCTACCTGGATCACACGCTTCGCCTCGGTTAGCGAGCTTCGCGGCACCCAATCGGAGACGTAGGCGGGATTTGCCTGGCTCCTCTTAAGTTCAGTCATAACATCGGCGACGTCCTTCCGAAGAACTTCTAGCTGCTCCTGCTGCGCGAAAGGCTTGGCCAACTGTGCTTTCGCATTGGACAACTCCGCGAGTTCTTGCTCGCGCCGTCTCTCAGCGTCGGCGATTCGCGCCTCCAGACGCCCGAGGTAATTATCGATTCGGCTGAAAAGCCCGCTCAACTTGAATTCATCTTGCTTGTCATACCTGAGGTTGTCCGGCGCATGCAAGCTGCTCCCTTTTAGCTGAAACCGAAGCACGTCGCGCTCGCAATAGGCTGATACTTGAAAGCCGCGATAGTCTCCAATGAGGATCGGGGTGATCTGGTCGGCCAGATTGCTACTCTTGCGCTCGATCGCCTCTTTCATTCCCGCCAAGACGTGGTGGAGGAGTTGATCCTGCTGCTCCTTTCCAAAAGTGCGGCCGCCAACGGTGAACTTGAATTCATCGGTAGTGTGTTTGTCCCGCATCGCAATCTCGAGTTGAATTTCAGAAATCACCTCGTTGGCGCGGCGGTCCGCGTTCGCTAGCCATGCGATCCGGCTTTCGAGGGAATGACGGCCTCGCTTATAGCTGGAGAATACAGCCTCCAGCTTCTTCAAATCCGCGGATAGCTTCACCTGCTGGAATATAAGCGGATTGCCTGTCGCTGCCGCCTTCATTTCCGCTGCGTTTGCTGATTCGCCTGCGATGTCTTCGATCACGCGCTGCAGGGAGTCGCCGCGGCGGAACTGTTCGATTCCCGACGCCTTTGTTTCGATCGTTTGCCACATTCGAGCATCGTAGGTCTGCTTCGTCGCGTACCGATAGATTTCTATTTCGAAGTTATCCGGATCCTCTTCATAGAATGCATTTCCCTGGCGCTCGATACGGCCGTCGCGCTGCTCAAGGTCGCTGGGGCGCCAAGGCGCGTCGAGGTTATGCGACGCAACCAGCAGCCGTTGCACGTTGGTGCCGGCGCCCATCTTAGCCGTAGACCCCAAGAGAACACGCACGTCACCGTTGTTCATCGCAGCAAATAGCTTGTCCTTCTTGACGTCGGTATTTGCCTCGTGGATAAACCGGATCTGCTCCGCAGGAATTCCATGGCTGATAAGCTTGTCGCGCACATCGTTGTAGACGCTAAAGCCGGCATTTTGTGCCAGCAAGTCGTCCATCGAGATGGTCGGTCCTTCTTCGGCCTGGTCGTCCACCTGGTCGACGCTTCTGCCTTCCTGGTCTGACAGATGCGTGGGACTGTCAGCCCCAATATTCTTGGGGGTGCTTAGATCGCAAAACACCAACTGCGTACCCTTGCGATCGTTCCATCTGCGGTAGACGTCGACAATCCTGTCAACAGCCGCATTGACCTTGCTGCCCGCGAAGTCTGGCGCGTCCGCGTCAATTAGGCGGTAGTCCAGGCCTGCCTTTCGTGCGTCATTGGTGATCTTCAATGGATTGTCGATTCGCGGATCATCGGGGAGATTCTCCATGCGATGGATGATGCTGCCTTCATTCCAGTTGAGGATTGGAGTGCCATCAGCACGGAACATGGGATTGCCAAGGCCATCCAGTTGAGGCCGCTGGATGCCCATGAACCTTGCTTGAGCATCTGATCGCTCCACGATGATGTTGGTGGGGCGGCCATCGCGGAGCTTCGGTACAGGGAACCTCCGGCCCTGCGCAGCGGCCTGAGCCTCCAAGTCGGCCTTCGTAATTACGTCCGCGAAGCTCCTATAGAGGTTCACCAGCTCCGGAACGTTCTGAAACTTCGCAAAGCGCGAATTGAGCCGGTAGTTGACCCCGGTCGCATCAAGTTCCCAGCCTGTAACGACCTGCCCGAAGGTCGACGCCCACGCGTCGAAATGCACAACACCACGAGCGCGCATTTCGTCGTAGTGCATGTATCGCTGTATCGTATAGAGTTCGGCGATGGTGTTGGAGATGGGCGTCCCCGTGGCAAAGAATACGCCGCGCCCTCCGTTGGAACGCTGCACATGCCGCGCCTTGACGAACAGATCGAATGCCTTATCGCTCCCGGATAGATTTCCAAGGCCCGACACGCGCGTCATCGTGGTGGTGATGAAGAGGTTCTTGAACTCGTGGCTTTCATCGACGAGCAACGCATCCACACCCAAATCGGCGAACGTTACAGCGCGATCCTTGCTTCCCGTCTCGGCCGCTCGCTGAAGACGGGCCTGCATGCGGTCACGTGCTTTCTCCATCTCCTTGATCGTTATGCGATCACCGCTGTCTTTTTTCATCTGAACAATAGATGTCGATAGATCGGTGATTTGCTCGTTCAAGATGAGTTCGAGCGTGTCGGCCGGCATGCCGATCTTCTTGAACGATGAATGCGCGACGATCACCGCATCCCACTCGCCCGTGGCGATGCTTGCGAACAGCCTCTCCCTGTTCTCCTTCGTGAAGTCGGTCTTCTCCGCGACTAGGATGTTCGCGTTCGGGTACAACTCATAGAACGCATCCTTCCACTGCAGGAGTAGGTGATTGGGCACGACTACCATAGGCTTCTTCATGAGGCCCATGCGACGAGATTCCATAATCGTCCCAACGCAGACTATGGTCTTGCCAGCTCCTACGCGATGATCGAACAGGGCGCCACCATCTTGAATGCCGCGCCAGATTGCGTTTTTCTGGTGTGGTCGGAGCGTAATCGCTAGCGACGAACCCGGAAGAGTCAGGTGGGACCCATCGTATTGCGGGGGTACATTCGTGTTGAACCGCTCGTTGTACAGGTAAGTCAAGCTCTCCCGCCGCGCCTTGTCGTCCCATATCCAGTCAACGAACGCTTGCCTAATTTCGTCAGCTTTCTGGTTCGCCACCGCCGTCTGCGTCTCATTGATCTGGTAAATGATGCTACCGTTGTCGTTGCGCCCAACTTCCTCCTTAACCTGTATCGAGCGCCCCGTCAGAATGCTGGAGATGAGTTCGTTGGCCGGAATATCAGGCGTGCCCCACTGCGAGCGAGCTATGGTGACGTTCGCCGGTTCACGGATTTGCGCAATCCACTTTCCCAAGGCAGGTTGGTATGAGACGTTGCGCCGAACGTCTCCGAGCAAATGGGTCACGAACTGGTCAACAACTTCTGCTGGTACCCAGGTCGAACCCAGATTGACGCTGATGTCGACGGCGTCGATGTCTGGCGGCTGCACTTTGTTCAGTGCGTGCACGTTGGCCAAATAGGCAGGATCCTGCTGGGCTGCTGCCTTGGCCTGCGCGAGCTTTTCCTTGACGTTGCCTGAAAGGTACTGGTCGCGCGTCTGCCATTCGCCAGTTGCCGGCACCTGGTAGATCAGGTCCTGCAGGTCCGAAAGCAATTCATTCTGCGCTTTGCCAGAAATGCGGGTCATGAAGCCCACATCTATACGGCCGAGTTCGTTCATCGACACGACCATTGCATCCTTTGCGGTCTCGGCATGCCGAATCTCCCGATGGGGGCTCATCACCCTCTTCGTGAAAATGGCTGCTTTATCGGCGCTGGCGGGACGCGGATCAGCCCCAGTGCTCCTGGCGACTTCTCGGGACACGCCTTTGTCGTAGTTGCGCTCAAGCGCATGCAACAGGGGATACTCAGGATCGTCGTGGAAAGCCTGCTTGTTCGCTGCGCTACTAATGAAGCCATGGCGCTTCACGAAGCGATCGTAGGTGCGATTCAAGTCGAGTCGTAGGCGCGCCAGGTCGTCGTCCGTTGTTCGCTCCGATTGCTCGCCAGTCATCAGGTTCCTAAGGCTGGCGCGCACTTCGACCAAGCCGCGGATCCGCTCCCCAGCGCGTTCGTTCTTCGGAACGACGACCTGCGCCCTTGGAGTGTCGATGTGATCGTCAACGCGTCGAGCGATACGACGGTCGGGAAGCAGAAAATAGGCACCGATCTTGGTGTGCGCCGGAACCTCGACATTCAGAGAAGAGCCAGGGTCCTCCTCACGCGCGATGCCTTGTTCCTGATACGGTAGATAGACACCAGCGGGGAGGGCCGTCAACGCCCCAGCAATGCCCTCGGCAAGATCCATGTCCGACCGGCCGATGAGCGTGGGGACGTTCGCCCGATACATGCTTCCTTGTAGACCCATCTGTCCCAGCATTTGCTCCGGGTGTTCCACCAGGTATCGATTAAGCGGATACTCCTCTCCGGTTCCTGGGTCGCTCTGCTTGACGGTTTCCGTCCATTTCAGATCCGCCGACTGCCCTGGATAGCGCTTCTGGAAAAACACTATGTCCGTCGTCACCTCCGTGAGCGCGTTCTGCTTGAATGCGGTGTTGGGCAAGCGAATCGCCGCCAGCAGATCCGCCTGACGCGCGATTAACTCGCGCGCTTTGGAGTCGACCGCATCCAAGAAGTAATTGCTGACGACGAATACCCCCACGCCGCCGTCACGCAACTTGTCGATCGACTTTGCGATGAAGTAGTTGTGAATTGATAGCTGGCTCAAGTCGGGGTGTCGGGCGTCATAGACTCCTTGGCTTCCGAACGGGGGGTTGCCTATCACCACGTCGAAATGGTTCGAAGGGATAGTGACCTCCTGGAACCCGCGGTTGATAACCGTAGCGCTCGGATAGAGATGTTTGGCGATGCGGGCAGTGACCGGGTCGAGTTCGATAGATGTGAACTTGCTCGCTCCTCGCACGTCGTCAGGGGCCATCCCTATAAAGTGGCCGGTTCCGGCTGCTGGCTCCAGAATGCGCCCACCAGTAAATCCGAGGCGGCGCAGTCCTTGGTACATGCCGCGCACCACGGGTTCACTGGTGTAATGCGCATCTTGAGTGGAACGCCGCGCCGCTTCGTACTGCGTAAGAGGCAGCAATTCGACAACCTGGCGATACTGGTCGGCCCACTCGGCGTTGTTGGGGTCGAACGCCTGAGGCAATCCACCCCAGCCGACGTACCGCACAAGCGTGGCTTGCTCCTGTGGTGTTGGGGCTCGCCCCGCAGCCTCTAGGTCTCGAAGAATGCGGATGGCGGCAACGTTGTCCCGGAACTTGGTGCGAGCACCGCCGGCACCTAGTTGGTCGCGTTCGGTGATGACGTAGTCCGTAGCGAGTTGGGCGGCCGGCTTAGTCCGCTGCGGGCGGGTAGCATCGGCCGCGGGTGCCTGGCCCGGGCTGCGCCGAAGTACGCTTTCTACACCAGCGAGCGCGGAGCGAACTTCGTCGATGTCATCACGTTTGAGCCATTCGCCAAGCAACTCGACCGCCTCCGCGCGGACCGAACTGAGCGGCACGTCTCCCGAGATCGCCAAATCTATCCGTGCGGCGAACTCCAGCGCTTCCCGTGCAAGAACGCCCGGAAATCCGGCCCCGTTCATCACATCGGTGGCGTCATCCAGGATCTGGCTCAACGCCATCAATGCGGCGTGTTCTGGGTCCTCACCTGCCATGTCGGCTTGGAGCCGAGCGAGTTCATCGTCATCGTCAACAATTTCAAGACTGTCGTCGACAGCCATGGGGGTCGCAGCCTGCTGCGCTGCAGGGCTCGGGGGGGGTACTTGCACAGGGACAGTGCCTGGGCGCCGGACGCCAGCGCGCAGCACATCTTCAACACTGGCCAACAATGAGCGGACTTCGTCGATGTCGTCCCGCTGGAGCCATTCTTCCAACAGCAGCAACGCCTCCGCGCGGACGGCACGTAGGGATAGGTCCCCTGCGAGTGCTAAGTCGATCCGCTCCGAGATATCCAGCGCGTGGCGCCCAAGGTCATCGGGGAAATCGACCCCATTCACTACGTCGGCGGCGTCATTCAGAATGCTGCTAAGCGCGGCCAGGGCGGCACGATCCGCTTCAACGCTCGCCATTTCCCCCTGGCGCTTTGCCAGCCCGCTCGGCACATGAGGCAAGCTCGGCGCATCGGTGGCGACGGCACCGGCGGGGATGTACTGCTGCGCCCCATGGGCGCTGTCTACAACTCCGTCTTGATTTCCAGCGCCAGCAGAATCTCGTGAGCCAGGGAACCCTGATTGATCGAGTCGATCGCCTCGGCGGATGTCAGGGCCTGCTGTTCGAGTTCCTGTTGCTCGAGTAGTCTGCCGAGCAACACCACCTCGCCGAGACTCTCCAGCTCCTTGAGCTGCTTCGGGCTGTTGTACGCCCACCGGTCGAGAATGGTCCACCCAAAGCGGTTGTACGGCTGGCGTCTCACCGCCTCGATAGTCGTAGGCAACAACACCTGCTTGGCGTGCTGCAGAGGTTGCGTTTTGGTCGTCAGCATAATTGGATCCTTGGTCGGAATTATCGGGAAGCGATAGTTGCGCGTTTAAACGCTCAGCCGCATCGAGGCGCTGGGTAAAGTCGAAATCGAAGCCGAGTTGGTTCGCGTCGAAGACGGGTGCGTTCTTTCTAGCCATGGAGACCGCTCTTTAACCGGGGAGTTGACTTCCTCACCAACGGCGAACCATCGGCGAGGCCTCGGTAGGAGATCGGCCTCCATGTTGACCATCAAAAGCGTGGGGTGTGGAACCGTACTCTTACCGCACCCGTAGTTAAATATTTATTGCACAATGCCGCATCCGCTAAAAAGCAGCATTCTCCGGGGTCTTGATCGCGCGCATGGCGCTCACCATGCCGAGGGTTAGGAACTTCACAGGATTATTGAGCGCGTGAACTTGCTCCGGGGTCAGTAGCGAAATCTCGCCATATTCGTAGGATGTCTCCACGATTTGGGGCGACGCCTTGGTGCCTTCCAACGTGGCGACCGTAAAGAGTGGCAGCTTTCGCTTCCTGGGCTCCGCACGGACCACCAGCCCGGGTTGCTTAGTCGCCAAGATGACGACATGATGGCCCGCCGCAATCGCGACCTCCAGGGCGCCCAACTCGCGCACCACGAAGGGCAGGGCGGCATAGTCCGCATAGACGGTCTCCGGGTAGACCGGCTTTTTCTGCTTGGCCAGGCTTTCTGCGAAAAGGGCCTCTGCGACCTCCCTGACGCTCTGCCCGCGGTGGTCTTTTGCAGGGGTGCCCGAGAGAAACGCGGACTGGAAACCAGTGGGCGAGATAAACGGCGCGTTTCGCACCGCATGGAAGGTAATACCGTGGAGCCACGATGTGGGACGGTATTCAACGTAGGCCGGCGTGCCCTTCACGACGATGAGAAACTCCCCGTGTTGGCCCCAGAGGGGGGTCTCGCCGGCCGGTGCCCTCAACTCCTTCTGCAAGAGAAGGCCTGGGCTGCGGTCGTCAGCATAGGTGCCCAACGCGGAATCGCCATTCAGGCTTTGCACCAAAGCATCGTAGGCGAGATGCGCGTCGAGCGCCCTTGGCGCATCGCCATCCAAGACGGCAGCGTCAAGGGCGACCAACAGCGACCGCGCTTTGGAGATATCGGTAGAGCTGATTTCGGTGATAGACATGGCTGGCCTTTTTGCAATATTTAATGCAATATAGCACTGTCCTAAGTTTTTTCACTAGTGAAAATTGTCACTGACGATTCGAGCGCAACATGACTCAACGAAACCTGGATCTCTTCGATCACGTCGCGGCGGTTTACGCCGACACACCCGGCGGCTGTCTTGACAACACCACGCTTTACAAGCGCGTTGCCGAGCGGGCTGGCGTAGAGAGCGGCCAACTGACCGAAACGGTGGCAATCAAGGGCCACTCGCATAATGTCTTTCAGCGCGCAGTGCGGTGGCATCAGCAAACGTTGAAGCACTTGGGCGTCCTTACACGGGACCAAACCAGCCGCGGAGTCTGGCGCTTCACGGAAAGCCTCAAGAATGACCTGCATCGGATGCAAGGCGGCGTCAAGATGGTCGCATTTAGCACAAAGCTGGGTGTAGCGATCTGGGGCGCTTGCGAAGACGTATTTCCCGACTTGGATAGCCCGATTGCTCTTTGCATGACGTCGGTGCCGTACTTCTTGCGCAAACCGCGGGCATATGGAAACCCCTCCGACGAATCCGAGTATCGCGACTTCGTATGCCGTGCACTGGAGCCGGTGGTGCGAAAGCTGCTCCCCGGAGGGTCGATTGTATTGAGCATCACAAATGACGCGTTCGTTCCAAGCTTGCCTTCGCGCTCTCTGTACCGGGAAAGGCTGCTCCTGGATCTGCATGATCGGCTTGGCTTGCACAAAATGGACGAGTTCATATGGCATAACCCTAGCAAGCCCCCCGGGCCAGTGCAATGGGCAAGCATTCAACGAGTTCACTTGAACACAGCCTACGAGCCGATCTACTGGCTTACGAACGACCCCTCTCGCGTTCGAGCCGACAATCGGGAAGTGCTCTTGCCCCATACTCAACGGCATCAGCAATTCCTTGATCGAGTAGCCCTGCAGGGCCACTGCGACCGCGTCGAGACTTATGGCGACGGCGCGTATCGACTTCGTAAAACCTCATACAACAACAAGACCGAGGGTCGTATTCCGCGCAACGTCCTAACCTTCGGGCACAGGTGTGCCGACACACAGCAATATCGACGAGATGCGCTAAGACTCGGACTTCCGGTGCACGGCGCGATGATGCCACTCTCCCTGGTCGAGTTCTTCATCCGCTACTTGTCGCGAGAGGACGACTTGGTGGTCGATATCTGCGGCGGCACTGCGAAGTTGGGCATGGCTGCAGAAAAGCTGCGGCGGCGCTGGGTGGTCGTCGAGTTGATCTATCAGTATCTTCGTGCGAGCGCGGAGCGTTTTCGCGGGCGGGCAGGCTACATGATTGACCCGGCGTTTGCGGAACTGGCTGGGAGGTTCAAATGAGAATAATGGCAACGCTAGCCCTGCGTGCCTTGCGCGTCACCGTCCGATATCGGGCTAGTACCGTCGCAGCACTGACCCGTGGAGGTTGCATCGTGACGTGCAACCACATCTCGCTCGTAGACGGAATTGTGGTTGCGCTGGCGTCGCCTGTGCCGCTCGTCTTCGCAGTCGACACGGACTTCTCCCGCCGGTCGAGGCGGGCCCGGCTTGGCCTAGCCGCGTTGACGTGGCTAGGGTTTGGGGAAGTCGTGCCAATGGACAGGTCAGCGCCCTTCGGGCTGCGCACTCTCGCTCGCAGTCTCGGCGCCGGCAAAAACGTAGCCATCTTCCCAGAGGGGGTGATTTCACTCACCGGGGCGCGCGCTCCCGACCGTCCAGGATGCCAATGGCTTTCGAACCAGGCGGGCGCCGCAGTGCTGCAACTCCAAATATTCGGTGCGGACGACAGTCGCATATTTGCCAAATACGGCAAGCGCCTCTGGCCAAAGATTTCCTTGGAGTTCTAAGTCTCATCGCTGGGAGCGGGTCTAACGCCGCCCTGGCCGGCCAGTCGGTTTCCTCTCCCGATTAGCAGCTTGCGGGGCCGGCGCGTGTTGTTGCCACAGCCCACGCAACTCTGGATTCTTCACGTAGATACCGAGCTGGGCCGCAGCTTTCACCATACGTTCTGTGAACACCTTATCGCTCCCTGAAAGAACGACCGCGGCGCCGAACTTCTCGCGCGCGTGCATCAGGGTCAGACGCAACTCCTCATCGCTCACATGGCGGCGATCGAAGGTGACTCGGTTGCCACGGTCCGTAAAAAGCGGGTCACCTTGCTCCCTAGAATAGCGAATGCTGCCATTGCTTGTGACGCGCCACTGCATTCCGTCGATTAGGCGTAGAAGAACTTGGGCCTCTGACTGGGGCAACAGGGCAGGGGGATGTATGGCGTCCTCGCGCTGACGCCTTGCTATGATTTGCCGAATTTCACCGTCGACATCTTGTGGGGCTCCGCCGGCGACCACGTCTTCTCCTTCAAGTCGCCGCGCCGCCTTGTTCGCATCTCGACGCTCCTGGTAGACCAGCCCGCGTAGCGCGGAGATCGCCGCCTCGTCTCCCGCGCCAGCCAGGCTCTCGACCCAGGGGCGCCATTGAGGAACGGGCGGGAGGCTTGAGGTAAGGGCGTCGCGTCGCTCCTTGGCCGCAGCATCGATTCGAAGCTTCTGCTGGAGCCGCTCCATTGCAAGCAGACTGTACTGCTGCCGCTTCACAGCATCGTTGAGATGGGGGTTAGCTTGAATTTCGGCTCGTCGCGAAGCGAATTCGGCACGTGCTGCTGCGTGCTGTGTAGCGCGCCAAGCCGTGATCTGCTTACCCTCCTCCCGCAGGCGGGCGCGGTTCGCCAGCGCCATGACCTTCTCTGCGCGATATCGTTCAATCAAAGCGGTGCGCGCCTCCGCTCGCTCCAAGCGCCTCAATAGCCGCTTCTCGGGATCGCGCTTGGCGGGACGCCGATCATCTGCTGCCTCGACGCGCGGGCCAGGTACAGTTGGAAGCTCGGACGGAGGAGGGCGCAGCGGGCCTGAGGCGGGGATGAACGTGCCCAGCCGATCGCTTAAGGTACCTAGCTGCAGCTTGCGCAGCGCTTTGCTTGCGGGAAGACGAATGACTTCGCCATCTGCAGCTTTCATCGCTTGGAGCTGCCATCCGCCCGCGCCGCTCTGGCGTAGTTGCATCCCGTGCATGGCTAGAACGTGGTGAACTGCGTCCCAAGTGGGGGCCACGTCAAGAGCCGCCCTCACCTCGTCGACCACCACCTCGCGGCAAATGGTGACAAGACTGGGCTCGTCGCTCCAGGCATCCATGTGCTGCCGTCCACCGCCGGCGTCAGGCGAGTCGATCCGATACCGCGTCACGTCCTGCACCTCAGTGCCGGCCGCACCGTCAGGCGCCACGCCGCTGTCACCAGCCGGCAGTCGGCCATGGACTATGTCAGGTGTTTCAACGTGGCCGGTATTCGGCACAACGAATTTTTTACCGTCCGCCGACCGCTGCACCACAAACAAGCCGGTGTCGTGGTACCAGTCCTTAGCAATCTCGATACGGCGAGCCTCGCGGTGTAGCGTCTTGTGGAGCCATGGTAAATGCTGCGCTCGGAATGTCACCGGGTGGACCCGATTGACTTCGATGTGCACGTGGACATTGTCTGTATCACCGTGGATCGCCATGATCGACTGATGTTCATGCAAATTGAGCGCTTTGAGCAGTTGTCGACCCGCCCAAAATATCTCATCGTTGGACGGCCTCTCAAATTCTGGCCAACTGACAACCAAGTGCAAGACTGGATCCGTCACTCGCGTGTTCTTGGCCGCAACGGCATACAGCTCAATGGCTGCGTCTTCGAGATTGCCTAAGCCGTGCAGGGCCACCGCCACACACTTCTGTTTGCCATAGACATTCTCCTCCGCGGCCATGTATTCCGTCAGTTGACCAAAGCCCGCTTCTTGCCGGACCTGGTCGCCCATGCCCTGCGTAATGTACTGAGCGAGTTGCTTCATGTCCGTTTTGCCGTCGCGTCGGCCGGGGACCACTTTGACAATCATGATTACACCCGTCGGATGGCAGCCATGACTTCATCAAAGGCGATTTTCGCTTCCTCCGGAGTGACCTGGCTTTGTGGGAGCTTCAGCAGCTCGGAGATGCGATCCCGTGCCGACGTAATAGCCAGGATCGCGTCCACGTCGTATCGCATGTCTACACGCTTGCTCAAAGCACACCGGCGCACATAGTCGCTCACGGTAAGGCAGGCGCGCTCAGCGCGCTCCTTGATCTCCGCCTTCTCTTGTGGATTCACTCGAACGTCCAAGCGAACGTTCGCTGTGATCTCCTTTTTGTAGAAGCCCATGGCGCTGCATCTAGGGTTAGCCCTGGCAGGTTTTCGCGCAGCGGGGTCTCGGGGCGGAGCCCTGAGTTTCCCCCAGTAGGTGGGCAATGCGACGGGCGCGAAGCGACCTAGCATTGCCCACCGGTGGCCGGACAAACTTTAGTTTGTCCGGACAACTGGCATCCTGTCCAAGAAGTTGATTGAAAGATGTGGGTGATTACGTAGCTAAATATACAATGAATATTGATGTTACCCGCGACGCAGCTATCGATCCTTCGTCGCAAACATGCCGGCATCGATGCCGCAACTATCCCATGTTGACACCACTAAAGCGTAATGAACGTGATGATGGACGTAACACCAGGTCGCCGACGTATTGGACTTATTGACCGACAGGCGATTGAAGCGAGCTTGGACATCGCCGCCCGCGCGCTGCTCCCCGAGGAGTACAGCCAGCGTGACGTGTTTCGCGTACTCATGCCCAAGCTGTTCTTCATGCGCAAACGCGGCTTTGGATTCAAGCAGATCACGAAGCTCCTTAACGATGCCGGCCTCAAGCTGGCCATCGGCACGGTGCGTACCTACTATCACGAGTTCCTCATGGATATGCTCGAGCAATGCGAGAGCTACTACCAGTCTGCGGCGCGCGCAGACAAGGGCGAAAGTGCTGCCCGAGAACGCCCGCATGCTGCTCGGGCGGACGCGCGCGAAGCGGAGGTGAGCCGCGCACAAGCGCAAATACGCAGTCAAGTGGAAGGGCAGGCTGCCGCGCGGACCGAGGCGTTACTGGGGCGACTAGTGGGTGGAGAAGGGGCGGCAACTCATCGCGGCGCGGCCGGGGCCTGGTTGGCCCCGGCGCCGGCGACAGCGCCTCCGGCGCCGTCGCCGGAAGGCCCCGCAACGCGGGGCACCACCCAAGCACCCGTTCCGGGAAACAACCCCAAACCCAAAAGTAACCCGCCCCTTCGGCAGGCAAGCCCGCCGAAGACCATAAACCCGCGTCAGCCGCTAGTTGCGGCTGACGCGGGCCCCGCATCGGTGACTTGCGTCACCGACCCCGAACCGGCCAAGGTCAAAGAAGAGCCCAACCTACCCACTTACGTCTACGCAGACAAAGAGCTGGAACACCCGGGAATCCCCGGACTCATGTTGAGCAAGGCGCAGCGCTTCTACACGATGCGCTTGCAGTACCGAACTGCGGACGGCGAGGTCAGGACAGAAAAGGGCTCTGAAATGGTGGCCCGCCGCAATTGGAAGCCGATGCAGGAAACCCGGACAGGCCGCACAAGTGGTGACTTCGTCGAGATGCAGCCAAAAATCTTGGGGAAGCCCAAGAACTGACTTCGGAGTGAAAAATGCTCACACTCAACAGCACCACCATTCACCAACTGCTGCATTCCATTGGGAAGTACGGTCTTATGCCGAAGTTTTCGGGCGGCCTCTGACTTTTCACCAGTAAAAATATGCGCTGCATGGCATCAAACTAGGAATAATGCAAACATCATGTACATTGTCGAGCTACTTCAGCAAGCGGCAGCCGTTCGCGCTTCGGATCTGCATGTCAGTTCGGGACAGCCCGTGGCATTCCGTCGAACAAATGGAGATCTCGTATTCGATGAGGGGTATGCGCGCCCCGCAGACGAGCACCTGGCAGATCTGTTCTCGACAGTTCTATCCGCGCACGCTAAGGCGCGCTTTGAACGTGCCGGTAGATTGGATGCAGCAATTGAGCTGGCTGCAGGGCCCAGAGTCCGCCTACGGCTGTTCAAGCATGCTGGGGGGTGGGCCGCTGCCTGCAGGCTTCTACCAACGAAAATCCGGAGCCTTGGCAGCATTCAAGCGCCCGCCGTCATAGAGAATTCGCTGGCCGACCAAAGTGGCCTGATCATCGTGTCCGGCCCCACCGGCTCGGGGAAGTCGTCAACGCTGGCAGGCGCGATCGACTACATCAATCGAACGTTCCGTCGTCGAATTGTCACTGTCGAAGACCCGATCGAGTATCTCCATAAATCGATGCTCTCCCTAGTCACGCAGAAAGAGGTTCCCCGGGACGTTTTGACCTTCGAAGATGCCCTCATGGACTCCCTACGGGAGGACGCCAATGTCCTCATGATTGGTGAATTGCGCGACGCGCGGTCCTTGCGTGCAGCAATGACCGCGGCCGACACTGGGCTATTGGTCTTGGCCACCCTCCATGCACGCAATACGCCAAGCGCGGTGGGTCGGCTGATCGACGCCTTTCCGTCAGGTGAAAAGGATCTAGCGAGGTCCATGCTCGCCGACAGCTTGCGCCTATTCATCGCCCAAGCATTGGTCAAGACGGCCGACGGCAGCGAGCGCGTTGCGGCCTTCGAGACGCTGGCCAGCACACCAGCGGTTCGCAATCTGATCCGCACGGGGGACCTGGCGCAATTGCCTTCCGCAATCCAAACCGGAGGTTCTGCGGGAATGATGACGCTGCAGCAGTCGATTGAAGATCTCTTGCGCGGTGGAACTGTGGACCCGCAGGATGCTGAACGCATCCTGCGGGGAAGGCATGGCTAGCCCCTAAGTGTGGCCCGCCATGCCCTCATTGCGGCCCTACCTTGTAGCTTGGACCCACCACAGTCGTGCATCGGAAGTGCGCGCCAATCCAGGCCAGTGCCTGGTCGTCCGCCTCCTGCCGAGTAGGGAACAGGGCATTTAGCACTGTCCTGTATCCATTGTGGCCGAGGATGATGGCCTTGGCGCGATATGAGAGAGGCATGCTTGAATCCTCAAAGCCGTTGACCGAAGACGTTAGCCCGGTCGTGGATCAATAAGTGCCGACGAATTCCTGGCACCAGGTCAGACCTTTCGCGCGCCGTCCGGCGCGACAATTTGCCGGGCGATGTTCCGGTAGTCGTCCAGGGTGAGGCGCTCACCGGCGTTGGGATAGGCGAGGCGACGGGCCAGGTGCAACAACTGGTCGAGTTCCCGGCCTACACCGTAGGCGGCGGCGAAGGCCGTAGGATCGTCGTGACACTCGCTTAGGCCCCCTGAGGTAGTGACACCGACACCTTCATCATTCCAAAAAACAGTCGTGCGGGCGCAAGAGCGCGTAGCCGGCAGCACTAAGCTGGCGGCGCTAACGCCGATTTTGCTTAGGGCATCCATTGCGCTGGAGACGGCCTCGGCCTGCGCGACTCTCAGAACAAGTTCTTCCTGCGCGGACGCTACGGGGACCTGCTGTTTAGCTTGCATGTTGATTTCCCTTTTGGGGGTCGTTACTTCGTTAGTTGGACGCGACTGCGGCAATATGGCCGGCAAACACCACCGGATCGATCAAACCATCAGACAGCGCCTGTTCGAGCGCTAAGTCAGCGTTCGCGGCATGTCTGTGGTCAACAGTGATCGCGCCCGAGGTGATGTGACACACTGTGAAGGGCTGTTGTGCGGCCGTAGGTCTATCTACGCCGAGCGGCCGCTCGCACGCCTGCTTTGCGCCGCACGTAGTCGCGAATTCAGGGCTACTGGGAGCGCGCAACTTGGCCACGTTCGCGTCGAAAGTCCTTTCCATAAGGTTCTCCTTTGCCTCTTATGAGAGGCTGTCGAATGCCAGGTGACAATGCCTGCCCATGCCTCGCACGCGAGGCATGCACCGGCACTATCAGGCGCGCGAGACGCTAAACTCATCGTCCTCGAAGATCGCCCACGTCCCGTTTCCACGACGATCACCCACTTCGCCATAGGCGGACAGCGCTGCCGCCCGAGCCAACTCGGCGTTCGATGCAGTGACTTTGCCGATGTAGCCTAAGCCTGCGACGTGCACGGCCCATTGCATTTGCTTCATGGTCATTCCTGTGTTCGATCCAAAATTGCAGCGCATAGCGCCTACGCAACCAGGTCGCCGAAGGCTTCGGCCAGTGCATTTGCGTTGGCCAGGTGGCCGTCGAGAACGGTGCTGTAATCGGCAATCACGTCCCAGCCGTCATTTCCATGGACCAGGCTGATCTCGCCGGCGTAGGCGGGTTTGCTGCCTGCACGCAAGCGCCGAACGACTAAGGCCTCCTCGTCGGTCGACATAATCGCGGCCATGATCGTGGCCAGGTCACGAGAGTCCGCCACGACCGTTTCTTCCCCGTCGAAAACGCTGATTGCGTAAGCGGGGCCGTCTTCGCACCGCATCGCGAGGAGATCCAGAATGGCGCGACGGATTACCGCGCGCTCTATGAGCTGACGCATACAAATGCGGTCGCTGATGTCAGCCAAGTAGGGCTGCGCAAAGTAGACGGCATCGTCGGCAAGAGCGAACTCACGCGATTTCGCCTGGCGCTGAATTCCGGCCAGCGCCTCGGCAGGCTTGAGGTACACGGTGACCGCAGCGGTCGCCGGCGACGCGCAGTCGAGCCACAGCGCGTTGAGGGCCATCTCGTTGGCACGCACAGCGGCTTGCGCAGCCGGCCGCTCGGCGCCGAGCTGCTCGATGAGCTGAGTCACTTCCTCTTCCCACTCTTTAGGGTCACTGGTCTGGTTCATGGTGCATCTCCGTAAGGGTTGATTTGCCTCGCTTCGGGAGGCGTTCTGCGGTTGAGTCAACAGCGCATGACCGTTACTTTAATCGTTATTTTTATAACGGTCAAATATTTGTTGCGTGCCTAGCCAACCGTAGAGGGGTCGCCGGAACACCACCGGGCCACTGACACATTCGCGCACAGATCAGAAGGTGGGCACCGTAGCAGGGGCTCATAAGGAAAGGTGTTCGCGAGTCCCGGTGTTGACCTACAAAAACAATCAGCACTTGCTCGTTATAAAAATAACGATTAAAGTAACGCTAATGGTTGACGCCAATTAAGGGCACCAACGACAGGAGCGCTAGGAATGGCAAATATCAAATATTTCAGTGACGTCGACGGCCAGACCGTCGAACTGCAGGGCAGGGGTGTGCACGGTATGTCCAACGCCGACTTTGCAGCGAAGTTCCCAGGTGTGAAGGGCCTGCGCTACGACGGTTTCATGAAGCTGGTTGCCTATCCGCTTTCCGCCACTGGCGAGCCGCTTCCTGTCACGCGAATGATCGAATACAAGGCGTTCCCGTCCCGCCATGACTGCAACGCAAAATGCCTCAACGGCAAGCACAACGGTACCTGCGAATGCAAGTGCGGCGGTCGCAATCACGGCGCCGGCCTTTTCACTTCACTTTCCAAAGGGGCATGACATGAAGGACAAAACCGCCGCCACGGCCTCGACAACAACCAATCGCCCGAACCGCGTCAGTGTGCTGGGCCCGGCCGTAATTGCTATTGACGATTGGATGATCTGGGCGCGGGACCCCCAGGGCCGAATTGTGGAGACCTGCGCCGAAATGTGGCCTGAAAGGTTGTCCGAAGCCCGCGACCCGTCCGACATGGGAACGAACGAGTACCGTGCTGCCGTGCTCCGCATCCTGCGCACGAAGCGCCCGCAATGGCGCGACACCATGGCTTCCGCAAAAGACCAGGAACACCGCGACATGATTCTGCGCGACCTGGCGACCTTGGAAGCCGAACAGGCCGAGTTTATCGCTGCCAATGAAGCGCAGGCCGTAAACATCCAAGCGATTGCCGACGAAGCGATGACCGCCAACCACAACCATAGCGCCGACGAGCTTCTGCGCGACCTCGATGATGGCGAGATCGCCGATGGCATCCTCGAGGATTGGCCCGGCACCGAACTCCCGGTGCGAGCTGATGTGGTCGCCGCCGTCGCCGTCTTCCGCGCCCGACATAAGGCAGCAGCCAGTGCCGATCGAATCCTCACGAAGGCCCAAGCCTGCGCGGTGCACCGCGCTTTTCTTGCACTAGATGGCCTTGGCCTCGACCACGCCGGCGAGTTTGTACTGGGGGAGTGGGTGCACGTTCGCCGCCTGCGTCTGTGCAGCGTCGTTCGAATCGCAGATTATGCTGATGGCCGCAATGAGCATCACAACAGCCTGAGTGACTTCGCAACCGCCTACGGCTTGATCGCGGTCACCGCCGAGGCTCGAGGCGTGCCGGATGTATCAACGGCGATCGTGAAGCACGCGGATCCCGAGCCGCACGGTTAATACCTTGGCGATAGCGCTGCGCGCGGTAGTGTTGCTGTCGTCCACCGATCCCATATCGAGCCAGGCCGGGCGGCTTTCGCCGCGGCCCCCTGCTCATCGCTAGCCTCGCAGCCGGCGGAGAGGGGCACTCCGACGCCCTAAGCCAAACTGGTGTTAACTTCACCCCTTGCAAGTTCATGAGGCACTAGACATGAAAGAACAATTGTGGACTGTGGTCCGATTTCCAGACGGTAGCTGGAGCTTTGGCGGCAAACCTGAAGATCCATCTTACGAACTTTGCGAAAAGTGGCGCGTCCTGGCCTCCTCTGGCCAACACGCTGTAAAGCTCGCCCAAGGTCGGCGCCGGCGAAGGCTTCAGGCTAGGCTCGTCGAAATCTACGAAACTTTGTGTCCGGACGATCTGCTAAACCAGGACGACCCGCGCCGCGGCGCGATCATTGCTGAAATGCAAAGGGTGGTAGAGGCAGCCACGGACGAGGAGGCTATCCAAGTTATCGAGTGGTGGCGCACTTGGCCGAACCCGCACCATGAGAGCCCGAACCAGTTCGTTCAATCGGCACGCGCCCTCTTCAGGGAAGTTCAATCGCCAGCAAATTGAGCGATGCGAGTTATGGAGCCCGACCTCGGCGTCGCGTTGTCGCTGAACCCTCCGGTCCTGGCAATGGACCAACCGCACCCGAATAAAACACCGACTTTTACCAGGCCGAGTATGGCAAGACCTTCAATACTTCCCCTTCCTCAAGACGTTGAACAGCGCATCGCTGCTGGCCTGGCGCGAATTGATGCCCCCAGCCCGGGGAACAACCGTGATTACCTGCGGCAGTTCATTGAGCTCATACACCAAGTCACTGGCTCGGTGTATGGCGCAAGCACGTACCTTCAGCTACTCAAGCAATTTGCACCGCAACGACGTCCCTCCGCGACCACGGTCCATGAAGAGGTACGCGCATACAAGACAAAGTCCGCGTCACCGAGGAAGGATGTCCAGCATGATTTCTCCGTCCAGTTCGCGGCGCTGCAACAGGAGATGGCTGTTCTCAAGCAGCGCCAAGACCGAATGGACGTTGACCGCGAACTGCTCCGAAATGCCGTAAGTAAGCTTGAGCGGGTTGTAGCCGAGCTGACCACCAACGCAAAATCCGGCTAATGCGAGGACGTGTAATCACACGGTGGCTGGGACGTGAAACCGATGCATGCCCAAAAAGCCCCATGAGGTCCGTTGGTCAGGTCCATGCGACGGCCGCATTTCGGGCACGGGCGCTGTTCTCGCGTTTTTCCTAACGGCGTGGCAGGGCCGGCTTCAAACGTCTCAAGCTCGCTCAGTAGCGTGGACCGAAAATCCTCGATGACATTGCAAAGCTGGCGGCGCCCTTGGGCAACGCCTTGTACGGCCGCCTCCAGCATCCTCAAATAGGGCACGGCTGCAAAGGAGAACGACCCGCACAGCCGACCATAGATGGCACGGCCCTGGTCGGTGGGCGTGACAGTGCCTCGGACTTCCTCAATGTGGCCACGCGCGCTCATCAACCGCATGACGTTGTATGCGGCGTCCGCACGACCGACATCCAGTTCTTCCAGCTCGGCGGCCAAGTCGGCCGCCGAGTACAGTCCTGGAGGAAGACCGCGGTCTGAAGCAACGGCGCGAACTCTGTCCGGAGTAACGTAGGCCCCTTTTGGATAGTCAGGAAGAGGTGGGCTTTCCCCGAAATGCGGAGGGGCGTCATCAGCCTCTACCACGCCTAGCGTGTCGATCGACGCAAGAAACCCCGGACTTTGTAGTTGGCAAGCCCTGGCCCAGTACCGCCGTCCATCGGCGTCAGCCAGAGTCAGCTCTTGCATCGAATAGGCGGCCGGAGCCAATTGGGACAGCACCGCGCGCGCCCAGATTAGGGAATACAGTCGTTGCTCGACCTCGGTCTTGCCGGCGTCCTCAATCTCGGCATTTGTCGGCCGTAGCCCTTCAATACCGGCCTCCGCGACTTGAGGCTCCGGAAAAGTGTGGCCCGCCTCGGGTAAAGGCAAGTCGAGCCGCCTCGCCACGGCCAAGATTGAGGCAAGCGCGTCGGAGTTGAACGAGCAAATGTAGGTCGATGGCTGCGTAATTTGGCCGGCGAGATACAACGCATCGAGGCCTGCCAGGATCTCCTCGGGTCTATAGGCCCAAAGGCGGCACGCGAGCACCAACGTTGATGAGATGGTGAGTGGAGGAGGGGGCATTCGCGCAATCACACGCGAAACGCTTCGTACCACTCGAAAGGAACCGCCGCTCACCCTCTGGATCTCGCGCGACGGATCTTCGATCCGGCCAACAGTGCGACAACTGGCGACGAAGTCTGGAAAGTGCAGGTCGATAGTAGCCACGGCCGAACGTCGTTCGGAGTGAGCGCGCTCTCGTGCGAGCAGCAGCCCGAGTATCGCCGCCTGCAAGCGCCCGGTAGATACACCTTTCCGTCCTAGTTTGGCTGCAAGGGGCCTACTCACAGTGAATCCAATAAGCCGATCTATAGCTCGACGCGCCTGGTAGGATTTCGCAAGGCAATAATTCAACGGCGTACTGCAACCTAACGTGGCTCGCAATTTGGCGGGCTCGAGGCTGACCAAATGAATGCGTCGATAGTGCTTCAGGCGCAAGCGGGAAACCAGATGAATTGCAAGGCATTCACCAGCGCTGGACGACTCCGTAGCAAGGTAAACGGTCTTGCCTGCCGGGACCAACGGCCGAATTCGCCTCAGAGCACTGCGGCCGGTCTCAGTAAGATGAAATCGAGGAGTGGCCGTGTCTGAGTCAATTCCCATTTCGTCAGCGGGCAGGTCACATATCTGGCCGCCGGTCGCGCACACTTCGAAATCGGAACCCAAGACTTGGCGTAGTCGGTCCGCGATTGCAACCGAGTCGACGATGACGAGTGGAGATTGTGCTTGCGGCATGGTGTCAATTTTCACCGGTGAAAATCCGGGTGGGTTGGACGACGGTAGAGTTATTCCAGGCAGCGACGAAGGGCACCTTGGCTGGGTATTGCATAGACCCCGCATGCACTCAGCGCCTTGTAGCTGTTCTTCACAATGAGGGCCAGTACGCCCTTCGTGGAAACGTCCTCACACGTCTTTTCACTCTCGCCAGTCGAGTACGCCGCAAGGAAGGCATTCGCCAGGGCCAGGTGACCAAGCAACGGACGGACCTGCTTGTCCGCACCCCCGGCAAAATGCCCACAAATGAAGCCCGCCGTTTGAGAATACGCGTTCAGCTCATCGACCACATTGCGAAGCGTCGCCTCGGGATTTCTCAAAAGATAGTTCTCATAGATCAGCCCGATCTGCGCCTTCTCAACATCCGATAGAGGCAGGTCGCGGCCGGATAAGGGAGGCCAGTACGTCGGTTCATACCCCTCGTAGCCTTGCCCATCGATCCAAAACGCGCCCGTTCTCGCTGATTCGATGTGGATCATCTCGTGGACAAGCACACCCAGTTGCTCGTGCGCTTCGCTGAATCCTTGCTGTAACACGTACCGTTGCAAGGCGGGCAACACGTCGCGGCTTCTATCGTATAGGGCGACCAGGGCGGGGGAGTAGGCCTCCATCTGCTCGCGTGCTGCGGCGAGCTCCACGCCTGATGCAGCGACACTAGCGCGCCACGAAAGCGCTACCAGGAACAATCCTAGGTTTCTGATGGTTCTTAACATTCTATGTACTATGGTTTGGAACGCATATAATGAATATTGCAATATTTCATGCAAGGTATGCAAATGAAGAACCTCGCTTTTGCTCTCCTAGTTGGCTTCGTTGGCCTCAATACGCCAGCCAGCGCCGCCGAAGTGTGGTGGCACCAGGTACCCGCAAATGCCGCCCAAGACAACGGCAACGTGACTTTGCTCGACGCAAATGGCAACCCCGTGAACATGGTGGTGAATCCTACTGCAGCAGCAGTGAAGGCCAACCGCGCTGCTGCCACACAACCGCCAACCGTCGTAGTGCAGGCGACGACCGGCTATTGGAAGGACCCTGTGGCAGCGGTCGCCAACCTTCCCCCAGCCGGCAATGCAACTGGCGATGTGCGTATGGTCATGTCGACCGCCAAACCCTACATGTGGAACGGGTCCAAGTGGGTTGAGCAGTCTAGCGACTACTCCGGCACCATCGCCGCGGGGAATGTGCTGATAAAGAACGTGGCCACGGAGGGCTCATCATGCTCCCCAAATGGTCTGGTCGCGGCGACAACGACCGGACTGCTACTTTCTTGCCAATCCGGTATTTGGAGAGCACAGTCCTCCACACCCATCAAAACTTGGTATTCCGCCGATTCCTCTGGCAGCGGCAACACCGTTAGCATGGGCAATCGCAAATACTGCGCCCTGACTTATTCCTGGTACGCCTGGAAGGAGCAAGCGGGGGGCTGCTATGTGTTTCAGTCAGGTCTGACCTATTACCTGAGGGCCCAGGGCGATCCGGCCGTTGCTGGTGGGACAGGGATCTCGTGCCAGGCTGCATGTTTTGACTGACGACAGTCCGATTCTTCAATCGGAGCATGCCGCGACGTCGAGGTACTCCCTGGTGCCGTCTGCGTAGACTAGCTGAAGAACGCCGCAGCGGACGCGTACAACCGTTACTACGGGCCCGTGGGGCCCAGCGTTTGGGTAGCCTGGCCCTTGTGGGCCTTGCGGCCCTTGAGGCCCCTGTGGCCCTTGTGGTCCCTGGTATCCATTGAAATTAATCTGCGACAGCCAAAGTCCGACGGATCGGATGTAGGCATCGTTGATATTGATGCTGCCGGCGCTAGATTGACCGACAGCGTTCCCCGCTCCACTGCCATCTAGGCCGACCAAAGACCAGTCGTTCTGCTGGATCTGGAGGCGTCCAGACATTGTGTCGCCCGATGCGCGGACGTATCTAGTCCAAATACCGGATTGGCAAGGTGATGCCGCCTGCGAGCTAGCGGATGACACTCACCGAATAGCTTGCTGTCCAGTCGCTGACGGCACGGGCAGCCGCGCAAATCCGTAAGAGATGACTTCCAGCCGCAAGGGTGTCGGAGGCCGAGGACGATACGCTAAAGCCGCCGTTGTCGGACTGCGCGATGTCGTAATTGGACGCGAGCACGCGCCCGTCGATCGCGACCAGCGCGGCGAGCTGAGACAGGCGAGATTGCTCAGCAGTGCCGGCCGTTTGAATATTGAACAGCACTACCCCGGTTGCCTCGAGTACCTCCTGATAGTCCTTGCAGAAATAGTGCAACCCGTCCCCAGGATTGTGCCCATAGTCCCGCAGAACGGATGAGACGGGGCCAGCTTGCGAATCCTTGCCGGTGACGCTGAGGCTGACCTTTCTCCAGACACCGGATTGGCAAGGCGCAAACAAGCCGGCGCAGGCATCGGCCTTTTTGCTTTTCGGCCTCCAGGTCAAATAGCTGGATCAAGTCTGCCCCGCTTTTCAGCAGGCTCCGGGCGACGCAGGCGTTGTTCGGCATTCCATGCCTCAATGACGGCTTTCAGAACCTTCGCACGATCTTCCCTCAACCTCATGTCACCCCGGGGAAAGATCTCTGGGCCCCGATGCTTGCATGCCTCACAAATCACATATGCAACACCTGGGTGCAGCTCAGTAGCCAGCCCCTCAGCATCGATATCATGTTCGCCACATTTGTGACACGGCTCTAAGGCTAACTTTTGTTCGTTCATCCTGTGTTCCTACTACGATTGGCCTCCAATTATCCATCAGTGCCTGCCTATAGCGGATAACAGGCCGCCGGCTAGCGCGGCGCCTGCAACCTCCCGGCAACTGCGCTTATTTGAAAGCCAGCGCTACAACGAAGGCGCCGAAAAAGAGGGAATGTCAGTGGCCGCGGCGTCACCGTGCTGACAATGGGGCCAGGCCGCCGTCTCGATGTTGCCCTTGCGCAATTTGCGCCCGCGGCGTCCCCGCGGACCTCAAGTGGCACTTGGTGTAGACGGCGGCATTGCCAAGACCAGGGCGAGCTGCAGGCGCGGCGCTACCCAGCGGCCTAGGACGCATCAGTAGCCCTAACGACAGTGCGGGGTGCCCCTGCCAGATCGACCAGCATTGCAGCAGAAAGAGAGCACGTCGGATGGACACGCCCGGCCCTGCTCTGCTGCGATCTGCGACAAAAAAAGTATCAGTGACTTTCCGTCGCCAGCGCGGTTTGCTCCGTCTGCGGCGCCAAGGGATCAACCATCACCAGCGAATGCCGGTCGACGGGCTGCAAATACTGATCCGGCTCTGGAACCCTGGCACCATCACGCATCAGCGTGCAAAGCAATCGAAGCAGTGCACTCTGCGCTAGCTGCAGAGCATGAACCCGTGTTTGACCGGATACGGAGAGCGGCGGACTGAAATCAGGGAAGGAAACCGATACCCCGGAGCCTGCCCGGCAATCGACAACAGCAGGGTAGGGAAGCAACAGATTTAGAACAGCCTGCTTGGACCGACTACGCTGCCCGTCGAGCTTGCGAACTAGGCGCGTAGCGCGAAGATGCGTATAGCGCTTCAACATGCTCAAGGACTTGTGGCCAGAGATCGCCGCAATTTCCAACATGTCGAGGGTGCCGCGTTCAAACAACCGCGATATCGCCTCATGTCGTAAATCGTGAAAATGCAGATCCTCGATTCCCAATCGGCTCAGCATGTAGCGCCACGTCGACTTGATCCCTGCCGGCGTATAGTGAAACACCCGGCCCGACTGCTTTACCCCAAGACGAGTAAATGCCTCAACCGCGTCTGTCGTCAGAGGTACGTCTCGCGGGCTCCCGTTCTTGGTTTCCGGTAGGTGCACGATACGGCTACGAAGATTGACGTGTTGCCACTCCAGATTGAGGATCTCACCCTGACGCATGCAAGTTTCCAGGGCGAGCACCACGATAGAAAACAGCTCCGCGTTTGCGCTGGAAAAAGCGTACCGCTGAATCTGGCGGTCTTCGCGGGGCGTGAGCCGTCGCGCGCGGCCAGGCGGAACCTTGGGCTTGCGCACATCGCGGCAAGGATTCGTGCCCGAGCAAAACCCCCATTCGATCCGGGCGACTTCAAATATGTTGGATAGAAGAGATAGCTCTAGGCGGACGGTGGCTGGCGAAATCGGTGTTAGCGTCTTGGGGTTCAACTGTGCCAGCCGAGCGTCCCGGTAGGAAGCGATGTCCACGCTCGTGACCTCATCCATCACCAACGCGCCGAGGTCCGAGCGCTGGAGCTGTTGAAGACGAAAAGCCTCCTGAGCAAACCCCTTTTTCAAGATGCTGACGCGTACACGGTAGACGTCGATTGCGCGCGCAAGAGTGGGGCGAGAGTTCGGGCGCGGGAGTGCCGGTGGGCCGACGAAGTCGGCATTGAGTTCAGAATGTGCTTCGAGCACGCGAAGTCCTTTCTCGCGCGGTCACGCTATTCCGACTGGTTCAACTCTTCCTCAATCAGGCGGGCAAGCTCAACAATACCCACATTCATGGTCCGCAGGAGCGCAGCGATAGTGTTAAAAGTCGGCGAACGACGGCCGACTTCGATCAGCGAAATACCATTACGGTCTAGCCCAGCCTGATAGGCTAGGGTCTCGATCGTAAGGTTCCGCTCCTCTCTAAGTCGGCGTAGGGCCTTTCCGAGTGCCGCGTTGTGGTTGGTCAATGGGCTGGTGCCGTGAAAAAGCTCCCATTTTCTGTGTGAAGCGCGGGCTCTTCATCCGCTAATTAGCAGCACAGTCCAAGAAGATGGCGCCTATAAACCATGCACAATGTGAAAATTCCGCTAATGGAGCGTTTGCATGTTCCGTGACGAGCGCCTCTCCACGGCCCAATCCTTATATGCGTTTGCACCCTGCAGCGGTGGGGAAATAGGAAAGGCCCGCGATGTGCGGGCCTGTTACGACGTGCTCAAGGGTTGCTGCGGCGACTACTGGGCAATAGTGACCACGATGCTGCGGGAACCGTTGGGCTCTCGGATCGTTATGCCGGCCGGTGCGACCGTCGTCAAGCGAGGCACCACCATTTTCTTCTGCTCGGCATCGGCGGGATATTCCAAGCTTGGAATTGGATCTCCGACGGCAATGAACATCCCATTGATCACCGCGCCGACACCTGGCGCCAGGCCGTCAAGCCGCACATTCTTAGCCTTCGACTGGTTCAGCGCTGCAAAATAGTCAACCGGCTCCTGTGCTTTGGCCTTCCCATCGACCTTGGCGGCGCGCGCAGCTCGGCCAAACAACTGGTCAAGTGTTTGCGGAACCGGGGGAGTATCGGCTGCCCCCTTACCTTGCGACTGGTCCTGGGTCTGAGGCGTGGCGAGAAGAGGATAGAGTTGCTTCAAGCTGTCGAGTTGAGCGGGGCGCGCCGGGGGAGTTCCCCCCGTGACCGTCATGTGCGCGACGACCGTCGTGTGCAGAAGCTGGTTCGCCTGATAGGCGACGAGGCAGCCGAGGACGCCAAGCAGCGCAACAGCGTTTTGCGGGGATATTGCAGTTTTCTTCATCAGCACGCCTTCAATTGGGCTTAAGTAGGAGACACGTGTTGGCCAACGTCATGCTGGGCACGGGGCCGTTCTGGATGGTGACCTGCGTAAAGCTCAAATCTTTGCGGACCGCCAGCGATTCGAGGGCCATGAAGAGCGTTGGATAATCGATCGCAGTAGCAGTCAGCCCTGAATTGCCCCCCCCGTTCTGCACGCACAAGCTGTAAATCCCCAGCTTCTGGCCACCATACTCGACCGGATTGATCGTACCCGTGGTCGAAAACAATTGCGCCGGCACGTCCAAGCCCAACCCCTCGGTTCCCAAAAGCTGGAGCACGGCGTGCAAATCCTTGGGGGTCTGCGTCGGATACGCACTATCCCATGCCGCCTCTACCGGTCGGAGCGCCTTGTACTGCACGGTCCAAGCTTGGAGCGCATCGGTCGCCGCGCGCTGCGCGGCCGCCCGCGACTGAACCAGGGCGAACGTATCGGTGCCACCGGAATACACTATCAGACAAAAGACGCCGGAGCTGAGCCATCGCCAAGTCTTGCTTTGCATCATGGGATGCCTCCTTACTGGTTAAGGTGCTGGCCTCGGAGGTCAGCCGACGCTTCGATAGTGATCAACAACACTTTTCCACTGGCGGAAGTTTGTTCCACCAAGCCGACAGGCGACGCCGCGACACGCAGCAGTAGGCCCGTCGCGTTGGCCAGTTCTCGTAACGGCCCTTGCGCCTGGTCAAGCGGGTTGCGGACATCTTCCCGAGGGACGCTGATGGTCACCTGCAGGTCCGGCAGCGGCTGCCCGTTGGCCGCAGAGTAGGCTGCAGTGCTAGCCGACGCTCTACCTTTCGTCGGCGCGTTGATCTGGAGGCGTTGAATCTGCCATGTGGGGTGAGAGGCGATAGTGCTGAAAAGGCCCGCAAGTGGCGCAATCCTAGCCTGCATAGGGGCAGGGGACGCTAACCAATCCTGACGTGCTCGCAACACCTCGAGAGACTCTGCGTTACGAGGCCCTGCGCTGGCGAGTTCCTCGTATCTGGCCCGCGCGTGCGAGTATTTGGCCCACTCAATGGCCGTCGGGACGAGGTAAGCCATCAACGCCAGTGACGCAACAAGCCACGGGCCGTAGCGATGCCGAGCGGGCTCCCGCCGAGCCAGCGGCACTCTTGATACGCGCTGGAACGGCGTAGAACCGATATGAATTAGCTTCTCCGACCGCGGTGCCGGCAGGGGATCCGTCCAGTAGAGCTTCGTGTCGCCGTCCACCGCGATATTGCTAAGGAGAGCATTGATCTCCGTTTGATATCTGGTGTCGTCGACCCGCAGCACTCGTTCCTGAATGTCGACCAGTTCACCATTCGTGAAGCGGTACCAGTGCAAATAGGTGCAATTGCTACCCCGATAACCATTGAACACAATGGCGCGGCCCTTCGTTCGCTTACCGTAGCGAAGAACGCCGTCGACCGCAAACGCGACGCGGGCATCACGTCTCTTCACAACGAGATCGTTGTGCACCCACAAGTGCATCAATCGAGGGTTGCGGACCTTGAACCAAGGTGTCACTACGCGCGGCACCAGCGCGGTGAAGGCGGGCCCCGGAGAGGAGTTCTGAAGAGAAGCAAACACCAGCTCGCCCGTGATTACAGCGCGATCTGGCATGAAGGCACCGGGCTGCTGCAGGCCCGCGATGTCTCCAATGAAGTCCGGTGCGTGTGAGGAGCGCTTCGGCGCAAAACTCTGGCGCGTTGGCGCGTGACCACCGTCAACACTGTCCAGAGGCACGTCGCCTGCGGTGAAGGTGCGCCGGTCTGACAAACCTCGCTTAGACCGCCAGGAAATCCTGCGCACCAAAGGAACAGCTCGAAGGAGGGCTGCTTTCATATCAACGAATCGCATTGGAAATAAGGTCCGAAATCTGCGTGAAGTAGAGGCCCATCGGTGACACTGCGATCACAGCGGCAGCGATGCTGGCAACGTTATTGCCGTAGGTCAGGAAGCGCTTGATCTGATCCATTCCTAGTTTGATGAGCGGCTTGGCAGCGTGCTCAAAATGGCTGCTCCCGTTGCCCGTGCTTTCTGTGAGGCGGAACGCGTTGCAGACCAGTACGGGCAAACGATGCCGCGGGTCCGCTTCATCAATTCGATCGAGATCCAAAGCATGTCTATAGCCCATCCGCGCGTTCTCCCGCACGGTAGTAATCGAGGGCACCATGTACGGCAACAGCAACGGCTCTGACATACGCAACGCGTCCTGCAGCGGGATGCCGCAGTCTTGCATCAGGCTGATGTACCGGGCCCACAGACCGAAGTAGAGGGACCGAACCGCACTTGCTAAGGCTGGTATGTCGTCAAGCTTGGCTAATATCGACGAGGTCACGTCAGGCCGCCTCACCACGCGAAAGACGGCAACGCCGGCCACGCAAAGGGCCGCCACTATGACAACCGAATTGCCGTTGAGGAAATCGCGCACGGAACTCGAGAGCTGCATCATCGCGCTTGGCTTGCGAAATCCGTCGCCGAAGGTAAGTGCGGGAATTACCGCCAAAAGCATGAAAAGGTTGACGCCAAGTCCCGCAGCGATCATCGCGAGCGGATACAACAGCTTGCGCATTAGGTTCCGAATCTCAAGCTGCAGCTCGGCGGTTTGCGCAAGTCCCTCAAGGACCTGCGGCAGCTTCCCCGCATGTTCCGCAATGGCCACGGGCGTCGCGTACATGGCCGGCCAGTACGTAAAGAGAAAGCTGGAGAGCGCTTTGCCTTCCCTCACATGCGAGCTTGCGGTCAGCCAGAAGGTCGCACGGGTGCGTTGGAGCCTGGCAAGCTCGGATAGAGCCTGGTCCAGGCTCAGTGTTGCTGCGAGTGCCGCGAGCGACATGGCCGCCAGGTTAATCTCCAGCAGGCTAAAAGGTTTGTCGAGTTGTTCGTCCGTGTTGGTCATTGACGTTGCGATGCTCGGTAAAATTTTCGCGATTTGACGCCGCCTTCGACGTCGCGCCTTAGATGAACAGGTCCGATATCTGCGACTCGCCGAGCAAAATTCTCTCCAGCGCTGCATCGAACAGGCTGCGATCGCGGAATTTAACGAGTTCGCTGTACCTGAACGTCCGTCGCTCGAACATGCGATGCAGGAGATCTTTGACTTCCCGCGTCATCGAAAGGACTTCATTGATCGGCACCACGCCCACGTAGCCTGTGTGATCGCACTTCTTACATCCCTCCGGATTGGCGGCGTAGGTGCTGCCCAGTAACGCGGTGTACTGGGCCTCGGTGGGCTGCGCCAGGCCATGCTTGCGGCAGTAGTCTTCAATCTGCACATGCTGCTTGCTGAAGATCTTCGGGTCCAACGGCTTCCGGCAGTCAGGACATATATGAGAGATCAATCGTTGTGCCACGACGAGGTTGAGGGCTTCGATCATGTCGTGCTCGTTCACAACGGCAGCTTCAGCGTTATCAATCACCGGATTGTTGATGTAGGCTCGCAGGGTGGGGATGGCCATGATTGAATCGCCAGCATGTATCGTCGATAGCATGAGAGAGCCCGTTCCACTGCCCCGCACCGCAGCGGCAGCCGAAGAGCGGCTCCGGATTTCACCGACATAAACCGTGTCCGGATCCTGCCGCAGCAGAGCCGCCGTCATGAGGTCGTAGCCGTTTCGCGCGGTCACGGCATGCTGGAGCACGTCAGGGATGTTCCGCTCCTTTGGATGTTCGATGGAAAGACGGTTACGGCTCTTCCCGAACATTTCGTATTCAAGTGTCAGTGCACCAGCGATAGTCGTGCTCTTGCCGGAGTTGGTCGGCCCCGCCAGCAATATGAGGCCTTTGGTCTCGCGAAGCCCACCCTCGATCGCTTTGATAACGCTGGTCTTGATCTTCATCTGGTCGAGCTGCACCCGAGTGGTTTTGCGAGGGATGAGTCGGATTGAGATCGACTCCGGTGCTATATCTAGGCCAGCCGAATCCATCGGAGTAAACGCGAGCCGCAGGAATACCTCGGCTTCTTGGGAGCGATAGATTAAGTTCCCGTCAGCCGGCGCCAGCAGACGCCCCTCGGCGGTCGCCTGGTCGTCGGTGTACTTAGCCTGGCTAATCCGGTGCAGAAATTGGGCAAGTTCGTTGCCTTGGTCCGGCGAAAACGGGCGAACGACCGGAATATCGAACATGTGAGCAGCTCGCCGATAGCGCGCGATCACGATACCGTCCGCCTGCGGTTGCAGCGCGATATTGCTTGACTGCTTTTCGTGTGCAAAGTCGAGCATGCGCACGAACATTCGCTGCAAGTCTGTAGTCGCCTTTTCAGGAGTGAATACGTTGGTCTGGCTGTTGAGATCGTTCGCGACGATGTCACCGCCGTCGAGGTTCGCCAGCCGATAAATCTCTGCCCGCTGCCCTAAGGCAAGAATTGGACCCGCATGGTGGAGCCCGTACAAGGCGTTGTTGGCGCGCATGTCGCGCGCCATCTGCTCGAATTCCTTCAAGCGCCCGTTGTCGGTGAAGACCAGGCATGGACGCCCGCTCGGCGTGTCGATGAGAACTGACTCGTGCCCGCACGCATCGCGGACTGCGGCTTCGGCCATCATGGCGCTAGGCGATTCGGGCAGGGTCGTGTAGTAGGGACGCCGTTCCGTCAGTGCCACTATCCGTTGGATGCTGGGGCGTAGATTGCTGATCTTGTCTGACAGATACTCGAGAGTCAACACATTCGCTGGCTTGCTGTCCATCAGCACGTCCACCTGCCTCTGGGTGGCGAATTCCAACTGAACGACGTAGTCACCAGCGCGCAACCCGGGATTAGCGACAATCTGCGATGCTACGTCAGCGAGATCTCGAGGCGCTGTCGTGGGGTCCGGATAGCCCCATTCGTCGAGAAGCGCCGCCAACGACGACTGGACATCCTGAATGCGCGAGGCCGCGTCTTGCTGGGTCATGATTCGAATCCTATTGGGCAAACAGACGCGCGCGCGCGTCGAGCTGGCTTGCCACGGGCACCTCTTTGCCTGTGGCGTCCTTTATGGTCGAGGTCGTCAATATTGCGACGTAGTCCTCAGTCAAATAGTTGTAAACACGAGGCGTTCCCCAAACCGAGAACAAATCGGCGCAGTCCAGAGGCACACCAGCCCATATGTAGGAGCCCGCGCAGATACCCGCGGTGCCGCCGAAACCGACAAGCGCGGCCAACGTGGCAGACGTGCCAGCGGGCTTTGGGAATGCCTGGCGGTTGTCGACTACTTGTGAATATGCGCGTGCGAACTTCTGAAGGATTCGCCGTTGCGCAAGCTTTTCTAGGGAGATCTCGTTTGCGTAATCATTGCGGCTGTCGTAGAGCCACCAGTAGCTGCGCTTCCTCCCGCACCAAGGGCCCGGGGAAGAGAACGGCGCGTTGCCGCAATCGTTATCCGCGAGGTACGTCGCGGTGTCGGTGGCATCCCGCGGCAATTGCGAAAACACCACCGCGCGGCGGAACTGCCACACACCGTCAGTCATGATCGGGCTGACCGCGTATCCCTGCCATGGCCTCCCAGCTTCCACGCGCAGTTCTTGATAACCCGAGCGACCGGCCGCCTCCTCCAGGGAGGCGGGCGGCACCCCGGAATCCATGATCTGGTTCTGAATTGCGCCAGCCACGAAGCGCGTGGCCATGGCACGGGCTTGCCCGTCGAGCGCTTGTGCGTGCCCGGCCGAGGTGGCGAACCCCGTGAGCACAAAAGTCAGGAAGGCGAATCCCACGCCAAGGAGGAGCAACGGCATGATCGGTCAGTAGAAGATGGTCATGGTGCGATTACCGCTTCCGCCTGCCGAGAACTGGATCTTCGGGTCAGTGGTATCCGCGCCTGCCGGCAGGGCGGTCGCGCTCATCGCACCAGGCGTGCTCGACAGGCGCTGATAGTTCGCCAACACCACCGCATCCGTGACGGGCGAGAATTGGACGGCGATGACGTTCCGGTTGTTGATGAAGGCATCGCTCAGGGTCACCGTCGAGCCGCCCAGCCGATAGTTGCCGGGCGAGCCCTGAATGGACTCGTGCATGGGTAGCGCATTCGTGTTCGCATAGCAGGCGGCGTACTGCGGATTTACGTTGCTGCCGTCGACCAGCAATTGCAAGGCACCCTCGGCCCCCGGGGTAGTCGGAACTGCCGACGTGGCCACCATATTGGCCGTCCCGCACGCTTGGTTGATGATGCGGAAGTTGTTAGCAAGGCCCTGCGCGATGTCTTGGTATGCAAGGCTTTTAACGTTGTCAGTGGATCCCAGCAACTTTGGGGCGAACATCCAGGCCAGAATCGCAAGGATTGCGACCACGGCCAAGATTTCGAGCAGCGTGAAGCCAGTCTGCTTCCGGCGATGCGCCCGCGCGAGCACGGCGGCAGGCACATAGCGCGGAAAGAGGTTGAGCATGCGATGTATGCGCTGAGGTTGTTTCATAGCTATCTCGATGTTTTCAGAAGGTCAAGACGACGTTGTTGGTAGGGTTTGAAGAATCCGGTGCGACCCCTGCTGACACGCTGGCGTTCAGACGCACAGCACCGTAGTGAGGAACTTTGTTGGGCCCGACGGCAGTTGGCTTATAGTCGCGGCAATACTGCAGAGGCCCGCCCCACTGAGTCTTCCCGTACCGGGCCTGGTCCATACCAATTTGGGCCAGAACGTTTACGGAAGGGCTGGAGAGGTCATACCAGCCGTCGTAACAACCCTGGTTTGTCGCAGGGTTCTGCCCAGCGAGACTCGTTGCGGCGGCGGGATACCAGTTCGTCGTGTCCGTGGCAGACGCAAGGCGTTGGCTTTCGCGGTAGTAGTTCTGGAAGTTGTCCCGCATCAGATCCACGTTGGTGACGGTCGTCTGCAGCATGGAGCGCTGGAGTTGCAAGGTGCTGAAAATCTGGACACCGTAGTCAGGAGGTGTGGGTGCCCAAGTTCCAACATTAGCGAGGGTTAGGGCGGTACTCGCACCGGGTATCCCAGCCACGCCAGTGCATGCGGCTGACGAGATCGGGCAGCGGGTGCTATACACCGCGCCAACTTGGTAGGCGAGCGTGACTAGGGGCCCGCTCCGGAAGTACAAGGGGACCTGCATCGAGATGTCGGGCGTTCTCTGATAGACCCGCGCGTTCTGCGCAGCGCTGCCGTCGCTGTTGATATCGCGCGGCAGCAGTCCGGATTGTGAGAATAGGCTGACCAGGTCGGAATCCGCTGGGTCCAGAACGGCGTTTCGCAGGCCCCCGCCGCTATGCGGCTCGGGCAATTGTCCAAGCAGCGACCGCGTCCGCGCGGCGTCAAGAAGCACCGCCGCGACGTTCTGGTTGCTCAGCGCCTGGCGTCCATCGGCGGCGCGCATTAGAGCGCTGTATCCGTCTCGCACCACGGGCGCCAATAGGTAGAGCAACCAACCCAGCAACGCGACGGATGCCAGGATCTCGATCAGCGTAAAACCGTCTTGGCGCGCGGGCCGCATAGCGCGGGTACTCAGTCGCTTGCGGCCGCAGTATTGTTGGCGTTGAGTCATATTGGTGCCTAGTTGCGTTTGGTGATACCCACGCGCAAGACCAGGTACATCGAGGTCTTGGATCCGCTGTTGTTCTCATTTCCGAATACAGCGCTCAACACGGGCACATCTTTAAGGCCAGGAATACCGCTGCCAAGGTCGTTGGTGTTCTCCTGGCTCAGGCCGCCCAGCAAAATCAAATCACCGTCGCGCAAGACCACTTCGGCGTTGTTCGTCTGCTTGTTGATAATGGGGATGCGCTGCGGGATCTGCACGACCTTCTCGCCGGCGGTAATGACTTGGTTGGAGGAGTCCCAGCCAACGACTTTCTTCAGCAGCATGGACACCTGGGCGCGCACGATCCCAGATGTGGAGTCGTAGCGCGGGTTAATGCGCAACCGCATTCCAGTGCTGTAGGGCACGAGAATGTTCTGGGTCGCTGTCGCGGCCGCGCCCGTGTTAGTGCCATAAGCGGCTTGCTGACTATTGATCGTGTAATGACCGGTTGTCCGGTAGTCGAACTCAGCGGGAGAGCCGCTCGTGGTGGAAACCGTCGGCTTCTGAATGGTGCGAGTATTCTCTTGCGTGTCCATGTACGCGTTGAAGATCTGCAACCCGTCCGCAGCAGAGGAAACGCCCAACAACGTTGTGGGCGTCGCCGCCAGGGAGGTCGACGGAACATTGACGCTGGGAATTTGGCCCCCGCCGCTCGGGAAGCTGATCGTTGCCCCGCCGAGGATGTTGTTGGTGACGACGGCGCCATAGCGGCCTTTCGCGAAGCGCGCGAAGCTCGCGATATCGAGACCACGCGTCGACCTCTTGCTCGTCGTGACCTCAACGACCTCCACGTCGAAAGTGATCTGGGTGTTGTACTTGGCCTGGATACTGTCCATGTAGGGGCTGATCTGCTTCATCAGCCAGCCGGGTGCCTGGATAGTGATCGCGCCCGTCTCCGGGTTCATCGAGGGCAAGCCAATGCGCGTAGCGGTGTAGAGCGAGTTGCCTCCGGCGCTCTGACCACCGCAAGTGGCCGCACCTCCACCGCCTACTTCGGCGCCCACACGCCCGCCAATCGCCATCCCCGGATTGATTCCCGGGACGATAGGGGCACCACCAGGGATCTGCGGCGCGGCGTTCAAATTGACACCGTTGTTGTTGGCCGCCGTTGGGATTAGGGTGGCGAGCCGGCTGCACAGCTCGTTGGAGAGGCTCTTCCAGAAATTATCCGTACTGGTGACGGTGTTCATGTTTTTGTTGCTCCCGTCGCCGTCGGAACCATTGCGCCGGCTCGCCGAGCCGGCGTTGGCGACGCCGCCCACCCCTGCGCCTGTAGGCGATCCATCCTCGTCATCGATGTCCGTTGTCGCCGAGCTGTAGCTGCTTGTACGGTTCCCGATGTTGATCGTCCATGTCTGCGAGCGCATGGGGATGATCTCCACGACCTTGGCCTGGCTGTCCAACTGATAGTCAAGGCCCATGGGGAGTAGGAGTGTCTTGAGCGCGGTCTCGCCATCCAGTTGAGTGACACCAAGCCCGCTGTAGAGATAGTTATCCAGCGGAAGCGACGTGGCGATATTGATGCCATGGGCACGCAGCACCTTGAGGATCTCCATGGCGCTGACAGCGTTTTTGGGCACGTAAGTGACCTTCTTAGCGCGAAGCCAGGCGTGTTGCTTGGCCTCTTGCTCGGCATCAGACAACCGCTTGAATTCCAATGGGACTTCTCCTGCGCGGACAATCTCCTCCTGCTTGCGCTGCTGCTCCTTCACATCGTCCAAGCCTTTGGTGGCTCCTTCATGGAACTCGCGCGCTTCCTTGTCGTAATTTGTGGCGCACGCCACCAGCAACGAGGATGCAGCGGCGGCGATGAAAATGCGGGGGATGGTCATGAGATTTTTCCGTTATTAAGATGCCGTAGAGCGGCCTATTGCGTGGCGTCGGACACGCGAATCTCCGGGGGATTTGCGTCGGGATAGACTTCGATATGCACAAGTGAAGCG
Source organism: Achromobacter sp. CF-sbj1-Ac2-l (assembly GCF_052698165.1). Classification (NCBI taxonomy): domain Bacteria; kingdom Pseudomonadati; phylum Pseudomonadota; class Betaproteobacteria; order Burkholderiales; family Alcaligenaceae; genus Achromobacter; species Achromobacter sp. CF-sbj1-Ac2-l. The sequence goes on along the minus strand of NZ_CP199857.1, from coordinate 40,626 downwards.
ACGGCCTGCCCAACCGACTTAACGACGTTCAGGAATTCGGTGGAGTAGGTCCGCGGCGTAACAACTTGGATGTAGTTCGAAGCGTTCCACTTCAACCTGTAGCCTGCTGTGTTGGCCCATGCTTCAAGGTTGTCGCGAAGTGTCTTTTGAGAATCCAGATGCCAAGTTGGCGGAGCCTGGATGGCCGTCCCGGCGACATTCCCGGCGGCCACGCTGCTTCCGTCCGACACAACACCAGCATGTCCGCCATCCAAGTCCGGCGCATCGCGGCTCAAGGGCGCAGTTTGAGCGGCCACGCCAGTGGCGAGGGTTCCCGGCGCGGCTCGGGGAAAGTCCGCCAATGCAACTTCACCTGCCAGGCGCAGGCCGGGATGCACCGTCAGTGCGGTCATCGATTCCACTGCTCGGCCTTCGGCGCTAGCGGACGGCCGGGTAGTCCTCGACACCTGCGGTCCCGTTTGTTCGTTGGTCGCCAATGGGATGTTTGGTATCTCCACGGATGCGACGGTGATAGGCAAAGAGACCGCTGCTGCCGCTGCAATTCCCTCCGGCACCGACGCCAATGCCTTTTCGCTAGACTGCTCGGTGCTGGCCGGGGACGAGAAGGCCGGCCCCGCAACGACGTATCGGGCCGTGCTGAAACCCTCCGGGCGTCGGGGTGCCTTCGGGATGCCGAAAAAATCTTCGACTGACTCAATCGATTGGGCGGATGCACTATCAAGCGCGATCGTCCGGGCAGGTGGCGCCGTTGGCTTCTCCCGCCGAGATGCCCCAGATGGCACCGGAGCCCGCGCGAACACCGCAGTGACGTCGTGCTGGCTGGTCTGGGCCAGTCTGAATGTGGACGCCGTAGCGGACTGGGCCTGCTCCACCTCGGTCTCCGTGCTCGAGTTGCGATAAGGCGCAGGCACGCTGCCGGATGCACGCACAATCGGTAGCGCTGCCGCGCCTGACAGTGGTTGGGCGGTCTGGTAACTGCGCTGAGAATGCGATTGCACCTGCTGCGGCTGAGGCCTCGCAACAGGCGGTACGGAGGGCAGGGCATCGGCATTTCGCCAATGCGGTGCAAGATCCGCTGGCCGCGAACCGACGACCGACGACTGAGCATGCTCGGGCCGGGCTTCGTTCGCTTCACTGTTGCGATGGCCTTGAGGTCCCAAGAAGTTCTGCATCAACATCAGGGCGGTTTGTGGCTCCAGTTTCCCGGACTGGCTGATGGCGATTATTCGGCTCGCAATTTCAACTTGCACGTCCGCACTGGACAGCGCCGAGGCAGCGCCGCCGGCGGATGCCGAACGAGCCGTCGATTCGACAGGGGTCTTGCTGCTTTCGAGGCTCGTCGAAGTGGTCGGCTGCAACGCCGGAGAGGGCGCGAGAAACACCCGGATATATGGCGCGGGAAGGTCATCTTCATAATCGGCCGTCACACCCAACGTAAATCTGCTTGGGTCGACGCCGGCGTCAATAAGTGCTTGCCGGGCCGTCGCAACTCGAGCAGATATCAAGGACGCTCCCATGGAACGGTCGCCCTTCACCACAATCACGTAACTCGCGTGCGTGCCCCCATGCCTTACAAATTCGCGCAGCCCGGTCTGCGCGTCACCAGTCAGTCGGCTACCCCGTGCTTGAAATGACAAGACGACGTTCGGGATAGGGGAGTACCTGGGCTCCAAAGTGCCAGCACGAGAGGCACCCTGGGCTTTTCCGCTACTGTCCTCGAGCGCTCGAAAGCCCGCTGTCGCCACATTCGGGCAACAAGCAATAATTATTGAAATCGCTATCGGACTCAGACGAGTTGGAGGAAACAACATTGAACACCGGCGGAAAGGGTGATTTTGCGTAGATTATGCAAGCTATATTGCACATTTGCAAGGATGCATAGATAATTGTAAAAATAGTTCGCCGGGTCCTTTTTCACTGGTGAAAATCTTGCAAGGCGCGAATCTTCCTCTTCCGACACAGACATGACCATTTCCGTTGAACAATTCATTGAGCAAACGCCCGCCAAACGTGGGCGACGCCGTTCGTCGAAGGTGTGGATGCACATGGAGGAGGTGACGGAACTAAAGCAGCGCGGCTACTCCTACGATCAAATCAAAGAATTCCTGGCCAAGAACGGCGTGGAAGTGAAGAGGTCCACGTTGATTTCCTTCGTGCGCCGAGCCGAGCAGCGAGCGCAGCGAGAGGCGGAGGAAAGGGCAATGGCGACCAGCGCGGGGGGAACGCCCACGGAGAGCGCAATCCCGGAAGCCAAGCAGGCGTCCACTGGCTTGCCGCTGCAGGGCAAGCGGCGATCGGCTCGGCAACAATCATGAACGCCCCACTCAGTGTCAGCGCCGCAGATGCGTTCGCTCTTGATGAAGGCCTATCGCCAGAAGAGCGCGTCAAACGAGAGCGATTGCTCGAGTCGGTTAAACGCAATCTCGGCAATGAGGTACTCGCCGCACTCCGCGATCCGCTGGTGTTCGAAGTCATGCTCACGGTGAACGGCACAGTTCTCACAGATTCGGTGAATCATGGCTTGCAGACGCTGTGCCATGGCGGCGTTCCCGTGCGTATACAGGCGTCGGCCGCACGCAACATGATGTGGACAGTTGCGCAACTCCTCGACACGACCGTCAGCGCCGAGAAGCCAATCCTGGAAGGCGAGTTTCCGCTGGGAGGAGAGCGGTTCGAGGGACTGCTGCCGCCAGTCGTTGAACGCCCGATATTCGCGATGCGCAAGCTTGCGGAAAAGATTTTTACGTTGGAGCACTATGTGCGCCAGGGAATCATCACCATGGCGCACATGGAGGTGATCCTTGACGCAGTTCGCCAGCGCAAAAACATCCTGGTGGTGGGGGGCACCGCATCGGGCAAGACCACACTGGTCAACGCCATTCTGCAAGCCATCGCAGTACACACTCCTGAACATCGCATCATCATCATCGAGGACACTCGCGAACTGCAGTGCAGGGCGCCATTTGTTGAATTTCTCAGAACGTCGCGCCACACCTCGATCCAGGATCTTTTGCGAGCCACCATGCGGCTGCGGCCTGACCGGATCATGGTCGGTGAAGTGCGCGGCTCCGAAGCTCTTTACCTTTTGAAGGCGTGGAACACAGGTCACCCAGGAGGGATGGGGACGATTCACGCAGACGGCGCGTTGGACGGCTTGTACCGCCTGGATGAGCTTATTCAAGAAGCCAGCGTTCCGTCGAAGCTCGCGCTGATCGGGCGCGCGGTCGACATTGTTCTGTACCTGGAAAAAGACCCGACTACGCCGGGCCGGCGCGTATTGAAGGAGGTGTTAGCTGTCAGTGGCTATGACAGCCTCAAAAATCAGTTCCTCGTAAAACCGCTCTGATATGGAGGAGCCCATGCAAGACTTGATCTGCCGCGCAAATGACTTCACCAACCTTCACCTGGCGCTTGCTGGCGGCGCGTTGATCGCAGTGAGCGTCACTGCTTGCTTTCTGAAGAACCTGCCCCGTATGCGGGCCCGCGTCTACCGCTGGCGAGCTGCGATCGCGGCGGCCCGCGCCTAATAGGCGCTAACTTTTAGCCGATGAAACAATATTTATTTAGGAATGAATGACTATGTTCAAAGACATCGCATCTGCAAAGAATCAGGGAGGCTCACGATTCGTGACGCTTCTCATCATGTGCGTATACGCGGGGGCCGCGCAAGCGCAGTCTCTTCCCTGGGAGGGACCACTCTGCACGTTCGCCAATGCTCTCACCGGAAAGACGGCATTCGCCCTCGCGGTCATCGTCTTCTTCGCGACCTCTGTGGCGCTCCTGTGGGGTGAAGAAATCAAGGGCGTCATGAAGGCCCTGGTCGTAGTCTTCATGCTGATCTCCGTGCTCATCGGCGGATCCTCGATCATTCGCTGGCTGTGGCCTTCGCTGATCCCCTGCTGATGGCTAGCGAAAGCGAAGACCGACTGCCGCTCAGGCGGATTTACACGAGCCTCGCGCGGCGCATCATGGTCAAAGGTGGAGAGCGCGAGCTGGTGTACATCGTGATCCTGCTGGGCATCATGGTTGGGTTCGTAGACTCGGTTGGCTTTGGCCCGTGGTTCGGTGTGCCATTGGGGGCCGCCGTCGGCCTGTGTGGTTTGTGGGTTGCTCGGAGGATGGGCAAGGCAGATCCGTTCATGACCCTGGTGGCACGTCGCGCGCTTAGATATCGCCGCAACTATCCCGCGCGCGGTCGACCCGCAGCGAATGTGCCTAAATCAAAGAGTTTCCGCTGATCAGAGGCCAGGCCGCGCGCCTGGCCAACGCGCTTGGATTGACCACATGATATTTCAACGAGAATTTCGCGACACCCTCGAGGGCTACGCCGATCTGCTTCAGTACGTCGCGGTTATCGACCGCCGGCGAGGAATTGTCATCGGAAAGGCTGGGCAACTGATGGCGTCGTTCGCGGTTATGGGGCGCGACGCAGATTCGAGTTCAGCGCGAGACCTCGAGGCGATTTCGCAGCGCGTCAATGCTGGCCTGAAGCGGCTCGGCCACGGGTGGATGTTGCACTTCAATGCGTTTCGTTTTGAGAGCCGGGGATACCCGAAGGCGGGCTACTTTCCGGACGCGGCTACGAGAGTTCTGGACGAGGAACGCCGCAGAATGTACGAAGGGGAGGGCCGCCACTTCGAGAGTCAGCGCGTGCTGACTTTAACCTGGCTACCCCCGCCACCTTTGGAAAATAAGGTGAAGAGCCTCGTTCGCGAGGCTAGTGACGATATGGCGCCCGAGAGTGTGCCAGCCGAACAGAAGAAACATTTCATCCAAACTATCGACGACATCGCTAGCGAATTGCGCCTGGAGTTCGTCGCCGTCGAACCGTTGGTTCCCCAGACCATCGAATATCCAAATCTGGCTCAACGAACGGTTATCGATCCCCAGCTCGGCGTGTTCCATTGGTGCGCGACCGGCGTTCGCCAACAGATTGCACTGCCACCTCCCGGCACGGCACCCTTTGCGATCGACTATCTGATAGGCAATCAGGACTTCGTCGGTGGCGATCAGCCGCGGGTGGGCAATAAGCACATCAAGGTCATCGCCGTCGACTCATTGCCTTCCGAAGGCACACATGCAGCGATCCTCGAAATTCTGAATCGCCTTGGAGTTGCATACAGATGGTCAACGCGGTTCATCTTCGTTGACGATGAACACGCGGAGGCAGTGATGGATCGCCACTACGCGAAGTGGAATCAGCAGGTTCGCAAATTCCTCGATCAGGCTCTCAATAGGGTGGGGGGAAGGATCAATGAGGAAGCATTGCGAATGAGCAATGACGCGCAGGCCGCCAAGAACGAGTTGCGCAGTAAGGAAGTGAAGTTTGGCTACTACACCGGGGCCATCGTTCTGTACAGCGAAGACCTCGGGTCGCTGGAAGCCGACGCGCAGCAGGTCATTGACGCTCTACGTCAGAAGCACTTTGTGGCTCGAGAGGAAAGCGTCAACGCCGTGGAGGCTTTCCTCGGAACCCTTCCTGGGCATGGCTGGGAAAACGTTCGGCGGCCCATGATCCACACGTTGAATCTGGCCGACCTCATTCCGACCACTGCGCCCTGGCAAGGCCTCGAACAGAACCCGTGCGACAAAATTAAAAGCCAGTATCCCGACCAGCACTCGCTCCATGTCCCGCCTCACTTCTACGCGGTCAGCTCGGGAAATACACCATTCCGGTGTTCGCTGCACGTAGGCGACGTTGGCCACACGTTGATGGTGGGGAGGACCGGCGGCGGCAAGAGCACCATGTTGGGATTCCTGATGGCCCAGTGGTTTCGCTACCCGAACGCAAAGGTGTTTGCGTTCGACAAGGGTTGGTCCGCCTACGCGTTGAACCAAGCGTGCGGAGGCACGCACTACAACATCATGGGCGAAGGCACTGACGTCGGCTTTTTCCCCCTGGGTGAAGTCCATAAGATCGGGGAGCGCGCCTGGGCGGAGTCATGGATAGAAGCCATGCTGGCGCTGAACAACGTCGAAGTGACATCGTCGCGGCGCACCATGATACGAGCGACGTTGGCGGCGCTCGGGCGCGAAGATCGCGACCTTCGCACGCTCACACATTTCGCGGGCAAGCTTCAAGACACGGAAATGGCGCAAGCCCTGCGCTACTACACCACCGGCGTAGGCGCGGGTGGGATCCTGGACGGTACGGGAGATACCGTCGACCTGACGCGCTTCACCGTCTTTGAAATGGAAGCCCTGATGGAGCTGGACGACAAGCACGTTGCTCCCGTGCTGATGTACCTGTTCCGTGTCATCGAGCGGCAACTCGATGGATCGCCTGTCATGATTGTCCTGGACGAGGCTTGGCTCATGTTGAAGCACCCGCTATTCCAGGAAATCTTGCAGAAATGGCTCAAGGTTTTGCGCAAAGCAAACGCGTTCGTCGTATTTGCTACGCAGGAACTTGCGGACCTTGACCAGTCCCCGATCCGTGACACCATCTACTCGGCGTGCATGACACGAATCTTCCTCCCTGACCGCGATGCAGATACCGACGTTTCTGTACCTTACTATCAGCGCCTTGGCTTGACCCCCCGGCAGATCAAGCTCGTCACAAAAGGGGTCCAGAAGCGCGACTATTACTACACATCTCCCTACGGTTCGCGGATGTTTCAATTGGGACTGGGCCGCGCCGCTCTATCACTTGTAGGTGTCGCAGGAACCGAAAACACCCGGCGCATCCAAGAACTCCAACGCGAATTCGGGGGCACCTGGATTTCACAATGGATGCGAGAATTCGACGTCGCCGAAGAAGTGGTCCAACTGTTGGAGCGCTATCAAAAGGACGCCACCACCTCTCTTCGCGACCAGTTCTCCGCTATTGCTTGAAGGTAAACTTCTCTGCTCGACAGGCTTCATGTCAGACGGCCAAGGAAGTGCTACCCCATCGGGACGTGCTTCTTAGCACCGAGCTACGACCCGCGAGAATTTTCACTAGTGAAAATTCCATAAAGATTGCATAATGCTATAACATCAAACTCATTTTTGGAGCTGAGATGTCATTGTTCTACGTGTTCCTGCTGGGTTGCTTCTTCGCTCCCAGATTAACCATTGGGCTGGCTCAAACCGCGGCCAATCTGGCTGTTGTGGCTTTGCATTCATTGAAGATCTCGTTCCTGCTTATCGTGCTCGCCCGCCGCCGATGGGGTGCACGCCGCGCTTTAGGGGCGGGCGTCGCGCTGATCGCCACAACCGCCGTGGGAGTCATTTTCATGAAGACCGCTCAAGCCGCAGAAATTAAGTGCGTTGGTGAGGCACCATACTTGGTGGATAGCTATCGCCTGCCTGCTCAGGGCCAGCCAGGAGCGGTTTTCGTCGGAGCGCACGATCCCGGCGAGCGAACTGCCTACTTCTTAACCGGCAGTGGCTGGGAGCGCTACGACGGAGGCCTGTTCCCGATATATCGTCGCTTTGACGGAGGCTTGCCTGCCGAGGTCTCCATTCAAACGCTGCTTCCCATGGCCAGCGACAATACCGTGCCTGTCGAAAACTGGTCGATCTACATCGGCTACGGCATTCTGACGCCGTCCGCCATCGATATGATCAAGACTCGCCGGGACGCCCTCAACGAGTTGCGGCCTCAAAGAGTAGCCGAGGGAACTTGGAACCCGAGTTACGATAGCGATGACCAGTTCAAATGGGCGCTGGTTCACAAGAACCTGGTGGACAACAACCAGTACCTGAAGGCCATCCCTCAGATACCGCTGTTGTTTTGCCGACAGGACAACGGCAACAATTAGGAGTTGATGTAATGGGCGTATTCACGAAAGAAGAAGCCGATGAAATGGGTGCGTTTGAGGAGACGGCGCTCGACGCCGTCGATGCGCGTGCCGCCGAAGTATCGCTGCCTGATAACAGCAGCGTAACTGTCGTACCCGCTGTACCGGGCACCGCTGGGGGAGGCCAATGAAATTCATCGGCAGCCTGGCGCTGATCACCGCGGTCTTCCTTTCGGGATGTCAACAGGACGAGCCCCCGGCAGCAAAGCCGCAACCGAAGGATGACGTGCAGCAGTTCGTTCCGAAACAGGAAATGCAGTTCAAGCGGTAAGCCCAACGAATCCTAAGGGCGCGGTCTCGACGCCCTTCTTCGAAGGGGACCATCCTAATGCCGGCGGCAAGTGGCACCTTGCCATCGAACTACTGACCGTTGGAAAACGACTGTCGATGCGGGACCGCCTCGATTTCGTGCTGCATAGCCTAGGCGTCCAAGCTGGGCACCAACGACCCCGCGACGGCGTTTCAATGTGCCCGAGGATTTTGACGGGCGAGCAAGGGCGCCTCAGTAGCTAACCGCCCGAAACTCGAATCCCCGTTACCGGCACATAGGCAATTGCATCGCCGATACTACGATATCTAGGGCAATAAATCATGCATAGTGAAAAAATGGGAAAGGGTTTGCGCCGGTGTCTGTACATTTCGGCCGTGCTAGTAGGGCTGGGCCTATCGCAGGCGGCGTTAGCGGTCGACGACGTATTTCCGGCCATGTCAACGCAAATGCAAAAATCCGCGAGCAACGTTGCGAACCAGTTGGTGCCATACGCGCTACGCCTTCTCGGCGTGCTGTTTCTAATCCAGTTTGCATTGCGAAACTACAAGACGGCGTTCTCGGTGGACGATCCGAAACAGCTACTCGCCAAGCTCGTATTTCCGATGCTCTGGCTAGGGTTCCTGATGTATCTCATTGGCAACAGCTATGGCCTCTTGAACGCGATCTTCAGTTCGTTTTTGGCCCTCGGAAGGGTAGCGGCCGGGGGAGTTGACTTGCAGCCCGGCAACATCATGTGGAACGGCATCGCGCTGCAGAACAATATGGTGATTGCGTATAACGAGGCCACCGGCGCGAGCGATGGTTTGTTGAACGCGTTCAAGTATTTCTTTCCATCAATGATGTTGTCGGTGGCATGCCTGGCCATCCTAATTTCGTTCTTCGTGATCGCGCTCGCGGTCGCAATTGCTACGTTGGAGTTTTTCTTGATACTCGCCGCGGCCCCCATAGCTTTTGCAATGGGCGGTCTTGAAGCGTTAAAGCAAAGCAGCATCGCCCCACTTCAGACGATGTTGTCGATCGGCTACCGTCTCATCATCCTTGGGGTGATAGTCGGGGTGATGAACGACCAGTTAGTACCCTGGAGCAACAACTTCAAGACGGTCACGGCTGCCAACCTCGCGCCAATCTGGATCGTCGTCTTCGGCTGCCTCCTCGGCGCTGTTTGCGCATTCTCCGCCGGCAAGATAGCAGGGGCGTTGGCCAGTGGTCAGAGCAACATCAGTGGCAACGAAGCAATGTTTGCCGGTCTGCAGATGATGCAGACGATCGCCACAACGATGACTGCAGCAGCATCTGCTGGTCAACTCGCTGGAGGGGTCGCCGATGCGGCATCCAAGGGCGCGGGTGGTGCTGGGGCGGCTGCGGGCCGCGGCTTCGTCAATCTATCTGAGGCGCTGGGCGGCGGATCGGGCTCTATTTCCAACGGCGGAAATGGCGCCAACAACGGCGGCGGAGCAGGGGGGCATGGCAGAGCGGGCGGCATGAACTCAGCCGACGCAGCCCAATCCTTGCTTGGCCCCATGGGCGGTGATCCGGTGGGCGCTGCCGACGAGGCCGGCGATGCCACTGACGCGGGCGTGAGTGGCAGCGGCGCTCCAAGTGAGACCGGAAGTAGTGGTGGAGCATCTGGCGACGATAGCCGCGCCAGCTCGGCCGGCGCACCACCGGCGGCCACTCCGCAAACCAGCGAAGATCGCGTATCGAAAGCCTTGGACAACATGGCCGACGCGATGCGCGGCCAACGGCCAGGTACCGGTACACAACTTGGAAGGGCTGCGATGGGCAGCGTCCAAGGGATGCAACATGATAGCGGTCACGTGCAGGTGCACGTCGACACCCACAGCAGAGACTAGGAGAGTGTAATGAAGAAGACTATTTTCGCGACGTTGCTGTCGGTGGCAACGCCTGCAATTGCAGGGAGCGTTGCAGGCACCGGCGGCTCGACGGAAGTGACACAGATCCTGAACAACACCGAATTGCTGGCGCAGACTGCTCAGCAGGCAAAGCTCGTCCAAATCGAATTGCAGAACGCGCTGCGGGATCCGAACACACCTTGGGCGCAGACGATGAACGCGCTGCAGGACCTGCGCTCGGTATACAACACCGCCCAGTCCATGGGCTACTCCCTCGCCAGCGTACAAAGCCGGTTCAACAACACCTACAAGGGATATGCCCAGGGGGGAAACATGCTGGATAAGTTGGTCGCGTGGGGGAACCAAACTAAGGGTTCGGTCGAAAACCTGCTGTACACATCCGGCTGGACGATGGATCAGGTCCAGAGCGAAGCGAGCATGATCGAGAGCCTGCGCACCAAGGGCCAGACGGCACAAGGACAAATGCAGGCGATCCAGGCAGGTAACGCGATCTCAGTACAACTGGTCCAACAAGTGCAGCAGTTACGCCAACTGCAAGCATCCCAGGCGCAAGCTATGGGCTCATACCTGGCTCAACAGAACCAAAAGGCAGGCGACGATGAAGCAAACGCGCGCGCCTTGGTTCCCACTACTGAGATGACATTCAAACGGTGAGCTTACCGGGCAGTGGACCGAGTGCAATTATATTTGCAATATTAATTGCACTTTGCCTAAAATGAATACGTTCCGCAATTTTGCAATTATTGTTGTTTTCACTGGTGAAAATCCATGGGACTGAAATCCTTGATGACCGGACGGTTCGGCAAGCGGCGCGCCTCGGACGAGTCTCCTGTCATGGCGGCGAGCGAAACAGATGGCCCCGGGGCCCGTCAAGACATTGGCGGCGGCGATTGGCTCGACGGTCAAAGGGCCTATGACGATCGCATGATGCGACAAAGCATAAGGACGTGGAACTGGCAGCGAGCTTGGTTCTACCAGTTCCTATTCAGCGTGTTCATGCTCGGGGTAGTGGTGTACGCCCTCAAGATCCCGAAATACATCCAAGTTCCGATAGCAACCAGCAGTTTGGGGCGGTCGGTTCTGGTCAAGGACACCGCTCCGGATGCTGCCTTGCTGGCACAACAAGAATACACCGAGGTCGGAGACTTCATAGAGAACTGCCGCACAGTGCTCGGGGACAAGATGGGCCTGCGCAAGCTGCAGGCCAGGTGCTATTCCCGGCTGCCGGACGAGTCGGCAGGGCGCCGCTGGTTCGTCGACCAGATGCGGGGGGAAAACGACCCCTTTATCGTGGGCGAGACGCATTCCGTTGAAGTGACTGTCATATCGCGTCTCAAGCTCTCAGCCCAGACCTGGGAAGTCGAATGGATTGAACAGTTCATCGATCTTAACGGCGGACGAGTCGGACAACCGATCAAGTATCGAGGCCACCTCGAAATCGAGTTCATCCGTGGCTCCAATTCGATGACGCAGCTCGAGACGAACCCCAACGGCTTCTACGTCCAGAAGCTGACTTGGGCCAAAAAGATGTAAGGCGGACCAAGCATGCGACGAACCACACTTCGACTTCACGCAATTGGCGTCCTGCTGCTCGCTGTAGCTTTCCAGGCGCAAGGCAGACCGGGCGCCAACTACAAGACGCTCGACGAGGCCGTTATGGCTCAGGTGCAACAATGGCAGCAAACCAACACGATCAAACCGATCGTGTCGGACGAAGGGCGCGTCCTGTACCCCTTCGGCCAATACATGCCCACGTTGACCTGCGGCATCATGCGCGCATGCTCTGTCGACCTGCAGCCCGGTGAAATCCTGATGGATTCAACGCGGGGAGACACCATGCTGTGGAAGATGGACCGGGCAAGGTCCAAGGATCCAAGAACCGGCGCGCTATGGACTCACGTGATTTTCAAACCCACCCTGCCGGATATTGAAACGAACGTCATCCTCTTTACGGATCGGCGCGTGTATCACATCAAGCTTGTCTCGACGAAGTCGGATAAGGAGTACATGAACCAGATTGGCTTCTACTATCCCGATGAGATCGTGCAGACTTGGGAGAACGAAGCGCAAGCAGATCAAGCTGCGCAAGACGAGGCTTCGCGCAAGGCAGACCTCCCAACCGTCTCACTCGACGAAATGGACTGGGGCTACACCATCCGCGGCGGAGACAAGGACCAGCGTCCGGTCAGGGTCGGCAACGACGGCCGACGAGTTTGGATCCAGATGTCTCCCATGATGGACCGGACCGAGGTTCCAACGCTCGTCCTCCTCGACGACGACGGCAAGCCACAAGATGTGAACAGCCGGCGCATAGGCCGCGATGGCGAGTTCTTTCTTGTGGACAGACTTTTCAAGAGGGCGCAGCTTCTCTATGGCGGCAGCGACGGGTCCGTCTCCAAAATTACAATCATCTGGGACAAGCACAAGCGGTGGAGTTGGTAAGCATGGCTGACAAGGAAATCAACCAGGCACAACCTAGCTTCAGCGGTGCGCCGCAATCCATACCGACTCGCGGGAAGATACACGGCGATCTCAAAGGAAAGACGAAGGGCTACTTGGGGTTGAGCAAGCGAGCGAAACTGTTCGCCACGCTCGCCGGCGGTGCAATTCTCGCGCTCATCGTCCTTGGAATAACGGCGCTGCCCGATCCAGCGGAAACTGCAGCGCTGCAGAAAGAAAAGGAAGAGGCGGCCAGGCTGGCTGATAAGGCCAAGCGCGACGGGCCCAAGAGCACCGTACCTAGCAGCGTCGCCAATGCCGGTGATGGCGTGTCCAAATCGGCCGACGTCGAAGCTGCCCTGGCGTCTGGGCGTCCTACCTCCGGCGCTGGGCAACCCGTCGTGCCGGGGCTGCGCACAGGCTCGGACCCGCTCGCAGCCGGCGCCAATACGAACGCAGGTCAACAACAGGGAGCGAACGGAACACTCTCTCCGGAAGAGCAGGAGGCACAGCAAGAGCGTAGGAATCGCCTGCAAATGCTACGGGAAGCGCGCAATGCCGACCTACGGGACGGCTCGTCTCAGCAAGGGCAGCAAGGTGAAGGAACTCCGGCCGCAGGCCGTAGCGTCGTTCCTCCGATCGGAGGAGGGCAGCAAGGGGGAGGGCAGCCAAATCTTCAGGGCATGCCTAATGGCATGCAGGACGATCAGAACAAACAAGCGCGCAAGGAGGCATTCTTAGGCGGCATGGTGGGTAACGCTGGGGCGGTTCCTGCTACCTACCTGCCCGCCAGCGTTCAGAAGCCCCGGTCTCCATATCAAATTGAAGCGGGCTGGCTCATTCCAGCCATGATGGATTCACAGATGAACTCCGACCTGCCCGGCACCATCCGCGCGCATGTCAGCCAGAATGTCATGGACTCTGCGACTGGTCGTTTTGTCCTAATACCCAGCGGATCCAGATTGGTTGGCCACTACGACTCGCAAATCGCTTTCGGGCAACAGCGTGTATTGGTGGTTTGGGACCTGCTGAAGTTCCCGGATGGCTCTGAATTGGCCCTTCTGGGGATGCCAGCAGTCGACCAGGTCGGAGCTGCCGGCCTCACGGGGGAAGTCGACAACCACATGTGGACCGTGATCAAAGCGGCGACGTTCATGTCTGTGATTACTGCAGGGGCTCAACTCTCGCAACCACAGTCCCGTAGGTCGAACGGCGACAGCGAAGGCCCCTCAGTCAACCAGACGCTCGCAGCGCAGCTAGGAACACAGTTGGGCCAAGTCTCTGGGAACATGGTCAACCGTTACTTGAACATCCAGCCGACCATCACCACGTCCCAAGGTACGCGCTTCAACATCTTGGTCAAGCAGAACGTAGTGTTTGACCGCCCTTGGTCGTGGAAGTAGGGCTTCTCTTCGGTAGCGCGCCATAGACAATGGCGCAGGCCGCACACAATGACATTTCGATAAAGGAAACGACGTTTATGGATAAGACCATCACCCGCCTTCGTTCCCAGATCAAGACGCTGCAGTCCCAGCTTGACCGTGCGTTGGTAAAACGTCGCGCGATCGAGGTCCAGCAGATTGTGCAGATCATGCACCAGCATTCGCTGACACCCGAAGATATACAACAGGCGCTGAAATCGGCTCAGAAGACGGGTCGCAGGACAACGCCGGCAAGGATTCACGATGTCTCCAAGCGCGCGCCGGTTGCGCCGAAGTATCGCAACCAAGCCACCGGCGACACCTGGTCAGGAAGAGGCAAGCCGCCCCGCTGGCTGAGTGCCGCTGAGCGGGCCGGCACATCACGCGAAGCATTCCTCATCACCCCTTGAGCGGTTCGAACCGACGCGCTCTCTCAAGTCAATGATGGGCAAATTGTCGCGCGATTTGTTCAGCACGCCTCCAAGCAAAGCCTCTCCCTCTGTACCAAGACCGGCCCAACCTGCGCGCCGGCGCCATTTCCGGATAGATGCGACTTACCACTCGGCGGGATCGCGGCTGGCGTTGAAATACGGGCCCCTACACCAGACAGCCCGTCGGCCTCAAGTGGTTGCGGATCCTCCGCGTGGCGGGGCTGCGCTCAGCGACTGCGGGCGTGTGTACAAGAAATTCCGCTCCGGATATTTTTCTTGTCACAATGCGGGCTTTTAGCGGTGGACAAAAGATGTTGTAGTGTTCTAATGTTGTCTGCAAACGACTATGGACCTTTTATAATGAATTGGCGGCGTCTTACAAGTCCACTGTCCCGCCCGCAGCCGCCATTCACCTCCACGTTAAAGCATATGCAACAATCGCTCGGCGAGAGTCCTCTGGTCATCATTCAAACGCGTTGTCCAGTGGAGATCATTCGCTATCTGAAAGGGCTCGCCATGCTCAAGTATGGCAAGCTGATGGTGATGAACGAAGAAATGTTGAGGCAGTTCATCATGTACCAACCGTGGGCGGCGAGCAGCCCACTTACTTGGCGACGCCCAAAACCGCGCACGGTGCTCGGTTGGAACACGTTTAACCTCCAAGTGTCGGACGAACTCAAGGAGCAGGTGGAACGCCTATGCGCAGAGTTGGACGTCTCAATGTCGGTCTTCTGTTACACCGCAATCTTTTGGTGGGTCAAGTACATGTATCCTCCGACCAATGCCTGATATAACGACCGACCCAAGCCTCGCTGATGCGAGGCTTTTTTTTCACCGGTGAAAATCGATGTTGCATTATTTTATGCAATGCCTTAACATTACAGCATCACAACACTGTACGGTGATTTTATGGCTAGGAGTAAGACCCCAGGCGAAACGGAAGCTCTCACCCTCCGCTTGAACGGTGACCTCATCGTGGCGTATCGCTCGCTCGCCGCGCAAACCACGCTTCAGCAGGGGAGTGGAAGTACGGTAACGGCTCAGGATCTAATGCGCGACTGGTTGGGACGCAACCCGGCGCTCAAGTTGCTGGCGGGTAAAACGGAAACGAAGTAAACCCAGACCAACGCCGGCCCAGCATTGATGGGTGCGGATGGTCACTACGCGACAAGAAGGATGCCAACGGATGTTTATTTATACGTTCATCAATCGCAAGGGCGGAGTCGGAAAGACTGCTACCGCCTTCAACCTGGCGCGCTACACACAGGAACAAGGCCTGCGCACGGGAGTGATTGATCTCGACACGCAGGGCAGTCTCAGCCGCGCGCTGACCAACGAGTTCGACATACAACACGATTACGTGGGCGGTGCCATGGAGTTGCTGAAGTCTGGCGGCACGGCGAAGCCCTCGCGAACCACCGCCAACGGAATCGACGTGTGGCACGGCCATGAGCAGTTGGAAGCCATCGACAGCGATTCGAAGGTCGAAGATCTCGTCTACTCGTCGAAGATGAAAGAAAAGCTTCGTGAACTGCCGTATGACGTGTTGATCATCGACACGCCGCCGGCGATCGGCCTACGGCATGTCGCACCGCTGTATTGGTCGGACCGAGTGGTCATCCCCGTTGAGCCTGACACGGAAGCGGTGATCGGCCTCCAGAACGTATACAAGACCTTGGAATCGGTCAGGTTCGAGAACCCGGGGCTCGTTACGATGATCGCCATCAACAAGTTCAAGGCGTCGTCGAAGTCTCATAAGACCATTTGCGGGGTTGTACAGCAAAGCTACGGCGACGAGGTGATTGCCGTGCTCAATGATCGCGTTGCTGTCGCCGATTGCCGCCAGGAGGACGTACCCGTGCCTGTCTGGCGGTACCGCCGGGCGAACAAGGCTACTAAGGGGCAGTGGCTCGACTTCGTTCGCGCCGTTGTCCAGTAAGTGAAAGCACAGAAAACACAGGTACAAGAGAGGTAATCGCATGACGTCGTTGTCCACCTTGCAAAAAATCGCCGCGAATGCGGAGAAGTCGAAGGCGTCGCAAGCCGTTTCCGGCGCCGGCGTGAGGGTAGTCCCTCTGCATCTGATCGATTTTGATTCGACCCAACCTCGGCAGGACTTCTACACGCCCGATGGGGTGATCGCGCCCGAGGTGCAGGAGAAGCTGCAGGAACTCGCCTCGAGCATGAAGATTCACGGCCAGCAGGCCGAAGTCACGCTGATCGAACTCGACAATGGCAGATTCAAGATCGCGGTGGGGGAACGCCGTGTTCGCGCCGCCCATCTGCTCGAGTGGAAAGAGATCCGTGCAAACATCCGCAACGATCTGAAGGGCGTAAGCCTGCGGCTGTTCCGGTTGGCTGAAAACGTCGACCGCGCGGATCTGTCCGAGCTGGACACGGCGCGCTATATCGCCGACATTGTTGCTGCGGGCGAAATGAAGAAGCATGAACTTGCCGCACACTTCGGCAAAAAGCCCGCTTGGGTCACTCGCTACCTGGCCTTTGCAGACGACGCGAACTACCAGAAGTGGGTGAAGCCCGGCTACATCCAAAAAGCCTGGATTCTGTACGCGGTTACGCAGCTCCCAGACGAAGTGCAAGATCAGATCTACGCGATGTGCGCATCGCGCGACTCCGGCGAACTTACTTCGCAGGAACTGCGCCGTTTCGAAGCCATGGTCAAGCGTGGACTGCCCGTCACCACGCTGGCCGCTGGCGGAGGCTCCGCTCCCGACGCCACTTCGCAGTCGAACGTCCTGGACCCGGCCGCCGCGGCCCAGCGGATGATGATGAATGCTGACACCGCGGAAACTCCCGATGGCTATCGCCCTCCAGACGGCCTCTCGGCTGAAGGCTTGGAGCCCCACGACGGCAAGCTGCGAACGATGGACAACACCCCGGGCAACGGCGCCAGCACCGCTCCCCATGAGGACTCAAACGCCGCGTCTGCAGGACAAGCGCCGGACGCGACGCATGCGCCTGCCAACATCGTCACTTCGCAGCTCTCCGTCGGGCAGCTATCGGCCATTCTGGTACACCTTCAAAAAAAGAAGGCAAAGGCCAGTGGCACGCTTCAATCTTTGTCGGTTAGCTTCCGCTTGCCTGAGCTTGTGGTACGCGAGGTTCTTAGCGCCCTCGGCGAAGCCGAGGAAGTCGAAAGCTTGCCGCCGATGATGCTCGGTCTGAAGCTGGCCGAGGCGGGCCACAAATTGGCCAACAAGTAGGCCTCAGCCCCAGCAAGCTCGGGGGATGCCCAGGCTCCTAGGACCTGGGCATTCTCATTTTTGCGACGGTGGTAAATGGGGATATATGCCGATATATGGCATATTGTTCGCAATATGGCAATATTTGTGTTATCTTGAAATACTTGCACAAGCATTGCAAATGTTCGGGTTGCCTTCCCTCTCTAGAGGCGGCCTTTACGGGGAAGTAGATGCGGTTTCCGGTCGGAGTGATTCAGGACAAGTGGGAGCGTGAACAAAAGCAAATCAGCGTCTTCTGGGATGAGGCGCGGGTTGTCAACTCGCACATCATGTTTGCAGGCAAGTCGGGGGCTGGCAAGTCATCGCAACTGCGTCGCGCGATACGACACGCTTCGGCCAGTGCAGAGGGGCGCGTCCGCTTCCACGTCTTTGATCGGCACAACGATCTAGACACGCCAGGAGAGAGCGTCGTCAAGTTCAGTGAATCAACTCCGTATGGTTGCATCAATCCCCTTGCGATCAATCCCCACCCTCATTTCGGCGGGGTGCGAAAACAAATCGCCAAATTCATCACGGGCATCACACGCCGGCACGCACTAGGGGCCCGGCAGCAGGCGGCGCTGCGCCGTCTGCTTCAGGATCTGTACAAGAGCAGAGGATTCTCAGCGAAGGACCCCCGCACCTGGTGCCCCCTTGATCCCGCCGAGGTTGCGGCGCGCATGAAGGGCCGTGAGAATCGCGTATACCTGGACGTGCCGTTCGCGCAGAAGGATCTCGCTAAGGCGGCTGGCGCGGCCTTCGATGTGGACATGAAGGCATGGTGGGTTCCTCGAGAGCGCTACGAAGGTGAATTGCTACTGTGGGCCCCCAAAAGCCTCGCCAAAGCCAACCCCACGCTTGACGATGCAGTTGTATTCGCGCGCCGGCGGCTGGAGGCAGCGTATCTCGGAACCAACACCGCGGCAGTGCACCACTTGCAAGACGTCAACAAGTACGCAGCGCGCTACCACAAGCTGTGCCTGGCACACCAGAAGAATGAAGCGCTTGGTGAGGAATTGGAGCGGCTGCTTAAAAGTCGCAATGACGCCCAGGACAAGGCGATTGAAGCGTTTCAGGCCTATCTGCAGCAGGTGCAGACCGGCCGTGAGCTTGACGAAGTTCTGGAACTCAAGAGCGCGGAAGTGATGCACAGCGTATACGATCGCTTGACCAACTTGAACGACGTCGGGATCTTCCGCCCCGAGCCCCCGCCCTTCGATCCGAACGCAGCCGTCTGGCGTTACGACATCAGCGCGTTGCAACCCGCCGAGGCCGAAATGTTTGTTCATTTCGTGTTGGCCGAACGCTTTGACCGGGCAGTGGAGAGAGGCCAACAGCAGCAGGTGCAAGAGATCGTCTGCCTCGACGAGAGCGACATATTCTTCTCGGATGACGAGGACAACATGCCCAACAAGATCGCCAAGGAGGCCCGCAAATTCGGGCTTTGCTTGTGGGCTGTCAGCCAATCCCCCAGCAACTTCTCCGAAGCGTTCCTAGTCAACATCGGTGCCAAGTTCATCTTCCGTCTCGATGACAGCTACTGGGAGAAAGCCGCGCGGTCCTTGAAGATTTCGAGGAATGAACTTGAGCGGCTGAGGCCCAAATACAACGGCCTGGTCCAGATCGAAAATAGCAGCGACGAACGTTCCCAGTATCAGCGGGTCATCTTTACCAAAAGCTAGAAAACAATATTTAATGTAACCATATCTGTTAATTAACTGTTAATTTGCTGTTGACTTGGTGTTAATTATCAACGACACTTTGTCGACGGCTGCACGCGAAGGAATGCGCATGTTTGTGCCGGAGATTGCTGTTGGCGTCGCCATAGGGCGGCTGGGAGTCAAGATGAGTGCCGTAATGAATGGTGAAGCCGTCAAGAACAAGGCGCAGGTACACTACACGCGCGATGACCTCACGAAGGCTGAACTGGAGCCCGGAGATGTGTCGCTCGCGATGCAACAGGCATCGTTTACGTCCGATGACGTCGAGAACTGGTTCGAGGGTGTCAGGTTGAAAGCGCAGCAAGCACTTTCCGACATGTAGAGCCCAGTTAGATTTTCACCAGTGAAAAGCCGGCTTGGCTGCTAAAGGAATTGAGGCATGGGGATTGCTCCGGAGTTGTTCGAACGCTTGGCCCAGGAAAGGCCCCGACTTTCGGATAAGTCTCTCGCCGCCGCCCGCCTGGTGATGGTCGACGGAGTGAGGCCGGGCGATGCGGCCACCAGGGTCGGTATCTTGCCCGCACAGGTATCACGGACTACGCGTGCGCTCTATGAGGCAGAAGCAGAGTTGCGCGAGACAGGCCGGCTCGCTTCGATTAGCACGGACCTGGTAGAGCGAAACCTGGATGCCAGTTACACGTTGGCGGTTTCGCAATTGCGCAGCCAGATGGGAGACGACGTGGTCGTCAGCACCGCTGAGGCCAACCGTACTTATTCAGGTTCTGTTAAGGTCCGTACCGACCTGCACTTGGTGCAGGACGTCGGTAGAGGCAAAGTCGTCGTGCATGAATTGGCGAAGCTCGATCGGGTGCCGCAGCTCGGGCAATCCCTGGATATCGCGTATTCGAATGACATGCGCCGCCCAGCTCAAGTATCGATTCTAGGCATAAACCAGAAGCGCGGGGGAGTTTCCCGCTAAATCCCGCGGCCGGATCCTAAGGCCCGCACACGGCATACCCGTGTAATCGTTGTATCAATATTTATTGAGGATTGAAAATGACGACCAAAAGAATGGGCAAGATGGATGTGGAATTCAACTCTTCCGGTGTCGGCTTCACCGTCAAGGGTGCGGGCCTGCAACAACAGTTTCAAGTCCTCGCGGACTTTCACATCGCCGCAGAGGCAGCCGGCCTAAGCGGCACAAAGCAGGATGCGATCGCGGCCGCTGTACATCAGCATTTCTCCACCCAGCACGACGAAGCACCGCTCGATTCCGAAAACCTGCCCCTGGCGTTCTTGAGTCTTGAGGCCGCCGTGTCGGTGCAGCTCAACCGTGGGACCATGGCCTACGAAGTAGGGTTCCCGTTTCACCCGGACATCGTTCGTTCGATGCGCGGGGTGCCGGGAGCGAAGTTCCTATCCGACGCGAAGGTTTGGTCGGTGCCGCTGGAAGCCCGAAATGCACTTCTGCCGGCGCTGGAGTTCGCCGGCCAAACGTTAGTTGAACAGGAGGAAGCCCGCCAAGCGGTAATGGCTCAACTCAGCCCCGCGGCAGGAAAATTCGCCGCCGGCGAAATAGTGAAAGTCTCGGATTTCCATCGCAAGGACTGGATCTACTCCGGCGAAATCGTCGCGGCCAACCTTCACTACGCAGCGCAACTGACTAGCCGCGCCGAGGGCGAAGCATCAATTGTCATCCACCAGCAGTCGGCACTGGACCGCCAAGTGTTCGTGGGCGACAACACGGGCATCAAGTACACCGACAAAGGCCGCGCATCGGTACTCACCGCGCAGCAAACTCGCGCCGAATTTGCCGGTATGAGTTACGACAAACTGATCGCGACGTTGGGCGAAAAGATCGATGGGGTCACGGTGACACGGCGGGAAAATGGCGACATGCTGGTCGCCATTGAGCACCACAGTAGCCGGCCCGCGATGCCATTACATCGCATGGATAAGTTCCTCAACGGGGCCGACAAGGTCTCTTTCGATGTCGACTTGAAGTCCTTCGTGGTGCCCAGCGGCGCGCTTAACGAGCCAGGCGCACCCGAAGTATTCGGCCGCGCAGTGGCCGACGCCCGGCGCGAGATTCGCGAGGACACTATTGCGCGCAAGGAAGTGCTGGCAGCCGCTAAAGAACGCTTGACCGGCGCCAAGGTTAGCTTTCCGATACCGAGGGCACCGGAATGGCAAGAGGGCACCATTCTCTACACCAATGACCGCTACGCCCTGCAGGCGAGCGGACGTGAATTCATGAAAGCACATGAGTTGCGCAATCTGGCTGAGAGTCCGACGGTTGGCCAGTTGGTGAAGATCTCATACCAACCGAACGGTAAGGCGCTGGTAGAAGAACGCCAACAGACGAACAATCAGAGCAAGCGCGTTGGCGGCCGACATCACGCTTAGCGAACGAGCAGTCTGCCGGATCGGGGAATTTGATTCGGCAGACAATCTTTATTTCGAAATTGGAGAGACGGATAATGCCCAGCGCGGATCAATCCACGAAGCTGTTTGACGCGGTGAAAGCGGGGGACCAGGGGCGCGTCGAAGAACTGCTTCGCGACAAGGCGACGCTGTCTATTCTGGACGAGCGCGACCCAGAGGGCTTCACGGTGCTTCATCACGCCGCCATCCAAAACGGGAGGGTCGCCGAGTTGCTCCTCGCCGCTGGCGCCGACGCCAGGGCAAAGACCCCGGGCGGGATGGCCCTGCAGGACTTACGGGCACTGGGTGGGTTGAGCACCGCCGACCTTCTGGGCCCGCAGGCGCTGGAGTTGCTGCGCTTGCAGAAGCACCACGATGAAGCCGCGAGATGGTGGACGCCGGCACCTCAAGAGGAAGGCGGGCCGGTAGAAGAGTCATTTATCCGCCAAGGTAAACCTTCTGCAGTCCAGCCGCGGACTAATCTCGCAACCGACTCAATTCCAAATGCGGTTGGCAACGATGTTGCGCGAGCGGGCGCGGAACGGAAAACGACCGGCGGCACGGCAGTCGATGAAGAGGGCGAAGGACTGATTCGCGCGGGCTCCGGCCAGTCAAAAGCGCCGGCTCGGACACCGCCCGACGTCCTGCTCGGTGGACTCTACATCCGAGACGAGACAGGCGCGTACACCCGTGTTGGGCAGTCCAAGCCCGCGCTGATTGATGGTGGCGCACAAATCACCTTGAAGAACCGTGATATCGACACCTTTCGAGCCGGGATCGAACTCGCAAAGAGCAAGGGTTGGACCTCGATAGAGGTGGGCGGCACGCCTCGCTACCGCCAAGCCACCTGGCTCGAGGGCCGCCTCCAGGGCCTCGAAGTGCAGGGGTACGAGCCAACCGAGAAGGACAAGGCTCTGCTGGACAGCCGGCTGGCGGAGCAGGCCGCCAAGCAAAGCGTGGCAGAGGGTCGGCCGGACGTGGTGGCCAAATCCCTTGTTGACGCCAAAGAGCAGATTCTGAAGTTCAAGAAGGATATGGTCTCGCCGAATCTGCAAAGCGGGACCTATCACGGACGAGTTCTGGCGGCCACTTCGCACCACATTATCGTGACCGTAGACGGCCGTGCCAATACCGCGACAGCGATCGAAAAGCGTGCGATCGATGGGGTCGACTACAGGATCGGCCAACTGCTCAATGTGCAGTTTTCAAACGGACGAGTCGTCCCCGGACGCGAGCAAGCGCTCGGGGCTCGACCCAAAAGATAGGAGTGTCACATGCGCCCCGCGGCGGTTTCTCATGCGCTTCCAGACGTCGGTCGAGTCATTCAACGACTCGACCAAGCGGCAACCATGCTGGGCCAACTTAATCCCGAGTTGCGCCAGGCTGTGCTCTACGCAGGCTTCCTCACTGACGTCCAGGCCGGAAGGCTCGATGTTCGCGAGTCGCCCGTCGCGAAGATGGTTCAACTCGTTGACCAGTTTTGCAATTTGGTCGAAAGCCAGTTTGCCGAACCTTACTACCCCTCCTACCAATAACGTCGGGGCACACCATGGATGATTTTTCGAAGCGAGCAAGCGATCTCTACGACCAATTCACACAAACGCTTAGCGGGGTCGACCTCTCCACGGCGGTTGCTCTCCCCCACGCCATGACCAGCCTCCTGGCCATGACCAGCACGGAGGCACATCACAATCTGCCGGGCAAGTTGCCGCCAGCAACTCAGGACCAGATCACGCAGGGACCAAGCACAACTCAAGCCAGCACCGTAGGTCAGTTGACTGCGACGCTATCGCGGGGCTTTGCGAACATGAAGGCGCTGCTGGCCTCAAAAGGACAGACGTGGCTGTCAGCGACTCCGCTCACCGAAAGCCGGAGCTTAGCGCAGCCATCGACCAAAGCCGCACTTCCTCAAGGATCGGCCACCACTCCCGCTCGGGCGTCGGCGCCTGGCTTTGGCTTGCACAACGCAATGGATGCGCTGTTTGCATTGCAGCGGAGTTACGTGGAGCCAGATTTGCAAAATGGCCGCTACAGCGGCCTGGTCTTGGGTGAAACGGAAAGCCACGTGCTGCTGTCTGTGAACGGTCGCGCCCAAACCGCGACGGCCATCGATAAGTCAATCCTGAGCGGCGTTGCGTTCGCCGTCGACCGGGTGCTGGATCTGCAATTCAAGAATGGACTTGTGGTGGATAAGGGCAAGTCTCAGTCGCAAGCCGAACAGCAGGCTGTTCGCCAGTCCCATCGGCGCTGATCGTCGTTGATGGCTTTTCACCAGTGAAAATGGAAGGTGCACCAATGATCCCGATCGAGGTGTTTGTGTCAGCAGCGGGGGTATTCATTGCTACCGCACATGACAGCCCCTTCTTCGAAGCACAGTCGCTGCACCTCTCCATCGCATCGCGGACTCTGAGGCTGCCAGACCATACAGCGCGGAGTGCCAGGCTTTCCCCAAGCGCGCTGGACGCCCTGCGCGGCGTATCCCACGTGCCAATCGCCGCATTTACTCTTGGCGGCGTGACACGCGCCGCCGTAAAGACTCTGACTGTGGTCGAGTAAGGGCCATAACCTGTGAGTAGCTACCCCGATTCAGAAAGGCAGTTTAGACATGACCTGGTCACCGAAATGGTGAGCCTCATGCGAAAACAACGTGCCCCCTGGCAACGGCCTGACCGAGCTGATCTGCCTGCCCCCGAAATGCCCTACAACGGAATTGCCGGCGCGGATCGGGTTTTCAAAAGCTCCAATGCGTTAGTGCTGGTCGCGGCGATGCAAGCGCACGGCTGGAACGACCCTCGTTTCATAACCGCTCGACAGGCTGAGATTGCAGGCTGGCGCGTGCGCCCGGGTGGCGGAACAAACTTGATTTTTTGGCATCGGGAAGCCGCGGGTTCTGCAGGCAATGAACAGGAGCAGTATCGCTCATCTGTAATCAAGCTTTACAACGCCGCTGAGGTCATCGGCATGCCGGATCTTGCTATCCGCGCGCCTCAGGTGCCCGTAGACCTTAAAGCCTTCGCAAACGCCTTGGGAGGACGCATCGAGCGTGCACACCTGCTTAGTTCGAGCGCGCTCGCCAGGCGCGCAGCCGGCCAACTGCTGGGCCCTCCGCGCAAGGGGGAAGAGTGGCAACACAGTCTACGCGTCCAGCTAGCAAGCTACCTCTTTGTTCGCGAGGCTGGTGACTGGTACCGACCAAGCATCGAATCAGCCTCTCAGCTACCGCTCACCAGCAAGCTGCTCGAAGCCCCCGACGAGTTCTTTCGCGCAGCTCGAGATGCACAAGCGGTGGCCGCCAAAATCGCAAAGCTCGCGAAATCTGTCAGCGTTCAACCGGAAGCGCCGCCTCTCGGGAAAGCTCCTCAGTCGACGCCCGCTCCTGTCGCGCGGCAAAACTTCAATCAATCGCCTGGCACGGCGAGATCGGGAAGACAGGGGCACGTTTTCTTGGCGATTCCTCCCAGCGAGATATCCGCCGCGAAGGCCGCCGGCGTGAAGTGGCACCCCGAATTCCGGGGTTGGTATGTGCCACAAGGATCCGACCTTGGCAAAGTCGATAAATGGCTGCCTCGTAGCGTCGCGGCCCCGCGAAAGGATGTTCTTGAGTCGTTTGCGCAGGCAATGGCTGCGCATGGCCTGGTGGAGCCGCCGGGAGGGCCGGTGGACGACAATAAATGGCATTACGTCCCCACTGCCGATGCCAAGGGAAACAGCAAGAAGGGCTCTTACATCCTTTGCGTAGACGCCGTGGTCCCCTATGGATACATCAAGAACTTCAAAGGAACGTCTGGGCCGTGGAGATATGACGGGCGGTCCATCAGCCCCGAGGCACGCGCAGCTCATGAAGCTCAAGCACGTGAGCAAGCGGCTTTGCGCGATCGGGAACTCGCGCAGCAACAAGCGGAAATCGCCAAGCAAACACAATCGATTCTGCGAGTCCTCGAGTCCGTCAACGGGCAGGATCACCCATATCTGAAGCGGAAGGGCGTTCGCGCTCACAGGCTGTTCCAATGTGGTGATGAGCGTCAGTTGCGCTCGCTGCTAAACCTGCCCGAGTTCAAGAGTTGGAACGATCAGTTCCTGGTGGTGCCTGGTCAAGACGTCGACGACAAAATAAGGACCGCCCAAGTGATATCCAGCCGGGAGAGAGGAGGTAAAGTGTTTGTCGCTGGCGCCGCCAAGAAAGGGGCCTTTCACCTTATCGGTGTGAACAACGTTGCAGAACTGGCGGCTGCGCCGGCGGCGATCTTCTTGGAAGGCTATGCCACTGCGGCCAGTGTGTATGAAGATCTGGGCTGTAGCATTCCTATGGTCGTCACCTTTGACGCTGGCAACCTGGTGGAGGTGGCCAAGGCTCTCTCCAAACGACTCCCTCCCACACAACCCAAGATCGTGTGCTGCGACAACGATCAATTCTTGATCGAGCGAGCGCTGGACCAGGTTCGTGAGGTAATGCCTGACCTGCCGCCCGTGCCCAGCAGCGGGAGGGAGGTGCAAGTGCAGGCCGGTGATGGTGCAGGCCTACGCGGCGTGCATCTCGGCACCGCGATCGCGGATGACCGTTGGCATGAAACGGACCACGGGAAATACCGACTCTTCATCGAGACGCGGGAAGGCGCCGGCGTCCAGAAGGTTCGCGTAGATGTGGCACGGAAGGGATCGGAACGCCATGTTCAACTTGTGCTGGAAAACAAAGGCCGCAACTGCGGCGAAGAGGCGGCAAGAATTCTGGCTGGTATAGCTGTTGTGCCAGCATTTGCATCTCTCGATGGCCGCCCAACGGATTTCAACGATCTGAAATTGAGGGAAGGCTCAACGCAGACTCTCTTACACCTCGCTCCCAGACTCAAATCGCTGGGCGTATCAGTGCAGCAAACATCGCAACCTGGGCGCGACGCGGCTTCGGTCAAATTCGGCCAGGGGCATGTAAAGCGATAGGAGCAACCACCTATGAACCGAATGATCGATCCGATTGCTTGGAGTGCGGTCCAACAAGTGCTCGAAGCGAATACCGTATGGGTCTATACGACCGGAAGAACGGCGTTGGCCGATCGGGCCAGCCTGCAGTTCGTCGCAGACCAGGCAATTGCCAACAAGAGGCTAGGATTTGAAGTGGATGAGCCCGAAAAATTCCAGTTGCGCGGCGGAGTGGGGCAGGGCGAACTTGAAGATTTGTTCAGCGCTACCGCTGGAATCAGGGCTGAATTGGCGGTAAGGCGGAGTGTCTTAGCGTGGGCGCAGGACGGCAAAGCTATATCACATGATTTGCTGCCGCCAGTCATTGCCAAGGAAATGGCGAAGCCGTTGAGCTTGGCTGGCTTACGACGCATCTGTGAAGCCCTGGACGCCGGCATGGCGCGCACCTTCGGTGAAACGGCGCCGAGGGCGATGGTGACCCCGCGTAGCACCCGCCGCAGTTGACTGTAAGCCGCGCCGGCGGGCGGCTCGAACGCAGCCGGCACCCGGCGAAAGTTGGCATTCCGAGGCTTAACAAAATACAACGGTATGCTATAAATATTGCACTATTCAATTTTCGGAGTGCAAAATGGCAAAAAACGCTTCTGCTTCTGTGGACAGCGGCTCGACAGCAACTGCGGTCCCCGCCACGGCCGTCAAACCCTTCCAGCAGCGCGTGTTTCTGTTCCACGGCGACAAGGGCGGTGTAGGCAAGTCGTTCGCCTGCCACGTGTTCGTCGACCGCGCTCTGCAGCGCGGACACAAGGTCGCCGTGATCGAAGCTGACACCCGGAACCCAGACGTCATCCGAATCTTCACCGGACAGACCGTATGCCAGATGATCAACCTGCGCCGTGACGACGGCTGGATGGATGTGATCGACTTCGTCCGCGCGCACCCGGATCACCACATCGCAATTTCGTTGCCCGCCGGTATCGGAGAAGCGATGCGGAAGGACTTCGAAGACTTTTGCGGCTACCTTAAATCGAAGGTGCAGGGAAAGCCAGAAGTCGTGATGTTCTGGCTGATTAATCTATTCGCCGACTCGGTAAATCTGCTGCACACGACTTACGAAAACGTCGGCGCCTTGATCGACAAGATCATCGTGGTGCGCAACCTGGTTTTCGGGACACCTGACCAGTTCTTCATCTGGGACGAATCCCCGTTCCGCGTCGATCTTGAGCGCAGGGGGAGGGCAATAACGATTTCCTTGCCCGGCCTGCACATGCGGGTCACGACGAAGCTCGCATCCGATCCAGACGGAATGATGCCGCTCTCGCAGGCTGTCCAAAACGCCGATGCGTTCAAGTTGTTGGAGAGCGAACACTGGAAGCTGGAGAACTATTTGAATAAGGACCTCTCCATTCCGATGGAGCAAGTTTGGTCCTACGTGGATCTCTAGGTCGCGACCGTGCCCACAGTTTGGATGGTATCTGGCAACAAGGGTGGTGCGGGAAAATCGGCCGTTGCAATTGGCCTCGCACAAGCCTTGATGCAAGAATTCGGCGCGCACGAGGTGTCCGTGATCGACGGGGATGGACGCACGCCCGACGTGCACCGGATCTACGACCGCAAGCTTCCTGCGCGGCAACTCGACTTTCGGCGCCTGCGGCCCGACTCACATTTGAGCATGACGGAAGACGAGTATTTCCGCATTCTGATGAGCTACGTCAGGGTATCGGAGCACGTCGTTATCAATACGCCTGACGGAGCGGACGACCAGCTTATGGGATGGTTCGATTCGACCCTCCAATGCACCGAGAGCATGTCGGAGGAGGTCGACGTCTTGTTCAAATTTCTTTTCGTCATGAGCCCGGCAGAGGACGGGCTGCGCTACCTCGAAACGCTGGCTATGCGATTCCAGCGCCTGTACCCGGTCCGCAACCTCCATTTCGGCGACGCACTTCGCTTCCAGACGTTCAATGAGAGATACGCGGCCAACTTCGAGCAAGTCATCGATTTCCCTCGCCTCACGGCCGGGGAACTTGACCGCGTCAAGCGGCTGCGCTTGCCCCCCTGGGAATATGCAGAACTGCGGTGCGACCGCGAATCGCCTGAAGTGGTCACTCCGCGGGCGTTCTCCCGTAAGCGTGTGCGGGACTGGATGTGTGACGTTACTGAAGCACTAGCCCCGGCCATGACGAATGACGCATCCAACCTCAAGCAAGGAATCTTCTGACAATGGCCAATCAACAGACTTCCGGGGGCCAAGGCACAGTGCAGCCCACAAGCAAAAGCGGCCTGATCGCCAGTGTGGAGCGCATCCTCGAGCGCCCGCTCACGGCCGAAGACGTTCAGCATTGGAATGCTATTCAAGACCAATACGGCATTGCCGATGACGATCCGCTCATCATTGTCCTCGTCATATTGGGCATACATCAGCATCTGGTCAACGAGCTGCCCAAAAAAATCAAAGAGGCGACTGAGAGCGCAATCGCTGTGCATCGCACAACGCTTGAGGACCAAGCAACCATCGTATCGAAGGGCCTGATTGCAAAGCTGGCCCCAATGTTTCTCGACGCCTCCGCCAAGGCCAGCCCCGGGATGAAGGTGCCGGCATGGTTAGCGGCAGGCTTCGGCCTGTCCTGCGGCCTGGTAGGCGCGCTCTTGTGGCAGTTCATCGGCCGCTAACAGACCTTAGTTCTTGTGGAGAAAGTAATGACCCACCCATTTGTGGAAAGCTATTCCGAATACGCTGCTGTCCTATTGCGTACCGACAGTCAACTTGCGAAGGAAGATCGTTGGATTTCAAGATGCTTCATGACGTGCGGCTTCACCGAAGTTGACATTACCGACGAGCTTGCGTTCGCCCACGCTGAAAGCGGCGTGCAAATCACCTGCGATTCCGACGCCTTGGCTATCGACGCTGGAGCTTCGTCGCAGGCCCTCCGTCAGTGCTACAGCGACCTATTCACTGTGTTGAAGAATATGGGATGGGCGAAGGTCGAAGTGCATACTGACGCCGATGTGGAAGAGGTGATTGCGGAGATGGCCGCATACATCCCAGCCTCCTACGACCTCACGATGGAAGCCGGGGCGGCGGCAGAACGCACTGCTTTGGTCAATGACCTCCGCGCCGAGATTCTGACCCGCCAGGCTGAGCAGGGTCACGAGCTGGGGCATTCGAACGAAGCAGCCGTGCCCATGGCCTCGTTGCATATTGGCAGTCAGGTTGAGGAGCGCCCAGCCTCGCCGGCGGCCGAGCAAGCGCCGCTCCAAGCCGCCGAGGTATCGCGGGATCGATCACCCAGTTCGCCGCAGCCGCGTAACACCGCGGCGGGAGGCCTGGAGGAGGCAGTGCGGCTGATGGCCCATGGCCAGCAGCAAATGCAACAGCAATTCGCCGGGCTAATGGCACTACTCGCAAGTGGTGAGTTGGGCCTAAAGCGCTTCGCTCAGCCAGTTGAGGCCCACGAGGCCACCTCGAGCCCTCAGACCACCTCGACCCCTCCGGTGCGGCCCTCCATGGAGAGGGCGGGGCAGTTGGCTACCCAGCGCGCTCAAGAGCGCGAGCAAGCACGTAGCCCTGACCAGGTGACCGTGGAGGCGACGGCTACGCACACGAGCGACGTCGGGATCATTCCGGCATCTCCCGACGACGAGGTCGATGCTCGCTCGACGGTGGACGCGATCGGCACAGTCCCTCCGCATCCGGACGAAGTTCCCGCGTCAGCACCGGCGCCTGCAATGGCGCCTTCGGCCGAGGGAACCTTGCAGGCCCAGGAGCCCCGCGTACCGCAGCAGCCGAGCAGATCGGAGATTTCCAACGCCAGGCCCGACTCCGCCGGCGTGACGCAACTGGATGGGGAAGGCACACCCCCGTCGCATCAGCCCCTCACCGATCAGCAGCAGCAGTTGATCTCCGCGATAACGATGGTCGTACAAACGGCGCTCACTGAAGTCTTTATGCTGCGGAACGCCGTCGACAGACTGGGCGATGCGCGGGCATCCACTGGCGCTTGACGCCTTTAGGCAGGCAAGGGGAGCGCATCATGTCCGAAGACCAGCACATCCTAACAATTGCGGCGCTTGAAGCTGCAATTAATCGGTGCAACGCATCTCAAGGACGCGACTCGATCCATCCAGAAGCAAACGCGGTAGAAGACGTCCGCTATCAGGTCATCCTCTGCCGCGATTGCAGCCTCATGGCGGAAGTCTACGGTGCGATGATCTACACGCGTAGCGAAACTTGGCCACTCGACAAACTCACGTCAGATCAGCGCGCGGCTTACTTGCGGTGGCATGCCACTTCATAGGGCCGGCTTTCGCATATGCCGCCGACGATTACAAAGCGAGCAGATGATGAACTCGCGCAACTCCTCGAAGAGGTGACTGGCGCGGAAGGCCACCTCGCGCAAGGGCATCTTGTAGCGTCGTGGAGGACCGAAGTGGAGTTGATCTTGTTAAACCTTGCTGCCTGCAAAGCGGATCTGGTAGAGCTACTCGAGCAGCCAGATCGCGGCGGCCTATTGCCTGAAGACACAGAAATGCTTGTGAACCATCTCCGAAGCGAGATACAGACGTTGAGCGCCCGCGTGCAGGTTCTTACTTCGTCCCGACGTGCGGCGCAGCGCCAGCGCCTATTGAGGCCGCGGCAATGACTCAGCGTGCGCCATACCTTGCACTGTCCCTGGCAGCAATCGCCGGCTTTGTCGGCTACAGCGGCATCTGGGGGGCACTGCCAGTGGCCATGCTCGCAGTGGCGGGATGGGGCATGGCTCGAAGCAGGCGCACCGCGTTTGCGATCATGCTCGTCTACTACTTGGCGGCCAGTCGTGGCCTTTTGCACGGCGGGGCTGTTTTTTTTGCCGATCGATCTTTATCAGATGCCCTCTCTTGGCAGTGGGGCTTGATCGTATGGACTGCGCCCGCTCTCCTGCTCGCCGGCACCTGGAGTCTTTGCTGGGGTACCCGCTGGATCACGTTTCGCGCGTTTTGTGCGCTTCTGACTGTCAGCGTGCCGCCAGTGGGCTTTATCGGTTGGACCAACCCTGCCAGTGGCATGGGCGTATGGCTACCAGGTCTAGGGTGGTGGGGTGTGGCTATCGGATTAGCCGTCGCGTCCTCGGCAGCACGACTAGGCCAGTTGATGATGCACCGCATCGAGGGCCAACATGCAAACATCTCCAAGATGGAGACCAGGTGTCTCGCGGCCTTAGGACTACTGGTCCTAGGGGCAATGGGCCTTGCGGCGGGCCGGCCGGCGCCTTCAGCACCAGCAGGGTGGGTGGGACTGGATACCATGTTGGGCCAGGCGGACGACTACCAAGTCATCCGACGCCTTCAGGAGGCAACTGAGCAAGCCGCTGCGGCCGGTGCATCGCTTATTGTGCTGCCAGAAGCAGTAGGTGGTAGCTGGGAGTTGAACAAGCTGTATTGGACTGACGTTAGCCGCACGCTGCGCGCACGCGGCGTAGCGGCGTTGGTGGGAGCAGAGAGCCCATCTGGTAACGTCCAGCGCGAGCGCATCAATGGACTATTCGGTTTGGGGCAAGCCGAGGGCGTTCAGTTCGCCCAACGTATCCCCGTTCCTTTGGGGATGTGGGCCCCCTGGTCTTCCGTTCGACACATCGTCTCAGACTGGACGGGCTCGGGAGTTGTAGATCTCGCAGGGCACCGCGCGATGATCCTCATCTGCTATGAGCAACTGCTGGTTTGGCCGGTACTGCAAAGCGTAGCTGCCTCAAGTCGCCCGGAGGTGGTAATCGCCACGGCAAACGTCTGGTGGGCGAGTCAAACGTCTATACCGGCTATTCAGGCAGCCACGATGCGAGCCTGGGCTAGCTTGTTCGGTCTCGGCCTCGTACAAGCGACGAACTCGGCAGGGTAAACCTCCGCGACGTGGCTGCGATCGTGAGTGAAATCACCCCCCTTTAAACCGTTCATGCTCGACGCGCTATCTTTTTCACCAGTGAAAAATGGCGATTCGACAATAAAATATGCTTTATGTATTGCATGTGGCTAAACTATTGGTTTGCACTGATTCCTAAATCGCGCCGAGGCTATGGCAACTGAAAAAAACCGCTTGCAGACGTTTGAAGCAGCTCGCACGCCGCTTCAAAACGTCTTGCTTGGCATCCTCGCGATGATGTTCATCGTCGTTATCGCCTCGGCTTGCGCCACGCAGTTCTTCGCGGCGAAGACAAACTACTCGCGCCATTTGGGAGAACCTCTATTCTCTTTGGGCTCGTGGGCGGCCTATCTGCCGTTCGAGTGGATAGGGTGGGGCTGGCGATTTGCGGACATTGAAGCCGTTAAGCCCACGGTATACCAAATGACCGTCATTGCGCTTTCTGGCTCTGCAATTGGTTTGGTCGCCGGGATGCTCGTGACGTTCTTTGCGTTCAAGCGCACTACCGGGATGGAGTCGTTGCATGGCGATGCCCACTGGGCGACCGCGGAGGAGGTGGATAGGACTGGATTACTCGGCCACCCTGGCGCGGATCTTAAGGGCATCTTGGTCGGGTCGATCATGTTGGACAAAGAGGGCGAGACGGTAACTCCGGCCCATGCAGACTACAGATCGAGACACAGACTCCGCATGAATGCTGGCGTGGTAATGCGTGACGCGGACGGTCGTCCGCTCCTTGACGCCAACCCCTCGGTAGTGCTGGCTCTACAGTACCTTCGCGACAATGCGCCCACCCACGTTCTCGTATTTGCGCCGACGCGCTCGGGTAAGGGACGCGGGTTGATCATTCCCACCCTGTTCGCATGGGCCGGTTCGACCGTGGTTGCAGATCAAAAAGGGGAGAACTACGCGCTGACGGCAGGGATGCGAAGTCGGGCAGGCCAACGCGTTGGGAAGTTTGCTCCGACCTGCAACGACGGCTCAGGTTGGAAATGGAATCCTCTTGACGAGATTCGCAAATTCACCGATCGGGACGTTGCGGATGCGCAGAACATCTGTCAAATGATCGTCGACCCGGACAACAAGGGCATGGAGGATCACTTTATTTCAATGGCGTGGATGCTGCTCACTGCCGTTGCCTTGCACCATATTTATGCCGAGACGGACGCCTCATTAGGCGGGATGGTGATGTATCTGTCGGATCCAAGATTCGAAACTGATACGCAGATGTGGCAGCGAATGTTGGACGCGGAGCACGATCCCGAATTAAAGATGGGATGGGTCGACACCGCGGGTGTGCCGACCAAGACACATCCACTCGTGGCCTCGCAAGCGGCCTCAATGATGAAGATCCCGGAGGAAGAGCGTGGCTCAATCCTGACGACTGCCAAGCGAGTGCTCGGGCTTTGGCTTGACCCGTTGGTCGCCGCGAATACTCGGACAAGTGACTTCTTGTGCCGAGACCTGATGACCTTGGACGACCCTGTCAGCCTCTACTACATTCCAACCGAGGAAGACAAGGACCGTCTCACGCCGCTGTCGAGGCTCTTTTTCGCCATGATCATTCGGCGAAATACTGTGCCAATGTCGGCCGAGAATGGCCGCCTTGTTGGAGGATACAAACACCGTTTGCTGCTGTTGATCGACGAGTTCCCGGCGCTTGGAAAGATTGAGATCATCGAAGACGCGCTGTCATATGTCGCTGGCTACGGCATCAAGCTGATGTTGATCTGCCAAGATCTTAGACAGCTTCAAGACAAGTATGGCGACAACGAGACCATTGTGGCCGGGTGCCATATTCGTATTGCCTATGGTCCGTCGGACGAGCGCACGGCGAAGCGGCTGGAAGAGATGGTAGGCGAGACCACAGTTGCCGAAGAAGAAGAGAACGTATCAGCGAATCGGATGGGCATTTCGCCAGGGAATGTGTCCGTCTCCCGCAAAAAGACAGGCCGGCCGTTGATGACGGCAGGGGAATGGATGACGCTGTCCAATGAAGACTTGGTGCTGCTGGTGGCTAACAACCCGCCAATCTATGGGCGGAAGATCAAATATGACGAGGTCCCCGATTTTGCCGCCTGGTCAAAGCTGCCAGCACCACATGCGAATCCGCCTCTTCGGGAGCGCGTCGAGCGCATAGCGCCAAGGCGCCAGACAGCCACCATGATAGAAATAATGGGCGACGCTCCGGCGCTCACATTAGAAGAGAAAAAAATCGTCGACCAGTTGCTGGCAAATCACATTGCTATCCAAGAAATCCAACAAGTGAGGGCGTTCTGATGATTTTCACCGGTGAAAATTTTTTCGCGAGCAAGGCATTATTTATTGCGCTATTGCTGATGAACGCACCAGCCATAGCCGCATCCGAAATGCCTATGGCCGAACTGCTTGCCAAATGTGCCCCTACCGTAGCCGTCAGCACGATGGCGTCCATTGTGAAGGTCGAATCATCGGGTCACGTATACGCAGTGGCAGATGCCGGGCCGGTGCACCTCCCTTGGAGCGTGCGCAAGGACATGGTTCGCTCTCATTTTCCGGCGTCGAAAGATGAAGCAGTTGAACTGGTCAAGTCATTGCTGAAGAAAGGACACACCGTCAGCATCGGCCTGTCGCAAGTGAACGATCGCAATCTCAAAGCCTTGGGATTGAGCGTGGAAGACGTCTTTGACCCGTGCACGAACGTGTCCGCTGGCGGCAAGATCCTCACTAACTTCTATCAGCGTGCGGCCAAAGAGTTTGGCCCCGGCGAAAGGGCGCTGCAAGCGGCCATCTCGGCCTATCAATCCGGCAACTGGGACCGCGGTGTAGCCAACGGCTATGTCGGCCTCGTATACAAAGCCGCCGGGGTTGTGCCGGACCTGAAGATTGGAACCGGTAGCCGCGCATTGAAGGTGGCCAGTGCTGACGCGCGTACTCAGTCGGCCGAGCAATGGTGGGAGTCGCGCGCCGAACTACTGCGCAAGGCACGTGAGTCCGACCTCAAGGCCCCCAAGGAATAGCCCTCCTGCAGGGAACAGAAAGGACAAAAGAACATGAAGCGGAAAATCTCGGTACTTGTGATCGATGCGAATCAGGCCGAACTCGTCTCGTTGGCGGCTGCGCTAGGTAGTTGGGGCTTCGCCGTGGAGACCTGCGACTGCCTTGAAGCGGGCGTGGACGCCTTCGTTACGCACAAGCACGACATTGTCGTGTTGAGCTACGGTCTATCAGCGCTGTCGACAGAAAGCGTGCTGGCGCGCTTGCGTTCGTCCGTTGCGCCGCGATGGACGCCCATCGTCTTCATTCTGGACGACATCGAGCTGGACGAAGCCCACGATCTTGCGGAGTATGACGGCGCCGACCTGGTCGTTCGGCCAATCGCTATGCCTCTGCTCAAAGCCAAGATGAAGTCCCTGTCTCGGCTGATGGATGAGAACCGCTCAGACCCGGCCGAACAGTTCCGGGCGGTGCTGGAGGGATCAACGGACGCAGTTGCTGTGGTCAACCAGGCGGGCCACTTGGTTGAGTTCAACTCACCTGCAGCGCAACTGTTCGGCTGGCAGCGAGAGGAGGTGCTTGGCTGGCATATCCGCGATTTCATGCCCGCGCAAATCGTGGAAGTTCACGGAGACGTATTCAAAGACGACAAAGTCGCGGCGCTTTGGAACGCGAGGCGTCTAAAGGTGAAGGGTAAAGATAGCCGCGAAATGGTGATGGAGATCCGCTTTGGGTTCATCAACCTCCCGACGCGTCGCCTGTGTTCTATCACCATGCGTGACGTGTCAGACCGGGAACGCGAGGAAGATGAAATGTTGCGCGCCTCGCTGTACGACGGCCTGACCGGATTGCCAAACCGAAACCAGTTCCAGGAGCGCCTGTCGCAGTTGATTGCGATCTCCAATCGCTACAGCAAGCTTCTGGGCGTGCTATTCATCGACCTGGACAAGTTCAAAGAAATCAACGACACGCACGGGCATGATGTTGGCGATCGCGTTCTAATGGAGATAGCCCGCCGCCTGCAGGGCAGCATTCGTGACTCCGATACGATCGCCCGCCTTGGCGGCGACGAGTTTGTCGCACTGCTTTACGATCTGCGAAGCTCAGAAGACGCCAGGCTCGTCGCCGAGCGCTTTATCTCGGCGTGCGAACGTCCCGTTATCGTCAACGATCGCAGCCTGGAGTTGTCCGCAAGCATCGGCATTGCCATTTATCCGGACGGCGCCAAAGACAAGGAAGTCCTCCTTCGGCAGGCAGACGATGCGATGTACCACGCCAAGCGCGCCGGCGGGTGCCGCTACTCATTTTTCAGCAACGAGATCAACAAGGCGGTGCAACAGCGGCAAGAGCTGGAACAGGGACTGGAGCTGGCCTTGCGCCGCAATCACTTCTTTCTCGTCTACCAGCCCCAAGTCGATCTGCATACCAGCCAGGTCGAGGGTGCTGAGGCGCTAATCCGCTGGGAGAAAGACGGCAATGTAGTACCGCCGAACTTGTTCGTTCCGATTGCAGAAGAATCTGGTCTTATAGTCGAAATCGGTCAGTGGGTATTGCGTGAGGCGTGTCGGGAGGCCAAGAGTTGGTACGACGCTGGCTTGCGAGGCCCCAACGGGCATGGACTCGCAATCGGCGTAAATCTATCAGTACGTCAGTTCAACTTGCGCCTGCCAGGCGTTGTCTTCGACATATTGCATGAGACGGGCCTGCCGCCGAATCTGTTAAATCTCGAGATCACCGAGAGCTTTCTGGTGCAGGACGTCGACCAAGCACGGGTCATCCTAGACAAGTTGGTATCCGCGGGCGTCCAGCTCTCCGTCGATGACTTCGGCACCGGGTATTCCTGCTTAGCCTACCTCAAGGAATTGCCCGTGACGACCATCAAGGTCGACAAGAAGTTCGTCGACCGAATTCACACCGGAGGTAAGGATCTGAAGATGGCGTCGGGCATTGTCACGCTGGCCAAATCGCTCGAAATGAAGACGCTCGCCGAAGGCGTGGAAAAGGCCGAGCAAGTGCAAGCACTTATCGAACTCGAATGCGACTCGTGCCAGGGATACTACTTCTCCCGGCCCATTCGAGCAGCGGAGTTTCGGAAATTGCTCGTCGAATCATCGATCCCACTGCTCGCGTAACGGGGGAGATATGTCTAACAATGAGAAGCTCGAGGCACTACTGGCGTGGCATCCCAGCATGAACCTCGTGGCGTTGCTTGACCAGCTTTATTTCAACGACGTTCATGGGGTTCCGGTACTCAGCCGGGACTCCTGCTTAGCGCAACTTCTGCTCGTGGCCGTCGCAGAGCGATTGTTTGACGAACAGGCTTTCCACGCCGCCGCGCTGCGGGGCGCTCTTTTAAATCTCGACGACAAGACCTTCCTGGCGGCGTTCGCAAGCCCGCGTCTCGCCTCTACTGTCGTGAAGCAGGTCACTCCGGAAGAGCGCACGGGTGCTCGGCTACAAGCCGCGCGCAAGCTGTTTGGTGAGCATATCTACCATGCCTAGGCGGCCGCCGCTTGGCCGGGGGAGGCTAGGCCACTCGTGGCGCACCTGGTTCTGGTCGGGCCTTGCAATGTTTGCGGCCCTACGGGTCGCTGCGTGGTGGCTTGCCACCCGCAGCTCCATGCCAGCGCTTGTAGCCGAGACAATCGCCGTGGCAGGGTGGATTGCACTCGCAATTTCGGCAATCAAATCGGTCGCTGCAGCACGCGCCACGCGCCGACGTCTAACGTGGGTCAAATCTCAACACAGCCTCGAAGCGCTACGTAAGCTGTCCTGGGAACAATTTGAGCGCCTAATTGCGGAGTTTTACTCCAGCCAGGGCTTCACCGTCGACCTGGTTGGCCAAGGTGGCAGAGATGGGGGAGTGGACATCCGTCTCCATAGTGTCGGCGGTGACCTAGTTCTCGTTCAGTGCAAACACTGGAAGTCCACCCGAGTGGGCGTCGCCGTTGTCCGCGAGATGGTCGGCCTGGCCGTGCATCACGGGGCCAGCGGGATTGTGATCGTGGCATCGGCCGGGTTCACATCGGACGCGAAACAGTTCGCACGAGGCAAGCCAGTCAATTTGGTCGACGGCCCCCGGTTGGTAGAAATGATACGCACCCATCGCGCCTAGACAACGGAGGATTCATGAAGAAAAAGGGCATCACCACCCGGTCGGCAATCACGGCCCCAACCCATCGCGAACTGTGCTCTGCCGCCGTCGAATGGCTGGTGCGGCCTGAAAGCAAGAAGGGCCCGGGCTGCACTGTGGCATTCTCCGAAGTGCAGTCGCCCTGCGGGCGCGAGGTGATGGACGCCTTCGGCGTGCGCGCTGTCGGCCCCGAGACGTACTCGGTGCTGGTGGAGGTGAAAGTCTCCCGGGCAGATTTTCGCGCGGACCTGGCCAAGCCTCATCGCCAAGATCAGTCCCTGAGCGGCGGCACCTATCGCTACTACTTCGCGCCGGCCGGCCTGATCCTGCCGGAAGAATTGCCCCCGCGCTGGGGGTTGATCGAATACGGACGGCCGCGCTTTCGGGTGGCGGCCGGCCACCTGACTGTCCGCCCCGGGCCGGCGCTGCGCTATGACGAAGTTGCGACGCGCCGGGAGGCCGAGTGGGCGCACAGCGTGAACCACGGCCGCGAGTTAGGTACCATCGCCAAGCTTTTAGCCAGGCTCGGTGACGTGGAAACACTGCAAAACGAGTTGAAGCGCGTGCGCGGTAAGCACTCGCGACAGCAAGCGCTGATGCAGGATCTGCATGAACGCGAACGCCGGGCGCGAAACGATGCGCAGACATTGCGCTGGGTGCTGAGCCATAAGGGCATCGACTACGAGGGCGCGGTGACAGAGTTGCAGGCGCAGGAATCTGCACGAGTCCGCGAAATCTTGCGCCAACGTAGACGACAGCGTGACGACGCCTCCCAGGCCGATCGCTGAGGCTGACCATTCCCAGCAAGGCGTCCCCCTCAAAGGGGGGTGATTTCACGCGTCGTCATCACCGTAGAAATTACCGCTTCGGTCTTTATGCCCGAAGCCGTCGGGGTGCGATCGGCGGGGGGGATGCGTCGAACTGCAGGCCCCCGCGGATCTTCTTAATCTTGGCAGCAGGGTAGGCCTGCATCACGTCCTTGAGCGCCAACAGGAAAGTCTTCTTGAAATTCTTGTCAGCATCCGGGCCTTGGTATTCATGACCGAACTGCTCGCGCAACTTCGACCATCGCATAAACAGGCCGTCTGTCGTGTCAATACGATGCAGCCGGTGCGCCATCCAGGTGTAGATGTCGAGCTTGAGGCTACTCCCCTTGAGTAGCAGCATGGCCCGGTTATCGAGTGGAACTGCGCTTTCGATCAAAGACTTGTAATAAGTCTCAGAGAGCCGCAATACGCCTGGCCACAAAGGGCGCTGGTTGGAGTCGCGGTTGTTGATCCAAGCGTCGAACTGCTCGACCGGCTGGCCGTTGTAGGTACGACCGTTTACCCCAAGCTGGATGCGGCATGCGGCCAGCGCGTGCATTTGAGTGCGCAGCGTCCGGTAGCGCCTGCCCTCACGCTCCATCCCCATGTTGGCCAAAAATTCCGCGGCACTCGAGCCGATAGGAACTTCGCGATCTCGGTTCATCACTGCATATGACGAGATCCAGACAAGAGCCAAGCGGGGAATAGGGCCATACGGAATAGGCTGGGGCACTGGACCTGAGCCTTCGTCGATCATCCCGGCTTGAACGTTTATCCAGTTGGGCCCGGACTTTCGCATGAACTCCTTGCCTTCGAAACGTGAGTGCGGCAACGCGACCTGGCAAAAGATGGCATGGGTGAACGCGAAATCCTCGCTCGAGGGAAGGTTCTCACGGATCTGGTGGCCGATATCCAGTACCCGCGACGTTTGCTTCGTCTGCAATAACGGGTAGTCGACCTGACCAGTCGACTGTATGTATTCGACTGCCGCACCCTTTCGCGCTCTAGCCTTCGGCGCGGCTTTGGCCGGTAACTGTGTTGCATTAGCTAGCACTGAGGGGTCACCGAACGCGTACCAGCGCGAGATCGTCTTGCCCACCTTTTGAGGCGTGGCCAAGCACGCATGGAATGCTTGCGCCTGGTGGTGCGCCACATCCTCTCCGATGCCTGCTTTGACGAGTTTGTCCTCCAACTCTTCGGCACTCTTCGATTGCGAAAACGCCATGTCAACAACTCGCGCTTGAACTGCTGCGCGTTTCGCGGGAAAGCCCAAGAGTTGCAGTTGTTCATCGTAGGCTTCAACATCAAAGCGCATCTTGTGGCTCTGGTCTACCAATTCGAGGGGGGCCTGCCGGTTCAT
>NZ_CP199856.1:0-60796 GCF_052698165.1 Achromobacter sp. CF-sbj1-Ac2-l | reverse complement strand
TCACCCTCCTTGCGGGATTGCCCCGACTCACGCCGGGGCAACGTGCCCTTATTCCTGATTTGACCCGCCTGGTGCCTTGGTGTCCAGATAATCCACCTTATCGGCAATGAAGTCGGTCCCGTAGACCGTCTGGCCGTCCTTCTCGTACTTGGTATTCCGAATCTTGCCCTGCACGAATACCCGCGACCCCTTGCCCAAATACTTGCCGTGGGCCTCGGCCTGGGAGCCAAAACACTTGATGCGGAAAAAGTCGGTGCGCTCCTGCTTGTCGCCAGCATCATTGCGCCATTCTTCATTAACCGCTATATCGAAAATTGCTTGATGCTTGTTAGAATTGCCATGACGTACCTCGGTGTCACGGGTAAGATTACCGATAAACTGGAACTGGTTATGGCTCATATCGAAAGTCTCCTTGAGGAAGGAGCCTATAGTTTAGCTAAACATCGGTTCCGCTGTCAAGAACTTTAGCGGCTAAAATTTCGCGGGCCGCGACCAAAGGTGCGAGGGGCGGCTTCCGCTGTGTACAACCAGATATTTTTCACCAACATCCTTCGTCTGCTCGATGAGCGGGGCATGACGAAACATGAGCTGTCCGAGAGGGCAGGGGTTTCAATTTCGTTTCTATCAGACTTAACCAACGGTAAGGCCAATCCCTCGTTAAAGGTGATGGAGGCCATTGCCGACGCCCTGGAAACTCCCCTACCTCTTCTCCTGGAGTCAACCGACCTTGACCGCGAGGCACTCGCGGAGATTGCTGGTCATCCTTTCAAGAGCAGCGTGCCGCCCGGTTACGAGCGTGTCAGTGTGGTTTTGCCGTCACACAAGGCGTTTATCGTAAAGAAGTGGGGCGACGACACCCGAAAAAAGCTGCGTGGAAAGTCCTAACGCCAGGGGTTAGGGCTTGCACTTCCTTCTTTAGCCGCTAAAACGGCCCCTTCTCTGCGGGCCGTCGGCTCGCGCATCATATCGTCATCCTCAACGGAAGCCGTGCCGCGAATGGCACCGGGCGGGTGCGCTTTGACATTTGTTTTCTATCAGAACCCCTACGCCAGACGGGTTCGATTAGCTGTTTGTCTTGCAGGCTAAACACTTTCGGTATATCGTTTGCCTGTGCGATAATGTAGCTAATGATTTGTTGCGTAGGGGTTACTGAAAAGTGAGCGGGAAAGAAGAGTTTCAGACCATCAAGGAGCGGGCCAAGCGCAAGCTGGAACGCGACATGGGTGCGGACCTATTGGCTGCGCTCAACGACCCGAAAACCGTTGAAGTCATGCTCAACGCGGACGGCAAGGTGTGGCACGAACGCCTTGGCGAGCCGATGCGGTACATCTGCGACATGCGGCCCAGCCAGTCGCAGGCGATTATAGAAACGGTGGCCGGATTCCACGGCAAAGAGGTCACGCGGCACTCGCCGATCCTGGAAGGGGAGTTCCCCTTGGATGGCAGTCGCTTTGCCGGCCAATTGCCGCCGGTTGTGGCCGCGCCAACCTTTGCGATCCGCAAGCGCGCGGTCGCCATCTTCACGCTGGAACAGTACGTCGAGGCGGGCATCATGACCCGCGAGCAATACGAGGTCATTAAAAGCGCCGTCGCGGCG
The DNA here is from genome assembly GCF_052698165.1 of Achromobacter sp. CF-sbj1-Ac2-l. Classification (NCBI taxonomy): domain Bacteria; kingdom Pseudomonadati; phylum Pseudomonadota; class Betaproteobacteria; order Burkholderiales; family Alcaligenaceae; genus Achromobacter; species Achromobacter sp. CF-sbj1-Ac2-l. The sequence goes on along the minus strand of NZ_CP199856.1, from coordinate 59,199 downwards.
CATCGAAACATCCTCGTCATTGGCGGTACTGGCTCGGGCAAGACCACGCTCGTCAACGCGATCATCAATGAAATGGTCGCCTTCAACCCGGCTGAGCGCGTCGTCATCATCGAGGACACCGGCGAAATCCAGTGCGCCGCAGAGAACGCCGTCCAATACCACACCAGCATCGACGTCTCGATGACGCTGCTGCTCAAGACAACGCTGCGTATGCGCCCCGACCGCATCCTGGTCGGCGAGGTACGCGGCCCCGAAGCCCTTGATCTGTTGATGGCCTGGAACACCGGGCATGAAGGAGGTGCCGCCACCCTGCACGCAAACAACCCCAAAGCGGGCCTGAGCCGGCTCGCCATGCTTATCAGCATGCACCCGGATTCACCGAAACCCATTGAGCCGCTGATTGGCGAGGCGGTTCATGTGGTCGTCCATATCGCCAGAACCCCTAGCGGCCGTCGAGTGCAAGAAATTCTCGAAGTTCTTGGTTACGAGAACGGCCAGTACATCACCAAAACCCTGTAAGGAGTATTTCCAATGACAACGGCTGTTCCGTTCCGTCTGACCATGAATCGCGGCATTTTGTTCTACCTTGCCGTGTTCTTCGTTCTCGCTCTCGCGTTATCCGCGCACCCGGCGATGGCCTCGGAAGGCACCGGCGGCAGCTTGCCCTATGAGAGCTGGCTGACGAACCTGCGCAACTCCGTGACCGGCCCGGTAGCGTTCGCGCTGTCCATCATCGGCATTGTCGTCGCCGGCGGCGTGCTGATCTTCGGCGGCGAACTCAACGCCTTCTTCCGAACCCTGATCTTCCTGGTTCTGGTGATGGCGCTGCTGGTCGGCGCGCAGAACGTGATGAGCACCTTCTTCGGTCGTGGTGCCGAAATCGCTGCCCTCGGCAACGGGGCGCTGCACCAGGTGCAAGTCGCGGCGGCGGATGCCGTGCGTGCGGTAGCGGCTGGACGGCTCGCCTAATCATGGCTCTGCGCACGATCCCCATCCGTCGCGCAGGCAACCGAGAAAACCTGTTCATGGGTGGTGATCGTGAACTGGTGATGTTCTCGGGCCTGATGGCGTTTGCGCTGATTTTCAGCGCCCAAGAGCTGCGGGCCACCGTGGTCGGTCTGATCCTGTGGTTCGGAGCGCTCTATGCGTTCCGAATCATGGCGAAGGCCGATCCGAAGATGCGGTTCGTGTACCTGCGTCACCGCCGGTACAAGCCGTATTACCCGGCCCGCTCGACCCCGTTCCGCGAGAACACCAATAGCCAAGGGAAGCAATACCGATGATCCAAGCAATTGCGATTGCAATCGCGGGCCTCGGCGCGCTTCTGTTGTTCATCCTCTTTGCCCGCATCCGCGCGGTCGATGCCGAACTGAAACTGAAAAAGCATCGTTCCAAGGACGCCGGCCTGGCCGATCTGCTCAACTACGCCGCTGTCGTCGATGACGGCGTAATCGTGGGGAAGAACGGCAGCTTCATGGCTGCCTGGCTGTACAAGGGCGATGACAACGCAAGCAGCACCGACCAGCAACGCGAAGTAGTGTCCGCCCGCATCAACCAGGCCCTCGCGGGCCTGGGCAGCGGCTGGATGATCCATGTGGACGCCGTGCGGCGTCCTGCTCCGAACTACGCGGAGCGGGGCCTGTCGTCGTTCCCTGACCGTCTGACGGCAGCGATTGAGGAAGAGCGCCGGCGGCATTTCGAGAGCCTGGGCACGATGTACGAGGGCTATTTCGTCCTCACCGTGACCTGGTTCCCGCCGCTGCTTGCCCAGCGCAAGTTCGTCGAGCTGATGTTTGACGACGACGCGACCGCGCCGGATCGCAAGGCCCGCACGCGGGGCCTCATCGACCAGTTCAAGCGCGACGTGCGAAGCATCGAGTCGCGCCTGTCGTCGGCCGTCTCGCTCACCCGCTTGAAGGGGCACAAGATCGTCAACGAGGACGGCACGACCGTCACGCATGACGACTTCCTGCGCTGGCTGCAATTCTGCGTGACGGGCCTGCACCATCCTGTGCAGCTCCCCAGCAACCCGATGTACCTGGACGCCCTGGTTGGCGGGCAGGAAATGTGGGGCGGGGTGGTGCCCAAGGTCGGCCGCAAGTTCGTCCAGGTGGTCGCGCTCGAAGGCTTCCCCTTGGAGTCCTATCCCGGCATCCTGACGGCGCTCGGCGAGCTGCCCTGCGAATATCGGTGGTCGAGCCGGTTCATCTTCATGGACCAGCACGAAGCCGTGAAGCACCTCGACAAGTTCCGTAAGAAGTGGCGGCAGAAGATTCGCGGCTTCTTCGACCAGGTATTCAACACGAACACCGGCCCGGTCGATCAGGACGCGCTTTCGATGGTGGCCGATGCTGAGGCGGCCATTGCCGAAGTCAACAGCGGCATCGTGGCCGTGGGCTACTACACCAGCGTCGTCGTGCTGATGGATGAGGACCGCACGCGCCTGGAAGCTGCGGCCCGCGACGTTGAGAAGGCCGTCAACCGGCTGGGCTTTGCCGCGCGCATCGAGTCCATCAACACGCTGGATGCCTTCCTTGGCAGCTTGCCGGGCCACGGCGTGGAAAACGTCCGCCGTCCGCTCATCAACACGATGAACCTGGCCGACCTGCTGCCGACCAGCACCATCTGGACCGGCAACGCGAACGCGCCTTGCCCGATGTACCCGCCACTGTCGCCGGCGCTGATGCACTGCGTCACGCAAGGCTCAACGCCGTTCCGGCTGAACCTGCACGTGCGCGACCTCGGCCACACCTTCATGTTTGGCCCGACCGGCGCAGGTAAATCGACGCATCTGGCGATCCTCGCCGCGCAGCTCCGTCGCTACGCCGGCATGTCGATCTTCGCCTTTGACAAGGGCATGTCGATGTACCCGCTGGCCGCCGGCATCCGTGCGGCCACGAACGGCACCAGCGGCCTGCACTTCACCGTGGCGGCCGACGACGAACGCCTGGCGTTCTGCCCGTTGCAGTTCCTGAGCACCAAGGGCGACCGCGCTTGGGCGATGGAGTGGATCGACACCATCCTGGCGTTGAACGGCGTCGAAACGACACCGGCCCAGCGCAACGAAATCGGCAACGCGATCATGAGCATGCACGCCAGCGGCGCGCGCACGCTCTCCGAGTTCAGCGTGACGATTCAGGACGAGGCGATCCGCGAGGCGATCCGCCAGTACACCGTCGATGGCGCAATGGGCCATCTGCTCGATGCCGAAGAGGACGGCTTGGCGCTGTCCGACTTCACGGTGTTCGAGATCGAAGAGCTGATGAACCTCGGCGAGAAGTTCGCCCTGCCTGTGCTGCTCTACCTGTTCCGCCGCATCGAGCGCGCCCTGACCGGCCAGCCGGCCGTCATCATCCTGGACGAAGCCTGGTTGATGCTCGGCCACCCGGCATTCCGCGCGAAGATCAGGGAATGGCTCAAGGTGCTGCGTAAGGCCAACTGCCTTGTGCTGATGGCAACGCAGAGCCTGTCCGACGCCGCCAACAGCGGCATCTTGGACGTGATCGTGGAATCGACCGCGACCAAGATTTTCCTGCCGAACATTTACGCCAGGGATGAGGACACGGCGGCCCTGTACCGCCGCATGGGCCTGAACGCGCGCCAGATCGAGATTCTGGCCCAGGCCGTTCCCAAGCGTCAGTACTACTACGTGTCGGAGAACGGCCGTCGTCTCTACGACCTGGCACTTGGTCCGCTCGCGCTCGCGTTCGTCGGCGCATCCGACAAGGAATCCGTCGCCATCATCAAGAACCTGGAAGCCAAGTTCGGCAACGAGTGGGTGGATGAATGGCTGCGTGGCCGGGGCCTCGCCCTTGATGAATACCTGGAGGCAGCATGAGTTTTGCAGACACGATCAAGGGCTTGATCTTCAAGAAGAAGCCCGCAACGGCCGCAGCAGCGGCGACGCCGGCCGCAACCGGCCCACAAAACGACAACCCGTACCTGACGGCGCGGCGCACCTGGAACGACCATGTTGGTTCCGTCGTGTCGCAAAAGCAGACTTGGCAGGTTGTCGGCATCCTGTCGCTGATGATCGTCCTCGCAGCGGTCGGCGGCATCATCCACATCGGCAGCCAGTCGAAGTTCGTGCCCTACGTCTACGAAGTAGACAAGCTCGGGCAAACGGCCGCCGTCGGGCCGATGACCAGGGCCTCGAAAGCCGATCCGCGTGTTATTCACGCCTCGGTGGCTGAGTTCGTTGGCGATGCCCGCCTGGTGACGCCGGACGTAGCTTTGCAGCGCAAAGCCGTCTACCGCCTCTATGCCAAGCTCGGGCCGAATGACCCGGCGACCGCCAAGATGAACGAATGGCTCAACGGCACCGCCGACGCCAGCCCGTTCACTCGCGCGGCCGTCGAAACGGTCAGCACCGAAATCACTTCCGTAATCCCGCAGACGCCCGACACCTGGCAGGTCGATTGGGTCGAGACGACGCGCGACAGGCAAGGCGTGGTGAAGGGCCAGCCCGTGCGCATGCGGGCCTTGGTGACGGTCTACGTCGTCGAGCCGACGGCGGACACCAAGGAAGAACAACTGCGAAACAACCCGGCCGGGATCTACGTCCGGGACTTCTCCTGGTCGAGACTTCTGTGAGGCACTGAATTATGAAAAAGGAACTGTTTGCTTTGGTCCTGGCCGCTTCCGTTAGCGTGCCTGCATTTGCCGCCGATCCCAGCCCCAGCGCGGACCTGACTGACCTGTATTTTTCCGGCAAGAACCCGGAGCTGACCGCGCAAGAGCGGGCGGCCATCGCCATCGCCAAGAAGTGGGAGGCGGGCACCGCGGGCATGCGGCCGGTGGCCGGCCCCGGCGGTTCGGTGCGTTTCCTGTTCGGCGCGCAGCAGCCGAGCATCGTATGCGCGGTGCTGCAAGTGTGCGACGTGGCCCTGCAACCCGGCGAGCAAGTCAACTCGATCAACCTGGGCGACACGGCCCGTTGGACGGTCGAACCGGCCATTACCGGCAGCGGCGCGAACGAAACCCAGCACCTCATCATCAAGCCGATGGATGTGGGCCTGGAAACCAGCTTGGTCGTGACCACGGATCGCCGCAGCTACCACATGCGCCTGCGCTCGCATCGCACGCAGTACATGCCGCAGGTGTCGTTCACCTACCCGGAAGATGCCCTTGCGAAGTGGGACGCCATCAAGAACCGCGAACAGCGTGATCGCGTCGAGAAAACCATTCCGCAGACCGGCGAGTACCTGGGCAACCTGAGCTTCAACTACGCCATCAGCGGGTCCACGTCCTGGAAGCCGGTGCGTGTCTACAACGACGGCAAGAAAACCATCATCCAGATGCCGCGCTCGATGGAGCAGACCGAAGCGCCGACGCTCCTGGTCGTTCGCAAGGAGGGCGGCCTGTTCTCCGACGATGAAACGGTGATGGTCAACTACCGGGTCCAGGGCGACCGCTACATCGTCGATACGATTTTCGACAAGGCCATCCTCATCGCGGGCGTGGGCAGCAGCCAGGACCGCGTGACCATTTCGAGGGGGAACTAAACCATGCGTAAGATTCTGACCGTCATCGCACTCGCGGCCACGCTGGCCGGCTGCGCGACCTCCAAGTACGGCAGCTTCGTCCAGGACGCGCCGGCCGCCTACAACCAGACCATTGCGACCGACGCGGTGAAGCAGCTCGTCAAGCTCTACCCGCCGGCGCAAACCAGGCTGGAATTGCAGCAGGCTACGCCCGACCCGTTCGGCATTGCTCTGGTCACTGACCTTCGCGCCCAGGGCTATGCCGTCATGGAGTACAAGCCCGACGGCAACGCGGCCGCAGCTCCGGCTGCTGCGTCCTCGGCCGCTGCGAAGCCGGCAACGCCGCAAGCCCAGGGCGGCTATCCGCTGCGCTACGTGCTGGATCAGTTCAGCGACAGCAACCTGTATCGCCTGACCGTCATGGTCGGCTCTCAATCGCTCACGCGCGCCTACCTCGCCCAAAACAACACTATGGTCCCGGCCGGCGCATGGGTTCGGAAGGAGTAAGCCAATGAGCGAAGATCAAATGGCACCGGACGCATCGCCCGATGCGGTCAAGCCGAAAAGCGGGGTTCGCCGCGTCAACAACATGCCGATGTACCTCGTCGGCGGTGTGCTCGGCATCTTCCTGCTGGTGATGGCCCTGGTTGCTGCGGATCGCGCTGCGCAGCAGAACCAGCCGGGAGCTGCGAAGGCTGAGAAGGCCGGCAGCACCAGCATGTTTGCCGACGAAATCGCCGGCAAGCAGCAGGACGGCATCATCAAGGCCAAGCCGCTGGAAATTCCGCAGGAACAGACCGCCCAGCAGCCGACGACGGAGCTGACGCCAGCCCCGGCGCCGGGAACGACTATCACGGTCGCCCGGCCCGAGAACCTGGACCAGCCCCCGACGCCGCCGCAGGGTGCGCGCAACGAGGACCTGGACCGCATCCGCATGGCGAAGTTGCAGATGCTGGAAGAGGCGATCAAGGCCAAGACGACGGTGCGCATCGACGCGCCGCGCAGCCAAGGCAGCGCCGGCGGCGGTGCTCCGCAGGGCCGCGAGGAAACCCTTGCGCGCATCCAGGAGCTGCGTCGGCAGGCTGAGAACGCCCGCGCCAACGATCCGACCGCTGCCTATCAGGCTGCGCTTGCGCAGGCTCGCACGATGGGCGGCGGGGCAGGGGGTGGCGGCATGGGCGGCTCGGGTGCGCCGACCTTGGTGCAGACCTCGAACCGCAGTGGTGGCAGCGCTGGCTATGGGTCGTTCGACAACCGCAGCGAGGGCGACCGTTGGCGGCTCGACTCGCAGCCGGAAGCCCCTGCAACGCCCTATGTGCTGCGCGCTGGCTTCGTCGTTCCGGCTACGCTTATCTCGGGCATCAACTCCGATCTGCCAGGCCAAATCATGGCCCAGGTATCGCAGTCGGTGTACGACACGGCGACCGGCAAGCACATGCTCATCCCCCAAGGCTCCCGCCTGGTGGGCAGCTACTCGAACGATGTGGCCTACGGGCAGAAGCGCGTTCTGGTGGCATGGCAGCGCATCATCTTCCCCGACGGCAAGGCAATGGACATTGGGGCCATGCCGGGCGGCGATAGCGCTGGGTATGCGGGCTTCAACGATAAGGTCAACAACCACTACTTCCGCACCTTCGCATCGGCATTCCTCATGTCGGGCGTCGTTGCGGGCATCAGCTTGAGTCAGGACCGTGGCAACAGCAACAGCGGTTACGGACGACAAGACGCGGGTTCCGCGATGAGTGAAGCGTTGGGTCAACAGCTCGGCCAAGTAACGGCGCAGATGATCGCCAAAAACTTGAATATCGCGCCGACGCTGGAAATCCGTCCGGGCTATCGCTTCAACGTCATTGTCACCAAAGACATGACGTTTTCTAAGCCCTACCAGGCGTTTGACTATTAACTCCAAGGAGTAACTTATGAAGAAGCTCGCTAAGAATGTTTTAGCCGCTAAAGTCGCTCTGGTGCTGGCCCTCACGGCCGGCACCTTGGCGGTCACGCCTGCGCAAGCGGGCATTCCGGTCATTGACGGCACCAACCTGTCGCAAACCACTGTCACCGCGATTCAGCAGGTTGCGCAGGTCCAGAAGCAAATCGAGCAATACCGGACGCAGTTGCAGCAGTACGAAAACATGCTGCAAAACACGATGGCTCCGGCCGCCTACGTGTGGGACCAGGCGCAGTCCACCATCAACGGCCTGATGAGCGCCGTTGATACCCTGAACTACTACAAGAACCAGGCAGGCAGCATCGACGCCTACCTGGGCAAGTTCAAGGACGTGTCCTACTACAAGGGCTCGCCGTGCTTCTCCCTGTCGGGCTGCTCGGAAAGCGAGCGCAAGGCGATGGAAGAGAACCGCCGCCTGGCGTCCGAATCGCAGAAAAAGGCCAACGATGCGCTGTTCCGTGGCCTCGATCAGCAACAGAGCAACCTCAAGTCCGACGCCGCCACGTTGGAGCAATTGAAGGGCAAGGCGACGACGGCGCAGGGCCAGTTGGAAGCCCTCGGCTACGCCAACCAGTTCGCAAGCCAGCAGGCCAACCAGCTCATGCAAATCCGTGGCCTTCTGCTTGCGCAGCAGAACGCCATCGCCACGCAGATGCAGGCCCAGCAGGACCGGCAGGCCCAGCAGGACGCTGCGGGCGCGAAGCTGCGCGAGGGTTCGTACCGCGCAAGCCCGGCTAAGACCTGGTGAGGGGAGGCGCGATGAAGAAATCCAACTTCATCGCAGTTGCCGCGCTGGCCGCCGTCATGGCGGCCAGCCTGGCAGGCTGCGACAACAAGCCTGACACCGACAAGCTGACCTGCGCCGATCTGCCGAAGATCACGGATGCCGCTCAACGCGCGGAGCTGTTGAAGAAGTGCCCGCGCGGAGAACCGGGAGGCTTCAAGCCCAGCGAAAAGAAAGAGTGGTGATGACGTATGAAAATCCAGACTAGAGCTGCCGCGCTCGCGGTCCTGATGCTGGCCTTGATGCCGGTAGCGGCATACGCCCAAATCGACAATTCGGGCATCCTCGACAACGTATTGCAGCGCTACCAGAACGCCGCCAGCGGTTGGGCCACTGTCGTCCAGAACGCCGCAACCTGGCTGTTCTGGACCTTGACCGTGATTAGCATGGTCTGGACCTTCGGCATGATGGCGCTGCGCAAGGCCGACATTGGCGAGTTCTTCGCCGAGTTCGTGCGGTTCACGATCTTCACCGGCTTCTTCTGGTGGCTGCTGACCAACGGCCCGAATTTCGCGTCGTCCATCTATGCGTCCCTGCGGCAAATTGCAGGCCAGGCAACGGGGTTGGGGCAGGGGCTTTCGCCGTCCGGCATCGTCGATGTTGGATTCGAGATTTTCTTCAAGGTGATGGACGAAACCTCGTACTGGTCGCCGGTCGATAGCTTCGTCGGGGCCTCCCTGGCGGCCGCCATCCTCTGCATCCTGGCCCTGGTCGGCGTGAATATGCTCCTGCTCCTGGCGTCCGGCTGGATTCTCGCCTACGGCGGTGTGTTCTTCCTGGGCTTCGGCGGCTCGCGCTGGACCTCGGACATGGCGATCAACTACTACAAGGTCGTCCTCGGGGTCGCTGCGCAGCTCTTCGCAATGGTGCTGCTCGTAGGCATCGGCAAGACCTTCCTCGACGACTACTACAGCCGCATGAGCGAAGGCATCAACTTCAAGGAACTTGGAGTGATGCTGATCGTCGGCCTGATCCTGCTCGTCCTGGTCAACAAGGTGCCGCAGCTCATCGCCGGCATCATCACCGGCGCGAGCGTCGGCGGTGCTGGTATCGGCCAGTTCGGCGCTGGCACGCTCGTCGGTGCGGCCGCGACGGCCGGCGCGGCAATCGCCACTGGCGGCGCGGCCGTTGCGGCCGGCGCAGCGGCGGCGGCCGGTGGCGCGCAGGCCATCATGGCGGCCGCGTCGAAGGCCAGCGATAACGTCTCTGCGGGGACTGACATTCTGTCGAGCATGATGGGCGGCGGCGGTGGTGGCGGTGGCAGCGCCGGCACCAGCAGCAGCGGCGGTGACGGCGGCGGCTCCGGCGGCGGTGGCGGCTCGGGCGGTGGTGAAACCCCGATGGCCTCGGCCGCCGGCGACAACAGCAGCGGCGCACGCGGCGGCAGCTCGGGTGGTGGCTCGGGTGGTGGCCGCTCGTCCGGCGGTTTCGGGGCCACGGCGGCCAAGGGCGGCCGGATCGCGGCCGATACCGTCGCCAACCTGGCGAAAGGTGCCGGCTCGGTCGCCAAGGCCAAGGCCGGCGAAATGCGCGCATCGGCCCAGGAACGCATCGGCGATACCGTGGGCGGCAAGATCGCGCAGGCAATTCGCGGCGCGGGTGCGGCGGCGCAGACCGCTTCAACCGTCGCCGATAGCAGCAGCAACAGCCAGGCGCAGGAACAACCTGCACCGGCACCCGCACCGTCGTTCGACGACAACAGCCTTTCCGCAAGCAACAACAGGGAAGCGGCCGCCGACGCGGATTCCGAAGTGGCGAGCTTCGTCAACAAGCCCGCCCAATCCTGAAACGACTCTTAGGAGCTACGACCATGCAACTGAAAAAAGCGTTCTCGTCGGCCGCCCTGGTGGTGGCCTTGGGCCTCGGCGCAACTGGCTCGGCCAGCGCGCAAGACGTGCTGACGGGCGATACCCGCCTGGCCTGCGAGGCCATCCTGTGCCTGTCCACGGGCAGCCGGCCCAGCGAGTGCAGCCCGTCGCTGTCGCGGTACTTCGGCATCCACAAGCGCAAGCTGTCGGATACCCTCAAGGCGCGGCTGAACTTCCTGAACCTCTGCCCGGTATCGAACCAGACGCCGGAAATGCAGACGCTCGTTTCCGCGATTTCGCGCGGGGCCGGGCGCTGCGATGCGTCCTCGCTGAACTCCGTGCTGCGTGAGTGGCGGAGCTGGGACGATCAGTTCTACATCGGCAACCGTCTGCCGGACTACTGCGCGGCCTACACCGGCCATGCCTATACCGACTTCAACACGACCGCGCCGCGCTACGTCGGCACGCCGGAAGAGGGCGGCTATTGGGTCGAGGCGGCCGACTACGACCGCGCGCTCAAGGAGTATGAGGCGAAGCTGAAAGAGCGGCAGCAGCAGTCCGGCCGCTATGGCAGCGACGCCTACCGTCGGTTCGAGCGGTAAGGGGAGGGGATAGCGATGCCGTTTGCCAAGCTGCTGGCACGGAACGCTCTGCCGGTGGTCGCCCTGGTGGCGGCCACTGGCTTCGGTGCGGCGGATGCGACCGCCGCACGGCTCTTCCCCGATCTGTCGGAACAGATGGAAGAGCGCGTTGTGTGCTCGGTGTCTGCGGCCGCGAAGTATGAGATTCCGGCCAACATCCTCCTTGCCATCCGCGAAAAGGAAGGCGGCAAGCCGGGCCAGTGGGTCAAGAACACCAATGGCACCTATGACGTGGGCGAGCTGCAATTCAACACCGCCTACCTGGGCGATCTGGCGAAGTACGGGATCACGGCCCAGGACGTTGCTGCGGCAGGCTGCTATCCCTATGACCTGGCGGCCTGGCGGTTGCGCGGGCACATTCGCAACGACAGGGGCGATCTGTGGACGCGCGCCGCTAACTATCACTCGCGCACGCCGTCGAAGAACGCGATCTATCGCGCCGACCTGATGGTGAAGGCCGACAAGTGGGCGAAGTGGCTGGATGCGCGTTTCGTCACCGTCAACTATGGCCCCAGCTCGCCGGCGCAGCCGGCAGGGAAGGGGACCACGCTCGCGGCCGCTGATGCGCCCGCAGCAGCGTCGGCCGAAGCGCAGCCAGTGAAGCAAGGCCGGATCACCCGCACCAGCTTCCGCAGCTCGGGTTACGTGCCTCGGCAGCTCATCATCAACAACACGCCATAAGGAGGAACGGCCGTTTAGCGGCTAAAGCCTATGGGCATTCGCAACCTGACGCAGCGATACATGAACGGGTCCAGGGCCTACGCGGCCTGGGCGGCATCGCAGGCGAAAGCGCCGTTTGATCTTCTGGTCCTGGGCATCGGACCTGTCATCGTCTTTGGCCTGGTCGCGCATACGCTGCTCGCGTTCCTGCCCGCATGGGCCATGTACGCCGCCGGCGCTCTGCTGGGCCTCGCAGCCCTGCCTTTGGCGCTGCACGTCCTCCGGGAATACGCGCTGCGCTATGGGCGCAAATAGCGCCCTGCAGGGCGTCTTTACTCCAAGGGGGAGGGCATGAATACACGCGCCATGAACGACGCCAGCGGCCGGGCCTCGCTGCCTGCCCTGGTGATCGCCGACGGCACCATTGAAGCCTTGAAGTGGCTCGCCCTGCTTGCCATGACCGGGGATCACGTCAACAAGTACCTGTTCAACGGCACGCTGCCATATCTGTTCGAGGCGGGGCGCTTGGCCCTGCCTCTTTTCGTTTTCGTCCTGGCGTACAACCTCGCCCGCCCGGGCGCGCTCGAGCGCGGTTTGTACGGGCGAGCGATGAAACGCCTGTTGGCCTTCGGCCTGGTCGCCTCGGTCCCGTTCATTGCGCTGGGTGGCGTGGTGGGCGGATGGTGGCCGCTGAACGTCATGTTCACGCTGTTGGCCGCAACCGCGATGCTCTACCTGGTCGAGCGCGGCCGCTCGGTCGCTCCTATAGCACTGTTCGTCGTGGCCGGCGGCCTGGTCGAATTCTGTTGGCCTGCGCTGCTGCTGGCCGCGTCTGTCTGGTTGTACCTCAAGCGCCCGACGTGGGCGGCCGCGTTGATGGCGCTGCTGTCTTGCGCGTCGCTGTGGTACATCAATGGCAACCTGTGGGCGCTTGCTGTCGTGCCCCTAGTGATCGCCGCCGCCGGCGTCGATCTTCGTGTCCCGCGCCTGCGCTGGGCCTTTTACACGTACTACCCGCTGCATCTGGCCGCTCTTTGGCTGATCCGCATTCCGATGCGCGAGGCGGGCTACTTGTTTTTCACCTGACCTTTGAGATTCCAATATGCAATTGCTCAAGAAATGCACCATCGCGGCCCTGCCGCTGCTCGCCCTGTCCGGCTGCGCACTGCTGAACATCCCCATGCCGACGCCGCCCGGTTCGACCCCGCCGGAAATGCTGACCGTGCCAGTGGCGCAAATCTGCCGCGACGCTGACAAGAACCCGGTTCGGGCGACGGAGCTGTACGGCAAGAAAGGGTTGTCGGCGACCGGCAAGGTGCAGGTAATTTCCGAAGGCTTCAAGCCTCGCTACCGGGTGCTGCTGCGCGCTGGCAGCGCCTCGGTCCATGCAGGGACCGATAACCAGCTTGCCATCAAGTCGGTTTCCACCGGCCAGACCACGCGCGTCACTGGCACCGTTAAGGACGTGTCCTACGACCATAACGGCTGCTCGATCTCCCTTGACGACGCCAAGTTCTACTGAGGGGAGGGCGGGGGAATGCTGACACGGTTGAAGGGCTACCTTGCTCGTCGCCGCGAGTTGAAGGAGCTGGATGCGTCCGTGGTGAGCCGGCCCCGGCCGGCTCCGGCGGAACTGGTCCAGGTTGATGCACGCGAGGCCGTTTGGCGCGTGCCGGTGCCCGGCCAGGCCGACCGCTTCATGTCGGCCAAGCCTGGCGCAATCAACGATGAAATGTTCGTGGTTCGGGTGGACACCGAAGCGTTCTATCGGGCCTGGCTGCGCAGCAGCTCGACCGGCCGCGAAACGCGGTCGGACAACTGCCTGCTGCGCTCGGAAATGCCGCAGGACTACAAGTACAAGCACGCCGTCCAGGGCTTCGCGCACGGCAGGGAAAATCCTGTGCCGCTGGCCTTCGCCGGCGCGCACCAGGAGCGTGACCGGGTGGACATTGGTTTCAGCAATGGGGTCACGCGCTCGTTCTGGCTGATTGCGAACAACGCTCCATCGTTCCCGATCCAGGTCCACGGCCGGGAGTCTGCCGAGCTGCTGAACAAGGTTTGCGGCCTCGATCCCGCGCCGCTGTCGTTCACGGAACTGTTCGCGCAGGCCCAACGCCAGGCTCCGCAGGTCGCCACACCGGCCCGGCCTGCGCCGGCAGCGGCCGCGCGGCCAGCCCCCAAGGTGCAGCCGCGCCCTGGCCGAAGCGGCCCGCGCAAAGGCCGCGGACTCTGACTAAAACCATGCGCAAAGCGCATTAGGGAGGATGTATGTATGTAATCGCCTGCGGCATCGTTGCGGGCCTGGCGGCTGCGGTGGCCCTGTTGGGCTTCACGCCGATGATGGAAGCGCTTGCCGCCGGCGAACGCCGAAAGGCATTCGCGCAGTGGGCGCAGACGATGTTCCTGGTGCTGCTGCCGGTCCTGCTGATGTGCGCGCCCATCGGGTCCAGCATTATCGACGCCGCGCGGGCGGACGCCGGCAAGCCCATCGCTTTCCACAACGGCCGGATCACGGTCGTCATGGCCCTGGTCGGCAGCTTGGCCGTTGTGCTGATCGCGGCCGCGCGGGCCGTGGTCAACCGCAAGAATGCCAGCTTCTGGTTCGTCGGCTGGGTAATGGCCTCGGTTCTGGCCGGCGGCGTCGGCGCGATCGCCAGTGCGAAGCAACTGGCGTTCCTCGGCGAACATAGCGGCATGGTTGCCTTCGGCTTCTTCCGCGACCAGGTGAAGGACATGCACTGCGATGCGGACGTTATCCTGGCCCGGTGGGATGAAAAGGCGAACTCTCCGGTGGTCTACCGCTGTCCCAAGGCGTACCTGCTCAACAGGTACGCATCCGCGCCCTTCGTGCCGTGGCCGGACTACACCGAAGGGGAAAGCGAGGATCTAGGCAGGGCGCTCGCAGCGGCCCTGCGAGACGCGAAAAGGTGAGAAAAGCCGGGCACTGCCCGGCTTTATTTTTGCTGCTGCGCGTTCCAGGCTGCCCATACTCGTTTGACCTGGCTCGGGCTGCATCCGACCAGTTTGGCCGTCTTGGCAATGCTCGATCCGCCGGAACGAAGCGTGATGATGCGGTCGTGCATGCCGGCGTCACGTTTGCGGCCGGTGTAGCGGCCGGCGGCCTTCGCCAACTGGACGCCCTGACGTTGACGCTCGCGCCGATCCTCGTAGTCGTCGCGGGCCATCTGCAAGGCGAGCTTCAAAAGCATGTCCTGGACGGATTCCAGGACGATTTTCGCCACTCCGTTCGCCTCGGCGGCCAGCTCCGACAGGTCAACCACGCCAGGCACGGCCAGCTTGGCCCCTTTAGCCCGAATCGACGCAACCAGGCGCTCGGCCTCGGCCAACGGCAAGCGGCTGATGCGGTCGATCTTCTCCGCAACGACGACTTCACCAGGTTGAAGGTCGGCGATCATGCGCAGCAGCTCGGGCCGGTCGGCGCGTGCGCCGGACGCCTTCTCGCGGTAGATGCCTGCGACGTAGTACCCGGCGGCCCGCGTGGCCGCTACAAGGCTCTCCTGGCGTTCAAGGTTCTGCTCGTCCGTACTGGCGCGCAGGTAGATGCGGGCGACCTTCAACCTTCGTCCCTCCGGTTGTTGCTCTCGCGTCGCCATTTCCACGGCTCGACGGCGTGCGGATCGGACCAGAGGCCGACGCGGTTGCCTCGCGCCTCCTGTTCGAGCCGCAGCATTTCAGGATCGCTCGCGCGGCCGTGGAACCGGTAAGCCCAGGCCATGCCCTGGTGAACCATCGAGGCGTTGACGTTGCGCGGGTGCGGTGGCCGGCCGGGCAGCTCGACGTTGACCCACACGACGCCCAGCGTGCGGCCGTAGCGGTCGGTGTCCTTCTCGTCGACCAGGACGGGCCGGCGGAACACCATGCCGGCCAGCGCCTGCCGCGCACGTTCGCCGAAGGCTTGCCGCTTCTCTGGCGCGTCAATGTCCACCAGGCGCACGCGCACCGGGCGTTTGTCTACCAGCACGTCGATGGTGTCGCCGTCGATGATGCGCACGACCTCGCCGCGCAGCTCGGCCCATGCCGGTGACGCGATGACCAGGACGGCCAGCGCGGCCGCCGCGCGCAGCGTGGCGTAGCTTCGGCGCTTCATGCGCGGCCCCATTGCTGATGATCGGGGTACGCCAGGTGCAGAACGGCATCGAAGTTGGCCTTGCAGTAGCCGTCCAGCGCGACCCGCGAACCGAACGCCGGGGAAAGGTACTCGACCAGGCCGGGCCGGTCGCGGACCTCACGCCCCAGGACGTGGACGCGCCGGCCGCGTGTGCCCTCGGCTCCGGGCACGAAGGCCAGCGCCTCGATGTTGAAGTCGATGGATAGAAGTTGTCGGTAGTGCTTGGCCGCCCTCATCGCGTCCCCCTTGGTCAAATTGGGTATACCCATTTGGGCCTAGTCTAGCCGGCATGGCGCATTACAGCAATACGCAATTTAAATGCGCCTAGCGCATTTTCCCGGACCTTAATGCGCCTACCGCCGTAGCCTCACGCCCACATATGTGCTAATGTGGGTCTGTGCATTTTATGGAGGTTATCCAATGAGCCGCCTGACAATCGACATGACGGACCAGCAGCACCAGAGCCTGAAAGCGCTGGCCGCCTTGCAAGGCAAGACGATCAAGCAATACGCCCTCGAACGCCTGTTCCCCGGTGACGCTGATGCCGATCAGGCATGGCAGGAACTGAAAACCATGCTGGGGAACCGCATCAACGATGGGCTTGCCGGCAAGGTGTCCACCAAGAGCGTCGGCGATATTCTTGATGAAGAACTCGGCGGGGATCGCGCTTGACGGCCTACATCCTCACGGCTGAGGCCGAAGCCGATCTACGGGGCATCATCCGCTACACGCGCCGGGAGTGGGGCGCGGCGCAGGTGCGCCGCTACGTCACCACGCTAGAACAGGGCATCGCCAGGCTTGCCGCCGGCGAAGGCCCGTTTAAGGACATGGGCGAACTCTATCCCGCGCTGCGGATGGCCCGCTGCGAACACCACTACGTTTTTTGCCTGCCGCGTGCGGGCGAACCCGCCTTGGTCGTGGCGATCCTGCATGAGCGAATGGACCTCATGACGCGACTGGCCGACAGGCTCAAGGACTGATTTCAGCCGCTAAAAATTGCTATGGGATACAAAAAAAATGATCCGGGTCTAGGACTTCGCCCACGCTCGATGCGCGAGCGAATTGCAGAGCATTTCCTTGATAACTGGCGTGACTACGCGGTGTGGTTGCTTGTGGCGATAGCTGCGACCGCTTTCTTGTTGCCGCGAGAGGGAAACTTCTGATGCCAACGCAGCGGCCTGTAACGACAATGACCAGTGCGCGCATGAGCGGCAACCCATAAAAAAGCCGGGCATTGCCCGGCTTTTCTGCTGCTACCTCCGTAGTCGTAAGGTCGTTGCAGGTGCTCGGGTGCGGTACAGCTCGCCGGTCGCCAGCTCAAGCGCGATCACGTCGTTGCCGTCGTAGTTGACGATGATGCTGTTGGGCCGACTGCCCTCACGCTTCGCAGGGAGAGGCCAGCCTTCAATCGACGCCGGCGCAAGCTCGTAGTGCTGCCCGGTTTCGACGCTGCGCAGCGTCCAGGTCCTGCAACCGGCCACGCCGGTCGCAGAAACCACGGCGAGGGAGCCGCGAAAGCCTTGCGGGTACGCCTCGATGTTCATACGCCTCCTAGATCGAGCGCGAGCGTTTCTGCTCGGCCTTGGCCGCCTGTTCCTGGGACACCTCGCCGATGACCTTGCCCTGGCCCCGGCTGTAGGCGATTTCGTAGTTCTTGCCGACAACCGGCGGCTTCTCGAAGATGCCCCGGCTGTGCTTCACGATTCCGCCTTCGCTGAACTGGTAGACGTTGCGGCCGTCGTCGTGCAGCACCTGGCCGACGTGCTTGTGCGGATGGACGTTCTTGCTTGCGTCCTTCGCATCGCTCAACTGGTGAATGCCTTTCGGTAGCCCTGCCTCGGGCAACACCTTCATGGTCAGCCACTCGCCGTTCACTACCTGGTCCACCTGGCGGCTGCCGTTCATGACGGCGATCTTGACGCTGCCCTCGGGCTTCATGATGACGCCAGGGCTTGCCGATGTGCGTGGTGCCCCGATCTGTACTTTGTTCATACGCTCTAGTTCTCCTTAGTAGGTTCTCGCGCGGCGTTGCCGCTGTTCTTGCTGCTCGATCTCTTGCTGCTTGAGCTGCTGCACCTTCTGCCGCTGGCCTTCGTCGAGAAGCACCTTGCCGACAGCACTTCTCACCTGGCGTTCAACCCCGTCTTTGCCGAGGCTGCTGCGCTCGGACAGGTCGTTGAAATCGGTGTGCTTCTTCATGTTCGACAAGGCGGCGAGCTGGTCATCGCTCAACAGCGATTCCTTGAGCTTGGCCGTGTCGGCCTCGCTCAACTGGACCTTGCCGGCCGCCGCGTCCGCGAGGCGCTTTTCAGCGTGCAGGTGGTTGCGGTAGCTCTCCGGGGTGATCGGCGGCAGCTCCTTCGGATAGGCGTTCTCGCCCGGTGCGAAGATCGGGAAGATGGCCTTGCCGCCGACCGCCTTGGCGGCCTCCTGGGCCTTCGTCCTGCCGGGGTTCACGCCCTGGGTGATCTGCACCTGGCGGTCGTCGTCGCCGGCGATCACAACGGGCTTGTCCGGGAACTTCGCGTGCAGGGCCTCGGCAACAGCCTGTAGGTTGCCGGAATCGAACGCGGCGACGGTCGCGTGCCCCAGCGCCTCGGCCACGGTGGCGGCGGTGGCGTAGCCCTCGCCGATCACCAGCGCCGGCGCGGCCGCGAGGGCATCCATGCCGCCGACGACATGGAAGCATCCTTCCTTGCGGCTGTCCTTGGCGAAGCGCTTGGTGCCGTCCTCCTGGATGTACTGCATGGTCCATTGCTTGCCGTCGGCGTCGTAGGCCGGGATGTAGGTTTTCTGGCCTTCCTGGTCGGTGAGGATGCCGGCGTGCAACTGTAGGCCCTTGTCGCGCAGGTACGGCGTCGGTTCCGTGATCGGAACCAGGCCCTGCGCCTGGCGGCCGATGCGTTGCGCCGTGGCTTCGTGCAGGCGCTCTTGTTCCTCCGCACGCGCGGCCAGCTTGGCCGCCGCCTCGGCCTGCATCTTGGCCTTCTCGGCGGGGTCCAGGGCATAGCCCTTGGCCTTCCACTTCATTTCGACGCCGGTGCGGTTGTTCTTGATGTAGCCGGCCGGGTGTCCGTCCAGGTGGCCGACGTAGAAGCCCGACTTCTCGCCCTTCTTGTCGCCCTCCGTCTCGATGCGGTGCTTCTTGCCGTCCATGATGGGGTGCCCGCCGCCTGGGGTGACGACGCAGCCCATGCTTTTCAGGGCCTCGGCGAACTCATCTTCCGGGGTAACGGCCGGGGATTGCTGGGTGGGCACGTTGTCCGGCAGCCAGCGTTGCAGCTTGCCCATGTCGGCGTTCGGGCCGGCATACCAGGACTTGGCCACCTTGTCCCACTGCGCGCCGGCCGCCTTGGCAACCTGGCGCTCGCCGTAGGGCACGGCCAGATAGACGCGCTCCTGGGCCACGTTGCGGCGCTCGGCCGTGGGTTGGGTAGCCTGGACCTCGGCGCGGGCCTCTACGGCCGCCGTAGCGCCCTCCCGCGCCCATTTGGCGAACGGGGCAGGGTCTACCCCTGCCGGAACGTACCAGGCGCGTTCCTGGCGGTCCCAGCGCGCTCCAAGGGCCTTCACCTCGTCCTTCTCCTTGAACGGCACGTTCAAGTAGGCGCGCTCGGGCTTGGCGGGGGCCTGGGCGGCCGCCGGCTGCTCGGCGGCGTTCATGGCCTGGGCCATTTCCTGCTGCTCGCGCTCGTAGTCGGCAATCCGGCGCTGTAGGTCCTCGTCGTGCAGCATGGCCGTGCCTTCGGCGGCCTTGCGCGCCTCCTTGGCGGCAACGCGGTCCTCGTCGGTGCTGTTGGGATCGCGGCGAACCCGCTCTTCATGGATGCGGGCGAACTTCGCGGCCTGCTCGTACTCGTTGGCCGTCGCGTAGGCGTCGATCACGGCCAGGCGGTCGGCGAGCGCTTCGGCATTGGTCTGAGCGTCGGGGCCGGCGAAATCGGCAAGCCATTGGTGGCCGCCCCACTCATGGTTCGCATAGACGCCCCAAAACTCCGGCTCTCGGTCGCCAGCCGGCACCACTGACCGTTCGCCGTCGTGCTCGACCTCGACATTGCCCTGGACCTGGACGCGGCCGGTCCAATCGGCGGGCAGCTCAAAGCCCAACGTGGTTTCGGTCAGTGCGGCCAGCGATTGGCTGCCTTCCGCCGGTTCCGCGCCGGCGCGGTACATGCGCAGGGTCTGCGCGATCAGCTCGTCGGCCGGCGCAATGGCCGGTCGTGCTACCTGGTCTTGCTGTTGCTCCATAGTTGCCCCCTGCGCCGGCTCGATGGCCTGCTGGGTCGTTTGTTCCTGAATTTGCTTCTGCTCGAACGCCAGGACGAAATCCTGGATCTTCTCCGCGTCGGCGGCCGCGCGGAAAATCTCTAGCGGGTCCTCTTGTAGCGCTTTGATCCACGATCCGACATAGGCCACGTGCTGGCCGGGGTCGTGGCCGATGCCCAGCTCGTCGCCCAGGATCATGCTGGCAATCTCGGCCCGCAGCTCTTCCTTGGCGTACCCCTCGCTCCCGAAGGGATGCGCCAGGTCGCGGTCCAGCCGCGACGGGTGGCCGGTCCAGTGGCCCAGCTCATGGAGCGCGGTCGCGTAGTAGTTGTCGGCCGTCGGGAACTGGCCCTTGTCGGGCAGATGGATGCTGTCCGTGGACGGCCGGTAAAACGCGCGGTCGTGCTCGCCGTGGCGGATGGTGGCACCTGACGCCGCAAGGATGTGCTCGGCCCGCTCGACGGCGTTCCAGGTCTGTTCCTTGCGCTCCAACGGCGGCAGGCCGTCGATCTGCTCCGCGTTGAACACGGTGGCGAAGAACACGCGCGGGCGTTCGAGCTGCACCGTCACCTTGACCGGATCGCCGTTG
The DNA here is from genome assembly GCF_052698165.1 of Achromobacter sp. CF-sbj1-Ac2-l. Lineage (NCBI taxonomy): Bacteria > Pseudomonadati > Pseudomonadota > Betaproteobacteria > Burkholderiales > Alcaligenaceae > Achromobacter > Achromobacter sp. CF-sbj1-Ac2-l. Next base: position 38,891 of record NZ_CP199856.1, on the reverse strand, counting down.
GCATCGAGGACCGGCTTGCCGGTCTGCTCGTCGGTCTTGGTCTGCTCTTCGCTGAACTTCCAATACTGGATCGGCGTGCCTTTCTCGCCGCGACGCACCTGCGCGCCGGCGGCAGCGGCCTGCTTGTAGGTCATCCAGCGCGGGTCTGCATGGCCCTGGGCCATGAGCTGGATCGCGTTGATGCCCTTGTACCGCTTGCCGGTCGTCGGGTTGAGCGGGATGAAGGAGCCGGGCATGCCCGGCTCCCACGGTTTTTGCCACGGCGCAGTGCCGGCTTTCAGTTGCTCAATAAGGCGTTCGGCAACCTGCTCGTGGAACGGCTTTTTGACCTCTGCCATAGCCAATTACCTCGCGTCATTGGCGGCCGCGGTCGTCGTGTCCTCGGGCACGGTCGCGTCCACCAGGTCAATGTCGCTCTCGGCGGCGTCCTGCTCGCTCAAGGCGTCCTCGGGAAAGGCCCCGGCCTTCTCCGCTTCGTCCGGGTCGAACTCGACCTGGAAGCCGGGCGTCATCGCGTCGGCGAGCTTTTCACGCAGGGCGGCGTTGGCGTTCGCGGTATCGTCGAACGGCGCAAAGTCGTCCTGCTGCACGGTCTTGGGATCGTTCATCGCTTTCACTCCTGGTTGGTGCCGTTACGGCCTTTGCTGTAGTCCGGCCTGCCTTTCAGGTCGGGGTAGGTCTGCTTGCACGTGGGGAAGTTGCTGCACCCCCACCAGAACATGCCGCGCTTCTTGCCAGGCCGGCGGGAAAGGCCGTGGCCGCAGGCCATGCACTTGTGCAGCTCGGAGACTTTCGGGGCCTCGCGCGGGACGGGCTTGCCGCCCTTGTCGTCGCACGCGAACTTGCAGCCGTCGGCAAAGCCGGTGCAGCCCCAAAAGTATTCGTTCTTGTCCTTCTTCTTGATGCGCCGCAGTGGCTTGCCGCAGGACGGGCAAGGATGCGTGTCGATCTTCATGCTGAGGCCGTTTTCCTTGATGTTGGCGACCTCGGCGCTGATGTACTCCATCAGCTCGTTGACGAACGACAGCGTGTCGCGCTCGCCGGCCTGGATGGCCTTCTGCTGCTCATGCCAGAGCGCGGTCATGTCGGGGTATCTCGCCGTGTCCGGCAGCGCGTCGTACAGCTCTTCGCCGGTCGGCGTGGACACGATGTGCTTGCCCTTCTCCACCAGGTAGCCGCGCTCGAAGAGCGTGGCGATGATGGAGTCTCGCGTTGCCGGCGTGCCAATGCCGCCGTGCTCGCCTTGCTTGCCCTTGTCCTTCTCGATCAGGATTTTCCGCAGGCGGTCGTCGCGGATGTATTTCGCAACGCGCGTCAGGTCCGACAGCAGGGATTCCATCGTGTACAGCGGCTGCGGCTTCGTCTCCTGCTGCTCGGCCTTCGCATCGGTGCAGGTGCCGGCCTGGCCGTCGCGCAGCTTGCGCAGGTCCTGTTCAATGTCGTCGGCATTGCCTTCCAGGTCCTCGTTGCCGGCGTCGTTCTTGTAGAGAATCTTCCAGCCCGGCGACGTGGTGACGTTCGAGCGCACGCCGAAACGATGATCGCCGACCTGGGCCAGCACGTCGGTCTGGTCATACAGATGCTTCGGCCAGAACTGCGCGACGTAGGCGCGGGCGATCAGCAGGTAAATCTTCTGCTCGGCATCGGTGAGCTTCGACAGGTCGGCCGTGCTCTCGGTCGGGATGATGGCGTGGTGCGCGGAAACCTTGGACGAGTTGAAGGCGCGGCTCTTGATCGTCGGATTGGCGCGCTGCGCAGCAGCCGCCAGCATCGGGGCCGTCTGCGCGATGGCCGCCAGCACGCCCGGCGCATCGCCGTGCTGTTCCTCGCTCAAGTATTCGCAGTCGGAACGGTTGTAGGTGATGAGCTTGTGCTTCTCGCGCAGGGCCTGCGTAATGTCCTTCACCTGGTCCGGCTTGAAGCCGAACTTGCGCGAGGCGTCCATTTGCAGTTTCAGCAGGTTGTAGGGCAGCGGCGCGGCCGCTTCCTTCGCCTTGGTGGTCACGGACACGATGCGGGCGGGTTGGCCGCTCACGGCGGCCGCGATGCCCTCGGCGTGCTCCTTGTTGCTGAGGCGGCCTTTCTCGTCCACCGGATCGCCGTCGGCGACCTGGTAACGGGCCGGGAACTGGATGCCCTCGACCTCGAATTGGCCGTTGACCAGGTAGTAGTAGGCTTTCTGGTGGGCCGCGTTCTCGCGGCAACGGCGCACGACTAGCCCCAGGATAGGGGTCTGCACGCGCCCGACGCTCAACAGGCCCTGATAGCCCTTCGCGCGGGCCGCAAGCGTGTACAGGCGGGTGATGTTGAAGCCGTAGAGCTGGTCGCCGACGCTGCGGGCCTCGGCCGCAGCGGACAGGCCGGCGAACTCGCGGTTGTCGCGCATCGCGGCGAGCTGCCGGCGCACGATCTTCACGTTGTTGTCGTTGATAAGCAGCCGCTGCACCGGCAGGCGGCAGTTGGCGTATTCCAGGATTTCATCGACCAGAAGCTGGCCTTCGTCGTCCGGGTCGCCGGCGTGAACCACGCTTTTTGCCTGCTTCAACAGGCTGAGGATGGTCTTGAACTGAGCTTTCGCACCGGCGTCACCGGACGGTTTCTTGCGCCAGGGAATATGGACGATGGGAAGGTCGGCCATGTTCCAGTTGGCGTAGCGCTCGTCGTAGTCCTCCGGGTCCAGCAAGGCCAGCATGTGACCATAGCACCAGGTCACGCGGTCGGAGCCGCATTCGTAATAGCCGTCCTTGCGGCTGCCGCCGCCCAGGCCCTCGACGATGGCTTTTGCCAGCTCCGGTTTTTCAGCGATTACAAGGCGTTCAAATTGCATATATCCCCCTACCCTCACCAGGTCAGAACCGGCCTGATGACGGTGATGATTTGCGAACGATTGACAGGGCCGAAGTAGCGGCCGTCGAAAGACGTGTCGCTTACGTCGGACATAAGCAGAACCTCGGCGGTCCCCAGGGTGTAGCTGTCGGACTGATAGCGAGGCAGCGGCCGTCCTGATGGATCGGCCTTGATGAGCGCGCTGTGAGGCAGCAGCTCGCCATTCACGCGCACGCCGGCGTCGGTGATGGCAACCTCGTCGCCTTTAGCGGCTAAAACCCGCTTCATCATGTAGCCGTAGTCGCCGGGGCAGAAACCGCCGGCGATGTAGCCCCGCTCCTTGGCGTCCGAAAACACGCCGACTTGCGGCGGGCAGAACATGACGTAGGCCCCCTTCTCCACCGGCGCATTCGATTTCCAGTACAGGCCGACCGGAATGCTTTTGGTGGTGTTCACCTTCGCGCCAGCGAGATAGGCCGCGCCGGCGAGCAACAAGGCCGCACCGCCTGCGATGGCGACGTACTTGGTCAGACGCTGGAAGCGGCTCATATCGTGATCCCCTCCCCTTCCTCGACGGTGGCGGTCTGGATCAGCTTGTCGCTGACCTTCGGGGCTGGCACGGCCGCGCGGGCCTGGAATATCGGGTCTTTGAAGTAGAGCGGCTGCTTGCCGTAGATCGCGGGATAGCCGGCGACGTACACAACCATGTCGCCAGCCTCTTCAATGCTGCCGTCGGCGCTCTTCTTCGGCCCCGGCATGCGCAGGCATTCATCGGGGGTCAGCAATGGCCGCTGCACTTCCTGGAAGGTCCGCGAGACATTGCCCAGCAGGGCCGACGTGCGGCGGCCGCTCGTCGTGATCTGCTCCTTCACGATGGTCGTGGTGCCTGTCAGTTTTGACAGGTGCTCGGCCGTCTCCACGCGGTTCGGCGGGTAGGCGTTCTGCACGTGGCAGTTCGACGTGATGCTTTCGTCGTGGCCGTAGCCGGTTTCGCGGCTCTTGAGCTGGTTAATGTCCTGGCAGATGAGGTAGCACTTGATGCCGTAGCCGGCGACGAAGGCAAGGGACTCTTGCAGGATTTCGAGCTTGCCCAGGCTGGGGAACTCGTCGAGCATCATCAGCAGACGATGCTTGTAGTGCGCGACAGGACGGCCGTTCTCGAAGTCCATCTTGTCGGCCAGCAGCCGGACGATCATGTTGACCATGACGCGCACCAGCGGCCGCAGACGGGCCTTGTCGTTGGGCTGCGTCACGATGAACAGGCTTACCGGGTCGTCGTGGTGCATCAGTTGCTTGATGCGGAAGTCGGACTTGCTGACGTTGCGGGCCACAACCGGGTCGCGGTACAGGGCCAGGTAGGACTTGGCGGTGGACAGCACGGAACCGGCTTCTTCCTCCGGGCGGTCCATCATGTCGCGGGCCGCAGAGCCGACCGCAGGATGGTTCTGCCCGTCAACGTGGCCGTAGGTGGTCATTTCCATCCAAAGCTCGCCCACGTCGCGGTTCGGGTCCGCAAGCATGGCGTCCACCGATGGCAGGGTGGCCGGCGTGCCCTCGTTCTTGGCCTTGTAGAGCGCGTGCAGGATGACGCCGACAAGCAGCGCCTGGCTGGTTTTCTGCCAGTGCGATTCCAGGCCCTTGCCGTCCGGATCGACGATCAGGGTGGCAAGGTTCTGCACGTCGCCAACCTCGTACTCGGTCCCCAGGCGGATTTCATCGAGCGGGTTCCAGCACGCGCTACCCTGCGCGGATGCCGGCTCAAAGCGCACAACCTTGTTGCGCGCATGCTTCTTTCGCCAGCCGGCGGTCAGCGCCCACAACTCGCCTTTCAGGTCGGTGATGACGGCGCTGTGCGCCCAGGAAAGCAGCGTCGGAACGACCAGGCCAACGCCCTTGCCGGAGCGCGTCGGCGCGTAGGTCAAGACGTGCTCGGGGCCGTTGTGCCGCAGGTAGTGGAACTTGCCGTCCTTGTCCTGCCAGCCGCCCACATAGACGCCGCTGGAAGTGGGCGGGTGCTTGCCGGATACCAGCTCGACGACGGTGCGCGGCCGGGGCAGGAGGCCGGCGGCCTGAATGTCCTTCTTGTCGGCCCAGCGGGCCGAACCGTGCAGATAGTCGTTCGCCTTGCCGGTGTTGGCCTTGACCATCTGCGTGACAGCCGTGCCCAGCAGGCCCACGGTCGAAACGACCATGCCCATGCTGGCCGCGCGCATGAAATCGTCGGGATACTGGCCGTACCACTTCCCGGCCCATTGAAGGATCGACCAGGGCGTGTAGACGTGGTTGATATTCCAGCCAAGGCCGGCCTGATACTGGAAGGAATGGGCGAAATATTGCGTGGCCGTCTGCAAGCCTGCCCCAAGGGACAGGCCGGCGAGGACGGGAATGGTCTTGCTGGCCTTCGGTTTTTTCGCCCGTATCTGTGGCCCCACGGCGTTGTTTCGGTTCTTCATCTACTCCTACCTCGGGTAGTTTTAAGGGAGCCTCGCGGGGTCACGGTGACGGGATCACCGATGGCGAGGCGCTTCATGCGTTGCGCCGTGGCCTTATCGACGGGCAGCACCAGAATCTCGTCGTTTTCTTTCCTCAACAGGGCCAGCGCCTGGTCCTCGACGTTCCGGGTGCCTGCATAGGACAGCGCACCAACATAATCAGTATATCGTGCATGCTTCGGTATATCGAAGCCGTTTAGCCGCTTTTGCTCGCGCTCGGCAACATATTTCTCGGCCGCCGCGATCTGTTCGGGCTTTAGCCCTCGTCCTGGCCGAGAAACTCCCCGTCGCAGTGCGTGAGCTGGTTCGGCTCCTTGCTGCTCCACGTGACCAGGAACATCACGCGGCAATAGCATTTCAGCTCCGCCGGCGATGCGAACCACACCGAGTTGGGACAGCGCTCGCAAACGGTTTTGGCTTTGGGGCGGCGGCTTTCGTCCAATGCGTCCAACGTTGGGCTTGCGGAGTACGACGGTTCCGCCGGCGCTGACGGCGCGAGCGTCCCGGCGGTCGCCGTCGCCGCCTGCGGTGTTGAGGGTGGTTCCGGCTGCGGCAGGTCGAATGCCTCCATCGCCGCCGCGATCTCGTCGTCCGTCATTTCGTTCGGTTCGCTCATGTGCTTGCTCCTTCGTCAGTAGTTCTTGACGGCGCTGCTCAAGGGCGGCGTCGTCAAAGGTGATTGCCAGACGGCCAGCGGCGGCCGCTTGCGCGATCCGCTCCTTGAACTCTGCCGTGCCGTTGACGGTGATCCGGTCGCCGAAGCGCTCCATTGCCAGGCGCAGGGCGGCATCCAGGCCGTCCGTCGTGGCCTCGCGCGAGACTTGCAGGCGGTCGCCGTCGTCCCGCACGGCGCTGTTGCCGACGCGGTAGATGATGGTTCCCTTCTTCGTGATGTTGTCCGTCACGGCTGCGTGGCCCGGCTTGGCCTCGCCCCTGCCCTGGATGGTGTTGCCCTTGAGGCCGCTGCGGCCCTCGCGTGCGCGCAGCGCCGCCAGGGCCTTGTCGTCGCCCTTCATCGCCTCGGCCTTGAGCCAGTCGGCCCACGCGCGCCGCTGCGTGCGCTCCTGGACCGCCTGACGGTCCCGCCGGTACTCGCGGTTGATCTTGTCCAGGTCGGCGCGCAGCGCCTTGTGCGCCTGCGCGTACATGAGCCGCTTTGCAACGCGCCCCTCGCCCAGCAGCTTGATAGCGGCGCGGCGCAGCCGGTTGCTGCGCATCGCGCCTTCAATCAGGCGGTCACGACGCAGGCGCAGCGTGTCCAGCTCGCCCTTGCGCACGGCCCCCATTTCCTGGCGTTCAGACTGATACCGGGCGTATAGCTCGGTGGTGTCGATCCGGGTCTTGAGCGGCTTTGCTCGATACTCCCGGCGGCGGGGAGCTTCGCTGCCCTCGGCCGGTGTGAATGCCCCGAACCGGGCTTCGAGCTTCGGCTTGGACAGGTCGCGCGAAACGGTGCTGGCCTTGACGGTCGTGCCGTCGCCAGCCTCGAAGATGAAGCCGTTTCCGCGCTCGCGCAGCTCAAGCCCGTTTTCCCGCAGGACCCGGTGCAGGTCATCCCAGGACTGCGCCGCTTGCAGCTCCGGCAGGCATTCGCGCTTGATCCAGCCGACCAGGCTTTCCACGCCGGCGTGCCGTTCCATGTCGTTCGCGCGGTTCTCGGAAACGCGCTGCCGCGTTTCGTGGTTGTCGCGCTCAAGCCCGTAGTCGCGTTCGAGCGTCGCGCAGAGGTCGGCGAGGGCGCGATAGGCCCGGTACGGCTCATGAATGGTGTTTCGGGTCGGGTGAATCTTGTTGATGGCGATGTGGATGTGCAGGTTGTCGGTGTCGTGGTGCACGGCACTGACGCGCTGATGCTCGGCGAAGCCAAGCCCGGCGCAGATGCGGTCCTCAATCGCGCGCAACGTCTCCGCGTCGGGCTTCTCTCCCGCGCGGAAGCTAACCAGCAGGTGATAGGTCTTGTCGGCCTCGGAACGGGTGTTGCCGTGCTGGGTCGCCATGACCTCGGCCATGACGGCGGGCAGGGTGTTTGCCTCGCAGTTGGTGACGCGCACGTGACCAAGGCGCTCGGTCTTGCCTTGCTCGTCGGTGATGTACTTCACCAGCTCCGCGAAGTCGCTCTTCTTGATGGAGCGCATGGGGACGTGCTTGGCAATCACGCGCACCCCCCGGCCGTTTTAGCGGCTAAAAAAGTCATGGCTCGGCCCTCGGGCGGACCACGCCCATCATGACCTTGCCAAGCTCGTCCTGCTTTTCTTCGATCTTTGCCAGCAGGGCGAGGATCGTGGCATCGCCGAACCGCGCCGTGCGCGGGTCGTCGGTGAGCCAGAGTTTCAACAGGCCGCCCAGGCGGCCCAGGTCGCCATTGATGCGGGCCAGCTCGCGGACATGCTCATAGTCCACGACGCCCGTGATCTTGTAGCCCTGGCCGACGGCCAGCAGGTAGGCCGACAGGCTCATGCCGGCGGCCGCCGCCTTTTCCTCAATCGCTCTTCGTTCGTCTGGAAGGCAGTACACCTTGATAGGTGGGCTGCCCTTCCTGGTTGGCTTGGTTTCATCAGCCATCCGCTTGCCCTCATCTGTTACGCCGGCGGTAGCCGGCCAGCCTCGCAGAGCAGGATTCCCGTTGAGCACCGCCAGGTGCGAATAACGGACAGTGAAGAAGGAACACCCGCTCGCGGGTGGGCCTACTTCACCTATCCTGCCCGGCTGACGCCGTTGGATACACCAAGGAAAGTCTACACGAACCCTTTGGCGAAATCCTGTATATCGTGCGAAAAAGGATGGATATACCGAAAAAATCGCTATAATGACCCCGAAGCAGGGTTATGCAGCGGAAAAGGGCTGCTTCCCTGCTGTTTTGTGGAATGTCTACCGACTGGAAACAGGCAAATGCAGGCAATTACCGAACTGAGGGGACAGGCGAGAGACGATGCCAAAGAGCTACACCGACGAGCTGGCCGAATGGGTTGAATCCCGCGCGGCCAAGAAGCGCCGGCGTGATGAGGCTGCGGTTGCGTTCCTGGCGGTGAGGGCGGATGTCGAGGCGGCGTTAGCGTCCGGCTATGCGCTCGTCACCATTTGGGAGCACATGCGGGAAACGGGGAAGGTCAAGTTCTCCTACGAGACGTTCCGCTCGCACGCCAGGCGGCACATCAAGGCCAAGCCTGCCGATGTGCCCGCACCGCAGGCCAAGGCTGCGGAACCCGCGCCGGCACCCAAGACGCCGGAGCCACGGCGGCCGAAGCAGGGGGGCAAGGCTGAAAAGCCGGCCCCCGCTGCGGCCCCGACCGGCTTCACCTTCAACCCAACACCGGACAAAAAGGATCTACTGTAATGGCGAAAATTCACATGGTTTTGCAGGGCAAGGGCGGGGTCGGCAAGTCGGCCATCGCGGCGATCATTGCGCAGTACAAGATGGACAAGGGGCAGACGCCCTTGTGCATCGACACTGACCCGGTGAACGCGACGTTCGAGGGCTACAAGGCCCTGAACGTCCGCCGGCTGAACATCATGGACGGCGACGAAATCAACTCGCGCAACTTCGACACCCTGGTCGAGCTGATTGCGCCGACCAAGGACGACGTGGTGATCGACAACGGGGCCAGCTCGTTCGTGCCCCTGTCGCATTACCTCATCAGCAACCAGGTGCCGGCCCTGCTGCAAGAAATGGGGCATGAGCTGGTCATCCATACCGTCGTCACCGGCGGCCAGGCTCTCCTGGACACGGTAAGCGGGTTCGCCCAGCTCGCCAGCCAGTTCCCGGCCGAAGCGCTTTTCGTGGTCTGGCTGAACCCGTATTGGGGGCCAATCGAGCATGAGGGCAAGAGTTTCGAGCAGATGAAGGCGTACACGGCCAACAAGGCCCGCGTGTCGTCCATCATCCAGATTCCGGCCCTCAAGGAAGAAACCTACGGCCGCGATTTCAGCGACATGCTGCAAGAGCGGCTGACGTTCGACCAGGCGCTGGCCGATGAATCGCTCACGATCATGACGCGGCAACGCCTCAAGATCGTCCGGCGCGGCCTGTTTGAACAGCTCGACGCGGCGGCCGTGCTATGAGCGACCAGATTGAAGAGCTGATCCGGGAGATTGCGGCCAAGCACGGCATCGCCGTCGGCCGCGACGACCCGGTGCTGATCCTGCACACCATCAATGCCCGGCTCATGGCCGACAGCGCGGCCAAGCAAGAGGAAATCCTTGCCGCGTTCAAGGAAGAGCTGGAAGGGATCGCGCATCGCTGGGGCGAGGACGCCAAGGCCAAAGCGGAGCGGATGCTCAACGCGGCCCTGGCGGCCAGCAAGGACGCGATGGCGAAGGTGATGAAGGACAGCGCCGCGCAGGCGGCCGAAGCGATCCGCAGGGAAATCGACGACGGCCTTGGCCGGCAGCTCGCGGCCAAGGTCGCGGACGCCCGGCGCGTGGCGATGATGAACATGGTCGCCGGCGGCATGGTGCTGTTCGCGGCCGCCCTGGTGGTGTGGGTCTCGTTATGAACCGCAGCGGCGCAGATGAAAAAGCCCGGCAATGCCGGGCTTTGTTTTTTGCGTTAGCTGGGCTTGTTTGACAGGCCCAAGCTCTGACTACGCCCGCGCTCCCGCTCCTGGGCCTGCTTCTTCTCTTGCTCCTGCTTGCGCATCAGGGCCTGGTGCCGTCGGGCGGCCTCACGCATCGAATCCCAGTCGCCGGCAAGCTCGGGATGCTCGGCGCGCATCTTGCGCGTCGCCAGTTCCTCGATCTTGGGCGCGTGAATGCCCATGCCTTCCTTGATTTCGCGCACCATGTCCAGCCGCGTGTGCAGGGTCTGCAAGCGGGCCTGCTGTTGGGCCTGCTGTTGCTGCCAGGCGGCCTTTGTACGCGGCAGGGACAGCAAGCCGGGGGCATTGGACTGTAGCTGCTGCAAACGCGCCTGCTGACGGTCTACGAGCTGTTCTAGGCGGTCCTCGATGCGCTCCACCTGGTCATGCTTCGCCTGCACATAGAGCGCAAGGGTCTGCTGGTAGGTCTGCTCGATGGGCGCGGACTCTAAGAGGGCCTGCTGTTCCGTCTCGGCCTCCTGGGCCGCCTGTAGCAATTCCTCGCCGCTGTTGCCGCTGGACTGCTTTACTGCCGGGGACGGTTGTTGCCCTGCTCGCGCCGGCGTCGCAGTTCGGCTTGCCCCCACTCGATTGACTGCTTCATTTCGAGCCGCAGCGATGCGATCTCGGATTGCGTCAACGGACGGGGCAGCCCGGAGGTGTCCGGCTTCTCCTTGGGTGAGTCGGTCGATGCCATAGCCAAAGGTTTCCTTCCAAAATGCGTCCATTGCTGGACCGTGTTTCTCATTGATGCCCGCAAGCATCTTCGGCTTGACCGCCAGGTCAAGCGCGCCTTCATGGGCGGTCATGACGGAGGCCGCCATGACCTTACCGCCGTTGTTCTCGATGTAGCCGCGTAACGAGGCAATGGTGCCGCCCATCGTCAGCGTGTCATCGACAACGATGTACTTCTGGCCGGGGATCACTGCCCCCTCGAAAGTTGGGTTGAACGCCAGGCGATGATCTGAGCCGGCTCCGGTTCGGGCGACCTTCTCCCGCTGCACAATGTCCGTTTCGACCTCAAGGCCAAGGCGGTCAGCCAGAACGACCGCCATCATGGCCGGAATCTTGTTGTTCCCCGCCGCCTCGACGGCGAGGACTGGAACGATACGGGGCTTGTCGTCGCCGATCAGCGTCTTGAGCTGGGCAACAGTGTCGTCCGAAATCAGGCGCTCGACCAAATTAAGCGCCGCTTCCGCGTCGCCCTGCTTGGCGGCCTGGTATTCAGGCTCGTTGGTCAAAGAACCAAGGTCGCCGTTGCGAACCACCTTCGGGAAGTCTCCCCACGGTGCGCGCTCGGCTCTGCTGTAGCTGCTCAAGACGCCTCCCTTTTTAGCCGCTAAAACTCTAACGAGTGCGCCCGCGACTCAACTTGACGTTTTCGGCACTTACCTGTGCCTTGCCATTTGCGTCATAGGTGATGCTTTTCGCACTCCCGATTTCAGGTACTTTATCGAAATCTGACCGGGCGTGCATTACAAAGTTCTTCCCCACCTGTTGGTAAATGCTGCCGCTATCTGCGTGGACGATGGTGCCGTCGTGGCGCTGCGACTTCTCGGCCTTTTGGGCCATATAGATGTTGTAAATGCCGGGTTTCAACGCCCCGGCTTTGTCTACCTTCTGGTTCGTCCATGCGCCTTGGTTCTCGGTCTGGACAATTCTTTGCCCATTCATGACCAGTAGGCGGTGTTTCATTGGGTGACTCCTGACGGTTGCCTCTGGTGTTAAACGTGCCCTGGTCGCTTGCCGGCTAAAAAAAAGCCGACCTCGGCAGTTCGAGGCCGGCCTTCCCTAGAGCCGGGCGCGTCAAGGTTGTTCCATCTATTTTAGTGAACTGCGTTCGATTTATCAGTTACTTTCCTTCCGCTTTGTGTTTCCTCCCACTCGTTTCCGCGTCTAGCCGACCCCTCAACGTAGCAGCCTCTTCTTGTGCCGCCTTCGCCTCTCGCCGCGCTTCGTCACGCTCGGCTTGCACCGTCGTAAAGCGCTCGGCCTGCCTGGCCGCCTCTTGCGCCGCCAACTTCCTTTGCTCCTGGTGGGCCTCGGCGTCGGCCTGCGCCTTCGCTTTCACCGCCGCCAACTCCGTCCGCAAGCTCTCCGCTTCGCGCCTGATCGCGTCGCGCTCGCCGCGAAGCGCCTGCATTTCCTGGCTGGCCGCGTCCAGGGCCTTGCGGCTCTCTTCCTTGAATGCGCGGGCGTCCTGGTGAGCGTAGTCCAGCTCGGCGCGCAGCTCCTGCGCTCGACGCTCCACCTCATCGGCCCGCTGCGTCGCCAGCGCGGCACGCTGCTCGGCCCCTGCCAGGGCGGTGCGGGCTTCGGCCAGGTCCTGCCCCTGGCGTGCGGCCAGCTCGGCCGCCTCGGCGGCCTGCTGCTCTAGCAAAGTAACGCGCGCCTGGGCTTCTTCCAGCTCGCGGGCCTGCGCCTCGAAGGCGTCGGCCAGCTCCCCACGCACGGCTTCCAACTCGTTGCGCTCACGATCCCAGCCGGCTTGCGCTGCCTGCAACGATTCGTTGGCAAGGGCCTGGGCGGCTTGCCAGAGGGCGGCCACGGCCTGGTTGCCGGCCTGCTGCACCGCGTCGGGCACCTGGACCGCCAGCGGGGCGGCCTGCGCCGTGCGCTGGCGTCGCCATTCGCGCATGCCGGCGCTGGCGTCGTTCATGTTGACGCGGGCTGCCTTGCGCACTGCATCCACGGTCGGGAAGTTCTCCCGGTCGCCTTGCTCGAACAGCTCGTCCGCAGCCGCAAAGATGCGGTCGCGCGTCTCTTTGTTCAGTTCCATGATTGGCTCCGGTAATGGGTAAGAATAATAATACTCTTACTTATCTTATCAGCGCAAGAGTTTAGCTGAACAATTCCCGACTTAGCGGCAGGTTTTTAGCCGCTGAAGGGCCAGGCAAAAAAAGCCCCGCACGGTCGGCGGGGCAAAGGGTCGGCGGGAAGGGGATTTAGCGCGCGGGGGGCTTCTTCATGCGTCGGGGCCGCGCTTCTTGGGATGGAGCACGACGAAGCGCGCACGCGCATCGTCCTCGGCCCTTTCGGCCCGCGTCGCGGTCAGGAACTTGTCGCGCGCCAGGTCCTCCCTGGTGGGCACCAGGGGCATGAACTCGGCCTCCTCGATGTAGGTCCACTCCATGACCGCATCGCCGTCGAAGCCGCGTTTCTTCACCGTCTCTTGCAAGTCGCGGTACGCCTGCTCGTTGAGGGGCCGGTAGTGGGCCAGTTGGTCGTAAATGGCAGTCGGCCATGAGCGGCCTTTCCTGTTGAGCCAACCGCCGACGATGATGCCGGCAATGCAGGCCCCAGGCACAACCAGGCCGACGCCGGGGGCAGGGGATGGCAGCAGCTCGGCAACCAGGAACCCCGCCGCGATGATGCCGATGCCGGTCAACCAGCCCTTGAAGGTGTCCGGTCCCGAAACACCCCTGCGCATTGCCTGGATGCTGTGCCGGATAGCTTGCAGCATCAGGAGCCGTTTCTTTTGCTCGTCAGTCATGGGCGGCCCTCACCAGTTGTTCGTATCGGTGTCGGTCGAACCGAAATCGCAAGAGCTGCCGGTATCGGTCCAGCCGCTGTCCGTGCCGCTGCTGTCGAAGCTCGGCGAGGGGTCCGCGAACGCCGCAGACGGCGTATCGGGCCGCAGCGCATCGCCCAGCATGGCCCCGGTCAGCGAGCCGCCGGCCAGGTAGCCCAGCATGGTGCTGTTGGTCGCCCCGGCGACCAGGGCAGACGTGACGAAATCGCCGTCGTTCCCCTTGGATTGTTCGCTGCTCGGCGGGGCAGTTCGCCGCGCCGGCGGGGTCGTGGATGGCTCGGGTTGGCTGGCCTGCGACGGCCGGCGATAGGTGCGCAACAGTTCGTTATCGACCGGCTCCGGCGTCGGGGCCACTGCCTTGCGCTCCGGCCGGTGGTCCTTCTTCGGCTCGCGCAGCTTGACCAGCATGATCGCGGAAGCCAGCAGCAACGCCGCGCCTATACCTCCCGCGATGTAGAACAGCATCGGATTCATTCTTCGGTCCTCCTGTAGCGGAACCGTTGTCTGTGCGGCGCGGGTGGCCCGCGCCGCTGTCTTTGGGGGTCAGCCCTCGATGAGCGCGACCAGCTTCACGTCGGCAAGGTTCGCCTCGAACTCCTGGCCGTCGTCCTCGTACTTCAACCAGGCATAGCCTTCCGCCGGCGGCCGACGATTGAGGATCAGGCGGGCAGGGCGCTTGTCGTGCTCGACCTGGACGATGGCCTTTTTCAGCTTGTCCGGGTCCGGCTCTTTCGTGCCCTTTTCCTTGGCGTCCTTACCGTCCTGGTCGTCGTCCTCGCCGCCCTGGCCGTCGCCGGCCTCCGCGTCACGCTCGGCATCAGTCTGGCCGTTGAAGGCATCGACGGTGTTGGGATCGCGGCCCTTCTCGTCCAGGAACTCGCGCAGCAGCTTGACCGTGCCGCGCGTGATTTCCTGGGTGTCGTCGTCAAGCCACGCCTCGACTTCCTCCGGGCGCTTCTTGAAGGCCGTCACCAGCTCGTTCACCACGGTCACGTCGCGGACGCGGCCGGTGTTGAACGCATCGGCGATCTTCTCCGGCAGGTCCAGCAGCGTGACGTGCTGGGTGATGAACGCCGGCGACTTGCCGATTTCCTTGGCGATATCGCCTTTCTTCTTGCCCTTCGCCAGCTCGCGGCCGATGAAGTCGGCAATCTCGCGCGCGGTCAGCTCGTTGCGTTGCAGGTTCTCGATAACCTGGTCGGCTTCGTTGTAGTCGTTGTCGATGAACGCCGGGATGGACTTCTTGCCGGCCCACTTCGAGCCACGGTAGCGGCGGGCGCCGTGGTTGATGATGTAGCGACCCGGCTGCTCCTGGTTCTCGCGCACCGAAATGGGCGACTTCACCCCGCGCTCTTTGATCGTGGCACCGATTTCGGCGATGCTCTCCGGGGAAAAGCCGGGGTTGTCGGCCGTCCGCGGCTGATGCGGATCTTCGTCGATCAGTTCCAGGTCAAGCTCGATAGGGCCGGAACCGCCCTGAGCCGCCGCAGGAGCGTCCAGGAGGCTCGACAGGTCGCCGATGCTATCCAACCCCAGGCCAGACGGCTGCGCCGCGCCTGCGGCTTCCTGGGCGGCCGCAGCGGTGTTTTTCTTGGTGGTCTTGGCTTGAGCCGCAGTCATTGGGAAATCTCCATCTTCGTGAACACGTAATCAGCCAGGGCGCGAACTTCTTTCGATGCCTTGCGCGCGGCCGTTTTCTTGATCTTCCAGACCGGCACACCGGACGCGAGGGCATCGGCGATGCTGCTGCGCAGGCCAACGGTGGCCGGAATCATCATCTTGGGGTAGGCGGCCAGCAGCTCGGCTTGGTGGCGCACGTGGCGCGGGTTCCGCGCATCGACCTTGCTGGGCACCATGCCAAGGAATTGCAGCTTGGCGTTCTTCTGGCGCACGTTCGCAATGGTCGTGACCATCTTCTTGATGCCCTGGATGCTGTACGCCTCAAGCTCGATGGGGGACAGCACATAGTCGGCCGCGAAGAGGGCGGCCGCCAGGCCGACGCCAAGGGTCGGGGCCGTGTCGATCAGGCACACGTCGAAGCCTTGGTTCGCCAGGGCCTTGATGTTCGCCCCGAATAGCTCGCGGGCGTCGTCCAGCGACAGCCGTTCAGCATTCGCCAGCACCGGGTCGGACTCGATGAGCGCGAGGCGCGCGGCCTGGCCGTCGCCGGCTGCGGGTGCGGTTTCGGTCCAGCCGCCAGCAGGGACAGGGCCGAACAGCTTGCTTGCATGCAGGCCGGTAGCGAAGTCCTTGAGCGTGTAGGACGCATTGCCCTGGGGGTCCAGGTCGATCACGGCAACCCGCAAGCCGCGCTCGAAAAAGTCGAAGGCAAGATGCACAAGGGTCGAAGTCTTGCCGACGCCGCCTTTCTGGTTGGCCGTGACCAAAGTTTTCATCGTTTGGTTTCCTGTTTTTTCTTGGCGTCCGCTTCCCACTTCCGGACGATGTACGCCTGATGCTCCGGCAGAACCGCCGTTACCCGCGCGTATCCCTCGGGCAAGTTCTTGTCCTCGAACGCCGCCCACACGCGATGCACCGCTTGCGACACTGCGCCCCTGGTCAGTCCCAGCGACGTTGCGAACGTCGCCTGCGGCTTCCCATCGACTAAGACGCCCCGCGCTATCTCGATGGTCTGCTGCCCCACTTCCAGCCCCTGGATCGCCTCCTGGAACTGGCTTTCGGTAAGCCGTTTCTTCATGGATAACACCCATAATTTGCTCCGCGCCTTGGTTGAACATAGCGGTGACAGCCGCCAGCACATGAGAGAAGTTTAGCTAAACATTTCTCGCACGTCAACACCTTTAGCCGCTAAAACTCGTCCTTGGCGTAACAAAACAAAAGCCCGGAAACCGGGCTTTCGTCTCTTGGCGCTTAGGGTTCTGCGCCCGGCTCCATTACCAGCAGGTCGCGCACGCGCTTCACTCGGTTGCGGATCGACACTGCCAGCCCCACAAAGCCGGTTGCCGTCGCTGCCAGGATCGCGCCGATGATCCCGGCCACCCCGGCCATCGCCCACCAGGTAGCCGCCTTCCGGTCCCATTCCTGCTGATACTGCTTCGCAATGCTGGACCTCGGTTCACCATAGGCCGACCGCTCGATGGCGTATGCCGCCTCTCCCCTTGGCGTAAAACCCAGCGCCGCAGGCGGCATTGCCATGCTGCCCGCTGCCTTCCCGACCACGACGCGCGCGCCAGGCTTGCGGTCCAGACCTTCGGCGACCGCGATTTGCGCAAGAACATAATCGGCGGCCGACGCAGCCCCAAATTGCGCCTCGTTGATTAGCGTCTGCACCCGCTCATAGTTCTTCGCCTCAACTGCTGCCATGAACGCCGCACGCGGGGAGGGGTCCGCAGGGGCGGCATCGTGATCGCCGCCGCCGATCATGACCTTCATCACGTTCGAGGCTGCGAACATCATCCCTACGGCAAGCACCATCATGCAGATGGATCGCACGAACCCGCTGCCGTCACCCCCGAACACGAGCATGGCACCCGCGACGATCATGCCAAGAATGGCAAATGTAAAAATCGCCGGCCCCGTCATGAAGTCCATGAGCGACCCGGCGACCGACGTGAAGGGCAGGCCGCCGCCCAGCCCGCCGCCGGCGCTGCCTGGCACCTGGTCGCTGAACGTCGATGCCAGCACCTGCGGCACGTCAATACTTCCGGGCGTCGCGCTCGGGCTGATCGCCCATCCCGTTACCGCCCCGATCCCGGCAATGGCGAGGACCGCCAGGGCCGCGATGAGGAAGCGGGTGCCCCGCTTCTTCATCTTCGCGCCTCGGGCCTCAAGGCCGCCTACCTGGGCAAAAACATCGGTGTTTGTGGCATTCATACGGACTCCTGTTGGGTCAGCTCGCGCACGGGCTGGCGGGTCAGCTTGGCTTGAAGATCACCGCGCATGGCGGCGATCTGCTTCTCGGCATCCTTGCGCTTCTGCACGCCTTCCTGCTGGATGCGAATAACGTCCTCGACGGTCTTGATGAGCGTCGTCTGAACCTGCTTGAGCGTGTCCACGTCGATCACCAGGCGTTGGTTCTCCTTCGCCGTCTCGACGGACGTGCGATGCAGAAGGGCCGCATTGCGCTTCATCAGGTCGTTGGTGGTGTCGTCGATGGCCGTGGCCAGCTCGACGGCGTTCTTCTGCTCGTTGAGGCTCAAGGCCAGCATGAATTGCCGCTTCCACGCCGGCACGGTGATTTCGCGGATGGTGTGGAATTTATCGACCAGCATCTGGTTGTTGGCCTGGATCATGCGGATGGTCGGCAGGCTCTGCATGGCCGAATGCTGCAAGGCGATCAGGTCGCCGATGCGCTTGTCCAGGTTGGCAACCATCGCATCGAGGTCGGCCAGCTCCTGCACGCGGCCCGGATCGTTCCCGACATTGCCGCGCAGGCCCTCGGCCTGCTCGCGCAGCTCGGCAAGGCGGACCTTGCCGGCCGCGATGTGGACGCCAAGAAGGCGGTGTTCCTCGCGCACGGCCGCGAACATCTCGTCGAGCGAGGCATTGCGCTGCGTGATGCCTTGCTGGGTGGTCTGCACTTCGCTGACCAGGTGTTCGATCTGCTCGCGGGTCGTGTCGAAGCGCGCCATGAAGCCCGTCGAACGGACGCGGAAGCGGTCGATCAGCGGGCCAATCAGGGGCAGGCGGGAACGGTTGTCGGACAGCGGGCCGACGTTCAAGGAACGGGCCTTGGCGACAACCTGGGTCAGTTTCTCGCCGGCTTCGTCCAGGTCGCTGTTGCGCACCTGGTCCAGCAGGCTATCGGCGTAGCGGGACGTGTGCTCGGCCACATCGCGGCCGAACTCGGCCACGGTCTGCGGACTGCCGACCTCGATCCGCTGCGCGACCGCATGGACTTCCGGTACGTCGCTTTCCTGCAAGCCCAGCTCGCGCAGGGTTGCCGGGGTCATGTCGAAGGCGACGATAGGGGCCTTGGCTTCTTGCGTCGTTTTCAGTGCGTTCATAGGGTTCTCCCGCCGTGTTATTGGTTGATGCCTTCCAGGCTTTGCGAAAGGCTCCGCATGAGCGCCTGGTGAGCTTTGGCCGCCTCGGCGACCATTGCCGGATTCATGTTCTTGGTGGTGATGAGTGCGAGGGTGTGCTGACGCCAGACGGGCACCAGGACGGATGCCGTTTCAGAAAAGCGGTCCAGCATGTCCACGGCCTGCGCCCGCGTGAGCTTCATCTGAGTGACGCTCATTTCATGGGACGCCATGAGGGTCGCCAGGTTGGCGAGCTTGCGCGCGAAGCGTTCACGCGGCTTGTCGAACTCGATCACGCCGGCCTTGGCCGCGCCGGCCTCGGGGTTCTCGTCCAGGAACTCGCGCCCGGCCTGAATGTAAGCCCTGAGTCGGTCTACCTCGGCCTCATGGGTAGTGAGCATGTCATCCAAGGCGCGCAACGTGTCCCGCACGCGCTGCGCTACGCCCTCGGCTTCGTCCAGCAACTGGTCGAGCGTCTTGCGGGCGACCTGATACCTCACCTGGCGTTCAACCTCACGGCCAAGCATCTTCTCGAACCAGGTAGGCTTTTCCGCGATCTTGCGGGGGTCCGCGTCGGCCAGCTTCGCCACGATCTGGCTGATTTTGTCGGCCAGGGCAGCAACTGCGCCGTGCTCCATCAGATTCGATAGCTCGTTGAGGGAATCCGCGCCGTCGATGCCGGCCCCGTACTCGCCAATCGTCGCCGGCGACGCGAAGAGGGCGGGCAAAACCTCCCCCTTCAATCGCGCCATGTTCACGCTTTGTTCTTCCATTCGATACACCCTCGCGGTGGGTTAATTGCTTCTCGATGGAAAGAAGTTTAGCTAAACTTTGGATTCGGTGTCAACGCCTTTAGCGGCTAAATTTTTAGGCGGGAGGCGGATTGTTACCTGCCGGCTCGCAGCTTCGAGCCGCGCCACCAGGCGACACCGGCAAAAAGAGCGCCCACCACGACTGCGGCGATGTACGGCCACGGTCCAAGCATTCCCACAACAGATTGATACGGGGAATCAGGGTTGTCCGCTTGATCCTGCATGTACCCGTAGGCCCCAGCAAAGACCATCACAATCCCGGCCAGGAATTGCAGGCCATACCAGCGCAGAACAAACAACAAGGTTGGAATCTTCTTCACTTCCTCTCCCTAGAAATCGCGTGACGCGAGGCGCGCAGCATCCTTCGCGCTGAGGAAAAACGTCATCAACGGCCCAACCGTCTTGCTGGAACCGTCGGCAAAGCAAACATCCATCGAACTGCCTTGCGTATGAGGGTCTACGCCCTCGACCAACCTCCAAGGGTCCATACCCCAGCCCTCGGCCTCCGGGTTGAACCAATACGCCGGCGCGTCGCCGTTTAGGTCACTGTTGGCGTAGTCCTTGACCAGCACGGCCACCCGTCCGGTCATCGGGCACACATAGCCCGGCTGCTTAGGCTCCTGTATCGGCATAGTTCAAAGCTCCTTGAAAGGCCGCCCTACAGCCCCTTGGGCTTGTAGAGCGACACGAAATAGGTGAGTGCGGTCAGTACCGCGAAATGCACCAGGAACGTCCAGCCGGCATGAACGCCAGGGGTGTTCCAGTGGTACAGCATCCGCAGGAACTGAAAGAAAACGTCGATGGAAATGATCCACTTCGCCACCGGCCACACCAGGACGGTAGCGACCCATACAAAGCGGACCAGGGCCTGGACACCCTTGGCAAAAGTGAACCGGGGCGGGGCCTTGCTCGGGGCCTCAACGCGCGGGGCAGGGGCCTCGGCCTCCACTTCCACGCCTGGGAACTTGATAATCTTCGACATTGCTTGACCCTCCACGGCGATGCGTGTTCAATTCGTCCAGCGCTCGCGCGCCTAGACCGTGATGTGACAGCATCGAGGTCAAGCGCCCCGGAGAAATCCGGGGCGTCATCCCTATGCCCCGTCCAACTCGGGAACCGGCTTTTCCCTGGTGCTCAACCTGGCCGGCTCGACCCACTTGGTGACTTGCTGCCACTCGTTACCACTGCGAACGGCTACCCGAATCTGCACACGTTTAGCCGCGATCTTCGTCACTATGCCAGCAACACAAACGGAATACCCGTACCCGCCGCGCGGAGTGTGCTGCCAGTTCACCCTATCTCCTACCTGCATCATCATCCCCTGGCGTCAGTAACCGGCCCGGAATTTCGCCAAGTCGATTTCGTTGAAAGTCCAGCGCTGTTTCGCCCGTTCCTCCAACTTCGACGACTCCCGCATGACCTCGATGCGCAGGCGCTCGACCTGGTGCATCAGCTCATCAGCGCGCCGCTGCTTCTCGGCAATCGCATTCCGCTGCGCAACCAGCTCCTGGTCTACGTTCGGCAGCTCGTCGATCCACGGCATGAACTTATCGGTCATCGGATTGGCCTCCGGTAATTGACCTGGGAATCTACCCGGCCTTAAAACAAGAATAGGGCATAATGCCCTATCTTGTCAAGCAATTTTAGCTAAACAATCGAGGAGTTCAGCAAGGCGTCACGCTTGAAAACACCTTTCCCCTGGCGTTCAATCAGCTTGTCCCAGCGGCAGCGCACTGCCGCAGTGCCGCCTGCAAGGTGCCTTGCTCGATCCGCTGTCGTTCTTCCGGCGTAATGCAGTCGCCGCAGATGCCGCCCAGCTCTTGGCGCAGGGCGTCCGCCCCGATCAGGCTGCGGCTAAGGGTCGAAATGGACTTGCCGCAACGGCGGCAATTGGTGGTGACGATCTCGATCTTGCGGTTGGGCATGGCCCTATCTCCTTGATAGAGGCCCGACGTGGCCGGGCCTCGTTCCGTTACCAGCCGGCGCGAGCCTTCGCGCGTTCGACTTCCTGGGTGGACCAATGGCCCTTTGCTTCACCCTCCAGGGTGCAGCCTTGCAGGTACGCTTTGTGCCGCAGCTCTTCGGCCTGGCGGGTAAGCTCTGCCGCCTGTTCCATCAGCGCCGCGATCTGGTCACGACGGGCCAGAAAATCCGTAGCGGCCGCGCCGGGCAGCTCATCGAGCCAAGACATGATCTTGCTTTTCATCGGGGTTGATCCTCCGGTTGCTGACCTGGGCGAAGTGCCCGGCCTTCGATTGCCATACTAGGGCATTATGCCCTAATCCGTCAAGATAATTTAGCTAAACAAATTGCAATGGACGCACGAAAAAACCCGGCTTGCGGGCCGGGCTGCTGGCAGCATATCGCAACGATCAGGGTGGCGCGGTTTTAGCCGCTAAAGCCCTTTCCCTTGGCGTCAAGTCATGCGGGCGTCAGCCCTGGTCTTTCCAGATCGCCCCAATCCCCGCAAGATCGCAAAGGATCGCCCAGGCGGCATAGGGGATCGGCGAATCCTCGCCAACCCAACGCCGCACCGTGCGGTCGCCCTTGGCACCCAAGCCCAAGGTGCGCGCAGCCTGTCCGCCGGTGAGGCCGGCCAAGTGCAAGACTTCCCGGATTTCTGCGCCGGTCGGCTGCACCCAGCGTTCCGCCGGGCGCAGGCACTCAAGCCGGATATTCACGTCGCTCATGCTGCTTTTCTCCTAATCGTTATCAAATGGCGGCCCGCAGTTGGTCGTAGCCGTAGCACGACTCGATGCAACGCGGGTCATATTCACAAACCTTTCTACCGTTGCGATTGATGCGATAGCGCGCCGGCTTGTCGTCGTGCGCCCACACCTGTCGCGTTTCGGGACTGATCTTCGTAATGATGACGTGCTTCCCGATTTCCTTGGCAAAAACCGGGTGATGCACGCTCACAATCTCGCAACGCAGGCCAGGAAAGAACGTCGCCGGCCACGCCGGCGCGTCCTCATCCTTGGCCGGCTCCGGCTGCGGCTTGGCCGGTGTAGCCGGCTCCCTGCGCTGGCCGGCCGGCTCCTGAGCTTTCGCACGCGCCGCCGCGAGCTTCGCCTTGGCACTGGCTGCCCATTTGCGGGCGATGAACGCCTGGTGCGCCGGCAGCACGGCATCAACCCAGGCGAAGCCCGGCGGCAGTTCGTCCGGCTTTCGCCAGTCCTCGGCCACGGCCCGCACGCGGCGCGGCGGCGGGGTGATACCCGCGAGCCATGCCGGCAAGGAATCGTCGGCAAGGCGGTCCTGGTCGCGGGGGTCCAGATACCGGCGATGCGAGCGCAGCAGGGCGCGCAAAACGCCGTCCGCCACCTGGTCCACCGTCATGCCTCCGCGCGCATGGTCAAAATGGGACCGATAGCCCGTTTCGGAAATAAAAGGGCCGTCCAGGTCCACGGCGTGGAACTGGAAATGCACCGTGGTTAGGCCGCCGTAGCCGTTTTCGACCTCCACCCATACCCGCATCCCGTCCACCGATGCCAGGAAGTCGCCCTCCTGGCCCCACATCGGGACGACGCCCGGCGTCGCGCGGCAATGGCGCTCTATGACCCTCTCGGCCGCATCCTCGTCGCCGGCGCAACCGAAGAACGTGCCGCCGTTGAGCTTCCACACGGCCGCCGCGTAACGGTCGCCGGCCACGTCGGCCACCAGGTCGGCCCGATTGAGCACCGCCTCATGCACCGCCGCTACCGCATCCGCCGCAACGGCCAGCAGGCCGGCGCGATCCTCGGGCAGCGTCGCCGCCAGCGCCGCAATGCGCGCGTCCTTGTCCTCGATCTGCGGCTTGCTTTTGCGCACCTTCGTCCGCCGGCGAGCCGCCGGGGTGGTCGCCTCGGGCGGCGTCGGGTTGGCTACCAGGTAGGCCGCGATGCAATCCGGTTTCCGGTAGTCATCGCAGAACTTCAAGCCGTCCAGGACGCAGCAGGTCGGCAAGGGGTACTGCATCCAGTATTCGGGTTCCGGGAACGGATGCAGCAGCTCGCCGCAGTGGTGGCATCGCTCTGTCTCGCGGTCCTGCACCGAACCGCTGAACAAGCGGCCGGCAACGATGGCATCGTTGCGGCGCTTGATGTTGTCGTCTTGCATGCTCGCCTCCAACGGCCCCCAGCCTTTCGGCCGGGGGCCTGCCCCTTAGTCGATGGCCCGGTAGATCGCCGCCGCCTCGGCGTGCTCGCTCGCAAACGCCGCCAGGTGGTGGTAGCGGTCAATCAGGGCGTCCGCGTCGGCTGTGCCGGCCAGCTCCGCGCAAAGCTGGTTCAGGGCGAAGAGCGTGGCAACGATGCCGGCAGCGTCGGCCGACAGCTCGCCCGCGAAGCCGTTGCCATCAACCTCGATGCGCAAGCGGCCGTCATGCTCCGGGGCCATGTAGAAGCCACCGTTCGAGAGGGTGTAGAAGTGCCAGAAACCGCCGTGGTAGGCCGCGCAAAGCCGGCCCATCCAGCCGAATACCAGGGCCTCGCCGCGAAGCATGCGCAGCATCGAGGGGCCGAAGTACGTCGGCAGAAACCGCAGGCGATCCGCCTCGGCGACGCGGGTGGCAACGATAGGGGAGGGGATTTGAACATCAGTCATCGGACTTTCTCCGGTAGTTGACCTGGGCGGAATGCCCGGCCTCAAGACCAATATTAGGGCATTATGCCCTAGTCTGTCAAGCAAATTTAGCTAAACAATGCCGTCGGGCGTACCCGATTCTGCGGTTCCTGCTCGGTCCTGGTCCCGACCGGACTTTGCCTGGCGGGCGGATGGAACGCCAAGCGGAGCTGCGGCCGCTGAACGGTGATCTTCATCACGTTTCATTGACACTTGAGGGGCGCTTAGGGAGGGACCGCGAAGGCCCACCCCCCTCCTGGAGTAAAAACCCTTGCGGCGGTGCAGCCGGCACGGATCTTCCGATCGGGCGCGGTGGTGGCCGCGCCTGTGGCCTAAAAAGGGGGGAGTCCAGAGGGGCGCAGCCCCTTTGGGCATAGCGCAGCGTAATCGGAGACGTAATTGAGCATTTCCAGGCGCTTGCGCCTGGTCAACGAAAGAGTCAGCGCCGTAGGCGCTGCCATTTTGGGGTGAGGCCGCTCGCGGCCGAGGGGCGCAGCCCCTGGGGGGATGGGAGGCCCGCGATAGCGGGCCGGGAGGGTTCGAGAAGGGGGGGCACCCCCCTTCGGCGTGCGCGGTCACGCGCACCGGGCGCAGCCCTGGTTAAAAACAAGGTTTATAAATATTGGTTTAAAAGCAGGTTAAAAGACAGGTTAGTGACGGTCGAAAAACGGGCGGAAACCCTTGCAAATGCTGGATTTTCTGCCTGTGGACAGCCCCTCAAATGTCAATAGGTCCGCCCCTCATCTGTCAGCACTCTGCCCCTCAAGTGTCAAGGATCGCGCCCCTCATCTGTCAGTAGTCGCGCCCCTCAAGTGTCAATAGCGCAGGGCACTTATCCCCAGGCTTGTCCACATCATCTGTGGAAAACTCGCGTAAAATCAGGCGTTTTCGCCGATTTGCGAGGCTGGCCAGCTCCTGGTCGGCGGCCGAAATCGAGCCTGCCCCTCATCTGTCAATGCCGCGCCGGGTGAGTCGGCCCCTCAAGTGTCAACGTCCGCCCCTCATCTGTCAGCGAGGGCCGAGTTTTCCGTGAGGTATCCACAACGCCGGCGGCCGCGGTGCCTCCGCACGCGGCTTCGACGGCGTTTCTGCCGCGTTTGCAGGGCCATAGGCGGCCGCCAGCCCAGCGGCGAGGGCAACCGGCCCGGTGAGCGTCGGAAAGGCGCTGGAAGCCCCGTAGCGAAGCGGAGAGGGGCGAGACAAGCCAAGGGCGCAGGCTCGATGCGCAGCACGACATAGCCGGTTCTCGCAAGGCGAGAATTCCCCGGTGCTGCCCCTCAAGTGTCAACGAAAGTTTCCATCCATGACCGGACGTTACGATCCCGCCCGCCATGATTGTCTGCTGGGCACCATGACCGACCAGGCGCTGGCCGACCTGGTTGGCATCAGCAAGGCCGCGATCACAAAGCGTCGGAACGCCAAGGGGGTGCCCTCCTACACTGCGCAGACAGTGCCGGCGTCGCGCGCGTTCGACGATCTGCTGGGCACACTGCCGGATCGAGCCGTGGCGCACCTGGCCGGGCTTGCTGCGGCCACTGTGGCGCAGCGCAGAGCGAAGCTCGGCATTGCGTCGTACTGGCAGGGGGAAGGGAAGGCCGCCAGGCGTGCCGACCGTGCCGCGCGGCCGAAGCTGCGGCCGGGTCGTGGCGCGATCCCCTGGGCGCGCTACGACCGCTTCCTGGGCACGATGTTCGACCAGGACCTGGCTGCGGTGCTGCATATCGCGCCGCGCACGATCCTCAACCGCCGCAAGGCGCTCGGCCTGCCGTCCTACCGGGACCTGGTGCCGGCATTGCAGCAGCTCGGGGAGCTGATGGGCCAGGTGTCCGATGACGTGCTTGCGGAGCGCTCTGGCCTGCCGGTCGAAGCGATAGGGGTCGTTTGCAGGAGGGGGCGGAATCCTACGCTAAGGCTTTGGCCAGCGATATTCTCCGGTGAGATTGATGTGTTCCCATCCGAGCGGCGAAACATGGGCCAAGAGATCGGGCGATAGCAGCTTTCCATCGCGTTTCTGGTTTGCAACGACCTCGCCGAGCTTCATGGTGTTCCAGAAGATGATGATGGCGGCGAGCAGATTCATGCCGGCGATGCGGTAATGCTGGCCTTCGACGGAACGGTCGCGGATTTCACCGCGGCGGTGGAAGCTGATTGCCCGCTTCAGCGCATGATGAGCTTCGCCTTTGTTGAGCCCGATCTGGGCACGCCGTTGGAGTTCGGCATCCAGAATCCAGTCGATCATGAACAGGGTGCGCTCGACGCGACCGACTTCCCGCAGGGCTGTCGCGAGCTCGTTCTGCCGCGGATAGGAGGCGAGTTTCCGCAGAATCTGGCTTGGCGCGACGGTCCCGGCAGCAATGGTGGCGGCGATGCGCAGGATGTCGGGCCAATTGCGCTCGATCATGGCTTGGTTGACCTTTCCGCCGATCAACGCTCGCAGGTGCGCCGGGGCGGCCGACGGATTGAACGCGTAGAGCCGTTTGGATGGCAGGTCGCGGATGCGCGGAGCGAACCGGTAGCCGAGAATGGCACATGCGGCAAAGACGTGATCGGTGAAGCCGCCCGTGTCGGTGAACTGCTCGCGGATATGGCGTCCAGCATCGTTCATCAGCAGGCCATCGAGGATGTAAGGCGCTTCGCTTGCCGTTGCAGGAATCACCTGGGTTGCGAACGGCGCATATTGGTCGGAGACGTGGCTATAGGCTTTCAGGCCCGGGGTATTGCCATATTTCGCGTTGACCAGGTTCATGGCCTCACCTTGCTCTGTAGCGACGAAGAACTGTCCGTCGCTCGAAGCCGACGTGCCCATGCCCCAGAACCGGGCCATGGGTAACGCTGCCTGTGCCTCGACCACCATGGCCAGCGCCCGGTCATAGGCTTCGCCCTCGACATGCCACCGTCCAATGCGGATCAATTCCCAGAAGGTGTGGGTGTTTGTCGCATCCGCCATTTTGCGCAAGCCGAGGTTGATCCCTTCCGCCAAGATAACGTTCATTAGCCCGATCCGGTCAGCGCAGGGTGCTCCTGTGCGCAGATGGGTGAACGCTTCGGTGAAGCCGGTCGCCGCATCCACCTCCAGCAGGAGATCGGTGATGCGCGTGGGCGGGATCTGCTTGTAGAGATCGAGCACCAGATCTTCGGCGCCTGTCGGCGCGGCGGCTTCGAGTTTCTCGATATGCAGAACGCCGTTTTCAATCGACCCGCCCGGGATCGTGCCTGCGCGAGCGGCACGGCCAAGCTCGCGCAACCGCATGTCGAGGCGAGCTTGCCGGTCTGCCAGCCATTCCTCCGGCCGCAATGGCACAGCGAGACGACCGCCTTCCGCGATGGATTGTGCCGGAACGAGTGCGTGTTTCAGATCGCCATAGCGCCGGGACCTAGTAAGCCAGACATCTCCGGAGCGGAACGCATCGCGCAGATGGAACAGCACCGCGATCTCCCATAGGCGAGCGTCGCCAGCCCTCTGGGCCCGAAGGTGGCGATGCCATTTCGAGCTGGGCCGCAAGAAGCTGGTCATCGCGGCATCGTTCAAACCGGTACGAAGGGCCGTCACCGCTTCCAGAAGCGGCAGTGCAACGGGCGCAGCTCGCAGATCGAGCAGGCGCAACATGCGTGGAGCGTATCGGCGGAAGCGGTGATAACCGTCGAGCACATGATTGAGCGGATCGTCGGCCATGGTGGCGGTCAGCCTGGTTGCCATTGCAACAAGGGTTTTTAAGCCGTCCCACCCTGACCCACTCGCGATGACATCGCCCAGCGGCTGGCCATCATCCTGTGCATCGACCAGGGCGCCCCCGATCTCGGCGAAGGATTTCAGGGTGTCACGCACCACCCCCGCTTCGTCTGCGACCTTTGCATGGCAAATACGCTCCGAAGCACGGTAGAGACGGCCGACGATCCGGTCGTGGGTTTCGACCACTGCGTCGGCCAACATCGCCTGCCATTCCGAGACGCAAACAGCCAAGATCGCAAGCCGCCTGTCCTCCGGGAGATCGCGCATGCCGTCGGCATAATACCGTTCACCCTGCCTGCGCAGACGAGTCACCCGATGGGCAGGAACGCCGGCAAGCAGATCCTCGGGGAGATCGATGCGTTGCAGATATTCGAGCCGGTCGAGCAGCCGGTTGGCCGACGAAGAGTTCGAGCCAGGCTCGAACTGGCGCAGCCACACAAAACGGGTCACCCGATCATCAGCCGTCTCCTCGAGCAATGCCAGCAACTGTTCTCGGATCGACATAGGCAGCCGACTGGCGATCCTCGTCTCGATGCGTCGCTCGGCATCGACGAGAGCCGCGGCACAAAGCCGCTCGATCGTGGATGTCGCGGGAAGGACAGTGCGGGTGCGTCGGCACTCGGCTACGAAGCGACGGGCGATATCCTCGTTCGACACCGCCATCTCGGCTTCTCGGAACAACCATTCCTTCAGCTCGCTCGCACCACGTCCGGAGAAGGTGCGGAAGCCGTAGAGCCCCCGTAACTCGGCAAGATGCTCGTGCCGTGTTTCCTCGCGGGCAGCATAGTCTACGAGATCGTCGGCACCCAGGCCAAGCTGCGCTCCGATAAATTCGATGACCTCTGCAGGGATCAGTTCGCCTGGAGCCAGCACCCGGCCGGGATAGCGCAGGACACACAATTGCAGGGCGAAGCCGAACCTGTTGTGAGCGCGCCGACGCAGCCTGATATGCCCAAGGTCTTCATCACTCAGCGTATAGTGCTTGAGCAAATCCGTCTGTGAAGTCGGCAAGCGCAACAGCGCGTCTTTCTGCCGATCGGTTAGAGTGACGCGACGCGGCATACATGTTCCTTTTTCAAAATCTGATAGCGTTCAAGACGCTTTGTTTATGAAGCTGGTTGAGATACATTTCCAGAGGTCAATGCAATCGTGGCCGAAGCGCCGCCTCAAACCAACGTTTGTGATACATGCTGATCGGATATGCCCGCGTCTCCAAAGCCGATGGCTCGCAGTCTCTCGACCTGCAGCACGACGCCTTGCGCGCCGCAGGTGTCGAACGGGACAATATCTATGATGATCTTGCTTCCGGCGGTCGTGATGATCGCCCTGGCTTGACTGCCTGCCTCAAGTCATTGCGTGACGGCGATGTGCTGGTGGTCTGGAAGCTCGATCGCCTCGGACGATCGCTTGCCCATCTGGTCAACACGGTGAAGGAGCTGTCAGACCGCAAGATCGGCCTGCGGGTTCTGACTGGAAAGGGCGCTCAGATCGACACCACGACTGCGTCCGGTCGCATGGTGTTCGGAATCTTCGCCACCTTGGCCGAGTTCGAGCGGGATCTGATCCGAGAGCGCACCATGGCGGGTCTCGCCTCCGCGAGAGCGCGCGGTCGCAAGGGCGGACGAAAATTCGCGCTCACCAAAGCTCAGGTGCGTCTCGCGCAAGCCGCCATGGCCCAGCGCGATACTTCAGTTTCCGATCTCTGCAAGGAACTCGGCATCGAGCGCGTCACTCTCTACCGATATGTCGGTCCCAAAGGCGAGCTCAGAGACCATGGAAAGCATGTTCTCGGACTTACGTAGCAACTCGTTTCTTTTCGCAGGTTGAGCCACCTCCGCGCTTCATCAGAAAACTGAAGGAACCTCCATTGAATCGAACTAATATTTTTTTTGGTGAATCGCATTCTGACTGGTTGCCTGTCAGAGGCGGAGAATCTGGTGATTTTGTTTTTCGACGTGGTGACGGGCATGCCTTCGCGAAAATCGCACCTGCTTCCCGCCGCGGTGAGCTCGCTGGAGAGCGTGACCGCCTCATTTGGCTCAAAGGTCGAGGTGTGGCTTGCCCCGAGGTGATCAACTGGCAGGAGGAACAGGAGGGTGCATGCTTGGTGATAACGGCAATTCCGGGAGTACCGGCGGCTGATCTGTCTGGAGCGGATTTGCTCAAAGCGTGGCCGTCAATGGGGCAGCAACTTGGCGCTGTTCACAGCCTATCGGTTGATCAATGTCCGTTTGAGCGCAGGCTGTCGCGAATGTTCGGACGCGCCGTTGATGTGGTGTCCCGCAATGCCGTCAATCCCGACTTCTTACCGGACGAGGACAAGAGTACGCCGCAGCTCGATCTTTTGGCTCGTGTCGAACGAGAGCTACCGGTGCGGCTCGACCAAGAGCGCACCGATATGGTTGTTTGCCATGGTGATCCCTGCATGCCGAACTTCATGGTGGACCCTAAAACTCTTCAATGCACGGGTCTGATCGACCTTGGGCGGCTCGGAACAGCAGATCGCTATGCCGATTTGGCACTCATGATTGCTAACGCCGAAGAGAACTGGGCAGCGCCAGATGAAGCAGAGCGCGCCTTCGCTGTCCTATTCAATGTATTGGGGATCGAAGCCCCCGACCGCGAACGCCTTGCCTTCTATCTGCGATTGGACCCTCTGACTTGGGGTTGATGTTCATGCCGCCTGTTTTTCCTGCTCATTGGCACGTTTCGCAACCTGTTCTCATTGCGGACACCTTTTCCAGCCTCGTTTGGAAAGTTTCATTGCCAGACGGGACTCCTGCAATCGTCAAGGGATTGAAACCTATAGAAGACATTGCTGATGAACTGCGCGGGGCCGACTATCTGGTATGGCGCAATGGGAGGGGAGCAGTCCGGTTGCTCGGTCGTGAGAACAATCTGATGTTGCTCGAATATGCCGGGGAGCGAATGCTCTCTCACGCCTCAATCCCCATGTCGAGGCGGCGGCCCGTCTCGTCCGCGTCGATTCCGTCAATGCCGGCGCGCTGCTCGCCGGGCATGACGCGATCCTCGACGGCACCGACAATTTCGCCACGCGCCTCGCCGTCGCGGACGCGGCGCTGCGCCTTCGAATCCCGTTGATCGCCGCCGCGGTCGGCGAGTTCGAGGGGCAACTCGGCGTGTTTCGCGGCTGGGAGGCGGACAAGCCCTGCTATCGCTGCTTTACCGGCGCCGATCCGGAGAGGCCCGGCATCAACTGTGCCGAACAGGGCGTGCTCGGCGCGCTCACCGGAGTGATGGGCAGCCTCGCCGCGCTCGAGACGATCCGCGCGATCGTACCCTTCGGGGAGGACAGCGCGGGCAAGCTGCTGATCGCCGACACGCTCGCGCTGCGCTTCCGCACCCTGGCGCTGCCCAAGGATCCCGGATGCCTGGCATGCGCGGCCTGACGATCATCGCTGCCACCGCCGATAGCGAGCGCTTCCGCGCCGCGCTGTCGCTCGCCTGCGCGCATGTCGCGCTCGGGGGCCGCGCGCGCCTCTATTGCCATGAGGGCGCGGTGCGGCTGCTCCTTCCGGGCGAAGATCCCGACGATGCGCAGCGCATCGCCGCCGGCCTCCCCACCCGCGCGCAGCTGCTGCACGAGGCGGTCGAGAGCGGCGTCGCGTTGATCGCCTGCCAGACCGGCCTCGCCGCCGTCGGCATCCCGTTCGACACGCTGCCCCCCGGCATCGCGCCCGGCGGACTCGTCTCGCTCCTCGCCGAGTTGGGCGAGGAGCGGCTGGTCACGCTCTAGCCGCGTTCCGCTCGATCCACTCGACCGCGAAGCGCAGCATCGGCGCCGCCTCCACCAGCACGCACGCCGCCTGCCCCACCGTCCCGCGCGCGCCCTGCCCCATCGCCAGGAACGCCTCGACGATCGTCCCGAAATAATCGTCCGCGAATCCGTCGGGCGGATCGGCGGTGTCGAACTCCTCCACGGTCCGCCATTGCGTGCCGCCTTCCACGGCGAACGGCACTTCCTTGCGGATCACGCGCTTGGGAATGTCCGCCAGATGCTCGGCATGGTGGATCAGCGTCATCGTATCGAGCGGTGCGCCCAGCATCAGCACCTTGCCCCGCACCGCCGCGAGCTTGGCGAAGGGCGATGCCGGACCATAGCCATAGTCGATCGCATGGTCCGCCGTGAGCCATTCGGCCTTCGCGCCAGTCGCGACGACCCGCGCGCCGGGGTTGGCGCTCGCCGCGGCGCCGCGCGTGGTCCGCAGCAATTCGGGGAAGATGCCGTTGTCGCGGATCGCGCGCGACCAGATGCGGTCGAACGGCGGCACATGCGCGCGCCACCACATCGGCACGCGGCCATGTTCGTCGAGCAGATCCTCGTAATTGGCTTCCCAGTCGGCATAGGCGGCGATCGTGCCTTCCGGCCCGGCCGCGTCCAGCAAGGCGCCGATCACCGCGTCGCCGCCGCCCAGCATCGGCCCCACGCTGCGCAGCGCAGCATGCACCATCACCACGTCACCCGGCGCCAGTCCCAGCGCGCGCAGCTCGGCGGCAAGCTCGTCCCGTGTCCGCAACATACATTCCCCAAGTGGCATGCCGTCTGACGTGAGTTTCGCCTGAATCCGACCGCAGGACAATCATTTTCCGTCCCGAGCGGCGTCGTCGGGCGCGCAAGGCGCTGAGACAGGGCAGATCGGCCCGCGAAGCCGCCGTGTTGTGCCCTGGTGGCGGTGTTTTTCAGCGCAGCGGACAGACCCATCCTGCCGTTTTCGTTCAGTTTGGGCGTGGATGGCGGTCATGCGCATAGCGGAGGCGCTCGCAATCGGCGGATGGCGGCGAGGATGGCGCGGACCATCGGACCGGTGACGGCCACCTCGGCCAGCTGGAAGGTGATGGCGCGGGCATGGCGGACGACACGTGCCCCGATCTTGATCAGCTTCAGTTGCAGGCTGGTCAACGACCAGTCGGCCATCGTCTCGGGCAACTCGATGCAGCGCAAGAAGATGGCCAGGTTGTAGGCCAGCGCATGCAGTTGCAGTCGCACCTCATTGTCGCGGAACTTCCGGCATGACAGCCGCGTCCAGTGGAAGGCATATTTACCTTCCTTGATGTGCTGCTCGGCGGTGCCGCGCTGGTTATAGAACCGCACCACCCAGTCGGGCTCCATCGGCAGGTTGGTGACGATGAAGCCGACACGCGGGAACAGTTCGCCCGGATGCCATTCGATCTTGGCGATCACCCGGCGTTCCTTGTCCCAGGATGCCGCCTGATACTCGAAGTCTTCGTAGAAGCGCTTGACCTTGGTCAGCGAAGGTCGCCCGACAGGGCGCGTCAGCCGATGCGCGATCTTCTCGCGCAGGACGTTGTTCGCAGGCAGCCGGATGGCGTAGAAGAATCGGGCTTCTTCCAGCCGCTCATAGATCGCGGGGATCGCGTAGGCGGCGTCAGCCCGGAAGAACCGGCCGCAAAGGTCGCGCTCCGCGTAGCGGGCGATGACGGGGTCGAGAACGTCCCGCCAGCCATCGGCGCTGTGGACGTTGCCATGGCGCAAGGCGCAGCGCTCCAGCATGCCGAACTGGTTGAACAAAAAGTTCGGGTGATAGCAGGTGCAGTCGAAATGCCCGTTCCAGGCCGCGCCCTCCTGATCGCCATGGGTGGGGCTGACCGAACTGTCCATGTCCAGAACGATGTACTTCAGCCCGTTACGGTCATGGAACCGGTCGATCCATTGGCCATTCAGGTCGGCCAGCGCGGCACGGTTCTCGGGCTGTGCCAGTGTCTCGGTCTCGAACCGTCCCATCTGCGAGGCCGAGGCCGCTTGCGCATCGACAGCCCTTCCACCCACGACCTGGCGCATCACCGGATCGAGGGCCAGGCGGTCGGCGTCGTTCACATCCTCGTATCCGGCCAGTCGCCCGAACACCGATTGCCGGAACAACCCGTCAAGCCGGTGGACCGTGTTCTTGCCGCGCCGGGTGTCGCGCAATGCTTTTGCCGCCAGATCGGACAGCCCGAGCGCGTCATCCAGCTCGCGCATCACCAGCAGGCCGCCGTCGGAACTGAGCTGCGCACCTCGGAACTCCACATGCACCCGGCGGTCGAACTCGACCCGATCTGCCCGCTTCGAACCCGCACCCTCTGGGTGATCCATCAAACGCGCCCCTCACGGCCATCAACACCATGATTTATATCGGAAATATTGAGATCCTGACAGCAAAATCAGCGATTTACTTGGGGAATGTGGGCTCACATCGTTGCCGAGCACGGCGACTACCAGGCGACCGAAATTGCAGCGGAACTAATGGCGAAGCTGTATGCCGCATCTGAGGAACCCCTGCCTTCTGCCCTTCTCCCGATCCGGGATCGCTTTGCAGCTTTGTTTCAGCGGGCGCGCGATGATCAAAACGCAGGTTGTCAAACTGACTACGTCCACGCGGCGATTATAGCCGATCAAATGATGAGCAATGCCTCGGAACTGCGTGGGCTACATGGCGATCTGCATCATGAAAACATCATGTTCTCCAGTCGCGGCTGGCTGGTGATAGATCCCGTCGGTCTGGTCGGTGAAGTGGGCTTTGGCGCCGCCAATATGTTCTACGATCCGGCTGACAGAGACGACCTTTGTCTCGATCCTAGACGCATTGCACAGATGGCGGACGCATTCTCTCGTGCGCTGGACGTCGATCCGCGTCGCCTGCTCGACCAGGCGTACGCTTATGGGTGCCTTTCCGCAGCTTGGAACGCGGATGGAGAAGAGGAGCAACGCGATCTAGCTATCGCGGCCGCGATCAAGCAGGTGCGACAGACGTCATACTAGATATCAAGCGACTTCTCCTATCCCCTGGGAACACATCAATCTTACCGGAGAATATCGTTGGCCAAAGCCTTAGCGTAGGATTTCGCCCTCTCCCGCAAACGACCCCCAGAAGGCCGCCAGAGAGGCCGAGCGCGGCCGTGAGGCTTGGACGCTAGGGCAGGGCATGAAAAAGCCCGTAGCGGGCTGCTACGGGCGTCTGACGCGGTGGAAAGGGGGAGGGGATGTTGTCTACATGGCTCTGCTGTAGTGAGTGGGTTGCGCTCCGGCAGCGGTCCTGATCAATCGTCACCCTTTCTCGGTCCTTCAACGTTCCTGACAACGAGCCTCCTTTTCGCCAATCCATCGACAATCACCGCGAGTCCCTGCTCGAACGCTGCGTCCGGACCGGCTTCGTCGAAGGCGTCTATCGCGGCCCGCAACAGCGGCGAGAGCGGAGCCTGTTCAACGGTGCCGCCGCGCTCGCCGGCATCGCTGTCGCCGGCCTGCTCCTCAAGCACGGCCCCAACAGTGAAGTAGCTGATTGTCATCAGCGCATTGACGGCGTCCCCGGCCGAAAAACCCGCCTCGCAGAGGAAGCGAAGCTGCGCGTCGGCCGTTTCCATCTGCGGTGCGCCCGGTCGCGTGCCGGCATGGATGCGCGCGCCATCGCGGTAGGCGAGCAGCGCCTGCCTGAAGCTGCGGGCATTCCCGATCAGAAATGAGCGCCAGTCGTCGTCGGCTCTCGGCACCGAATGCGTATGATTCTCCGCCAGCATGGCTTCGGCCAGTGCGTCGAGCAGCGCCCGCTTGTTCCTGAAGTGCCAGTAAAGCGCCGGCTGCTGAACCCCCAACCGTTCCGCCAGTTTGCGTGTCGTCAGACCGTCTACGCCGACCTCGTTCAACAGGTCCAGGGCGGCACGGATCACTGTATTCGGCTGCAACTTTGTCATGCTTGACACTTTATCACTGATAAACATAATATGTCCACCAACTTATCAGTGATAAAGAATCCGCGCGTTCAATCGGACCAGCGGAGGCTGGTCCGGAGGCCAGACGTGAAACCCAACAGACCCCTGATCGTAATTCTGAGCACTGTCGCGCTCGACGCTGTCGGCATCGGCCTGATTATGCCGGTGCTGCCGGGCCTCCTGCGCGATCTGGTTCACTCGAACGACGTCACCGCCCACTATGGCATTCTGCTGGCGCTGTATGCGTTGATGCAATTTGCCT
Organism: Achromobacter sp. CF-sbj1-Ac2-l; assembly: GCF_052698165.1. Classification (NCBI taxonomy): domain Bacteria; kingdom Pseudomonadati; phylum Pseudomonadota; class Betaproteobacteria; order Burkholderiales; family Alcaligenaceae; genus Achromobacter; species Achromobacter sp. CF-sbj1-Ac2-l. The sequence continues at coordinate 3,348 of NZ_CP199856.1, read as the reverse complement.
GCGCACCTGTGCTGGGCGCGCTGTCGGATCGTTTCGGGCGGCGGCCGGTCTTGCTCGTCTCGCTGGCCGGCGCTGCTGTCGACTACGCCATCATGGCGACGGCGCCTTTCCTTTGGGTTCTCTATATCGGGCGGATCGTGGCCGGCATCACCGGGGCGACTGGGGCGGTAGCCGGCGCTTATATTGCCGATATCACTGATGGCGATGAGCGCGCGCGGCACTTCGGCTTCATGAGCGCCTGTTTCGGGTTCGGGATGGTCGCGGGACCTGTGCTCGGTGGGCTGATGGGCGGTTTCTCCCCCCACGCTCCGTTCTTCGCCGCGGCAGCCTTGAACGGCCTCAATTTCCTGACGGGCTGTTTCCTTTTGCCGGAGTCGCACAAAGGCGAACGCCGGCCGTTACGCCGGGAGGCTCTCAACCCGCTCGCTTCGTTCCGGTGGGCCCGGGGCATGACCGTCGTCGCCGCCCTGATGGCGGTCTTCTTCATCATGCAACTTGTCGGACAGGTGCCGGCCGCGCTTTGGGTCATTTTCGGCGAGGATCGCTTTCACTGGGACGCGACCACGATCGGCATTTCGCTTGCCGCATTTGGCATTCTGCATTCACTCGCCCAGGCAATGATCACCGGCCCTGTAGCCGCCCGGCTCGGCGAAAGGCGGGCACTCATGCTCGGAATGATTGCCGACGGCACAGGCTACATCCTGCTTGCCTTCGCGACACGGGGATGGATGGCGTTCCCGATCATGGTCCTGCTTGCTTCGGGTGGCATCGGAATGCCGGCGCTGCAAGCAATGTTGTCCAGGCAGGTGGATGAGGAACGTCAGGGGCAGCTGCAAGGCTCACTGGCGGCGCTCACCAGCCTGACCTCGATCGTCGGACCCCTCCTCTTCACGGCGATCTATGCGGCTTCTATAACAACGTGGAACGGGTGGGCATGGATTGCAGGCGCTGCCCTCTACTTGCTCTGCCTGCCGGCGCTGCGTCGCGGGCTTTGGAGCGGCGCAGGGCAACGAGCCGATCGCTGATCGTGGAAACGATAGGCCTATGCCATGCGGGTCAAGGCGACTTCCGGCAAGCTATACGCGCCCTAGGAGTGCGGTTGGAACGTTGGCCCAGCCAGATACTCCCGATCACGAGCAGGACGCCGATGATTTGAAGCGCACTCAGCGTCTGATCCAAGAACAACCATCCTAGCAACACGGCGGTCCCCGGGCTGAGAAAGCCCAGTAAGGAAACAACTGTAGGTTCGAGTCGCGAGATCCCCCGGAACCAAAGGAAGTAGGTTAAACCCGCTCCGATCAGGCCGAGCCACGCCAGGCCGAGAACATTGGTTCCTGTAGGCATCGGGATTGGCGGATCAAACACTAAAGCTACTGGAACGAGCAGAACGGTAAGCGCGTTCTCGGCTTAACGTAGGATTTCGCCCCCTCCCGCAAACGCCCCCCGATACGGCGTCACCGGCTGGCAAGGGGCTACGGCATCGACCGCCGGCGTCGCGGCCGGTACGACCCGGAACGTCATGACGTGATCCTCGGCATGATCGCCGACGCGGAGCTGGCCGCGCGCATTGGCGTGTCGGCGCAGTCGATAGCGCAGCGCCGGCGCGATCTGGCCGTGCCGGCGGCCGCGCAATGAAAAAACCCGGCTTTCGGCCGGGTTCGCAGGGTGGGGTAGGGCGGTCACGATGAGGCCGGCGCTTCCGGCCATTTCGGCAGCAGGCGACGAGTCAAGGCCATAGCCGCTATGCCCAGGACCACAAAGAACAGATACAGGAATCGAAGGGAACGCCCGCCATTGCCGGCCAGCTCGTCCAGGCTTTGGGTCTGGTACTCCCATTTGCTGCACGGCTCCACAACGGCGGGCACTGTGCTCGTTTGGGCCGGCTTCGGGTCGGCGCATACCTTGACGCGGAAGGTGGCCGGGTCCGTAGTGACCACCGGCGTTTCGGCAGACAGCTCGTAGAACTGGCGAACGACACCATCGAACGACATGCCGCCAGCGGCGGCCGCGACCAGAAAGAACGCCAGCGCGGGAAATGCGATCAGCGCCAAAAACAGACGGTCGATGCAGCGCCATGTGTAGGTGAGATAGGCGACAACCTCTTGCCCCTTCATTATTCAATCCTCGTTTCGCGGAATTGTTTAACAACCCGGTCAGCGACCGGATTGAGTTGTGTTGGGCTTGTAAGAAGCCCAGGGCCTAGCGTTTGCAATGCACCAGGTCATCATTGACCCAGGCGTGTTCCACCAGGCCGCTGCCTCGCAGCTCTTCGCAGGCTTCGCCGACCTGCTCGCGCCACTTCTTGACGCGGGTGGAATCCGATCCGCACATGAGGCGGAAGGTTTCCAGCTTGAGCGGGTACGGCTCGCGGTGCGAGCTGAAATAGTCGAACATCCGCCGGGCCGTCGGCGACAGCTTGCGGTACTTCTCCCATATGAATTTCGTGTAGTGGTCGCCGGCGAACAGCACGACGATTTCCTCGTCGATCAGGACCTGGCAACGGGACGTTTTTTTGCCACGGTCCAGGACGCGGAAGCGGTGCAGCAGCGATACCGATTCCAGATGCCCAACACGGTCGGACGTGAAGCCCATCGCCGTCGCCTGTAGGCGCGACAGGCATTCCTCGGCCTTCGTGTAGTAACGGCCGTTGATCGACCAGCCCAGGTCCTGGCAAAGCTCGTAGAACGTGAAGGTGATCGGCTCGCCGATAGGGGTGCGCTTCGCGTACTCCAACACCTGCTGCCACACCAGTTCGTCATCGTCGGCCCGCAGCTCGACGCCGGTGTAGGTGATTTTCACGTCCTTGTTGACGTGGAAAATGACCTTGTTTTGCAGCGCCTCGCGCGGGATTTTCTTGTTGCGCGTGGTGAACAGGGCAGAGCGGGCCGTGTCGTTTGGCATCGCTCGCATCGTGTCCGGCCACGGCGCAATGTCGAACAAGGAAAGCTGCATTTCCTTGATCTGCTGCTTCGTGTGTTTCAGCAACGCGGCCTGCTTGGCCTCGCTGACCTGTTTTGCCAGGTCCTCGCCGGCGGTTTTTCGCTTCTTGGTCGTCATAGTTCCTCGCGTGTCGATGGTCATCGACTTCGCCAAACCTGCCGCCTCTTGTTCGAGACGACGCGAACGCTCCACGGCGGCCGATGGCGCGGGCAGGGCAGGGGGAGCCAGTTGCACGCTGTCACGCTCGATCTTGGCCGTCGCTTGCTGGACCATCGAGCCGACGGACTGGAAGGTTTCGCGGGGCGCGCGCATGACGGTGCGGCTTGCGATGGTGTCGGCATCCTCGGCGGAAAAACCCGCGTCGATCAGCTCTTGCCTATATGCCTTCCGGTCAAACGTCCGATTCAT
>NZ_CP199855.1:4800000-6306134 GCF_052698165.1 Achromobacter sp. CF-sbj1-Ac2-l | reverse complement strand
GTCGCTCTTATTCAAACCTCGATTCTACCTTGCCTGGGCACGGGTTATCCACAGGGTAGGGCATGGGCGTGCACAATCTGCCCCCTTAACTGTTTGACAAGACAGGGAAAACTTGCTGAAATGGTGGGCTTTTCCGAATTCTGTCTGTCAGAAGGTTTCGCAGAAGGCCCAGGTTCACACGGGTAATAGGGTAATGGTTACACTTACCCCGCCCCCGGAACTGTGCCTTGCTGAATAGGTCGCCCGGGTATTGCCCGGACCAGAGCCCCGTCTACAAGCCTGTCTTTGCCAGCGAATCCGCATATCACATGCGATTCGCAGCGAAACGCTTACTAGATACCCGCTACCGGATTTGCGACCAGGAACCCTCCGGGCAGGTCCCTTCTGACTTTTGTTCTTTTTGTGGATCGTCCATGAAACGCACCTACCAACCTTCCGTTACCCGCCGCAAGCGCACCCATGGTTTCCGCGTGCGCATGAAGACCCGCGCTGGCCGCGCCATCCTGAACGCCCGCCGCGCCAAGGGCCGCAAGCGTCTGGCCGTCTAAGTCTCGCTGTCGCGCAGACACTTGACCCACGCCTGACCCGCAGTCCATGCCGCGCGCCACGCTTCCGCCGGAGGCGCGGCTGCATCGCCCCTCCGAGTTCGCCGCCGCCCTCAAAGGCCGGCGTCTGGCCCGAGGGGCGTTTTTCGTTGTGAGCGCCGCTTCCAACGATCTGCCCCCCGGCCAGGCTCCCTGTGCCCGGCTGGGCCTGGTGATCGCCAAGCGCTTCGCCGCCCACGCCACCACGCGCAACGCCCTCAAGCGGGTCATCCGCGAGGCGTTCCGCCACCGGCGGCTGGGGTTGCCGGCGAAAGACTACGTCGTCCGGCTGCACAGCAAGGTAACGCCCGCCACGCTCACTGCGCTGAAACAGGCGGCCCGGGCCGAAGCGGACGCTCACTTCGAGCGGATCGCGCGATGAACGGCCCATCCCCCCGGCAGGCAGGCCGCGCGCAGCGCGGGCGTTCCGTGGGGGCCGCAATCCTCATTGCCCCGATCCGGTTCTACAGGTTTTTCCTGAGTCCCTGGATCGGCCGGCAATGCCGCTTCACCCCGACCTGCTCGGCGTACGCGATCGAGGCGATCGAGCGCCACGGACCCTGGCGCGGCTTCTGGCTGATGCTGCGACGCATCGGCCGCTGCCACCCCTGGTCGCCCGGCGGCTGGGACCCGGTTCCCGCCGACAAGGGAACCAAGCGCGGGGCCTGCTGCTCCCATGGCCACCGCACCGAGCATGATTGACGCTAAACTGGCGGGCTTTGCTGGCCCGTATTCACTTCAGTAGGCACCATGGATATCCGACGAACCGTCCTCTGGATGATTTTCTCCTTCTCGCTGTTGCTCCTTTGGAACAACTGGCAGATCCATAACGGCAAACCGTCGTTGTTCGGGGCGCCCACGCCCACGGCCAGCACGACCGCCAACGGCACGCCGGCCGCCGCGAACAACGCGACGCCCTCGGTGCCCAATGCGCCGCCCGCGACCGCCGCCGCCGCGCCTTCGGCCGTGCCTGGCGCCGCCGCGCCGGTGCCGACGCGCTCGGAAGAAGTCGTCGTCACCACCGACGTGCTGCGCCTGACCTTCGACACGCTGGGCGCCCAACTGGTGCGCGCCGAGCTGCTGAAGTACCCGGCCACCGGCCAGCCCGACAAGCCCACCGTGCTGCTGGACCGCACCGCGGGCCTGAACTACGTTGCCCAGACCGGCGTGGTCGGCGCCGCCAACGGCCAGAATTTCCCCACCCACCAGACGCCGTTCCGCGTGGTCTCGACCGACCGCCAGATGACCGGCGACAGCCTGGTGGTGGCGTTCGAAGCCGAATCGGGTGGCGTCAAGGTCACCAAGACCTTCACGCTGCATCGCGGCCGCTATGACATCGACGTGCGCCACGACCTGGCCAACGTCGGCGCCGCCCCCGTGACGCCGGCGCTGTACCTGCAGCTCGAGCGCGACGGGAACGATCCGGCCGATACCTCCAGCTTCTATCACACGTTCACCGGCATTGCCGTCTACTCGGAACAGGACAAGTTCCAGAAGATGACCTTCGCCGACATCGAGAAGAAGAAGGCCAACTACATCAAGCAGGCGGACAACGGCTGGATCGCCGTGGTGCAGCACTACTTCGCCACCGCCTGGGTGCCGCCGCAAGGCAAGCCGCGCAACAACGAAGTGCTGGAAGTGCAGAAGAACCTGTACGCCGCCCGCACCATCGAAGCCGTCGGCGAGATCGCCCCGGGCGCCGCCGCCCGCGTCGATTCGCACCTGTGGGTCGGCCCGCAGGACCAGAAGGCCATGGCGGCGCTCGCCCCCGGCCTGGAACTGGTGGTCGACTACGGCTGGCTGACCATCATCGCCAAGCCGCTGTTCACGCTGATGACCTGGCTGCATTCCATCCTGGGCAACTGGGGCTGGACCATCGTCGCCCTGACCGTGCTGATCAAGGCGCTGTTCTACCCCCTGGCCGCCGCCAGCTACCGTTCCATGGCCCGCATGAAGCAGGTCGCCCCGCGCCTGCAGGCCCTGAAGGAAAAGTACGGCGACGACAAGCAGAAGCTCAACGCGGCCATGATGGAGATGTACCGCACCGAGAAGATCAATCCGCTGGGCGGCTGCCTGCCGATGGTGGTGCAGATCCCGGTGTTCATCTCGCTGTACTGGGTGCTGCTGGCCAGCGTGGAAATGCGCGGCGCGCCGTGGATCCTGTGGGTGCACGACCTGTCGATCCGCGACCCGTACTTCATTCTGCCCGCCATCATGATGGCCACCATGTTCCTGCAGATCAAGCTGAACCCGACGCCCCCGGACCCCGTCCAGGCCAAGGTCATGATGATCATGCCGCTGGTGTTCGGCGGGATGATGTTCTTCTTCCCGGCCGGCCTGGTGCTCTACTGGTGCGTCAACAACACCTTGTCGATCGCGCAGCAGTGGTCCATCACCCGCGCCATGCAGCGCAAGACGGAAGCCGCGGCCAACCGCTGATTCCCATTCGCGCCATGAAAAGCCGGCCCCCAGGGGCCGGTTTTTTTTCGTCCCCGTTGCGAGGAGTTTGGCGCCGATGGGCCGGAAGTCGCGCACTTGATAGTTATTTTCAATCAAATTTTATAGATCAATCAACTTCACACTGCAAACATTGACCCCTATGATGTGTCGGAGATATCCCCCGGCCGGCAATGTCCCGGGCGGTATCCGATCACGCTGCGCGGCCCCGGCGCCGCGCATTCCAGGAATTACGTAGGGAGTGTGTCCATGACCGACAAGAAGCATCTGACCACCGCCTCGGGCGCCCCGGTGGCCGACAACACCAACACCCTGACCGCCGGTCCGCGCGGCCCGGCGCTGTTGCAGGACTTCTGGCTGATAGAAAAGCTCGCCCATTTCGACCGTGAACGCATCCCCGAACGCGTGGTGCACGCCAAGGGCTCGGGCGCCTACGGCACCTTCACCGTCACCCACGACATCACCAGGTACACCCGCGCCAGCATCTTCTCCAAGGTCGGCAAGCAGACTCCGTTGTTCCTGCGTTTTTCGACCGTGGCCGGCGAACGCGGCGCCGCCGACGCCGAGCGCGACGTGCGCGGCTTCGCCATCAAGTTCTACACCGACGAAGGCAACTGGGACCTGGTGGGCAACAACACCCCGGTGTTCTTCATCCGCGACCCGCTCAAGTTCCCCGACTTCATCCACACCCAGAAGCGCGACCCCAAGACCAACCTGCGCAGCGCCACGGCGGCCTGGGATTTCTGGTCGCTCAGCCCCGAATCGCTGCACCAGGTCACCATCCTGATGAGCGACCGCGGCATTCCGGCCAACCTGCGCCAGCAGCATGGCTTCGGCTCGCACACCTTCAGCTTCGTCAATGCCGAAGGCGAACGCTTCTACGTGAAATTCCACTTCAAGTCGCAGCAGGGCATCGCCTGTCTGACCGACGAGGAAGCCGCGCAGATCGTGGCCCACGATCGCGAGAGCTCGCAGCGCGACCTGTTCGACAACATCGAGCAGGGCAACTTCCCGAAGTGGACGCTGAAGGTGCAGATTATGCCCGCGGCCGAAGCCGAGACCTATCACATCAATCCGTTCGATCTGACCAAGGTGTGGCCGCACGGCGATTACCCGCTGATCGAAGTGGGCGTGCTGGAACTGAACAAGAACCCGGAGAACTACTTCGCCGAGGTCGAGCAGGCCGCCTTCACGCCCGCCAACGTGGTGCCCGGCATCGACTTCTCGCCGGACAAGATGCTGCAGGGCCGCCTGTTCTCCTACGGTGACACGCACCGCTACCGCCTGGGCATCAACCATCACCAGATCCCGGTGAACGCGCCGCGCTGCCCGTTCCACAGCTATCACCGCGACGGCGCGGGCCGGGTCGACGGCAATGTCGGCGGCACGCTCAACTACGAACCCAACAGCGCGGGTGAATGGAAGGAAACCCCGTCGGCCGGCGAACCGCCGCTGCCGCTGGACGGCCAGGCCGCCGCGCGCTGGAACCACCGCGTCGATGACGACTACTACTCGCAGCCGGGCGCGCTGTTCCGCCTGATGACGCCGGCGCAGCAGGAACTGCTGTTCGGCAACATCGGCCGCCACATGGCCGGCGTGCCCGAGGAAATCCAGCGCCGCCAGTTGGAACACTTCCGCAAGGCCGATCCGGCCTACGCGGCGGGCGTGGCCAAGGCGCTGGGGCTGAAGCTGTAAGGCGGTAAGGGCCGCGTCCACGCGCGGCCGACACCCCGCGCAATACACATCGGGCGGCCCGCGGGCCGCCCGATTTCTATGTCTGTCGAGCGCTTTTCGCCGGCCTTCACGGCTTGTTCCCCTGGCGGCGGTCGCGTTTATCGCCTGCGCTTTGCTCCGGAAACCGCCGCAAGCGACTTTTCCACAGCAGGGCCGGAAAAAGTTATCCCCATTCGTCCACAGCCAATTCACAGGCAATCCACAGGATTTTCACAGGGCTGTGGATAGTCTTGCCCGGGCATGCTGTGGAAAACCCGCTTGCTAGTATTTCAGGCCCGTATCGCACAGCACGGTGGCCACCGTCGCGTCCGCACGCAGCCGGCCCGAACGCAGCAGCCTGGCGGCCGCGCATACATTGGCGGCGGCGGAATAACCCACGTACAGGCCCTCGCGCACGGCCAGCAGGCGCCGCCATTCCTGCGCCTCGTCGTCGGTGACCGCAATGCTCAGGTCCATCAGGGACGGATCCCAGTGCGGCGGCACCGCGCCATAGCTGGTGCCCTGGATCAGGTGGCGCGCCTTGGTCACCGGCGCGCCGGCCAGCACTTCGCAGCCCAGCGGCTCGACCGCCGCGCAAACGGTGGCGGCGTTGGCCGCCTTGAGCGCGCGCGCCACGCCCATGAAGGTGCAGCCGGTGCCGACGGCCGCGACCCAGCCGTCCACGGGCGCGCCAAGCTGTTGCAGGATTTCGCGGCCGGTGCCGCTTTCGTGCGCGGCCATGCATTCGACGGCGTTGAACTGGTCGACGTAGAAGCCGCCGCGTTCGCGCGCCAAAGCCGCCGCCACCTCGGCCGCCGCCTGGACGTCGGCGCCGGTGACCTGCCCGGGGCCGCCATCGACCTGCGGCACCAGCACCACCTCGGCGCCCAGTCCTTCCAGCATGCGGGCGCGGGCCGGGCTGTTGCCCGCCGACATGGTGACCACCAGCGGATGCCCCAGCGCGGCGCAGGCCACGGCCAGACCCGCCCCCATGTTGCCGCTGGTCATCTCCACCACCGGCATGCCGGGCGCCAGGCGGCCATCGGCGCGCGCGGCCAGCAGGATGGCCTTGGCGGCGCGATCCTTGACGCTGCCGCCCGGTTGCAGGAATTCGGCCTTGGCCACGATTCGGCCGGGACCGTCGTGCGCCCGGCTCAACGTGATCAGGGGGGTGTTGCCGATGAGTTCAATGGAAGAGGTTGCCAGCATGTCGAGTCCGATAGGCGCAACCGCGCGCATCCGTGGGATGCCGAAGGCGCGGTCGATGCGTACCGGACTATTTTAGGGATGCTGGGATATCCACAGATCGGCGCGGACGCTGTCGATGGACGGGGCGGCCAGCGCGGGCGTGGGCGAGGCCAGGGCCACGACGGCCAACGCCAATGCCACGCCCGCCGCCGTGACGGTGCGGATCAATCGTTCGCGCAGTTGAGAAGACAGACGCATGGCGTTCCTTGTGGATAAGTCGCGGGCCGGCCTAAAACGGCACGTCGCCTTCGATGGTGGTGCGGTACAGCTTGCGGCGCAGATGATCCGGCGTGCCGCCCGCCAGGTGGATCAGCGAGCGGTTGTCCCAGAACACCAGATCGTGCGGCTGCCAGCGGTGACGGTAGATGTGTTCGGGCCGCACGCTGTGCGCGAACAGTTCGTCCAGCAATTGCCGGCTCTCGTGCTCCGGCAGGCCTTCGATGTGGGTAGTGAAGCCTTCGCTCACGAACAGGGCGCGGCGGCCATTCTCGGGATGGGTGCGCACCACCGGATGCGATACCGCCTGCACCTGCGCCACCTGCTGCGCGCTCAGGTTGGGCCGCCAGTTGCCTTCCTTCTGCAACTGGCCGTACTTGGCCAGGTACGAATGCACCGCGCGCTTGCCCTCGACGGCGTTGCGCAATGCGGCGGGCAGGGTGTCATAGGCCAGGTGCATGTTGGCGAACAGCGTGTCGCCGCCTTGCGCAGGCAATTCCTGCGCATGCAGCAGCGAGCCCAGGCTGGGCAGTTCCTTGTACGAGATGTCCGAATGCCAGTACTTGCCCGCATCGCCCAGGCCGACCGGCTTGCCGTTCTCGACGATGTTGGAGACGATCAGGATCTCGGGATGATTGGCCAGGTGGAACTGGTGCAGCACGTGGATCATCAGCGGCCCGAAGCGGCGGCTGAAGTCGATGTGCTGCCGCGGCGTGATGCGCTGGTCGCGGAACACCAGCAGGTGGTGGTCCAGGTGCGCCTGGTGCACGCGCTTGAAATCGGCGGACGACAGCTCGCGGCCCAGGTCCAGGCCGATGAGCTCGGCGCCCACGGGGCCCGCCAGCGGCCGCAGCTCGAACGCCTGCGCGGCCGGGGGCGGCGGGACGGGGGCGGCCTCTTCGCGCCGCACGGCGTTGCTCTGGGACATCGGTCACTCCGGTTGGCGTGGCGGCGTTGCCGCCGGCGCTGAGATCCATCCGCGGATGGATCAGGAATGACCGATTATGGAAAGCGCGCCTTGTATCTCAAACGAAGTTATCGGCGTTTGAACAAAGCCTGGCGTCATATAGAAAAACCGCCCGGGGCAAGCGGGCGGTTTGTGGCGGCAAGGCGCATAAGCAAATAACCGCAATGCCTGAAGCGCCATGGCGCGCTACTTGTGCTTGGGCAGGTAGGCCTCGACCAGCTTGACCCAATACGTCGCGCCGACCGGCAGGAGCGCGTCATTGAAGTCGTAGTTCGGATTGTGCAACTGGCACGGCCCCATGCCGTGATAGCTCTCCATGCGATGGTCGCCGTCGCCGTTGCCCAGGAACAGATAGGTGCCGGGCAGGGCTTCCAGGAAAAAGGAAAAGTCCTCGGCGCCCATGAAGGGCGGCATGTCGCGCACCACGTTCTCGGCGCCGAAGGTGTCCTCGGCCACCTGCGCGGCAAACGCGGTTTCCTTGTCCCAGTTCACCAGCGGCGGATAGGCGCGCACGAAGTCCAGCGTGCCGGTGCCGCCATACACCTGCGGCAGCGTGGTGGCGATGCGGCGCATGTCTTCCTCGATCTTGTCGAGCACCTCGACCGAATAGGTGCGCACCGTGCCGCGCAGCACCGCTTCGCCGGGAATCACGTTGTAGGCGTCGCCGGCATGGATTTGCGTGATCGACAGCACCGCTTGCTCCAGCGGATTCTTGCTGCGCGAGATCACCGTCTGCAGCGCATGCACCATGTCGGCCGCGACGATGATCGGGTCGACCGACGCATGCGGCTGCGCGGCGTGGCCGCCCACGCCCTTGATGACGATGTCCCAGCGGTTGCTCGACGCCATGGTGGGACCGGCGCGAAAGCCGAACTGGTTGACCGGCATGCCGGGCATGTTGTGGATGCCGAACACCGCGTCACAGGGGAATTTCTCGAACAGTCCATCCTGCATCATGGCGCGCGCGCCGGCGTTGCCGCCTTCCTCGGCCGGCTGGAAGATGAACACCACGGTGCCGTCGAAATCGCGATGCGTGGACAGGTATTGCGCCGCGCCCAGCAGCATCGTGGTGTGGCCATCGTGGCCACAGCCGTGCATGCGGCCGCTGATGGTGGACTTGTGCGCGAAGCGGTTGTGCTCGGGCATGGGCAGCGCGTCCATGTCGGCGCGCAGGCCGATGGTCTTGCCGCCGCTGCCGCCGCGCAGCACGCCGACCACGCCGGTTTTCCCCAGCCCCGTGTGGACTTCCAGCCCCCATTGGCGCAGGCGCTCGGCTACCAGGTTGGAGGTGCGCGTTTCCTGGAAGGCCAGTTCGGGATGGGCGTGGATGTCACGGCGCAGTTCGGTCAGTTCACCGTGGGCGCGTTCGATTTCGGCTAGGGTTTTCATGGCGGTGGATAGGCGGAAGGGAGAGAAGAGAACGGATGTCGTATGACAGGGTATCGGAAAATTCTCGCGCCCGTCGCCGGCCGCGTCCAGCGTTGTTACGGATTGGCGCTAGCGCGCGTCGTTCAGGTGGCAGGCGCTGAACTGCATTGGCGCCACCTCGCGCAGCAGCGGCCGTTCGGTCTTGCAGCGCGGCATCGCCTGGGGACAACGCGGATGGAAGGCGCAGCCGCCCGGCGGATCCAGCGGCGACGGCAGCTCGCCCTTGATCGGCTGGTAGCTGCGGCGCCCCGGCGTGAGCGTCGGCAATTCCTTGAGCAGCGCCTGCGTGTAAGGATGGTTGGCGCGCTGGAACACGGTGTCGGTCGGCGCCAGCTCGACCACGCGGCCCAGGTACATAATGGCGACGCGATCCGAGATGTGGCTGACCACGCTCAGGTTGTGGCTGATGAACAGATACGTCAGGTCCAGCTCGTCGCGCAGTTGCTCGAACAGGTTCAGCACCTGCGCCTGGATCGACACGTCCAGCGCCGCCACGGCCTCGTCGCACACGATCACCGAAGGCTTGAGCGCCAGCGCCCGCGCGATGCCGATGCGCTGGCGCTGGCCGCCCGAGAACTGGTGTGGATAACGCTGCGCGAACGCCGGGTCCAGCCCCACCTGGCGCATCAGGCCGGCGACGTACTCGGCCTTGTCGCGCGCGCGGATCAGGCCGTGCGCCACCGGCGCCTCGCCGATGATCTCGCGCACCCGCATGCGCGGATTTAGTGAGGCGTAAGGGTCCTGGAAGATCATCTGCACGCCCAGCTCGTAAGCGCGCCGCTGCGGGCCCGCCATGGCCTTCACCGCCTGGCCCTGGTAGTGCACCTCACCGGAAGAGGGCGGCAGGATGCCCGAGACGATGCGACCCAGCGTCGATTTGCCGCAGCCGGATTCGCCGACAATGCCGATGACCTCGCCCGGCTGCACGTCCAGGTCCACGCCGGCCACGGCGTGCACCACCTGCGTCTTCAAACCCGCGCCCAGCAGGTTGGCGATGCGGCCGGCCAGGTCCACGTGTTGCGTGAAGCGCAGCTCCACGCCGCGCAGCGACAGGATGGGGGCGGCGTTGCGATCGGCGGCGTTCATTGGACCTCCGGCGCGCCGGCATGCCAGCAGCGCACCCATTGCGACGGGCGCACTTCCACGGGCTGCGGTTCGGTCAGACAGGCCTCGCTGGCGCGCGGGCAACGCCCGCGGAACGCACAGCCCTGCGGCAGATTGAGCAACGACGGCGTCATGCCGGGAATCGGCACCAGCGGCCGGCCGCGCGATTCCGGCGTCGGAATCGAGGCAATCAGGCCGTGGGTGTAGGGATGCATCGGATGGCTGATGACGTCGCGCGTGCTGCCGGTCTCGACCACGCGGCCGGCGTACATCACCGACACGCGGTCGGCCAGGCCCGCCACCACCGCCAGGTCGTGGGTGATCCACACCAGGCCGGTGCCGGTCTCGCGGCACAGCTTCTGCACTTCGAACAGGATCTGCCCCTGGATGGTCACGTCCAGCGCCGTGGTGGGCTCATCGGCGATGATGACGCGCGGCGAATTCAGCAGCGCGATCGCGATCGCCACGCGTTGCCGCATGCCGCCGGACAACTGATGCGGATAGGTGCGCAGGCGTTCCTGCGGCGACGGAATGCCGACCATCGTCAACGTCTGCAGGGCGCGTTCACGCGCCTGTTCGCGCGATACCTTGCGATGCGCCTGTACCGCTTCGATCATCTGCGTATCGACGCGCAGCACCGGGTTCAGCGTCATCATCGGGTCCTGGAAGATCATGGCGATCTCCTGGCCCCGCAGTTGCCGCCAGCGCGCCGGCGACGCGCCGCGCAGGTCCTCGCCGTTCAGGCGCAGTTCGCCCTCGACGATGCGGCCGGGCTCGTCCAGCAGGCCCATCAGCGAGAAGCCGGTGATGCTCTTGCCCGAGCCGGATTCACCCACCAGTCCCAGGATCTCGCCCTCGGCCAGCGTCAGGTCGACGCCATCGACTGCCTTGACCACGCCGTTGCGGGTGAAGAAATGCGTCTTCAGTCCGCGCACATCGAGGACCGGCGACTTTTCCACAGCTTGTATCTGCATCGCGTCCGCCCTCAGTTCGCGTGGCGCGGGTTGAGCACATCGCGCAGGTGGTCCCCCACCAGGTTGATGGCGATGATGGCCAGCGCCAGCGCGATGCCGGGGAAGAACGAGATCCAGTACTGGCCCGACAGCAGGTACTCGAAGCCGTTGTAGATCAGCATGCCGAGCGACGGCTCGGTCACCGGCACGCCCACGCCCAGGAACGATAGCGTGGCTTCCAGCGCGATGGCGTGCGCCAGGTCGATGGTGGCGATCACGATCAGCGGCGGCATGCAGTTGGGCAGCACGTGGCGGAACAGTACCCGCCCCCACGACAGCGACATGCAGCGCGCCGCCTCGACGTATTCCTTGCCGCGTTCGACCAATGCGGCGCCGCGCGCGGCGCGGGCGAAATAGGCCCACTGCACCACGATCAGCGCGATGATCACCTTATCCACACCCTTGCCCAGGATCGCCAGCAGCATCAACGCCACCAGGATCGCCGGGAACGACAACTGGATATCCACAATGCGCATCAGCAGCGCATCGATGCGCCCGCCGAAGTACGCCGCGATCAGCCCGACGGTGGCGCCGATGCCGAACGCCGCCAGCACCGACACGGTGGCCACCAGCAGGCTGGTGCGCATGCCGTACAGGATCGCCGACAACAGGTCGCGCGCCTGGCCATCGGTGCCCAGCCAGTAATGCATGCTGCCGTCGCCGCTTTCGCTGCCGGGCTTGAGCTTGGAATCCATGATGTCCAGCGATGCCAGGTCATACGGATTCTGCGGCGCGATCCACGGCGCCAGCAAGGCGGCGCCGACGATCAGCACCAGCATCACCAGGCCCAGCGTGGCCAGCTTGCTGGCGAAGAAATCGCCCACGAAACGGCGCCACGGCGTCTGTTCCCTGGCGGCGGCGGGTACGGCAGCAGTCACGGGGGCGGTCATCGGCGGCTATCCAGGCGTACGCGGGGATCCAGCACCGTATAGATGATGTCCACCACGAGGTTCAGCATCACAAGGAAGAACACGATCAGCAGCAGGTACGCCACCACCACCGGCCGGTCCAGGTTGATGATGGAATCGATCAGCAGCTTGCCCATGCCGGGCCACGAGAACACCGTCTCGGTCACCACCGCGAAGGCCATCACCTGGCCGAACTCCAGGCCCGCCACTGTCACCACGGGGATCAGGATGTTCTTGAGCAGGTGCACCCCCAGCACGCGCTTTTCCGACAGGCCCTTGGCGCGCGCGAACTTGATGTAGTCCATCGGCAGCGCCTCGCGCGTGGCGGCGCGGGTCACGCGGATGATCATGGCGCACTTGGCGAAGGCGATGGTGGCGGCCGGCAGCGCCAGGCTCAGCCAGCCGTCCAGCGTCAGCACGCTCAACTGCAGCGAACCGATGCTGACGGTCTGGCCGCGGCCGCCGGCAGGCACCCAGCCCAGCATCACCGCGAACACCATGATGAGCATCAGGCCCACCCAGAAATTGGGCAGCGAGAATCCCAGCACCGATCCCGTCATGATGGCGCGCGAGCCGGCCGCCTTGGGCTTGAGTCCTGCGATGATGCCCAGCGGCACCCCGATCAGCACCGACAGCAGCATGGCCACACAGGCCAGCTCGACGGTGGCCGGCATGCGCTCCAGGATCAGGCGCATGGCCGGCTCGCCGGTCAGGAAGCTATTGCCGAAATCGCCGCGCACCGCCTGGCCCATGAAGATCAGGTACTGCCGCCACAGCGGCAGGTCCAGGCCAAGCGAGGCGCGGATGGCCGCGCGCTGCGCCTCGGTGGCCTCCGGACTGGCCAGCATCGATACCGGATCGCCGACCATGTAGATGCCGGCGAAGACCAGCGCCGACATGACCAGCATGACGACGATGGTTTGCAGCAGTCTTCGTACGATTGTCGCTAGCACTGGATACCGCCCGCGACGCGCGTCACTTCTTCAGCGTTGCGAACTGAGCCAGCGTGACCTGGTCGGGACGGCCCTGGTAGCGAATGTCGTTCTTCATCGCCCACACCGACAGCTCGAAGTGCACCGGCAGCATCGCGAAATCATCCATGGCGATGTTGCTGGCCTTGGACAGCAGTTCGGCGCGCTTGGCGTCATCCATGGTGGACGAGGCTTCCTTGACCAGCTCGTCCATCTTGGGATTCGAGTAGCGGCTGCGGTTGGTGGTGCCCAGGCCGGCTTCCGGATTGCGCGTCACCAGGAGCGAAGTCAGCGCGTTCGACATCTCGCCGCTGGTCACCGACCAGCCGGCGAGATAGGCCGAGAACGCATAGCTGTCGCGGTTCTTGAAGAACACCGGCGGCGCCATGGCGTCGACGCTGGTCTTCACGCCCACGCGCGTCCACATCGAGGCGATCGCCTGCGCCACCTTGGAGTCGTTGACGTAGCGGCCCGAGGGCGAGCCCAGCGTGATCGAGAAACCGTTGGGATAGCCCGCTTCCTTCAACAGCGCCTTGGCCTTTTCGACATCGGCCTTGGGCGCCTTGGAGTGTTCCTTGCTGGAACCGAACATGGGGTAGGGCAGCAGGTTGCCGGCGGGCAGCGCCACGCCTCCCATCACGCGCTCGACCAGCGCATCGCGGTTGATCGCCAGCGACAGCGCTTCGCGCACGCGCTTGTCTTTCAACGGATTCTTGTCGGTGCCCTGGATGCCGGGCGAGGGCTCCGCGTACTGGTCCAGCGCCACGTACACCACGCGCACCGACGGCGTCTCTTCGACGTACAGCTTCTTGTCGCCCTTGAGCTTGGGCAGGTCATCGGTCGGGGGATCCTCGATCATGTCGACATCGCCGGCCAGCAGGGCGGCCACACGCGCCGCGGCATTGCTGATCGGGCGATAGATCACCTTGTCCCACACGGGCTTCTTGCCCCAGTAGTTTTCATTGCGCGCCAGCACGAATTCGGCGCCGCGCTTCCACGACACGAACTTGTAGGGACCGGTGCCGATGAGGCCGTCGCCACTGTTCAATTCGGTGGTGGTCTTGCCTTCGGCCGCGGGGCCGGAGGCCGCCTTCTTCGACATGATGGGCAGTTGCGCCAGGTTCACCAGCAGGTTCGGCGCCACTTCCTTGGTGGTGATGCGCAGGGTCATCGGATCCACCGCCTCGGCCTTGGCTACCGAGCCCAGATACAGCGTGAACGGCGAGGGGCTGTTCGGCACCTTGGGCACGCGGTCGTAGGTGAAGACCACGTCGTCGGCCGTGAACGGCGACCCATCGGAGAACTTGACGCCAGGCCGCAGCTTGAAGGTCCACACCTTGCCATCGACGGTCCAGGATTCGGCCAGCGCCGGCACCGGCTTGAGCTGCGCGTCGGTGGCCACCAGCGTATCGAAGATGGTCTGGGAGATCTGGGTGTTCGGCGTCAGCGCGTGATACTGCGGATCCATCGACGATGGCTCGGTCTTCAGCCCGATCACCAGATCGCGCGCCAGCGCCGAATTGAGGGTGCCGAAGGCCAATAGAACCGCTACCGAACCACAGGCCAACGCACGCGAAAACCGAGATGCCATCATGATCTCCCAGGGATGTTTCGGGTTTTAAACCTCTGGCGCACCTTAACCAGCAAACAAGGCCCCGCGCAACAGTTATATTCCCCTATTGTCCTTGCTTCGCGTTATCCCCGATATGTCCACCCACGCCCCCATCGCCGCCATTGCCACCGCCCCCGGAAGAGGCGGCATCGGCGTCGTGCGCGTTTCTGGTGCGGACCTGTCCGAATTGGTGCGTCGCCTGTTCCAGCGCGAACTCACGCCGCGCCATGCGCACTATCTGCCGTTCAAGGCGGTCGATGGCGAGCTGCTCGACGAAGGCATCGCGCTGTACTTCAAGGGGCCGCATTCCTACACCGGCGAAGACGTGCTCGAACTGCAAGGCCACGGCGGCCCCGCGGTGCTGCGACGCGTGCTCGACAGTTGCCTGGCGGCGGGCCGCGACCTCGGGCTGCGGCTGGCCGAACCGGGTGAGTTCACCCGCCGCGCGTTCCTCAATGACCGCATGGATCTGGCGCAGGCCGAAGCGGTCGCCGACCTGATCGAGGCCTCTTCGGTGGCGGCCGCGCGCGGCGCCATGGCCTCGTTGTCGGGCGACTTCTCGGCGCGCGTCAACGACCTGTCCGACCGCATCATCCACCTGCGCATGCTGGTCGAGGCCACGCTCGATTTCCCCGAAGAGGAAATCGACTTTCTCGAGAAATACCAGGCGCGCCCCACGCTGGAAAAGCTGGCCGGCGACCTCGGTCATCTCATCGCCCAGGCACGCCAGGGCGTGATCCTGCGCGAAGGCCTGCACGTGGTGCTGGCGGGCCAGCCCAACGTCGGCAAGTCGAGCCTGCTGAACGCGCTGGCCGGCGACGATGTCGCCATCGTCACGCCGATTGCGGGCACCACGCGCGACAAAGTGGTGCAGCAGATCCATATCGACGGCGTGCCGCTGCACATCGTCGACACCGCCGGCCTGCGCGAAACCGAAGACACGGTGGAGAGCATCGGCATCGCCCGCAGTTGGCAGGAAATCGAACGCGCCGACGTCATCCTGCACCTGCAGGACGCCACCCAGCCGGGCGACGAACTGGACGCGCAGATCACCGCGCGCCTGCCGCCGCGCACGCCGGTGTTGAAGGTTTTCAACAAGGTGGACCTGTTATCCACAGCATTTACCGCGGGCCCCGGCGAACTCGGCATTTCCGCCAAGCGCGGCGCCGGCCTGGACGCGCTGCGCGCCGAATTGCTGCGCATCGCCGGCTGGAACCCCGGCGCCGAATCGCCCTGGCTGGCGCGCGAACGGCACCTGCACGCGCTGCAGGACGCCGCCGATCACCTGGCGCTGGCGGCCGAGCACGCCGAACAGGACGACCGCGTGCTGGACCTGTTCGCCGAGGAATTGCGGCTGGCGCATGACAGCCTGTCGAGCATCACCGGGAAGTTCACCAGCGACGATTTGCTGGGCGAGATCTTCTCGAGCTTCTGCATCGGGAAGTAGCGCTCATGGCCGCTCCCGCCAGCACACCTCACCGGATCCGCCTGGCGACGGTCGATGATCTGGCGGCGGTCGAACGCATCGTCCACGACGCCTACCGTCATTACGTGGCGCGCATCGGCGCCACGCCGGGACCGATGCGCGACGATTACCACCTGCGCATCGCGCAGGGCCAGACGCAGGTGCTGGAAGACGAGACCGGCATCCAGGCCGTGCTGGTCCTGGTGCGCGAAGCGGATTGCCTGTTGCTCGACAATGTGGCGGTGTCGCCTGGCGCGCAAGGGCGCGGCTATGGCCGCGCGTTGATGCAATGGGCGGAAATCGCGGCGCGGCGGGCCGGGTATCGCCGCATCCGGCTCTACACGCAGGAGGCGATGAGCGAGAACATCGCCATCTATCACCGCTACGGCTATGTCGAAACGCATCGCGCCGAAGAGATCGGCCTGAAGCGCGTATTCATGACTAAAAGCCTGGATTGACCGATCCACAATAAGCGAGCAATAGCTCACTTATTTGAAAAATCCCAACCCGCCTCTCGCGATCAATCCGGGCCCCTTCCTTCCCGACTGGTCGAAGCCGTTCCTCACGGCCATTCCTTTCGATTTCAATGACATCCAGGCAAACCAGCTTCCTTCAAGAACGCCACTCCGCACGTCATTGAAGAACATCGATAAAAAACATGAGCTTTTGCTCACCCCTTATTTCCAAGGGGTTTTTGTCGAAAATTCCGGTCAGGAATCCCGCGCATTGTCCGCCGTCGGCACCGGCGCCGCCTTCAACGTCTCGCGCGCAATGCGATTGCTGGCCAGCGATTTCGCGTACACCGAATCCGGCCGGATGCGTTGCGCGATCACGAAGCCGGTGATGCACGCCAGCATCAACGGCAACATCACCTCGTAGCTCAACGTCATCTCGAAGATCATCAATATCGACATCAGCGGCGCGTAGGTCGTGGCCGCCAGCAGCGCCCCCATGCCCACCACCGCGTAGCTGGACACGGCCGACAGATCGCCGGCGGGAAACAGCGCGTGCAGGCCGGACCCATACAACGCGCCCACTGCCGCGCCCACAAACAAGGTCGGCGTGAACACGCCGCCGATCGCGCCGGAACCGACGCTGGCGCCGGTGGCCACGATCTTGAACAGCAGGATCGCCGCCACGGCCTGCCAGGCCCATTCCGTGTGCAACATGCTGTTGACCACGCTGTAGCCATTGCCCCAGACCTCGGGTTTGAAGACCGACAGGGCGCCGACCACCAGTCCGCCCAGCGCCATTTTGGCCCACAACGGCAGGGCCTGGCGGCGGAACAACGCCTTCGACCCGTCGAGAAACCGCAGGAACTGCGGCGCCACCACCCCGGCGATCAGGCCCAGCCCCAGGTAATTGGCCACCTCCCAGCCGGACACGAACTCGAACGGCGGCATGTGGAACACCGCGTCGTAGTGCAGGATCTGGCGCGTCACGATATTGGCGACCACCGACGACACCACCAGGGGCACCAGCGTCGCCGAGGAAATGGCGCCGTACACGATCTCGGAAATGAACAGCGCGCCGGCGATCGGCGCGTTGTAGGCGGCGGTGATCCCGGCGGTGGCGCCGCAGGCCACCAGCAGCCGCAGATGGCGAGGCGGCAGGACGAGATAGCGGCCCGACAGCGACGAGAACATCGCCGCCAACTGCACCATCGGTCCCTCGCGGCCAATCGATGCGCCCGAACCGATTGAAAACAAAGAAGAAATGCTGCGCGCCACGGTCTGGCGAAAGCCGATCACGCCGCGGCCGATGGCGATCGCTTCCATATAGTCGGCTGCCCCGCGCGGCGGCAGGCGCCGGGCAGCCGCCTGCAGAATCAACCCCGCGATCGCGCCTCCGGCCGCCGGCAGCAGCAGCCGTTCCCAGGGCGACATTCCGCGCGCCAGCGAGACCATCCCGTGCGGTGAATCGACCCCGCCCAGGACCATCTGGATCCCGCCGAGCAGTTCGCGAAAGATCACCGTCGCCAGCGCGCCGGCCAGTCCCATCAGCGCGGCCGCGCACAAGGTCGCGGGCAGGTTGTCGGCCAGCAAACGGCCCCTCAGCCAGGTCGCCCAGGCCGGTTTCTTGATTCTGAGTTGTCGTGCCATGGGCGGGATTCTACGGCGGAAATCTGCTCACTTTTTGTTCAGCCCAACGTCAACCGCACGGGGACGCCACCCCTCACATGGCCGATTCCCGCAACGCCTCCAAAGGCCTTTACGCGCCTGGAAAGGGGCGAAAACCAGGGTAGGCAAGGGGCGTTTTTTCGGGGTAAAAGTGCCGCTTCCCGACCCGGTTGGGCAGAAAAGGGCTGTGGATAACTCCTAGGGCGGCAGGTTGTGCACATTGTGTGGAGGCAAGTTGAACAAGCGGGGGTTTTTGGTCCACTCCCAAATCTTGTCCAACTTCGGCTCTTTTTCCACACAGAGTTCTTGCACAGCCAAAAACGCTCGCAACCTGATGAAAAAAAACAGGTTTCCAAGGTTAAGGTAGTTATCCACAGGCCTTATTAATCATTAGTCTTTATATAAAGAGAAATACAGGGAAAAGACAAACATGCTTTCTCTCACCTCCCAGCCACGCCCCCCCGGACTCCGTCCATGCGCATCCTTCTCATAGAAGACGAAGCCGAACTTGCTCGCTGGCTCTCCAGAAGCCTGGCCCGGCACGCGGGCTTCGTGGTCGACTGGGCTGATGACGGTCTGGTCGCCGAAAGAAGACTGGCGGTCGAAGAATTCGATGCGGTCATCCTCGACCTGGGACTGCCCGGCATGGATGGCCATACCTTGCTGGCGAAGATCCGCGCGCGCGACGACCGTACGCCGGTGCTGGTCTTGACCGCGCGCGATTCGCTGGCCGAAAAAATCGGGACACTTCACGAAGGCGCGGACGATTTCCTGCCGAAACCGTTTGTCGTGGAAGAATTGGAAGCGCGCTTGATCGCACTGGTACGCCGCAGCCGTGGCCGCGACCATCCGCGACTCACCCTGGGAAACCTGGTTTTCGAGACTTCCGCGCAAAAATTCACGGTCTCCGGACAGGCTTTGCAGTTATCCCCACGGGAACACGCGGTCCTGCGAGTGTTGATCCAGAAAAGCGGCGAACCGATCAACAAGCAGCAGATCCTGGATCGCATCGTGACCGACGATGCCGACATCAACCTCGAAGCCATCGAGGTGCTGGTGCACCGGTTGCGCAAAAAATTGGCGGAAACCGGCGTCCAGATCACCACCATGCGCGGCATGGGCTACTGCCTGGAGAACGCTGTTGACAACTAGTTTTCCGGAAAAAACCCCGGTTTCCAGGAAAAAAAACCGCAACCGGACCCTGAAAACGCAGTTGCTCTGGTGGTTGATCCCGACCCTGGTACTGGTGATGGTCGGCGCGCTCTGGCTGTCCAACCACCAGTTGCGCAACCAGGTCGATATCGCCTATGACCGATCGCTCGCTGGCGCGCTGCGCGCGATCGACCACAACATATCCACAGCCAGCGGTGGATTAGCCATGGAGCAGCCATACCTGATGCTGGAATTTTTCGAGCTGACGGCCAATGGCAGCGTGTTCTACCGCGTGGCCACCGAGGATGGGCTGGCCGAAATCGGTCATCCCGGGCTGCCGATGCCGCCCCAGCCGCTGGAATCCGGCGAAGCCCAGTTTTTCTACGCGACCTACCTGGGCACCCCTGTACGGGTCGCCGCCCTGGCCAGGCCGATGAACCCGCCGCTCTACGCGAACAAAGGGGGACGGGTTATAGTCCAGGTCGCCGAAGGCCTGGAGAGCCGCCAGGCCTTCCTGCACCAGGTGCTGGTGCGCTCCGTCGAGCGGGATCTGGCCGTGATCCTGATCAGCGTCCTGGTGATCGTCCTGGGGGTTTTCATGGCCTTGCGCCCCCTGCAGCGCCTGAAGCAGGAAGTGGAGAGGCGTTCCGCGGACGATTTAAGCCCCGTCAGCGCGTCGGAGATGCCAGGTGAGGTCCTACCCCTGGTGGCGGCCGTAAACCTCCACATGGCCCGCTACGCGGCTCAGGCGAGGGTCCAGAGCCAGTTCCTGGACGACGCCTCGCACCAGTTGCGCACGCCTTTGTCGGTTTTGCGCACCCAGACGGCTTATGCCTTGCGCGAAACATGCCCCCAGGAGGTCCGTACAGCCCTTCTGGCGATGCAGGACGGGTTGGACAGGGCGGTACGCACCACCAACCAGATGCTCGCCCTGGCGCGCGCCAAAGACGCCTCGCTGGCCGAAGGCGGCCTGGCGGCCGAGCCGGTCGACCTGGTGGGACTGGCCCATGGCGTCATCCGGGCCCTGCTGCCGACCGCCCGATCGCGGCAGATCGACATCGGCCTGGACGCCGCCGACGACCCGGTCGTGGTCCAGGGCGTGGACTGGCTGTTGCGCGAGGCGGTCAGCAACCTGGTCGACAATGCCATCCGCTACACCGCCCCCGGCGGCGTGGTCACGGTGGTGGTGCGCGGCGATTCCGGCCAGGCCAGCCTGGCCGTGGAAGACAGCGGTCCCGGCATGTCAGCCGAAGACATCGCCCGGGCCGGCATCCGCTTTCGCCGCGGCGCGGCCGGCAAGAACAAGCCCGGCGCCGGCCTCGGACTGGCCATCGTCGACACCATTGCCGGGCTGCTGGGGGCCCGCCTGGTGCTGGAGAACCGGACGCCCTTGCCCGGCCTGCGCGCCGCGTTGGTGTTTTCCCTGGAAATGGCGTCTGATGTTGCGCCGCACCAGGAAAATAGCGGTTTTTGAAAGGTATTGGAAAGCTTCGATTTTGTACGGTTGCATCCGCTGGAGTCCGACCAGGCGGCAGACCGCCCCGATCGCCAGCCATGCCTAGACCTATAAATTCGGAGACGCAAGAATGCAGACCAGCCTCAAGCTGCGCCTGGCCGCCGTCGCGGCGCTCGGCGCGATCACCCTTTCACTGGGCGCCGCCCATGCCGCCGACGAACCGCGCCGCCCCGAGTGCATTGCGCCGGCCCAGCCCGGCGGCGGCTTCGACCTGACCTGCCGCCTGGCCACCGAGGGCCTCAAGCAGAGCGGGGCGCTCAAGAGCGCCATGCGCATCGTCTACATGCCGGGTGGCATCGGCGCCGTGGCCTACAACAACATCGTGGCCCAGCATCCCAACGAGCCCGGCACCATCGTGGCGTTCTCGGGCGGTTCGTTGCTGAACCTGGCGCAAGGCAAGTTCGGCAAGTACAACGTCGACGACGTGCGCTGGCTGGCGGCTATCGGCACCGATTACGGCGTGGCCGTGGTGCGCAACGATTCGCCGTACACC
Organism: Achromobacter sp. CF-sbj1-Ac2-l; assembly: GCF_052698165.1. Lineage (NCBI taxonomy): Bacteria > Pseudomonadati > Pseudomonadota > Betaproteobacteria > Burkholderiales > Alcaligenaceae > Achromobacter > Achromobacter sp. CF-sbj1-Ac2-l. The sequence goes on along the minus strand of NZ_CP199855.1, from coordinate 6,285,167 downwards.
GACCTCAAGAGCCTGATGGACGCCTTCAAGCAGGATCCAACCAAGATCGTGCTGGGCGCCGGCGGCACCGTGGGCAGCCAGGACTGGATGAAGGCCGCGCTGACCGCCAAGGCGGCCGGGGTCGATTTCAAAAAGATGCGCTTCGTGGCCTTTGAAGGCGGCGGCGAGGCCGTGACGGCGCTGCGTGGCGGCCATATCCAGGCTTACATGGGCGATGCCGCGGAAGCCTTCACCATGCTCGAGGGCGGCGCACCGATCCGCGTGCTGGCTGTGTTCAACGATCAGCGCCTGCCGGGCAAGCTCGGCACGGTGCCGACCGCGAAGGAGCAGGGCTACGACATCGTCTGGCCCATCATCCGCGGTTTCTACGTCGGCCCGAAGGTGTCGGATGCCGACTACCAGTTCTGGGTCAACGCCTTCAACCGCGTCACCGAAGCGCCCGAGTTCGCCAAGCTGCGCGAACAGCAGGGCCTGTTCCCCTTCAACAAGACCGGCGCCGACCTGGACGCCTACGTGAAACAGCAGGTCAAGCAGTACGCCGAACTGGCCGGCTCCTTCGGCCTGGTCAAGAAGTAAGCCGCAGGGCGTTCTCCCATCCCGCCGCGCGCATCCAGCGCGCCCGCAGCGCCGCCGGCCTGGAGCCGGCGGCCAGGGCGGGCTCGCGCCGCGCGGTCCTTCAACCAACGGAAAGCTGATCATGAACGATCGAATCCTGGGCATCGCGGCGTTGCTGCTGGCGGCCTTCATGACCTGGGCGGGGTGGGGCATCGAAGCCCCATTCGCCTACGAACCCGTGGGACCACGCGCCTTCCCGCTGCTGCTGGCGTTGATCATCGGCCTGTGCGGATTGCGGCTGGCCTACAAGGGCGGCAACCCGGTCGAACCCAATCCCGCCGGCGCCAATGGCCGTATTGCGCTGATGGTGGTGTTCGCCGCCGCCTACGCCTTTCTGTTCCAGTGGCTCGGTTTCGTCATCGCGACGGCGTTGATGACGGTCTTCGTCGGCCGCCTGTTCGGCGGCGGCTGGGCCAAGTGCGCGCTTGGCGGCGTGGTCATGAGCGTTTTCTTTTTCGTGCTGTTCGACAAGGTGCTGGATGTCGTCCTGCCCGGTGGCTTGCTGGAGAACCTGATATGAGCGGAATCCTCGATCATCTGTCGATCGGCTTTGGCGTTGCGTTCTCATGGACCAACATCCTGGTGGCCGCGATCGGCTCGTTCTTCGGCACCATGGTGGGCGTGCTGCCGGGCCTGGGGCCCATCAACGGCGTGGCGATGCTGATTCCGATCGCGTTCGCCATGAACCTGCCGCCCGAGACCGCGCTGATCCTGCTGGCGGCGGTTTACGTGGGCGCGGAATATGGCGGCCGCATTACCTCGATCCTGCTCAACGTGCCGGGCGAGGCCAGCGCCATCATGACGACGCTGGACGGTTATCCATTGGCGCGCCAGGGCCTGGCCAACGTCGCGTTGTCGCTGTCGGCGTGGTCCGCCTTCTTCGGCGCGATCGTGTCGGTAGTGGGCATCATCCTGCTGGCGCCGCTGCTGGCCAAATGGGCATTGGCGTTCGGTCCGGCCGAGTATTTCGTGCTGATGATCTTCGCCTTCTGCTGCCTCACCAGCCTGCTCGGCAAGCAACCCATCAAGGGCGTGCTGGCGGCCATGATCGGCCTGTCGATCTCGGTCATCGGTGTGGATGCGAACTCGGGCGTATACCGCTATACCTTCGACTCCGTGCACCTGGCCGATGGCATCGATTTCGTGGTGGTCGTGATTGCGCTGTTCGCGGTCAGCGAGATGCTGGAAATGCTCGAGAAGGTGATGGCGGGCCACAGCGTCGAGGTCAAGCCCAGCGGCCGCAAGCTGTTCAACCTGCAGGAGCTGGCGTTCACCTGGTGGAGCGTGGTGCGCAGCGCGCTGGTGGGCTTCGGCGTCGGCGTGCTGCCGGGCGCTGGAGCCAGCGTGGCCGCGGCCGTCGCCTACTCGCAGGAAAAGCGCATCATCGAAGCCAAGGATCCGAACGCCAAGTTCGGCAAGGGCGACATGCGCGGCCTGGTTGCGCCGGAAGCCGCCGCCACCTCGTCGGCGATCGGCTCGTTCGTGCCGATGCTGACGCTGGGCGTGCCGGGCTCGGGCACCACCGCGGTGATGATGGGGGCGCTGACGCTCTACAACATCACGCCCGGTCCGGTGCTGTTCGACACCAAGCCGGAACTGGTGTGGGGGCTGATCGCTTCGCTGTTCGTGGCCAACGTGCTGCTGTTCGTCATGAACGTGCCGATGGTGCGGCTGTTCTCGAAAGTGCTGTCGGTGCCGGGCTGGCTGATGGTGCCGGGCATCCTGTGCATCAGCTATATCGGCGTGTATGCCATCAACGCCGGCACGTTCGATCTGCTGCTGGTGACGGGCATTGGTGCGCTCGGCTATTTCCTGCGCAAGTTCGGCGTGCCGATGGCGCCGCTGGTGCTCGGCGTGGTGCTGGGCAACATGATGGAGCAGAACCTGCGCCGGGCCTTGTCGATGACCGATGGCAACGTGTCGGTGCTGTTCGCCAGCCCTGTCGCCATCACGTTATGGACCGCCGCCATCGCCGTGGTGGTGGTGCCGCAGATCCTGCGCCGCGTGCGCCGGGCCAGGAAGGTTGCCGCCGAACCGGTGTGACGGGTTCCGCGCCGCGGCCCCGCCGGCACGGGGCCGCGCGGCGTCGGAGCGGGTCACGCCGGAGGTAGTTCAGGAGCGCCGCGGCGCTCCTTTTTTTCATCTCTACATTTGTGGTCGAGACAAAAGGAAAGCGCCCCAAGGGGGCGCTTCGTCTTGATGCGCGCGGCGCGTCTTCAGACCCGCGCCAGGCGCTCCAGCGCGGCATCGAGCGTGGCGTCTTTCTTGGCGAAGCAGAAGCGCACGATGCGATGGTTCGACTCAGCCGCGTCGGGCTTCTGGTAGAACGCCGAAACGGGAATCACCGTGACGCCGTGGCGCACCGTCAGGTCGCGCGCGAAGTCCGCCTCGTTCTGCCTGGAGATCTCGCTGTAGTCGGCCAGCAGGAAGAACGTGCCGGGGCTGGGCAGCGGCTTGAAACGTGTCTTGGCCAAGCCTTGCGACAGGCGGTCGCGCTTGGCCTGGTAGAACGCGGGCAGGTCCAGGTAGGGCTTGGGATCGCGCATGAATTCGGCCAGCGCGAACTGCATCGGCGATGGCACCGTGAACACCATGAACTGGTGCACTTTGCGCAGCTCGGCGCTGAGCTGGCGCGGCGCGCAGCAGTAGCCGATCTTCCAGCCGGTGGTGTGATAGGTCTTGCCGAACGACGAGATCACGAACGCATGTTCGGCCAGCAGTGGGCGGCGCGCGATGCTGGAATGAGGCTTGCCATCGAACACGATGTGTTCATAGACCTCGTCCGACACCAACAGCACGCCGGTGTCGCGCACGATGGCCTCGAGCGCATCGAGATCGCTGTCGTCCAGCACGGCCCCGGTGGGGTTGTGCGGGAAGTTCAGCATCAGCAGGCGGGTCTTGGACGTGATGGCGTCGCGTACGCGCTGCCAGTCGATGCGGTAGTAAGGATCCTCGGCGGTGGGGGCGCGCAGCGGCACCGGCACCGCGGTGCCGCCGGCCAGGCGGATGGCCGGCAGGTAGGAGTCGTAGCAGGGCTCGATGACGACGACTTCGTCGCCGCTGTTGACCGCGGCCAGCACGGTGGCCATCAGCGCCTCGGTGGCGCCGCTGGTGACGGTGATCTCGGTTTCCGGGTCGTAGGCGCGGCCATACAGGGCCTGGGTCTTGGCGGCGATGGCTTCGCGCAGCGGCGCCACGCCGGGCATGTAGGGGTATTGGTTATGGCCGTCGGCCATGGCCTTGCTGACCAGCGCGCACAGCGCGGGATCGGGATCGAAATCCGGAAAGCCCTGGCCCAGGTTGATGGCCTTGTGCTCAATGGCCAGGCGGCTCATGACGGTAAAGATGGTGGTGCCGACGTCGGGAAGTTTGGATCGGATCATGGTGGACGCGAAGTGGAACGCTGGGTGTGCAAGAGAGTTTTCGTAAGTATCCCACTAACTCATAATTCGGGTTTCTCATGAGCTTATAGGCGCGGGCGGTATCGTGGTTCAAAACATGTTGTGGAGGGTCCTCGGCGGCCTGGCGATCGCGTTGACCGGCGCCTTGCTGGCGCTGTGGATGCATTTGCCGTTGCCATGGATGCTGGGGGCCTTGCTGTTGACAGCGGCGGTGCGCATCGCGGGCGGCGGCACCGTATGCCCGCGGCCGGCGCGCAACGCCGGCCAATGGGTCATCGGCACGTCGCTAGGCCTGTATTTCACGCCGCAGGTGATCGGACACATAGGCAGCAATGCCGGCCCCATCATCGTCGGCATGCTGTTCGCGTTGGGGCTGGCGTTCATCGGCACCGCCATTTTGCGGCGCTACACCGATGCTGATTTCAAGACGGCGTGGTTTTCGTCGGCCATGGGCGGGGCCAGCGAAATGGCGAGCCTGGCGGAGCGACACGGCGCCCGCATCGACCGCGTGGCGACCGCGCATAGCGTGCGCGTGCTGCTGGTCGTGGTCACAGTGCCGTTCATTTTCCAGTGGTGGGGGGTGGCCGGTATCGACCCCACCGTGCCCGGGCCCAGGACCGTGCATGGCGCCGGCCTGGCCGCGCTGGTGGCGCTGACCTGCGTTGGCGGGCTGTGTTTCATGAAGCTGCGCCTGCCGAATCCATGGGTGCTGGGGCCGATGCTGGTGGCGATGATCCTGACGGCAAGTAGCATCGAGTTGTCCGCGTTGCCGGATTTCGTGCCCAAGATCGGACAGCTCTTCATCGGCTGGTCGCTGGGGGATCGTTATCGCCCGGATTTCTTCCGCGCGGCGCCGCGATTTATCGCAGCGGTGGCGGTGTTCACGGTCATCGCGTTGGCACTGGCGTTCGGCCTGGGGGCGTTATTGTCATTGTGGTCCGCGGCGCCGGTGCCGACGTTGATCCTGGGCACCACGCCGGGGGGCATCGCCGAGATGGCGATTACCGCCAAGGTGCTGCAGTTGGGCGTGCCGGTGGTGACCGCATTCCATGTCTCGCGGATGGTGTTCGTGGTGATCGTGACCGGTCCGATGTACGCGTTCCTGGCGCGGCGGCAGGCAAATTCCGCGTAGCGGTATTGGCGTTCCAGTCAGAAAAATACGACATTGGGGAAAACAACTATATGAGTCTGTAATGCGGGGTGGGTATGCTGGTTCCGCAGTTGATTCAAGCAGCGCGCGGACTTGTTCTGCCGCTTTTGCGGCAAGCGAGAACGCAGCAGCAACGCAGGTATCCCTACCGGTCGTTCAGTTCTCACGGCGTCCTTGATTCATTGCATTTCGTTAATTACAGGACGCTAGGAAAATGGCTCAGAAGGGCAAAGTCAAGTGGTTCAACGCTGACAAGGGTTACGGTTTCATTACGCCGGATGCCGGTGGCACCGATGTTTTCGCACACTTTTCCGCCATCCAGGGCCGCGGCTATCGCAGCCTGAACGAAGGGCAGGAAGTCGAATTCGAAGTCAAGGATGGTCCGAAAGGACCTCAAGCGGCCGAAATTCGCCCGCTCTAAATCGGGAAATCCCAATTTCCCGTCCGCCAGGCCTGGCCTGGCTGCAACGCCCCAGAACCTCGCGGTCTGGGGCGTTGTTTCATTTGCGGCAGCCGTGTCCGCAGCCTGCTCATACCGTGATGTTAGTGGTTACTAACATATCCTCGAGCGTTGGATAAGTTTGTGGATAATTATTCCCGGGCATGTGCATTGCGCTGCGCAGTAATGAAGCACACCGCCTTTTCGCGCCGTAGTTTTGCACAATTCCTGGAAAGATCTGTCGAGGCGGAAGGGCGATTTTCCCATTGGCTGCGCCGCTGCGCCGGACCGGGCGGGCGTCGAGGGAAATAGTGCATTTCCCTAGGAAAAGCGGGCATTTACGGCTTTTTTTGCCTGTCTCGCGGCATGGCATTCGTCGTTGCCAGGCCATCAGTGATGCCCGCCACGACCCTTTTTTTGTCCATCCGCGCCGCGGTTGTGCACAAAGATATCCCCATCCGGGTTATGCACAGAATGACACCTCGAATAGCCAAAAGGTGGGGGTTCAGCCTGTGGATAGAAATGGGGATAGTGGATCAAAAATCGTCTTCCACGATTGGCCGGTGGCCTGCTGCCGTCCGGTTTTGCATCGCGACCCCGTACTTGTGGATTTCATGTGAAGGAAAATTCAGGCGGAAATTTTCGCCAATGAGTTTTCCACAGTTAGCGCCCAGATTGGCCATTGCGGGAACACGTGTCAGCCGAAAGGATGATGGCGCGAAACTCCGCGGACGGGCAAGATGATTGTGCGATCGAGCGTCCTGCATGAGTTGCGCACCGCCCGCCGATGCGGTCCAGCGGCGTGGGATAAATATGTGAATAAGATGCTGGCGCCAGCTTAAGGCGCGGTTGGACTTTTGACCGGGTGTGAAGTTCCCCGTGAAGTCGAAGGCGATATCTCAACTGCGCGGCCGGAGCGGGACCAACTTGTTTTCCGCAGCGGGGGCCTATTTTGGCAACGCTTATCGCGCCGATAGCGGCGGCTTATCCACAATCTTTTCCACTGCTGTTTTCCCGTCTCGCCGTATCGTCCCGGGTATACCTGCAGGCCGGATCGCAGACGTTGCAGGCATGGCAATTTTGCGCTTGTAGCCAGGTTTTCCGCCGGGTGGCGCGTTGCGAATTTGTGCGCTTTCCGCAATCTGGGTAATTCTCCTTCGATCGCTTCAGGTCCGCGTTGTCGACTTCTTGCTGTGGCGCATCTTCGAGTTATCCCCAAAGTTGTTCCACGTGAAACCAAGGTCCCGGGAGCATTCCTGGCTGTGGATGGGTTTGTGCACAACGCGCCGGCGGCGTTGCGTCGGTTTTCCGGTTTAGCCCAAGAATCCACTCACGCCATTTCCGGACGATGTGCTTCGGCGCGTCGGCTTGTGGCATTGTCGTTCGGCTGTTGAAGAAGCGAACGGTGCCGGGCGTCCGCTCCCGGTGTGGCGGATTTGTCATAGGGCCTTGGTGTTTCAGATGAATGACGAGAGACATTCAAGATGAATGACCGCGAATGCGATGGTGAAGATTGTGAGATTCGGGGCGCCCACGTTGGACGGACTGGACTTGCTGTTCCACGTGAAACACTAGAAAAGATGATTTTTTAGGGGTAGGGGTGGGATAGGGGAAGATAAAACGCTTTTTTTCTTTAGATGCCCGACTGCCCGATCACTAAGCGAGGAACCGTTGTTCCTGCATTATTTGTTTGGCTTGTAGGGACGCTGGAGCCATGAAGCGCCCGGGCTCGTCGCATTGTCAATGCGACAGGCGCTCAGGGGTCGATGTGCTTTTCTCTATGTTCCACGTGGAACAACTATTCAGTGGTGATCGACTAGCGGATTGCCGCCCCAACTCCAACCGCAAGGTGCGGCATGTTTCACGTGAAACATCAAACGCAGGCATCTGCAATTGATGAGGAATATTTATCGGCTGGCAGTACGGCTTGGGTGGATCCGTGGTGAATGGCCCCATGTACGGCGATGTTCCACGTGAAACATCGGTGTCCAGTATCGGTGAAACGGGTTGGCCGATACGTCTGGGTTATCGATATATTGACGGTGGCCAGGTCGGAATCGATGTGGAGGTCGATCCGGAAAACTCCTTCTATCGCTGGATCCACTACATGTTCCACGTGAAACATCGGCCGGCCATAACGCGAGGCGTAGAGGAGGGGAGTCGCTGGCGGGGAAGGCCGATCTCTGCCTCATGCCGCGATGCCAGCGATGAACAGTATTGGACACTCCGTTGTCCTCCGCAGCACCCCATGTTTCACGTGAAACATCGCCTCGTTTCACGGCGGGCACAAGATGTTCCCATGGAGCCTCACCGCTCTAACAGCGGCAGATGCCGACATATTCAAACGCCGATCGACGGTTTCTCGTTGTCAATCTGCACACGAGTAGCAGTGTTACTGCCTCCATTGCTGCAGCGAACCATGTTTCACGTGAAACATGCACCCCCTGCCTCTATAATGAGCACCGAACGCTCTCTTATCTCCCCATCATGGATTATCCCCGCGAATTCGATGTCATCGTCGTCGGTGGCGGCCACGCCGGTACCGAAGCGGCGCTGGCTGCGGCACGCACCGGTGCCCAGACGCTGCTGCTGACTCACAACATCGAGACCCTAGGCCAAATGTCCTGCAATCCCTCCATCGGCGGGATTGGCAAGGGTCATCTCGTCAAAGAAGTCGACGCCCTCGGCGGCGCCATGGCGCTGGCGACGGACGAGGCGGGGATTCAATTCCGTATCCTGAATGGCTCCAAGGGGCCGGCCGTGCGCGCTACCCGCGCGCAGGCGGACCGGGTGCTGTACCGCAAGGCCATCCGGGGCCGCCTGGAAAACCAGCCCAATCTCTGGTTGTTCCAGCAAGCCGTGGAAGACCTGATGGTGGAGGGCGACCGCGTGGTCGGCGCCGTTACCCAGGTCGGCCTGAAGTTCCGGGCGAAGACGGTGGTCCTGACCGCCGGCACGTTCCTGAATGGCCTGATCCACGTGGGACTGCAGAACTATTCGGGCGGCCGCGCTGGTGACCCCCCGGCAATTTCCCTGGGACAACGCCTCAAGGAACTGCAACTGCCGCAAGGCCGCTTGAAGACCGGCACGCCGCCGCGCATCGACGGTCGCAGCATCAACTACAGCATCCTGGAAGAGCAGCCGGGCGACCTGGATCCGATCCCTGTGTTTTCTTACATGGGTAACGTGGCCATGCACCCGCGGCAACTGCCGTGCTGGATCACTCATACCAATGCCCGGACCCACGACATCATCCGCGGCGGCCTGGACCGCTCGCCGATGTATAGCGGCGTCATCGAAGGCGTCGGCCCGCGCTACTGCCCGTCGATCGAAGACAAGATCCACCGCTTCGCCGACAAGGAATCGCACCAGGTTTTCCTGGAACCCGAAGGGCTGGACACGCACGAGGTCTATCCGAACGGCGTCTCCACCAGCCTGCCGTTCGATGTGCAGTTGGACCTGATCCATTCCTTGCCCGGCCTGGAGAACGCGCACATCCTGCGCCCCGGCTACGCCATCGAATACGACTACTTCGATCCACGTGGATTGAAGAGCACGCTGGAAACCAAGGCAATTGCTGGCCTGTATTTCGCGGGCCAGATCAATGGCACCACCGGCTACGAAGAAGCCGCCGCCCAAGGCCTGCTGGCTGGCGTCAACGCCGCCCTGTCCGCACTGGATCGCGAGCAGTGGACGCCGCGCCGCGACGAGGCCTATCTCGGCGTGCTGGTAGACGATCTGGTCACGCGCGGCGTGACCGAGCCCTATCGCATGTTCACCTCGCGTGCGGAATATCGCTTGAGCCTGCGCGAAGACAACGCCGACCTGCGCCTGACCGAAATCGGGCGCCAGCTCGGCATCGTCGACGATGTCCGCTGGGACGCATTCAACCGCAAGCGCGACGCCGTCGCCGCCGAAGTCGAACGCCTGAAGTCGTCGTGGGTCAATCCCCGCGTGCTGCCGCAGGAAGTGGCGGAACCGCTGCTGGGCAAGGCAATTGAACGTGAGTACTCACTAGCAGACCTGCTGAAAAGGCCCAACGTTTCCTATGAAGCGCTGATGACCGCCCGGAATGTCGACGGCACGCTGCTGGCCGGCCCGGGGGTGGTTGAGGACGAAGTCCTGGCCGAGCAGGTCGAGATCCAGGTGAAGTACGCCGGCTACATCGCCCGCCAGCAGGACGAAGTACAGAAGCAGATCGCGCACGAACAACAGCCCATTCCGGCCGACGTCGACTACGACGCCGTGACCAGCCTGTCGTTCGAAGTGCGCCAGAAACTCAAGACGCATCGCCCCGAGACCATCGGCCAGGCCGGCCGTATTTCGGGCGTGACGCCGGCGGCGATCTCGCTGCTGCTGATTCACCTGAAGCGCCTGCACTACGGCTCGCGCAAGCAAGCCGCATGAGCGCCCATCCCCACCCGGCCGGCGCGGACATGGCCGGCCGCCTCGCGCATGCCTTCGAGCAGCTCGGACTGCAGGCGGACGCCGCGGCGTCCGCCAAGCTGCTCGACTACCTGGCGCAGATGCAGCGCTGGAACCGGACCTACAACCTGACCGCCATTCGCGATCCGCAGCAGATGCTGGTGCAGCACCTGTTCGACAGCCTCGCTGCCGTGGGACCGTTCAGCGACATCCTGGGCGCGCCCGGCACGCCGGCCAAGGTCTACGATGTCGGCTCGGGCGGCGGGCTGCCGGGTGTCGTCCTGGCGGTAATGCGGCCCGAATGGTCGGTGACCTGCATCGACGCCGTTGAAAAGAAAACCGCATTCGTCCGGCAGATGAGCGGCGCGCTGGCGCTGCCGAACCTGCAGGCGCGCCACGCGCGCATCGAAACGCTGGAACCCGCCGGCTGCAACATTGTGACGTCGCGCGCCTTCGCATCCTTGGAGGATTTTGCGATGCTCGCGGGCAGACATGTGGGCAACGGTGGTACCCTCGTCGCCATGAAGGGCAAGGTCCCGGATGATGAGATCCAGGCGCTGCACGCGCGTGGGGAATGGCAAGTCGACCATATTCAGCCGCTCCGGGTGCCGGAGCTGCAAGCAGAACGCTGCCTGATCTGGATGCGCCGCAGTCAAGGAACCCTATGAAGAACTTACCCCCCAGCTCGACCGCCCGCGTTTTCTGCATCGCCAACCAGAAGGGCGGTGTCGGCAAGACGACCACCGCCATCAACCTGGCGGCCGGGCTGGCCACGCACAAGCAACGTGTGCTGCTGGTGGACCTGGACCCGCAGGGCAACGCCACCATGGGCAGCGGCATCGACAAGAATTCGCTCGAGTCGAATCTGTACCAGGTGTTGATCGGCGAAGCCACCATCGAGCAGGCGCGCGTGCGCTCGGAATCGGGCGGCTACGACGTGCTGCCCGCCAACCGCGAGCTGTCCGGCGCCGAGATCGACCTGGTGCAGATGGATGAACGCGAGCGCCAGCTCAAGGCCGCCATCGACACCGTCGCCAGCCAGTACGACTTCGTCCTGATCGACTGCCCGCCGACGCTGTCGCTGCTGACGCTGAACGGCCTGGCCGCGGCGCATGGCGTCATCATCCCGATGCAATGCGAGTACTTCGCGCTCGAAGGCCTGTCGGATCTGGTCAACACCATCAAGCGCGTGCATCGCAACATCAACGACGACCTGCGGGTCATCGGCCTGCTGCGCGTGATGTTCGATCCGCGCATGACGCTGCAACAACAGGTGTCGGCGCAGCTCGAATCGCACTTCGGCGACAAGGTCTTCAAGACCGTGGTGCCGCGCAACGTGCGCCTGGCCGAAGCGCCCAGCTACGGTATGCCCGGGGTGGTGTACGACCGTGCCTCGCGTGGCGCGCAGGCGTACATCTCTTTTGGCGCCGAGATGATCGAGCGCGTCCGCGAACTCAACAAATAAGCTGTCCGCATCATGTCCGCCGTCATCCGCCTGTCCCCGGACGCCACCCACACGCCGCCTGCCGACGTGCGGGACGGGCTGCGCGTGCGGCTGGAAGAGGCCGCGCTCAACGCCACGGCAGTGCGCGCGCAGGTGCTCTACGATGGCTGGCTGGTGCGCTTTGCGCCGTCGTCCGCCAAACGGGTACGCAGCATCAATGTGCTGGGGTTATCCACACGTCCGCTCGATGAGCGGCTGGCGTATTGTTCAACGTTGTACGCGCGTCATGGCCTGCCCATGGTGGTGCGCCTGACCTCCATCGGCCCCGATTTCGCCCTGGATGCCGAACTGGCGTCGCGGGGCTTCCTCCTTACCGAAGAGACCCGAGTCATGAGCATGCCGCTCGCCCCCAGGCTGGCCGCCCGGGGCGATCTGCTTTTCAGGACAGTGGACGCCACCCGTTTCGCGGCGGCGGTCGGACGCATGCGCGATTCCCGGCCAGAGCACATCGCCGAGCATCAGGCGCGCCTGGAAGGACTGGCTGTGGATATCTTGCCGGTGCTGGCGTTCGACGCCGCCGGCGCATGCGTGGCGGGGGGCATGGCCGTGCGGGATGGCGACCTCGCGGGACTGTTCGATATCGTGACGGACCCCGCGCAGCGGCGCAAGGGACATGCCGCGATGTTGGTTGAGCATCTGCTGGCCGCATGCGTCGAAGACGGCGCCACCACGGCCTATCTGCAGGTGGAGCCGCAAAACACCGCCGCGCGCGCTTTGTATGGCCGCTACGGTTTCAAAGACTGTTACGCGTATTGGTACCGCCTGCCCGCCGAGCAGGCGGCCGCCTGAGCCCGGCTCGGGATACCAAGAACAGAAGGAAAGAGGATTTAACTATGGCCACCAAGAAACCCAAGGGATTGGGTCGCGGACTTGACGCTTTGCTGGGCGCCGACGCGCCTGCCATCGACAATATCGGCAAGGCCCCGGCCAAGCCCGAGGGTCTGCCGTCCACCTTGCCTGTTTCGAAGATGCGGGCCGGCAAGTACCAGCCGCGAACCCGCATGGACGAGGGCGCGTTGGGCGAGCTGGCCGAGTCGATTCGCACACAAGGCATCATGCAACCCATTCTTGTGCGCGCGCTGAGCGATGCGCCCGGCCACTACGAGATCATCGCGGGCGAACGCCGGTTCCGCGCCGCGCAACTGGCCGGCCTCAAGGAAGTGCCGGTGCTGGTGCGCGATGTCGCCGACGAGAACGCGGCCGTCATGGCGCTGATTGAGAACATCCAGCGCGAAGACCTCAATCCGCTCGAAGAGGCGCATGGCGTGCGCCGCCTGCTGGACGAATTCGGCCTGACCCACGAGCAGGCCGCCCAGGCCATCGGCCGCTCGCGTTCGGCCACCAGCAACCTGCTGCGCCTGTTGAACCTGGCTTCCGCGGTGCAGACCATGCTGCTGGCCGGCGATGTCGACATGGGCCATGCGCGCGCGCTGCTGGCGGTCGACGCGGCCACGCAGATCCAACTGGCCAACCAGATCATCGCGCGTCGCCTGTCGGTGCGCGAAGCCGAAAAGCTGGTCGCAAAGACCGCCAAGGAAGCCGAGAGCGCCGCCTCGCCCAAGAAAAAGGCCAACGGCGCGTCGCGCGACCTGACGCGCCTGGAAGAAGCGCTGTCCGACCATCTGGGCACGCGCGTGGCGCTCAAGGTCGGCGCCAAGGAAAAAGGCCAGATCGTCATCGACTTCCATGGCTGGGAACACCTGAATTCGCTGCTGGAACGGCAAGGCCTGTCGGGAGTCGTCGATGCCTGAGCAGGCATTGCCCGTCGTCGCAGTCCTGGCCACCGGCGGCACCATCGCCGGCGCGCAGGCCGATGCCACCTCCGCCGGCTACAAGGCGGGATCCTTCTCGGTGGGCGACCTGCTGGCCGCCGTGCCGCAACTGTCCACGCTGGCCGATATCCGCGCCGAACAGGTCGCCAATGTCGGCAGCCAGAACATGACGCACGACGTCTGGCGCGCGCTGGCGCTCCGTGTCGATGCGCTGTGCGCCGATCCGTCGGTGGCCGGCATCGTCATTACGCACGGCACCGATACGCTTGAAGAGACTGCGTACTTCCTCAGCCTGGTGATCCGGCACGACAAGCCGGTGGTGCTGGTGGGCGCGATGCGTCCGGCGACCGCCCTGGGCGCCGAAGGCCCGGCGAACCTGTACAACGCCGTCGCGTTGGCGCGCCATCCCGATGCCCGCGGTCGCGGTCCGCTGGTCGTCATGAACGAGGACGTGCACTACGCCCGCGAACTGCAAAAAATCGCCAGCGCCGGCATCAACGCCTTCGCCTCGCCCAACCGCGGCCGCGCCGGCGTCATGCACGGCGGCACGCCGTGCTTCTATTCGCGCAACACCACCACGCACAGCACGCAAAGCGAGTTTTCACTTGCATTGTTGGAAAAGGCAGGCTGGCCGCGCGTGGACATCGTTTATGCGCACGCCGACCTGCAGGGCGACGTCATCGATTTCGTCGCGCGCCAGGCCGACGGCATCGTGCTGGCGGGCGTGGGCGACGGCAACGCCACCGATCTGGCTATCGAAGCCCTGACCCGCGCCGCCGCCAACGGCGTCGCGGTGGCGCGATCCAGTCGCACCGGCAGCGGTTTCGTCGCGCGCGACGTCGAACTGGATGACGCGGCGCTGGGGTTCGTCGCCGCCGGCGACTTGAATCCGCAGAAGGCCCGCGTGCTGCTGATGCTGGCGTTATGCGTCACGCGTGAGCCCGCGGCGTTGCAGCGCTGCTTCGATCGCTACTGAGCGACGCCTGCGGCGGCGCGCGGCGGGCCATTGCGTTGACCGCCGCTGTCAGGGATTGGGTGGCGCGTCGGCGCCATGCGCCAATCCCAGGCTGGTGCGCAGCATGTCGTAGACTTGCCGCGTCAGCGGATTGATCAGGTCGCGCCTTATCCACAGGAAGTACGTCACGTCCGGCAACGGCGGCAGGCCTTCCTTTTCGCCCAGCACCCGCATCTCCGGCGCCAGCAGTTCGACGCTGCGCGCCGTCACGCCCAGGCCGGCCCGCAACGCGGCCTTGATGCCGACCAGGTTGGGCGCCACGTAGTTGGTGTGCCAACGCACCTGCGCCTGCTCCAGCGCGGTCAATGCCAGGCGGCGAAAGATGCTGGGCTCGTCGGCCAGCACCAGCGGCACCGGCGCGCTGACGTCATGCACATAGTCGGCCGAGGCCAGCCATACCGTGGGCGAGGTGCGCAGCGCCACGCCCTCGAATTCCTGGTCGAAGCGGGTCGAGATGGTCAGGTCCAGTTCGCCGGCGCGCAACGCGTCCATCAGGAACGGGCTCCGATCGGTGCGGATCTCCAGTTTCACGCGCGGAGCCGACCGCGCGATATGGGTCAGCAGGGTCGGCAGAATGGTGTCGGCCACGTCCAGCGGCGCGCCCAGCCGCAGGTCGCCTTCCAGCGGCGCATCCTGCAGCGCGCGCAGCGCTTCATCGTTGATGGCCAGCATGTGGCGCGCGTATTCGACCAGGCGCCGTCCATGTGTGGACAGCGCCTTGTTGCGCCCCTGTTTCTCGAACAGCGGCAAACCGATGGCCGCTTCCAGCCGCTGCATCTGCTGCGTCACCGCCGATTGGGTCTTGTGCAGCCGGTTGGCCGCTTCGGAAAATGTTTCGTAACGCGCGATCGCGGTCAGCGTGCGTAGCAGGTCCAGATCGAGATTGCGCATGGGGGCGGTGGGTCTAAAGTATTAGCAGTGCTTATGGAATATTAAGGCAATTTAAATTGTTGGCGCCCCGGCGCGGCGATACAGTGACCGTAATAACTCATGAAAAACGAGGGAAAGTCACTGTGAGCACCACGCACCCCCAGCAACAGGGCATCGATAGCGCCATCGGAAATATTAAAAATACTTTAGGAAATAAGGGCCTGAACCGCGACAGCCTGAAGGCCGTGCTGGACGAGCTGATCGGCCTGGCCAGCCACACCGACTGGTGGGCCCAGGACCGCTATCCGGCGCCGGAAGAGGGCGAGCGCCAGGCGCGCTACCTGATCGGCGAAGACGCCGACAAGAGCTACGCGCTCTACCTGAACGTGATGCGCCCCGGCAAGCAGATCGTGCCGCACAACCACACCACCTGGGCCTGTATCGCCGCCGTGGAAGGCGTGGAATACAACTACGTCTACGACCGCACCGACGACGGGTCGGTGCCGGGCGTGGGCCGCCTGGAAAAGACCGGCACCGTGGTGGTGGGACCCGGCAGCGGCATCGCGCTGATGCCCGATGACATCCACGCCGTGGAGATCCAGGGCGACAGCGTCATCCGCCACCTGCACATGTATGGCCGCGCCCTGGAGACGCTGACCGAACGACTCGCTTTCGACCTGGCGGCAGGCACCTGCAAGGTCATGCCGATCGGCGTGCAGACCCGCCGCTGAACATCATGAACAAGCCCCTGCGGCCCGCGACGCGCCTGCTGCGCGCCGGGCGTCCCCATGCCGGCTGGGTCAATACCCCGGTCACGCGCGCCAGCACCTATGTGTTCGACAGCGTCGCGGCCTGGCGTGACACCCGCGCGCGCCGCGAACAGGAACGCCTGCCGTCATACGGCGCGCGCGGCACCGACAGCACGCACGCGCTGGAAGACGCGCTGGTCGAGCTGGAGCAGGGTCATCGCGCCCAGCTCTATCCGACGGGCCAGGCCGCGATCGCCGTCGTGCTGCTGGCCTATCTGCGCGCCGGCGACCATGTGCTGGTGACCGACGCGGTCTATGAGCCGGTGCGCCGCTTCTGCGCCGAGCACCTGGCGC
This sequence comes from Achromobacter sp. CF-sbj1-Ac2-l, assembly GCF_052698165.1. NCBI lineage: Bacteria > Pseudomonadati > Pseudomonadota > Betaproteobacteria > Burkholderiales > Alcaligenaceae > Achromobacter > Achromobacter sp. CF-sbj1-Ac2-l. The sequence continues at coordinate 6,268,873 of NZ_CP199855.1, read as the reverse complement.
GGCTGGGCATCGAATTCACCTTCTATCGGCCGGACGGCGCCGGCCTGGCGCAGTTGCTGCGTCCCAACACGCGCATGATCTATGCCGAGTCGCCCGGCTCGCTGACCTACGAGATGCCGGACCTGCGGCAACTGGCCGAGTTGGCGCGGCGCCACGATTGCTGGCTGGCTGTGGATAACACCTGGGCCTCGGGATTGCTGTGCCAGCCGCTGGCGCTGGGCGCGGATATCTCGATCCTCGCCGCCACCAAATACCTGGGCGGCCATGCCGACGTGATGATGGGGGCGGTGGTGACCAATGCCCGCGCCTGGCGCGCGTTGGAACGCGCCAGCATCGACTTCGGCCAGACCGTCGGCGCCGACGACGCCTTCCTGGTGCTGCGCGGCATGCGCTCGCTGCCGCTGCGCATGGCGCAGCACGCCCGCAGCGCCCTGCGCGTGGCCCAGTGGCTGCAGGGCAGGGCGGAAGTGGCGCGCGTGCTGTGCCCGGCCTTGCCCGACGATCCCGCGCATGCGGTCTGGCGGCGCGAATGCTCGGGCGCCAACGGCCTGCTGACGCTTGAGTTCGCCGCCGGCATCACCGACGCCGACATGGAACGCGCCATCGACGCGCTACGCCTGTTCGGCATCGGCGCTTCCTGGGGCGGCTTCGAAAGCCTGGTGATTCCCGTCAATCTGTCCAAAGCGCGTTCCCTGCCCGTCGCCCCGCACGGCGCCATGCTGCGCCTGCATATCGGTCTGGAGGAGCCGGACGACCTGATCGCCGACCTCGACCAGGCATTCGGCCAATTGCGGCCCGGCCTGCAGACCCAGAACGCCCCTTCCTCCGATTCCCTGCGGATTTAACGATGCATTCCCATTCCCACCTGACACTGGCCGATATCGACTCGCACACCCTCAAAGGCTGGCTGCATGACGGCGGCGAGATTGCGCTGCTGGACGTGCGCGAGCATGGCCAGTACGGCGAGTCCCATCTGTTCTATGCGGCGCCCGTGCCGTTCAGCCGGCTCGAGGCCGACATCGCGCGCCTGGCGCCGCGTCGCGACGTGCGCCTGGTGGTTTATGACGAAGGTGGCGACGACGACGTCGCCGCGCGTTCGGCGACAGCGTTGCGCGCCCTGGGCTACACGCGGGTCTATCGCCTCGCCGGCGGCATCGCGCAATGGCAGCGCGACGGCTATGCCGCCTTCGCCGGGGTCAACGTGCCGAGCAAGACCTTTGGCGAACTGGCCGAAGAGGTTTTCCACACCCCGCGCATCAGCGCCGCCGACCTGGCCGAGCGCCAGCGCCGCGGCGACGACCTGATCGTGCTGGACGGCCGGCCCTACAGCGAATACCAGAAGATGAGCATTCCCGGCGGCATCTGCTGCCCCAACGGCGAGCTGGCCCTGCGCGCCCACACGCTGGCGCGCGACCCGAGCACCACCATCGTGGTCAATTGCGCCGGCCGCACGCGCAGCATCATCGGCGCACAGACGCTTATCAATCTGGGCGTGCCCAACCCGGTCTATGCACTGGAGAACGGCACGCAGGGCTGGTATCTCGCTGATTTCAAGTTGGAGCATGGCGCCAGCCGCCGCTACGACGACACGGTGGCCGCCGCGGACCTGCCCGACCTGGCGCAGCGCTCGGCTGGCCTGGCCCGCCGTCACGGCGTGCCGGAAGTGAACGCCGCGCAGGTGCGCGCCTGGCTGAACGACGCCAGCCGCAGCACCTTCCTGTGCGACGTGCGCAGCGCCGAGGAATTCGCGCGCGGCTCGCTGCCGGGCGCCCAGCACACGCCCGGCGGCCAGTTGATCCAGGCCACCGACCAGTACCTGGCGGTGCGCGGCGCGCGCATCGTGGTGTTCGATGGCGAAGGCGTGCGCGCGCCGGTGGTGGCCAGTTGGCTGCGCCAGATGGGCTGGGACGCGAGCGTGTTGCGGGAAGGCGTGGCCGCCGACCTGCAAGCGCCTCTCGCCCCGGCGGCGGAGCCCGCGTTGACGCTGCTCGACGACGCGGCCCTGGCCGCCGCGCAGGCGCAAGGCGCCCAATTGCTCGACATACGTCCCAGCATGCGCTATCGCGCGCAGCACATCGACGGGGCGCGCTGGTCGGTGCGGCCGCGTTTCACCGACCTGGCGCTGGATCCCTCGCGTCCGCTGGTGCTGCTGGCCGAAGAACGCGCGGTGGCCGCCTGGGCCGCGGCGGACCTGCGCGCGCTCGGCGTGCGCGACGTCAAGGCCAACCTGGGCACGCCCGCGGGTTGGTCGGCTGCCGGCCTGGCGCTGGTGTCTACGCCGGCCGAGCCGGCCGACGCCGATTGCATCGACTACCTGTTCTTTGTGCACGACCGCCACGACGGCAACAAGGCCGCCGCGCGCCAGTACCTCGCCTGGGAGACCAACCTGGTCAAGCAGATCGACGCGCGCGAACGCGCCGCCTACCGCTTCCCGGCCGGGTGACCGCCGTGACTGCATGATCCTCGCGGCCGCCGTGGCGGCCGCGCCCAACGCTTCATCCGATCAGCACGCCCCGACGCTTTCGACGGCGGGGCGCGGACGGTTCATGGCGAACCGAAATGCAATGGACGGCCGAGCATCCGGCCGCCAACCACAAGGGGAAATACCGATGATCAAGCTCAATCTGCAGCATGCCTGCAAGACCGCCGCGGCCCTGGCCTGCCTCGCCTGGGGGATGAATGCCCACGCCCAGGCGCCGGCGCCATTGGCCGACTATCCCAAGCAGCCCATCACCGTGGTCTCGCCGTTCCCGCCGGGGGGCGGCAACGATGGCGTCGCGCGTCTCCTCGCGCAGGAACTGGGCGCCATCACCGGCCAGAGCGTGGTGGTGGAAAACCGCTCGGGCGCGGGCGGCAACGTTGGCACTTCGCAGGTCTCGCGCGCCAAGCCCGACGGCTATACGCTGGTGATGTCGCAGACCAGCGTGATGGCGGTCAACCCGCGCCTGTACAAGAACGTGGGCTTCGATCCGCTCAAGGATTTCGTGCCGATCTCGCAGATCACCTCGGCGCCGCTGGTGCTGGTGGCGCGCAGCGAAAGCGCCTACAAGTCGCTGGGCGACTACCTGGACGCCGCGCGCAAGCAGCCCGGCGTCATCACCTACGCCACGCCCGGCAACGGCACCATGAGCCACCTGATGGGGGCGCTGCTGTCGCAGAAGGCCAACGTCAAGCTGGTGCACGTGCCGTACCGTGGCGCCGCGCCCGCGATCACCGACCTGATGGGCGGCACGGTCGACATGCTGATCACCTCGCCGGCCTCGGCCGAGCCGATGGTGGCGGCCGGCAAGCTGCGCATCCTGGCGCTGAGCCATGAGAACGGCATCGGCATCTTCAAGGGCGCGCCCACGCTTGGCCAATCCGGCATGGACGGCATCACGGCCGACGATTGGTACGGCCTGTTCGCGCCGGCCGGCACGCCGCCCGAACGCGTCGCCTACCTGGCGCAGGCGGTGGCGCAGGCCATGAAGTCGCCTAACGTCATCGCCAAGATCCAGGCGGGCGGCAGCCAGCCCGTCGGCAGCGCGCCCGATGCGTTCGGCAAGCGGCTGCAACAGGACACCGCGTACTGGGCAGACATGGTGAAGGTGGCGGGGGTGTCGGTGGATTGAGGCGGCGCTACACCACCAGCATCTTGCCGACCGCGCTCTTCAGGGCCGCGAAGGCCGGCTGCTTCTGCGCATTGGTGTTGGTGACGAGGTGATCGATGCGGTTCACCTCGCAGTACGACACCCGGCTGCACAGGCCGATCTTGCTGAAGTCGGCCAGCAGGATGCGCTGCTTGGCGTTGGCCGCCATGGCGCGCGCCACCTCGGCTTCGCGCAGGTCGTAGCTGGTGGCGCCGCATTCGGCATCCACGCCCACGGGCGACAGCAACGCCACGTCGGCGCGGTAGCGATGGATCTCGGCGATGGTGATGTCGCCGGCGGTGGCGCACACCGGCCCGCCCACCGATCCGCCCAGCATGATGAGTTCATTGGCGCCGCTACCGGCGGCGCCGACCTTGAGCGCCACGTCGAACGAATTGGTGATGAGGGTCAGGCCGCTCAGCTTGGCCAGTTCGTCCGCCAGCATGCTGGTGGTGCTGCCGGCGTCCAGGAACAGCGTCTGGCCGCTCGTCACCAGGCCGGCGGCGGCGCGCGCGATGGCGCGCTTGTACTTGACGCGGGTGTGCACGCGCTCGGTGATCGGCGGCTCGCTGTGCACCGGCACCGCGCCGCCATGCACGCGGCGCAATTCGCCCATCGCCTCCAGTTCCAGCAGATCGCGCCGGACGGTCTCCCGCGATACCCCCAACTCGCCGACGATACGGTCGGTCGATACCTGCTGCAGCGAAGACAGCAGGGCGCGGATTCTCTGATACCGCTCTTCTTGCCACATATCGGATGCTTCCTAATCTATTTGCGGCGTCGCGCCGGCAGCGCGATCAACGCGCGCATCGCCAGCAGCGAACCGCCCACGACCAGCATGATAAGCGTCGAATAGGCCGCCGCCTGCGAGACGAACCCCGCTTCGTCCAGCCGCAGTACGGAAACCGGCGCGACGCTGACCGACGGCGTGACCAGGAAGATCACCGCCGACAGCGTCACCATGGAACGCATGAACAGGAAAAAGAACACGCCCAGCACCGTTGGGGCGATCTGCGGCAGCACCGCGTCGCGCAGCACCTGCAGGGTGCCGCCGCCCAGGCAGTTCACCGCCTCCTCCAGCGCCTGCGGCACCGCGCGCATGCCGGTCATCATCGTCAGGAAGCCCTGTGTGTGATAGTGGTAGAAGTTGCACAGCGCGATCAGCGCGGCGCTGCCATACAGCGCGTAGAGCGGATTGGCGGGCGAGTTGAAGGCGAAGATGTAGGACAGCCCCAGCACCAGCCCCGGCACGCCCACCGGCAGCACCGACACCAGGTACACCAGCTTGGCCCAGGCGCGCGGGATGCGGCAGACACCGAAGGTCAGGAAGAACAGCAGCAGCACCCCGCCGGCCGCGGCCGCCAGCGACAGGTACAGCGAGGTCCACAACGGCGCATAACCGCCGCTGACGGTGATGTCGTAGTGCTTCAGGGTCCACTCCATGCGGTAGGGCCACAGCCGCATGAAGCTCGCGAACACCACCGTGCCCACCGTCACCACGATGGCGCTGGCGCACAGCAATACGCCGGCCGTGAACGCCAGGTCGCGGCCGCGCGCCGGTTGCGGCGTGACGCGCAATCCGCTGGGCGAGGCGGCGCCGAACTGGCGCTGCGACGCCACCCGTTCGATCTGCACCGAGATCAGCGACGGCAGCAGCAGCAAAATGCCCACCACCGAGCCCATGCCGAAATTCATCTGCCCCGATACCTGGCTGTAGATCTCGGTGGCCAGCACGCGATAGTTGCCGCCGATCACCGCGGCGTTGCCGAAGTCGGTGATGGTGATGACGAACACGACGAACGCCGCGCTCAGCAGCCCGAATTTGCAGTTGGGCAGCGTGATGTCGAAGAACTGCCGCGCGCTCGACGCGCCCATCACCTCGGCCGCGTCGTAATAGCGCGCATCCGTGTTGCGCAGCGCCGCCTGCAGGATCAGCACGGCCTGGGGCAGGGCGTAGAACACGTTGGAGATCAGCAGGCCCCAGAACCCGTAGATATCGAATTCCCAGCCCGTCCAGCGATGCACCAGGCCGTTGCGTCCAAGGATGAAGATCAGCCCCAGCCCCTGCACCAGCGACGGCGCCAGCAGCGGCAGCACCAGCGCCAGCTTCACCAGCGCCTTGCCGCGCATGCGGCTGCGGTCCAGCCCGAAAGCGATGGCAAAGCCCAGCAGCAGGCTGACGGCGGTGGTGGCCGCGCTCATCGTCAGGCTGTTGGCGGTGGCGGTCAGGATGCCGCGGGTGGCGAACACCTCGGCGTAATTGCCCAGGCCGATAGCGCCGTCCTTTTCCACCAGGCTGCGCCAGCCGACCGTGGCCAATGGATACAGGAAGAACAATGCCAGCCCGGCCATCGGGATGCCGACGCAGGTCCAGAGCAACACCCGGTCCAGCGACACGGACGCGCGGCCGGCGCGGGACGACGCGGCGGCGCCGATACGAACCGTATTCATGCTCGGACTCCCGCGCGTGCCGGCGTGGCGGACTCAGTCATACGCGAACCCAGGCGCATTGTTCCGGCGCCATGTCCAGCCGCACGGGCGCGCCCTGCGACAAGCCCGCCGCACCCTGTTGTTCGACCAGCAACTCGCGGCCTCGCCAGTCCACCCGCACGCGCGTCAGGTTGCCCATGAAGGTCATTTCGCGCACCCGGCCCGGCCCGCGCTCGTCGGCGGCGATGCGCAGGCTTTCCGGCCGCAGGCAGGCCTCGAAACGCTCGCTGGCGCCATCGGGCCGGGTCGCCAGCAACGCCGGCATGGCCTCGCGCACCCAGTCGGTCGGCAGCAGGTTGCTCAGGCCGACGAAGTTGGCGACGAAGCGTGTGCTCGGCCGCAGATACAGATCGGAAGGCGAGCCCACCTGCTCGACGCGGCCGTCATTCATGCACACGATCTTGTCCGCCAGCGTCAGCGCTTCCTCCTGGTCGTGCGTCACCATGATGGTCGGAATCCGCAGGCGGCGCTGCACCTCGTGGATCTCGGCGCGCATGTCGGTGCGCACGCGCGCATCCAGCGCCGACAAGGGTTCGTCCAGCAGGATCAGCGCCGGGTCCACCGCCAGCGCCCGTGCCAGTGCCACGCGCTGTTGCTGGCCGCCGGACAACTGGTGGGGATAACGCTGTGCATAATCCGGCAGCTTGATCAGCGCCAGCAATTCACGCACTCGCGCGTCGATGCGCTCGCGGCTCTCGCCACGGATGCGCAAGCCGTAGCCGACGTTCTCGGCCACGGTCATGTTGGGAAACAGTGAATACGACTGGAACACGATGCCAAAGCCGCGCTTGCGCGCCGGCAGCGCCGACAGGTCGCGTCCGCCCAGCGTGATGGTGCCGCTGTCGAACGGCAGCAACCCGGCGACGATGCGCAGCAGGGTCGTCTTGCCGCAGCCGCTGGGTCCCAGCAGGCAGACGAATTCATGTTCGCCCACCGACAGGTCGATGCCTTCCAGCGCCACCGCGCCGTCGAAGGTCTTGCGGATCCCGCGCAATTCCAGGTACATGGCCGCTCCAGGCGGTGGCGTGGCGGCCGGCGGCGCCGGCCGCGCGCGCCGTCAGCGTTTGATGGTGTCCTGCCAGGTCTTGATGGTGGCGTCGCGTTCCGCCGCCGATTTCTGGAAGTCCACCGGATACAGCACGGCGGTCAGGTCCTTGGGCAAGCCCGCGGCTTCGGCCGCCTTGTTGGGGGCGGCGCCGGGAATCGTCACCAGTTCCTTGTACTTGCTGTACAGCCCGCCTGCCTGCGCCGACAGCGTCCAGTCGAGGAAGCGCTTGGCGTCCGCGGGATTCTTCGACGTCTTCATCAGGCCGGAGGCTTCGAGTTCGTAGCCCACCCATTTCGACGGGATCACCATCTTCACCGGAAAGCCTTCCTCGATCGATTGCATCGCCGGGAACGCGAACGACACGCCGATCGCATACTCGCCGGCGCGCGCCATCTTGCAGGGGCGGGAACCCGACGGCGTGTACTGCGCCACGTTCTTGTCCAGGTCCTTGAGCAGCGCCCAGCCTTTCTCGGCGCCCAGGCCCTGCAGCAGCGCCACGATCTGCAGATAACCGGTGCCGGATGCGGCCGGGCTGGGGATGACGATCTCGCCCTTGTAGACCGGCTTGGTCAGGTCTTCCCATGAGGTCGGCATCGGCAGGTTCTTGGACTTGAGCCGGTCGGTGTTGACACAGAACGCGGCCACGTAGCCGGTGGCGGCGAACCACTTGTTGTCGGCGGCCTTGTATTGCGCTGGCAGGGCGTCGATGCCCTTGGCCGCATAGGGCTCCAGCAGCTTCTGCAGGCGCGGATCCAGCATGTTGCTGACGGCAAATCCCCAGATCACGTCCTGCTGCGGATTGCCGGCCTCGGCGATCAGGCGCGCGCCCAGGTCGCCGGTGGACAGCCGCAGCACGTTCACCTTCACGTCCGGCAGCGCGGCATTGGCGGCCTTCAGGTAGGCGGCGATCTCGTCTTCCTCCAGCGCGGTGTAGACGGTGATGGCGCCAGCGTGGACGGCCTGGGTCAAACCTAGGGAAATCACTGCAACCACGAGACCAAGCTTCTTCTTACATTGCATGATGGGACTCCGGAAAGGAATACACGGCAACGGCGATGAGCTGCTTTTCTGCGAACGGCGACCTGCGGGGCGGGGCGGTAGGGTTGCGCGAGGAAACGTTGCGTTTCCCGAGTTGCGTTTTTAGGTATATTTGCAAATTTGTGGCAACGTGTCTAGACTGGAAAAACCCGAATCGCATGGGTCTTTCCGCGCCGCGTTACGCCTCGGAGCTCGTCATGCAAACTTCGCCGCCGCTTACCGCGCAGCAATTGGCCGCGTTTTCCTCGTTCGCCCAGACGCTGGCGGACCAGGTCCGGCCCTTGTCGCGCCAGTGGTTCCGCCACCCCCTGATGGTCGAAACCAAAGCGGATGAAAGTCCCGTCACCCGTGCCGACCGCGAGGTCGAGCAGGCGCTGCGCGAAGCCATCGCCCGCCAGTATCCGGATCACGGCATCTTCGGCGAGGAATACGGCGCCAGCCATGCGGAGGCCGAGTGGGTGTGGTCGCTCGATCCCATCGACGGCACCCGCGCCTTCATCTCCGGCAATCCCCTGTGGGGCACGCTGCTGGGCCTGCTGCACCGCGGCCGCCCGGTGCTGGGCCTGATCGACATTCCCATGATGGCCGAACGCTGGCTGGGCGTTGCCGGTTCGCCCGCGCGCCTGAATGGCGAACCCTGCCGCGCGCGCCCCTGCACCGAACTGGGCCAGGCGATTCTCTACGCCACCTCGCCCGACATCTTCGAAGGCGCCGACCTGGACGCGTTCGAGGCGCTGGCGCGCTCGGTGCGCATGCGCCGCTATGGCGGCGATTGCTACAGCTATGGCCTGCTGGCCAGCGGCCATGTCGACCTGGTGGTCGAGGCCGGCCTGCAGCCGTATGACTATCTGGCGCTGATGCCCGTGATCGAAGGCGCGGGCGGCGTCATTACCGATTGGTCGGGGCAGCCGTTAGGCCTCGCGTCGCAGGGCCGCGTGATCGCGGCCGCCACGCCGCAACTGCATCGCGAGGCGATGCGGATGCTGGGGGCGGCCGTGACCTGAAACACCGCGCCCCGCGACCCCGCACGTCAACGCAACGCTTCAGCCACGACAAGGTGAACGAGCCATGCATGCACTAGGGGTAGCAACGGTGGAAGACGCGGAGCGGCTGGTCCAGGCCAGCACGCTCTCGCATATCAAGATCGGCCTGTCCGACGTCGATGGCGTCATGCTGGGCAAGTATGTCAGGCGCGACAAATTCCTGGCCGCGCTGCGCGGCGGGCTGGCGTTCTGCGACGTGGTGTTCGGCTGGGACCTGGACGACCAGCTCTACGACAACACCAAGTACACCGGCTGGCACACGGCCTATCCCGATGCCAAGCTGCGCATCGTGCCCAGCACCTGCCGCCGGTTGCCGCTGGAGCAGGGCCCCGGGGGCGAGGACATGTTGCTGTTCCTGGCCGAGTTCGAAGGCCCCGCCGCCGACATCTGCCCGCGCCGCCTGCTGCACCGCACGCTGGACCGCGCCGCCGACATGGGCTTCGAGGTCTACGCCGCGCTCGAATACGAGTTCTTCATGTTCCGCGAAACGCCGCACTCGGTGCGCGCCAAGCACTACCGCGACATGGAGAACTGGACCCCAGGCAACTTCGGCTACTCGGTGCTGCGCAGCACGGTGCAGGGCGATTTCTACCGCAAGCTGCTCGACATGTGCGAGCGCATGGACATGCCGATCGAGGGCCTGCATACCGAGACCGGTCCCGGCGTGCTGGAGGCGGCCATCGCGGTCGACCAGGCCGCCGCCGCCGGCGACAAGGCCTTCCTCTTCAAGACCTTCACCAAGGCGCTGGCGCAGCAGAACGGCCTGATGGCCACCTTCATGGCGAAGTGGTCGCACGATCATCCCGGTCAGAGCGGTCACATCCACCTGTCGCTGCGCGACCGCACTAGCGGCCGCTCGGCGTTCCACGACGAGTCGCGCCCGCACGGCATGAGCGTGACGCAGGAAGCCTTCATGGCCGGCGTGCAACGCTACCTGCCCGAATTCATGGCGCTATACGCGCAGACCATCAACAGCTATTCGCGCCTGGTGCCGGGTTACTGGGCGCCGCTGGACGCGACCTGGGGCATGGAGAACCGCACCACCGCGCTGCGTCTCATCCCGGGCAGCGACAAGTCGCAGCGTGTCGAAGTGCGTATCGGCTCGGCCGACGCCAATCCGTATCTGGCGCTGTCGGCCGCGCTGGCGTCGGGCCTGCGCGGCATCGAACAGGGCCTGCAACCCGAACCGATGGTGCAGGGCAACGCCTACACGCAGCAGTTTCCCGAGCACCTGCGCCTGCCCACGACGTTGTGGGAAGCGGCGCAGCGCCTGCGCCAGTCCGAAGCCGCGCGCGAGCTGTTCGGCAATGCCTTCGTCGAGCATTACGCCGCCACGCGCGAATGGGAAGAACGCCAGTTCCGCCGTCACGTCACCGATTGGGAACTGGCTCGTTATTTCGAGATCATCTGAACGCCGCCGCTTCATCTTTTCACCACGCATGCACAGGGTCGCCATGACGCAGGAACTCATCACCATCAGTCCCATCGACGGCCGCGAAGTCGTGCGCCGTCCCTACGCCAGCGAGGCGCAGGTCGCGCAGGCGCTGGCCGACGCGCAGGCCGCGCAGGGCGCCTGGCACGCGCTCGGCATCGAGCAGCGCGGCCGCATCCTGTCCGATGCGGTGACGCGCTTCGTCGCGGGCAAGGCCGAGATCGCGCGGGCCATCACGATCCAGATGGGCCGTCCGCTGCGCTACACGCCGGGTGAGGTCGATGGCTTCGAGGCGCGCGCGCGCCACATGATCGGCATCGCCGCCGAAGCGCTGGCGCCGATCCAGGTGCCCGAGATCGCCGGCTTCACGCGCTTCATCAGCCGCGAGCCGATCGGCGTGGCGTTGACGATCGCGCCGTGGAACTATCCGCTGCTGACGGCCGTGAACAGCATCGTGCCGGCGCTGATGGCCGGCAACACTGTCATCCTCAAGCACTCCGACCAGACCCCGCTGTGCGCCGAACTCATCGGCCGCGCCTTCAGCGAAGCGGGCGTGCCGCATGGCGTGTTCCAGTACCTGCACGCGAACCACGACATCGCGCAACGCCTGATCCGCGCGCCCGAGATCGGCTATGTCTCCTTCACCGGTTCGGTGCGCGGCGGCCAGAGCGTGGAGCAGGCCGCCGCCGGCCGCTTCATCGGCGTGGGCCTGGAGCTGGGCGGCAACGACCCCGCGTATGTGCGCGCCGACGCCAACCTGGCGCACGCGGTCGAGACGCTGGTGGACGGCGCCTTCTTCAATTCCGGCCAGTCCTGCTGCGGCATCCAGCGCATCTACGTGGCGCGCGACCGCTACCAGGATTTCATCGATCGCGCCGCGGCGCTGACCCAGGAGTACGTGCTGGGCGATCCCCTGCAGCCGGACACCACGCTCGGTCCGGTGGTGCGCACGCGCGCCGCCGACGAGGTGCGCGAGGTGATCGCCGAAGCCGAAGCGCGCGGCGCCCGCAATCTGGTCGATGCCGCGCGTTTCGACGCCGCGCGCGCCGGCACGCCTTATGTGGCGCCGACGCTGCTGACGCAGGTGGATCACCGCATGCGCGTCATGAACGATGAATGCTTCGGCCCCGTGGTCGGCGTGATGCCGGTCGACAGCGACGAAGAGGCCGTCGCCTTGATGAACGACAGCCCCTATGGCCTGACCGCCGCCATCTTCACGCAGGATGAAGAGGCCGCATTGCATCTCGGCCGCCAGTTGCGCACGGGCACCGTCTTCATGAACCGCTGCGACTACCTCGATCCCGCGCTGGCGTGGACCGGCGTCAAGCACACCGGCCGCGGCGTTTCGTTGTCGCGCGTCGGCTACGAACAGCTCACCCAAGCCAAATCCTTCCATCTGCGCCGCAACGCCTGAGCGCGCGACCAGGAGCCGACATGACCGTCCCCAGCGTCAACTGGAACTATCCCACCGCCATCAAGGCCGGCCCCGGCCGCATCAAGGAGTTGCCCGACTGGTGCCGCGAACTCGGCATGGCGCGCCCCTTGTTGGTCACCGATCCCGGCCTGGCCGCGCTGCCCATGATCGCCGACGCGGTGCGCGGCTGCCGCCAGGCCGGACTCGAATGCGGCCTGTTCCACGAAGTGAAGGGCAACCCCACCGGCAGGAACGTGGACGATGGCGTGGCGCGCTATCGCGAAGGCCGCCACGACGGCGTGATCGCGTTCGGCGGCGGCTCGGCGCTGGACGCGGCCAAGGCCATCGCGCTGATGGCCGGACAGAAACGCCCGCTGTGGGATTTCGAAGACGTGGGCGACAACTACCTGCGCGTGAACGTGGCCGGCATGGCGCCAGTCGTCGCGGTGCCGACCACCGCGGGCACGGGCTCGGAAGTGGGGCGCGCCTCCGTCATCACCGACGAGGCGGCGCAGGTCAAGCGCATCATCTTCCACGCGCGCATGCTGCCCGCGATCGTCATCCTCGATCCCGAGCTTACCGTCGGCCTGCCGCCGCGCATCACCGCGGCCACCGGCATGGATGCGCTGTCGCACAACCTCGAAGCCTACTGTTCGCCGTTCTTCCATCCGATGGCCGCCGGCATCGCGCTGGAAGGCATGCGAATGATCAAGGAATACCTGCCGCAGGCCGTGGCCGATGGCGCCGACCTGCAGGCGCGCCAGCAGATGCTGGTGGCCTCCAGCATGGGCGCCACCGCATTCCAGCGCGGGCTCGGCGCGATGCACGCGCTGGCGCATCCGCTGGGGGCGTTGTACGACGCCCACCACGGCATGCTCAACGCCATCCTCATGCCCTACGTGCTCAAGGCCAACCAGCACGCGGTCGCGCCGCGGCTGCAGGCGCTGGCGCGCTATCTGGCGCTGCCGGACGACAGTCCCGGCGCCGTGCTCGACTGGGTCCTGGCGTTGCGCGAGACCGTCGGCATCCCGCACACCCTGGCCGACATCGGCATCGACGACGCGCAAGCCGAGCGGGTAGGGCGCATGGCCAGCGAGGATCCGTCCGGCGGCACCAACCCCGTCGTCTATACGTCAGACCAGTACGCCGAACTTTTTCGTGCAGCCGTTCGCGGAATCTTGTAAGCTTCGCCCCCTCTGCGCGGAAACGCGGCAGGCAGAACGAAAGTTTTGAATATTTTTCGTCCCAGGCGTTTGACAGCGGATTTGAAAGTGTTCATAATCTCAAGTTCTCCGCTGGAGGGGTGCCCGAGTGGTTAAAGGGGGCAGACTGTAAATCTGTTGGCCTTGCGCCTACGTTGGTTCGAATCCAACCTCCTCCACCAGAGACCCAAACCTGAATCCAGGCGATGTTTGCCTGGATTTTAAAATGTAGGCCTAGGGAACTGGGCGGCCTTCGCAACGAAGGTGGCTGGTTCTCCAAGGCCTTAGTTTTGAAAGTCTGGGATGGATAGTGAGGTGGTGAAAGGACAGCCGCGGGTGTAGCTCAATGGTAGAGCAGAAGCCTTCCAAGCTTACGACGAGGGTTCGATTCCCTTCACCCGCTCCAAGCAGTACACATGCCCATGTGGCTCAGTGGTAGAGCACTCCCTTGGTAAGGGAGAGGTCGCGCGTTCGATCCGCGCCATGGGCACCACAAATTCCAAAGTCTTATCTTCAGTCAGCAGCTTCAGTCAAAAGCGCAATCCAGGTCAGGAGTCAGCCATGGCAAAAGGCAAGTTTGAACGTACCAAGCCGCACGTGAACGTGGGTACGATTGGTCACGTTGACCACGGCAAAACGACGTTGACGGCGGCCATCACGACCGTTCTGTCGACCAAGTTCGGCGGCGAAGCCAAGGGCTACGACCAGATCGACGCGGCACCTGAAGAAAAGGCTCGCGGCATCACGATCAACACGGCCCACGTCGAGTACGAAACGGAAACGCGTCACTACGCGCACGTTGACTGCCCGGGCCACGCTGACTACGTCAAGAACATGATCACGGGCGCCGCCCAGATGGACGGCGCGATCCTGGTCGTGTCGGCCGCTGACGGCCCGATGCCGCAAACGCGCGAACACATCCTGCTGAGCCGCCAGGTTGGCGTGCCGTACATCATCGTCTTCCTGAACAAGGCCGACATGGTTGACGACGCCGAGCTGCTCGAGCTGGTGGAAATGGAAGTTCGCGAACTGCTGAGCAAGTACGACTTCCCGGGCGACGACACCCCGATCGTGAAGGGTTCGGCCAAGCTGGCGCTGGAAGGCGACAAGGGCGAACTGGGCGAGCAAGCGATCCTGTCGCTGGCCCAAGCCCTGGACACCTACATCCCGACGCCCGAGCGTGCCGTTGACGGCGCGTTCCTGATGCCGGTCGAAGACGTGTTCTCGATCTCGGGTCGCGGCACCGTGGTGACCGGCCGTATCGAGCGCGGCGTGATCAAGGTTGGCGAAGAAATCGAAATCGTCGGTATCACCCCGACGGTCAAGACGACCTGCACCGGCGTGGAAATGTTCCGCAAGCTGCTGGACCAAGGTCAAGCCGGCGACAACGTGGGCATCCTGCTGCGCGGCACCAAGCGTGAAGACGTCCAGCGCGGCCAGGTTCTGGCCAAGCCGGGCTCGATCACCCCGCACACGGACTTCACCTCCGAGGTGTACATCCTGTCCAAGGAAGAAGGCGGCCGCCACACCCCGTTCTTCAACGGCTATCGTCCCCAGTTCTACTTCCGCACGACGGACGTGACCGGCACGATCGACCTGCCGGCCGACAAGGAAATGGTCCTGCCGGGCGACAACGTGACGATGACCGTCAAGCTGCTGGCCCCGATCGCCATGGAAGAAGGCCTGCGTTTCGCCATCCGTGAAGGCGGTCGTACCGTCGGCGCCGGCGTCGTCGCCAAGATCCTGAAGTAAGCAATACCCGGATGGGTAGAGTGGGCTCTCAAGCCCCTCTATCCATCTTTGCTGTAAAAGTAGTATGATGTATGGTTCCGCAAGCCGCTACACATGGTAGTGGCTTGATAGATGAAGCGGAACGATGAAAGTGCAGTGCACGTGAGTGCGAATGTGAGTGTTTTAGGGGCATAGCTCAATTGGCAGAGCGTCGGTCTCCAAAACCGAAGGTTGTAGGTTCGATTCCTACTGCCCCTGCCACCGCCAGGATAAACCCGCGGGAGATCATCGCGAGTTACGCATTCACGGCGGCTCGCGTCGCAATATGTCTAATACCAGCGTAGAAACCGTAACCAGTACCGCCGACCGGGTCAAGCTCGGGCTGGCGGTTCTTGTCGTTATTGCTGGCATCGTCGGGTTTTCCGTGCTCAGCGCACAACCGATGCCTGCTCGTATCGGCGTCTTTGTCGGCGGCCTCGTGATCGCGGCCGTGATCGCCTGGTTCAGCGAGCCGGGGCGTCGCACGCTGAGCTTTGCCAGCGAGTCCTACAACGAAGTCAAGCGTGTCTCGTGGCCCACCCGCAAGGAAACGACCCAGATGACGGGCATCGTTTTCGCGTTCGTGGCGGTCATGGGCATTTTCATGTGGGTGCTCGACAAGGGCATCGAATGGATTCTCTACGGCCTGTTGTTGGGCTGGAAATAAGGACGGCGAATGAGTAAGCGTTGGTATGTCGTCCATGTGTACTCCGGCATGGAAAAAAGCGTACACAAGGCCCTGAACGAGCGTATCGAGCGCGCGGGCCTGCAAACGTCTTTTGGCCGCATTCTTGTGCCCTCCGAGGAAGTCGTCGAGGTCAAGGGTGGCCAGAAGTCGATCACCGAGCGCCGCATTTTCCCCGGTTACGTCCTGGTTGAAATGGACCTGACCGACGAAACGTGGCACCTGGTCAAGAACACCAACCGCGTCACCGGCTTTTTGGGTGGCTCGGGCAATCGTCCGACCCCGATTTCCGAAAAGGAAGTCGAAAAGATCCTCTCCCAGATGGAAGAGGGCGTCGAGAAACCCCGCCCCAAGATCCTGTTCGAAGTGGGCGAGATGGTTCGGGTCAAGGAAGGTCCGTTTGCGGACTTCAACGGCAACGTCGAAGAAGTCAACTACGAAAAGAGCAAGGTTCGCGTGTCTGTCACGATCTTCGGTCGTGCCACCCCCGTCGAACTGGATTTCAGCCAGGTCGAAAAGACCTGATTTCAACCCCCGGGGAGCCCTGGCCGCGCGCTAGGGCGATATAACCCGCAAGGAGCAAAGCATGGCGAAGAAGATCGTCGGCTTTATCAAGCTGCAAGTGCCGGCTGGTAAGGCTAACCCCTCCCCCCCGATTGGCCCGGCCCTGGGTCAGCGTGGCCTGAACATCATGGAATTCTGCAAGGCGTTCAACGCCAAGACCCAAGGCATGGAGCCTGGTCTGCCGATTCCGGTGGTGATCACCGCTTTCGCCGACAAGAGCTTCACCTTCATCATGAAGACCCCGCCCGCGACGGTCCTCATCAAGAAGGCCGCCGGCGTGCAGAAGGGTTCGTCCAAGCCGCATACCGACAAGGTCGGCACGCTGACCCGCGCGCAAGCTGAAGAAATCGCCAAGGCCAAGGGCCCCGATCTGACCGCCGCTGATCTGGACGCCGCCGTCCGCACGATCGCTGGCAGCGCCCGCAGCATGGGCATCACGGTTGAGGGGATCTAATCATGGCAAAACTGAGCAAGCGCGCCGCCGCCATTGCGCAAAAGATCGACCGCACCAAGCTGTACCCGGTCGCCGAAGCCCTGACCCTGGTCAAGGAAACCGCTGTCGCCAAGTTCAACGAATCGATTGACGTGGCCGTGCAACTGGGCATCGACCCGAAGAAGTCGGACCAACTGGTCCGCGGCTCGGTCGTGCTGCCCGCCGGTACCGGCAAGTCGGTCCGCGTCGCCGTGTTCGCCCAAGGCGACAAGGCTGAGGCCGCCAAGGCCGCTGGCGCCGACATCGTCGGCCTGGACGACCTGGCCGACCAGATCAAGGCCGGTCAGATGGACTTCGACGTGGTCATCGCCTCGCCCGACACGATGCGTGTTGTCGGCGCCCTGGGTCAGATCCTGGGCCCGCGTGGCCTGATGCCGAACCCGAAGGTCGGCACCGTGACCCCCGACGTCGCCACCGCCGTCAAGAACGCCAAGGCCGGTCAGGTTCAGTACCGCACCGACAAGGCCGGCATCATCCACGCCACGATCGGCCGCGCGTCGTTCGGCGTGGAACAGCTGCAAACCAACCTGGCCGCGCTGGTCGACGCCCTGCAAAAGGCTCGTCCCGCCGCTGCCAAGGGCATCTACCTGCGCAAGCTGGCCGTTTCGTCCACGATGGGCGGCGGTGCGCGCGTGGAAATTGCCTCGCTGTCGGCTACCAACTAAGCCAACAGTTGTAAACGTACTTTGGGCCGCATCCGGATTCCTCCGGATGCTGCTGTCAAAGACCGCTGGAGCAGGTCAGCGCGAAGGTTCTCCTTCCGCTGGAAGCAGTACCCTCGCTGCCCCGCTTAATCCCGAAGCTCGCAAAGTTCGGATCCAGCGTAGACGGCGTCCCCAGGAAGATTTCTTTACCCGAAGAACTCGACCAGGCGCCGCATTCGGTTGACGCGCAAGGCTCCGGCCCCAGGCGTCTTTTGATGGAGTGTTCAAACCGTGAGTCTCAATCGTCAAGAGAAAGCGGTGGTAATCGAGGAAGTCTCGGCCGAAGTGGCCAAGGCGCAATCGATTGTTATCGCCGAGTACCGTGGTCTGGACGTCGCCTCTGTCACCGTACTGCGCAAAACTGCGCGTGAATCGGGCGTGTATCTGCGAGTTCTGAAGAACTCGCTGGCCCGTCGTGCTGTTGCCGGCACGGCTTTCGAGCCGTTGGCCGAGCAACTGACCGGTCCGCTGATCTATGGCATCAGCGCTGATCCGGTTACGGCGGCCAAGGTCCTCGCAGGTTTCGCGAAAAGCAACGACAAGCTGGTCATCAAGGCGGGCGCTCTGCCCAACAGCCTGCTGAACCAAGAAGGCGTGAAGGCTCTGGCCACCATGCCCTCGCGCGAAGAGTTGCTGTCGAAACTGCTGGGCACCATGCAAGCCCCCATCGCGCAATTCGTGCGTACGCTCAACGAAGTTCCGACCAAGTTCGCCCGTGGCCTCGCCGCCGTGCGCGACCAGAAGGCCGCGGCTTAATCCCCGCCCTTCACGGAAATTCGCTGAACGACCGAGCGACACCCAAACCCTGGCATTACCCAATATTTGGAGTTCTTAAAAATGGCACTTAACAAAGCTGAAATCCTTGACGCCATCGCTGGCATGACCGTGCTCGAACTGTCCGAGCTGATCAAGGAAATGGAAGAGAAGTTCGGCGTGTCGGCTGCTGCCGCCGCTGTGGCCGTGGCCGCTCCGGCCGCCGGTGGCGCTGCCGCCGCTGCTGAAGAGCAGACCGAGTTCACCGTTGTCCTGGCTGAAGCCGGCGCCAACAAGGTTTCCGTCATCAAGGCCGTGCGCGAGCTGACCGGTCTGGGCCTGAAGGAAGCCAAGGACCTGGTCGACGGCGCGCCGAAGCCCGTCAAGGAAGGCGTTGCCAAGGCTGACGCCGAAGCCGCCAAGAAGAAGCTGGAAGAAGCTGGCGCCAAGGTCGAAGTCAAGTAAGACCTGCGTCAATTTGCCCGGGGACAGCGCAATTTGCCGTCCCCGGGCTTTTGCGTTTCCAGGAAACCCCTGCTGGGGTCATGCCCTTTCCAGAGGGGTTTCCTGGAGTCGTATCACCTGGGGCCGTGGTTGACGGCCCATGCAACCTCGAGTCGGAGTGCTCATGCCTTACTCGTACACCGAAAAAAAGCGCATCCGCAAAAGCTTCGCCAAGCGTGAAGACGTTCAAAACGTTCCCTTCCTTTTGGCGACTCAGCTTCAATCCTACCTAACTTTCCTGCAGGCGGATACCGCCCCGTCCGATCGCGTAGCCGACGGTTTGCAGGCGGCGTTTTCGTCGATTTTCCCGATCGTTAGTCACAACGGTATGGCGCGCTTGGAGTTCGTGAGCTATGTGCTCGGCGAACCGGTGTTCGATGTCAAGGAATGTCAGCAACGTGGCCTGACCTATGCCTCGCCCCTGCGAGCCAAGGTCCGCCTGGTGCTGCTTGACCGCGAAGTTAGCAAGCCCACCGTCAAGGAAGTGAAGGAACAGGAAGTCTACATGGGCGAAATTCCGCTCATGACGGGCACCGGTTCGTTCGTCATCAACGGCACCGAGCGTGTCATCGTCTCGCAGCTGCACCGCTCGCCTGGCGTGTTCTTCGAACACGACCGCGGCAAGACGCACAGCTCGGGCAAGCTGCTGTTCTCGGCCCGCGTGATTCCCTACCGCGGCTCGTGGCTGGACTTCGAATTCGACCCCAAGGACATCCTGTTCTTCCGCGTCGACCGTCGCCGCAAGATGCCTGTCACGATCCTGTGCAAGGCCATCGGCATGACGCCGGAGTCGATCCTGGCGAACTTCTTCGACTTCGACAACTTCGAGTTGAAGAGCGAAGGCGCCATGATGGAATTCGTGCCCGAGCGCTGGAAGGGCGAAATGGCCCGCTTCGACATCGCGGACCGCTCCGGCAAGGTCATCGTCGAAAAAGACAAGCGTATCAACGCCAAGCATCTGCGCGACCTGGCTGCCGGCGGCATCCAGCGCATCTCCGTGCCGGAAGACTTCCTGTACGGCCGCGTGCTGGCCAAGAACATCGTTGACGCCGATACCGGCGAAGTCATCGCCAACGCCAACGACGAGATCACCGAAAGCGTGCTGGGCGCCCTGCGCGCCGCCAACGTGCACGACATCCAGACGCTCTACACGAACGACCTGGATCGCGGCCCGTACATCTCGCAGACGCTGCGCACCGATGAAACCGCCGACCAGATGGCCGCGCGCGTTGCCATCTACCGCATGATGCGTCCTGGCGAACCGCCCACCGAAGAAGCGGTGGAAGCGCTGTTCCAGCGCCTGTTCTACAGCGAAGAAACGTACGATCTGTCGCGCGTCGGCCGCATGAAGGTCAACAGCCGTCTGGGCCGTGGTGAAGACATCACCGGTCCGATGACGCTGACCAACGAAGACATCCTTGAAACCATCAAGGTGCTGGTCGAGCTGCGTAACGGCCGTGGCCAGATCGACGACATCGATCACCTGGGCAACCGCCGCGTGCGTTGCGTCGGCGAACTGGCCGAGAACCAGTTCCGCGCCGGCCTCGTGCGCGTCGAACGCGCCGTCAAGGAACGTCTGGGCCAGGCCGAGACCGAAAACCTGATGCCGCACGACCTGATCAACTCCAAGCCGATCTCGGCCGCCATCAAGGAGTTCTTCGGTTCGAGCCAGCTTTCGCAGTTCATGGACCAGACCAACCCGCTGTCGGAAATCACGCACAAGCGTCGTGTTTCCGCACTGGGCCCGGGCGGTCTGACCCGCGAGCGCGCCGGCTTCGAAGTCCGTGACGTGCACCCGACCCACTACGGCCGCGTCTGCCCGATCGAAACGCCGGAAGGCCCGAACATCGGCCTGATCAACTCCATGGCGCTGTACGCTCGCCTGAACGAGTACGGCTTCCTGGAAACGCCTTACCGCAAGATCGTCGACGGCCGCGTCAGCGACCAGATCGACTACCTGTCGGCCATCGAAGAAAGCCACTACGTGATCGCGCAGGCCAACGCCGCGCTCGATGACGAAGGCAAGTTCGTGGACGACCTGGTGGCTTGCCGTGAAGCCGGCGAAACCATGCTGACCGCTCCGGCCAACGTGCACTACATGGACGTGGCCCCGTCGCAGATCGTGTCGGTCGCCGCTTCGCTGATTCCGTTCCTGGAGCACGACGACGCGAACCGCGCGCTGATGGGCGCCAACATGCAACGTCAGGCCGTGCCTTGCCTGCGTCCGGAAAAGCCGGTCGTGGGCACGGGTATCGAGCGCACCGTGGCCGTTGACTCGGGCACCACCGTGCAGGCGCTGCGTGGCGGCCTGGTCGACCACGTCGACGCCGAGCGCGTGGTTATTCGCGTGAACGACGAAGAAAACGTCGCCGGCGAAGTCGGTGTCGATATCTACAACCTGATCAAGTACACGCGTTCCAACCAGAACACGAACATCAACCAGCGTCCCATCGTCAAGCGCGGCGACCGTGTCGCCAAGGGTGACGTGCTGGCCGACGGCGCATCGACGGACCTGGGCGAACTCGCCCTGGGCCAGAACATGCTGATCGCGTTCATGCCCTGGAACGGCTACAACTTCGAAGACTCGATCCTGATCTCCGAAAAGGTCGTGGCCGATGACCGCTACACCTCGGTGCACATCGAGGAACTGACGGTCGTGGCCCGTGACACCAAGCTGGGTCCGGAAGAAATCACGCGCGACATCAGCAACCTGGCCGAGACGCAACTGAACCGCCTGGACGATTCCGGCATCACCTACATCGGCGCCGAAGTCAGCGCCGACGACGTGCTGGTCGGCAAGGTCACGCCCAAGGGCGAGACCCAACTGACGCCGGAAGAAAAGCTGCTGCGCGCCATTTTCGGTGAAAAGGCGTCCGACGTTAAGGACACCTCGCTGCGCGTGCCTTCGGGCATGACCGGCACCGTCATCGACGTGCAGGTGTTCACCCGCGAAGGCATCGTGCGCGACAAGCGCGCCCAGTCCATCATCGACGATGAACTGCGCCGCTATCGCCAGGACCTGAACGACCAGTTGCGCATCGTTGAAAACGACCAGTTCGACCGTATCGAGAAGATGCTGGTCGGCAAGACCGTCAACGGCGGCCCGCGCAAGCTGGCCAAGGGCGCGACGATCACCAAGGCCTACCTGGCCGACCTGGATCGCTGGCAGTGGTTCGACATCCGCCTGGCCGACGAGCCCCACGCCGTGGTGCTGGAGCAGGCCAAGGAATCGCTCGAGCAGAAGCGTCACCAGTTCGACCTGGCCTTCGAAGAGAAGCGCAAGAAGCTGACGCAGGGCGACGAGCTGCCCCCGGGCGTGCTGAAGATGATCAAGGTCTACCTGGCCGTGAAGCGTCGTCTGCAGCCTGGCGACAAGATGGCAGGCCGTCACGGCAACAAGGGCGTGGTCTCGCGCATCACCCCGGTGGAAGACATGCCGCACATGGCTGACGGCACGCCGGCCGACATCGTTCTGAACCCGCTGGGCGTGCCCTCGCGGATGAACGTGGGCCAGGTGCTGGAAGTGCACTTGGGCTGGGCTGCCAAGGGCGTGGGTCACCGCATCGCCGACATGCTGCGCGACGAGCGCACCGCGCAGGTCAAGAACGTCCGTGCTTACCTGGACAAGGTCTACAACACGACCGGCACCGGCGCGCGCATCGACGAGCTGACCGACGAAGAAGTCATGGAAATGGCCCAGAACCTCAAGAACGGCGTGCCGTTCGCGACGCCCGTCTTCGACGGCGCGACCGAAGAGGAAATCACCAAGATGCTGGAACTGGCCTATCCGGACGACGTCGCCAAGCGCATGGCCCTGACGCCCTCGCGCACGCAGGCGTGGCTGTACGACGGCCGCACCGGCGAGAAGTTCGAGCGTCCGGTCACCGTCGGCTACATGCACTACCTGAAGCTGCACCACTTGGTCGACGACAAGATGCACGCGCGTTCGACCGGCCCGTACTCGCTCGTGACCCAGCAGCCGCTGGGCGGCAAGGCGCAGTTCGGTGGCCAGCGTTTCGGGGAAATGGAAGTGTGGGCGCTGGAAGCCTACGGCGCCGCCTACACCCTGCAGGAAATGCTGACGGTGAAGTCCGACGACATCACCGGCCGCACCAAGGTATACGAAAACATCGTCAAGGGCGATCACGTCATCGATGCCGGCATGCCGGAATCGTTCAACGTGCTGGTCAAGGAAATCCGCTCGTTGGCCCTGGACATGGATTTGGAGCGTAACTAATGAAAGCGCTACTCGACCTCTTTAAGCAAGTCTCGCAAGACGAGCAATTCGATGCCATCAAGATCGGCATCGCCTCGCCCGAGAAGATCCGTTCGTGGTCCTACGGCGAAGTTCGCAAGCCCGAGACCATCAACTACCGCACGTTCAAGCCCGAGCGTGACGGTCTGTTCTGCTCCAAGATCTTCGGCCCGATCAAGGACTACGAGTGCCTGTGCGGCAAGTACAAGCGCCTGAAGCACCGTGGCGTGATCTGCGAGAAGTGCGGCGTTGAAGTTACCGTTGCCAAGGTTCGCCGTGAACGCATGGGCCACATCGAGCTGGCCAGCCCCGTCGCGCACATCTGGTTCCTGAAGAGCCTGCCGTCGCGTCTGGGCATGGTGCTCGACATGACCCTGCGCGACATCGAACGCGTCCTGTACTTCGAAGCCTGGTGCGTGATCGAACCCGGCATGACGCCGCTCAAGCGCGGCCAGATCATGTCGGATGACGATTTCCTGGCCAAGACCGAGGAATACGGCGACGACTTCCGTGCCCTGATGGGCGCCGAGGCCGTGCGCGAACTGCTGCGCACCATCGACATCGACCGCGAAGTGGAAACGCTGCGCGGCGAACTGAAGGCCACCAGCTCGGAAGCCAAGATCAAGAAGATCTCCAAGCGCCTGAAGGTGCTGGAAGGCTTCCAGAAGTCCGGCATCAAGGCCGAGTGGATGGTCATGGAAGTGCTGCCCGTGCTGCCGCCGGACCTGCGTCCGCTGGTGCCGCTGGACGGCGGCCGCTTCGCGACCTCCGACCTGAACGACCTGTACCGCCGCGTCATCAACCGCAACAATCGTCTGAAGCGCCTGCTGGAGCTGAAGGCTCCTGAAATCATCCTGCGCAACGAAAAGCGCATGCTGCAGGAAGCGGTCGACTCGCTGCTGGATAACGGTCGCCGCGGCAAGGCCATGACCGGCGCCAACAAGCGCCAGCTCAAGTCCCTGGCCGACATGATCAAGGGCAAGAGCGGTCGTTTCCGTCAGAACCTGCTGGGCAAGCGCGTCGACTACTCGGGCCGTTCGGTCATCGTGGTGGGTCCGCAGCTCAAGCTGCACCAGTGCGGCCTGCCCAAGCTGATGGCCCTGGAACTGTTCAAGCCGTTCATCTTCAATCGCCTGGAGATGATGGGCCTGGCCACGACCATCAAGGCCGCCAAGAAGCTGGTGGAAAGCCAGGAACCGGTGGTCTGGGACATCCTGGAAGAAGTCATCCGCGAACACCCGGTCATGCTGAACCGTGCGCCCACGCTGCACCGTTTGGGCATCCAGGCGTTCGAGCCGGTCCTGATCGAAGGCAAGGCCATCCAGTTGCACCCGCTGGTCTGCGCGGCGTTCAACGCCGACTTCGACGGTGACCAGATGGCCGTCCACGTGCCGCTGTCGCTGGAAGCCCAGCTCGAAGCGCGCACGCTGATGCTGGCGTCGAACAACGTGCTGTTCCCGGCCAACGGCGAACCGTCGATCGTGCCGTCCCAGGACATCGTGCTGGGTCTGTACTACACGACGCGCGAGCGCATCAACGGCAAGGGCGAAGGCATCTTCTTCACCGACGTCGCTGAAGTGCAACGCGCTTACGACAACGGCGAAGTGGAGCTGCAAAGCCGCATCACCGTGCGCCTGAAGGAACACGAGCGTGACGAGAATGGCGAATGGCAGCCGGTGATCCGCCGCCACGAAACCACCGTCGGCCGCGCGCTGCTGTCCGAGATCCTGCCCAAGGGCCTGCCCTTCACCGTGCTGAACAAGGCGCTGAAGAAGAAGGAAATCTCGCGCCTGATCAACCAGTCGTTCCGCCGTTGCGGCCTGCGCGACACGGTGATCTTCGCCGACAAGCTGATGCAGTCGGGCTTCCGCCTGGCCACCCGCGGCGGTATCTCCATCGCCATGGGCGACATGCTGATCCCGTCGGCCAAGGAAGGCATCCTGGCCGAAGCCAGCCGTGAAGTGAAGGAAATCGACAAGCAGTACTCGTCGGGTCTGGTCACGTCCCAGGAACGCTACAACAACGTGGTGGACATCTGGGGCAAGGCCGGCGACAAGGTCGGCAAGGCGATGATGGAGCAACTGGCCACCGAACCCGTGATCAACCGTCACGGCGAGGAAGTACGCCAGGAATCGTTCAACTCCATCTACATGATGGCTGACTCGGGCGCCCGCGGTTCGGCCGCCCAGATCCGCCAGTTGGCCGGCATGCGCGGCCTGATGGCCAAGCCGGACGGCTCGATCATCGAGACGCCCATTACCGCGAACTTCCGTGAAGGCCTGAACGTGCTTCAGTACTTCATCTCGACTCACGGCGCGCGTAAGGGTCTGGCCGACACGGCACTGAAGACCGCGAACTCGGGTTACCTGACCCGTCGTCTGGTCGACGTGACGCAGGACCTGGTGATCACCGAGGACGATTGCGGCACCTCGCAGGGCTACAACATGAAGGCCCTGGTGGAAGGCGGTGAAGTCATCGAGCCGCTGCGCGACCGCATCCTGGGCCGCGTGGCCGCCATCGACATCGTCAATCCGGACACGCAGGAAACGGCGATCACCGCCGGCACCCTGCTGGACGAAGACATGGTCGACATGATCGACCGCATCGGTGTGGACGAAGTCAAGGTCCGCACGCCGCTGACGTGCGAAACGCGCCATGGCCTGTGCGCGCACTGCTACGGCCGTGACCTCGGCCGCGGCACGCCGGTCAACCAGGGCGAAGCGGTCGGCGTCATCGCCGCCCAGTCCATCGGTGAACCGGGCACGCAGCTGACGATGCGTACGTTCCACATCGGTGGCGCGGCGTCGCGTTCGGCCCTGGCCAGCGCGGTGGAAACCAAGTCCAGCGGCGTGGTCGGCTTTGCCAGCACCATGCGCTACGTCACCAACGCCAAGGGCGAACGCGTCGCGATTTCGCGCTCGGGCGAACTGGCGATCTTCGACGACAACGGCCGCGAACGCGAACGCCACAAGATCCCGTACGGCGCGACCGTGCTGGTGGGCGATGGCGAGGCCGTGAAGGCCGGCGCGCGCCTGGCGACGTGGGATCCGCTGACCCGTCCGATCGTGTCGGAATACGGTGGCGCCGTCCGCTTCGAGAACATCGAAGAAGGCGTAACCGTGGCCAAGCAGGTGGACGAAGTCACCGGCCTGTCGACGCTCGTCGTCATCACGCCCAAGACCCGTGGCGGCAAGATCGTCATGCGTCCGCAGATCAAGCTGGTCAACGAGAACGGCGAAGACGTCAAGATCGCCGGCACCGATCACTCGGTGAACATCTCGTTCCCGGTCGGCGCGCTGATCACCGTGCGTGACGGCCAGCAGGTTGCCGTGGGTGAAGTCCTGGCGCGTATCCCGCAGGAATCGCAAAAGACCCGCGACATTACCGGCGGTCTGCCGCGCGTGGCCGAGCTGTTCGAAGCCCGTTCGCCCAAGGATGCCGGCATGCTCGCCGACGTCACCGGCACGGTCTCGTTCGGCAAGGACACCAAGGGCAAGCAGCGCCTGGTCATCACCGACCTGGAAGGCGTCAGCCACGAGTTCCTGATTCCGAAGGAAAAGCAGGTGCTGGTGCACGACGGCCAGGTGGTGAACAAGGGCGAAATGATCGTGGACGGCCCGGCCGATCCCCACGACATCCTGCGCCTGCAGGGCATCGAGAAGCTGGCGACCTACATCGTCGACGAAGTGCAGGACGTGTACCGTCTGCAGGGCGTGAAGATCAACGACAAGCACATCGAAGTGATTGTTCGTCAGATGCTGCGCCGTGTGAACATCGTCGATGCGGGCGATACCGAGTTCATCCCGGGCGAGCAGGTCGAGCGCTCCGAGCTGTTGAACGAGAACGACCGCGTCAACGCTGAAGACAAGCGTCCGGCCACGTACGAAAACGTGCTGCTGGGTATCACCAAGGCCTCGCTGTCGACCGACTCGTTCATCTCGGCCGCCTCGTTCCAGGAAACCACGCGTGTCCTGACCGAAGCCGCCATCATGGGCAAGCGCGACGACCTGCGTGGCCTGAAGGAAAACGTCATCGTCGGCCGCCTGATCCCGGCCGGTACCGGCCTGGCGTACCACCATGCCCGCAAGGACAAGGAAGCCCTGGAGGCCGCGGAACGCGAAGCCGCCCGCCAGTTGGCCAACCCGTTCGAAGACTCGCCGGTCACGGTGGGCTTGGACGCCGATGCCCCGTCGTCCGACCTGGGCAGCGAGGACGCCGCCGAATAAGGGCGACGTCCGGCGCACCCCCCCGCGCAGGCCCGGCGGGGGAGGCCAGAAGCAAAAAGGCCGCTGATGCGAATCAGCGGCCTTTTTTTGTCTGCGCGGCGGGGCGCTGACGCTACCTGGCGGCCTGGTTCTTGGCGCGCTGGAATACCGGGCCCCAGACCGGATGGCCGGCTTCGTTCGGCGCCAGTTCGAAGGCGGGATCCAGTTGCAGGATGCGGCTGAAGCTGTCTTCGCAAAGTTGCGGATACTTGCTGACGCAGTAGCTGAACGCCTGCAGCTTGTAGGCCTCGATGCGCACGGCCTTGCTGGAGCCGGCCAGCTCGTCGGACCTGGCCACCCGGCGGATGACCTCGCCGTAGTGCCCGGCGCTATATTGGTCACGAACCTGTTGCAACTGTTCCAGCGCCTCGGGCGTGGGCGGATGGTCGGGCTGGGCGACCGGAAGGCCGGAACAGCCGGCCAGGGCGAACGATAATCCGAGCAAACTGCCAAGCAGGCGAATTTTCATGGGCTTTCATCTAGGTGGGGGAATTTGACGATACGCTATCGTGCCACAGCCTGATGCGCTCCGACATTTTCGGCAATGTCCTGGCGTAACGGATTGGATAATATTCCGCCTATCTGCCCTTAACCCGTTTTCGCGCCCCTTGCGCAGTATGTTGAACATGTCCTCACCCGCCGGCCTGCACACGCCGCGCAGCCCTTTTTCAGGTGCCGCGCCGCTCGCGTTGCGCCCCTTGAGCGCCATCGCCGCCAGTGCGGCGGGCGGAGTGCCGGAAACCCGCATCAAGCGGTTGTTGTCGGATCTGCTGCCTTCGCTGATGGGCCTGCATGCACAAGGGGAAATATGCGGCGACATCTCGCTGGATACGGTGGGCATGGACGAAGGCGCGCGTGCGCACCTGTTGCCGGAGCTGTCGGTGCCCCGCTCGCGCCGCTCGGGGCTGACGCCCGTGCCGGGCTTTGCCCCGTTCGAGCTGTACACGGATTCGGCCGAATGGCCGCGCGGCCCGTGGACAGACGTCTACGCGCTCTGTGCGGTGATGCACGCACTGGTGATCGGGCTGCGCCCGCCGCCGGCGCCGGAGCGCCGCGCCACGGACAGTTACGAGCCCCTGGCATCGCTGGGCCTGACGAAATACAGCCCGGCGTTCCTGAACGCGATCGATCGTGGCCTGGCCATGCTGCCGGCCGACCGACCGCAGACCCTGGGGGAGCTGGCCGCCCTGCTGGACATCGCGGTCTACGTGGACGAGTCGCCCGCCGCGCCGGAAACGGCCGCGGCCGAGGTGGTGGCCGTGCTGGCCGCGCCTGCGGCAGTGGCCGCCAAGCCGCGCGGCGGCGGCCGGCCGCTGCTGTTTCTGCTGTTGTTGGTGGCGCTGATCGGGGCCGGCGCCTACGCCTGGATCCGCTCGGGGCTCGGCACCGGCAATGCCCTCATTACCCGTTCCGAAGTGGTGCAGCCGAATCCGCCGGCGGCGCCTGTTGCGCCACCCGCAGCCAGCCCCGCGGCTCCCGCCGCCGAACCGACGCCGCCACAGTCGGCTGCGCCCGCGCCGCAGGCCGTCCTGCCCGATACGCCCGCACCGGACGCGGGCGGCCCGGCGGCGACGCCGTCCGCCGTCCCACCGGCCGGACTTGGGGCGGCCGCGCCCTCCGCGCCGCCCGCCGCGTCGGAGCCGGACGCCAATGCCGCGCCACGCGTGCAGGAACCCGCCGCGTCGGCCGCGGCGCCGCAGGACGACGCGCCCAAACCCAAGCCCGTGCCCGTGCTGGTGCGCCTGGACATCCGGCCGTGGGGAGAAGTGTGGATCAATGGCGTGGCGCGCGGCATCAGTCCGCCGGTCAAGGAATTGCGGCTGATTCCCGGCAAATACCAAGTATTGCTTCGCAACGCCGACCTGCCGCCCTATCGGGCGACTCTGGAAGTCAAGCCGGGCAAGCCGGCCGTCATTTCGCACACCTTCCAGTGATGTGAACGCCGCCAGGTCCTAATGGGTCGTGGTGTCCTCGGGCGCCACCGGCAGGCACAGCGTAAACACCGAGCCGACGCCCGCCTGGCTGTTCACCTCGACCTCGCCGCCGTGGCGTTGCGCCACGGTGCGCACGAAGGCCAATCCCAATCCCGCGCCGCCTACGTCCCCGCGGGTGGCGACCCCGACGCGCGCGAACGGTTCGAACAGCCGCGCCAGATCCTGCGCCGCGATGCCTTGCCCCTGGTCGCGGATGTGCACGCGCCAGTAGCCGGCTGCCTGGTCGATGTCGCAGGTGATGCGGGTGTCGGGTGGGCTGTACTTGATGGCGTTGTCGATCAGGTTGCTCAAGGCCCGCATCAGCAGCGTCTGGTCGCCGAGTACGTAGGCGACCGGCAGCGAGGGCGCGACCGCCAGCGTGATGCCGCGCTTGTGCGCGGCCGCCCAGAATTCATCGACGCCGTCCTGCAGCAGGCTGCCCAGGTCGAGCTCGACCGCGTTGATGGCCATCGATTCGGCCCGCGTCAGGTGCACGAAGTCGTCGACCAGGTGCAGCGTGCGATTGGCCAGCGCGGCGATGCGGGTGAGGGTCTCGTCGCGGCCGTCCTGAGGCACGCCATCCTGCTTCATTTCCACCAGCGCCAGGATCGAGCTTTGCGGCGCGCGCATGTCGTGCGAGATGAAGCGCAGCGTTTCTTCGCGCTGCCGTTCGGCCTGGCGTATGCCGGAGATGTCGGTCAGGGTGGCGACGGTGCCGGCGAAGTTGCCCTCGGCCGTATGGATCGGCGCGCATTTCAGAATCAGGTCGCGGCCGGCGTGGTCGCGCACTTCCAGGTCGGCGCTCCAGGGCGATTGCTCGGCCGTGTGTCCCTGGCCGCTCAATACCTGCGCCACGCGTTGTCGCGTGGCGTCGTCGCCGATGGTCTTTTCCAGCAGGTGGATGGCCGGATGGCCGACCCGCGGCGGCCGCATGCCCAGCCGCTGGAAGTACATCACGGCGGCCTGGTTGCGAAATTGCATGCGGCCGTCCTGGTCGAACACCAGCGTTGCGTCGGGCATGCCATCCAGCCCGTCGGCCAGGAAGCGCCGCAGGTTGCGCACCCGCGCCAGCGCGCGCCGCAGTTCGCCGACGCGGCTTTCCAGCGAGGCGCTGGGGCCGCCCGATTGCGCCCGGGCTTCGTTCAGCACGGGCGGGTATTCGCGCTGCAGGCGGCGCAATTCGTTGTCCATGTAGCGCAGCGCGGCCTCCTGGCTGCGCCAGCTCCACAGGGGATAACACAGCGCCACGCCCACCAGCGCGGCGGTCGGCGCGAACCATTGATAACTGTGCCCCAGCAGCAGCAGGCTGGCCAGCAGCACCAGCGCCAGCAGCCCGATGTTGACGAGCAGCGCGAGGTTGGGCGACAGGCGCCACAGCGCCAGGCAGGCCAGCAGCACCGGCAGGGCCGAGAACAGGGCATTGAGCCAGGGCACGGGCGGCCGGAAGGCGATGTCGTCGTTGGCCGCCTGCAGCAGGTTGGCGATGATCTCCACGCCCGGCATGCCGCTCACCTCGTGCGAGACCGGGGTGGTGTAGGCGTCGCCCAGGCCCGTGGCCCAGGCGCCCACCAGCACATACTTGCCGCGCAACTGCTCGGGCGGCACGTCGCCGCGCAGGACCGACAGGTAGGACACCGCACGGGTGTGCGCCGCGGGGCCGGCGTAGGGGATCAGGATGCCGCCGTCCTTGCCCGCGCGGCGCAGTAGTCGCTCGGCCATCGCCGCCTGGCCGCCCACGTCCAGCATGCTCAACGCGAAATGCTGCCAGCGCTCGCCAGCGAAACGCGCCGTCAGTACCGCCGACCGCAGCACGCCGTCGGCATCGAGGTTGGCGTTGATGAAGCCGCTGCCCGCCGCGGCTTGCGCCAGGATCGGGATGGGCGTGCTGATGGAGGAGGGGTAGGCCAGGCGGTCCAACACCACCGGCAACACGGTGCGGCCGTTGCGGCGCAAGCTGTCGGCGAGGATCGCGTCGTCACCGGGATGAGTGGTGTCGGGCTCGGCGAAGATCAGGTCCAGGCCGACCGCGCGCGCGCCCTGCAGGCGGTCCAGCAACGCCGCGTGCACTGCTCGGCGCCAGGGCCAGCGGCCGAGCGCATCGATACTGGTATCGTCGATCGCCACGATCACGATGTCGGGCGACATGTCGCGCCCTGTCAGCGCGACGGCGCGGTCATACAGGATCTGATCGACGCGCCCCAGGCCATTGAAGGATCCGAGCAGCGCGGCCAGCAGCGCCAGCGCCACCGTCAACCACAGGCCTGATCGCGAGGCCCGGTCGTTGGGGTCGGCGGCATCTGCCATGGGCGTGGATCTAGTAATCGTTCAGTGTCACGAATCCGCCGAAGCCGGTGGCGACGCCCAGGCCGCTGTTGGTCATCAGCTGGTTCACCCCGGTGAAGGTGGCCGTGGCGTCCTGGCCGCCCAGGCCCAGTTCGTCGATGGCCCGCACCGAAACGTAGAAAGTGCCGGGACCGGGAGCGCTGAAGCGGATGTCCGGACCGGGAAAACGGGTGGAGGACACCGGTTGCGTGCCGTCGGCGTCGCGCGCCACGCGCACGACGTAGGCCTGTGCGCCAGGCACGGGGGGGAACGCGCTGGTCCAACTGCCACCGCCGGCGCGCACCGGCTCGCCGAGCTGGGGCGCGGCCAGCAAGGGCCGCACGCCCGCCACGCTGCCGTCGGCGCCGATGGCGGCGCCGTAGCCCCGGGCCACCGCCACCGGTTGCGCCGGGGCGGCGCCGGGGGCGTGCGGCTGCAGCCGCACACTGCCTTCCAGCACTTCGCTGCGCACGCCCTGGCTGCCGCTCTGCACACGGAAACGCGTGCCGCGCACGCCCGTCACGGCCACCGGCGTGCGGACCTCGAAACGGCCCACGCCCTGGCCGCCGGGCGCGACGCTGGATTCGACGCTGCCGCGTTCGACATGGATGACCGAGTCGGTCAGGTCGGTGCCTTCGAATTGTCGCAGTCGCGTCAGCTCGACGGCGCCGTCGGCCGGCAGCGTGAGCTTGGAGCCATCGGCCAGCTCGAGGGTCACGAAGCCGTTGGGGGCGGTCACGACCTTGCTGCCTTCTGCCACGTTGGCGCCCGGCTTGAGGGCCTGGCCGTCCAGGTTCGCCTGGCCGCTGACGTGGACCACGCGCGCATCGGCGGCGCGCTCCGGAATCATCGACAGGGGGATGCGCAGTTCAAGCCCGATGGGCAGGCGTTCGGGCGTGGCGACCTGGTTAAGCGATTGCAACGGGCTCCAGTTGGCCTGGTTGCGCGTGTAGGTCGCGGCGATGTTGATCAGCGTGTCGCCCTGGCGCACGCGGTAGATGAAGTTCTCTCCCAGCGCGCCCGCGGGTTGGCTGTGGGAGGAGGTTGCGAGCAGCAGGCCGGAAAGCAGGGCAAGCAAAGAAAGCGCGCGGCAGCGGCTCATGTCGTTCAAATCTCCAGGTAATGCCGCCGGGCGCTAGGGCGCGGGGGGCGGGCTATCTTCGGACGCGGATATCAATTCCAGCCGGTAGCCGAGCGCATAGGACGAGCTCAGGCGCACGCCGTGTTCCGGGCGCAGTTGCAGCTTCTGCCGGATGTTCGACAGGTGCGTGTCGAGCGTGCGCGAGGTGGCGGGGATCTCGCGGTTCCAGACGCATTCGGCCAGCACGTCGCGCGACATGAGGCGGCCGAGGTTGCGGAAAAAGAGCAGCGCCAGTTCGAATTCCTTGGGCGCCAGCGTGACCGCCGCGCCCTTGAGCAGGATCGTGCGCGCGGCGGGCTCGATGCGGTAGTCGGCCACGTCGAACGATTCATCGGCGGGCTCGGCGATCTGGCTGCGGCGCAGCAGCGCCGCGACGCGCGCCAGCAGCTCCAGCGGCCGCAGCGGCTTGACGATGTAATCGTCGGCGCCGGCGCGCAGGCCCTCGACCAGGTCGTCCTCGCTGGAACGGTTGGTCAGGAAGATGACCGGAATGCGCGGGCCGATGTTGGCGCGCAGCCAGCGCACCACATCGTCGCCATCGATATCGGGCAGGTGCCAGTCCAGCAGCACCAGGTCGAACGTTTCAGTGCGCAAAGCGGCAAGCAGGTCGCGGCTTTGCTGATAGCTGGTGCAGGTATATCCGGCGGCAGTCAGGACTTGCTGGATACGTTTCGCCTGGTCCAGGTCGTCTTCCAGCGACGCGATTTTCATCAGACGTGGTCTCGCGAAGGTTGGCTGCGCAAGCGCGCCCTGTGGCGCCCTACTGCAAGAAGAAGAAAGGATTGTGTAATGGAATGATAACTCGCGTGGCGTCACTGTTGGCTACGTTGTGCCAAGAACTGTCAAACATTGCAAACTTAACGAATCTTGACTGGAGTTGTTGCACAACAACGCGCCACACTGTCCCGACCCCTCCCGTCAACCGGCGCAGTCTGCCGGGCGCGGGCGGGGCAGATGGGATGGAAAGAACTATGAATCAATTGCGCGTACTGATGATGTCGCCGGACGAGGCCGCACGTAATACCGCTGTGTCCGCGCTGCTTCAAGCTGGAATTTCGGCCCGCGGCTGCTCGACTTCCCTGGAATTGTTCGGCCTGCTCAGCAACAGTCCCTATGACGCCGTGGTGCTGAATGTGGGCACCCTCGGTGAAATCGGCTATGCCCTGGTGGCCCGCCTGCACGGCTCGTCGCCGCTGGGTATCGTGGTGATGGGCAACAATCTGTCCCTGGATACCCGCCTGCGTTGCCTGCAGAGCGGCGCGGACGCCTGCCTGCCGCCGCCGCACGACCCTCGCGAATTGGCCTGCATCCTGCTGGCGCTGGCGCGACGCCTGCCCGCCGTACAGGACAATCTGGCGACCGAGGAGCCCACCCTTGGCCAGTGGGAACTGCGCGACCAGGGCTGGACCCTGGCGGCGCCGTCCGGCACCACGATTTCGCTGTCGGCCAACGAACGCCTGATCGTGCGCTCGCTGCTCGAGGTGGCGGGCAGGGCGGTCGGCCGCGACGAATTGGGCGAAGAGTTGCGCCAGGAGGGCGGCGGCGCGCGCGCCAGCGGCACGCGCAGCATCGATGTGATCGTCAGCCGTCTGCGCCGCAAGGCGGAAATGGCGGGGTTGATGTTGCCGATCCGCACCGTCTACGGCAGCGGCTACCTGTTCGCCGACCAATAAAGCCGCGCGGCCAAGACCCGCGCCTTTGCGTCGCCAATTTGGCCCCAATTTTCCCGACCTGGGCCGGACCTGCGCCTAACTGGCCGTCTTTTTGCCGCCAACGTGTCCCCACGCAACGCTTACAAAAGATTTTGACAGTGCGCCGGAATCTAAGCTATGCTAAAGGGCTTACTGCTTTAATCGCGCGCAAAGTCGATGCCAGGACTGGCATTTGAGGCGCCAGGAAGACAGGTCCGGCCATATCCCAAGCAAAGCCTTCGCGCCCAGCTTGGCGGCCCAAGGCCACAGGGGTGCGTCACGAGCCCCCGTCAACCGACGCCGCCATCTCCGAAGCATCCGGTTTGTGCGTTTGTCATGGTTTGTTGGCAAGCCCGCTCTTTTACGTATCTGAACGTTTGAGGCGGATTTGCGCGAGCCGCCTTCTCCGAGAGTCATCACTCGAAGAGACGAGTACGTAAGTACTTACCAGTGGTACGTAAAAGGGATTTCAAAGGTCATGCCTACCATTAGCCAACTCGTGCGCAAGCCGCGCGAAGTCAGCATCATCAAAAGCAAGAGCCCCGCGCTCGAAAACTGCCCGCAACGCCGCGGCGTGTGCACTCGCGTGTACACCACCACCCCCAAGAAGCCGAACTCCGCTCTGCGTAAGGTTGCCAAAGTGCGTCTGACCAACGGTTACGAAGTCATTTCGTACATCGGCGGTGAAGGCCACAACCTGCAAGAGCACTCGGTGGTTCTGGTGCGTGGCGGTCGTGTGAAGGACTTGCCCGGTGTGCGTTATCACATCGTGCGCGGTTCCCTCGACCTGCAAGGCGTCAAGGATCGCAAGCAAGCCCGCTCGAAGTACGGCGCCAAGCGCCCGAAGAAGGCCTAAGGGTTCGCAACGCGAATCAGCAGTACCCCCGCGTGGCGGCCATCCGTCATTAGGGAAGTGCAACCGCGCCGTCCGCAATACAGGAAGGTGCGCGGCACGTAAGGGGTCGTCTTATTGGACGGCCATGGCCGTGTAATGAAACACGGTTCAACTGAACAGACACAAGGAAGCAACAATGCCCCGTCGTCGCGAAGTACCCAAGCGCGAGATTCTGCCCGATCCCAAGTTCGGCAGCGTCGAACTCGCCAAGTTCATGAACGTCGTCATGCTGGACGGCAAGAAGGCCGTCGCCGAGCGCATCGTCTACGGTGCCCTCGAGCAAGTCGCCACCAAGACCGGCAAGGAGCCGATCGAGGTGTTCAGCCTGGCGATCAACAACATCAAGCCGATCGTCGAAGTGAAGAGCCGCCGCGTTGGCGGTGCCAACTACCAAGTGCCGGTTGAAGTGCGCCCCGTGCGCCGCCTGGCCCTGGCTATGCGTTGGCTCCGTGAAGCCGCCAAGAAGCGTGGCGAGAAGTCGATGGATCTACGTCTTGCTGGCGAACTGATCGACGCCTCCGAAGGTCGTGGCGCCGCGATGAAGAAGCGCGAAGACACGCACAAGATGGCCGAGGCCAACAAGGCCTTCAGCCA
The DNA here is from genome assembly GCF_052698165.1 of Achromobacter sp. CF-sbj1-Ac2-l. Taxonomy (NCBI): domain Bacteria; kingdom Pseudomonadati; phylum Pseudomonadota; class Betaproteobacteria; order Burkholderiales; family Alcaligenaceae; genus Achromobacter; species Achromobacter sp. CF-sbj1-Ac2-l. The sequence continues at coordinate 6,232,968 of NZ_CP199855.1, read as the reverse complement.
TTTCCGCTGGTAATTTAAGGACTAACCCACCATGGCCCGCAAAACCCCGATCGAGCGCTATCGCAACATTGGCATCTCTGCGCACATCGATGCAGGGAAAACCACCACGACCGAACGTATCCTGTTCTACACCGGCGTCAATCACAAGATTGGCGAAGTGCATGATGGCGCCGCCACCATGGACTGGATGGAACAAGAGCAAGAGCGTGGCATCACCATTACGTCGGCTGCTACGACGGCGTTTTGGCGTGGCATGGCCGGCAACTACCCCGAGCACCGCATCAACATCATCGACACCCCGGGGCACGTGGACTTCACCATCGAGGTGGAACGTTCCATGCGCGTCCTGGACGGTGCCTGCATGGTCTACTGCGCGGTGGGTGGTGTTCAGCCCCAGTCCGAAACCGTGTGGCGCCAAGCCAACAAGTACGGCGTGCCGCGTCTGGCGTTCGTCAACAAGATGGACCGTACCGGCGCGAACTTCTTCAAGGTCTATGACCAGCTGAAGACGCGTCTGCGCGCGAACCCCGTGCCCATCGTGATCCCCATCGGCGCCGAAGACACGTTCCAAGGCGTGATCGACCTGGTCAAGATGAAGGCGATCATCTGGGACGAAGCCAGCCAAGGCACCAAGTTCGACTACAAGGACATTCCGGCCGAGCTGGAAGGCGCCGCCGCCGAATGGCGCGAAAAGCTGGTTGAAGCCGCCGCCGAATCGTCGGAAGAGCTGATGAACAAGTACCTGGAAACGGGTTCCTTGGACGAAGCCGAAATCAACCTGGCCATCCGTCAACGCACCATCGCTGGCGAAATCCAGCCGATGCTGTGCGGCACCGCCTTCAAGAACAAGGGCGTGCAGCGCATGCTGGACGCGGTCATCGACTACCTGCCTTCGCCCGTGGACATTCCCCCGGTTGACGGCCAGGACGACGATGGCAACGCCATCAACCGCAAGGCTGACGACAACGAGAAGTTCTCGGCGCTGGCGTTCAAGCTGATGAGCGATCCGTTCGTGGGTCAGCTGACCTTCGTGCGCGTCTACTCGGGCGTTCTGAAGTCGGGCGACACGGTCTACAACCCCATCAAGGGCAAGAAGGAACGTATCGGCCGCATCCTGCAGATGCACGCGAACAACCGCGAGGAAATCAAGGAAGTTCTGGCCGGCGACATCGCCGCCGTGGTGGGCCTGAAGGACGTGACGACCGGCGAAACGCTGTGCGACGTCGATTCGCACATCCTGCTGGAGCGCATGGAGTTCCCCGAGCCCGTGATTTCGCAGGCCGTCGAACCCAAGTCGAAGGCTGACCAGGAAAAGATGGGCCTGGCGCTGTCGCGCCTAGCGCAGGAAGATCCGTCGTTCCGCGTGCGCAGCGACGAAGAATCCGGCCAGACCATCATTTCCGGCATGGGCGAGCTGCACCTGGAAATTCTGGTCGACCGCATGAAGCGCGAATTCGGCGTGGAAGCGAACGTCGGCAAGCCCCAGGTGGCCTACCGCGAAACGATCCGCAAGACCTGCGAAGAAGTCGAAGGCAAGTTCGTCAAGCAGTCGGGCGGTCGTGGTCAGTACGGTCACGTGGTCCTGAAGGTCGAGCCGCTCGAGCCGGGCGGTGGCTACGAATTCGTCGACGCCATCAAGGGCGGTGTGGTGCCTCGCGAATTCATCCCCGCGGTGGACAAGGGCATCCAGGAAACGCTGCCTGCCGGCATCCTGGCCGGTTACCCGGTCGTGGACGTCAAGGTCACGCTGTTCTTCGGTTCGTACCACGATGTGGACTCGAACGAAAACGCGTTCAAGATGGCCGGCTCGATGGCGTTCAAGGAAGGCATGCGCAAGGCAAGCCCCGTGCTGCTGGAACCGATGATGGCCGTTGAAGTCGAAACGCCTGAAGACTACGCCGGTACCGTGATGGGCGATCTGTCCTCGCGTCGCGGCATGGTCCAGGGCATGGACGACATGGTCGGTGGTGGCAAGACCATCAAGGCCGAAGTCCCGCTGGCCGAGATGTTCGGTTACGCCACGAACCTGCGTTCGCTGACGCAAGGTCGTGCCACGTACACGATGGAATTCAAGCATTACTCCGAGGCCCCCAAGAACGTCGCTGACGAAGTCATCGCCGCTCGGGCCAAGTAAATAACCCTCGCCGCGACCGCCCAGAAGGCGGCGCGGCAAATATCGAAATTTCCTTGAAAGTCAAAGGATAGAGATCATGGCAAAAGGCAAGTTTGAACGCACCAAGCCGCACGTGAACGTCGGCACCATCGGTCACGTCGACCACGGCAAGACCACCCTGACGGCGGCCATCACGACCGTTCTGTCGACCAAGTTCGGTGGCGAAGCCAAGGGCTACGACCAGATCGACGCGGCACCTGAAGAAAAGGCTCGCGGCATCACGATCAACACGGCGCACGTCGAGTACGAAACGGAAACGCGTCACTACGCGCACGTTGACTGCCCGGGCCACGCTGACTACGTCAAGAACATGATCACGGGCGCCGCGCAGATGGACGGCGCGATCCTGGTCGTGTCGGCCGCTGACGGCCCGATGCCGCAAACGCGTGAACACATCCTGCTGAGCCGCCAGGTTGGCGTGCCGTACATCATCGTCTTCCTGAACAAGGCTGACATGGTTGACGACGCCGAGCTGCTCGAGCTGGTGGAAATGGAAGTTCGCGAACTGCTGAGCAAGTACGACTTCCCGGGCGACGACACCCCGATCGTGAAGGGTTCGGCCAAGCTGGCGCTGGAAGGCGACAAGGGCGAACTGGGCGAGCAAGCGATCCTGTCGCTGGCCCAAGCCCTGGACACGTACATCCCGACGCCCGAGCGTGCCGTTGACGGCGCGTTCCTGATGCCGGTCGAAGACGTGTTCTCGATCTCGGGTCGCGGCACCGTGGTGACCGGCCGTATCGAGCGCGGCGTGATCAAGGTCGGCGAAGAAATCGAAATCGTCGGTATCACCCCGACGGTCAAGACGACCTGCACCGGCGTGGAAATGTTCCGCAAGCTGCTGGACCAAGGTCAAGCCGGCGACAACGTGGGCATCCTGCTGCGCGGCACCAAGCGTGAAGACGTCCAGCGCGGCCAGGTTCTGGCCAAGCCGGGCTCGATCACCCCGCACACGGACTTCACCTCCGAGGTGTACATCCTGTCCAAGGAAGAAGGCGGCCGCCACACCCCGTTCTTCAACGGCTATCGTCCCCAGTTCTACTTCCGCACGACGGACGTGACCGGCACGATCGACCTGCCGGCCGACAAGGAAATGGTCCTGCCGGGCGACAACGTGACGATGACCGTCAAGCTGCTGGCCCCGATCGCCATGGAAGAAGGCCTGCGTTTCGCCATCCGTGAAGGCGGTCGTACCGTCGGCGCCGGCGTCGTCGCCAAGATCCTGAAGTAATCCGGATCACGTAAGCAGCACACAACCAGCGGGGGCGAATCAAAGCCCTCGCCTCTCGTTCTTTAGGAAACGCCATGAAAAACCAAAAGATCCGTATCCGCTTGAAGGCTTTCGATTACAAGCTGATCGATCAATCGGCCGCTGAAATCGTCGACACCGCCAAGCGCACGGGCGCCGTTGTCCGCGGCCCGGTGCCGCTGCCCACGCGTATTCGCCGTTACGACGTGCTGCGTTCGCCGCACGTCAACAAGACGTCGCGCGACCAGTTCGAAATCCGTACCCATCAGCGCCTGATGGACATCGTTGATCCCACCGACAAGACCGTTGACGCCCTGATGCGTCTGGACCTGCCGGCTGGCGTCGACGTCGAAATCGCGCTGCAGTAAGGCGTATCGCGAGTCCGCTACCTTCGCCAGTGGACTTGTGCAGAATGGCCGCAATCCTTCGGGACTGCGGCCATTTGTTTTTGCGCCACAGCCTGGCGCGCCGGGGGCAGGGCAGGCGCCTTTTCACGCTAAGTGCTTGTGCTGCCTGAAAAAAACGTGCTAATATGCCAAGCTTGCCATTTTGTGGCAGGTCTAACTATGGTGAGGCGCGCGCAAGTCCGGGATTTTCCGGGCCGGCAACCCCAAGCCAGGTTGAACATAGTCGTAGGGCAAAGGCCGTTACCTTTTGCCTGATTAGCCCCGACCAATCGCAGTCGGGAATGGAGAAAACGATGTCGAATTCGACACCCACGCCCGCCGCTCACCGGCTGGGGCTGGTGGGTCGCAAGGTCGGCATGACCCGCATTTTTACCGAGGAAGGTGAATCCATCCCGGTGACCGTGCTGGACGTGTCGAACAACCGCGTGACCCAAGTTAAGTCGCTGGAAACCGACGGCTACGCCGCGATCCAGGTGGCTTATGGCGCTCGTCGCGCCTCGCGCGTGCCGCAAGCACAAACGGGCCACTACGCCAAGGCCGGCGTTGAAGCCGGTAGCATCCTCAAAGAATTCCGCCTTGATCCCGCCCGCGCCGCTGAATTTGCGGCGGGTTCCGTGATCGCCGTGGAATCGGTGTTCGAAGCCGGCCAACAGGTCGACGTCACGGGCACCACCATTGGTAAGGGCTTTGCCGGTACCATCAAGCGCCACAACTTCGGCTCGCAACGCGCCTCGCACGGTAACTCCCGTTCGCACCGCGTTCCCGGCTCGATCGGCCAAGCTCAAGATCCGGGCCGTATTTTCCCGGGTAAGCGCATGGCGGGTCACCTGGGTGATGTCACCCGCACCGTTCAAAACCTCGACGTCGTTCGCGTTGACGTGGAGCGCGGCCTGCTGCTGGTCAAGGGCGCTGTCCCCGGCCACGCTGGCGCCGATATCGTCGTGCGTCCGGCCATCAAGGCCCCGGCCAAGAAGGGAGCGTAAGTAAATGGATCTCAAGCTCCTGAACGACCAAGGTCAGGCCGCGACTTTCAGCGCGCCCGACACGATCTTCGGCCGTGACTTCAACGAAGCGCTGATTCATCAGATCGTGGTGGCTTTCCAAGCCAACGCCCGTGCCGGCAACCGCGCTCAGAAGGATCGCTCGGAAGTCAAGCACTCGACCAAGAAGCCCTGGCGCCAGAAGGGTACCGGCCGCGCTCGCGCCGGTATGACCTCGTCGCCGCTGTGGCGTGGCGGTGGTCGGATTTTCCCGAACTCGCCGGAAGAGAACTTCAGCCAGAAGGTCAACAAGAAGATGTACCGCGCCGGGATCCGCTCGATCCTGTCGCAACTGGCTCGCGAAGACCGCATCGCCGTCGTCGAATCGTTCGATCTGGAATCGCCCAAGACCAAGGCCGCCGCTGCAAAGCTGAAGAGCCTGGGCCTGGATTCGGTCCTGATCATCACCGACAACGTTGATGAAAATGTTTACCTCGCCACCCGCAACCTGCCGCACGTTGCCGTTGTCGAGCCCCGTTATGCCGATCCGTTGTCGCTGGTCCACTACAAGAAAGTGCTGATCACCAAGCCGGCCATCGCTCAACTCGAGGAGATGCTGGGATGAACGCTGAACGCTTGATGCAAGTCATTCTGGCTCCGATCGTGACCGAAAAGGCCACGTTCGTCGCTGAGAAGAATCAGCAAGTCGCTTTCCGTGTCGTGGCTGACGCTACCAAGCCGGAAATCAAGGCTGCCGTCGAACTGCTCTTCAAGGTGCAGGTCGAGTCCGTGCAGGTCCTCAACCGTAAGGGCAAAGTCAAGCGCTTTGGCCGATTCGTTGGCCGCCGCCGCAATGAGCGCAAGGCCTACGTCTCGCTCAAGGACGGCCAGGAAATCGACTTTGCGGAGGTGAAGTAAATGGCCCTCGTAAAAGTTAAGCCGACTTCGGCTGGCCGCCGTGGCATGGTGAAGGTTGTCAGCCCGAACCTGCACAAGGGTGAGCCCTACGCGCCGCTGCTGGAAAAGAAGACCCGTGGTTCGGGCCGTAACAACAACGGTCACATCACGATCCGCCACCGTGGCGGCGGTCACAAGCAACATTACCGTGTCGTCGACTTCCGTCGCGACAAGGATGGCATCCCCGCGAAGGTCGAGCGTCTGGAATACGACCCGAACCGTACGGCGCACATCGCTCTGCTGTGCTACGCCGACGGCGAGCGTCGCTACATCATCGCTCCGCGCGGCCTGGAAGTGGGCGCCACGCTGATCTCGGGCATCGAAGCCCCGATCCGCGCCGGCAACACGCTGCCGATCCGCAACATCCCGGTGGGTACGACGATTCACTGCGTCGAAATGCTGCCCGGCAAGGGTGCCCAGATGGTCCGTTCGGCCGGCGCTTCCGCCGTCCTGCTGGCTCGCGAAGGCACCTACGCTCAAGTGCGTCTGCGCTCGGGTGAAGTCCGCCGTGTGCACATCGAATGCCGTGCCACCATCGGTGAAGTCGGTAACGAAGAACACAGCCTGCGCCAAATCGGCAAGGCCGGTGCAATGCGTTGGCGCGGTGTCCGCCCGACGGTTCGTGGCGTGGCCATGAACCCGGTCGACCACCCGCACGGTGGCGGTGAAGGCCGTACCGGTGAAGCACGCGAACCGGTCAGCCCGTGGGGCACCCCGGCGAAGGGTTACAAGACCCGTCGCAACAAGCGGACGAACAATATGATCGTCCAACGGCGCAAGCGCAAGTAAGAGGCGAACACTATGTCACGTTCGATCAAGAAAGGCCCGTTTGTCGATGCTCACCTGATCAAAAAGGTGGACACGGCCGTCGCGGGCAAAGACAAGAAGCCGATCAAGACCTGGTCGCGTCGCTCGACGATCCTGCCCGAGTTCATCGGTCTGACGATCGCTGTGCACAACGGCAAGCAGCATGTTCCCGTTTACATCAACGAGAACATGGTCGGTCACAAGCTGGGCGAGTTCGCGCTGACCCGTACGTTCAAGGGTCACGCCGCGGACAAGAAGGCGAAGAGGTAAGCGATGGAAACTACTGCCATTATCCGTGGGGTTCACATCTCCGCTCAAAAGACGCGTCTGGTTGCGGATCTGATCCGCGGCCAGAAGGTCGGCCGTGCGCTCGAGATCCTCACCTTCTCGCCGAAGAAGGCCGCCGCCATCCTGAAGAAGGCTGTCGAGTCCGCCATCGCCAACGCCGAGCACAACGACGGCGCCGATATCGACGAACTGAAAGTCACCACGATCTTCGTGGACAAGGCTCAGTCGATGAAGCGCTTCTCCGCTCGCGCCAAGGGCCGCGGCAACCGTATCGAGAAGCAGACCTGCCACATCACGGTCAAGGTCGGAGCTTAAGGAGTCACGATGGGTCAGAAAATTCACCCCACTGGGTTCCGTCTCGCGGTCACCCGTAATTGGTCCTCGCGTTGGTTCGCCGACGACAAGGCCTTCGGCAGCATGCTGGCCGAAGACATCCGCGTCCGCGAGTACCTGAAGAAGAAGCTCAAGAGCGCCTCCGTCGGTCGCGTGATCATCGAGCGTCCCGCCAAGAATGCCCGCATCACCGTCTACTCGGCTCGTCCGGGCGTGGTGATCGGCAAGCGCGGCGAAGACATCGAAAGCCTGAAGGCTGATCTGCAGCGCCTGATGGGCGTGCCCGTGCACGTCAACATCGAAGAAATCCGCAAGCCGGAAACCGATGCTCAACTGATCGCCGACTCGATCTCGCAACAGCTCGAGAAGCGCATCATGTTCCGCCGCGCCATGAAGCGCGCGATGCAGAACGCCATGCGTCTGGGTGCCCAAGGCATCAAGATCATGAGCTCGGGCCGTCTGAACGGTATCGAAATTGCTCGCACCGAGTGGTATCGCGAAGGCCGTGTGCCGCTGCACACCCTCAAGGCCAACATCGACTACGGCACCTCCGAAGCCCACACCACGTACGGCGTGATCGGCATCAAGGTCTGGGTCTACAAGGGCGACATGCTGGCCAACGGCGAACTGCCGCCGGAAACCGCCGCCCCGCGTGAAGAAGAACGTCGTCCGCGCCGCGCTCCGCGTGGTGATCGTCCGGACGGTGCTCGCACCGGTCGTCCGGGTGGTCGTGGCCGTGGTCCCCGCAAGGCGGACGCTGCTCCGGCGCCTGAAGGAGAATAACCATGCTGCAACCCTCTCGCAGAAAGTATCGCAAAGAGCAGAAGGGCCGCAACACCGGTCTGGCGACCCGTGGCACCCACGTGTCGTTCGGCGAATTCGGTCTGAAGGCCACCGGCCGTGGCCGTCTGACCGCTCGCCAGATCGAAGCCGCTCGTCGTGCCATCAACCGTCACATCAAGCGCGGCGGCCGCATCTGGATTCGCATTTTCCCGGACAAGCCCATCTCGCAAAAGCCTGCCGAAGTCCGTATGGGTAACGGTAAGGGCAACCCGGAGTACTGGGTCGCCGAGATTCAGCCCGGCAAGGTGCTCTACGAAATGGAAGGGGTTAGCGAAGAGCTCGCGCGTGAAGCTTTCCGCCTGGCCGCTGCCAAGCTGCCGATTTCGACCACGTTCGTCGCGCGTCATATCGGTGCTTAAGGAGTACTAAGACATGAAAGCCAGCGAACTCCGTTCGAAAGACGCCGCCGAGCTCGGCAAAGAGCTCGAAAGCCTGCTGAAGGCGCAATTCGGTCTGCGTATGCAGAAGGCCACGCAGCAGCTTGCCAACACCAGCCAGCTGCGTAACGTGCGCCGCGACATCGCGCGCGTGCGTACCTTGCTGACCGAGAAGGCAGGGAAATAAAGATGAGCGAAACCCAAAACACCCAAGTGGCCAAGCGCCAGCGTACGCTGGTCGGCAAGGTCGTCAGCAACAAGATGGACAAGACTGTCGTCGTTCTGGTCGAACGCCGCGTCAAGCACCCCATCTTCGGCAAGATCATCATGCGTTCCGCGAAGTACAAGGCGCACGATGAGTCGAACCAGTACAACGAAGGCGATACGGTTGAAATCGCTGAAGGCCGTCCCATCTCGCGCTCGAAGTCGTGGCGCGTGGTGCGTCTGGTTGAAGCCGCACGTATCATCTAAGTGAAAGCTGTTGGAGCGGTCCGCCGTTCCAGGCTAGAAAGGCAAGGGTCCAGGCCCTTGCCTTTTTTTTGCCATAAATACCGTCATCGGGCGTTTTATTTCCGGTATTTTTCCCATCTGGCCCCCAGATCGGACTCTCCGGTAGAATCAGTCATTACGCCACGCTGACTCCAGATCCCGCCGTGACTCCCGAATACAGTCTGCTCTCGTTGAATCAGGTGTGGGCAATGCTGGCCGCCCGCGCGAGGTTGATCGCCCGGGTGACCCTGGCCACGCTGGCGTTGACCTGCCTGCTGCTGCTGGTGCTGCCGCGCGTGTGGACGGCATCGTCGGACGTCTTCATCGACTACCGCGAAAACGACCCAATCAACGGACGCTCGTTTTCGGCGCTGCTCGACGAAAGCTATATGCAGACGCAGATCGACATGATCCGCAGCCAGGCGGTCGCGGACCACGTGATCTCGACCCTGGAGCTGCTGTCGGGACCGGACGCGGCGCAGGGCACCAAGGCGCACAACGACCTTGTGGACTACATCCGCCGCAACCTGGAGGTGGTCAAGCAGCAGAACAGCCGGGTGCTGACGGTGTCGTTCTCCGCCAATACGCCGCAGAAGGCGCGCGAATTCACCAACGCGGTGGTCAATTCCTACCTGGCGGTCAGCCAGAACATCTCGTCGGCGGCTGCCCGCGCGCGCAGCGAACAGTACACGGCGCAGCTCGAGCAGTTGCGCGGCGAAGTCGACGCCATCCAGGACAAGCTGACGCGCTACCAGCAGGAAACCGGCATCGTCGACACGGAACAGACCGGCGGCGATATCGACGTGCGCACGCTCAACGACATGACGACGTCAATGCTGACGCTGGACGCGCAACTGGAGGCGGCAAAGGCGCGCAACGAAACCACAGAACGCCTGCTCAAGAGCGGCATCCGTCCTGAGGATCTGCCCGAGGTGGGGCAGATTGCGCCCATCAACGATCTGCGCAACGGCCTGACGGTGGTGGATCACCAGCTCGGCCAATTGCGCGGCTCGCTGGGGCCGAGGCACCCGACCGTGGCGGGGCTGCTGGCGCAACGCTCGCAGATGCTGGCTGATATCTCGCGCCAGTCCAAGGCCGCCATCGAGGCGCAGCGCGGCGAGCTGGAACGCCTGCAGACGCAGAAGGCGGCGCTGCAGCGCGATATCGATGCGCAGCGCGCCAAGGTCCTGGACCAGATGGCCAAGCGCGATCGCATCGCGGCCTACCGGCGCCAGTTCGCCGGCGTCGAGCAGGTTTACCAGACCGCGCTGCAGAAGTACGACAGTATCCTGATGGCCAGCAATATTTCCCTACCCAACCTGGCGGTGCTGCGCGCGGCCGATGTGCCGACTTCGCCATCGCGCCCGAAGGTGCGCAGCAGCCTGGCGCTGGGCCTGGTGGTGGGCCTGCTGGCGGGCCTGGCGCTGGCGATGCTGCTGGAGCTGAGCCGCCGCCGCATCCGCTGCGCCGAAGACCTGGAGCGCAATACGCGGCAGCCCGTTCTGGGCCGCATCGGCCGCAACCCGACTCCCGCGACGGTGACGTCATGAGCGATTCCACGCTGCGCCCTCTGTTTGACCGCCTCAACCAGCAACAGGCTGGCGAACCCGCTTCGAACCAGGCGCCCGATACCGTGCCGGGCGAGAAGATGGGCGAGCGCTTCGTGCGCCTGGGCCTGCTGACCGAGGACCAGGTGCAGCACGTGGTCCAACTGCAGCAGGCCGAGCGCCTGCGCTTTGGCCAGGCCGCCGTGAAGCTCGGCTTCGTGTCGGAAGCGCGCGTGCAGTCGGTGCTGGCCGAGCAATACCGCTATGACTACGCCTCGGCCCAGCATGGCGACATCCAGCTCGCGATCGCGGCGGCGCCATTCAGCCGGGAGGCCGAGGCGATCCGCCAGGTGCGCGCCGAAATCTCGATCCGCCTGGAAGACCTGCCGCGCATCGCGGTGGCGGTGGTGAGCCCGGATGACAGCGAGGGCCGCGCCTACCTGTCGGCCAGCCTGGCGCTGGCGTTCGCGCAGACCGGCCGCCGCACGCTGCTGGTCAATGCCAACCTGCGCGCCAGCGGCCAGGATGACATTCTGGGCGCCGCCAGCGGCGCGGGCCTGTCCTCGATCCTGGCGGGACGCGCGCCGGCTGGCGACAGCCGCGCCGTGCCGGGTTTTCCGACGTTGGGCGTACTGGACGCCGGGCCCCAACCGCCCAACCCCGCCGAACTGCTGCGCGAGCCGGCGCTGGACCGGCTGCTGGCCGCTTATGCCGACCAGTATGAGATCTTCATCGTGAACACGCCGGCGGCGACCCATTCCTCGGACGCGCAAAGCATCGCGCGCCAGGTGGATGCCTGTGTGCTGGTGGCGCGCAAGGACGTGACGTCGCTGAGCGCCCTGACGCGGACCGCGGAGGTGCTGGAGACGGCCGGCGTGCGCGTGCTGGGCACGGTCTACAACGAATACGAGCCGGATGCGCCGCGTGGCTGGAAGGACCGGCTGCGCGCGCTGCTGCCGGCGCGGCTGCGGCGTTGAGGGGAACGGCCATGGGCGCGCCCGCGGTCGTGGCGGTTGGCGGACAGAGCCGAGGCGATCGCTGGGCCGTCTGGCTGCTGGTGGGGCTGAGCCTGCTGTTCGCCATCGTGCCCGACACGCTGTCGGTCAACGCGGTAGGTCCGGAGGCCAATCACACCATCGAGCAGGGTTCGATGCTGCGCCAGGTGCAGTACGGGTCGCTGTTCCTGGGCGCGTTGTTCGTGCTCTGGCACCACGTCCGCCCGGCGCTCATGAACCTGCGCGCGTCCAATCTGTTCCTGATGCTGCTGGTGCTCTATTGCCTGGTCAGCGCGACCTGGTCGCCCTATCCGGACATCACGATCAAGCGCACCATCATTTTCGCGGGGCTGGTGCTGATCGGGCTGACCGTGGCGCCGCCCTTCAGCAATCCGCGCCAGTTCCTGCGCGTCATCCTGGGCACGTACACGATCGTGCTGGTGCTGTCGTGCCTGGTGGCGGTGTTCATCCCGAGCATGGGGGTGGACACCCTGCTGGGCAACGCCTGGCGCGGCATCACGTGGCAGAAGAACATGCTGGGCTCGATTGCCGGCTTCGCCGTGCTGCTGTGGTTGCGCGAATGGCTGATGACGCCGTCGATCCGGCGCCTGAGCGCGGTGGGGCTGCTGTTCAGCGTGTTCATGCTGGTGATGGCCAAGAGCGCGACGGCCATGCTGGTGACGGGGTTGGGCGCCGGGGTCTACCTGCTGACGCGCAAGCGGTTTTTCGGCGGCCGCCATACCGGGCAGATCCTGATGCTGGCCGCGCTGCTGGTGGCGCTGTACTTCCTGCTGATGTTCTACGTGGCGGTGGGCCGCATGCCGCGTATCGACGATCTGGTGCTGGTGGTCACGTCGCTGTTCAACAAGAGCAATGACCTGACGGGCCGCGGCGAGATCTGGGCGCTGGTGGACCTGGCCATCCAGCGGCATCCCGTCTGGGGCATCGGCTACAGCGCCTTCTGGGTGGGCGAAGGCGGTCCGGCGCAGTTCATCGCCGACAAGCTGGGCTGGCTGCCGGGACAGGCGCACAACGGCTATATCGATATCCTGCTGGACCTGGGCCAGGTCGGCATGGGGCTGTTCCTGGGGTGCCTGCTGTGGCACGTGGTCAGCATCATGCGCCTGTTCAAGATCGACCGCGAGGACGCGGCGATGCACCTGGGCATCTGCGTGACGATCATGGTCAGTAATTTCTCGGAAAGCCAGATTCTGCGGGACACCAATTTCCAGAACATCATGTTCATCTATTCGTCGCTGGCTATCAGCGGCCGTCTGGCGATGGAACGCTGGCGGCAGCGCGCGGCGGCGGCGTCCAAGCCGGCGCCACCGCCTGTCCGCGCCGCCGCCGCGCGGTCCTATGCCGTCCGCCGGGAGCGCGAGGCATGAAGCGCTGGCGCGCCGTGCTGGCCCCGGCCCTGGCGCTGGCGTGGGTGATGAGCGCCGCGGCGGCGGCGCCCGGCGGCTGGTTCGGGTTCGAGATGAACCCGGCGGCGCTGTCCGGCGCGCCGGATGTGTCGGCGCTGAATCGGCCGCTGGACGCGGCCTCGCGCATTGTCGTGCGCGACGGGCATTTCTATCGCGTCGGCGCCGACGGCCTGCCTGGAACGGCCGACGATGCGCGGGTGCGCTTGTTCGGCGTGAACCTGACGTTCGGCGCCAACTTCCCCGATCCGGTCGAGGCCGCCGTGCTGGCGCGGCAACTGCGCAAGCTGGGTTTCAACGCGGTGCGCCTGCATCATCTGGATTCGCTGCCGTCGGACTACCCGGACGCACCGATCAGCATCCTGACGACGGGGCCGTTTCCGACGTTCAGCCCGACGGCGGTGGCGCGGCTGCGCGGACTGATCGAGGCGCTGGCGCGCGAGGGCATCTACGTCAACCTGAACCTGCACGTGGGCTATCGCTTCCGCCCGCGGGTGGATGGGTTGCCGGCGCTGGATGGCGGCGCGGAGATGCCACCGCTGACAGCGCCGATCCATGTGTACGACCCGCGCCTGATCGCGATGCAGGAAGACTATGCGCGACGGCTGATCCAGGCGCTGGGCCTGAAAGACAATCCGGCGCTCGCCATGGTCGAGCTCAATAATGAGTCGTCGCTGCTGGCGGCCTGGCTGGGACCGGATTGGCTCGCGGCGATTCCGTCGGCCTATGCGCCTGAATTGCGCAGGCAGTGGCGCGCCTGGCTTATGCTGCGCCATGGGTCGCTGGCGCAGGCCTGCGCGGCCTGGGGCGGCTGCGCGGGCGGCAACGACAACGCGGTCGAATTCCCGGTGCCGGGCCAGCAGCAGCCGCTCTACGAGAGTGGCCTGGCGCAGTTGCGTTCGGGGATCGCGCGGCGCGTCAACGCGCTGTTCGGCAGCGATGCCAAGGTGGATCTGCGGGAACGCGATTTCCTGTCGTTCCTGGCGGCGACCGACCAGGCCTATTTCGAGCGCCTGCGCCGCGTGGTGCATGAGAGCGCCGATCCGCGGGTGCCGGTGACCGGCACGCAGATGGGCTATGGCGGCCTGCTGAATTTCGATTCCCAGGTCGCCATGGACTATATCGATGAGCACTTCTACGTCGGGCATCCTGACATCCGCGCCGATAATGACTGGCGCATCCCGGACCTGAGCGCCAGCGGCAACGAGTTCGACCGCGTGCTGGCCCTGTCGCTGCGGCGCGATGCCAAGCGGCCCTTCGTGGTCAGCGAATTCAACCAGCCCTTCCCCAACCCCCGCGGCGCCGAGATCCTGCCGCTGATGAGCGCGGTCGGCGCCCTTCAGGACTGGGATGGCCTGTTCTATTTCGATTACAGCGACGCCCAGCGGCTGCCGCAATCGCCGTCGCGCTTCGCCCTGAGCGGCGACTGGGGACGCATGGCGCTGGCGGGCCAGAGCGCGCGGTTGTTCCGTCAGCCGCTGTTGGCCGCGCTGCCAGACGCGATCACCCTGCCGATGGGGCCACGGCAGCGCCTGCAGCTCGGCGCCGACCGGCGCTTCGATGCAATCACCACCGGGCTGGCCGATGGCCTGGGCGTAAAGCCGCAATGGGCGTTGCGGGGCCGCGTGGGACTGGACCTGGCCGCGGCCCCCGATGCGGCGCTGCCGAGCCTGGCGAACGCGACGCCCTTGCTGAGCCACGACGCGTCGGCGGGCCGCATCGTGATCGACGCGCCGGCCCTGTGGGCCGTGTTCGGCACGGTGGGCAGCGGCCGCATCGGCGGTTCGTCCGTCTGGATGCAGTTCGACGCGGCGGGCGCGGCCAGCGCCATGCTTACGCCGCTGGACGGCCAGCCGCTGGCGCGGTCGCGGCATATGCTGCTGGGCCTGGGCAACGACACCACCGGCACGCAGCCGGGGTCGATGCCGGCCCGGCCCAAGCTGCGGGTGCCCTATCGCGGCCAGGGCGCCTGGTCGACGCTGGAGCCGGACGCCGGTTCGCCGGGGCCGTCCGGCAGCTACGCCACACGCTCGCCAGCCTGGCTGCACCGTACGCCGGCCATGCTGGGCCTGGCGCCGCGCACCGGCCGGTTGTCGGTCTATCCGCTGGATGGCGAAGGCCGGCGCCGGGCGGCGCTGCCTGCCGCCGATGCGACCTCGGGCACCGATGGCGTGCGCGTGCGGGTGCAGACCCGCGATGACGGCGCCAGCCCCTGGTATGAACTGGTTTTCGAGGAAACGCCATGAGCACCGGCCCCATCAGTGTGTGCATCGCCACCTACCGCCGTCCGGTGATGCTGGACCTGCTGCTGGGCGATATGGCGGCGCAGACCTTGAGGCCCGCGCAGATCGTGGTGGTGGACAACGATGCCGAGGGCAGCGCGCGCGCCGTGGTCGAGGCTCGGCGCGCGGCCTTCGCGGCCCAGGGCGTCGCGCTGGACTACGCCATCCAGCCCGAGAAGAATATTTCGTTGACCCGCAATATGACGGTCTCGTTGGCGCGCGGCGACTGGCTGGCGATGATCGACGATGACGAGCGCGCGCCGGCCCAGTGGCTGGCACTGCTGGCCGCGGCGGCCCGCGATCATGGCGCCGACGTGGTGCAGGCGCCAGTCGTGCCGGAGATTCCGCCAACCGCGCCGGCCTGGATACGGCGAGGCCGCTTCTACGACTGGCCACGCTTTCGTACCGGCGAAGTCTTGCCGCGCAACGCGGTGCGTACCGGCAATTGCTTCATTGCCGCCACGTGGCTGCGGCGCCAGGAGCAGGTCTTCAATCCCGCCTACGGCCTGACCGGTGGCGAGGATGGCGACCTGTTGATGCGCCTGATGGGCCAGGGCGCGCGCGTGATCTGGTGCGACGAGGCGTATGTGACGGAGCCCGTGCCCGAGAGCCGGATGCGCACCGGCTGGATCCTGAAGCGCGCCCTGCGCGGCGGCCAGGATTTCGCCATCCACTTCGAGGCCGGCCGCCTGCGCGACCGTCGCCCCGCGATCATGCGCCGCGTGGCGTTCTATGCGCGGGCGCTGGCGCAGATGGCGGTCGCGGGCATCCTGGCGCTGGTATCGTGGCCGCTGGGCCGGCATCACGCGGTGCACTGGCTGGGCCGCGCCTGTGCCAACTATGGAAAACTGTCCGTGCTGTGGGGCGGGCATTACCAAGAGTACGCTTGAGCACATGGCCGGCTTCCTGCACCTGATCCTGTTCATCATCGCCTTGCCCGTCACGGCGGCCACCGCCTATCTGGGCCTGCTGACGCTGCTGTCGGCGCGCCTGCCGCGGCCACAGCCGCAACGGCGCGACATGCGCTTCGACATCCTGGTGCCGGCGCACAACGAGACCGCGGTGATCGAGCGCACGGTGCGCAGCCTGGCGGCCATCGACTGGCCGCGCGAGCATTACCGCGTCATCGTCATCGCCGACAATTGCACCGACGACACGGCGGCGCTGGCGCGCGCCGCGGGCGCCGAGGTGATCGAGCGCCATGACGACCAGCATCGCGGCAAGGGCTACGCGCTGGAGTACGGCATCGCGCGCAGCGCGGCCGACGGCTTCGCGCATGCGGTCGCGGTGATCGACGCCGACACCGAGGTCACGCCCAACCTGCTGGCCGCCTACGCCGCGCGCATCGAGCAGGGGGCGGCGGTGATGCAGGTGCATTATGGGGTGCTCAATCCGGACGAGTCGTGGCGCACGCGCATCATCACCATCGCCTATGGCGCCTTTCATGCGGTGCGGGGCCGCGCGCGTGAACGGTTGCGCGCCTCCAACGGCCTGCGCGGCAATGGCATGTGCATGACGCACGCGTTGCTGCGCGAGGTGCCGTTCAATATCCATTCGATGGCGGAAGATCTGGAGTATGGCGTGGTGCTGGGCCTGCACGGCCACCGCGTGGTCTATGTCGACGAGGCCAGCGCCGACGCGGAACTGGTGGCGTCCGAGCGCGGTTCGCGCACGCAGCGCCAGCGCTGGGAGGGAGGCCGCCTGGCGGTGATGCGGACCTATGTCGGCCGCCTCTTGCGCCAGGCCCTCATGCGGCCGAGCTGGATCTGCCTGGAGCTGGCGATTGACCTGCTGACCATGCCGCTGGGCTACATCGCGCTGCAGATCGGCGCGTTGCTGGTGCTGGGCGGGCTGGCCGCGTGGCTGCTGCCCGGCGCCGGGCTGGCCACATGGCCGCTGCTGGCGCTGGTCCTGCTGGGCGTGCTGGCGCTGCACGCGTTGCGCGGCTGGCAACTGTCGCCGCTGGGGCCGCGAGCGCTGCTGGACCTGCTGCGCGTGCCGTTTTTCGTGCTGTGGAAACTGTACGTGCTGTTGCGCAACCGCCGCAACAAGCATTGGATCAGAACCGATCGGGATTCCAAGTGACGCGGACACGCTTTTCGGCCTCGGGCCTGGCGCGCCTGTTCGGCAGCTCGATTGCCGACCAGGCCATGCTGTCGGCCGCCAACTTCGGCGTCGGCCTGATCCTGATCCGCTACGCGCCCGAGGCGCAGTACGGCTATTACATCCTGGCCTTCAACACCATGATGTTGCTGACGACGCTGCAGGGCACCTTCATTGGCACGCCGATGGTGATCCGCCTGCCCGCCCTGGACGAGGCGGCGCGGCGCCAGTGGATGGGCAGCCTGCTGCGGGACCAGAAATGGCTGGGGGCGCTGGGCGGTGCGCTGGCGCTGGCCGTGGCGCTGGCCGGCTGGGCGATGGGACTGTTCGACGGCGGATCGACGCTGGTGGTGGTGGCGGCCATCGGCCTGGTGCTGGCGGCGCTGTACCGCGAATACCTGCGCGGCATCCTGTTGATGTACCACCGTCCACAACAGGTGCTGGGCGCGGACGCGATCTACGTGGCGGTGCTGCTGGCCGGCTGCGCGCTCGCGGTCAGGACGCCGGCGGCGGCGGCCGGCGCCCTGCTTGCAGGCACGATGGCGGCGCTGGCCTGCGCCGGGGCGCTGCGCCGGGTGCTGGCCAACGATATCGAGCGCGACGCGGCGCCCGGCCGCCTGCGCGAGATCGCCCGCATGGGGTTCTGGGCTGCCTCGGGCGGCGTCATCTATTGGTTGTTCAACCAGGGCTACAACTTCCTGACCGCGGCCACGCTGGACCTGGCGGCCGTGGCGGCGCTGGCCGCCTCGCGCCTGACGCTGATGCCGATCAACCTGCTGCTGGCCGGCATGCAGAAGCAGTTGACGCCGCTGGCGTCCGACTGGATGCACGGCATGGGCGCGCGCCGTACGCTGCGCCGCCTGATGCTGTTCTCGCTGGCGCTGGCGCTGTTCACGCTGCTGTACGGGGCGGTGATCTGGCTGCTGCGCGACTGGATCTTCCTGGACCTGATGCGCAAGGATTTTCCGCAGCGCGACCTGCTGCTGGTGCTGTGGATCGGGCTGTTCGTGCTGATGGTGATCCGCGAGCCGATCATGATGGTGCCGCTGCTGCGCCAGCGCTTTCGCGCGCTGAGCGCGGCCACCCTGGTCTGTGCGCTGATCGCATTGGCGATAAGCTATGTCGGCATGCTGCAGTTGGGTCCCATTGGCGCGGTCATCGGCATCCTGGTCGGCGAAGCCTGCTATGGGCTGGCGGTGCTCGTCATGGCATGGCGCGAAGTGCGGCGCGATGACGGCTACGCCATCCGGGAGGCGCGGTCATGACTCCTTGCCATCCGGCGGCGCGCATGCCCGCTTTCCATTCTTACCGTACCAGGTAAATCGTTCATGGACATTCTTTCGATTCAGTACCTGCGCGGCGTCGCGGCCATGATGGTGGTGCTGGTCCACCTGTATCCGCAGCTCGAGCGCATGGGCTACCAGGGCTACTGGCCGCATTGGCTGGCCGCCGGCGTGGACATCTTTTTCGTCCTGAGCGGCTTCCTGATGTGGATCACGACGCGCGGCAAGAAAGTCGGCGTGCTGGAGTTCTACCGCCGTCGCGCGGTGCGCATCGTTCCGCTTTACTGGGTGCTGACCTCAGTGGCGGTGGCGGTGATGTTGATCGCGCCGCACCTGCTGCAGACTACCCGCTTCGGCCTGTTCCATGTGATTGCCTCGTATCTGTTCGTGATGGTGCCGAATCCGGCGGGCCTGATCGAACCTGTGCTGACGGTGGGGTGGACGCTTAATTACGAGATGCTCTATTACGTCATTTTCGGCCTGACGCTGGTGCTGCCGACGGCGTGGCGCTTCGCGACCACGACCCTCGTGCTGCTCGGCCTGAGCATGCTGGGATGGTTTGTGGTGGGCGACGACACGCCCATTCTCAAGGTCTATACGTCGGACATCGTGCTCGAGTTCGTGCTGGGCATGAGCGTGGGCTGGTGGTTCTCGCGGCCGCACAAGGGCGGCTCGGCGGGGCTGGGCTGGACGCTGGTGCTCGGCGGCTTCGTGGTGATCGGGCTGATGTCGGTGCTGGCGCCAAACGCCTCGCGGCCCTTGGCGCAGGGCGTGCCGGCGGCGGCGATCGTGGTGGGCGCGATTCTGCTGGAACGCTTCCAGGCGCTGCCGCGCCTGAATTTCCTGCACAAGCTGGGCGACGCCTCGTACTCGCTGTACCTGTCTCACGCCTTCGTGCTGTCGGCCGTCAGCCAGGGCTGGCGCAAGCTGCACCTGGACAGCCTGCCGGGCGGGCAGGTGGCGTTCTGCGTCGTCGGTATCCTGGCCTGCACGGTGGTGGGGCTGCTGGTCTACCAGTTGATGGAGCGGCCGCTGATCAACCTCTTCAAGAAGCCGCGCGAGCAGGAGGCCTCCAAGGCCGCTACCCGCCGATCCGTAGCCGGTCTTTGAGCAGGCGCAGCCAGCGCTTGTGGCGGCGCGCCGCGGCGCGCTGCGGCGTCCAGTCGATCATGCTGTCGTGGATGTCGTAATGACCGCGCTGGGCGTCCGGCACCTGGCCCGATTCGACCGCGGCGATCAGTTCCGGCAGCCTGCGGTAGAACTCCGCGCCGCGATAGGGCGGGTGCAGTGACCACAGCCCGGGCGCCGAACCCAGCAGATCGACGCGGTGCAGGCCGTTGGCGCGCAGCACCTCGCTCAGGATGACTTCGGCCTCGCGCACGTCCGGCGGGTTGCCCAGCAGATGCGATTTGGTCCGCTGTACGGCGCTTGGCCGCAGCAGCGGCAGGTGGCCGAGCGTGGCGCGCAGCCGTTCCATATCGAGCATGAAGATACGCGTGCTGGCGTTCTGGAAGCGATAGGCGGGGGCGCCGGCGATATCGACGCGTTCGGGTTCCGGCAGGCCGTGGCCATGGACCGCCGCGTTGGCGCGCGGCGGGCCGGGGAACGGGCCGGTCAGCAACACGGTGGGATCCTGCTCGGTGTAGGCGATGGCCTCTTCTACCCAGGTGCGGCTGCCGCCGCCGAACAGCATGTCGCCATCGAAGTGCACGATGTGGCGCGCCTGGCTGTGGTGCATGCCGTAGAAGTAGGCGTAGAACGGGCCGCCGTCCCATGCCTTGACCGGGATGTCGTCGACGCCGAAGAACGATTGCGCCACCTCGCGCCGGGCAGCCGGGGCGTAATCGACCTCGATGACGTCGAGCTGGGGCGTGTCGCGGCGCAGGTCTTGCGCCAGGGCCAGCAGCTTGGCGCGGTATTCGTCGAAGTGCGTGCCGCGATAGCGGCCCGATCGGCTGCGGTGCGTGTCGATGGTGACGAGGATGCGGTCGACCATGGGCGCCCAGACACGGATCTGGTGCGGCAGCAGCAGCGCCGCATGGGGATAGTCCATGGGGTACATGCTGATCTGGGCGGCGACGCGATAGGGGTAGGCCACGGCCGGTTCTCCTGGTTCTGGCGGCATCATGTCCGGGCGGTGGCGACGGTCGCCGCCAGACCCTGCTGCAGGGAGGTCCAGCGCAGCCCGAGCTGCTGCTCGGCGCGCGTCGAGACCAGCCGGATGGGCTGGCGCCAGAGGCGCGCCAGCGACGGTGGAATCGGCGGCGGCAGGCGCAGGCCCACGCGTCGCAGGCCGATCTCGGCGATCTTCAGCACCGGCGCCAGCAGATGCGTTTCGATCTTCAGGCGGCGCGGGCCGATGCGCTTGACCGGCACGGCGTCGAGCGCGCGCGCATAGGCCAGGAAGTAGCCGTTCCAGTCGGGCGCTTCGGCCATGGCGAGGTTGTAGGCCGCAGCCGCGGTCGGCGTGCGCAGGCCGGCCAGCACTGCCGCTACGACGTCGTCGATGTAGACGAGGTTGCTGCAGCCGTCGCCGGCCGCGCCCAGGTCGCCGATGCGGTGCGCGCGCAGCAGGTCGGCGATGCGCAGGCTCCATTGTGGACTGTCGGGTCCGTAGATGCAGCCCGGCCGCAAGGTGACGACGGCCTCGCGCGCGGCCAGCAGCCGTTCGGCTTCGACCTTGGCGCCGGCATAGCCTTGCAGGTTCGCGGCCACGGGATGGTCTTCGCCAATGTCGCCGCGCGCCGCGCCATAGACCGCCATGGAACTGAAATGCACCAGGCGCGCTTCGCGCGCGTCGAGCGCGGTCGCCAGGGCGCGGGCGCCGGCCGTCATGGCGTCGGGAGAGCCGGCCACGCAATTGACCACGGCGTCGACTTCGCCCAAGGCGCGCGTGACCGCGGCGGGGTCGGTGGCGTCGAGAACGATCTCGCGGCCCTGCTGCCGGGCGCGGCGCACGCTCGCCACCGGGTCGGCCCAGTCGCTGGCGGCCAGCGCCGACACCACGCGCCGGCCGACATAGCCATTGGCGCCCAGGACCAGAATGCGTTGTTTCATGTGCGGGTCTCCGTGGCTGCGCCGCTTGACGCGTGAACGCGGCGCAGGTGATCGGCCAGGCGCAGGGCCAGCGCGACGATGGTCAGGGTCGGGTTGGCCTGGCCGGAGGTCGGGAAGACCGCCGAGCCGGCGACGTACAGATTGGGGGTTTCGTGCACGCGGCAGTCGGCGTTGACGACGCTGTCGCGCGGATCGTTCCCCATGCGCGCCGTGCCGATATGGTGACCGCCGTAGGCGCCATAGCGCGTCATCTCGGCCTCGACCTGCCCAGGGTCGTAGTCGAAGCGGCCCACGCCGCTGGCGGCCAGGGCCTCGGCCAGCGCCGCCAGCGCGGTCTGCACGGTGGCAACATCGCGGGGCGTGTAGCGCCAGTCGATGTGCAGGCGGCGCATTCCGAGCGCGTCGACGTCATTGCCCAGCGTGACGCGGCTGTCGGGGTTGGGCTCTTGTTCGGCGTGGAAATCGAGGCTGTAGCGGCGGTTGCGCGGGTGGACGATGATGGACGGAAACTTGCGCGCGGCCAGCTTGCGTTCAGTCAGCATGTGCCACATGAAGCGCGCGGTGGCCGGGGCGCCCAGCAACACGTTGCGCAGGTGGCTGAGCCACAGGCCGAGCGAACCTGGCGTGTCGCCATACAGGCGCTTGGCGTATTCGTAGGGAACGACGGGCCGGGCCAGGTACAGCGCCGACAGGACGCCGCTGCCGTGTCCGGGGTCCGGAATGCGCGGATGGTGCAGGCGCGCGATGAAGTTGCCCGCGTGCAGGCGGCGCTGCGCCTCGGGTTGCAGCGCCAGGCGCCGGCGGCAATAGATGCCTTCGTCGGAAACCTCGTAGCCGTGCCAGACGGAACGGGCGCCGGCCAGGTCGACGTTGCCGATGGTGCCGGCGATGTGGCACATGTAGTAGCGGCCCACCACGTCGTGCGCGTTGCCCAGTCCGCGGCCGCTGGCGCCGGGGTTGGCGAGCAGCAGCCGCGCGGTTTCCAGTCCGCCGGTGGCGAGCACGTAGGCGCGCGCCTGGACCGTGAAGACATTGTTGCCGGCCAGCGTGCGGACGCGGGCCGGGCCAACGGGCGCGCCGGCCGCGCCGTTGTCGAGCTTGCACAGGTTGGCATGCTGCAGCACGCGCACCGGTCCCTGGCGCAGCCGCTCGGCATAGCGCCAGCCGAAATCGGTGGGCACGCTGAAGCGTTCCAGGGTATCGGTGGAGAACTCGGGGCTGTCGAAGCCTTCGATCATCGGCCGCACGGGCCGATGGAAGGCGGTCTCGACGGTGTAGGCGAAATCGCCGGCTTCGCACAGTTGGTTGGCGCGCGGGTAGTAGGGCCGCAGGTCGTCCAGGCCGATGGGCCAGCCGCTGTGCGCGATGTAGTCGCGCGGCTCGAAGTCGATGGGATCGAACGGCATGCAGCGGCCACCCCAGATGGTGGTGGAGCCGCCCATGCGGCGCTGGCGGTAGCGCTCGGGCTCGGGGTGCATGCGGGCGTCGGCGACACTGCCCGCGTAGAGCGCCTGGGTGGTCTTGTCCTCGGCCGGGCCGCCGCTTTCGAGCAGCACCACGTCCAGGCCGCTGTCCAGCAGGGCCAGGGCCAGCGTGATGCCGGCGGCGCCACCGCCGACAATGCACAGGTCGGCGGTGAGGGTCGAGCCGTTCGGAATGGTGTTGGCGTCCAGGATCATCATGTCGCTCCGGGCAGGCGCCGCAAGCCTGGTGCCGCGCGTGCGCGGACCAAGGGCATCAGTATCGCACGGCGGCGCCCGCCGGCAGCTTCAGCGTTTCGTGGATGTAGCCGGCGAAGGCGGTATAGCCGGCGATGTTCGGATGCACGCCGTCGGCGAACATGCCCGGCGCCAGCTTGAGGAAATCGTTGGTGCCGCCGCTGGACCAGTACAGGTAGTCCACGACCCGCACATGCGGATACTGGCGCGGCAGGTCTTGTAGCAGCCAGTCGTTGAAGGCGCGGGTCAGCTCGATCATGGGCGGCGTCATGCCGAGGTAGGCGCCGACGTTGTCCACGACCAGCGGGATGCCCAGTTTCGCCGTGGTCTGCGCGAAGTAGGTGAAGTTGTCCTGCAGGGTCTGCAGCGGCACCATGCCGACGGCGACATCGTTGATGCCGACATGCAGATACGCCAGGCTCGGTCGCGAGCCGGCGGGCAGGGTGCGCGCGCCGCGGCCATCGCCAGGATCGTATTCCTCGGCCAGCACGTCGCGGCGCCAGCGGGCGCGGACCTGCGCCGACATCTGGCCGCCGATGCCATGGTTGAAATGGAACACGCCGGAATAGCGCGCCAGGTCGTAGGAGAGCTGGCCCGGATTGGACGGATAGTCCGGCACGAACTGGCCCTGCACGTTCAGGCGGCCCTTGCGCTGGATCTCGCCTTCGGCGATGGAGTCGCCGACCACCACGGCGTAGATGCGCTGGTCGCGCGCCCATGCGGGCAGCGCGGCGCATCCCGGGGCCAGCAGCAGGGCCGAGAGCAGGCTGCGGCGGTTCATCAGAAGAAGCGCTCGTTGACGTGGATGACGTCGCCGGGCTGGACCGCGTCGGTCAGCTTGGCGCGCCGGTCGGTGATCTCGCCGGTCAGCGCGTCCGTGCGGTTGAGGTCGATGCGGCTGTCGGACGCGCGCGGCGTCAGGCCGCCGGCGACCGCCAGGGCGCGCATGACGTTCAGGCCCTGTTCCAACGGATAGGCGCCGGGCTTGCCGACTTCGCCGTAGACGTAGAAGCGCGGCGCTTCCGGCACGAACACCACGTCGCCCGGTTGCAGTTCGGTGTCCTGCAGGCTTTGCGAGGGCGATTGGCGATTGCCCACGTAGAGATTGATGCGGTCGTTGCCGCCGCCGGCGCGGCGCACCAGGGTGGCAACGTCGCCAGCGCCGCCCGTGGCGCCGCCGGCCATGGCCAATAGTTCCAGCACCGACAGCTTGCCTTCGATGGGGTAGCGGCCCGGCCTCGCGACCTGTCCCAGCACCGACACGATGCGGCTGCGCAGTGTGACGACCTCGACGGCGACCTGCGGATCGGTCATGTAGCCCTTGCTGCGCAGGTCCTGTTCGATGCGTTTGCCGATGGCCGCGGGCGTCAGGCCCGAGGCGCGGACGTTGCCCAGCATCGGCACCACGATCTGGCCGTCGGCATCGACCGTGGCGCGGGCCTGGGTGCCGCCGGTGCCAAGGATGTTGATGTTGAGCGTGTCGCCCGGCCCGACCGCGCCGATGGCGCTGCCGATGGCCTGCTCCAGGGCCGGGTCGGCCGGCGCCACGGCGGCCTGGCGCGGGGTGGGCACGACGCCGTTTTCCGGCAACCGGTTGCCGGCCATGTGGCGGTCGGTGCCGCGATCACCGCTGCCGCTCTTGACCGCGGGCGGCACGGCCGGCGGCGTGTAGGCGGCGGGCGGCGCGGGCGGAGCGGCGACCGGCGTGGTCGGCTGCGGGCGCACGGGTGCGCCAATGGGGGCGGGCGGGGTGTAGGCGGGGGACTCGTAGGGCGCGTTGTAGCGCTTGAAGTCGTTGTCGGGCGAGGGCGCCGCCGGACGGGACGGGGACACGGGGTCGGGGATCGGCAGGTCCTGCGCGCCCGCCGCATGCGCACAGGCCAGCAGCGCCGCCAACATCGCTTTCCGCCATATCGTCGTCAGACACGCCACGTTATTCTCCGATCCTTTGGTTAAAGGTTGCGCGCGTCCAATAGTAGCCGAAGCAAAACGCCACACTATGGGTATTTTAAATACAATACGCGCGTGCCGGCTCGATGGATGTGGTTTTCTCAAACGCAAACGTGAGACCATTGTTCCCGAGCTTACCGCCCTTCGTAGCGAGATCCTCCTTGCACAGTTCAGAGCACGTATCCGACCCCCGCGGAACTGCGAACGACGATATCCCCGTCATGCCCGTCGTGCGGCTGTTCGACCTCGATATCGCGGCAGTTTCCTTCGATGAGGCCGTCGAGGGCCTGGCGCAGGCGGCCGTGCGCCGCGACGGTCGCGCCCGCATCGTGGTCACGCCCAATGTCGATCATGTGGTGCGCCTGGATGCCTCGCCGGAATTCCGCGAGCGCTACGCCAAGGCCGATTTCATCTTCGCCGACGGCATGCCCGTGGTGTGGGCCAGCCGTTTCCTGGGCCAGCCGCTGCCCGAGCGCATCACCGGTTCCGACCTGTTCGTCGCGCTGTGCCAGCGCGCCCAGCGCGAGGGCTGGCAAGTGATGCTGCTGGGCGGCATGCCTGGCTCCGAGCCCGACCTGCTCGCGCGTTTCGCGCAGTATTACCCGGGTTTGAACATCGATATCGTCAGCCCCTCGATGCGCTTCGATCCCCTCGGACCCGAGGGGCAGGCCTATGCCGACCGTGTGCGCGAACGCCGGCCCGACGTGGTCTTCCTGTGCGTGGGCATGCCCAAGCAGGAACACTGGGTGCTGCATCACGCCGGCGAGTTGCCCGGGGGGATCCTGCTTTGCGTGGGCGCGGCCATGGAATTCGCCATCGGCCTGCAACGCCGGGCGCCCATGTGGATGCAGCGCATCGGCCTGGAATGGCTGTGGCGCCTGGCCAGCAACCCGCGCCGCCTGTGGCGCCGTTATCTGGTCGACGATCCACGCTTCCTGGGACTTTGCTGGCGGCAATGGCGCAAGCGGCGCGGCTCGGCGCCGTGATCTTGCGCCCCGGCGCCAGCCTTGCCTTGGATGGCGGGGCCAAGCGAGGCACGGTCACGATCGGACGCAAGCTGGCCGCGGCCAGCCTGATGATGTGCGGCGTCCAGGCCATGGGCGCGCCGGGGCCGGCCGACTACGCCGTGCAACTGGGCAGTTCCTACCAATACCAGAGCAATCCCGCGCGCCTGCCGCAGTCGTCTTCCGACATCCGGGGCGCGGGCGTCTGGGTCAATTCGGTCGGCCTGGGGCTGCGCATGCCGCTGCTGTCCGACGACACCCGGCTGGACGTGGGCGGCACGCTGGCCGATGCCCGCTACAGCAATAACCGGCAGCTCGACCACCAGCCCGGCAACATGCTGTCGACGCTGCATTGGCGCGCCGGCCGGCTGTTCGCCGGGCGCTTCGATTACGGCTACCAGAGCCAGCTCAATCCCAACATGGCGCGCACCTGGCCCGATCGCGACCTGCAGACGCGCGACAACAAGTCTGCCGAGCTGGGCCTGCGCATCTCGGAGCGGCTGACGCTGCCGGTGTTCGGCGTCTTCACCAATGGCACGCGCTACGACCAGGACATCAACCGCACCCTGTATGACCGCAAGGACCAGGGCTGGCAACTGTCGGCGCGCTATGCCGGGTTCGGCCGCTCCTTCGCGCAGACGGGCCTGCGCCATACCCAGGTCGATTACTACGGCCGCACGCCGGACCTGGTCGCGACCATCGACGACCGCTACACGGACAACGAGGCTTTCGTCGCGGCGCGCTGGGACTACAGCCCCAAGACGCTGCTGCAGGCGCGCGTCGGCCTTCTCAAGCGCAGCTACGTGCACCTGGGCGATCGCGACACCAATCTGTTCACCTTCGCCGGTCGCGCGACCTGGGACTATTCGCCCAAGACGCGCCTGGACCTGCAGCTTTGGCGCCGTCCCTACGCCTATGACGATGACCCCACGGTGCTGTATTCGATCCAGACCGGCGGCCTGGCTTCGGTGACGTGGCGACCCACGGTCAAGACCGCGTTCCAGTTGGGCGCCGAGCTGACCCGCCAGCGCAACACCGCCTTCACCGGCGGCAACGACCAGACCCTGCAGATCCGCCGCTTCGGCGCGCGCGTGCAATGGCAGCAGGAAGACAACCTGCGCTGGATCGTGGACGTGTACCGCGACCGGCAGATGGGCGAATCCGCCGGCGACAGCTACAACCAGAATTTCGTGCGCGTCGGGCTGGAATACACCTTCGGCAGCCGCGGCAAGGAGAACCTGCGGCTGATGATGCAGCCGACCGACTGTCAATGGCGTCGGCCGGAGCTGGCGATGTGCGATCCGATGGGCGAGGAGCCCTGAGCGCTCAGTAGGCGTTACGGTCCCAGAAGATCACGAGCACGGTCCGGAACAGGATCTTCAGATCCAGCATCAGCGACCAGTTGGCGATGTAGTAGCGGTCGTAGCGCACGCGCTGCAGCATCTTGTCGGTGGTGTCGGTCTCGCCGCGCAGGCCGTGGATCTGGGCCCATCCGGTGATGCCAGGCTTGACGCTGTGTCGCAGCATGTAGCCCTGGATCATGCGACGGTAGATCTCGTTGTGCTCGGCCGCGTGCGGGCGCGGGCCGACCAGGCTCATGGTGCCGGCCATCACGTTGAACAACTGCGGCAGCTCATCCAGCGAACTCTTGCGCAGGAAGCGGCCGATGCGTGTCACGCGCGAATCGCCCTGCTGCGCCTGGCGCAGGCTGCCGTCGGCTTCCGTGCCGGCGTTGGCGCGCATGGAACGGAACTTGAACACCGTGATCGGCATGCCGCGTTCGCCATAGCGCATCTGGCGGAAGATGACGGGCCCCGGCGAGTCGAGCTTGATGGCCAGCGCGATCACCAGCATGGCCGGCGAAGCCAGCAGCAGCATCAGCCCGCCCAGCGCCAAATCCATGGCGCGCTTGAGGCTGCGCGACAGGCCCTGCATGTGCGTTTCGTGCAACGCCAGCAACGGCACGCCCGCGATTTCGGCGCTGCTGGCCGTCAGTTCGCCCAGGAACGGCGACTCTGGCATCAGATAGATGGCGGCCGTCGAGTCATACAGCCGGTTCATGAGGTTGAGCACGACCGGGTTGTCCTTCGTGTCGTCCAGCGTGACGAAGGCCATGCCGTACTCGCCCGCCTCGATGCGGCTGAGGGCGTCCGGGTAGCGGCCGAGGTAGGGCGGCGGCGTCGGTTCGCCCTTGCGCGTGCGCACCTGTTCCTCGGCGTAGTAGCCGGCGGTGTGGATGCCCAGGATGGGCGAGCGCTGCAGGCGCATGGCGAGCTTGCGCGCTTCGGGGCCCATGCCGAAGAACACCGCCGAACGGCGGCTGGCGGACGCATTGTTCAGGCGATAGGCGGTGCGGCGCAGGCCGTACAGGGCGAGAACCTGCAGCGGCAGGGCGATAGCCGTCCATTGCAGCAGCAGCACGCGCAGCGATTCGGTGTCGGTGGCGCTGCCGGGCAGGAAGAACAGCGTGACCAGCGCCAGGAACAGCACGCTGAACCAGCGCATCACGCCGCGGCTCAGCATCCACCAGACGCTGCGGGCGCTGATCAGCAGCGTGAAGCGGGCGAAGGCGACAAAGGCGCCCGTGGCGAGAATGACCGGAATCCAGCCGCGGAAGATGGGCGACGCCATCTCCTCGGCCAGTGTCAGGCCAAGAAAGGTGCCGGCGTTGATCAGCGCGCAGATCAGGCCCGTTAGGGCCATGAAGGAGCGCTGAGGGTGGCTGGGCGTCGCGTAGGTGAGCATGGAAAAGGTGGTGGGGGGATCAGCGACCGTAGACATCATCAAACCGCACAATATCGTCCTCGCCCAGATACGGGCCGGACTGCACTTCTATCAGCTCCAGGTCAATGGAACCCGGATTCTCCAGGCGGTGTTTTACACCCAGAGGAATGTAAGTGGACTGGTTTTCCGTCAGCAGGAATACCTCGTCGCCGCGCGTGACGCGCGCCGTGCCGGTGACGACGATCCAGTGTTCGGCCCGGTGGTGGTGCATCTGCAGCGAGAGCCGACCGCCGGGCGCCACGCGGATGCGCTTGACCTGGAACCGGTCGCCGTTGTCGATGGCGTCGTAGCTGCCCCACGGCCGATAGGTCAGGCGATGGGCCGTGGCCTGCGGACGGTTGGCCTGGTTCAGGCGGGCGACGATGCGGCGCACGTCCTGCACCTTGTCGCGCGCGGCGACCAGGACGGCGTCGGCGGTCTCGACCACCACGGTGTCCTCCAGCCCCAGCAGCGTCACGAGGCGGTGGCTGGAATAGGCGTAGACGCCATGGCAGTCCTCGGCCACCACGTCGCCGCGCAGGGCGTTGCCATCGGCGTCCTGCGGCGCCAGTTGCCACAGCGAGGCGAACGAGCCGATATCGCTCCAGCCGGCGTCCAGCGGCACCATGGCCACGTCCGGATCGCGCTCCATGACGGCGTAGTCGATCGAGTCGGACGGGCAGGCGGCGAAGGCGGCCTCGTCGATCCGCAGGAAATCGCCATCCTGGCGCGGCGCGGCCATGGCCTGGCGGCAGGCCGCCAGGATGTCGGGACGATGCGCCTGCAGGGCCTGCAGGTAGCGTGAGGCGCGGAACAGGAACATGCCGCTGTTCCAGAAATACTGTCCGCTGGCCAGATATTGCGCTGCCGTGGCCGCGTCGGGTTTCTCGACAAAAGCCTCGACGTCGGCTGCGCCGTCGCGGGCAGCGCCGGCGCGAATGTAGCCGTAGCCGGTCTCGGCGTAGGTGGGCTTGATGCCGAAGGTGACCAGGCGGCCGGCGTGGGCGGCCGGCAGCGC
The DNA here is from genome assembly GCF_052698165.1 of Achromobacter sp. CF-sbj1-Ac2-l. NCBI lineage: Bacteria > Pseudomonadati > Pseudomonadota > Betaproteobacteria > Burkholderiales > Alcaligenaceae > Achromobacter > Achromobacter sp. CF-sbj1-Ac2-l. The sequence continues at coordinate 6,202,924 of NZ_CP199855.1, read as the reverse complement.
CTGGCGCACGGCGTCGTGGAAACGCTCGACGTCAGGCACCGCGTGGTCGGAAGGCAGCACCAGCAGCACGGGGTCGGCGCCGTCGGCCTGCGCCAGCAGGGCGGCCAGGGCGATGGCCGGCGCCGTGTTGCGGCCGACGGGTTCGAGCAGGACGGTGGGTTGTTGCTGGCCGATCTGGCGCAGTTGTTCGGCGACGATGAAGCGGTGTTCCTCGTTGGCCACGAAGATCGGCGCCTGGCTGCCAAGGCCGGCCACGCGCTCACAGGTGGCTTGCAGCGGGGAAAGGTCGCCGAGCAGGGGGAGGAACTGTTTGGGGTAGCTGCCGCGGGACAGCGGCCACAGGCGGCTGCCGGTGCCGCCTACCAGCAGAACGGAACGCAGTTGCGGCGTGGTACTCGACATCGGAAGTCCCTTGCATTCTGTCGCTGACGGCGCATGGCGCCGCGGGGGCGGGGGTACTTATCGGGCGCGGCACACGGTCTACGTCCTGCCAACGGCCTCAACTATAAAGGTTGCGCAATCGGCTGTGGCAAAGTGTTTGCAAATCTTTAAGATCTTTAAGATGTGTATGTCTTTAATTTGATTGTTGTCTTCACTATACTAAAAGACTGTGCCGCAGCGCAGGTTGGATGCATATATATCGATGCATTTTGCTATTATCGGCAATATAAGTCAGCACGCGTTAATACTGCCCGAAACAAAACGTTTACGAGCATTCGTGAAAAGACTTCAAACCGATGACACCGCGCGCTGCCGTCTAAGACGCAAGGTCATGCTCCAAGAATGCGGCCTAAAGTACCGCAGTTCCGCCTTGCCAACTCGCGGATGCAGGCTATGCAAAGCCTGAAAACCAGGATGTTCCTCGTGTCGTCCTCGCGTCGAATGTCGCGCGGGTTTCCGCGCGCGACCTCGTTTTTCGTCGGCGCCTGTACGAAACAACCCGGCATGGCGGCCTCTGCCTGGCTCGTCGCTTGCCCGCCGGCCTTGCCTTTCAACACTTGTCCTGGTCCCGTGGCGCGTCGCGCTGACGCTTGCGGGCCAAGTCCTGTCGCCTGTCCATGACGAAGGAACGACGTGCAAAGCGCCATCCTCTCCCACCTCGATGATCGACTCTGTGCCAGCCAGTGGCGCGATGTGCTGGCGGCCTTCGCCCAGGAGTTGTCGCAGGATCTGACGGTGCAGCGCTTGCGCGCGCTGATGCGGCGCGCCGGCGAGACATTCGCCGACAGGCATGCGCTGTCGGGCGCCGTGTCGATCGCCGAGATGCAGTCTGCCATCAACCAGGTCTGGCGTCCGCTGGACTGGGGCTGGGTGGAGATCGAAGAGGCCGAGGATCACCTGGCCCTGGCGCACTACTGCGCGCCGCTGCGCGCGGCGTTCGGCGCCGCGCACCTGGACTGGAGCGCGGGGTTCCTGGAGGGTGCCTACGAATCGTGGATGCGCCTGCTGGGCGCCGATGCGCAGTTGAAGGTCTCGCAGCAGCGCGCGTCCGATGAATCCGGCGTCATTCTCTACCGGTTCGGCCGCTAGGATGCGGGACCACGGATGAGAGACGACAACGACATCACCAGCCTGTATCGCGAGTTCGGGGGCGATCCCCGCAACTATCGCGAGATCGGCCGCGAGGACCGGGCCCGCGCCGCGCGCGGCCGCTGGCCGCTGCTGAGCCGCATCCGGCCGGGGCAGCCTGGCGTGCCGCCCGCCGCCGGCGATTCGCCCGCCGACCGCCCCGCGCGGGCCGCGGCCTGGCCGCTGGCGCCGGGCGCGGCCGTGGCGGCGCTGCCGTTGTCCCGATTCTCGCCCGTGCGTCGTGGCGCAGCGGTGGATGCGGCCAAGGTGGCCGCGTTGATCCATGGCGCGCGCGTGCAGCGTCCGCCGCTGGATGCGCTGGAAATTCCGCGGCAGTCCTCGCGGGAAGCCCCGCCGGCGCCTGCGGCCGCGCCGGTTGTCGCCGCGCCCGTCGCCGTCGAGCCTGCTGCCGTCGAGCCACCCGCCACGGAGCCGCGCGCCGCCGAGCCGCTCGCCGCCGAGCCGCCCGCGCGTCCCGCGCCGAAAGTCCTCATCGAACCCACCCTCGCGCCCGAGCGGCCGGCGGCGACGGCCCCCGAGTCCGAGCCGGCCAGCGCCGCGACGCCGTTGCAAGGCGTCTTCGCGCGCCTGGCGCGGACGCCGCGTGTGGACGCGGCCCAGGATCCGCCATCTTCGAAAGCGGCGAAAAAATGAAAACCATCGCGATTGTTTCCGCCAAGGGCGGGGTAGGAAAGACCACGATAGCCGCCACGCTGGGCTTGGCCCTGAGCCGGGCGGGCCATCCCGCCCTGCTGGTTGACCTGGATCCGCAGAACGCGTTGCGCTTTCACCTGGGCGCCGAATCGCAGGCCGCCGAGGCCGGACTGGCGCGCGCCAGCCTGGCCAGCATTCCCTGGCGTGAAACGGTGGTGCGGGGCGACGCCGGCCCCTACCTGTTGCCATTCGGCCAGATCAACGAGGCGGACCGCATGGCGCTGGAACAGCAGATGCGGCAGGACGACGCCTGGCTGGCGAACCACCTGCGGGCGCTCGATCTCGAGCCCGATACCGTGGTGCTGGTGGACACGCCGCCGGGACCGTCGATCTATCTCAGCCAGGCGCTGCGCTGCGCCGACCTGGTGCTGGTCGTGACGCTGCCGGACGCCGCCTCGTACGCGACGCTGCCGCAGGTTGAAAACCTGATCGCGCAGTACTGCGAAGGACGCCCGGAATTCATGGGCCATGCCTTCGTGGTCAACCAGGCGGACAGCGCCTCCCCGCTGGCCAAGGACACGCTGCAGGTGATGCGCGGCATCCTGGCCGACCGCCTGGCCGGCGTGATCCACCGCGACGCCACCGTCAGCGAGGCGCTGGCCTTCGGCACCACCGTGATCGACCACGCCCCGCACAGCCAGGCCAGCAATGACATCGGCATCAGCGCGCAATGGCTGCTGCGGCAATTGCGCGAGCCCCGGGAGGACCAGCCATGAAGTCGGTGACCAACGAGACCGCGGCGCAGAATCCGCGTCTCTCGCGCATGGGCAACAGTCTGTTGTCCTGGCGCATCTGGAAGATGGGCTGGGTTCGGGCGCTGTCGTTGATGTTGGCCGGCGTGCTGTCGGTGCTGGCGGTGGCCGTCGAGATGGGCCTGCCGCAACAGATGATGTTCGCGGCGTTCTGTGTGATCGTGGCGCTGTTGCTGCACCGCGTGGGCGGACGGCTGGCGACGCTGACGCTGGTGATGCTGTCGGTCATCACGTCGTTGCGCTACATGTATTGGCGCATCACCGACACCATCGGCTTTCACAATGTCTTGGACGCGTTTTTCGGCTACGGGCTGCTGCTGGCCGAGATCTACGCCCTGACGGTCATGCTGCTGAGCTACTTCCAGACGGCTTGGCCGCTGCGGCGCAAGCCCACGCCGTTGCCGGTTGACCGATCCCTCTGGCCGACCGTGGATGTCTACATTCCCACCTACAACGAACCGCTGGACGTGGTGCGCCAGTCGGTGCTGGCTGCGCAGTCGCTGGACTGGCCGGCGGAAAAGCTGCGTGTCTACGTGCTCGATGACGGCCGTCGGCAGGAGTTCCGCGAGTTCAGCGAGCTGGCTGGCGTGGGTTACCTGACGCGCCCGGACAACAAGCACGCCAAGGCAGGCAACATCAACGCCGCGCTGACCAAGACCGACGGCGAATTCATCGCGGTGTTCGATTGCGACCACGTCACGGTGCGCTCGTTCCTGCAGATCTGCATGGGCTGGTTCCTGAAGGACAAACGGCTGGCGCTGCTGCAGACGCCGCACGTCTTCTTCTCGCCCGACCCCTTCGAGCGCAACCTGGGCACCTTTCGCAACGTGCCCAACGAGGGCGAACTGTTCTACGGCGTGATCCAGGACGGCAACGACCTGTGGAACGCCACGTTCTTCTGCGGCTCGTGCGCGGTGATGCGCCGCTCGGCGCTGGACGCGGTCGGCGGCGTGGCGGTCGAGAGCGTGACCGAGGACGCGCTGACCGCCCTGAAGATGAACCGCCTGGGCTTCAATACCGCCTACCTGGCGGTGCCGCAGGCCGCGGGGCTGGCCACCGAGAACCTGTCGCGCCACATCGGCCAGCGCACGCGCTGGGCGCGCGGCATGGCGCAGATCATCCGCACCAACAATCCGCTGCTGGGCAAGGGCCTGAAGATCGGGCAGCGGCTTTGCTACCTGAGCGCGATGCTGCACTTCTTCTTCGGCCTGCCGCGGGTGGTGTTCCTGACGGCGCCGCTGGCCTATCTGTTCTTCCATGCCAACGTGTTCCAGGCGTCGGCCATCATGGTGGCGGCCTACGCCTTGCCGCACATCGTTCTGTCCAACCTGACCGGGTCACGCATCCAGGGGCGCTTTCGCCATTCGTTCTGGAACGAGGTCTACGAGTCGGTGCTGGCCTGGTACATCATGCGCCCGGCGCTGGTGACGCTGATCAGCCCGAAGACGGCGCTGTTCAACGTGACGGCCAAGGGCGGCATCATCCGGGAATCGTATTTCGACTGGACGCTGGCGCGGCCCTACGTGGTGCTGCTGGGGCTGAACCTGGCCGGCTTCATCGTTGGCGTGGTCAGCCTGGTCACCGGGTACGGGGGCGTGGACGCACGCCTGACCATCGTGCTGAACCTGATCTGGACCGTCTACAACATCGTGATGACCAGCGCCAGCGTGGCCGTGGCCGGCGAAGTGCGGCAACTGCGCAACACGCCGCGGGTGGCCATCTCGCTGGCCGCCATGCTGCTGCTGCCGGACGGGCGCACGGTCGCCTGCCGCACCAGCGACTACTCGCAGGGCGGCCTCGGCCTGGTGCTGCCGCCCGGGGTGCTGGTGCCCAACGGCATGCCGCTGAGCGTGTCGCTGTTCCGCAATGACGAGGAAGCCATGTTCCCGGCGCTGGTCACGTTCAGCCGCGGCGACCGCCTGGGGATCAGCTTCCAGTCCCTGACGCTGGAGCAGGAACGCGAGCTGGCGCAGATGACCTTCGGCCGCGCCGACACCTGGGCCAGCACCTGGGGCAATAACGCGCCCGATTCGCCGTGGGTCGCATGGCGACAGATCTCGAGCATCGGCGTACGCGGTTTTTCGTTGCTGCTGCGCCAGTTGCGCGATCGCAGCCTTGCGGCCGTGCGCCGTCCCACGTCCGTGTCCACCAAAAACTAGAGGACGACAGAGCGATGATTCCCAGGCTTGATGCTTGGCCGCCCCGGCCTTGCCTGTCCCCCGCGCAGTCGGTCCCGCGTCGGGCGCTGCTATCGGCGTTGTTGGTCCTCGGGGCGGTCATGCCGGCCCTGGCCGAGCCCGTCGCTGCCGATCCGGTCGCCGCGACCGCGTCCGCGGCGACCCTGCCGCCGGGCGCGCGTATCTACTCGGTACCCCTGTCGCGCCTGAGCGGCCAGAGCGCGCTGCCGTTGCGCGGCGTGGACGGCATCAACGGACTGGGCTTCAGCGCGCGCCGCGACCAGCAGGTCATCGGGGCGCGCGTGAATCTGGATTACAGCTATTCGCCCGCGCTGCTGCCCGACCTGTCGCACTTGAAGGTGCTGCTCAACGGCGAAGTGGCGGGCAGCGTAGCGCTGCCGAAGGAAGCCGCGGCCACGCCGACCCGCCAGACGGTCGAGCTGCCGGTGCCGGCGCTGGCCGACTACAACCGGCTCGACGTGCAACTGATCGGCCATTACACGCTGGGTTGCGAAGACCCGGTGCATTCCAGCCTGTGGGCCGACGTCGCTGGCCGCAGCACGCTGGAACTGACCGTGATGCCGGTCGACCTGCCCAATGACCTGGCGCTGCTGCCTGTGCCGTTCTTCGACAGTCGAGACATTCGCCAACTGGCGCTGCCGATCGTGCTGGGAGCTAGTCCGGATGCGGCGCGGCTGGAGAGCGCCGGCATCCTGACCTCGTGGTTCGGCGCCCTGGCGGGATATCGCGGCGCCAGGTTCGACGCCCATTTGCAGGACCTGCCGGCGACCGGCAACGCAGTCGTGCTGCTGCTGCCGGGCGACACGGTCGCCGGATTGCAGACGCCCGCGATCGATGGCCCGTCGGTGGCAATGCAGACCAACCCGCGCGATCCGCATGGCAAGTTGCTGCTGGTGATGGGGCGCGACGCCAAGGAGCTGAGGCAGGCCGCCGCCGCGCTGGCGCTGGGCAGCGAAGCGTTGTCCGGCTCGCAGGCGCGCATCACGCGCCTGGAGACGCCGCGGCCGCGCAAGCCGTTCGACGCGCCCAACTGGCTGCGCAGCGACCGGCCGGTGGCATTCGGCGAGCTGGTGCCGACCCGCGACCTGAACGTCTCGGGCCATCGGCCGCCGCCGGTGCAGGTCAACCTGCGCGTGCCGCCGGGCCTGTTCGGCTGGCATAGCGATGGCGTGCCGGTGAACCTGATCTACCGCTATTCGCCGCGTCCCGGCGCCAGGCAGTCGGTGATGGAGATGATGGCCGGCAACCAGTTGGTCCGCAGTTTCGCGCTGCACGAAGGACCGGGCGTCTACAACCGCCTGACCGGCATGCCGGCCTCGGAAGGCAAGGCGCGGGTGATGGTGCCGACCTATCTGCTGCCGCCGCAGACGGCGCTGCAGTTCAATTACGTCTACGAGTACGCCAAGCTGGGCGAGTGCCAGAACAGCATCCTGGACAACGTGCGCAGCGCGATCGATCCGGGTTCCACCATCGATATTTCCGGCCTGCCCAAGTATGCCGCCATGCCGGACCTGTCGCTGTTTGCCGACGCCGGCTTCCCGTTCACACGCATGGCCGACCTGTCGGAAACCGCGGTGGTCATGCCCGAGGGCGCCGGCGTGTCGGACTTCTCGGCCTATCTGACCTTGATGGGCGTGATGGGGCAGGCGACGGGCTATCCCGCCACTGGCGTCACCGTCACCCAGGGCGCGCAGGTCGCGGCGCAGCGCGACAAGGACCTGCTGGTGCTGGCTTCCGGCGACAACCAGCCGCTGCTGGCGCAATGGGGCGACGCGCTGCCGAGCGGCTTCAATGGCAAGGAGGAGCGCCGCTTCAGCCTGTCGAGCTGGGTCGATGGCGTCGCGTCCTGGTTTGGCAACGATCCGCGCGACCGCAAGCGCCAGGCCGACATCCAACTGGCCTTCTCCAGCGGCGGCGTCACGGCCACGCTGGCTGGCCTGCAATCGCCGCTGCAGTCAGGCCGCAGCGCCGTGGTGGTGTCGGGCACCAGCGCCGATGGCCTGGCCAGCGCCGTTCAGGCGCTGCTGGCCAGCCGCGACGCCGAGAGCAAGGCCGACAATCCTCAGGACCGGATCGGCGGAAGCCTGTCGGTGATCAGCGGCGGGCAGGCCTATACCCTGCAGGATGAGCAGAGCTATTACGTGGGTTCATTGCCGACCTGGCTGGGCCTGCAGTGGTTCTTCGCACGCCATCCGCTCACGCTCGTGGGGGCGTTGCTCCTGAGCGCGCTAGTCATTGCCGTGTTGCTCTACCTGTCGCTGCGCGCCCGCGCTCAGCGCCGCCTGGGATCGTGATCATGCATAAGAAAATCCGTTCGACCCAACCGCCGATCGCGCAAGCGGCGCCGTTCCGTTCGCCGCGCCGCCCCGGGCATGCGCTGGGCCGCCTTTCGCTGGCGTTGCTGGCCGGCTGCTCGTTGCTGGCCAGCGCGGCCGAGGCGCCGGGCACCGTGCCTGCCGCCACGCCGGCCCCGGCGCCGTTCGTGGCCGACCAGACCTACACCTTCAAGCAGCTCGGCGCGCAGTATCCCCTCAACCTGCGCGGCGTGGACGGCAGCAACACGCTGAACTTCAGCGTGCGCAACGATCGCGTGGTGACCGGCGCGCGGGTCGACCTGCGCTATGCCTATTCGCCCGCGCTGCTGCCCGACCTGTCGCACATCAACGTGCTGGTCAACGACGAGGTGGCCGCCACCATTGCCGTGCCGCGCGAGACGGCCGGCAGCAATCTGCGGCAGACCATCGAGATCCCGCCCTACCTGATCACGCCCTACAACGATCTGCGCCTGCAACTGATCGGCCACTACACGCTGAATTGCGAGGATCCGCTGCATTCCAGCCTGTGGGCCAACATCAGCAACCTGAGCACGCTGGACCTGGCCACCGCCGCGCTGCCGTTGCCCAACGAGCTGGCCAACCTGCCGCTGCCGTTCTTCGACCGCCGCGACATGCGCAAGCTGGTGCTGCCGTTCGTGTTCCAGGCCGAGCCGGACAACGCCACGCTGGAAGCCGCGGGGGCGCTGTCTTCATGGTTTGGCGGGCTGGCGGGTTATCGCGGCTCGGATTTCCCGGCCTCGGTGGCGCAGTTGCCCAACCGCGGCAATGCGGTGGTGTTCGCGATGGGCGCGGCCAGCGCCGGGCTGACCCAGGCCACCGTGAACGGTCCGACGCTGGCCATCGTCGCCAACCCCAACGATCCCGAAGGCAAGCTGCTGCTGGTGCTGGGCCGCGACGGCAAGGACCTCAAGCAGGCAGCCGCCGCGCTGGCGCTGGGCAGCCAGACGCTGGCCGGCCAATCGGCCGCCATCACCCGCCTGGCCGACGTCAAGCCGCGCCAGCCCTACGACGCGCCGCGCTGGCTGCGAACGGACCGTCCGGTGCGTTTCGGCGACCTGATCGACCCCAAGCGCCTGAACGTGTCGGGCTTCAGCCCGGATACCATCCGCATCGACGTGCGCGTGCCGCCCGACCTGTTCGGCTGGCAGGAAAAGAAGGTGCCGATCGACCTGCGCTATCGCTATACGCCGCAGCCGACGTCGCTCAATTCCTCGCTGCTGTTCGGCGTCAACGGCGAGTTCGTCAAGTCGATGCCGCTGTTCGCGCTGGAGCGCATCGAGGGCGGCGACAAGCTGCGCGCCGAGGTGCTGCCCGACGAGAGCCTGCCGATGCGCGCCCAGTTGGACGTGCCGCTGGACCTGTTGAAGTCGGACGGCCAGTTGCAGTTCCGCTATATGTACGACTACGTCAAGCAGGGCGAGTGCCGCGACATCATCATCGACAACGTGCGCGGCATGATCGAACCCGAGTCGACCATCGACCTGTCGGGCTATCCGCATTTCATCGAAATGCCGGACCTGCGCGCATTCGCGCAGGCGGGCTTCCCCTTCACGCGCCTGGCCGACCTGTCGGAAACTGCCGTGGTGCTGGATGACCGCGCCAGCGTGGCGGCCTATTCGGCCTACCTGAACGTGCTGGGCCGCCTGGGCGACGCCACGGGCTATCCGGCCATCGGCGTGACCGTGACGCGGGCGCAGCAGGCCGGCGCGCAGGCCGGCAAGGACCTGCTGGTGATCGCGGGCGACACCGCCAATCCGCTGCTCAAGACCTGGGCCCCCCACATCCCGGGCAGCTACGAGTCGGGCGCGCACTTTGGCCTGTCGGACCTGATCTACCGTGTGACCGACTGGTTCCATACCGATCCGCGTCTCGATCGCCGCGAGCCGCGCGTGGCCATGAGCTACACCAGCGAAGGCGTCAGCGCGATCGTGGCCGGCTTCGAGTCGCCGCTGGCCGCCAAGCGCAGCGTGGTGCTGCTGGCCAGCAGCAAGCCCGACGGGCTGGACGCGGCCGTGGCCGCGCTGCGCGGCGGCGAAGGCTTCGACAAGAGCGTACAGGGCAGCCTGGCAGTGATCCGCGGCAAGCAGATCGACGCGCTGGTCGGCGACCAGACCTATACGCTGGGCCAGTTGCCCTTGCTCAAGCGCATCGACTGGTGGGTGTCGTCACAGTTGCCGGGCTACACCCTGCTGCGCCTGGTGGTGATGGGGCTGCTCTGGCTGGTCGGCATCGCCGTGGCGCTGGCCGTGCTGCGCTCGCTGTTACGCCGCCTGCGCAAGAAGGACGCCTGATGCATCCGGCCCGACCTGCTCGCCGCCGATCCGCCTGGCGCCAGCGCGTCCGGCGGGCGCTGCTTGCGCTCGGCCTGGCCCTGGCGGCATCGGGCGTGGCGCGGGCCGCGCCGGTATGCACGGCGGTGGCCTGGCCGGAGTGGTCGGCCTTCGTCAAACATTTCGTGCAGCCCGACGGGCGTGTCGTGGATGCAAGCACGCCGCGCAAGATGAGCACCTCTGAAGGACAGTCGTACGCCATGTTCTTCGCCCTGGTCGCCAATGACCGCGAGACCTTCGAGCGGTTGTGGCGCTGGAGCGTGGCCAACCTGGCCGGCGGCGACACCGCGCAGCGTCTGCCGGCCTGGTCCTGGGGCCGGCGCGACGACGGCGCCTGGGGCGTGCTCGACAGCAACGCGGCATCGGACGCCGACCTGTGGTTCGCTTATGCTTTGCTCGAGGCCGGCAGGCTCTGGCGCCAGCCGGCCTACACCCGTGACGCGCAGGCGTTGCTGGCCTTGATCGAGGGGCGCGAAGTGGCGCAATTACCGGGCCTGGGCAGCATGCTGTTGCCGGCGCCCGAGGGCTTTTCGCAGCCCGGCCTATGGCGCCTGAATCCGAGCTACCTGCCGGTTCCCGTGCTGCGGCGGCTGGCGCAGGCTTCGGCGAAGGGGCCGTGGACCCAGGTGGCCAACAATACGGTGCGGGTGATCCAGGCGACCACGCCCAAGGGCTACGCGGCCGACTGGGTGGCCTACCGCGATGTGTCTCGCGAGGGGGGCGCGCTGGGGCGTTACGAAAATGATCCGGCGCATGGCGCCAAGGGCAGCTACGATGCGATCCGCACGTATCTGTGGGCTGGCATGACGCCGGCCGAAGATCCCGCCGCCCGGCCGCTACTGGCTGCGCTGTCAGGCATGGCCACCGCCGTCGGCGCCACGGGCGTGCCGCCCGAGTCAGTGGACGTGGACAGCGGCCAAGTCCAGGGCCAGGGGCCGTTCGGTTTCTCGGCCGCCCTGTTGCCGTATTTCCAGGCGCGCGGGCAGAATGACCTGCTGCAGGGACAGTTGCGGCGCGTGCGCGAGGCCTGGGCTGCCAGCCAGGCCCCTGCGCGGCTGGCGGTTCAGCAGCCGCCTTATTACGATTACGTACTCAGCCTGTTCGGGATGGGCTGGTTCGAGCAGCGGTACCGGTTCGGTGCCACCGGCCGTGTGTCATTGGAGTGGGAGAAGAAATGTCCTTGAACCGCCACAAGCTGGCCATCGGCGTTCTGGCCGCCCTGATGCACCAGAGTGGCTGGGCCCAACCGGCCGCCACCGCTTCGCTGCTGGAGCAGGGACGCTACTGGCAGAACCAGGGCGACTCCAAGCGCGCCGCGCAGGCCTGGGAAAAGCTGCTCCTGTCCGATCCCTCGCAGCAGGAGGCGATGTACGGCCTTGGGCTGGCGGCGGTGCGCGAAAAGCGCCTGGACGATGCCCAGGGCTACCTGACCCGGCTCAAGCAGCTCAACGCCAACGGCACCTTCACCAAGCGCCTGCAGCAGGATATTGGCCTGGCCGGCGGCGCCGCCGCGGCCGACCTCGACCGCGCGCGCATGCTGGCGGCCTCGGGCGAGATCGACAAGGCGATGCAGGCCTACGACCAGGCCCTGCAGGGCCGCGAGCCGCAGGGCGAGATCGCGCTCGAGTACTACAGTTTCCTCGGCTATTCGGACAAGGGCCTGTCGCGCGCCATCACCGGCCTGCAGCGGCTCTCGCGCGAGACGCCCGGCAATCCGAACGTCCAGTTGGCGCTGGCCAAGCACCTGATCCGCGACGAAGACCGGCGCGCCGACGGCGTGCGCATGCTGGCGCAGTTGGCGCAACGCAAGGACGTCGGCGCCGACGCCACCGAAAGCTGGCGCGCCGGCCTGATCTGGCTGGGCGCGCCGAACGCCAGCGAGAAGCCGCTGTTCGAGGCCTATCTGGCGGCGCATCCGGACGACAAGGAAGTGCGCGCGGTGCTCGACAATCCGTCGGCCAAACGCGGCGCGCCGGCGCCGGTCTGGCGCCAGGATGCGCGCCTGGCGCGCGGCTTCGCGGCGTTGAAGAACGGCGACCTGGCCGCGGCCGAAGCCGCGTTCCAGGAAAAGCTGCGCGCCACCCCCAACGATCCGGACGCGCTGGGCGGCCTGGGACTGGTGCGCATGCAGCAGGACCGCAACGCCGAGGCCCAGGAACTGCTGTCGCGCGCGGCGGCCCGTCCCGGTGCCGGGCGCAACTGGACCCGCGCCCTCGCGGGGGTGCGCTACTGGAACCTGCTGGACCAGGCCGAGGCGGCACGCCAGCGGGGCGACGGCGACGGCGCGCGCAAGCTGCTCGAACAGGCCATCCGGCTGGACGGCAATGCCACCGGCGCCTACAACGCCATCGGCCGGGCCTATGCCAGCGTCGGCGACATGGCCAACGCCGAGAAGACCTATCGCTACGTGCTTGCCCGGCACAAGAATGATCCCGAGGCGGTGCGCGGCCTGGCCGACGTGCTGGCCCAGACCGGCCGCGCCGAAGAAGCCCTGCGGCTGGTCGATGCGCTGCCGGCGGGCCAGGCGGGCGACGTCAGTCGCCTGCGCGCGGCCGTCATGGCGGGCCAGGCGCGCGAGGCGGAAAAGCGCGGCGACACGGCCGGCGCGCGTCGCATGCTGGAAGACGCGCGCAGGACGGACCCGCGCAATCCCTGGACCACCTACGAGTTGGCGCGGCTGCTGTTGCGCAGCGGTGAATCGGTCCGCGCGCAACAGATCATGGACGAGACGTTGCGCGTGCAACCGGACTCGGCCGACGCGCTGCACGCCAACGCGCTGTTCGCGTCCGAGCGCGGTGAATGGGGCCATGCCTACGACATCCTGGCGCGCATCCCGGAGAACCGCCGCACCCCGGAAATCACGCGCTTTCAGCGCAACGTGTGGGTGCACGAGCAGGCGGCCCAGGCCTCGCGCCTGGCGCAGTCGGGCGACGCGGCGCAGGCGCGCCAGCGCCTGGCCGGCTTGCAGGCCGCGGCGGGCAACGATCCCGAGTTGCTTGGCGCCATCGCCCAGGCCTATATCGACGCGGGCGACACGCCGCAGGCGCTCGCCGTGATGCGGCCGCTGGTGGATGGAAGCCGGCCGGCCGGCCCGGATGTGTTGATCCCGTACGCCAGCGTGCTGCTCAAGAGCGGCGATGACGCCGGCACCGCGGCCGTGCTGCGCCAGGTGCAGAAGCTGCCGATGGACGCCGACCAGCATCGCAGTTTCCAGGACCTGGTCAGCCTGTATACCGTGCGCCAGGCCGAGGCCATGCGCCAGCGCGGCGACCTGGTGGCTGCCTACGACATCCTGCAGCCGGTGCTCAAGCGCCGGCCTGACGATCCCCTGGCCCAGGGCGCGCTGGCGCGCATGTATGTCGCCGCCGGCGACCGCGACAAGGCCCTGGCCATCTATCGTGGCCTGCAGGCGCGCGATCCCGACAACGCGCAGTTGCAGATCGCCGTCGCCGGCATCGCCGCCGAGGCCGATGACTGGCGCTCGGCCGAAGCCTCGATGGACAAGGCGCTGGTGCTGGCGCCGAACGATCCCGACGTGCTGGCCGGCGCGGCGCGCATCTACCGTTCGCGCGGCAAGACCGGGCGCGCCGCCGAGCTGTACCAGCAGGCCATCGCCGCCCAGCAGGCGCGCGGCGGCGGCACCATGGTGGCCAGCGGCGCGGCGCCCGCCAACTATGCCGACGGCAACCCCTTCGTCGGCCTGCCGGGCCAGCGTTCGCGGTCCACCCGCGTGACGCAGGTCATGGGAGAGGCCCTCAACGACCCGCAGGTCCCCACCTATGGCGCCGGCTACGGCACGGGCTATGCCGCAGGGTACGGCGCCAGCTATGACGGCGCGCCCATGGTGTCGCGCCAGGAACCCTATGTCATTGCCGGCGCGCAGGATTCGCGCGGGGCCGCCAACCCGCCCGCGGCCTATGGCGGCGGCGCGGCGTCGCCCACCCTGCAACGGGAACTCGACGAGGTCATGCAGGAGCGCAGCGCCGAGGTCCGCGTGGGCGGCTTCGTCCGGTCAAACAACGGTGAAGCCGGCATGAGCAAGATGACCGAGATCGACGCGCCCATCGAGGCCCTGATTCCGGCGGGCGATGGCAAGATCTCGCTGCGCGCGACGCCAGTGACCCTGGACGCTGGCCGCCTTGGCGACGACTATTCCAGCAACAGCCGCTTTGGCGGCGGTCCGGTGGCGGCCACGGCGCAGCAGGCGGGATTGGTGGGCGGAGCCGGCAAGCAGCGCGACTCGGGCGTGGGCCTGTCGGTCGGCTACACCATGCAGGGCCTGAGCGCCGACATCGGCACCACGCCGCTGGGCTTCGAGTATTCGAACGTGGTCGGTGGCGTGCGCCTGAACGGCCCCATCGACCGCGGCGCGGGCACCTGGTACAGCGTGGACCTGTCGCGCCGCGCGGTGACCGACAGCCTGGTGTCCTTCGCCGGCGCGCGCGACGACCGCACCGGCCAGCGCTGGGGCGCGGTCACGGCCACCGGCGTGGGCGGCCAGATCGGCATGGACAACAAGGACTACGGCGTCTACGCCTACGGTTCGTGGCGCAGCCTGGACGGCCACAATGTCGAGTCCAACAGCCGCACCGAGGTCGGCACCGGCATCTATTGGAACCTGACGCGCGAAACCAACCGCATGCTGACGGCCGGCCTGAACCTGGGCGCCATCTTCTACGACAACAACCAGCGCTTCTTCACCTACGGCCACGGCGGCTATTTCAGCCCGCAGCAGTTCTACGCGCTGAGCGTCCCCGTGACCTGGGCGCAGCGCGATGGCCGCTTCACCTACAAGCTGCAAGGTTCGGTCGGCCTGCGCCATTTCAAGGAAGACGGCGCCGACTATTTCCCGACCAGCGGCGGCATGCAGGCGGCGGCCAACGCGGCGAACCGCGCCGTCTATGGCGCCCCGGCGACCTACGAAGGGCAGTCGCGCACCGGCGTGGGCTACAACCTGGCGGCGGCGGGCGAGTACCAGTTGTCGCCCAATCTGTTCCTGGGCGGCACCATGGCCATGGACAACGCCACCGATTACCGCCAATACGTGGGCGGGCTCTATCTGCGCTACGCGTTCTATCCGCAGACGCGTCCGCTGGACCTGCCGGTCAATCCCTATCAGTCGCCGTACGCCCGCTAGGGACGTCTCATCAAGGAGTATTGCCATGCTGACCTCCCTTTTTGCCGGAATGAGCATCCTGTTGATCGGCGACAGCCATCTGGCCGCGCCCGGTTACCTGATCACGACTCTGCAGGACGACCTGGTCAAGCAGGGCGCGGTGGTGCAGACCATCGGCGTGTGCGGCAGCAATGCCGGTGACTGGCTCAAGACCACGCCCAGCACCTGCGGCGGCGCCGAGCGCCTCAACGACGGCCAGATCGTGCTCAAGGGCAAGGATGCCCGCACCACCCCGGTCACCGACCTGATCGCGGCCAAAAAGCCCAACCTGGTGGTGATCGTGCTCGGCGACACCATGGCCGGCTACACCAATCCATCCTTTCCCAAGACCTGGGCCTGGCAGCAGACGACCGCATTGACCAAGGCCATCTCGGGCACCGGCACGGCCTGCGTCTGGATCGGTCCCAGCTGGGGCACCGAGGGCGGCAAATACAACAAGAATTTCGCGCGGGTCAAGCAGGTGTCGGCCTTCCTGGGCAGCAACGTGGCGCCCTGCGCGTACATCGATTCGACCCAGTTCTCGACGCCCGGCCAGTGGCCCACCACCGACGGCCAGCACTACACCAACACCGGCTACAAGGCCTGGGGCGACGCCATTGCCAAGCAATTGGGCGAGCTGCCGCAGGTCAAGGCGCTGCAGAAGAAATGACGCGCGCGATCCCCGCTTCCAAAGGACAACGGATGAGCATCCTCCTGTCGCGCGGCCTGGCCGCCCTGTCGTTCGCCCTGGCCGCCGGCGTTGCCGGCGCGGCGCAGATCCAGCTCTATGACACCGGCCCGGCCGAGGACGCGTCGTTCGTGCGCTTCGTCAACGGCGGCGCCGGGCCGATGGCGGTGAGCGCCAAGGGATCGCAGGCGCGCATCCAGCTCGACGACGCCCATCCCGCGTCGGATTTCATGCCGGTCAAGGCGGGCGCGAAGATGCAGGGCCTGCTCGAAAGCGGCGGCCGCAAGCAGGAGGTGGCCATCTCGGTGCAGCCCGGCGAATTCGCCTCGGTGGTCGGCCTGCCCGGCAAGGACGGCCTGCAGGCGCGCATCGTGCGCGAGCAGCCCGAGGACTTCAACGCGCTCAAGGTCTCGGTGGGGTTCTACAACCTCGATCCGTCATGCGCCGACGCCGGCCTGCTGGCCGTGCCGCGCAACCTGGCGATGTTCGAGCACGTGGCCGATGGCGGCGCCGCGCGGCGACTGGTCAATCCCGTATCCCTGAAGGTGCGAGCCAGTTGCGGGGGCCAGCCCGCGGGGCCGGAGCTGGATCTGGGCGCGCTGCAGGCCGGCGAACGCCACACCGTGTTCCTGCTGCCGTCGGCGCAGGGTCCCCGCCTGCTGCACGCGCCGGACCAGACGGCCCGCTGATCCGGCCCCTAACGGCGGGGGCGCGGCCCCCGCTTCGATAACAATATCTCCGGCCACCCTCCGCCATGGTCTTCGCGTCCCTCGAATTCCTGACGCTGTTCCTGCCGCTGTTCCTCGTCGTCTACGCGCTGACGCCGCAGCCCGCGCGCAATTTCGTGCTGCTGGTCGGTAGCTGGATTTTCTATAGCTGGCTCAAGCCAATCTACCTGTTGCTGCTGGTCGCGGTCACCGTCGTGGCATGGGCCGGCGGCCTGATGCTGGAGCAGTTGCGCGCCGGCCATCGCCGCAAGGTGCTCCTGACCCTGCTGTTGACGGCCAATGTGGCGGCGCTGTGCTGGTACAAGTACGCCAACATCCTGGTGTCGACGTTGAACGACGTCGCCGCCATGGCGGGCGCCGTGCCGCTGGCCTGGGAGCGGGTGGCGCTGCCGGCGGGCCTGTCCTTCTTCGTGCTGCAGGCCATCTCCTACCTGGTGGACGTCTATCGCCAGGACGTGCGCGCCGAACGCAACTTCATCGACTTCGCCGCCTACAAGGCCATGTTCGGCCAGTTGATCGCCGGCCCCATCATCCGCTGGGCCTGGGTCGAGAAGGAGATCGCCCATCGGACCATGGATTGGCGCAATTTCTGCCTGGGGGCGCGCCGCTTCATGATCGGCATGAGCATGAAGGTGCTGGTGGCCGATACGCTGGCGCCCGTGGTCGATGCCGCCTTCGCCCTGCGTACGCCCTCGTTGGCCGACGCCTGGATCGGCTGCGGCGCCTACACCCTGCAACTGTTCTTCGACTTCGCCGGCTATAGCGCGATGGCCATCGGCCTGGGCCTGATGATGGGCTTTCACCTGCCGGAGAACTTCAACAACCCCTACCTGGCGCGCAGCATCCAGGACTTCTGGCGGCGCTGGCACCTGTCGCTGTCGAGCTGGATCCGCGACTACCTGTACATTCCCATGGGCGGCAATCGCCTGGGCGTGTGGAAGACCTATCGCAACCTGCTGCTGACCATGGGCATCGCCGGTCTCTGGCATGGCGGCGAGAGCTGGAACTTCCTGCTGTGGGGCCTGGCGCATGGCGCCGCGCTGGCCGTGGCGCGCGCCTGGAGCGGCAATAGCCTGCCGGCGCTGCCGGGCTGGCTGTCGCGCGTCGCCACGCTGTTGTTCGTGATGCTGGCCTGGACCATCTTCCGCGCGGTCGACTTTCATGCCGCGCTGGCCATGTATCGGGGCCAGTTCGGCCTGAATGGCATCGGCCTGGGCGATTCGATGTTGTATGTGCTGCGGCCGACCCACTGGCTGGCCGCCGCGCTGGGCATCATGTGCGTCATCCTGCCCGCCTGGCAGCCGTGGTGGTCGGCGCGGCCGGCCGGCATGTTGCGCACGGCCTGGAGCGCGGTGTGGCCGGTGGCCGGCTTCCTGCTGGCCTACGCGCTGATCGCGGCGCGCGGCGCCGTGCCTTTCCTCTACTTCCAATTCTGAGGCCGGAGACGATGAGCGCCCATCACGATACCCCGGCCCCGCCGCCCATAGCCCATGCCTCCGTGGCCAACCGCCGCGCCAGCCAGCTCGCCGGCGTGGCGCTGGTGCTCTTCATGGCCGGCGCCATGCTGAGCAACATCTGGTGGAGCCTGGACCACGACGTGCTGCCGGACGACACCCCGCTGCCGCGCGTGCTGGATGGCGGCGTTACGCACGACCTGTCGTTGCGCCTGGCCGACATGACATTCAGCAGCGAGGCCGCGCGCCTGCAACGTGGCCTGGGCTGGCTGACGCTGGGCGACCTGGGCCCGCGCGTGCGGCGGGGCTGCGACGGTTGGCTGTTCCTGGGCGATGAACTGCAGCCCCATCCCGCCGCGCGCGAGAACCAGGCCGAGCGGGCCCGCATCGTCGTGTCGCTGCGCGACGCGCTGGCTGCCCGCGGCATCCGGCTGCTGGTGGCCGTGGTGCCGGACAAGAGCCGCATCGAGTCCGCGCGCCTGTGCGGCCTGCACCGTTCGGCGGGCTTCGAGGACCGGCTGTCGAGCTGGGTCGGCGTGCTGCGCGCGCAGGGCGTGGCGACGGTCGACCTGAGCGCCGCGCTGCGCGGCGTGCCGCAGGACGCCTATTACCGCAACGACTCGCACTGGACCGAGGCCGGCGCCGGCGCCGCCGCGCGCGCCGTCGCCGAGCAGGTGCGCGCCAGCGGCGTCGCGCTGCAGGCGCCGCAGCGCTGGCGCGTCACTGCCCAGCCTCCCGCGCCACGGCCTGGCGACCTGGTGCGGCTGGCCGGGGTCGATTGGCTGCCGCTGGCCTGGCAGCCGCGCGCCGAAGTGGTCGCGCTGCATACCTACACGCCGGAGGCCGCCGCGTCGGCCGGCGATGCCGACGACCTGTTCGGCGACAGCGCCTTGCCCTCGCTGGCGCTGGTCGGCACCTCGTTCTCGCGCACCTCGGAGTTCCTGCCGCAATTGTCACGGGACCTCGGCGTGGCGGTCGGCAACTTCGCCCGCGACGGCGGCAAGTTCGGCGGCGCGGCGCAGGCGTACTTCAAGAGTCCCGCCTGGAAGCAGAGTCCGCCGCGTCTCCTGATCTGGGAGATGGACGAACGCGACTTGGGCGCGCCCCTGGCCGCCGAGGACCGCGTGGGGTTCTGAATGTCGCCGCGGCCAGTGCCAATGAAACCGGTTGCAGCAAATATCGCCGTGCGGGAAATGGACTGTATCCGGATGCTTGATATACCTGTGCCTGTCTACACGCAGCGTCGAGGCGGCCATGGCGATAGAGAGCGTCCAACAGCATGCGTATGCGCGAGGCTGGCTGCGGCCCGTGGCGCTGGGGATCTCGGTATCGGCGCACGCAGCCGCGGTATTCTGGCTGTTTCAGCCGCCGGCCGCGACGGCACGGATGCATTGCGGAACTGGTGCACCTCCCCGGCGACGACCCCCGTGGGGTCGACGGCGCAGCCCGCTCCCGCGAAGCCGCCGCGCGATCCGGATGCCGACATCGTCGTGGTCGATTGCGAATGCCTGATCGCGATGGTGCGCCCATACCAACTGACCGGCGAACAGATGGCCATGTACCTCGCCTGCGTCGACCCGCGGAGCACCACGGAGCGGTTCCTGGGCCTGGCCGCCACCTACCGCGCCAAGCATGGCTTGGCGAAGACCAGACGGTTGATGGACACGTTCGACGAAATGGCCAACAAGCTCGATACATGCGCCGCCTGAGGCCGCGCGTGGTCCGCGGCCGGCCGGAAAGTTAAACTACCCGCGGCACGGATGAACGGGCGGGCGCTGAACGCCGCGCCGCGTGCCCTCGGGGAACGAAGACATCATGCGAGGTTTCAGGAAGGGGCTTGCGCTCGGGTGGCTGGCTGTGAGCGGCCTGGCCGCCGCATCCGCGCTGGCGCAAGGCCAACCGCCGGCCGGCGCCATGGACGCTGGGGGCGCCGCGCCGGCAGGGCCGGCCGGCGTTGTGATGCCCACGTCCGACCCCGCCGCGCTCGGCCGCAGCCTCCTGAACGCCGGCCCCGACCCGCGCGTGCGCCTGGATGGCCTGTCGCTCGATCACGCCGCCATTTTCGGCACTGACGATGAAGGCGAGCAGG
Organism: Achromobacter sp. CF-sbj1-Ac2-l; assembly: GCF_052698165.1. Lineage (NCBI taxonomy): Bacteria > Pseudomonadati > Pseudomonadota > Betaproteobacteria > Burkholderiales > Alcaligenaceae > Achromobacter > Achromobacter sp. CF-sbj1-Ac2-l. The sequence goes on along the minus strand of NZ_CP199855.1, from coordinate 6,182,911 downwards.
CCGTGCTGGATAACGAACGCGCGTTGCAGGCGCAGCGCGACCAACTGCAGGTGCTGGAGCGCCTCTTGACGCAGAAGCCGGCCACGGTCGACCCCTATCCGCCGGCGATGATCCCCCTGAACAACGGCGCGCCGATGAACATGGCGCCGCTCGCGCCGACGCCGTCGGGCTCGCAACTGGGCGGCGCCGCGCAGCGCAGCGTGGACACGATGCAGCGTCGGGTCAATGATCTGCGGCGCGATGCCGACACGATGCGGCAGGGCGGGCGCTAGGCGTTCTGTCCGCCTGGCGCCGCGCGGCGCCGTCCTTTGAAACCCGCCGAAGCAACTGTCGAATGCGCGCCGCGATCGGACCGCGATCGGCCTGATATAACTGGCCACCTGGCGCGAGCCGCGCCTGGACAGCGTCCCCATCAGGAGTCAGGCATATGCGTGTCACGGTCTCGAAAGTCGCGTTGTTGCGGTTGGCGCTACTGGTCGCCACAGGCTCGGCGGCCTTTGCCGCCTCGGCCCAGGCGGTGTTGAAGGACCAGGTCATTTCCCGTCCCTGGGACGACAGCCTGGTGGTCGTCGGCAACGACAGCCGGGTGCGTGCCGGCATGACAGTGCGTGATCTGGAGAATCTGGTGCAGCGTGTCGCCGATCAGGGCAAGGCGTTGGAGCAGTTGCGCGCCAGCAATGATGCGCTCAATCGCAAGATCGAGGAGCAGGCGCAGAAGATCGCCAACCTGGAACGCCGACAGGGCGACGGCGGCCGCAGCAGCGACAGCCAGAATGGCGAACTGGACAAGCTGTCACGGCAGGTGGACAGCCAGAAAAACGAGTTGGACAAGCTGTCGCGCAGTGTGTCGCAACTGGGCAGCGCCAACGATTCCGGCGGCCGCAAGGTCGATGACCTGCAACGCCGCATCGACGAGGTCAAGCGCAGCGTGGATGACCTGCGCAGCCGCGTGAAGTGACGCGCGCGGGATGCGGTGTGACTGGCGCCACACCGCATTCCTGTCCGGCAGTCAGCGCCGCCGCGCCAGCTCACGCAAGCGCCCGGCTATCCCGGTCGGGAAGTAGTACACCGACAGCACGAACAGGATGCCCAGCCACAGCAGCCAGCGGTCCGGCTCGAACAGCAGAGCCAGCGGCGCCACGCCGGCGACGGCGTCATGGATCACGTGCAGTCCGTCCTGCAGATAGCTCTGCGCGAACACGAACAGGCTGGCGCCGATTACCGCGCCGTACATCGTGCCCATGCCGCCGATCACCACCATCAGCAGGATGTTGAGCATGATCTCGAACGACAGCGAGGTGTCTGGGCCGTTGTAGCGCAGCCATAGCGCATATAGCGCGCCGGCCAGCGTGGCGAAGGCCGCCGCCAGCAGGTTCGACAGGCTGCGGTACAGCACCGTGCGGTAGCCGATGGCCTCGGCGCGGAACGGATTCTCGCGTATCGCCTGCAGCACCCGGCCGAACGGCGAATTGACGATGCGCAGCAGCATCAGGAACAGCGCCACGCAGACGGCGGCGATCAGGTAGTAGGTGATGATGCGGCCGTCGATGGTCACGCCGAACAGCGGCTCGGCGAATGGCCGGTAGGCCGGGCGCAGCATCTGCGGCACCTTGAAGTTCAGGCCGTCCTCGCCGCCGGTCAGGTCGGATAGCTGTGACACCAGCGTCTGGAACGCCGCCGCGACCGCCAGCGTGATCATGGCGTAGAAGATGGCGCGCACGCGCAGGCTGGCCAGCCCGATCACCAGCGCGAACACCAGCGACACGGCCAGTCCCGCGGCCGTCCCCGCCAGCACCGACAGCCAGTTGGCGTCCAGGCGCAGGCTGGCGATCGCCACGCCATAGGCGCCGATGCCGAAGAACATGGTGTGGGCGAAGCTGACGATGCCGGTGTAGCCCAGCAGCAGGTCATAGCTGGCCACCAGGATCACGAACACCAGGATCTTGGCCGCCACGGCCAGCGACTTGGGGCCGGGAAACAGAAACGGCGCGGCGGCCAGCGCGATGACGATGGCGACCAGCATGACCGCCAGCAGCGCGCTGCGCGGCGGATCGCCGGAAAGCAGGCGGAAGGACATGAGTGCGATTCCTAGCGATTCGTGACCGGGTACACGCCCTGCGGTCGCCACAGGAGGATGGCGACCATCAGCGCGATGTTCGAGAACAGCGCGGCCTTGGGTATCAGGAAGCCCGTGTAATTGGCCATCAGCCCCACCAGCAGCGCGCCGATCAGGCAGCCCACCGTCGACCCCAGGCCGCCAATCATGATGACGATGAAGATCAGCACGTTCACCTGCGCGCCCAGTTGCGGCACGATGGACTGCTGGTACAGCCCCCACAGCACGCCGCCCAGGCCGGCCAGCATCGAGCCGGCCACGAACACGCCGACGAACAGATGGCGGATGCGGTAGCCCAGGCTTTCGACCATCTCGCGGTCTTCGACGCCGGCGCGGATCAGCAGGCCGAGCTTGGTGCGATTCAGCAGCCACAGCATGCCGCCCAGCACCGCCAGGCCCACCACCAGCGCGACGATGCGGAATTTCTCGATGGCCGCATCGCCGACCAGCAGCGCGCCGCGCAACGCCTCGGGCAGAGGCAGCGACAGCGTCTGCGGGCCCCACAGCATCTTGATGATCTCCTCGCCGATGATCATGCCGCCCATGGTGATGAGGATCTGCTTGAGGTGCTGGCCATAGACCGGCCGCACGATCACGCGCTCGAATGCCACGCCCACCGCGCCGGCCACCAGCATGCCGACGATCAGGGCGGGCAGCACCGCGGCCAGATTCAGCCACAGGCTGCCGGACTGGGTCCAGTCGGACATCGCGCCGAGGACCGTGGCAGCCATGTAGGCGCCGATGGCGATGAACAGTCCGTGGCCGAAGTTCAGCACGTCCATCAGGCCGAACACCAATGTCATGCCCGAGGCGACGATGAAGATGATCATGCCCATCGCCAGCCCGGCGAAGGTCAGCGTCACCCAGGTCGAGAATGAACCCACCAGCGGCAGCGCGATGGCGGCCAGCGCCAGCACCAGCAGCACCGGGCGCAGGTCGGCGCGGGTCTGCGGCAGGGGTGTATCGATATCGGCGGCGCTCACTGATGCGCTCCCAGCGACAGGCCCAGTAGCCGGGTCTGCAACGCGTCGTCCTGCGCCAGTTCGGCCATGCCGCCGGCGTGCACCACCCGGCCGTTGTCCATGACCGCGACGTGGTCGCCCACCTGGCGCGCGAAGTTGAAGTTCTGCTCCACCAGCAGGATGGTGGTGGAGGCCTGCTTGAGTTCCATGAAGGCGTCGATCATGTTCTGGATGATGGCGGGCGCCAGGCCCTTGCTGGGCTCGTCGACCAGCAGCAGGCGGCGCGGTTCGATGATGGCGCGCGCCACGGCCAGCATCTGCTTCTGGCCGCCCGACAGCTTGCCGGCGGGGTACAGCCAGAATTTCCTGAGCGCGGGAAAGAAGCCGAAGATCCATTCCAGCCGCGCGGTGTCCAACTGCGCGGCGCTGCGCGCCTGGCGCGCGGCCAGCAGGATGTTCTCTTTGACCGATAGGTCGGCGAAGATGCCCATGTTCTCCGGCACGTAGGCGATGCCCTGGCGCGCCATGTCGGGCGGCGAGGTGCGCACGCCCGGGCCGCCGACCGCGGCGCCATCAAAGCCGATGTGGCCCTGCGTCGCCTTCCACAGGCCCATGACGGTGCGCAGCGTGGTGGTCTTGCCGGCGCCGTTGCGGCCCAGCAGCATGGTGACGCCGGCGGCCGGCACCGACAGATCCACGCCGTGCAGGATGTGATACGCGCCGATGTGCGTGTGCACGTCCTTCAGTTCCAGCAAGGTGGCGCCGCTCATGTCGTCTTCTCCGGCAGGGCGGCGCCCAGGTAGGCCTGCTGCACGATCGGCGAGGCGATCACCTCGGCGGGCTCGCCGTCGGCCATCAATTCGCCGTTGTGCAGCACCACGATGCGGTCCGCCAGTTCGCGCACCACGTCCATCTTGTGTTCCACCAGCAGGATCGTCTTGGAGGCGTCGGCCTTGATCTCGCGAATCAGGTCCAGCACCACGGGCACATCGTCCACGCTCATGCCGGCGGTGGGCTCGTCGAACATGAACACCTGCGGCTCCAGCGCGATCAGCATGGCGATCTCGAGTTTGCGCTGGTCGCCGTGCGGCAGGTCGGCCGCGGCCTGGTCGCGGCGGGCCGTCAGGCGGGTGCGTTCGAGCAGCGCGTCGGCGCGCGTCAGCAGTGTCCGATCATCGTCCCACGTGCGCCAGAAGCGGATCTGCCGCCAGCCCAGGCCCTGCTGGCGCGACTGCAACGCCAGCCGCACGTTCTCGCGCACCGACAGGCGCGGGAAAAGCTGTGTCAACTGGAAGGCGCGCCCCAGGCCGGCATGCATGCGCGCCGGCGCCGACAGCCCGGTCAGGTCGCGGCCATTCAGGCGCACCGAGCCGGCGCTGGCGCGCAGTTGTCCCGAGATCAGGTTGAAATAGGTGGTCTTGCCCGCGCCGTTGGGCCCGACGATGGCCGTCAGGCTGCCCGGCACGAAGCGGCAGCTCACCGCGTTGACGGCCACATGGCCGCCGAAGCGGATCGTGAGCGATTGGGTTTCCAGCATGAAGGGCAGGGCTCAGCGTTTGTTCTGGATCGGCACCGCCATCTGGTCGGGCGTGATTTCCTTGACCAGGTCCTGCACCGCCCACGGCACCGAGGCATCGTTCTTGATGCGGAAGTGGTACATCGACTGCATGGCCTGGTGGTCTTCCGGGCGGAAGGTCATCTTGCCCTTGGGCGTGTCGAAGCTCATGCCTTCCATCGTCTTGATGAGCGTGTCGGTGTCGCTCTTGCCGGCGCTCTTGTTCAGCGCCGTCACGATGGCGATGGCGGCCGACATGCCCCCGGCGGTGAAGAAGTCCGGCGGCTGGCCGTAGCGCTTCTGGTGCTCGGCCACCAGCCAGTCGTTGATCGGGTTCCTGGGGATGCCGTAGTAGTAATAGGTTGCGCCTTCCATGCCGGCCAGCGACTTGAGCGGCGTCATCGCGGCCAGCGTGTTGCCGCCGGTGGCGATCTCGATGCCGAAGCGCTTGGGGTCGAGATCGGCGATCTTGAACGGATTGCCGGCGCCGGCCCACAGGATGAAGATGATCTTGCGGCCCGGCTTGTCCTTGAGCGCATCGAACAGGCGTTGCGCGCCCGCCGTGAAGTCGGTGGCGTTGGCCGGCAGGTATTCCTCATGCACGATCCTGGCCTGCTTGAGCGCGCCCTTGAAGGCCTTGACGCCGTCGCGGCCGAACGCGTAGTCCTGCGCCAGCATGGCAATGGACGTGTCCGGCTGGTCGAAGGCGACGGCGTTGGCGATGGCGTCCTGCGATGAATTGCGGCCGGTGCGGAAGATGTACTTGTTCCACTTGTCGCCGGTGATCGAATCGGCCACCGCCGGTTCCACCAGCAGGATCTTCTCGTACTCCTCGGCGATCGGCAGCATGGCCAGCGCCACGCCCGACGAGGTCGGGCCCACCGCGATGTCGGCATTGTCGTCGGCGTAGGCCGAGGCGAGCTGGGCGCGGGCGACGTCGGGCTTGCCCTGGTTGTCCTTCTCGATCACGCGGATCTTGCGCCCGGCCACCGTCATGGTGCCTTGCGTGGCGTATTCCAGGCCCAGCATCAGGCCGTTGTGGGTCTGCTTGGCGTAGGCCTCCAGCGGCCCGGTCTTGTCGTAGACGTGCGCCACGACGAAGTCCTTTGCCATGGCGGCCGAACTCAGGCACAGGCCGGCCAGCGCGGCGAGCAGGATGCGTTTCATGGGAGTCTCCTTGGTCCTAGTAGGCGCCGGCGGCTGCGTCGGCGGCCGGCGTGGCGAGAAATTGGCGGACGGCCTCGATCTGCGGCGCGACGTTCAGCGCTGGCGCGTGGCCGCAATCCGGAAAATCGATGCGCCGCGCGCGCGGGCCGCGGCGGGTCATGGCCTCGGCCACCTCGGGCAGCAGCAGGTCGGAATCGGCGCCGCGCAGCAGCAGCAGCGGCATGCGCAGCGTGTCGTATTCGGTCCAGCGCTCGTAGTCCGCCGGATGATGCTGGAACTGCCCGACGATGGCCGGATCGTAGTGCGCCGTGACCCGGCCGTCGGGCAGGCGGCGCACCGAGGTCTCGGCCATGCGGCGCCATTGCTCGTCGCTCTGCCAGCCATACGGCTTGTAGGCGGCGCGCAGCCAGGATTCCAGTTCGGTGACGGTGTCGAAGGCCGGCGGGTTGCCGGCATAGGCCATGATGCGGTCGATGGCCGGCTGCGGCAGCGACGGCCCGATGTCGTTGACCACCAGGTGTGTGATGCGGTCCTTGAGCGTGGTGGCGGCGGCGTACATGCCGGTGGCGCCGCCCATCGAGGTGCCGACCCAGCGCACCCGGCCCAGCCCCAGGCCGTCGAGCAGGGCGCGCGCCAGCCGGGCGTAGAAATCCAGCCGGTACTCGGCCACCGGATCGGGGCTCCATTGCGACAGCCCACGGCCGATCGTGTCGGGGCAGAGGATGCGGTAGTCGCCGGCCAGCGCCTGCGCCAGTTCGTCGAAGTCGCGGCCGGTCCGGGCCAGGCCGTGCCACATGATGAGCGCGGGGGCGTCCGGACGGCCCCATTCGGTGTAATGCAGCTCGCGGCCTTCGCAGCGCAGATAGCGCGAAGCCGGCGTGTGGCGAGCGGCCTGTGCGGGCGCGTTGGCCATGCGTCTCCTCCCGGGTTGTCCAGGTTGTATGCTTGTGGCGCTGACTATAGACTTGCGCCAGGCGCGGCCACAATGCGCCGGACCGCCCGCGGCAGGGTGAGTCAAGAATATGTAGACGCAGGGTCACGAGCCCCCGGCGACCCCGCGAACCAGGAGACCGCGCCATGCCCGACACGGAATTCGCCACTTCGGCCGTTGCTGGCGCCGAGCGGTACGAGCAATGGCGCGCGGCCCTGTCGGATGCCTTCGGGCCGTTCGAGGTGCACCATGGCCAGGCCGGCCAATTCGCCGGCCACGTGCGCTATGTGCGGCGCGCCAGCCTGCAGTTCAACGACCTGCACTATCAGGGACAGAGGATCGAGCGCACGCCCGGCAATGCCTCGCGGCTGGACCAGGAGTTCTACACCTTCGGTCTGCCTCTGGCCGGGCCGCTGGCCGTGGTGCAGCAGGGCCGCGAATTCCAGGTCGAGCCCGGCTGCGTCTACCTGATGAACCAGAGCCTGCCGTACCAGGCCACCGCGCTTGGCGCCGACGGCTACCGCAGCCTGAGCGTGTCGTTCCCGCGCAGCGCGCTGTCTCAGCGCGATTCGCGCATCGGTCCCTTCTACAAGCTGCGCGTCGACGACGGGTCGCCACGCGGCGCGATGCTGGCCAGCTACATGGACCACCTTTTCAAGGGGCTGGACGGTTGGTCGCCGGCGGAAGCGGCCGAACTGGGCGAACGGCTGATCGACCTGATCGTGCTGTTCCTGGTGCAGCCGGGGCAGGGGCATGCGTCGCAAGCCGACAGCAGCGTGACCATGGCGCATCGCCAGCGCGCCATGGCCTACATTCGCCAGCACCTGGCCGACCCGGCGCTGTCGCCGCAGCGGGTGGCGCAGGGCTGCGGCCTGTCGGTGGCCTACCTGCACCGCATCTTCCAGGCGGGCGACCTCTCGGTGGAAAGTTTCGTCTTCGATCAGCGCCTGGAGCGCTGCCGCGAACTGCTGCTGAACCCGGCCCAGCGTCACCGCGGCATCGCCGAACTGGCGTACCAGGCCGGCTTTGCCCACCCCTCGCATTTCAGCCGCCTGTTCAGGCGCCGCTTCGGCGTGTCGCCGCGCGAGTGGCGTGCGGCGCAGCAATGAAAAAGGCCCGCTTGCGCGGGCCTTGTCGCGAACAATAGCGATCAGATGTGCGTGATGAACTTGGTGACCAGGTAGCCGTCGAACGTTTCCAGTCCGCCTTCGCTGCCGATGCCGCTGTCCTTGATGCCGCCGAACGGCGTCTCGGCCAGCGCGCTGCCGAAATGGTTGATGTTGACCATGCCGGCTTCCAGGCCGTTGGAGACCTTGGTGGCGGTCTGCAGCGAATTGGTGAAGACGTAGGAAGACAGGCCGAACGGCAGGCTGTTGGCGCGCGCCAGCACTTCATCGGTGTCGGTGAAGCGGACCACCGGCGCCACCGGGCCGAAGGGTTCCTCGGTCATCAGCATGGAGTTGTCGGGCAGGTCGGTCACCACGGTGGGGGCGAAGAAGAAGCCCTTGCGGTCCAGCGGGCCGCCGCCGACGACCACCTTGCCGCCATGCTTCTTGGCGTCGTCGATGAAGGCGCTCATGGCGGGCACGCGGCGCTCGTGCGCCAGCGGGCCCATGTCGGTCCCGGCTTCCAGGCCGTCGCCGACCTTGATGTTCTTGAGCACGTCGGAGAAACGCGCCAGGAATTGCTCGTAGGCGCCGTTCTGGACATAGAAACGGGTCGGCGAGACGCACACCTGGCCGGCGTTGCGCACCTTGAACTTGGCCAGCATGGTGGCGGCGCGGTCGATGTCGGCGTCGTCGAACACCAGCACCGGCGAGTGGCCGCCCAGTTCCATGGTGACGCGCTTCATGTGCGCGCCGGCCAGCGCCGCCAACTGCTTGCCCACCGGCACGGAACCGGTGAACGACACCTTGCGCACGATCGGCGAACGAATCAGGTAGTCGGAAATCTTGGCCGGTTCGCCCCAGACGATGTTCAGGCAGCCCTTGGGCAGGCCGGCGTCGTGGAACATGCGGGCGATCGCCATGACGGCGCTGGGCGAGTCTTCCGGACCCTTCAGCACCACCGTGCAGCCGGCGCCGAGAGCGGCGGCGATCTTGCGGATGGCCTGGTTGTAGGGGAAGTTCCAGGGCGTGAAGGCGGCGCAGACGCCGATCGGCTCGCGCACCACGATCTGGCGCACGTCCGGGTTGCGCGGCGGGATCACGCGGCCGTAGATGCGGCGGCATTCCTCGGCGTGCCAGTCGGCGTGTTCGGCGCAGGAGGTGACTTCGCCGATGGCCTCGGCCAGCGGCTTGCCCTGGTCCAGCGTCATGTTGCGGCCGATTTCCTTGGCGCGCTCGCGCGACAGGGTGGCGACCTTGCGCAGGATGGCCGAACGATCCATGGGAGAAGACTTCTTCCAGGATTCGAACGCGCGCTGGGCGGCGGCTAGCGCACGGTCCAGATCCGCTTCGGTGGCGTGAGGCAGCTGGCCGAGCACTTCCAGCGTGGCCGGGTTGATGACGTCCTGGGTGCGCCTGCCCTCGCCGGCGACGAATTCGCCGTCGATATACAGCGCCAACTGTTCATACATGCCTGTCTTTCCTTGCGAAATAGGAGTGGGTAGCGATCGCAATCGCCCATGCCAGTCTAAACCAGCTTGTCCGCCGCGGGGAGGGCCAATCTCCGTCGCCGGCTAGGAGCCAATGGCCGGCACTTGCGCCCCGGGTGCGCCATGGACAAAATGATGCATCTTTGGAAGTCTATATAGATACCTATTGTGCAACCTGCCGATACGCGTCCGCCCAGCCAGCCCAGTGTCTATTCCCGCGTCTTCTTCCGTTTCATCGACTGGTTGCGCCACCGCATCGCGCGAGCCTCCCTGGTGGGGGACCACCCGATCTTCCAGAACCGCCAGTTCCCCTGGATCGCCCGCCTCGAGGCGCAGGCGCCCGCGATCCGCGCCGAGCTGATGGCCCTGCTGGCCGAGCGCGAGCAGTTGCCGTCCTTCCATGAACTGTCCCCGGATGTCGGCATGATTACCTCCGACGACCAGTGGAAGACCTTCGTCTTCATGGGCTACGGCCTGCGCTCGGACCGCAACCTGGCGCGCTGTCCGGCCACCGCCCAGGCGCTGCGCGAGATTCCCGGCCTGCGCACCGCGTTCTATTCCATCCTCGAGCCGGGCAAGCGCATTCCGCTGCACACCGGCCCCTACAACGGCGTCCTGCGCCTGCACCTGGGGCTGCTGGTGCCGCAGCCGGCCGAACGCTGTTGGATCGAGGTGGGCGGCGAGCGCTACCACTGGAAGGAAGGCGAGGCCGTGGTGTTCGACGACCTCTATCCGCACCAGGTGCACAATGACACGGACGGCACCCGTGCGGTGTTGTTCGTCGACTTCGAACGTCCCTGCCGGGCGCCGATCCGCTGGCTGAACCGGCTGGTGTTGATGGCGGCGCCGTTCACCGACGAGATCCGGCGCGGCAAGGCGAACCACGACGCCTGGGAACGCAATTACTACCGGGATAAAACGGGGGCGGATTAATTCGGCCCCTGACCGGGGGGAAACGCGACGGTTGTCCACAGGCGCTGTCGCGTATTTGCTCACTATCTCAACAAAGGCCTTGCGCTCAAAATCTAACCAGGCTAGAATGGTCAGCTTTCCCAGATTGTCGATTGGCCTGGAACTAGCCGGGCCAACGTGTTGGGGGAATACCCGCAGGATTTCAACCCAGGGTCGTTGCGTTGCCACCAGCTGATGGTTTCAGGGCGAAAGCTCAAGACCAGCCAGCAACAAAGCAGGGCGGCTGACCTGACGGGACCAAAACTGGCAGGAATTGCAGTGTTCCCTTTTTTGGGGAAAACCGTATTTCCAGTTAAGTTGGAACAGGAAAAATCATGATCCAAATGCAGACCACGCTGGACGTGGCCGATAACACTGGTGCGCGTCATGTCATGTGCATTAAGGTGCTCGGTGGCTCCAAGCGCCGTTATGCCGGTATCGGCGACATCATCAAGGTGAGCGTCAAAGATGCGGCTCCGCGCGGACGCGTCAAGAAAGGCGAAATTTACAATGCCGTGGTGGTTCGTACCGCCAAGGGCGTGCGCCGTAAGGACGGTTCGCTGATTCGTTTCGGTGGCAATGCCGCCGTGTTGCTCAATGCCAAGCTGGAGCCCATCGGCACCCGCATCTTCGGACCCGTTACGCGTGAACTGCGTACCGAGAAGTTCATGAAGATCGTGTCGCTGGCCCCGGAAGTGCTGTAAGGAGCCCTACGATGAACAACATTCGTAAAGGCGACGAAGTCATCGTCCTGACCGGCCGCGACAAGAAGCGTCGCGGTACCGTGCTGGCGCGCGTCGATGCCGACCACGTCCTGGTCGAAGGCGTCAACGTCGTCAAGAAGCACGTGAAAGCCAACCCGATGGCCAACAACCCGGGTGGCATCGTCGAAAAGACCATGCCGATCCACATCTCGAATGTGGCGCTCTTCAACCCCGCCACCGGTCGTGGCGACCGCGTCGGCGTGCAAGAAGTCGAAGGCCGCAAGGTTCGCGTGTTCCGTTCCAATGGTGCCGTTGTCGGCGCCAAGGCGTAAGGGGCGATAGACATGTCTCGTTTGCAAGATTTCTACAAGAGCAAGGTCGCTGGCGACCTGCAGGCCAAGTTCGGCTACAAGAGCGCCATGGAAGTGCCGCGCATCACCAAGATCACCCTGAACATGGGTGTCTCGGAAGCCGTCGCCGACAAGAAGGTCATCGAGCACGCTGTCTCGGACCTGACCAAGATCGCTGGCCAAAAGCCTGTCGTGACCAAGACCAAGAAGGCTATCGCCGGTTTCAAGATCCGCGAAAACTACCCGATCGGTTGCATGGTTACGCTGCGTGGTCAACGCATGTACGAATTCCTGGATCGCCTGGTGGCGGTTGCGCTGCCTCGCGTGCGCGACTTCCGCGGCATCTCGGGTCGTGCTTTCGACGGCCGTGGCAACTACAACATCGGGGTGAAAGAGCAGATCATTTTCCCCGAAATCGAGTACGACAAGATCGACGCGCTGCGTGGGCTGAACATCAGCATCACCACCACCGCGAAGACCGACGAAGAAGCCAAGGCGCTGTTGACGGCCTTCAGCTTCCCGTTCCGTAACTAAGGGGCTGATGACGTGGCTAAACTTTCCCTCATCAATCGCGACATCAAGCGCGCCAAGCTGGCTGACAAGTTCGCCGCCAAGCGCGCTGAGTTGAAGTCGATCATCGACGACCAGTCGAAGACCGACGAAGAACGTTACCAAGCTCGGCTCAAGCTGCAACAGCTGCCGCGCAATGCCAACCCGACGCGTCAACGTAACCGTTGCGTGGTCACCGGTCGTCCGCGCGGTGTGTTCCGCAAGTTCGGCCTGACGCGCCACAAACTGCGTGAAATGGCGATGAAGGGTGAAATCCCCGGCATCACCAAGGCCAGCTGGTAGGAGAAAGAATATGAGCATGAGCGATCCCATCGCCGATATGCTGACCCGCATTCGCAATGCGCAGCAAGTGGACAAAGTTACGGTGAGCATGCCCTCCTCGAAGCTGAAGGCGGCCATTGCCGCCGTGCTGAAGGACGAAGGCTACATCGACAGCTTTGAAATCAAGGGCACCCAGGCCAAGCCTGAGCTCGAGATCACCCTGAAGTACTACGCTGGCCGTCCGGTCATCGAGCGCATCGAACGCGTTTCGCGCCCTGGTCTGCGTATCTACAAGGGCCGTACCAGCATTCCTCAGGTCATGAACGGCCTGGGCGTGGCTATCGTGTCGACCTCGCGCGGCGTCATGACCGACCGTAAGGCTCGCGCCAACGGCGTCGGCGGCGAAGTGCTGTGCTACGTGGCCTAAGGAGAAATTCGAATGTCACGTATCGCTAAGTATCCGGTCGACCTGCCCAAGGGTGTCGAAGCCGACATCAAGCAGGATCAGATCACCGTCAAGGGCCCGCTGGGTTCCCTGACCCAAGCCCTGACTGGCGACGTTACGGTTCAGTTGGACAACGGCAAGCTGACGTTTGTCGCCGCCAACGAAACCCGTCACGCCAACGCCATGTCGGGTACCGTGCGCGCGCTGGTGGCCAACATGGTCAACGGCGTGAGCAAGGGATTCGAGCGCAAGCTGAATCTGGTTGGCGTGGGTTACCGCGCCTCGATTCAAGGCGACGCCGTTAAGCTGCAGCTCGGTTTCTCGCACGACGTTTTGCACAAGTTGCCGGCCGGTATCAAGGCCGAATGCCCCACCCAGACGGAAATCGTCATCAAGGGCTCCAACAAGCAAGTCGTCGGTCAGGTGGCCGCTGAAATCCGCGCGTACCGCGAACCCGAACCCTACAAGGGCAAGGGCGTGCGTTACTCGGACGAACGCGTCGTCATCAAAGAAACCAAGAAGAAATAACGGCGCACGCAAGGACGAATCATGGACAAAAAAGTTTCCCGTTTGCGTCGTGCGGTTCCGACCCGCCGGAAGATCAACGAGCTGCGCGTTCATCGCCTCTCGGTTTTCCGCTCGAACCAGCACATCTACGCCAATATCATTTCGCCGGAAGGCGATCGCGTTCTGGTCAGCGCCTCGACGGTGGAAGCCGAAGTGCGCGCCCAGTTGGCTGGCCAGACCGGCCAAGGTGGCAACAAGGCCGCCGCTTCGCTGGTTGGCAAGCGCGTGGCTGAAAAGGCCAAGGCTGCCGGTATCGAACTGGTCGCTTTCGATCGCTCGGGCTTTCGTTACCATGGCCGCGTGAAAGCGCTGGCCGATGCCGCGCGTGAAGCCGGCCTGAAGTTCTAAGCGAGGATCTGTCAAATGGCTAAAGTACAAGGCAAGAACGCCGCGGAAAAAGAGAACGATGACGGCCTCCGCGAAAAGATGATCGCGGTCAACCGCGTGAGCAAAGTGGTCAAGGGTGGTCGCACCATGAGCTTTGCCGCGCTGACCGTGGTTGGCGATGGCGATGGCCGCGTCGGCATGGGCAAGGGCAAGGCGCGTGAAGTGCCGGTGTCGGTTCAGAAGGCTATGGAACAGGCCCGTCGCGGCATGTTCAAGGTGGCCCTGAAGAACGGCACGCTGCACCACACCGTGGTCGGCAAGCATGGCGCCGCCACCGTGCTGATTTCGCCCGCTGCTGAAGGTACCGGCGTCATCGCCGGCGGCCCGATGCGCGCTATTTTCGAAGTGATGGGTGTGCGTAACGTGGTTGCCAAGAGCCTGGGCTCGAGCAACCCCTACAACATGGTTCGCGCCACGTTGAATGGCCTGCGCGCCTCCCTGACCCCGGCGGATGTTGCTGCCAAGCGCGGCAAGACCGTCGAAGAGATCCTGGGGTAAATCATGGCTCAGAAGCAGATCAAAGTGACCCTCGTGCGCTCCGTGATCGGTACCAAGCAATCGCACCGTGACACGGTTCGCGGTCTGGGCTTGGGCCGTATCAACAGCAGCCGCGTGCTGGTCGATACGCCCGAGGTGCGTGGGATGATCCGTAAGGTGGATTATCTCGTTTCCGTCTCGGAAGCCTAAGGAATCACCATGTCGGATATGCAACTTAATACGCTGAAGCCCGCCGAGGGCAGCAAGCACGCCAAGCGCCGCGTCGGCCGTGGCATCGGTTCGGGTCTTGGTAAGACCGCCGGCCGTGGTCACAAGGGTCAGAAGTCGCGCTCGGGCGGTTTCCATAAGGTTGGCTTCGAAGGCGGTCAAATGCCGCTGCAGCGTCGCCTGCCCAAGCGTGGTTTCACCCCGCTCGGTCAGCACCTGTACGCCGAAGTCCGTCTGTCGGACCTGCAAGCCGTGCCCGTCGACGAAATCGACGTGCAAGTGCTGAAGGCGGCTGGCGTGATTGGCCAGGCGGTTCGTTACGCCAAGGTCATCAAGTCGGGTGAACTCTCGCGCAAGGTCGTGCTCAAGGGCATTACCGCGACGGCTGGCGCTCGCGCCGCCATCGAAGCCGCGGGCGGCTCGCTTGCTTGATCACGAGGTGACGAGTGGCTAACGCGCAGGCATTGGGTAAAACCGGAACGCGGTACGGCGACCTCAAGCGCCGCCTCGTGTTCCTGGTGCTCGCCCTGGTGGTTTACCGTTTGGGTACACACATCCCCGTTCCGGGTATCAACCCGGACGCGCTGGCGGACTTGTTCCGTCAGAACCAGGGCGGGATCCTGGGCCTGTTCAACATGTTCTCGGGCGGGGCGCTCTCGCGCTTCTCGATTTTTGCCCTGGGGATCATGCCGTACATTTCGGCATCCATCATCATGCAGTTGATGTCGGTGGTGGTGCCGTCGCTGGAAGCGCTCAAGAAAGAGGGCGAGGCCGGCCGTCGGAAGATTACCCAATACACCCGCTACGGCACGGTCGTGCTGGCGCTGGTGCAGGCAGTGGGCATTTCGGTTGCGCTTGAGTCCCAGCAGGGACTTGTGATCGATCCGGGCATGCTGTTTCGCTTCACGACCGTCGTGACCCTGGTCACCGGCACCATGTTCGTCATGTGGCTGGGTGAGCAGATCACGGAACGCGGTCTCGGCAACGGGATTTCCATCCTGATCTTCGCAGGTATCGTTGCGGGCCTGCCCGCGGCGCTGGCTGCACTGTTGGACCTGGTCCGCACCAACGCGATGTCCGTGCTGTCGGCACTGTTCATCGTGGCCCTGGTGGTGCTGGTTACCGCTTTTGTGGTGTTCGTGGAACGCGGACAGCGCAAGATCACGGTGAACTACGCCAAGCGTCAGGTCGGCAACAAGGTCTACGGTGGTCAAAGCTCGCACCTGCCGCTGAAGCTGAACATGGCCGGGGTGATTCCGCCGATCTTCGCGTCGTCGATCATCCTGTTCCCGGCCACGATCACGAGCTGGTTCTCCAGCAGTGAGAACATGCGCTGGCTTAGCGACCTGGCTGCGGCCCTGTCGCCTCGTCAACCGCTCTACATCACGCTGTATTCGGTCGCGATTATTTTCTTCTGCTTTTTCTACACGGCTCTGGTGTTCAACAGCCGCGAAACGGCGGACAACCTGAAGAAGAGTGGTGCGTTTGTTCCGGGCATCCGTCCGGGCGAACAGACGGCCCGCTACATCGACAAGATCCTGATGCGTCTGACGCTCGCAGGTGCCATCTACATCACGTTGGTGTGCCTGTTGCCGGAATTCCTGGTGATGCGGTGGAACGTCCCCTTCTACTTCGGTGGTACGTCTCTGTTGATTATTGTGGTGGTGACGATGGATTTCATGGCGCAGGTCCAGGCCTACATGATGTCTCACCAGTACGACTCGTTGCTCAAGAAGGCTAACTTCAAGGGCGCGGGTTTGCCGATGCGGTAAGCAAAAGATGTCCAAGGACGACGTCATTCAGATGCAAGGCGAGGTTCTTGAGAACCTCCCGAACGCGACATTTCGCGTCAAGCTCGAAAACGGCCACGTGGTGTTGGGCCATATTTCCGGCAAGATGCGTATGCATTACATCCGGATCCTGCCGGGTGACAAGGTCACAGTGGAGCTCACGCCCTATGACCTGACGCGAGCCAGGATTGTTTTCCGCTCCAAGTGAGCGAAACCGGATTACGGAAAATTAGGAGTCAACCATGAAAGTAATGGCATCGGTTAAGCGGATCTGCCGCAACTGCAAAGTTATCAAACGTCACGGCGTGGTGCGCGTTATCTGCACCGACCCGCGTCACAAGCAGCGTCAAGGCTAACTCGGGTTAGCGACTACGCAACGGATTTATTCAAGGAACAGTCATGGCCCGTATTGCTGGCATTAACATTCCGCCGCATCAGCACGCCGAGATCGGCCTGACCGCCATTTTTGGCATCGGTCGTACGCGCGCTCGCAAGATCTGCGAAGCGGCTAACGTCCCGTTTGACAAAAAGGTCAAGGATCTGAGCGACGCTGAACTGGAACGCGTCCGCGAACACGTTGGTGTGTTCACGGTCGAAGGTGACCTGCGTCGTGAAGTGCAGCTCTCGATCAAGCGTTTGATCGACCTGGGAACCTACCGCGGCATGCGCCACAAGCGCGGCCTGCCCGTGCGCGGCCAGCGCACTCGCACCAACGCCCGCACCCGCAAGGGCCCGCGTCGTGCTGCTGCGTCCCTGAAGAAATAATCGAGGAACTGGATTATGGCGAAAGCTTCCACCAGCGGCGCTTCGCGCGTGCGCAAAAAGGTCAAGAAGAACGTCTCGGACGGCATCGCGCACGTTCACGCTTCGTTCAACAACACCATCATCACCATCACCGACCGTCAGGGCAACGCTTTGTCGTGGGCCACGTCGGGCGGTGCTGGCTTCAAGGGTTCGCGTAAGTCGACCCCGTTCGCCGCGCAGGTCGCCGCTGAAACGGCCGGCCGTGTCGCGCTGGAATACGGCATCAAGACGCTGGAAGTGCGTATCAAGGGCCCCGGCCCCGGCCGTGAATCGTCGGTCCGCGCCCTGAACGCGCTGGGCATCAAGATCTCGTCCATCGCCGACATCACGCCCGTTCCGCACAACGGCTGCCGTCCGCCGAAGCGTCGTCGTATCTAAAGGGAATCCACATGGCACGTTATATTGGACCCAAATGCAAGCTCTCGCGCCGCGAGGGTACTGACCTGTTCCTGAAGAGCGCCCGCCGCTCGCTGGATTCCAAGTGCAAGCTGGACTCCAAGCCTGGCCAACACGGCCGCACTTCGGGTGCCCGCACTTCCGACTACGGCCTGCAGCTGCGCGAAAAGCAAAAGCTCAAGCGCATGTACGGCGTGCTGGAAAAGCAATTCCGCAAGTACTTCGCTGAAGCCGAGCGTCGCCGTGGCAACACCGGCGAAACGCTGATCCAGCTGCTGGAATCGCGCCTGGACAACGTCGTCTACCGCATGGGCTTCGGCTCGACCCGCGCCGAAGCTCGCCAGCTGGTGAGCCACCGCGCCATCGAACTGAACGGCCACACCGCCGACATCGCTTCGATGCTGGTCAAGGCTGGCGACGTCATCTCGATCCGCGAAAAGGCCAAGAAGCAAGGCCGTATCAAGGAATCGCTCGACCTGGCCACCAGCATCGGCATCCCCCAGTGGGTGGAAGTCGACACGACCAAGCTGACCGGCACGTTCAAGTCGGCTCCCGATCGCGCTGACGTCGCTCGCGACATCAACGAATCGATGGTCGTCGAACTGTACTCGCGTTAATCACGCCTGCCGGCGCCTCCTTCGCAAGGTGCTGGCACGCTGGTTTCGCGACCGGTTTGCAAGTCTCGCAGCAGCCCGCTTTCCGCCTTTTGGCGGGGCGGGCTTTGCGGTAAGTATCGGGCGGCTTTTTGCGCTGCCCGCGTTTCACGTTTCAACCTGTCCATCAGCCTTATCGGTGTAACGAGCCGAGGGTATTGAAAAGGAACACAGTACATGTCCACTCAAGGTTTCCTGAAGCCGCGCTCCATTGAAGTCGAACCGGTCGGCACCCACCATGCCAAGATCGTGATGGAGCCGTTCGAGCGCGGCTACGGCCATACGCTGGGCAACGCCCTGCGCCGCATCCTGCTGTCTTCGATGACCGGCTACGCGCCGACCGAAGTCCAGATGACGGGCGTGGTGCACGAATACTCGACCATCCCGGGCGTTCGCGAAGATGTCGTCGACATCCTGCTGAACCTGAAGGGCGTGGTCTTCAAGCTGCACAACCGTGACGAAGTCACCCTGGTCCTGCGCAAGACCGGCGCCGGCACCGTGCTGGCCAGCGACATCGAGCTGCCGCACGACGTCGAGATCATCAACCCCGGCCACGCCATCTGCAACCTGACGGACGCGGGCAAGCTGGAAATGCAGATCAAGGTCGAGAAGGGCCGCGGCTACGTGCCGGGCAACGTGCGCGCGCTGTCGGAAGACCGCACCCACACCATCGGCCGCATTGTCCTGGACGCCTCGTTCAGCCCGGTCCGCCGCGTCAGCTACGCGGTTGAAAGCGCCCGTGTGGAACAGCGCACCGACCTGGACAAGCTGGTCCTGGACATCGAAACCAACGGCGTCATCTCGCCCGAGGAAGCGGTGCGCCAGTCGGCTCGCATCCTGATGGACCAGATCTCGGTCTTCGCCGCCCTGGAAGGCGCCGGCGATTCGTACGAAGCCCCGGTCCGCGGCACGCCGCAGATCGACCCGGTGCTGCTGCGTCCGGTCGACGACCTGGAGCTGACGGTGCGTTCGGCCAACTGCCTGAAGGCCGAAAACATCTACTACATCGGCGACCTGATCCAGCGCACCGAGAACGAACTGCTCAAGACCCCGAACCTGGGTCGCAAGTCGCTCAACGAGATCAAGGAAGTCCTGGCCGCACGCGGCCTGACGCTGGGCATGAAGCTCGAAAACTGGCCCCCGCTGGGCCTGGAGCGTCCGTAAGTCTTGCAGGGTGGCGCCCCTCTCGCGGGGGCGTTTCCCGCGGCGCCCGGCCTCACCGCCGGGCGGTTTGCGAAACCGTCGTAAAATGCACCGTTTTCCACCGGACCGCGGCCTGATCGCAGGTTGATAGAAGAGCCGGATAACCCGATGGCGGAAACGCCTTCATTAGATTCAAAGGATACTTATCATGCGTCACGGTAATGGCTTGCGTAAGCTCAACCGCACCAGCAGTCACCGTCTTGCCATGTTCCGCAACATGGCCGTTTCGTTGATCACCCACGAAGCCATCAAGACCACGCTGCCCAAGGCGAAAGAACTGCGCCGCGTCATCGAACCCCTGATCACGCTGGGTAAAGAACCCACCCTCGCGAACAAGCGTCTGGCTTTTGCCCGTCTGCGCGATCGCGACGCCGTGGTGAAGCTGTTCGCCGAAATCGGCCCGCGCTACGCGGCCCGCAACGGCGGCTACACCCGCGTGCTGAAGATGGGTTTCCGTCAAGGCGACAACGCGCCCATGGCTTTCATGGAGCTGGTCGACCGTCCGGAAGTCGATGAGGCCGCTGAGGACAGCGCCGAATAAGTTTCGGTGTCTAGATAAGCGACAAGGGCGGGTCTTCGGACCCGCCCTTGTTTTTTGCGCGGCGCTTGCGGGCCGTCCAGGCGGCGCAGGCGCGCCGCACGCTATGAGGCGTACAGTTCCCCTCGCAATTGCGCGGCGGTGGCCGCCAGGGCCTCCTGGGGCGCCTGCGGCGGCATGCGGAAGGTCAGGTCCTGCTGCTCGATGTACTGGGTCGAGGTGACGTCCTGTGGATGATGCATCGGGATCACGTGCGCATGGGTATGCGCGACGTGGATGCCGGTAAAGGCGAAGCCGACGCGGTCCACGCCGTACAGCCGCTTCATGTGGCGGCCGAGCTTCTGCCCCAGGTTGACGATATGGCCGGCCAGGTCGGCGGGCATGTCCTCGTAGTAGGGATAGTGCTGCTTGGGGATGATGAGCGTGTGGCCGGGGCGCACCGGCTGGATGTCCAGGAAGGCCATCAGGCGGTCGTCTTCGTGGATGATGTGGGCCGGGATGTCGTGGCGGGCGATGCGGCAGAACAGGCAGTTATCGGACATGCTTGCCTCGGAGGGAATGGGTGCGCGGTGGCCGCGGGTCTGACTGTCGGCGGGCGCGGGCGGCGATACCGATAAAATACCCCGAGTTACATCCCACACGGGTATTCCCAGGAGGCTCCATGTTGCGCGATGACGACGTCGTGCTGGTCATCAGCAATGCGCCGGACCTGTTGCTGGCCAAGCGCATCGCCCACGTGCTGGTCGAGGATGGCCTGGCCGCCTGCGTGAACCTTGGGGCGTCGGGCCTGTCCATCTACCAGTGGCAAGGCGAGGTGGAAGGGGCCGAGGAAATCCCCATCCACATCAAGACCACCTACGCGCGCCACCCGGCCGTGGTCCAGGCCCTGGCGCAGATGCATCCCTACGACGTGCCCGAAATCATCGTGCTGCCGGTCATCGGCGGCGCGGCGCCCTATCTCGACTGGGTGCGCCAGCAGACGGCCATCGAGCAGAACAAGAGAGACTGATGTTGCAACCCGCGGTCCGAACCGGCGCACCGATGCGTGCCTTTTTCCCCAAGCTGCTGGCGCTGCTGGCCATGGCCATGCTGTGGCTGGCCTGGCACGCGCCGGCGCGCGCCGAGGCCGAGTTCCTCGAACCCGAAAAGGCCTTCGTCTTCAGCGCGGCGATGGCCACGCCGGATACCGTCGAGTTGCGCTTCCGGGTGGCGCCGGGCTATTACATGTACCGCGAGCGCTTCGGCATCAGCATCAGTCCGCTGGGCGCGGCCACGCTGGGCGAGCCGGTCTACCCCAAGGGCGACGTCAAATACGACCCGACCTTCGAGAAGGACATGGAGGTCTATCACCAGGACGTGCTGATCCGCGTGCCGGTGACGCCTGGCGGCCAGCCGTTCACGCTGACGCTGACCGGCCAGGGCTGCGCCGATGCCGGCCTGTGCTATCCGCCGATGGATAGCAGCGTGAAGCTGACGCCGGTGGCGGGCGGCTACGCGCTGGCGGGCAGCGGCGGCGCCTCGGCCGCGCCGGTGGCTTCGGGCGGTGGCCTGAGCGCGCTGGTGAACGCGGGCGACACCGGCCTGGCCGATGCCCTGGGCGGGCTGGGCTGGATCAAGACGGCCGGCGTGTTCCTGGTGCTGGGCCTGCTGCTGGCGTTCACGCCCTGCGTGCTGCCCATGATTCCCATCCTGTCCTCGATCGTGCTGGGCGGCGCCAGCCAGGAACGTCCGACGCGCGGCCGGGGCCTGGCGCTGGCGGCGACCTACGTGCTGGGCATGTCGGTGGTCTATACCGCGCTGGGCGTGGCCGCCGGCCTGAGCGGCGCGGGCCTGGCCGCGTGGCTGCAGACGCCGTGGATCCTGACGCTGTTCGCGATCCTGCTGGCGGTGCTGGCGCTGGCGATGTTCGATGCCTTCACCTTCCAGATGCCGTCCGGCATCCAGGCGCGGCTGGCCGAGCGCTCGTCGCGCATTCCTGGCGGCCGTTACACCGGCGCGTTGCTGATGGGCGCGTTGTCGGCGCTGATCGTCGGGCCGTGCGTGGCCGCGCCGCTGGCTGGCGCGCTGCTGTACATCTCGCAGACCGGCGACGTGGTGCTGGGCGGCGCGGCCCTGTTCGCGATGGCGTGGGGCATGGGCGTGCCGCTGCTGATCGTCGGCGCCTCGTCGGGCGCGCTGCTGCCCAAGGCCGGGCCGTGGATGGACGGTGTCAAGCGGCTGTTCGGCATGCTGCTGCTGGCGACGGCTTGGTGGATGCTGATTCCGGTGGTGCCGACCTGGGTGCAGATGACGGGCTGGGCCTTCCTGGCGATCGTCGGCGCGGTGATGCTGCGCGCGTTCGACGCATTGCCGGCGGGCGCCGGCTCGGCGCGCATGTTCGGCAAGGGCATCGGCCTGCTGCTGGCCCTGGCCGCCGCCGCGTGGCTGATTGGCGCGGCCAGCGGCGGCCGCGACGTGCTGCAGCCGCTGTCGCATTTTGCCTCCGGCGGCCCGGCGGCCTCGGGCGCCGCCGCGCATGCTGGCGAGCTGCAGTTCAAGCGCGTGCGCAACAACGCCGAGCTGGACGCGCTGCTGGCCGCGAGCACGCAGCCGGTGATGCTGGACTTCTACGCCGACTGGTGCGTGTCGTGCCGCGAGATGGAGCGCTTCACCTTCACCGATCCGGGCGTGGCGCAACGCATGGCCGGCATGTTGCTGGTGCAGGCCGACGTGACCGCCAACAATGCCGACGATCGGGCGTTGCTCAAGCGTTTCCGCCTGTTCGGCCCGCCGGGCATCATGTTCTTCGAACCCGGCGGCAAGGAATTGCCGGACGCGCGCGTGGTGGGCTTCCAGGACGCCAAGCGCTTCACCGAGTCGCTGGACCGCGTGCTATTGCGTTGAGCGGCGGCCGGCCGCTACCATGAGGGTTCGCGCCGCGTGGGCGGCGCCTCCAACCCCTCAGGCCGGCGCCCGTGACGTCTCCGACAGTCGATGCAAGCCAGGACCGCACCGGTCTGATCTATCTGCAATTGATGTTCGTGATGGCCACCTGGGGCCTGAACATCGTCTCCATCAAGTATCTGACGCAGCACATGGATATCCGCGCCCTGGCGGCCTTGCGGATCGCCGTGGCGTTCGTCGCCGTCACCCTCATCGTCAAGGCGCGGCGCGGCCGCATTCCGAAGCTGGGACGCGTGGAACTGGCCTGGGTGGCGCTGGCGGGCTTCCTGGTGGTGTATGCGCACCAGACCGCGCTGGTGTACGGGCTGCAGTTCTCGTCGGCCGCCAACGGCACGCTGCTGATGGCCACCAGCCCCTTGCTGTCGGCGCTGCTGGCGGCCCTGTTCTATCGCGAGCGGCTGACATGGCTGCGCATCGCCGGCGCCTTGCTGGGCCTGGCCGGCGTGGCGATGGTGGTGGTGGGCAGCGGCGCGCAGATTGGCCTGACCGGCTGGGGCGACGCCATCGTGTTCCTGGCAGTGGCGGTGTTTGTGTTCGGCGGGCTGGTGATCCAGCGCATCTCGCGCACGCTCGATCCGCTGGCGATGCTCTGGTACATGTACCTGGCCGGCGGCCTGATGCTGATGGTGCACGCGGCGATGACGCCATCGTCGTATGACGCGGACAACTGGAGCATGACCTGGTGGCCGTGGCTGGTGCTGCTGTTCTCGGCAGTGATCGCCTCGGGTGTCAGCAACATCCTGTGGAACGCGGGCATCGCCCGGTTGGGCATCAGCCGCGCGGCGCTGTTCGTGAACTGGCTGCCGATCTTCGGCCTGCTGTTCGCCGCGCTGTTCCTGGACGAGCACGTCACGCTGGTGCACGTGGCGGGGCTGGCCTGCATTCTCAGTGGCACCTGGCTGGGCCTGCGCCGCGGCGCGCCGGCATCGCGCTGAAAACGCGGCGGGCCGCGAGGGCCCGCCGGTAGTTGGCGTTGCATGGGCGCGTTTCGTGTGCGCGTTTCATGCCGAGGCGCGCGGATGACGAGCGGGGCAGGGCCGAGCAGGCCCCGCCAGCCGGGATCAGCGTTGCTGCTTGAGCAGCCGCGCCGCTTCGATCGCGAAGTACGTCAGGATGCCATCGGCGCCGGCGCGCTTGAACGCCAGCAGCGCTTCCATCATGACCTTGTCGTGGTCCAGCCAGCCATTGGCGGAAGCCGCCTTGATCATCGCGTATTCGCCGCTCACCTGGTAGGCGAAAGTCGGCACGCGGAAGGTGTCCTTGACGCGGCGCAGCACGTCCAGGTACGGCATGCCGGGCTTGACCATGACCATGTCGGCGCCTTCCTGCAGGTCGGCGGCAACTTCGCGCAGCGCTTCGTCCAGGTTGCCCGGGTCCATCTGGTAGGCCATCTTGTTGGACTTGCCCAGATTGGTGGCCGAGCCCACGGCGTCGCGGAACGGGCCGTAGAAGGCGCTGGCGTACTTGGCCGAGTAGGCCATGATCTGGGTGTGGATGTAGCCGTTGGCCTCCAGCGCGCGGCGCACGGCGCCGATGCGGCCGTCCATCATGTCGCTGGGGGCGACCATGTCGACGCCGGCCGCGGCCTGTGTCAGGGCCTGCTTGACGAGGATCTCGACGGTGGGCTCGTTCACGACGTAGCCGTTTTCATCGATGACGCCGTCCTGGCCGTGGCTGGTGTACGGGTCCAGCGCCACGTCGCACAGCACGCCCAGGTCGGGGAATTGTTTTTTCAGTTCGCGCACCACGCGCGGGATCAGGCCGTCGGGGTTGGTGGCTTCGATGCCGTCGGGCGTCTTGAGCGCCGGGTCGATGGCGGGAAACAGCGATAGCACCGGGATGCCCAGCGCCACGCATTCCTCGGCCACCGGCAGCAACGTATCCAGCGAATAGCGCACCACGCCCGGCAGCGACGGCACGGCCTGTTTCAGCCCGCTGCCCTCGGCCACGAAGACCGGATAGATCAGGTCGTTGACGGTGAGGGCGTTCTCGCGCACCAGGCGGCGGGTGTAGTCGTCGCGGCGCAGGCGGCGGGGGCGGGAAACCGGGAAGTCGGGGGTGATGATCTGCGGGTTCATGGTACGACCTTGGGAGAAATCCAGTTTTCTATGTGCGCGCCAGCTTCTTCCAGGCCGATGCGCTCCGGCGCCGAGAAGGGGATGGTGTGCAGGGCGCCGATGTCCGCCAGGTCTTTGCGCACCGAGAACACGGTGCGCACGCGCTGGCCGTAGGGCAGCTTGTCGGCTTTGGTGAGCAGCGCCAGCACCGGGCGTCCGGTGGGGGCGATGAAATTGGCCAGGCGGCGGTCCAGTTCGGTGACGCCGCGGCGGATGTCGATGAGCAGCACGATGCCGGCCAGCGATTCGCGGTCGCGCAGGTAGCCGCCCAGGATGTCGGCCCATTTTTCCTTTTCGTCGCGGGCCACGGAGGCATAGCCGTAGCCGGGCAGGTCGACGAGGTAGCCGATGTGGCCTTCGGGGTTCAACGGGTCGGGCAGGCCGAACATGTTGATCAGGCGCGTGCGGCCCGGCGTCTTGCTGGAGAAGGCAAGGCGGCGCTGGTTGCACAGCACGTTGATGGCCGTGGACTTGCCGGCGTTGGAGCGGCCGACGAAGCAAACCTCGGGCGCGTCAGGAGGCGGCAACTGGTCGAGGCGAGCGGCCGACGTAAGGAAAGAGGCGCGATGTAGGAGGGACACGGATGGCTTTGGCTACAGTTGGTTTCGAGCCCTATTGTATAATCCGGCGTTTGCAACAGTGGTCCCCGTGCGCGGAGCCGTCTCTTTTGCTTACCGTTGAGGGCATTTCGTACCCGCCGGTCATCCGGCTTCGAAGGTACTGCCGCCTTTGACGCGCAGGCAAACGGGCAAATCAGGTTCGATACGGTTTTCCAGATGTGCGGGCAGGCGTGGGCGCCTTTTTGCGCCTTGATCGATGTGATCGTCGAGGTCTTCATGAAGCGTGTGCTGTCCCGGATGTTGGTTGCGAGCGGGCTGTTGCTCGGCGCCTCCGCCTTTTCTACTACGAGCTTCGCCGCTGACGGCGCCGCGGGCCCGGCCAAGCCGGATGCCGCCAAGGGCGGGCAGTTGTTTGACCAGGGCGATGCCTCGCGCGGCATCATCGCCTGTGCGTCCTGTCATGGCGCGGCGGGTAACAGCACCATCCCGGTGAATCCCAACCTGGCCGCGCAACCCCACGAATACCTGGTCAAGCAGTTGACCGACTTCCAGGTCAAGCAGGGCGCCAAGCTGCCGGTGCGCAATGGCCCCGGCGGCAATCCGACCCCCATGACCGCCATGGCGCAGAACCTGACGCCGGCAGACATGCAGAACATTGCGCTGTACCTGGCGCAGCAGCCGCTGAAAGAACCCGCCACGGCCGGCCAGGAGAAGTTGGTTGACCTGGGTCAAAAGATCTGGCGCGGCGGTTTGCCCGAGCGCAATGTTCCGGCTTGTGCCGCATGCCATTCTGCCAATGGCGCGGGCATTCCGGGCCAGTACCCCCGCCTGTCGGGCCAGTTCCCCTTGTACATCGAAGAGCAGCTCAAGCTGTTCCGCAGCGGCGATCGCGCCAACGACGTGATGCACGCCGTGGCCGACCGGATGTCGGATGCCGACATCAAGGCCGTGGCGGACTACGCGGCTGGCCTGCGGTAGCCGTACGCTGGCACGCGCGCGGCTGGTCCGCGTTCACGCAACCTGGCATGGCGGAACCTGATTCCGTCATGCGCTGTCTACGAGGGGGGTAGCCGATCGCGCGGCCCCCCTTTTTTCATGAATTCGACTCAAACACACTCCCGTCCCTCCCTGCGCAGCCTGCCCCGCGATCTGTTTGAATTGCTGGGCTCGATGCGTTTCGCCGTCAGCCTGCTGATGTTCATCTGCGTGGCGAGCCTGGTGGGGACGGTCCTGCAGCAAAACCGCTCGTCCAACAACTACATCGACCAGTTCGGGCCGTTCTGGTTCGAGGTGTTCGACAAGTTCTCGATCTGGCACGTCTACAACAGCTGGTGGTTCCTGCTGATCATGGCGTTCCTGGTCATTTCAACGTCCGTCTGCCTGATCCGCAACGCGCCCAAGATGCTGCGCGACGCGCGTTCGTTCCGCGAGCACGTGCGCGGCGGCAGCCTGCGGGCCTTTCCGCACCGGGTCGAGACCGAGGCGCCCACCGACGTGCCGCGGACCGCGGCCGGCCTGACGGCGCTGCTCAAGCGCATGGGCTATGCGGTGCGCGAGCGCCAGGACAGCACGGGCGTGCTGCTGGCGGCCAAGAAGGGCAGCGCCAACCGGCTGGGTTACGTGTTCGCCCACGCCGCCATGGTCATCATCTGTATCGGCGGCCTGCTCGACAGCGAGCTGCCGGTGCGCCTGCAGGTCATGTTTGGCGGCAAGAAACCCATTGTCGAGAACATGCTGATTTCCAAGGTGCCGGAGAGCGGCCGCCTGTCGGTCAACAACCCCAGTTTCCGCGCCAGCGTGCTGGTGCCGGAGAACGGCCAGGCCAGCACCGCGGTCGTGATGGTGGGCGACGGCGCGCTGGTGCAGCCGATGCCGTTCACGCTGAAGCTCAAGAAATTCATCGTCGATTACTACTCGACCGGCATGCCCAGCCGCTTCGCCAGCGAAGTCGAAGTGACCGATCCGGATACCGGCAAGCGTTTCGATTCGACCATCGAGGTGAACGAGCCGCTGCGCTTCAAGGGCATGACGGTGTACCAGTCCAGCTTCGATGATGGCGGCAGCACGGTGGTGCTCAAAGGCTACCCGCTGGTGGGCGCCGACAGCGCCACGTTCAATGTTGACGGCACCGTGGGCAAGACTTCCGAAGTAAGCGCTAACACTGCGCGTGGCCCGCGCAGCATGGGCGTGGAAATCACGGCCCTGCGTCCGATCAACGTCGAGGACCTGACCCGCGGCGATCCCAAGGGCGGCAACCAGAGCTTCGCCGAGCATGTGGCCTCCGTGTCCGGCAGCGCCGCCGGCAAGAAGAACGAAAACCTGCGCAACGTGGGTCCCAGCGTCGAATACAAGCTGATCGACGATGCGGGCCAGGCCCACGAGTTCCAGAACTACATGCTGCCGGTGCAACTGGATGGCGCCAGCGTGTTCCTGGCCGGCGTGCGCAACAATGCCTCCGAACCGTTCCGCTATCTGCGCATCCCGGCCGATGACGACAGTTCCGTGGCCGAGTTCATGCGGCTGCGCGCGACGCTGGCCGATCCCGCCGCGCGACAGGAGGCGGCCCGTCGCTTCGCCGAGCGCAACAGCCCCAGCGGCGCCGACCGCCAGCCGCTGCAGACGGCGGCCGAGCGCGCGCTGGAAACCTATGCCTCCGGCGGCCTGCAGGCCGTGGCCGCGTTCCTGCAGGCCAACACGCCGGCCGCCGACCTGGAGCGCGCCGCGGACGTGGTGATCCGCCTGATCGGCGCCAGCATGAACGAACTGCGGGCGGTCGAGCGCGAACGCGCCGGCTTGCCGCCCGTGCCCACAGAAGGCCCCGAGGCCGAGCGTGCCGCGCTCTGGTCGCGCCTGGCGGTGGCGGCCCTGTCCGACCTGACGGTTTATCCGGCGCCGGTCTTCTTCTCCCTGGCCGATTTCAACCACGTGCAGGCCAGCGTGTTCCAGGTCAGCCGCACGCCGGGCAAGAATACGGTCTACCTGGGCAGCCTGTTGCTGGTCCTGGGGGTGTTTTCGATGTTCTATATTCGGGATCGTCGCGTCTGGATCTGGATCAAGCCGCAGGAAGGCGGCAGCGGCATCCTGGCGGCGATGACGTCGCAGAAGCGTACACTCGACTTCAACCAGGAGTTCGATCGCTTCAAGCAGGCGCTGCTGCGCCAGAAAGGGTCTTAAGGTTTCCTATGTCCACGACGACCACCACGCATTCCCCCACGCCCGACAACCTATGGCAGGACAGCCTGTCCGAGACCGGTGACAGCCGCGCGCAGCGCGGCCGGCCGGACTGGACGGACATCGTGTTCTTCCTGCTGCTGGCGGCGGGCGCCGGTTTCGCGCTGACGCGTTTCAGCGGCGCCATGGACTACTACGAGAAGATCATCCTGTGCGGCACCGTGCCGGTGCTGGCCTGGATGGGCTGGCTGTGGCGGCCCCTGCGCCGCCTGATGGTGGCCTGTGCGATCGCGGCCGGCCTGGCGCTGATGCTCTACGGCAACGATCTGGCGCGGGCCGAACAGGTGTTCTTCCTGAAATACCTGTTCTCGTCGCAGTCGGCCATCCTGTGGATGAGCGCGTTGTTCGCGCTGGCCATGGTCTGCTACTGGATCGGTTTCTTCAGCCCTACCGCGGCCTGGCTGGGCACGGCCCTGACCTGGGGCGCGGTGTTCGCGGGCGTCACCGGCCTGCTGGTGCGCTGGCGCGAGGGCCACCTGATGGGCCCGGATCTGGGCCACATCCCGGTCAGCAACCTGTACGAAGTGTTCGTGCTGTTCGCGCTGATCACGGCGTTGTTCTATCTGTACTACGAACGCAAGTACGCCACGCGCGCGCTGGGCGGCTTCGTGCTGCTGGTGGTGACCTCGGCGGTGGTGTTCCTGCTGTGGTATTCGTTCACGCGCGATGCCGGGCAGATCCAGCCGCTGGTGCCGGCGCTCAAGAGCTGGTGGATGAAGCTGCACGTGCCGGCCAACTTCATCGGCTACGGCACCTTCTCGCTGGCGGCGATGGTCGGCTTCGCCTACCTGGTCAAGCAGCACGGCCAGACCTCGTCGTGGCTCAAGCTGGCGCCGCTGTTCGTGCTGGGCGTGCTGCTGTGCGCCGAGCCGATGGTGTTCCGCACCGACGGCCTGTCGGCCACCTGGATGCTGTATTTCGGCATCGGCGCCGTGATCGTCGGCGCCATCCTGCTGGGCCGGCGCCGCATCGCCGCCGCGCTGCCGCCGCTGGAGGTGCTGGACGACATCATGTACCGCGCCATCGCCATCGGCTTCGCCTTCTTCACCGTGGCGACCATCCTGGGCGCGCTGTGGGCCGCGGACGCCTGGGGCGCCTACTGGCAGTGGGACCCCAAGGAAACCTGGGCGCTGATCGTCTGGCTGAACTACGCGGCCTGGCTGCACATGCGGTTGATCAAGGGCCTGCGCGGCACGATGGCGGCCTATTGGGCGCTGACGGGCCTGCTGATCACCGGCTTCGCCTTCCTGGGCGTGAACATGTTCCTGTCGGGCCTGCATTCCTACGGCCAGCTCTGATCTGGCGCACGGCAAAAGGCCCCGCTTCGACGGGGCCTTTTTCATTGGAAAGCCAGGGCGCGTTCAGGGCAGCGTCGACTCGCCGCGCAGCAGGTCGTCCAGCGTTTCGCGCTGGCGCACCACGTGATAGCGGTCGCCGTCGACCATGACCTCGGCCGCGCGTGGGCGGGTGTTGTAGTTGCCGGCCATGGTCATGCCGTAGGCGCCCGCCGATTCCAGCGCCAGCACGTCGCCTTGTTCCAGCGCCAGCGCGCGCTGCCGGGCCAGCCAGTCGGCGCTTTCGCAGACCGGGCCGACGATGTCGTATTCGAGCGTGTCGCCCGCGCGCGGTCGCAGCGGCCGCAGGCCGTGCCAGGCGTCGTACAGCGCCGGACGCATCAGGTCGTTCATGGCGGCGTCGACGATGGCGAAGTTGCGCGCCTCGCCGTGCTTCAGGTACTGGACGGCGGTCAGCAGCACGCCGGCGTTGCCGACCAGCGACCGGCCGGGTTCGAGCACCAGCCGCAAATGGCCGTGGCCACGCGCCTGCAGGCGCTGAAACACATGATCCAGCAGGGCCTTGGGCGAGGGCGGCACTTCGTCGCGGTAGCGGATGCCCAGGCCGCCGCCCAGGTCCAGGTGTGACAGGCGGATGCCGATGCCGTCCAGGTCGGCGACCAGGTCGAGCAGCTTTCCCAGCGCGTCGAAGTAGGGACTGATGTCGGTCAGTTGCGAGCCGATGTGGCAGTCCAGGCCAGTGATCTCGAGACCAGGCAGCAGGCGGGCGCTGCGGTAGGCGTCCAGCGCCGCCCCGATGGGGATGCCGAACTTGTTTTCCTTGAGGCCGGTGGAAATATAGGGATGGGTCTGCGCGTCGACATCCGGGTTGACGCGCAGCGCCACCCGAGCGCGTTGCCCGGTTTCCTGGGCAACGTCGGACAGCCGCTGCAATTCGGCTTCGGATTCGACGTTGAAGCACATGACGCCGGCGGCCAGCGCCGCGCGCATTTCCCAGGCCTGCTTGCCAACGCCGGAAAAGACGATGCGGGCGGGATCGGCGCCCACGGCCAGGGCCCGTTTCAATTCACCGCCGGAGACGATGTCGAAGCCCGCGCCGAGACGGGCGAATTCCTTGAGGACGGCCAGGTTGGAATTGGCCTTCATGCCGTAGCAGACCTGCACGGGGCGCTGCCCAACGGCGCTGCGGTAGGTTTCCCAGGCGGCCTTGAGCGCCGCGCGGGAGTAGACATAGAGCGGCGTTCCCAGTCTTTCGGCCAGATGGTCCAGCGGCACGTCTTCGGCGTACAGCACGTTATTGCGGTACTGGAAGTACGGATGCCCGGCCAGTTCGGGCGGAACCGGGAACGCGGCGGTCATGGCAGGGAGGGCGCGGATGGTATCTGCGGCACCTGGGGCGTGGTTTGTCGCTGTCCGGGGGGCGGCGGCTTGCCGTCAGGCGTGGGCATGTACAACGGACCCTTGTAGCCACAGGCCGCAACCATGCCGGTCGCCAACAGCGTGGCTACAATGCGAAGAGACATGCGGCTGAATGCCAATTGGAACACTGGGAACTCCGTAATTCTTGCAGGCTCGATTATGACCGAATCCGAATTTCTTGCGTTGATCGACCAGGTGCTGAACAGCATCGAAAGCCAGGCCGATGACTGGGCGGCTTCGCTCGACGTCGACGTCGAAACCAGCCGCAGCGGCAATGTGCTGACGATGGTGTTCGAAGACAATACCCACGTGGTGGTGAACAGCCAGGCCGCCATGCAGGAACTGTGGGTGGCCGCACGCAGCGGCGGCTTCCACTACCGCTACGACGGCCAGCACTGGAACGATACCCGAGGCGGCCCGAATCTGCCCGACGCGCTATCGCAGATCTGTTCCGCCGCGGCGGGCGTGCCCGTCACGATCCGCCTGTAGCGTCCCGCAAAAAAAGGCCGGCGAATCGCCGGCCTTTTTCATTCCATTCAGAACGGGATCTTCTGCGACCACGGCTGGGCGCTTTGCGTGCCCACGCCAGGCGCCACCTTGATGCGGTTGTCCTCGCCGCTGTCGCTGTTCAGGCCGTTCAGGAACTCGCCCAGCGTATCGGCCTGCGGCAGGCCCAGGCGGGCCACCGCCTGGCCGGGCGGGAATTCCGAGAAGTAGTACTCGCCGTTCTCGACGATGATGCCGTCGGGACGGGGGCGCGGCTTTTCTTCCGGCACGCCCTTGAGCACGTCCTGCATGTAGTCGACCCAGATCGGCATGGCCACGCCGCCGCCGGTTTCGCGCGAACCCAGCGACTTGGGCTGGTCGAAGCCGAGCCAGGCGGTGGCCACCAGCGACGGCGTGTAGCCCGAGAACCACGCGTCCACGGATTCGTTGGTGGTGCCGGTCTTGCCGGCGATGTCGTTGCGCTTGAGCAGCACGCGGGCGCGGGCGGCGGTGCCGTAGGTGGCCACGCCGCGCAGCACGTCGTCCATGATCCAGGCGGTGCGCGGGTCGATGGCGCGGGCCGCGGCGTCGCCGGCCACGGTGGGCTTGGCCTGCATCACGATCTTGCCGCTGCTGTCGGTGACGCGGTCGATCAGGTAGGGCGTGACGCGGTAGCCGCCGTTGGCGAACACCGAGAACGCGCCGGCCAGTTGCAGCGGGGTCACCGAGCCGGCGCCCAGCGCCAGCGGCAGCACCGCGGGCTGGCGCGCCTTGTCGAAACCGAAGCGGGTCAGGTAGTCCTGTGCGTACTGCGGACCGATGGCCTGCAGGATGCGGATCGAGACCATGTTCTTGGACTTGTACAGGCCCTGGCGCAGCGTCAGCATGGGCTCGTACTGGTTGCCGTAGTTCTTCGGGTTCCAGGCCTTGGAGCCGGTCTGCGCCGCGGTCAGCTCGAACGGCTGGTCGGAGATCTGCGTGGCCGGCGTCAGGCCGCGCTCGAGCGAGGCGGCGTAGATGAACGGCTTGATGTTCGAGCCGGGCTGGCGCCAGGCCTGCGTCACGCGGTTGAAGTTGCCGCGGTAGAAGTCGAAGCCGCCGACCATGGCGCGGATCGCGCCGTCCTGCGGCGACAGTGCCACGAACGCCGCTTGCACCGACGGCAGGTTGATGATTTCCCAGTTGTCGCCCAGCTTGCGGATGTAGACCACCGAGCCGCGCTTGATGCGCTGCTCGGGCTTGGCCTTATCGTTGAGCGCGCGCGCCACCACGCCCAGCACCTTCTTGTCGGTGACGGTGATGATCTCGCGCGAGCTGCGCGCCAGCTTCACTTCGGTGGGGCTGGCCGACAGCACCAGCGCGGTCAGCAGGTCGCCGCTGTCGCTGAACTTGTCGAACACGCCGTCCAGGAATTCGTCCAGGGCCTGCGGGTTGTTTTCGGTGCCCGGGGGCAGGTCGAGCTGTTCCTCGGGGCCGGGGTAGGGCGCGCGGCGGGTGTATTCCAGCACGCCTTCGCGCACGGCGCGGTAGGCCGCTTCCTGGTCCTTGGACTGGACCGTGGTGTAGATGTTGATGCCGCGCGAATAGACGTTGTCCTGGTACACGTTGAACAGCAGTTGGCGCGCCAGTTCGGCCACGTATTCGCCATGGATGCTGTAGCCGCCGGCCGGCGTGCCTTCGGCCGACTTCATGACGATCTGCTGCGCCATCGCCGTCTTGTATTCAGGCTCGGTCAGGTAGCCGAGCGACAGCATGCGGCCCAGCACGTAGCGCTGGCGCAGCTCGGCGCGGGGGCGGTTGGAGATCGGGTTGAAGCGCGACGGGGCCTTGGGGATGCCCGCCAGCATGGCGGCTTCGGCCGGGGTCACTTCCGACAGCGGCTTGCCGAAGTAGGTGCGCGAGGCGGCCGCAAAGCCGTAGGCGCGGTGACCCAGGTAGATCTGGTTCATGTAGAGCTCGAGGATCTGGTCCTTGGTGAGCTCCGATTCGATCTTGAACGTCAGCAGCAGTTCGTAGAACTTGCGCGAGTACGTCTTTTCCGACGACAGGTAGAAGTTGCGCGCCACCTGCATGGTGATCGTGCTGGCCCCCTGCGTCTTGGACATGTTGATCAGGTTGGTCAGGCCGGCGCGCACCACGCCGGTCCAGTCGATCCCGCCGTGCTGGTAGAAGCGGTCGTCTTCGGCCGCCAGCACCGCGGACTTCATCACGTCCGGGATTTCATTGAAGCGCAGCACGTTGCGGCGTTCTTCGCCGAATTCGCCGATGAGCACCTTGTCCGCCGTGTAGACGCGCAGCGGCACCCGCGGGCGGTAGTCCGTCATGGCGTTCAGGTCCGGCAGGTTGGGCCAGGCCAGCGCCAGCGCCATGCCCGCCAGCAGCACGCCGCACAGGAACAGGCCGGCAAAGAAAATGCCGGTCTTGACGAAAAAACGCAATATCGGGGAACCGTTATTGGCGGGCTTGTCTTTTTTGGAGGAATTCTGCGGCTTGCTCATCGCGGCGATTTTACGGGTATCTCCGGTCCCGCCGCAGTGTGGCGGATCGGTTTCTGTAACAAGATAGTTCAGTGTGGCGCGCGGGCAACTTGGCGGCAGATGTGATAATGCCGTCATGAACTTTTCCGCTCACTCATGTCCGGAGGCTGCCCCGGACCTGGCGCCCTCCGGCGAGGCGCCCGAAAACCAGCCCTGCGCCTCGGAGTGCCTGGGCAAGGCCGTGTCGTTGCCGCACGACCTGCCCATCTTCCTGGTGGGGATGATGGGAGCGGGCAAGACGACCATCGGCCGTGGCCTGGCGCGTGCCCTGGGGCGCGATTTTATCGATCTGGACCATGAGCTCGAGGCGCGTTGCGGCGTACGGGTGCCGGTAATCTTCGAAATCGAGGGTGAGGCCGGTTTCCGTCGCCGGGAATCCGCCGCCCTGGAAGAGTGTACCCAACGGCGCAACATAATTCTCGCCACCGGTGGCGGCGCCATCCTGGCCGCCGAAAACCGGGCGCGCCTGCGCGAGCGGGGTATCGTGGTCTATTTGAGGGCCAGTGTGGACGAATTGTTCCGCCGCACCTGCCGCGATCGCAACCGGCCGCTGCTGGCCACCGCCGATCCGCGCGGCACGCTGCGCGACCTGATGACCCTGCGCGAGCCCCTCTACAAGGAAGTCGCCGACCTGGTGGTGGAAACCGGCTCCATGCCCATCCACACGCTGGTCAAGGCGCTCCTGCCGCAATTACAAGCCTTCGAGAAGCAGATATGAACGTTGTTGAGGTCGACACCCCGGGCGGACAGTACCCTATCCGCATTGCGCCGGGGCGCCTGGATGCCCTGGACGAAAGCATCCCCGCCGACGCCACCGCCATCGCGGTGGTGACCAACCCGACCGTGGCGGCGCTGTATGGCGAACGCGCCGAAGCCGCCCTGGCGCGCACCGGCAAGCGGGTGCTGCGCATCGAGCTGCCCGACGGCGAGTCGTACAAGGACTGGCAGTCCCTGAACCTGATCTTCGACGCGCTGCTGGGCAATCGCCTGGACCGCCGCTGCGTGCTGGTGGCGCTGGGCGGCGGCGTGATCGGCGACATGACCGGCTTCGCCGCCGCGGTGTACATGCGCGGTGTGCGTTTCGTGCAGGTGCCCACGACCCTGCTGGCCCAGGTCGATTCGTCGGTCGGCGGCAAGACGGCCGTGAACCATCCGCTCGGCAAGAACATGATCGGCGCGTTCTACCAGCCGCTGGCGGTCGAGATCGACACCGCCGTGCTGGCCACGCTGCCGGCGCGCGAAGTGTCGGCCGGCCTGGCCGAAGTCATCAAGTACGGCCTGATCCTGGATCCGGAATTCTGGACCTGGTGCGAACAGAATGCGCAGAAATTGCGCAGCCTGGACCCGCAGGCCATCGCCTACGCCATCCGCCGCTCGTGCGAACTGAAGGCGCAGGTGGTGGGCAAGGACGAACGCGAATCCGGCCTGCGCGCCATCCTGAACCTGGGCCACACCTTCGGCCACGCCATCGAGGCGGGCCTGGGCTATGGCGCCTGGTTGCACGGCGAGGCGGTCGGCTGCGGCATGGTGCAGGCGGCGGAACTGTCCGCGGACGTGGCAGGCTTTCCCCGCGCCGACGTGGCCCGCGTGCGCGCCTTGGTCGAGGCCATCGGCTG
Source organism: Achromobacter sp. CF-sbj1-Ac2-l (assembly GCF_052698165.1). Classification (NCBI taxonomy): domain Bacteria; kingdom Pseudomonadati; phylum Pseudomonadota; class Betaproteobacteria; order Burkholderiales; family Alcaligenaceae; genus Achromobacter; species Achromobacter sp. CF-sbj1-Ac2-l. The sequence goes on along the minus strand of NZ_CP199855.1, from coordinate 6,147,056 downwards.
TCCCGCGGTTGCGCCCGACCTGGGAGCCGATCGCTGGCTCGACCTGATGCAGGTCGACAAGAAGACCGAGGGCGGCGAGATCCGCTACGTGCTCATGACCCGCATCGGCGAAGCGATGACGCGGGCGGCGCCGGCCGATGCCGTGCGCGCCGTACTGGCCCGAACCACTCAATAAAGAATGCTGGAGAGACGGTGTCGCAGATGAAAGAACTGGCTTCCTATGCATCCGACCCGTCCCGATCGCGCGGCCGGGCCTATGCCGAACCCGCGCCGGAAAACCGCACGGAATTCCAGCGCGATCGCGACCGCATCATCCATTCCGGCGCGTTCCGGCGGCTGGAGTACAAGACCCAGGTCTTCGTGAACCACGAAGGCGATCTGTTCCGCACGCGCCTGACGCACAGCCTGGAAGTGGCGCAGATCGCGCGAACCCTGGCGCGCAGCCTCGGGCTGTCGGAAGACCTGACCGAAGCCATTTCGCTCGCGCACGATCTGGGCCACACGCCGTTCGGTCATGCCGGCCAGGACGAACTCAACGCCTGCATGCGCGAGCTGGCGCCCGAGGCCGGCGGCTTCGAGCACAACCTGCAGAGCCTGCGGGTGGTCGACGAGCTCGAAGAGCGCTATGCCGATTTCAACGGCCTGAACCTGTGCTTCGAGACCCGCGAGGGCATCCTCAAGCATTGCTCGGCGGCCCATGCGCGGCAACTGGGCGCCGTGGGCGAACGTTTCCTGGCGCGCACCCAGCCGTCGCTGGAGGCGCAGATCGCCAACCTGGCCGACGAAGTGGCCTACAACAACCACGACATCGACGACGGCCTGCGCTCGGGACTGATCACACTGGAGCAATTGCAGGGCGTGTCCATCTTCCAGCGTCATCATGCCGAGGTGCTGGCGCGTTATCCCGAACTGGCGTCGCGCCGCGCGGTGGCCGAGACCATCCGCCGCATGATAAATACGCTGATCGGCGACCTGACGCGCACGTCGCTGGCGCGCATCCGCGAGGTGGCGCCAGCCTGCGCCGACGACGTGCGCCGCGCGCCGCCGCTGGCTGGGTTTTCGGACGACATTCGGCGCGAAGCCGACGAACTCAAGAAGTTCCTGTTCGACAATCTGTACCGACACTACCGCGTGTTGCGCATGACCACCAAGGCGCGGCGCATCGTGCGCGAACTGTTCGCGGCGTTCCTGGACGATCCGCGCCTGTTGCCGCCGGACTATCGGCGCGCCGCCTTCAACGACCAGGCCCGCGCCATCGCCGACTACATCGCCGGCATGACCGACCGCTACGCCATCCGCGAGCACCGGCGCCTGTTCGACATGAGCTAGGCGCCGACGCCAGGCGGCGTTCAGGCTGACGTGTCCTGGGCGGCACCCGCGCCGGGTTCAGGTGGCGAGACGCGGCCCAGCGGCGTCAACGATGCTTGCGGTAGGGCTCGTCGGCCTCGACGAAGGTGGCTTCGGCGCGCGCGTCGCGCATCCATTCCTGCATCGCCGGCAGCGCCAGCACCGCGTCCATGTAGTCGCGCACCGGGCCGGCCGCGGCGATGCCGTAGGTGACGAAGCGGGACACCACGGGGGCAAAGAACGCATCGGCGATCGAGAAGGCGCCGAACAGGAACGGGCCGCCCTGGCCGAATTCCGCGCGCGTGTCCTGCCAGATGGCGTGCATGCGCGAAATCTCCTGGCGCGCTGCCTCGGGGATGTCGATGCCAGGCAGGTGCGCCTCGATGTTCATCGGCAGCGCCTGGCGCAGCGCGCCGAAGCCGCTGTGCATCTGCGCCGCCAGCGAACGGGCGCGGGCCCGGGCGCGGGCGTCCTGCGGCCACAGGCGGGCCTCGGGATGCTGTTCAGCCACGTATTCGCAGATCGCCAGCGAGTCCCAGACCGCCAGGTCGCCATCCAGCAGCACCGGCACCAGTCCGGCGGGCGTGAGCGTTTCCAGGTGGCGGGCGAACGCCTCGGTGAACAGGCCAAGCTTCTGTTCGGTGAAAGCGACGCCGGTGGCGCGCAGCGCGAGCCATGGCCGCAGCGACCACGACGAGTAGTTCTTGTTGCCGATGATCAAGGTGTACATGCCGATTCCCCTTAGTGACAGGCCCTGATTGCGCCGCGCCGTTCAGCCGCCGGGCGTGCGGCGCAGCAGTTTGCCGAGATAGTGTCCGGTGTGGCTTTCCGGCGTCGCCGCCACGTCTTCCGGCGTGCCTTGCGCCACGACCCGGCCGCCGCCGTCGCCGCCTTCGGGGCCCATGTCGACGAGCCAGTCCGCGGTCTTGATGACGTCCAGGTTGTGCTCGATGATGAGCACGGTGTTGCCGCTGTCCACCAACTGGTTGAGCACCTGCAGCAGCAGTTCGATATCGCGGAAATGCAGGCCGGTGGTGGGCTCGTCCAGAATGTACAGCGTGCGGCCGGTGCTGCGGCGCGACAGTTCCTGCGACAGCTTCACGCGCTGCGCTTCGCCGCCCGACAGCGTGGTGGCGCTCTGGCCCAGCCGGATGTACGACAGGCCGACATCGATCAGCGTGTGCAGCTTGCGCGCGATCGCCGGCACCGATTCGAAATACTCCAGCGCCTGCTCGACGGTCAGGTCCAGCACTTCGCTGATGTTGCGGCCGCGGTAGCGGATCTCGAGCGTTTCGCGGTTGTAGCGCTTGCCGTGGCAGACGTCGCAGGGCACGTACATGTCGGGCAGGAAGTGCATCTCGACCTTGACCACGCCGTCGCCCTGGCAGGCCTCGCAGCGGCCGCCCTTGACGTTGAAGCTGAAGCGGCCGGGATCGTAGCCGCGGGTGCGGGCCTCGGGCACGCCCGCGAACAGTTCGCGGATCGGGGTGAACAGGCCGGTGTAGGTGGCCGGGTTGCTGCGCGGCGTACGGCCGATCGGGCTCTGGTCGACGCTGATGATCTTGTCGAAGTTCTCCAGGCCCTGCATCGCGGTGTAGGGGGCGGGTTCGCTCTGGGCGTGATGCAGTTGGCGCGATACCGCCACCGCCAGCGTGTCGTTGACCAGGGTCGATTTGCCCGAGCCGGATACGCCCGTGACGCAGATCAGCCGGCCGGCAGGCAGGCGCAGGTCGACGTTCTTGAGGTTGTTGCCGGTGGCGCCGGTGAGGGTCAGCCAGGGCAGCTCGTCTGTGACGGGGCGGCGCTGCGGGATGGCGATGGCGCGTTGGCCGCTCAGGTACTGGCCGGTGAGCGAATTCGGGTCGCGCTGCACGGTCTCGGGATCGCCCTGCGCCACCACTTCGCCGCCGTGCTCGCCCGCGCCCGGGCCCATGTCCACGACCCAGTCGGCCATGCGGATCATGTCCTCGTCGTGCTCGACCACGATGACGCTGTTGCCCAGGTCGCGCAGGTGCTGCAGCGTGCCGATGAGGCGATCGTTGTCGCGCTGGTGCAGGCCGATGGAGGGCTCGTCCAGCACGTACATCACGCCGGTCAGGCCCGAGCCGATCTGGCTGGCCAGGCGGATGCGCTGGGCCTCGCCGCCGGAGATGGTGTCGGCGCTGCGGTCCAGCGACAGGTAGTTCAGGCCGACGTTGTTCAGGAAGCTCAGGCGCGCCTCGATCTCGCGCACGATGCGCTGCGCGATCTCCTGCTTGGATCCGGTCAGGGTGAGGTCGCGGAACCACGCCAGGCAGGTCGAAAGCGGCATCGCTTCGACTTCATAGATGGCCTGGCCGTGGCGCTCGCCGCCGCGCGGATCCTGGCCGATCAGTACATTGCGCGCTTCCGGCCGCAGGCGCGATCCGCAGCAGTCGGGGCAGGTCTTGATGTTGCGGTACTTGCCCAATTCCTCGCGCACGGTGGCCGAATCGGTCTCGCGCCAGCGGCGTTCCAGGTTCGGAATCACGCCTTCGAAGGTGTGGCGCTTGACGGTGCTGCGGCCTTTTTCATTCAGGTACAGGAACGAGATTTCCTCGTCGCCCGAGCCGTAAAGCACTTTGTCGCGCAGCGCCTCGGGCAGGTCCTCGAAGGGCGCCTCGATGTCGAATTCGTAATGCGCCGCCAGGCTGGTCAGCAGCGAGTGGGTGAAGGCGTTGCGGCGGTCCCAGCCGCGGATGGCGCCGGCCGCCAGGCTCAGCTCGGGGAAGGCGACCACGCGCTTGGGATCGAAAAACCCCACCTGGCCGATGCCATCGCAACTGGGGCAGGCGCCCATCGGGTTGTTGAAGCTGAACAGGCGCGGTTCCAGTTCCGGCAGGCTGTGGCTGCACACCGGGCAGGCGTAGCGGCTGGAGAAGACCTGTTCACGGGCGCCGTCCATGTCCAGCGCCAGCGCGCGGCCGTCGGCCAGTTGCAGCGCGGTCTCGAAGCTCTCGGCCAGGCGCTGCTTGCTTTCGGGCTTGATGCGCAGGCGGTCGATGACCACGTCGATGTCGTGCTTCTCGGTTTTCTTCAGCGGCGCCATGCCGTCGATTTCGACCATCTGGCCGTCCACGCGCAGGCGCACGTAGCCCTGTGCCTGCAGGCTGGCGCATTCGTCCTCGAAGCTGCCTTTCTTGCCGCGCGCGATGGGGGCCAGCACCGCCAGCCGGGTGTCGGCCGGCCAGGACAGCACCGCGTCCACCATCTGGCTGACGCTCTGCGCCTGCAGCGGCAGGCCGTGGTCCGGGCAATAGGGCGTGCCGACCCGCGCGTACAAGAGGCGCAGGTAGTCGTGGATCTCGGTGATGGTGCCGACCGTGGAGCGGGGGTTGTGGCCCGCCGCCTTCTGCTCGATCGAGATGGCCGGCGACAGGCCCTCGATCAGGTCGACGTCGGGCTTGTCCATCAACTGCAGGAACTGGCGCGCGTAGGCGGACAGGCTTTCGACGTAGCGCCGCTGCCCCTCCGCGTAGAGCGTATCGAATGCCAGCGAGGACTTGCCCGAGCCGGACAGGCCGGTAACCACCACCAGTTTGTGGCGCGGCAGATCCAGCGAGACGTTCTTGAGATTGTGGGTGCGGGCACCCCGAATGCGTATGGTCACGTCTATCGGGCTCTTTTAAGCGGTTGCAAAGGCCAACTTGGTACTATAGCGCGCCGAGTCCCCAGGCCATAGATCAGACCGCCAGCGCATGACATTCACGCGCGAACGGCCCTCGTCATCGTTGAAAATTCCGCATGCCGGCAGACACGAAACTGAAATTGACCCCTTCCGAGCGCCGTGCCAGCGTGGCGCTGGCCGGTTTGTTCGCCGCGCGGATGCTGGGGTTGTTCCTGTTGCTGCCGGTGTTCGCCGTGGCCGCCCGCGGCCTGCCCGGGGGGGATGACCCCGCCCGCGTCGGCCTGGCGCTGGGTATGTACGGCCTGACCCAGGCGTTCATGCAAATTCCCTTCGGGCTGGCGTCGGACCGCTGGGGCCGCCGGCCGGTGGTGCTGTTCGGCCTGCTGCTGTTCGTGGCGGGCAGCGTGGTCTGCGCGCAGGCCGACGACGTGTTCTGGATCACCATCGGTCGCGCCATCCAGGGGGCCGGGGCCATTTCGGCCGCCGTGACCGCCTGGCTGGCCGACGCCACCCGTGACGAGGTGCGCACCCGCGCAATGGCCATGGTGGGCGGCTCGATCGGCCTGTCGTTCGCCGCGTCGCTGGTGCTGTCGCCGCTGCTGGTGGGCTGGTGGGGGTTGTCGGGCCTGTTCTGGACCATCGCCTGTCTGGGCGTGGTGTGCCTGGCGGTGGCGCGCTGGGTGGTGCCGGTGGTGCCGCGTACGCAGGCCCGCAGCATGCAGGCCGCCAGTCCGCGCCAGGTGCTGACCCATGTCGACCTGCTGCGGCTGAATTTCGGCGTGTTCGTGCTGCACCTGATCCAGGTGTCGCTGTTCGTCGTGGTGCCGGCGTTGCTGGCCAAAGTTGGCGGCCTGGATGCGCGTGAGCTCTGGAAGGTGTATCTGCCTGTGATCCTGGTGTCGTTCGTGTTGATGGTGCCGGTGGTGTTCGTGGCCGAAAAGCGCCGCGCCCACCGGGGCGCCTTGCGCGCCGCCGTGGCCGGCCTGGTGCTGGTGTGCGCGCTGCTGCCGGCGGCCAGCCACGGCTTTTACACCCTGGCGGCGGCGCTGACCGGCTTCTTCGTGGCCTTCAACGTACTGGAGGCGCTGCAGCCTTCGCTGGTGTCTCGGGTGGCGCCGCAGGCCTACAAGGGCCTGGCGCTGGGCTTCTACAACACTGCCCAGGCCGCAGGCCTGTTCACCGGCGGCGCATTGGGCGGCTGGATCGCCTCGCATTCCGGCCCCGGTGCGGTGTTTGTCGGCGCCGCGGTGCTGGCCGCCGTCTGGCTGGCCGTGACGTGGGCGCTCAAGCCGCTGGCCTAGAAGACCGCGGTTGGCGAAAGTCGCGGATCGCGCCGCCAACGGTGTCCAACAGCGGTGAAATCGTTTCCCTGGACGGATGGCTTTGTCACCAATCGGGTTTGGCGCGCCAGACGCTTTTCGTCGATAATAGAAGGCAAATTAGGGCTTCACCGGCGTCGCCGGTCATCGCTGCGATGACCGGCGAGTTTCATGAAGCCGGTCTTCAACATCGCTATTTATGTTGTTGCCGGCGCGCTCGCGGCAACGCGTGGCACAGGCTGTCAACAACAGAGGGACAACGGCATGGCATCGGTTAACAAAGTCATTCTCGTGGGCAACCTGGGTCGCGACCCGGAAGTCCGCTACAGCCCCGACGGGGCCGCAATCTGCAACATGTCCATCGCCACCACCTCCACCTGGAAGGACAAGGCATCGGGCGAGCGCCGCGAAGAAACCGAATGGCACCGCGTGGTCATGTACAACCGCCTGGCCGAAATCGCCGGCGAATACCTGAAGAAGGGCCGCTCGGTCTACATCGAGGGCCGCCTGAAGACTCGCAAGTGGCAGGACAAGGACACTGGCGCTGACCGCTACAGCACCGAAATCGTGGCCGACCAGATGCAGATGCTGGGCGGCCGCGAAGACGGCGGCGGCGGTGGCGGCAGCTACGGCGGTGGCGGCGGCTACGACGACGCGCCCGCGCGCCAGCCGCAGCAGCGCGCCCCGGCACAGCGCCCGGCGCCGCAGCAGCGTCCCGCGCCCCAGGCAGCGCCCGCCGGCGGCGGCGCCAACCTGGCCGACATGGACGACGATATTCCGTTCTGATCGCGTCTTCCGCGACGGTTCACGAACAAAGCCCGGCAAGCCTTGCGCTTGCCGGGCTTTGTGCCGTTTGGGCGCCGCCACGGCCGCGCTGCTGCGGGAGCCGCTGTCTTTCCAGGGAAATCTCGCTATCTATCCACAGGCTGTGCACAGCATTTCAACAGCTTGCCCACTGGTTTTCGGGCCTTGTCCACCGTTTGTTCACAGGGTCTGCCAGGCAGGTCCCTTGCCTGCCCGGGCCGGCGTGACGGCAGATCAACCCGCAGGATTTCGGATCCGGACTTCCCCACCGGCACGCAAGCCGCGCGTAGACTCGATCTGCAGGCAACAGAGGGGGCTTGCCGGCTCCAGGCTGCACACAGCATATACACAGCTTGTGCACCGTGATTCGGGGCTTTTCCACAGCTTTTCAACAAGGGGGCGAAAGGGCGCATTCCGACCTCGCTGCAGCGGCTTGATGTTCCCCATCTGGGGCTGGGGCACCCGCGAGGCATGCCACGGTGACGGAGCGGCCGAAGGGGAAGAGAGGGCCTAGGAGGGCATGAGGAGGAAAAGCGCAGCTAGGCAGAATGAAATATTTAGTTTCATAAAAGCCTCTTGCGCTATCTATCTAGTAGTAGGTAAGATTCATCCATCGACGCAGCACCCAGCAACACCGCCGCGCCGCCCCAAACCAGAAATACAGTAGCACCCCTTTTTTATTTGCCGTGTTGTCTACCTATAAGTAGATAGTTTAAACGAAACATCCTCATCATCGTTATCTGGAGATCATCATGAAGACCCTCGTATCCGCCCTGATCCTGTCCGCTTCCTTCATCGGCGCCGCCCAAGCCGGCGAACTGGACTACCCGCCCGCCCTGAACACCCAAAGCACGGTGACGCGCGCCCAGGTGCAGCAAGAACTGGCTGCCGCCCGCGCCAACGGTGAACTGGCGACGACCGAAGAAGGCTATGCCGCGACTACGTTCGCCAGCGCCGGTGACAAGAGCCGTGCCCAGGTGAAGCAGGAACTGGCCGCCGCCCGTGCTCAAGGCCTGACCGACAGCGGCGAACTGGATTACCCGCCCGTTCAAGGCTGATCTTTTTCGACCACATGCCTATCTATACATAGATAGCTTTTCCGAACTGTAGTACCCAATCCTTTTTCCGGAGATCCACCATGAAGACCCTCGTATCCGCCCTGATTCTCACCGCCTCGTTCCTGGGCGCCGCCCACGCCGGTGAGCTGGACTATCCGCCCGCCGCGGACACCCAAAGCACGGTGACCCGAGTCCAGGTGCAGCAAGAACTGGCCGCCGCCCGTGCCAACGGCGAACTGGCCAGCGGTGAAGAAGGCTACGCCGCCACCGCCTTCGCCAGCGCGGGCGACAAGAGCCGCGCCCAGGTGAAGCAGGAGCTGGCCGCCGCCCGCGCCCAAGGCCTGACCGAAAGCGGCGAGCTGGACTACCCGCCCGTGCAAGGCTGAGTTCGATGACGGCCACTGCGAACCTCGGGGGGCGGGATCATTCCCGGCCGGGGTTCGCACGGTTGCATCGGATCTGCGCCTAGGGATACCGCCGATGACGAACCGACCTATTAGTAGGTAATATTCAGCCATGGACACTCCGACCCCCAACACCACCCGCGACCAGCTCCTGGCCCACGCCGAGAAGCTGATCCGTACCCGCGGTTGCAACGGCTTCAGTTATCGCGATCTGGCCGAGCATGTGGGCGTGAAGACGTCCAGCATCCACTACTACTTTCCTGGCAAGGACGACCTGCTCTACGAGGCCGTTGAAGCCTACAGCGCCCGCGCCCTGGCGTCGGTGCGCAGCATCGACACCGCGCAGCCGGCCCACGCCCAACTCGACGCCTATCTGTCGATGATGGAGTCGAAGGCCTGCGGCCACGGCGAACTGTGCTTGGGCGGCATGCTGGCCGCCGAAATGATGAGCCTGCCCGACCGCGTACGCGGCGCGCTGCAGGGATTCTTCCGTGCGCACGAAGCCTGGTTGACCCGGGTATTGGCGCAAGGCGCCCAAGAAGGCACCCTGAAATTCTCGGGCACCGCTGAAGCGGCCGGCCGGGCGGTCTTCGCCACGGTGCAGGGCTGCATGCTGGTTGCACGCCTGTTCCAGGCGCCGCCGGCCCTGTGCGAGGCGATCAGCGCCCTGTACGTCGAGTGCCAGGACAAGCCCGCCGCCTGATTCACCAGCTTTGCCATCGCCACACGGCCGCAACGCGCACGCGTGCGGCCGTTGTCATTTGATCGCCGCGGATTGCGGCGTCGCCGGCCTCAAGCCAGAGCGCGCGCCATGTCCACGCTGCTGCGCGCCTGCATGCCGAGGTCGCGCATGCGCTGCAGGAACCCGGATTGCGCATCCGCGAAGCCCGTGACCGGGCTGATGCAGTCGGTCAGCAGCACCACGCGCGACAGGTTGCCGCCGGGCAGGTGCTCGGCGATGTGTTCGACCGTGGCCTTGACGCAATGGCTGCCGGCCACGCCCGCGACGATGATGAGGTCGGAACGGTCCAGCGAATCGAGCAGCTTGCGGTTGAGCTGGCTGCGCGGGTCGTCGGCATCCGGCACCTCGGCCATCAGTGCGCTGTAGTGCTCGGTCCACGGATTGGCGCCCTTGGGAACCTTGCGCACGATGTATTGGCGTTCGTCCTCCCAGCGGCCATAGGCGGCGCGCACGTCCGGATGGACGTTGTGGCCCCACGTGCCGATCTCGCAGTGCACCGGCCAGACCATCAGCGTGTAGCGGCCGCGCGCCTCCAATTCATCCAGATACGACAGTGTCCGCGGCAGGTCGTCGACGTGGCGGGGCTCGAAGGCGCCCGAGCGCACCTGGCCGGCGGTGATGGGGGTGAAGGGCGCCACCGGCCGGCCATCGCCGCTACGCCAGAAGGTCGGATGGGCGATGTCGAGCCGATGGTGCGAATCCAGCGTGACGGTGATGGCCGACAGCGCGGGCGCGGTGGCATCGATGAAGCGCGCCAGCCGTTGCATGTCGGCATGTGCGCCCGGCACAGGCAGTGCGGGCGCGACTGCCTGGCCCGTCAGCGGATCGGCGGGCAGGTATTGCGCGGGGAGGTCGCAGAAATCGTTCTGCGGATCGATGATCAGTAGGTGAACGGAGCGCGACATGGGGCAGAGACGGGGAGTGAAGGTGAAATATAGACCGGGATGCGCGCCGCAGGCGAGCGCCACGCGCCGGTCCGCCCCGCAAGCCGGCCAGCCCGCCGATGGGCGCGCCTAGAACAGCACCAGATGCTGCGGCTGGTCCGGTAACTGGCGCAGGAGGGCGCGCCACATCAGCCAGAGACGCGCCAGCGCCGCAATGAAGACGGCCCCACCGATGTATAAGACCATGACTTCGTTCCCTTTTTCAAAAATCGCACGATCGTGCGAAATTAGCCGAAAAAAATACCGGCCCATGCCGGCGTCCGTTGCAACGGCTACGCGATGTACTTGAAGCTGCGATATGTGGAAATCAGCCGCTCATAGGCGTCCCGCACCCGTTCACGGGCGCGTGGATCGCGCAGGAAACGGGCGTCATGCATCAGCCCGATCATCAGGCTGTATACCTCGAACACCAGTTGTTCCGGATCGGTGTCCGGCCGCAAGTGGCCTTCTTCCAACGCCTGGCCGACCGTGCGCACCATGGTGGCGCGCCAGCGCTTGAGGCGCTCTTCCAGCACCGCCCGCAAGGGCGACTCGACGTCGTCGAACTCGAAAGCGCCCGCCACGTAGATGCAGCCGGTCAGCAACTCGACATTGCAGGCGCGATCGATCCATAGCGTGACGAGCGCGTTCAGCCGCGGCAGGCCGCGGGGTTGGGCCATGGCGGGCGTGAAGACGGCCGCCACGAAACGGCGGTCGTATTCCTCGAGCACGGCCTGCTGCAGGGCCTCGCGCGATCCCACCCGCGAGAAAACGCCGCTCTTGCTGATGCCCAGGCGCTTGGCCAACTGACCGAGCGACAGGCTCTCCAGCCCCTGGGCGGCGGCCATGTCGAGGGCCGCGTCCACGATGGCCGCGAAGGTCAGCTCGCTTTTTTCGGTCTTGGCAGTCATGGCGCGAATTTAGCACGACTGTGCGAAAAATGCGCGTTTATCGCGCCGGGTCGGGGCGGCGCCAAAAAAAGCGGGCAGCCTGGGCTGCCCGCCGTTCGGGTGTTGCGCCCGGTGGGGCGCTCGACTCAGGCCTGCGCGGCCTTGAATTCCAGGCGGAACTTGTGCAGCAACGGCTCGGTGTAGCCGTTGGGCTGGGTCAGGCCTTCGAAGACCAGCGCGCACGCCGCCTTGAACGCCAGCGAGCCATCGAAATTGCCGGCCATCGGCAGGTAATGGGGATCGCCGGCGTTCTGGCCGTCCACCACCTTGGCCATGCGCTGGAAAGTCTCCATGACCTGCTCCCGGTTGGTCACCCCGTGGCGCAGCCAGTTGGCGATGTGCTGGCTCGAAATACGCAGCGTGGCGCGGTCTTCCATCAGGCCGACGTTGTGGATGTCTGGCACCTTGGAGCAGCCCACGCCCTGGTCGATCCAGCGGACCACGTAGCCCAGGATGCCCTGCACGTTGTTGTCCAGTTCCTGCTGGATGTCGGCAGCGGACCATTTGGCGCGGTCGCCCACCGGCACCGTCAGCAGGCCGGCCAACAGTTCGTCGCGCACGCTGTCGAGCCTGGTGCGTTCCAGTTCCTGCTGGACCGCCTGCACGTCCACCTGGTGGTAATGTAGCGCGTGCAGCGTGGCGGCCGTGGGCGACGGCACCCAGGCGGTATTGGCGCCGGCCTTGGGATGGGCGATCTTCTGTTCGAGCATGGCGGCCATCAGGTCGGGCATGGCCCACATGCCTTTGCCGATCTGCGCGCGGCCGCGCAGGCCGGCGTCCAGGCCGACCAGCACGTTGTTGCGCTCGTAGGCGGTGATCCAGGCGGTGGACTTCATGTCGCCCTTGCGCAGCATGGGGCCGGCTTCCATGCTGGAATGCATCTCGTCGCCGGTGCGGTCGAGGAAGCCGGTGTTGATGAACGCCACGCGCGACGCCGCAGCCTGGATGCAGGCCTTCAGATTGATGCTGGTGCGGCGCTCTTCATCCATGATGCCCATTTTCAGGGTGTTGCGCGGCAGGCCCAGCAGGTCCTCGACGCGATCGAACAGCTCGCTGGCGAACGCGGCCTCGACCGGGCCGTGCATCTTGGGCTTGACGATGTAGACCGAGCCGGTGCGCGAATTGAGCCTGCGCTCGCGATCCTGCAGCGCCGCCAGGCTGGTGACCACGGCGTCGAGGATGCCCTCGGGGATCTCCTGGCCGTCGCGGTCCAGCACCGCCGGGTTGGTCATGAGGTGGCCGACGTTGCGCACGAACATCAGCGAGCGGCCATGCAGCGTCAGCGCCGAACCGTCAGGACGCGTGTACTGGCGATCGGCGTTGAGCTTGCGGGTGAAGGTCTTGCCGCCTTTGGTGACCTCCTCGGTCAGGTCGCCCTTCATCAGGCCCAGCCAGTTGCGATAGATGTGGACCTTGTCTTCGGCGTCGACCGCGGCGACCGAGTCCTCGCAGTCCATGATGGTGGTCAGCGCGGCCTCAACCAACACATCCTTGACGCCGGCGGCGTCGGTGGCGCCGATGCTGTGGGCGCGATCGATCTGGATTTCGAAATGCAGGCCGTGGTTCTTGAGCAGGATGGCCGTGGGCGCGCCGGCGTCGCCCTGGTAGCCGGTGAACTGGCTCGGCGTCTTGAGCGTGGTGGCGCCGTTCGACAGCGCAATCTTCAACTGGCCGTTCTCGACAGAGTAGCCGCGGGCCTCCGCGTGCGAGCCTTGTGCCAATGGCGCGGCGGTGTCGAGGAACTGGCGAGCGCGGGCGATGACCGCGCGGCCGCGCTCGGGGTTGTAGCCGGCGCCGTTGTCGCCCGGCGTGGCGGGAATCGCGTCGGTGCCGTAGAGCGCGTCGTACAGGCTGCCCCAGCGCGCGTTGGCCGCGTTCAGCGCGTAGCGCGAATTGGACATCGGCACGACCAATTGCGGGCCGGCTTGCTGCGAGATTTCGGTATCGACATTGTCGGTGGTGGCGCGCACGGAAGCCGGCTGCGGCAGCAGGTAACCGATGCCTTCCAGGAACTGGCGGTATGCGGCCGGATCGACGATCGGGCCAGGATGGGCGCGATGCCAGGCGTCGAGTTCGGCCTGCAGGCGGTCGCGTTCGGCCAGCAGGGCGCGGTTCTTGGGCGCCAGGTCATGCACCAGGGCCGAGAATCCCTTCCAGAACGCGTCGACGTCCAGCCCGGAGCCGGGCAACGCTTCCTTTTCGATGAACTGGCTGAGATTGGCCGCCACTTGCAGGCCGTGGTGCTGGGTGCGTTGAGTCATGCGGATCTCTGACGGTAGTAGGTCTGGGCGGCGCGGGCGCCGGGCGAATCGGTCCTGACATCATCGTTCGCACCTGACCCAAAGTCCATATCAAAAACCGCTGGTCATACCAGTTTATTTGGCGGCGGTTCGGCAAACATCGTTTTTTTATGGTTCTATATCAGTAACTTACAAAAGCCGGGAGCGACGGATCAATGATGGCTGTGGCATGGTCATACCACTGGTCCGGAAAACGCAATGCATGCGGAAACTGAAGCGAAACCCCGCCAGGTGGCGGACGAGGTGGCCGAGCGCATCGAGCGCCTGATCCTGGACGGCGTCCTGAAAGCGGGCCAGGCCTTGCCATCGGAACGGCGCCTGACGGAAAAACTGGGCGTGTCTCGCACCGCGCTGCGCGAAGGGCTCAAGCTGCTGCGCGCGCGCGAGATCATCCATACCTCGCAGGGCAAAGGCTCGTTCGTGGCCCGCATTTCCAAGGTGGACGCGGGGCCGTTGATGCATCTGTTCAATTCGCAGCCGCGCACCCTGTATGACCTGCTGGAAGTGCGCTCGCTGCTGGAGGCGGATTCGGCGCGGCTGGCGGCGTTGCGCGGCACCGAGGCCGACTTCATCATGATCCGCCGTCGCTACGACGACATGGTCAACACGCAGGCCGCGGATACCGCCACGCACGCGCACCTGGACCACGCCTTTCACCTGGCGATCTGCGAGGCCTCGCACAACCCGGTACTGGTGCACACGCTGCAGTCGCTCAACGACCTGATGCTCGGTTCGGTGTTCGCCTGTGTGAACAACCTTTACCACCGCGAGCCCGAAAAGCGCCAGATCGACAAGCAGCACGCGCGGCTCTTCAACGCCGTGATCGGCCGCCAGCCGGAGCAGGCGCGCCGCGCCGCGGCCGATCACGTCGACAGCGTGCGGCAGAACCTGGCCGAGATCGAACAGGAAGAGCAACGCCTGGTGCGGGCGACGCTGCGCCTGGAAGGGTGGACCTGAACGCCGCGGCGCGGACCCGCGCGGGCCTATGACCGGCCCGCTGCGCGATGAAGCCGCGCGCGCCGCGGCGTGCCGCCAGGCTCAGCGGTCTTCGGTCACGGCGCCGGCCAGGGCCAGCGGCTTGCCGGCATAAACGCGGCCAAAGCGGTTGGCCAGCAGAGCCTCGAGCGAGATCTGTTCCTGGCCCACGAAGCCGCGCTGCGGCAGCACCCCCTGGGCGACGAGATCCAGCGCCGCGCAGATGCCTGCCGCCGTCGATAACTGGATGGCGCTGAGCCGGTGGCCGTCGACGTCGGCGCCGAACACGCGTATGGGGTAGGACTCTTCTTCCAGCCGGCCGTGGCGGTGACCCGAGGCCTGCGCCTGGATGACGATGACGTCCTGTTCGGTGGTGGGAATCGCGGTCTCGAAGATATCCTTGAGCAGGTCGCGGCGATCGCGCAGGCGCAGATCGTTCAGCAGCAGCTTCATCAGGTTGCAGTGCCCGGGGTAGCGCACCGACTTGTAGTCCACGTTGCGGGCGCGTCCCAGCAGGGTCGCGGGCAACGTGCCCAGGCCGCCCGAAGTGTTGAAGGCCTCGTACTCGACCCCGTCGAGCGCGAAGGTCTCGTAGCCTTCAAGCGCAGGCACGCTGGTGAGTTGGCCGTCGACGATGGCCTCGCACGGATTGCAGTATTCATTGATCAACCCTTCCGTGCTCCAGGTCAGGTTGTAGCGCAGACTGTTGGACGGGTAGCGCGGCAACGCGCCCACGCGCATGCGCAGGTCCAGCAAGGTGTCGAAGCGCCGCGCCAGCGCATGGCCGACGATGCCGATGAAGCCCGGCGCCAGGCCGCATTGCGGCATCAGCACCGCGCGGGCGTCGCCGGCCAGCGCCTGGATGGCATGGGTGCTGGCGACATCTTCGGTCAGGTCGAAATAGTGCACGCCGGCCTGACTGCACAGTTGCGCGACCGCGATGGCGCGATGGAACGGCAGGGCGTTCACGACCGCGTAGCGGCCCTCGAGGCAGCGGGCCAGCGAGGCGTCATCGCTGATCTGGCGCGTCTCGCAACCCAGTTCCGCGACAGCGCGCAGCCGCGCCGGATCCTGGTCGGCCACCAGGACCGAATAGTCGCCGCTGCGCTCGAGCATCAGGGCGATGGCGAAACCGATCTTGCCGGCGCCCAGGAGGAGGATGGGCTTGGGGGAGGGGGACATGGTGCGGCTCCTGCATAGAGGGGGATGGGTTGGCCTCATCCTATGCGCGGGCGCTGTCGATTTGTAGATGCCAAAGCGTCGAAGCGGCTATCAGTAACGTCGTTATGACTTAATAGCCGATCGAAACGTCAAAAGAAAAGCCCCCCGGGTGAGGCCGGAGGGCTTTTGGGGGGCGATTGCCAGGGCCTGGAAGCCAGGCCGTGCAATCAGCTGCCCATGGGGGGGTAGTCCATGTTGCCGAAGGTGACCAGGCCTTCCGCCTTGGCTTGGGCCAGTTCGGTCTGGACCTGGCTGCGGCTCAGCGACGTGGTGCTGGCGGCGTGGGCGACGGGCGGGTAGTCCATGTTGCCGAAGGTGACTTCACCAGCGTTCTTGGCCTGGGCCAGTTGCTCCTGGACTTGCTGCGAGGTCAGGCTCGACTTCGAGGCGATGGCGGCGGGATAGCCTTCTTCGCCGAAGGTGTATTGGCCGGAAACCTTGGCTTGTTGCAGTTCGGCTTGAACCTGGGCGCGCGTCGGGCCTTGGTCGGCTTCAGCGGCTTGGGCGCCAGCGGCGGCCAGAACGGACATGGACAGCATCAAAGCGGTAGCAAGGGTTTTCATAGCAGACCTCCATATGTCTTGAGCTTGGGATCCGATCCTCTGGCCTGATTGCCGGGGGTCGCTTGCTGTGTCCCGATGAGATGCATTCTCGGCTCAAATTACCTTGGGATAAACCCTTATTACCTGAAAACATCTTTCCAAAATGAATACTAATCAGGCGGGAACTTACCAAATGGCACCATAGGTGGCGATATTTCCATTTGATGATGCAATAGGTAGTGGTCGACGGGGAGATCGGCGTGGAGCCGCGCGCCTGGACCGCCCAATGGGGCGTTCGCGGGCGCGTCAGGCGTGCCTGGAACAGGCAATAACGAGAGCCCCCGCGTGGCGCAAGCCGGGGGGAAAGAGGGCGCGCCCCCGGGACTAGGCCCAGGGGGGCCAGAGGGGCGAGGGATCAGCGGTTCAAATCGGCCAGCGCGGCGTCGTATTCGGCGCGCGCCTCATCCAGCTTGCGCTGGGCCTTGAGGATCTTTTCCTCCTTGCCCTTGGCGCGTGCGGCCTTCAGCTCGTCCTCACGCTCGGCCACCTTGGCCTGCTTGTCGCGTACGTCGGCCTCGCGCTCGGCCTCCAGGCGACTGTCGGTGCAATGCGCTTTGGTTTCTGCCAGCGCTCTCTGCAGGCCCGCGACGCGATGCGAGTTGTTGTGAGCGCGTGCGTAGCTGAGCTCGCGTTCGAGGTGGCAGATCTTGGCGGCGCAGCCGCGTTGCGCCGAGCATTCGGCGTGGTCGTAGGCGTATGCCGGCAGCAGGCCGGACAACGCGCTGGCCGCGGTGGCGGCCAGCAAGGTTTTGGTCAAAGCGGACATGCGGGTCTCCGTAAAACACGTCTCGGAGCGGGCATCATCCCTTAAGCGTGGGGCATCCGCAATGAGCCGGATCAGCCGATCAGGGTGCCCGCGAGCGCCGCCGCGACCAGCATCGCGCCCAGCCAGAGGTTGGCGCGGAACAGCATGAAATTGCGGTCGGGGCGCTGGATGTCGAACACTTTCAACTGCCACGCCAGGTGCACGGCGATCGCCGCCATGCCGACGTAATAGGCCCACGACATGCCGATGGCATAGCCGCCCCAGGCCCACAAAATCACGGTGCCAAGATAGAAGCCGCCGATCCATAACTTGCCCTGGTCGCCGAAGCGCATGGCCGTGGAATGCAGGCCCAGGCTGCGGTCATCGCGCACATCGACGTAGGCATAGATGCTGTCGTAACCCACCTGCCACAGCACCGCGCCGAACCACATCGCGATGGCCGCCAGGGGCACATGGTTCTGCGTATCCGACCACGCCATCAGCATGCCCCAGTTGAAGCAGATGCCCAGCACTACCTGCGGCCAGTAGGTCACGCGCTTGCACAGGGGATAGATGAAAACGAACGGCAGGACGGCCACGGCGAGCCAGCGGCTCATGCCATTCAGGAAGAACAAAAGCGATCCGCAGACCACCAATTGGCCCAATAAAAACCAGACTGCATTACGCATGCTGAGCTGCCCGCTGGTCAGCGGACGGAAGCGGGTGCGTTCGACGTGCTTGTCGAAGTTGCGATCGCACATGTCATTGACGGTGCAGCCGATGCCGCGCATCAGCAGCGCGCCCAGCGAGAACACCACCAGGCGTTGCAGGTCGGGCAGGCCGCCAGCGGCCTGGACCAGCGCGGCGATACAGGGCAGCAGCGTCAGCCAGGTGCCGATGGGGCGATCGAGCCGGCACAGCCGGGCGTAGGGCCGCCACGATTTGGGCAGCCAACGTTCGACCCAGTCGGTGAAAACGATGTCGCTGAGGTCGACGGGAGAGGATTGCGGAGCGCTCACTGTCACGGCGAAAGAAAAGGGAGGAAAGCCGACAGCATAAAACAACGGCCGGGCATCGCGCCCGGCCGTGGGACCGTCAAGCGTGGTCAGGACCCGGTTTTCAGGCCGCGTATTCCTTGAGCAGCTTGCCCAGGATGGCAATGCCGGTGCGGATCTTGTCTTCCGGCACCGTGGCGAAGCTCAGGCGCAGCGTGTTGGCGCGACCGGCGCCGCTGTAGAACGGCGCGCCCGGCACGAACGCGACGTTCTGGGCGATCGCCTTTTCCAGCAGCTTGGTGCTGTCGATGTGCTCGGGCAGCGTCACCCAGATGAACATGCCGCCTTCGGGCTTGGTCCAACTGACGGTGGCGGGGAATTCGCGGGCGATGGCGTCCAGCATGCAACTGCCCTGGGCGCGGTAGATCTCGCGCACATTGGGCAGGTGCTCTTCGAGGAAGCCGTCCTTGACGATCTCGTACACGGCCATCTGGGTCAGCGTGGGCGTGTGCAGGTCGGTGGCCTGCTTGGCCTGCACCAGCTTGTGGATCAGCGGACGGGCGGCGGCGATGTAGCCCAGGCGCAGGCCGGGAGCCAGCACCTTGGAGAACGTGCCCAGGCGCACGACGTTGGCGCCGTACTCGGCGGCCAGCGCGATCAGGCCCGGCTGCGGTTCGCCGGCGTAGCGCAGTTCACCGTAGGGATCGTCCTCGATGATGGTCAGGCCGAGCTCGGCGGCGCGCTTGACCAGCGCGATGCGGCGTTCCAGGCTGAGAGTGCGGCCGGTGGGGTTCTGGAAGTTGGGCAGCGCGTACAGGAAGCGGGCGCCGGCGGCCAGTTCGGGGGTGATGGCTTCGGGGATCAGGCCGCCGTCGTCGGTGGGCACCGGCACGTACTTGGGCTGGTACAGGCTGAACGATTGCAGGGCGCCCAGGTAGCTGGGGTCTTCGACCAGCACCTTGCTGTCCTTGTCGACCAGCACCTTGCCCAGCAGGTCGAGCGCCTGCTGCGAGCCCGAGACGATCAGGACCTGGTCGGCGGCGACGTTGGCGCCGGCGCGGTTCAGGTCGTCGGCGACCCATTGGCGCAGCGGCGCGTAGCCTTCGGTGGGGCCGTATTGCAAGGCCGCGCGGCCGTTGGTGGACAGTACCTTGTCGAATGCCGCACGCACCACTTCCACCGGGAAGCCGCCGGGCGCCGGCAGGCCGCCTGCGAACGAAATGACTTCGGGCCGCTCGGTGACCTTGAGGATCTCGCGGATGGCGGAGCTGGTGAGTTGCTGGGCGCGTTCGGAAAAGGCGAACGTCGGTTCGAGAGGCTTGTCCATGGTTTGCTTCTTAATCAAGAAGGGGAGTGACGGGGTGATGACAACGGGGCGGTAAAGACGTTACTGCGTAAACTATTGTCCCACAGCGTGGCAAGGCGGCCCCTTTATCGTGGGCAGCCCCTAAAATCACTTGCATCGATAATCGCCTGTACAGTTACATTTAGATATATGTTTGAAGCCGCCCCGATCACCGCCGACTCCAAGGCCGCGCTGTACGCCGAACTGGCCAAGCAGGCCCGCGCCCTGCTTGACGGCGAGCACGACCGCATCGCCAATGCCGCCAACCTGAGCGCGCTGGCCTACCAGGCGCTGCCCGACCTGAACTGGGTCGGGTTCTATCTGTTCGACGGCACCGAGCTGGTGCTGGGCCCGTTCCAGGGCAAGCCGGCCTGCGTGCGCATTCCGCTCAATCGCGGCGTGTGCGGCGCGGCCGCCAGCCAGCGCCAGACGCAGTTGGTGCCCGATGTGCACGCGTTCCCCGGCCACATCGCCTGCGACGCGGCCTCGCGTTCCGAGATCGTGGTGCCGCTGGTGCACCAGGGCGAGTTGATCGGCGTGTGGGACGTGGATAGCCCGGTGCCGGACCGTTTCGACGAAGACGATCGCCAGGGCATGGAAGCGCTGTGCGCGATCTTCCTGGCCAGCCTGCGTTGACAGGGGCGCGGCGGCCCGGTAGATTTGCGCATCGGTCGTTCGCGGCCGGTTTCAACCCTTTATTCCATTCATGATTTCTCAGGCCATCCTGTCCGCTTTCCTGTTCCGCGCCCTCAGCGTGGATACGGTTTGCGCCGGCCTGAAATCCAAAAAACAGCCGCTCATCTGACCGGAGCATGCTGTTCCGTCAGATGGGCGACGGAACAGCGGCCTCACGGCGGCGCCACGGCGCCTTCGCGCGCACCCCCTAGTATCCCGAGCACTTCTGTACGGTCCAACCACGGTCCGCTTACACCGAAGGAGTGTTCATGCAAACTCATCAATCCCCGTTCCAAGGCGTCTGGATCCCCCTGGTGACGCCGTTTTCCGGCGGCGCCGTCGATGGCGGGGCCTTGCGCCGCCTGGTGCGCCATTTCAAGGCCGCGGGCGTCGACGGCCTGGTCGTCTGCGGCAGCACGGGCGAAGCCGCGGCGCTCGACGACGCCGAGCAACTGGCTGTGCTGGACGCCGTGCTGAACGAGGCCGGCGCCATGCCGGTGGTGATGGGCCTGGCGGGCAATCACCAGGGGCACGTGCTGCAGCGCCTGGCCGCGTTCGGCACCCGGCCGCTGGCCGGCATCCTGGCGCCGGCGCCCTACTACGTGCGCCCGGGGCAGGACGGCGCGGCCGCTTATTTCCGCAGCCTGGCCGATGCCTCGCGCTTTCCCCTGGTGCTGTACGACATTCCCTATCGCACAGGCACAACGCTGGAGACCGCGACATTGCTGTCGCTGGCCGCGCATCCGAACATCGCCGCGATCAAGGATTGCGGCGGTTCGCTCGACAAGACCCTGGCCCTGATCGCCGACGGCAACATGAACGTGCTGGCGGGCGAGGACCTGCAATCGCTGTCGCTGCTGTGCCTGGGCGGCAGCGGCCTGATCGCGGCGGCGGCGCACATCCGGCCCGATCTGTTCGTGGCCATGTACCAGGCGGTGCGGGCGCAGCAACTGGATCTGGCCCGCAAGCTGTTCCAGGCGCTGGCGCCGGTGATCCAACTGGCGTTCGCCGAACCCAATCCGGGGCCGGTCAAGGCGCAACTGGGGCGCCAGGGGCTGTTGAGCGCGGAGCTGCGCGAGCCGATGCCGGCCGCGAGCGCGGCACTGGCACGGCGCATGGACGCGGCGGTAGCGGGCTTGAACCGGCAGTTTCCCTGCCAATAGGCGCAACTTTGGCCCGGGAGCGGCAGCTTTGTGGCGTCCAGATTCATTTGGTAATAAATGTCTCACCGCGCCGCTGACGGATTGCTTATGATGCGGCCATTCTCCGGGGTGAAACAAAACGTTCATGGCCCAAGCTTTTGTCGCGTTGTCCGCCTGGCAGGTCATGCTGGCGGGCCTGCTGTTCTTCGGCGGCATCTACCTGCTGTTCGGCGCGGCCACTTGGCTGCTGACCCAGCACATCCTGCCGGCGCTGGGCATCGGCCGGCCGCTCGATCCGCGGCCGCTGGCGCCGGGCCAGTTGCGCCGTGAATTCACGCAGTCGGGCGTGTCGATCCTGCTGTTCGGCACCGGCATGATCTTCCCGTGGGGCCTGCTGCAATTGGGTTGGGCGCACCTGGACCCCGACGCCAGTTGGCAGAAGATCACGCTGGAGATCCTGGCGCTGGTGG
Source organism: Achromobacter sp. CF-sbj1-Ac2-l (assembly GCF_052698165.1). NCBI lineage: Bacteria > Pseudomonadati > Pseudomonadota > Betaproteobacteria > Burkholderiales > Alcaligenaceae > Achromobacter > Achromobacter sp. CF-sbj1-Ac2-l. The sequence goes on along the minus strand of NZ_CP199855.1, from coordinate 6,125,393 downwards.
CCTGGAACGATGTGCATTTCTGGATCAACCACCGGCTGCTGCACACCAAGCTGCTGCGCCGTTTCCACCTGCCGCACCACCGCTCGGTGGTGACCACCCCGTTCTCGACCTACAGCTTCCATCCGATCGAAGCGCTGATGCTGGGCAACGTCATCATGCTGCCGATGGTGCTGCATGATTTCAGCTTCTGGTCGCTGGCGTCGGTGCCGCTGTTCAGCCTGTTCTTCAACTGCATCGGCCACGCCAACTACGACTTCTTTCCCAACGTGTCGTATGCGCACTGGTTTGCGGCGAGCCGCCGGCATCACCTGCACCACGCCTGCTACAACGGCAATTTTGGTTTCCAGTTCACGTTCATGGACCGCCTGTTCCGCACCCGGCTGAAGGCCGAGGCGGCCGCGCCCCAGCTGGAAGCTTTCCGGCAGCGAGAATCGCTTGGCGGACGGGCTTAGCAAGACGCGCCGGCTGCCCGCGCTGCGCAACAGGCGCGATTGGCAGAGCCTGGCCTACCTGGCCGCGCTGCCCGCCCTGGCGGCGTGGCAGTGGCTGCATGGCTTCTGGTGGCCGCTGTACGCGCTGATGCTGTTCCTGACGCTGGGCATCGGCGTGATCCACCACAACCACACGCACATCCGCATGTGGCATGGCCGCTGGGCCAACCGCGCCACCGATTTCTGGATCACGCTGCTGCAGGGGCATCCCACTTTCGTGTTCTATCCGGCGCACGTGGCCAACCACCACCGCTACAAGCACGGCGCGCGCGACGTGGCACGCACCTATCGCTTTGGCGGCGATACGAATCACCTGTGGGGCTATCTGATCCATCCGGTGCAGGCCGTGTGGGTGCTGTATCCGCTGTTTTTCGCCTGGCTGGGACGGCTGCGCCGGCACTGGCCGGGCGCGTGGCGCTACTGCATGTGCCAGTACGGCGCCTGGCTGGGGCTGTGGGGCGGCCTGCTGGCCATCAATCCGGTCAAGGCGCTGGTGTTCGTCATCATCCCGCAACTGCACGGCCTGCACTGGCTGCTGGCCACCAACTACCTGCAACACGCGCACGCCGATGGCGGACCGCGCGCGGTGGCAGGGTTGAACTACGCCCGCAACTTCGAAGGGCTGGTCAATCCGCTGCTGTTCAACATCGGCCTGCACACCGCGCACCACGAGAATCCGCGCGCGCACTGGGCCGAGCTGACCCGCTTGCATCGCGACCATTACCGGGCCCGCGTGACGCCCGCGTTGAACGAGGGCGGCCTGACGCCGTACATGTTCCGCGTGTTCGTGCTGGGCACCTTCCTGCCGCGCTTTCGCAGCCGCTCGTGCATGGCGCCCGAGCACGTGCGCTAGCGCCGCCACTCCATACCTGCCAAAAGAGACCCGCCATGCCTATCGCGTTCAATCGTGTCTACCTGGAAAGCGCCGGCTATTTCATGCCGGGCGAACCCGTGTCCAACGAGGCCATGGACAGCTACATCGCGCCGCTGAACCGCATGTCCAGCCGCATCAAGAGCCGCATCCTGGCCGAGAACGGCATCAAGCAGCGCTACTACGCGATCGATGCCAAGGGCGCCACCGTCTTCACCAACGCGCAACTGGCCGCCAACGCCATCCGCGATTGCCTGCGGCGCAATGACGGCGATCTGGCGGACGTGTCGCTGCTGACCAGCGGCTCGTCCGGGGGCGACGCGCTGATGCCGGGCTTTGCCAACATGATCCAGGGCGAGCTGGCCGCGCATCCGATGGAGACGCTGTCGGTGCACGGCATCTGCGCCGCGGGCGTGTCGGCGATCCAGGTGGCGGCGCAGGGCGTCGAGATGGGCGGCCATGCCAGCGCGCTGGCGGTCGCGGCCGAGTTGCCGTCGCGCCTGTTCAAGCGCTCGCGCTTTGCCGCGCGTGGTTATGACGCCGACTTCGACGCGCATTTCCTGCGCTGGATGCTGTCCGATGGCGCCGGCGCCTTGCTGCTGGGACGCGGCGGCCGGCCGTTGCCGGGCGCGTCCAAGGGCGTGCGGCTGCGCCTGAAGTGGGTGCACCAGCGCTCGTTCTCGGGCGACTATCCGGTGTGCATGCAACTGGGCCTGTCGGCCGACCGGCAGAAGGGCCACCTGGACTATCCGTCGTGGAACGAGGCCGAGGCCGATGGCGCGCTGTCGCTGCGCCAGGACATCCGCCTGCTGCCGCACCTGTTCGATATCGGCATCCACGAGTACGCCAAGCTGGTGCGCGACGGCTGGCTGGATCCCGACCAGGTCGACCACTTCCTGTGCCATTACTCGTCCGAGAAATTCATTCCGGTGGTCGAGGACCTGATGGAGAAGGCCGGCCTGGTGATCCCGCGCGAGCGCTGGTTCAGCAACCTGGCCTGGCGCGGCAACACCGGCGCGGCGTCGATCCTGATCATGCTGGCCGAGTTCCTGGAAACGCGCGAGATCAAGCCGGGCGAGCAGATATTCTGCTACATCCCCGAGTCGGGCCGCTTCATGGCGGCCTACATGCTGCTGGAGGCCGAGGCCGCGCATGACGCCGCGCCGTCGGTGGCCGTGGGCGCCACGCCGGCCGCGGCCGGGCGCGAGGACGCCCACAGCGCCGATGCCGACGCCATCGCGCCGCCGCACGATCCGGACATGGCGCCGCAGGGCCTGGGCCAGTTGCTGACCGAACTGGCGGCGATCTGGCACGACTACCGCTCGCGCGTCTGGCGCACGCCGGTGGTGCGGCGCCTGCGCAACCGCCGCTTCGAGACCGCCGACTACCTGAACTGGATGGAGAACTGGATCCCGCAGGTGCGCGAGGGCAGCAAGTGGATGCGCGAAGGCGCGGCCTCGCTGACCGAGCAGTACCAGCCGCTGGCCGCGCTGATCGACATGCACGCCGGCGAGGAGCAGAACGACTTCCAGATCCTGTTCCAGGACTACCGCACGGCCGGCGGCAGCATCGACAACATCGATGCGCTGCGCCGCAACCCCGGCGGCGAGGCGCTCAACGCCTATCTGCACAGCCTGGCCGCCACGCGCGACCCGATCGGCCTCCTGGGCGCCATCTACATCATCGAGGGCACCGGCCAGCGCATCGTGCCGGCCCTGCTGCCGCTGCTCAAGGCCAGCCTGAAGCTGCCGCCGGACGCCTTCCGCTTCCTGGAATACCATGGCCACAACGACGAGAACCACCTGGCGCGCTGGCTGTCGGCCGTGGAGCTGGCGCTGGACTGCGACGAGGACGGCCGCGCCGAGCAGCGTATCGTCGACACCGCGCGACGCACCGCCGCGCTGTACCTGATGCAGTTTCATCACGTGATGGAGGATGACGCCGCATGAACAAGGAACCGGAATTCCTGGCCAAGGGCCACGATCCCGCCGATCCGAGTCCTTGGCTGGCCCTGTACCTGGACCGCAGCACGCCGCTGCCGGACAAGGTCAAGAAGGCCTGGCTGACCGATTCGAGCTGCGGCTCGCGCCAGTACCTGCTGCCGTTCCTGCGGCCGCTGGCGCGCGCCTGCATCATCCTGATCCAGATCATCAAGACCTTCCTGCCGCGCCGCTGGTCGCATTCGCGGCTGCTGCATCGCATCCTGGCGTGGGGCCTGAAGCGCTTCGTCTCGCCCGAGGCCAACTGGCTGATCCTGCGGCACTTTCACCTGGGCGCGCAGATCCTGTCGTTCATCGCGGCCAACTCGCCGGTGCGCATCACCACCACGCCGCTCGAACCGATGGAGATCGACGATCTCAAGGACGAACTGTTCGTCAAGCACGACCTGAACCTGTTCAACTTCGTGATCCGGCTGAACCAGGCGTTGCGCGACGCGGGCGTGGAAATGCATGCGCCCGAGCGCGTCGACTTTTCGATGATCCGCGATCCTGATCTGAAGCTTGAGGACATGCCGCAGGGCAAACTGAATTTTCTTGACCTGCAAAGCGCCATCGAGCTGTTCACGCCGCTGTATCAACTGATGCTGACCGACAACGACTTCTGGCGCGCGGCCAATTCGCTGCAACTGGACGAGACCATCGGCATCTACGCGGCCAAATTGCTGGGCGCGCCGCAGCACCTGATCCTGGTCAACAACAGCCATCCGCTGGTGCCCATGTCGACGCTGCGTGCCGGGTACCGGCTGGTGCTGCATGGGCTGTCGACCGAAATGCTGCACAGCCTGCTGATGGAGATGCGCGATGCGCAGCAGGGCGGCGAACCGCCCGCGCCGATCGCCTGAAAAGTGGTCGAATCCTAGCGTTGTCCCTGTAGGGCGGGTCGGGTTCGCTACGCTATAGTGCGACCCTTGTCCGCCGATTCGGGGTCGCGTGCGCGCGGCCCGGGTCTTCATTCCGGAAGCGCTTTCGATGCCCCAGCCCATAGAGATCATCGCCACCCTCCTGTTCGTCGTGGCGGTGTTGCACACCTTTTCCGTTCCCATGTTCGCCCGCCTGGCCCATCGCGGCGGGCCGCATGCCGGCTTTTGGCACCTGCTGGCCGAGGTCGAGGCGGTTTTCGGGGTGTGGGCGTTCGCCCTGATCGTGGCGATGGCGGCACTGTCGGGGCCGTCCGCGGCCATCGGCTACATGGACACCCGCAACTTCACCGAGCCGCTGTTCGTCTTCACCATCATGGTGGTGGCGGCCAGCCGGCCGATCCTGGAGCTGGTGGGGCTGCTGGTGCGCGCCACGGCGCGCGCGCTGCCGCTGCCGCGCGAGCTGGCGACGTTCTTCGTGGTGATGTCGCTGGTGCCGCTGGGCGGCTCGTTCATCACCGAGCCGGCGGCCATGACGCTGGCGGCGATCCTGCTGCGTGATGCCTATTTCCGCACCAGCGGCCGCGCCGGCTTCAAGTACCTGACGCTGGGCGTGCTGTTCGTCAACGTGTCGATCGGCGGCGTGCTGACCTCCTACGCGGCGCCGCCGGTGCTGATGGTGGCGTCCACCTTCGGCTGGGACTCGGCCTTCATGGCGCAGCATTTCGGCTGGCGCGCGGCGGTGGCGGTGTGCCTGAACGCGGGCCTCTTGACCTTCATCTGCCGCAAGGCGTTGCGGGAGCGTTCGGTGGGCACGGGCGGCGGGGTCGACGCCCCGGAGGGCAAGGACAACCGTCCGCCGGTGCCGGCGCTGGTGATGCTGATCCACCTGGTGTTCCTGGTGGCGGTGGTGCTGAGCGCGCACCACCCGGCAATCTTTCTCGGCTTGCTGATGATGTTCATCGGCTTTGCCGAGGCCTACAAGCGCCACCAGAACCGTCTGCTGATCAAGGAAGGGTTGATGGTGGGCTTTTTCCTGGCCGGCCTGGTGGTGCTGGGCGGCCTGCAGAAATGGTGGTTGCAGGACCTGTTGGGCGGGCTGGAGCCGTTCGTGCTGTTCTGGGGCGCGACCGCGCTGACGGCCATTACCGACAACGCCGCGCTGACCTACCTGGGGTCGCTGGTGGAAGGCACCAGCGAGGCCTGGCGCTATATGCTGGTGGCGGGCGCGGTGACGGGGGGCGGCCTGACGGTGATCGCCAATGCCCCGAATCCGGCCGGTTTCGCCATCCTGAAGAATCATTTCCCGGATGGCAGCATCTCGTCCGGACGGCTGTTTTTGTCGGCGCTGGGGCCGACGGGGGTGGCCGCCCTGATGTTCCTGTTGCCTGTCTGAGGGAGTGGGGCGAGCCCCACGGCGGCGCCCCCGGGCGCCCCGCCGTGGGGGCGCCGCCGGCCTTTCACGAAAAACCGCTAAAATTCAAGACTTTCCCGTATTTTTCCGGCCGTGCCCGGCCGTTGTCCGGTCCAAGCCAGTTCCGGCCCCGGGGCCTTCCGTTGGAAGACCCCTCGCGCCCCTGGTTTTGCGCAGGTCCGGCCGACGGTCATAGATATACCGGACCCGCGCCTGGGAGCCCTCGATGCCCATCTACGCCTACAAGTGCAGCGCCTGCGGCCATGCCAAAGACGTCCTGCAGAAGATTTCCGACGCGCCGCTTTCGGTTTGCCCCGAATGTGGCCAGAGCACGTTTTCCAAGCAAGTGACCGCGGCTGGCTTCCAGCTCAAGGGCTCGGGCTGGTACGTCACCGATTTCCGCGGCAACGGCAGCGGCGGCCAGCAGGCCACCGGCGCCAGCGCCCCGTCGGCGCCCGCTGAAAGCGCCGCGCCGGCCGCCAGCGCACCGGCGGCGCCGGCCGCTGCCCCCGCGCCCGCCGCGGGGCCGTCCACCGCCTCCTGAGTAACCGCGCGATGCGTATGCGCGTCATCAAAAAGTACTTCATCACCGGCCTGCTGATCTGGGTTCCCCTGGTCATCACGGTGTGGGTGCTGGGTCTGCTGGTCGCCACCCTCGAAGGGTTCGTGCCTGGCTTTCTGTCGTCCGAATCGCTGTTCGGCGTCGATATTCCCGGCTTCCGCTTCGTCCTGGTCATCGTGGTGGTGCTGCTGACGGGCATTTTCGCGGCCAACCTGATCGGCCGCACCATGGTGGACCAGTGGGAAAGCCTGCTGGGCCGCATCCCCCTGGTGCGCTCGATCTACAACTCGGTCAAGCAGGTCAGCGACACCGTGCTCGCCCCGAACGGCCAGGCGTTTCGCCGTGCGGTGCTGGTGCAGTATCCGCGCGCCGGTAGCTGGACCATCGCATTCGTCACCGGCACGCCCAGCGGCGAAGTGGCCGAGCGCCTGCCCGGCGACCACATCAGCGTGTACGTGCCGACCACGCCGAATCCCACGTCCGGCTTCTTCCTGATGGTGCCCCGTGCCGACACGGTGGACCTGCAGATGAGCGTGGACGCGGCCTTGAAGTACATCGTTTCCATGGGCGTCGTCGCCCCGGGTCCGGCCGTGCCGGGCGCCCGGCCGGCGCCGCTCTCTCCGACGCCGGACGCGCAGCGCGCGCCGGGCGTCGACCTGTAACCCTTTACGCTACTACCAAGCACACAACGGAGTTATCCCGATGCGTACCTGCTACACCGGCCAGGTTTGCCGCGACCATCTCGGCCAGACCGTCACCCTGTATGGCTGGGTGAACCGCCGCCGCGACCACGGCGGGGTCATCTTCATCGACTTGCGCGACCGCGCGGGCCTGGCGCAGATCGTGTTCGATCCGGATAACGCCGCCTTCGCCACCGCCGAGCGCCTGCGCAACGAGTTCTGCATCCGCGTCACCGGCCTGGTGCGCGAGCGTCCGGCGGGCACCGCCAATGCCGAGCTGGCCTCGGGCGAAATCGAAGTGCTGTGCAAGGAAGTCGAGATCCTGAACGCGTCGGTCACGCCGCCGTTCCAGTTGGACGATGACAACCTGTCGGAAACCACCCGACTGACGCACCGCGTGCTGGACCTGCGCCGCCCGCAGATGCAGCGCAACCTGATGCTGCGCTATCGCGTCTCGATCGAAACCCGCAAGTTCCTGGACCAGTTGGGCTTCATCGACATCGAAACCCCGATGCTGGCCAAGAGCACGCCCGAAGGCGCGCGCGACTACCTGGTGCCCTCGCGCGTCAACGCCGGCCACTTCTTCGCGCTGCCGCAGTCGCCGCAGTTGTTCAAGCAGATGCTGATGGTGTCGGGCTTTGACCGCTACTACCAGATCACCAAGTGCTTCCGCGACGAAGACCTGCGCGCCGACCGCCAGCCTGAATTCACCCAGATCGACTGCGAAACCTCGTTCCTGAACGAGCTCGAGATCCGCGAGATCTTCGAGAACATGATCCGCCACGTGTTCAAGGTGGTGCAGGGCGTCGACCTGGCCAACCCGTTCCCCATCATGACCTGGACCGAAGCGATGCGTCGCTACGGTTCGGACAAGCCCGACCTGCGCGTGCAGCTCGAATTCACCGACATGACCGACGTCATGCGCGACGTGGACTTCAAGGTGTTCGCCGCCGCCGCCACGGCGCCCGGCAGCCGTGTGGTCGCCTTGCGCGTGCCCGGCGGCGCCGAGATGTCGCGCAGCGAGATCGACGCCTACACCCAGTTCGTCGGCATCTACGGCGCCAAGGGCCTGGCCTACATCAAGGTCAACGAAGTGGCCAAGGGCCGCGACGGCCTGCAATCGCCCATCGTCAAGAACCTGCATGACGCCGCCCTGGCCGAACTGGTCAAGCGCACCGGCGCGCAGGACGGCGACATCATTTTCTTCGGCGCCGACCGCGAGAAGGTCGTCAACGACGCCATCGGCGCGCTGCGCGTGAAGATCGGCCACAGCGAATTCGGCAAGAAGACCGGCCTGTTCACCGCGGGCTGGATGCCGCTGTGGGTGGTCGACTTCCCGATGTTCGAATACGACGAGGAAGACGGCCGCTACACCGCCGCGCATCACCCCTTCACCAGCCCCAAGGACGGCCACGAGGACTTCCTCGAGACCGATCCCAGCAAGGCGTTCGCCAAGGCCTACGACATGGTCCTGAACGGCTGGGAAATCGGCGGCGGCTCGGTCCGTATCCACCGCGAGGAAGTGCAGAGCAAGGTGTTCCGCGCGCTCAAGATCGGCGCCGAGGAAGCCCGCGAGAAGTTCGGCTACCTGCTGGACGCGCTGCAGTACGGCGCGCCTCCGCACGGCGGCATCGCCTTCGGCCTGGACCGCATCGTCACGATGATGACCGGCGCCGAATCGATCCGCGACGTGATCGCTTTCCCGAAGACCCAGCGCGCCCAGGATCTGCTGACCCAGGCGCCGTCGGAAGTCGACGAGAAGCAACTGCGCGAGCTGCATATCCGTCTGCGCAACGCAGAGCCGAAGTAGGCCCACCCCCGAGCGCCTGCGGCGCTCTCCCCCTCAAGGGGGCGCCGCGCGGGACCGGCGGAGCCGGATCCCGGCGGCCTGGCTAGGGATGGTGTCTCGGGTTTGTGGCGTTTTTCTGCTTGCCTTGTGTGTACTCGGCTTGGGGGGCGTCCCGGGTGCGGGGCTTTGCCTGAGCGGATGCGCCTCTGAGCCGCGCCGGGCCCGTTCGCTGCGTTTCAGGGTGTCTCCGAGGTGGGAAGGGTTCATGGAATTGGAGTAATCTGGCAAACGCCGCCTGGGTTGGCGGTGCTTGCCGGGACTCTTTTTTTGTGGGCCTCGGTTGGCGGTTTCACTGTCTTGAGAAGGCGCCATCTCCTCCATGTCGCTCATTCGTGTCGTCAGCTACAACATCCATAAAGGTCGCTCGGCGCTGGGTCGTCGCGACTCGTTGAACGAACTGCGCCTGGGCCTTTACGGCCTGCGCCCCGACCTGGTCTTCCTGCAGGAAGTGCAGGGCCGCAACGAGCAGAAATCGCTGCTCGACGCCCAGCACGAGTCGCTGGCCGCCGCGCTCAAGCTGGACGTGGCCTATGGTCGCAACGCGATCCGCAGCGCCACCGACCACGGCAACGCCCTGTTGTCGCGCTTTCCCATCCTCGATCACGAAAACCAGGACATCTCGGATCATCGCCTGGAACAACGCGGACTACTGCACGCGACCATCGAACTCGACGGCCGTGCGGTGCATTGCTTCGTGGTGCACCTGGGCCTGTTCGCCGGCAGCCGCAGCCGCCAGATCCTGGCGCTGACCGAGCGCATCCGACGAATGGTGCCCGATGGCGAGCCGATCCTGATCGCGGGCGATTTCAACGACTGGGGCGACCGGCTGGCGCCGCTGTTCGTGCAGCAGTTGGGCCTGTACGAGGTGTTTTCGCACGCCCCGCGCAGCCATGGCGGCGAATTGCCGCGCCTGCGCGATTCGGTCAGGCGCCTGGGCAATGCCCTGCGCGGCCTGCCCAACAGCGGCGTATCCGTGCTGGAACGCACCAACCAACTGGGCATGGACGGCAGTTCCCGCCTGTTGCTGCCGCCGCCGCGCACCTTTCCCGCCGTGTTTCCCTGGTTCCGCCTGGACCGCATCTACCAGCGCGGCTTCGCCGTGCGCAGCGCGCGCGTGCTGCGCGGCCGCGAATGGGCGCGGCTGTCCGATCATTCCCCCTTGCTGGCCGAGCTGGAACTCCCGTGAAGGCCCAGGGGGTCAGGCTGGAGTGGACCGACGGCAACGACATCCGGCTGCTGCAGAACGGCGCCGACTTTTTCCCGGCGCTGTGCCAGGCTATCGACGCGGCGCAATCCAGCGTGCATCTGGAAACCTACATCTTCATGCTGGATCGCACCGGCCTGAAGGTGCTGGACTGTCTGATGGCGGCGGCCGCGCGCGGCGTCAAGGTGCGCGTGGTGCTCGACGGCTTCGGCGCGGCCGAGACCGCGGATACCCTGCGTGAGCGCTTGACCGGCGCGGGGGCGCAATGCCGCATCTTCCGTCCCGAGCCGCGCTGGTTCGCGAAGTTCATTCCCTCGCGCAGTCGCCTGCGGCGCCTGCACCGCAAGGTCACCATCGTCGATGGCAGCATAGCCTTCATCGGCGGCATCAACATCATCGATGACTACGACGATCTCGATCCCACCGATGGCATCTCGGCGCCGCGCTTCGATTTCGCGGTCCAGGTGCGCGGCCCGCTGGTAACCGAGGCGGCCTACGCGCAGGACCTGCTGTGGGTGCGCCTGAACTGGGCCCGCTTGCGGCGCCATCCGCGCGACTGGAGCCGCATGCGGCTGACCAAGCCCAGCCACGCGCCGGTGGCGCCCTGTGGCACCCTGCGCGCCGCGCTGGTGCTGCGGGACAACCTGCGCTTTCGCCAGACCTTCGAACGCGCCTATCTCTACGGCATTACCCAGGCGCGGCGCGACATCCTCATCGCCAACGCCTATTTCTTTCCCGGCCGCCAGTTCCGCCGCGCCCTGGCCAAGGCCGCCGCGCGCGGCGTGCGCGTGCGGCTGCTGCTGCAGGGCAAGGTCGAATATCGCATGCAGTACCACGCCACGCGCTCGCTGTATGACCAGTTGCTGCGCGATGGCATCGAGATCTATGAGTACATGCCGAGCTATCTGCATGCCAAGGTGGCGGTGATCGACAACGTCGCCACGGTCGGCTCGTCCAACCTGGATCCGTTCAGCCTGCTGCTGGCGCGCGAGGCGAATGTGGTGGTCGATGACCAGCCGTTTGCCTGGGACCTGCAGGAGCGGCTGGAAGCGGCGATCCAGGAAGGCGGGCGCTTCATCCGTCCGCTGGAGTATCAACGGCGGGGATGGGTGCGGCGGTGGGTGGATGCGGCGTCTTATACGTTGCTGCGGATCGGGGTGGCGTTGACGGGGACGTCGGATAAGTATTGAGCTGGCGGCCGCGGCGGTAAACTGCCGGATCGGAAGGCGTCGCCTTCATTCGAACACTATGCAATGAGCATTCTCGTCACCGGCGGCGCCGGATTCATCGGTTCCAACTTTGTGCTGGATTGGCTGGCGCGGGGGGGCGAGCCCGTGGTCAATCTGGACAAGCTGACCTATGCCGGCAACCTGCACAACCTGGAGGGGTTGAAGGACGACACGCGCCATGTGTTCGTGGTGGGCGATGTCGGCGACATCGCGTTGGTGACCCGTCTGCTGCAAACGCACCAGCCGCGCGCGATCCTGCATTTCGCGGCGGAGTCACACGTGGACCGCTCCATTGCCGGGGCGGGGGATTTCATCCAGAGCAATATCTGCGGCACGCATGGCCTGCTGGAGGCGGCGCGCGCGTATTGGGCGGGCCTGGCCGGCCCGGCCCGCGACGGCTTCCGCTTTCTGCATGTTTCGACCGACGAGGTCTACGGCTCGCTGTCGCCGGATGCCTCCGCCTTCACCGAATCCAGCCCGTTTCAGCCCAATAATCCCTATTCCGCCAGCAAGGCGGCCAGCGATCACCTGGTGCGCGCCTGTGGCAAGACGCACGGCCTGCCGGTGCTGACCACGCATTGTTCCAACAATTTCGGGCCGCGCCAGTTTCCGGAAAAGTTGATTCCCCTGGTGCTGCACAACGCGCTGGCCGGCAAACCGCTGCCGGTCTATGGCGACGGCCTGCATGTGCGCGACTGGCTTTACGTGACGGATCATTGCCGTGGACTGTGCAAGGTGCTGACGCACGGGCGTCCGGGCGAGACCTATAACCTGGGGGGCGACAACGAGCGCACCAATCTCGAGGTTGTGCTGGCGGTCTGCGCGTTGCTGGATCAGGCGCGCCCGCGTGTCGATGGCGCATCGTACAAGACGCAGATCAAGATGGTGGCGGACCGGGCGGGCCATGACCGCCGCTACGCCATTGATAGCTCGCGGGCCCAGCGGGAACTGGGTTGGCGCGCCGTCGAGACCTTTCAATCGGGGCTCGAGAAAACCCTGCATTGGTATCTGGACAATCCGCAATGGGTCGCCGAGATCGTGGCGCGCGCCCATCGGCGCGGAGATGCGCTGCCATGAGCGCGTCCGCGCCGCGCAAAGGCATCATCCTCGCCGGCGGCTCCGGAACGCGGCTGCATCCGGCGACGCTGGCCATCAGCAAGCAACTGATGCCCGTGTACGACAAGCCGATGATCTATTATCCGCTCAGCACTTTGATGCTGGCTGGCATACGCGACATCCTGGTGATCGCCACGCCGGACGACGCGCCGCGCTTTGCCCATCTGCTGGGAGACGGCAGCCGATGGGGCCTGAACCTGCGCTACGCAGTGCAGCCCTCGCCCGACGGGTTGGCGCAGGCCTTCCTGATCGGCGCAGATTTCATCGGCGACGCACCCTGCGCCCTGGTGTTGGGCGACAACCTCTTCTATGGCCATGACCTGCCGCAACTGCTGGGGCTGGCCGATGCGCGCCGGCAAGGCGCCACCGTGTTCGCCTATCACGTACAGGACCCTCAGCGTTATGGCGTGGTGCAGTTCGATGCCCGCGGCCAGGCACTGCGCATTGAAGAGAAGCCGGCGGTGCCGCAGTCCAGCTATGCCGTGACTGGCCTGTATTTCTACGACAACCAGGTTGTCGCACTGGCGCGCGACATCCGGCCATCGGCCCGCAATGAACTGGAGATCACCGACCTGAACCAGGCGTATCTCGACCAGGGGCGGTTGCACGTCGAGATCATGGGCCGGGGCCATGCCTGGCTGGATACCGGCACCCATGACAGCCTGCTCGAGGCCAGCCAGTTCATCGCCACGCTGGAGCGCCGCCAGGGTCTGAAAGTGGCGTGTCCCGAGGAGATCGCCTTTCGCAAGCAATGGATCGATGGCGCGCAACTGGAAGCGTTGGCCCGTCCGCTACAGAAAAGCGGCTACGGCGATTATTTGATGAGCCTGCTCAAGCGGCTTCCATTCTGATGCTCATTACTTCCCTGACCCTGCCCGACGTGCTGCTGATACAACCCGCCGTGCACCGCGATGCGCGCGGCTGTTTCTTCGAGACCTATCGTCAAGCGGAGCTGGATGCCGCGGTGGGGCGGCCATTGCGCTTCGTCCAGGACAACCAGTCGGAGTCGCGCCGCCATGTGCTGCGCGGCTTGCACTATCAGACGGTGGATCCCCAGGGCAAGTTGCTGCGTGTGACCGAAGGAGAGATCTACGACGTCGCGGTGGACGTGCGCCAGGGATCGCCGACGTTCGGGCAATGGGTAGCCCAGCGCTTGTCCAGCGACAACCGGCTGCAGCTCTGGATTCCGGAAGGCTTCGCGCATGGCTTCCTGGCGCTGTCCGAGCGCGCCGTCGTGTCATACAAGGCGACGGCGTACTACCAGCCGGCGCATCAGCAGTGCCTGCTGTGGAATGATCCTGACCTCGGGGTAGCCTGGCCGTTGGCGGCGGTCGCGCCGCTGCTGTCGGTCAACGACCAGCGAGGCCTGCCCCTGGCGCGCACGCCCGGCATCCGCATTGGCTAGGCCCTACCGCGGTCCGGCGCGGTGGGGTCACCGACCCTGTCCGGCTGTGGCGGGGGCCTTGCCGCCAACCAGGCCCAGCGCCAGCGCCGTCCCCACCAGGATGATGCCGGCGCCAATCAGGATGGACGCGGTGATCGCCTCGTCCAGAAACCAGGCGCCCCAGACCACGCCGAAGACCGGCACCAGGAAGGTGACGCTGACCGCGCCGGTCGGCCCCACATTGGCGATCAGCCGGAAGAAGATGATGTATGCCGCGCCGGTGCAGACAACGGCCAGCAGGATGGTGGCGCCCCACGCCCCGGCTGAAACCGGCGCTTGCGGCCAGGTGGCCAGCGCCAGCGGCAGCAGCACCAGGCTGGCGGCGAGCATGCTGCCGGTGGCGTTGGACAGCGCGTCCACCCCGGTCAGGAAACGCTTGGTCCAGTTGGCCGCGATGCCGTAGAAGATCGGCGCCGATACCGCCGCCACCACGGCGGGGCCGGTGCCGCCGGCCTGGAAGTCGAGCTTGTCCCACACCAGCACCACGATGCCAAGCAGACCGATCGCCAGGCCCAGCGAGCGCGACCATGGCAGTCGATCCTTCAGCCACAGCCAGCCGACCACCGCGCCCCATACCGGGGTGACCGCATTGGCCACGGACAGGAACCCCGCGCCGAGCGATTGGGCGGCATAGGCGTAGAGCAGGAACGGCACCGCGGCATTGAAGATGCCCACCACCAGAATGGCTTTCCAGTGCCTGGCGATGATCGGCAGCTTGCCGCGCCACAGCGCGGCCGGCAGCAGGAACAGGGCCGCCAGGCCGACGCGCAATTCGATCAGCGCGACCGGTCCGAATTCGCCCACGGCCAGGCGCATGAACAGAAAGGAGCCGCCCCAGACGGCAGCGAGGAGCAGAAGGTCCAGCAGGTCGCGACGACGCATGATCGGCAGTGAATCAGGATTGAGCCCGGGTGGTGACCAGGTTTTTCATCTTGACCCGATGCGCGAGCACCGCACAGGTCAGGCACAGGACGATACACAGCGCCAGCCCCGTGCGCACTCCGTTTAGTATCGTGCCGTGCGAAATCAGGATGCCCACCACCGCGGTGCCCAGCGCGCTGCCGATGGCGCGGGTGGTCTGCACCAGGGCGGAGGCCACGCCCACGTCGCGGCGCTCGCTCAGCATCTGCATGAACAGCGTGAGGTTGGGCAGCAGGAAGCCCAGCGCGCAGCCGTTGACGAAGAACGCGGCCAGGATCCACCAGGCCGACGTCCCCGGCGAAATCAGCAGCACCATCAGCGTGCCCACCGCCAGCAGGCCGGCGCCGAACACCATCAGGCGCTGCGGTTCCGTCTGCCGGGGAAACAGGCGGCCATTGATGATGCTGCCCACCGAGATCGCGGCCACCAGCGGGGTCAGCAGCAGGCCAGCCTCGCTCGGGGTATAGCCCAGCACCTGCTGCAACAGCAGGGGGCTGTAGAAGATCAGCACGAACATCACGGCGCCGACGGTCATGGCGGCCAGGTTCAGCAGCTGCGGTTCGCGACCGGCCAGCACGCGCAGGGGAAAAATCGGCGAGGCGACGCGTCGCTCGATCGGGATCAGCAGGGCGATGGCGCCGACGCCGATTACGGCCAGCGCCAAGCCCATGATCGGATGCGCATGCTCGCCCCGGGCGAAGCCCAGCTCCAGCGCCGCGAGCGGCGCGCCCACAGCCAGCACCAACAGGATGGCACCAATCCAGTCGATGCGCCGTTCCCCCGTGTGCACCGGCTTGATGCGCGGGAAATACTTGGCCAGCAGGAACAGGGCGACCGCGGCCGCGATGGGCGAAATGAAAAATGCGGCGCGCCAGCCCAGCGCCTGGGTAGCGGCGCCGCCGAGCACCGGGCCGATGCCGCTCGCCATGGCAAAAGCGGCCGAGACCAGCGCCATCCACTTCACCCGTTGTTTGGCATCCGGGAACAGGTCGGCCGGGGCCGCGAAGGCAGTGGCGATCATCATGCCGCCGCCGATGCCTTGTAATGTACGAAAGAGGATCAGTTGCCCCATGGTCTGGGACAAGCCGCAGGCGATCGAACCCAGCGCGATGATCAGCACGGAAACGAGCATCAGCGGCTTGCGGCCGAACATGTCGCCCAGGCGGCCGAAGATCATGATGGATGCGGCGGTGGCAAGCAGGTAGCCCGTGCCGACCCAGGCATACAGGGCCATGCCGTTCAGGGCCTCGGCCACGCGTGGCAGGGTGGTGCTGATGATGGTTGAGTCGAAGGCCGCCAGCACGACGGTGGCGGCCACCCCGGCCATGCCCATCAGCAGGTCGCGGCGGGAGTGGGCGGGCTCCGAAGCGGGCGTTGGGGGGAGCGGGGCGGTCATGCCGCCTAGGATATCACCGGCGCCCCGGGGTCTTTACTTATAGAACGCGTGGTAGCTCCAGAACACGGCGATCACCAGCACGACCAGCGCCCAGGACCAGCGGGAGTTGGACAGGCCGCGCGGTTCGGGCTCGGGCGGCGGCGGGGGCGGCGCCAGCCGCGGCTGGGCTGCCATGTGATCAATGAAGGCGGTAAAGAACTTCTCGATGATTTTCTCGCCTGCCTTCAGCACCAGCCCTTCGCCGCATTCGGCGAGCTTGCCGCCAGTCATCCCGGCCACCGTGTACGCGATCCGAGTGCCCTGGTCCTTGGTCGACAGATTGACCTGGGCGGTGCCGATAGCGAGGCAGGCGGCGCGGCCCTTGCCTTCGAACACCAGGGTGCAACTGTTGGGGGGATCGACGTCCGAAAGCAGGATCTCGCCCTCGTAGTCAGTGTCCAGCCCGGCGATCTTGGCTCGCAGCGTGACGGCGTACTCGGTGGGGCTACGCTGCGTGACGTTGACGCAACCGGGGATGCAACGTTGCAGCACCGCGGGATCGGTCAACGCATCCCAGGTCTGGTGCTGGGTTGAAGGAATCCACTGGGCATCGGCTATGCGCATGGTTGTCTCCTTGTCAGGCGTCGTTATGGATTCATTGTGGACTCAAATCAAGTAAACGCCAATAGCGGCGAGAGCCGGGCGGTCTGACGTATTCCGGTCTTCCTGGATTAGTGTGGTAATTAATAGTGAGTTTTATTACTCTGTCGAGAGTCGTGGCGCGTCCGCGTCCCTGGTCGGGCCGTCACCTCTTTTGGAAGTGATAAAAAGGGGCCGCTTCCCCGGGGCAGCATGCGATTTGCGGATAAAATCAGAAGCTTCGCGTCGCAATCGAAAGGCACATTTCCATGAAGCTAGAGGGTTCGAAAATCCTGGTAATCGGTGGGGCCGGGTTTATCGGCAGTTTTGTCGTTGCCGAACTGCTGAAGCATCCGGTCGCCGAAGTCGTCATCTACGACAATTTCGCCCGCGGCAAGCAGAGCAATATTGCCGAATACCTCAAGGACCCTCGGTGCCGGATGTACCCGCACGGCGGAGACATCCGCGACGTGGACCTGCTGAACGACGCCATGTACGGGATGGATGGCGTGGTGCACCTGGCCGCCATGTGGCTGCTGCACTGCAAGGATTTCCCGCGCACGGCGTTCCACGTGAACATCGAAGGCACGTTCAATGTGCTCGAAGCCTGCGTGAAGAACAACATCAAGCGCCTGGTGTATTCGTCCTCGGCATCCGTTTATGGCGACGCGGTCGAAGTGCCGATGACCGAAGAGCATCCCTTCAACAACCGCAATTTTTACGGCGCCAGCAAGATCGCGGGCGAAGCCATGTGCCACGCGTTCCATGATCGCTACGGCCTGAGCTACGTGGGCCTGCGCTATATGAACGTCTACGGACCGCACCAGGACCAGACGGCTGCCTACACGGGCGTCATTCCCATCATGCTGAACAAGATCGACGCCAACGAGGCGCCGATCATCAATGGCGATGGCACGCAGGCCTACGATTTCATCTACGTCGAAGACGTGGCGCGGTGCAACGTGCTGTCCCTGACTTCCGAGGCCACCGACCAGTTCTACAACGTGGGCACGGGCGTACAGACCAGCATCAAGGAACTGTGCGACACGATCCTCGATATGAAGCAATCGGACCTGACCGTGGAATACCGGCCCTACAGCGCCGATGACGCCCGCCGCATGGTCCAGAACCGCATCGGCTGCCCCAAGAAGGCCACCGCCGACCTGGACTTCACCTACCAATACAATCTCACCGAAGGTCTGCAGAAGCTGATCGACTGGCGTGCCGCCAACGGAGATAACGCGTGAGCAATCCTACCGCGAAGCGGAATATCGCCATTTCCCTGCCGATGACGGGCGAGGATGAATGGCATGCTGTCCGCGAGCCGCTCATGAGCGGCTGGTTGACGCAAGGTCCCAAGGTCGCCGCTTTCGAGAAGGCGTTCGCCGAGCGCCACCAGGTCAAGCACGCGCTCGCCGTGACCTCCTGCACCACCGGTCTGCACCTGGCCCTGGCGGGCCTGGGCATTGGCCCCGGCGACGAAGTCATCGTGCCGTCCTTCACCTGGGTGGCCACGGCCAACGCCGTGTTGTACTGCGGTGGCACGCCTGTGTTGGTCGACGTCAGTCGCGAGACCTTCAATATCGATATCGCGCAGGTCGCCGCCAAGGTCACCGAACGCACCCGCGCCGTCATTGCCGTCCACCTGTTCGGCTTGTGCGCGGATATCGACGCTCTGCGCGCCGCGCTGCCGGCCTCGGTGGCGATCGTCGAGGACGCCGCCTGCGCGGCCGGCGCCGCCTGGAATGGCCGGCCTGCGGGCAGCCTGGGCGATATCGGCGTGTTTTCGTTTCATCCCCGCAAGTCGGTGACGACGGGCGAGGGCGGCATGGTCACGACCAACGATCCGGAGCTGGCCGAGCGCATGAACCAGATGCGCAACCATGGCGCCAGCATTTCCGAGGAACAGCGCCACCATGGCCCGCGTCCGTGGATCCTGGCGGACTTCGATTTGTTGGGCTACAACTACCGCATGACCGACCTGCAGGGCGCGGTCGGGGTGGTGCAGCTGGCCAAGCTGGATACCTTCATCGACGAACGTGCTCGCTGGGCGCAGTTCTACCGCGAACAACTCGCCGGCACCGATTGGCTGCGCCTGCCGCAGGAACCGGCCGGCGCACGTCATGGCTGGCAATCGTTCGTGACCTGGGTCGATCCTGAAAAGGCGCCCATGCCGCGCAACGACATGATGCAGCGCCTGCAGGAGCAGGGCATCGCGACGCGGCCAGGGACGCATGCGGTTCACATGTTGGGGTTCTATCGTCAGCAATACGGTTTCAAGCCGGAGGATTTCCCCGGGGCGCGGGACTGCAACGACTACACGATGGCGATTCCGCTGCATAACCGCATGACGGAAGACGACTATCGTTACGTCGTTGAGGCGATCCGGGCCCTGGGACGCTGATTCGCGGTGTTCGCCAGCCGCGGTCCCCGACCGCTGGCTGCGCGTAGATTCGCATGCCCTCCAGTCGCCGGCCACATTCATGGGGCCGGTGGCTTTCTTATTTACTGACGCGTCTGACGCATTGACGGCTGACTATGTGTGGTGTTGCTGGTTTGATCCATCTGGACGGCGCCGCGGTTTCTCCTGCGGTGCTGCAACGCATGACCGACGCCATCGCCCATCGCGGTCCGGACGGCGAGGGGCAGTGGATCGAAGGCAATGTCGGCCTGGGGCACCGCCGTCTGGCGGTCATCGACCTGTCGCCCGCTGGCCATCAGCCCATGGTGTCTAGCGATTTACGCTTCGTCTTGAGTTACAACGGCGAAATCTACAACTTTCGCGAGTTGCGGGCAGAGCTGGAGGCACAGGGGTACGGCTTCCGGTCCCGTACCGACAGCGAAGTGCTGCTCAACGCCATTGCGGCCTGGGGCATCGAAAAAGCCTTGAAGCGCTTCAATGGGATGTTCGCCTTCGCCCTGTGGGATCGGCGCGAGCGCCGCATGATGTTCGGGCGAGACCGATATGGCATCAAGCCGCTCTATTACAGTATCCAGGGCAATACGCTGGCGTTCGGCTCGGAGCAGAAGGCGATCTTGGCGGACACGGGATTCCGGCGCAAGCTGGATAGTGCGGCGCTGCTTGAGTATTTCACGTTCCAGAATATTTTTACCAATCGAACGCTGCTCGATGGCGTCAGCATGTTTCCCGCAGGGTATTACGGCGTGCTGGACTTCGCCACGACCAAGCCGCAACTTAAGCTCGCGCAATACTGGGATTTCAATTTCAAGGAGCCAGCGTCGCCCAAGCCGGACGAGGAATACCGGGAAGAGCTACGCAGGCTGTTCAACCAAGCAGTCAACCGGCAATTGGTGACCGACGTCGAACTGGGCAGCTATTTGAGCGGCGGCATGGATTCGGGGTCGATAACCGCTATCGCCGCGGCTTCGCATCCCTATATCAAGACGTTCACCTGCGGCTTCGACCTGAATTCCGCGTCAGGCATCGAGCTGGGATTCGATGAGCGTAGCAAGGCCGAGTACATGTCGTACTACTTCAAGACCGAGCACTATGAAATGGTGTTGAAGTCCGGCGATATGGAACGGGTCCTGCCCAAGTTGGCCTGGCATCTGGAAGAACCGCGGGTTGGTCAGAGCTATCCGAATTATTATGCCGCGAAGTTGGCGTCCAAGTTCGTCAAGGTGGTTCTTTCCGGCGCCGGCGGCGACGAGCTGTTTGGCGGCTATCCATGGCGATACTACCGGGCCGTCGTCAACAATGACTTCGAACACTATATCGACAAGTACTACCAATTCTGGCAACGGCTGGTTCCCAATAGCACTCTAAAAGGCTTGTTCCAACCGATTTGGGCAGATCTTTCGCAGGTTTGGACGCGGGATATCTTTCGAGATGTGTTCAAAACACATGCCGAACAATTGTATTCGCCAGAAGACTACATCAACCATTCATTATATTTTGAGGCCAAGACATTCCTGCATGGCCTGCTGGTTGTCGAAGATAAACTGAGCATGGCGCACGGTCTTGAGTCACGGGTGCCGTTCTTGGATAATGATCTGGTGGATTTCGCAATGCAGTGCCCGGTGCGGCTCAAGTTGAATAACTTGGCGGACGTCATCAAGCTCAATGAGAATGAGCCAGGGAATAAGAGTAATAAATACTTCGAAAAAACCCGGGACGGCAAGCAGATTCTCCGCGATGTTATGAAGAAATACATTCCCGCTGATATTGCTCGCGCGGAAAAGCAAGGATTCTCTGCGCCAGATGCCAGTTGGTTCAAAGGCGAGAGTATCGATTTCGTCAAACGGACATTATTCCGGAATCAGGCCAGGATATACGATGTCATGGATCGCGGCATAGTGCAGCAACTGGTCAATGAACATTTATCGGGAGCGCGCAACAGGCGCTTGTTGATTTGGTCGCTTTTGAATGTTGAATCGTGGATGTCGCAGTTCCTGGATGGGGCTAATACCTTAAGCAGGGAAGGCGCATGACTATGATGGGGCAGGTTATTGTCACTGGCAGTCAGGGATTGATCGGCCATTGTGTCGTGCAGATGCTCGTGAAAGCCGGGTACAGCGTGGTAGGAATCGCTCGACGAACAGAACCGGGGCATGCTGGTGCAGCCACAGTTGGAATCGACCTGTCGGCGTCTGACGCACCACACTTGCTGGATTTGGTAGGCCCCACGGCAGTTGTCGTGCATTGCGCAGCCTCTCTTCCAGCGTCTTTTGCCTCGCCGCTATCCGATGTGGCAGCAGAAAAGAACCGGGCGATAGATCAGACTGTGTTTGAGTTTTGTCGTAGGCAGGGTGCGAGGCTCATCTATTGTTCGGGCAGTTCGATATACGCCCAGCTTGGCCGACAACCTGCCCGAGTGGGTGATCGTCTGTACAGCGATGACGGTTATCTGCGTGAAAAGATCTGGGCGGAGCAGGAAATCCGGCGCACATTGGATTCATTTGTGATCTTCCGTATTTGCGCGCCCTATGGGCCAAGGCAACGCAGCCGTACTGTGTTGCGACATTTCATCGAGCGCGCGTTACGCGGAGAGGATATTCTTTTTTTCGGATCAGGTACACGTGAGCAGGATTTCGTTCATGCGCAGGATGTCGCACTGGCGGTCAAAGCAGCATTGGTGCACGATTATGTGAATGATACATTCAATATTTCAGGCGGCAGTCCGATACGGATGCGGGAACTGGGTGCGATGGTCATCAAGGTGCTGGGTAGACGCGACATCAGCGTGCGTGCTGCTGGGCAGCCGGACCCGCAGGAGGGCTGCTATGCACGATTCGATCTTTCGCCGGCTCAGGTGCTGCTCGGGTGGCAACCGAGCATTCCTTTGATGACAGGTATTGCCGAAATGGCGACACATATGGCGGAGGGTATCGATGCGACTCGCGCTGATCTCTGACATACACGGCAACCTTCCCGCGCTACAGACTTGCCTGGAGGAGGCATCGCGTCGCGGTTGCGACGAAGTCATGTGCCTGGGCGACGTGTTTGGCTACTTTCCCGATGGCGCGGAATGTATGAATCGGCTACTGGCCAGTAACGCTGCCTGTTTGATGGGAAACCATGAAGCGATGTTGCTGGGGGGATTGCCTCTTTCCGATGCCAAGGACGAGATATACCAGTTACAGAGGCAGCGCGAAATGCTGTCGCCGGGACAACTGTTGGAATTGCGTAGCTGGCTACCGTACATGTCCCGTACCATCGATAGCGTGCATATCCTGCTGGTTCATGGCTCGCCTTGGCAGCCGCTGACCGAGTACATTTATCCTGATTCAGATCTGAGCCGGCTGGATAATCTGCCGTTCGATGCGATTTTTATGGGACATACCCATCGTCCTTTCGTAAAAGACCGCCACGGCTATCTTATATGCAACGTCGGTTCCTGCGGCTTGCCGCGAGATTTTGGCGAATCTGCCTTTGCGATATTTGATACAAGGACGAGGCAAATCGAAATCGTACGCCTGGAGCAAGATCTGGAGGCGCTGCGTGAACGCTATCCTGGCGTACATCCGTCAGTCTATGCGGTCCTTGCTCGTGACAATCCCTCAAGAAAGAGTATTTAGCAATGAACAAAGTTCCAGTGTTGGTTACCGGTATCGGCGGCGGTGGCCACGGCGAACAGATTTTGAAGGCGCTGAGAATGGCGTCCACCCCCTATCTCCTCGTCGGTGGGGATATGAATCCGTTCAGCAAAGGCCTGGCGGAAGTGGATATTCCCTATATCTTGCCGCCGGCGAAAGATCCACGGTATATCGATTCGCTGCTGCGACTTTGTCGCAAACACAGCATCAAGGCGATGTTTCACGGTAGTGAGCCCGAACTAAAGGTCATGAGTGCCAATCGGGATCTGATCAAGGAGGCTGGGGTTTTTCTTCCTATAAACCCCGCTCATGTAATCGATCTGTGCATGGATAAAGCCAAGACATCTGAGTGGTTGGCAGCCCATGGCTTTGATGTGCCGCGCACAGTGCAGATTAATGATCTCTCGGATCTGGACAAGGTTGATTTTTTCCCCGCTGTGCTGAAACCTTCGGTCGGCAGCGGCGGCTCCGCCAATATTTTCCTGGCGCAGGATCGGAAGGAACTCAACTTCCTGGGCATGTCCCTGCTTGAGAATATCGGCCCCTACATTGTGCAGGAGTATGTGGGCAATACGGAGTCCGAGTTCACGGTAGGGGTGCTGTTTGATATGAACGGCCGACTCCTGAATTCAATTGCAGTCCGTCGAATGATCCTCTCTGGTTTGAGCAATCGCGTGCGGGTGAAAAATCGTACAGGCGATATGAGCTTGGGCGAAATATTGGCGATCAGTAGCGGTGTATCGCAGGGAGATGTTGGCGCTTTCCCGGAGGTTACGGGGGTATGCGAGAAAATCGCGACAGAGTTGGGGTGCCAAGGGGCGGTGAATATTCAATGTCGCTTGGCCGGCGGCAAGGTCTACGTATTCGAGATCAACCCGCGCTTCTCCGGCACTACTTCCCTGCGGGCCATGGTCGGCTATAACGAGCCGGATGTGCTGTTACGCACGCATGTGCTTCAGGATCCTGTTTCACCTCGCTTTACGTATCGCGAAGGGCGCGTGGTGCGAGGGCTCGCGGAAGTGCTGCTGCCCGGCAACCCGATAGAGCAAGCATAGGAGCGCATATATATGCATGTCGAAACGCCGCGGAGATCCTGGAGCATTGGCGCCTTTCCTTTTTTTTATCGTTGCCAGAAGACTCCATCGAATCAGGACTATGGGTTGCCTGATCAATTGCCATTTACGCTCGAGTTTGACCCTAAGCTCGGCCTTGCGCGGCAGAAAAAAAATGCCGAAGTCGAACGAGCCCTGGAATTGTGCTATCAGCAGGGCTCTGAAATTTCGGGAATGATGGAAGACAACGGTATAGGCCAGAATTATGCCGCGGATTTCCTGGCCTACATTGAAAAAAGCGAATCAGCCCTTTCCGGCAAACGTGTACTGGAAATTGGATGTGGCACGGGCTATCTGCTCTCCCTGTTGCAAGCCAGAGGTGCCGAGGTAGTGGGCATCGAACCTGGTCGACAGGGGGTCGAGGGTAGCAATCGTTATGGGGTTAAGGTCATAAAGGGATTCTTTCCCATTGCCGGGACCACCGATAAGTTTGACATGATTGTAGCTTATGGTGTGTTGGAACATATCATTGATCCCGTTCGATTTCTTGAAGATGTCGCAAATAGCTTGAGGCCCGGGGGCACAGCTTATATAGCGGTGCCAGATTGTGCTCCTTACTTAGAGAACGGCGATATTTCATGCCTGCTGCATGAACACTGGAGTTATTTCAATCAGGGGAGCCTGAGACGAGTTTGCGTAGCGGCAGGAATGGAAGTGTCGATTGAGCCCGCGGGATTTGGTGGAAGTATATATTGTCGCGCGACGCTGGGCGCGGCATCCGGAGACGATTTCGGCCTGGGCGCGGAATCGGCGGCTAGCGAGTTCGACGGTTTCGAGGCGAAGGCGCGTCAAGCTAGCGCCCGGATGAGGGCGTTCATACAAGGCGCAGGCGATGCTGGAATATACGTTCCCGGCAGAATGATCAATTTATTGGCGATAACGCCCGGCGCCGCGTTGGCGAAATTGCGATTTTTTGATGATAATGCCGCAATGAAGGGCTTGTACTATCCGGGATTCGATTTTCCGATAGAGGATTTTACTACCCTTAAAAATGCACCGCCAGCGCGCCTGTTGATCGCTACGAATAGTTTTCACAAACAAATTTCTGACCGAATTTCTGCGGCGGGTTTCCATATTCCATTAACAACATGGGCGGACTTTTTCTCCGGCTCTGGCGTTGCGGAGTTGAGCTGATCGGATGGCTGCGGAGAAGCCTGTCAGCAGCCTCGACACTTGATTCGCCATTAATGACGCTGCGGGTTTTCCTATGTTCGAGAAATCTCTATTTTCCAGATTGTGCGATATTCGACCAGACTGTCCCGACACTTGGAAGGGTCGAATATTTCTGACATTCGACGTCGATTGGGCCGAGGACTTTGTTCTGGCAGATTGCATTTCACTGGTTGAGCGGGCCGGCCTCCCCGCGACGTGGTTCCTGACGCACAAGACGCCTTTGCTGGATCGTCTAGGTGGGAATTCGGATTTCGAGATTGCATTGCACCCGAATTTTAACCCTTTATTCAATCGAACCGCGCAGTATGGCGCCGAAGAGATATTTGAGCGTTGCGCCAACCTGTCGCCCGGATCGGTAGGGGTCCGATCGCACTCTGTCTCGCAAAGCACAGGCTTATTCAATATATTCATCAAACACGGGATGCAATACGAGTGCAACACGTTGATCCCATGGGACGCGGGCATTGATTTGAAGCCCTGGACTTATTGGGACGGCGGACTGATTCGCCTTCCATATCTCTGGGAGGATGACGTTGCATGTCTGGCTGGCTGGCCGCTGGAAGGCCAGGAACCCTATTGGTACCAAGCAAATGGATTGAATATCCTGGATTTCCACCCGATTCATGTGTACCTGAATACAGAAGATATCGACAGATATGAGCGCTCGCGAGCCGACCACAGGCACGCCGCTCGACTGCTGCATCATAGAAATTTCGGTATCGGCGTGCGTACTTTTTTGCAACGATTGATGGGAACGCCATGCGAATAGCTGTCATCGGCCGTCATGCCGGCCTGTTCAATAGCATCGAGAAGCTGGTCTCCGCCGGCCATAAAGTCGAATGCATATTGACGGCGCCGGCACCTCCGGATTATGCGGTCGGTGAAGGTGAGTTCGAAAGGCAAGCCCGGGCTATGTCGATACCGTGTTATATCGCTAATCGCATTACGCCAGATATTGATCGGCTGCTTGGACAACATTCCTGCGACGTCGCCATCAGCGTAAATTTTCCCACCGTTATCGGCGAATCGACAATCGACCTTTTTCCTCTGGGCATTCTGAACGCGCATGGTGGTGATCTGCCTCGCTATCGAGGAAACGCTTGCCAAGCCTGGGCCATGATCAACGGCGAACGGCACATCGGCTTGTGCGTGCACAAGATGGTGGCAGGAGAGCTGGACAGTGGGGATGTCCTGGCCAAAGATGTGTTGCCAATCGATGTGAACACTGTGATCGCCGACGTGTTTGCCTGGATCGAGCGACGGGTGCCTGAACTATTCGTGGACGCATTGTCTGCGCTATCGTCCGACAAAACGTTCATGCTTTACCGGCAAACAGACGTGGGTACGCCATTGCGTTGTTTTCCGAGAGTCCCTGCGGACGCCAGAGTCGATTGGAAACTGTCGGCATCGCAGGTGGTTCGGCATATTAACGCCAGTGGGCCGCCATACGAAGGCGCCTTCTTCGATTATCAGGGGGAGAGATTACGGGTATTCCGTGCGACATGGGTTCAAGCGGAGCCATACCTGGCAGTGCCGGGGCAAATTGCATTCAGGCATGGCAGTGGAGCAGTGGATATTGCTTGCGGCGAGGATGGGTTCTGTCGGATTGCGGAGGTTGTGCGACTTGACGGTTCCGTTGTGGCACCCGCGGTTCTGGTAAAAAGCGTAAGACATCGCTTTGAATAGCCGCCGCGCCAGGGGCGTGAATCTGGTGATTGAAGAGATTTTATGGAAATTACAGCATGGAGCTGGTTCTGGCTCTTGTCCGGCTATGTGTTGCTATTGGGCGCACGGTTATACCCGTGGATGGTGGAAAGGAACCGGCGCGCAACGGTAGGCTCCGGCGACGAGTGCAATCACCTTATCATCCGGAACATGCTGCGGCGGGGCAGAAATCCCGAGGACACCTTTCTTATGGAAGGCTTTGATTATCCTACCGCCTTTCATCGGCTTTCGCTGCTTTTTTCCGATGCGTTCGTGAAGCGGCTGGGGGGCCTGCTCCCGCTTGTGTTCGACACCTGTCTCTACCTGTGCACCGCCGGCTTACTGATTTTTTTGGGGGCGGGGATCAGCTGGGTAATCTCCCTGTTTGTGCTTTGTGGCGCGTTCGTGATCCACGTAGGGCGGAATATTCATTTCTCCGAACGCGCATTTGGCGCGCTATGGGGAAATCTATACCTGATTGCGATGTGCCTGATAGACGCTTCAGGTTGGTCGCCCATCTTGATGGGCATGGCAGTAATTTTCTTCATTGGCGCCGTGCTTGCATCAAAATTTGCGGTTCAGGCGATTAGCTCCATTTCGCTGGTCTATGCGGTATTGGCTGGAACGATTGAGCCGATCGTTTTGCTATTGGTCTGCCAGGTACTCGGCGGCCTGTTGAGCCTGGGCAGAACGTTCAAAGTTCAGTATGGCGTCTGGCGTCACAGCTCTTTCTATGCGCGGTATATCCAGGGAGTAAATCCAGCCACGGCAAATCAGATCCAGGCCGCTTTTCGCCATTTGAAGGCCGGGCGGATAAAAACTGCAATCAAGTGCGCGATCTGGAGCCCATACGGCAGGATCGTATTACTGTATCCGCTCGCCATTGTGGGAGTCGTTATTGCATTGTTTTCTCCTGAACAAGCGGTGGCACGGCCCTTCGTTATTCTCACCCTTTCCGGCCTGACCGTGGCGACTGTTATTGCTACGCCGAAACTGCTGTTTCTCGGGGAGCCGGAGCGCTATGCAGAGTACGTAATGGTTGCGGCGCTGGTCGGTGCAGGGTTTTATTTCCCCACGTTCGATTGGTGGCAACCGAATATCGTTGCGCTACTTTTTGTCTATGGGGCGGGTTGCTTGATGGCATTCTACATGCATTACAAGCAAATGCTGCAGTACGCCCGCATAGGCACCGAGGAAGATATTCCGGCGTTCGGCGTTTCCCTGGAGAACAAACGCATACTTACCGTCCCGGTGAGAATCGCTTTTCCCATGGCCTTGAAGGGGATTGATGCGCAGTATATCGCCGTGCTCACTAATATTGGCGACTCTTCCCGGCAAGCCATTTTTCAGAGGGTGATTACTGATTTCTATCCCTATCCATCGTCTGATCTCCGATCGCTGATTGACTCCGAAAGGATAGATATAATTATCGTCAAGGAAACTGCGTTGAGTAAGATAAACGCCCTGAGCGGGAGGGTTTATTAC
The DNA here is from genome assembly GCF_052698165.1 of Achromobacter sp. CF-sbj1-Ac2-l. Lineage (NCBI taxonomy): Bacteria > Pseudomonadati > Pseudomonadota > Betaproteobacteria > Burkholderiales > Alcaligenaceae > Achromobacter > Achromobacter sp. CF-sbj1-Ac2-l. The sequence continues at coordinate 6,097,210 of NZ_CP199855.1, read as the reverse complement.
GATTTTTCCAGTCTGGATTTTCTGGAGCGTATCGGCGAGTATGCAGTATATCGCGGGCGCTCTCAGGAGGCATGATTGGGCTCCGTCAGAAAGCTGCTGCGCTCATATTTCATCTACGCGGTTGCGTTAATGCTACCGAGCCTGCTCAGTCTGGTCACGATTCCTATTGTGACGCGCAGCTTGACGCAATCCGAGTACGGCTTAGTCGAGTTCGCCACCTTAGCTGGCGTACTTACCTTCGCTGTATTCAGCCTGTCCGTCGGAGAGGGTTTCGCGCGCTTTTATGCGCTTGCGCGCAGTGATTTTGCGCGCTCACTGGCATTGCGCACCTATCTGCTGTTAACGCTGGTTTTGGGGGCATTGGCAGCGTGCGCTTTTTTCTTGCTCCTGCCCACAATCGTGTTCTTCGAATCTTCGGCGACAATAACGACGGGCTTCCGGCTGGCCGCGACGGCGGTGGCGGCCACAGGATTTCTGTCCGGAGTGGCCGTAACGGTGTTTCGCTGGCTGGATCGTCCGAGCACGGTGTTGGTATGCACCGCGGCGGGAGGCCTGGCTTATGCCCTTGCTATCCTGGGATTGCATTGGCTGGATCGCCTCGACGTTGACAGCTATCTGTGGGCAACATCGCTGGGAGCAATCACCAATATCTGCGGGCTGGTGTTGGTCGTCCGTGAGGAATTGCGGAGGAGTGACCTGGAATGGCGGCACGTCGTGGGCAAGGCCAGGCGGCTGATTGCCTACTCCATGCCGATGCTGATATCCACGGTGTTGGTTTTTCTGAATCAATACATAGACAGAGCTATCGTTGCAAAATATCTTGGCGCCTCGGAGCTTGGAGGGTATGCGATTGGTGTAAAGATGGCGGGGCTGTTCCTGTTGGTCTTGAAACCATTGAAAATGGCTTTGACGCCGTACGTGTTCGCCGCCGCGAAGCAGGATTCGACACCTCGCGGTTTTGTGGCGATTTATTATGCCTATTTGGCGGGAACCTTGGCGGCATTCCCGTTTGCTTACTTTATCTCTCCTTATGTCTGGCGCTTGTTCGTGGCGCCTACGTATCAGTTTGACCAGAGTTTAATTCCTATTCTGATGGCGACAGGGTTCATGTCATCAATATATCTATTCTTCATTGGCATGAGTTATAGGCGGCAGACTGGATATATTCCTTACTTCGCCCTGACTTCTTTGATTGTCAATGCGGGGGCGAGCGTACTGCTGGCTCATGTGTGGGGCGCCCGCGGTGTCGCAGTTGGCGGCGCGATCGCATCTGTCGTTTATGGTTTTTTGTGGGTGCGGAAAAGCGTGCAGTTGTTGCCGGTCCCATACTCTCGCTACGCCACTTACGGTTGGATGGGCCTGAATCTCGCATTCATCGGCTCCGTGTGTCTCGGGGCATTGTGACGAGGGCGCGTGACATTGCAGGTGTAAACGGAAAGGACGTACCTATGAGGATACTGATACTTGCAAACGCGCAGTCGGTACACTTTCATCGCTGGCTTATTGCGTTGACCGCGTCCGGACATGAGGTTCACGTTGCTACCGCCGAACCCCGTGCCATCGAGGGCGTTACGGTGCACACATTGCCGCGCTATCGGTATCAACTGCTGCGTTTGATCTTGTCCGCGGGGCCATTGCGCCGCCTGGTGGCCAAGCTCAAGCCGGACATCGTACATGCCTATTATTTGTTGGACTATGGATTTATGGCGGCGTTTGCTGGCATAAAACCGCTGGTGGTTACCGCCATGGGCAGCGACGTGCTGCGTGGATTGGATGTCTCATACCGTCGCCGTTTCTTGGCGGGCTACGCATGCCGTCGCGCCGATTACGTTTTGACCAGAGCGGAGCATATGAATGAGACGGTAAGGCGTTTGGGGGCTGGCGGGCCAGTGGAAGCTGTTCCTAACGGTATCGAAACACGGGTATTCGCATTTGGGGGGGCACGTAACAGCGTGCCGCGCGTGCTTTGCACGCGTGCATTCCGGCCCGTCTACAATATTATGGCTTTTATTCTAGCCATCGCTATATTGAAACGCTCGGGCAAGCGCGCCGATTTCATTCTGGTAGGCGACGGTACGGACAGACCTGAAATTGAGGCAGCCATAGAGCGGGAAGGGCTGGAAGATTGCGTTACTCTGGTCGGCGCCCTCGCGCATGATGCATTGCCGGCGTACTACGCCTCCTGCGATATCTACGTCAGCCCATCGTTGTCGGATGGCAATTCGGTGTCCCTGATGGAAGCGCTTGCCGGTGGATGTTACCCGGTGGTGAGCGATATCCCGGCCAATCGCGCGTGGATCGTCAATGGCGAGAATGGAAAACTATTTGCTCCGACTGATCCGCAGGATCTGGCCCGCAAGCTGGGCGAAGCGATAGACGGTATCGAGACATTTGACGAGATACGGCGTATGAATCGCGATAAGGTTGTCGAACAGGCGGACTTCGATAGCTGCCTGTCCAAGGTTCTGGACGTCTATGGTTCTGTGCGTGCGGGACGTCGAACCTAGCGCCGGCGCGCGGCCTGCTCAAAAAAAGCCAGCCTGGCGAGTTCCTTGACTCGCGAGGATATCTTTGCTTCGATTTCGGCCCGATCCAGGGCGCGGCCTTTCCATTGCTGGACGAAACGCCGGATGCGGGAGACCTCGGTGTCGACGTTGTTCTCCGTATTGTCGATGCGAAGGTAGCAATCCGCGCCGTCGAGATCCGTATCTTCATACCCACCGATAACTGGAATCCCGTAGGCAAGGTATTCGCGCGTCTTGAGCGGGGATGCCTCTTGCATCCGCTTGCGATGCAGCGCGAGCGTGCCCAGGCCGACGTCCATGTTGCGGTACAGCCGGGCCAGTGCCTCGCCATACAGGGCGCCATGGGCGACGAGATTAGGCAACTGAGGCGCCTGAAAGTCCGCTTGCACGACATGGAAGTCGCATTCGGGCAGGAAGCGTGCGAGGCGAGGTATCTTGTCCTCGCCATTCCAATATTGGCCGGCGCTGCCGACAAAAATGATCTGCGGCCGAGCATTGGTCGGCACTGCCCGAGGCGTTACGGCGTCCAGGTTGTACCCGTTCGAAATTACGGTCCGGGGTATGCCGCTAAACGGCAACTCAGCGTCTATCTCCCGGCTTACCGAGATCAGCCCGCTGCTCACGCCGGGAAGAAACCCGCGCGTGGCGCGATGTAGGAGATACTTCAGCCGGCTGTTCCTGCGGTATTCGCTCAAAGCCAGGGAGTTGAATTCCAGCACGAGTGGCGCGCCACTCAGGGCGTTCACGGCGCCAGGCCACCAGATCATTTCCCGCGCATACACCAGGTCAGGATTCCAGCGGCCAAGATGATGGCGCAGTTGGCGGCTGTACCAGACCGCCGATATCATGGGTTTGCCGACGCGGCGGCCGAAGATGTGCTCGCTGTGTTCGGCCGGAGGACCTTCGCCAGGAGGCGCCAGAACGAAATGGCGCACCTCATGGCCATACGTACGCCAGATCCGCGCCTGTTCATAGATCTTCTTGCCGGACCCCTTGCGTGGTTCCGGCCGCTCAAACGTGACGTAGGCGATTTTCATGAACGAGGCGGGAATAGATGTCCAGGGTTCCTTCGAGGCAGTGTACGAAATTCATATGGTCTTGTACGTAGGCGGCGTTGGCGGTCAGGGCCGCGCCGTAGCCCCGCCAATCGTGAATCGCACTTTCCAGATGCTGTGCCAGCCCATCGCTATCGCCAGGAATGAACAGCATGCCGTTTCTGCCATGTTCGATGATCGCGCGATTGGCTGCGATATCGGACACGATGGGCAGGCAGCCGCTGGCCATCGCTTCCATCAGGGAGACCGAATTGCCATCCGACAGCGAACTGCTGACATAGATATCCGAGCGCCCTAAATGAGCCGCAACGTCCTGGCTTGAGAGTGCGCCGGTGAAAAAGATCGTCGTGAGGCCCAACGCATCGGCCTGGGCTTGCAGCGAAGCGCGCAACGGACCATCGCCGGCCATGGTGGCCTGAAACGGAATGTTCCTGTCCCGTAGCTTCCCCAGAGCTCGCAGCAACGTCGGGTGATCGTAGATAGGAGTGAAGGCGCGGGTGCTGATGATCGAAGGAGTGCCGACGATGACAGGCCTGACTTGAGATCGGTATTGCTCTACGCGTATGCCATTAGGGATAACGGAAATAGGCGCAGAACGTTTGCAGAGCGCGCGTACGGGTTCGACCATGTGGTCCGCCCGGACAGTGATGTGATCGGCACGGTTGACGGCAAACTTGACGAGGTGGCGCAGCAGGCTTTGGCCGGGAGGGGCGAAGACGTCCGAACCCATGGCGGTTAGAACGAGTGGATGCAGTCCCGCGGCCGCGCTGACAAAGCCATAGCTGGTCAGGTAGTGCGCATGTGCGACGTGCGGACGCAAACGCTTTGCAAGCCGCCGAAGGGCGGGGATGGCGGTGAAATATCCTGCCTTTCCCAGGCCGTAGGTGGGTAGGCGATGCACCGTTATACCGGGAATATCGGCTGCGTCAAACGACGCGATATGGACGTCGTGCCCCTTATCCCGCAACGCTAAAAGCCAGCGGTGCATGTGCACGGACTGAGCATTCGCGACGAATAGGATTCTCATTTTCTCCGTCATAGGACGTGAAGCATCCTAGGGGCATCCACGCGTATACTCGGGAACCAGCGTACAGAGTATCTCCAGAGCGCTCTCTATATCCCCGGACACCAGCGCCTGTTCCATTTGTGCAAGTTGGCGCATGAGCGGATCGTAGTCGAGCGAGCGCTCTTTGGCTCGCATGATGCGCGGGTGCATTGTCTTGACGGCCGTCGCATCGATGAGCAGTTCTTCGTAGAGCTTTTCGCCCGCGCGCAAGCCCGTAACAAGGATCTCTATATCCCCTTCGGGATGCTCCTGATCACGAACGGTGAGTCCGTACATATGGATCATGCGGACAGCGAGGTCTCGGATCTTGACCGGTTCCCCCATATCCAGCACGAAGACCGATCCGGACTCCCCCATGGCGCCAGCCTGCAGGACGAGTTGGGCGGCCTCCGGAATGGTCATGAAGTAGCGCGTGATCTCGTTATGAGTCAGCGTCAGGGGGCCGCCCGCGATGATCTGCCGATGGAACAATGGCACGACGCTTCCAGAGCTTCCCAGCACATTACCGAAGCGGACCATCGAGAATCGCGGGCTTTCCGGCAGTTGCGCGTACGCCTGCAGCACCAATTCAGCCAGCCGCTTGGAGGCGCCCATTACATTTGTCGGCCGCACTGCCTTGTCGGTGGAGATCAGTACGAAGTCCCGGATGCCGGCTGAAACAGCCGCCCGGGCTAGTGCGAGAGTGCCGAACGTATTCGTGCGTATGCCTTCAATAATGTTCTCTTCGACGATCGGCACATGCTTGTAGGCTGCCGCATGGTAGACGGTCTCGACTTCGAACTGGCGCAGCCGGCTGACGCAATGGTCATAGTCTCTCACCGATCCCAGGACCGCCGCGATCTCGATCTGAGTGCCTTTGGCTTGCTGCCGAAGTTCATGTTCGATCGTGTAGAGCGAAGGTTCCGCCATTTCGAACAAGACCAGTCGTTTCGGTTGAAGCGCGAGGATCTGGCGGCATAGTTCCGAGCCGATCGAGCCGCCCGCGCCGCTGACGAAGACTGATTTTCCGCGAACGCAGCTATCCAGTAATGCAGGGACCGGCGCAACCGAATCGCGGCCCAGCAAGTCTTCGATCTGAAGGTCGCGAAGACGCGGTCCCTCGGGGTTGTCGACGAATTCACGCAGGCTTGGCACCAGACGAATACGCAGGCGGTAGGGGGCGGTGAATTCGACGATGCGGCGTATCTGGGCCGGCGAAGCCGCAGGAATGGCAATCAGCAATTGGCGGACGGCGTGCCGCTCAATGAGTTTGGGTAGTCCTTGTGGTGGGTAAACCCGCAGGCCCGCAATCATCAATTTGCGTTTTGCGTTGTCATCGTCGATTAGCGCAACGGGCAGGTAATGGGTGCCCGCACGCAACGCGGCCGCGAGCTGAGAGCCCGCGCTTCCGGCGCCATAGATGACGACGGGTATCCGCATGTCCGTCATGTGGTAGGCGCCCGGGAAGAGTACGCGCCGCGCCAGCGAGCGGCTTCCCAGCAAACTGCCCACCGCCAGCAGGGCATAGATGATCAGGACGCCGCGGGACAAACCGGTAGGCAATTGGAAAAAAGTGGCTACGGCCGTCACCACCATCACGGAGACAATCACCCCGCCGACGACGGCGAATACCACGCGCTCGTTCATGTAGCGAAGTACGTGGAGATAGAGGCCCAGCGCGCCCATCGCTATCACGCCCCCCACGCAGGCGCTTATCGCCAAAAGCATGTAATGCTGGTCGAGAAAGAAAAACTCAAATCGGAACCAGAGCGCCAGTTGAAATGTCGCCAGCAGGATGCCGGCATCCATCAGAACGGCCAGCGTCTGTTTGTAGCGTCTCGGCAAACTCACGAATACGCTGCGCAGAGCATAGGGTAACGTCGGCATGGCTGGTGATACGTAATAGGAAATGGGGGGCGGCGGCTTCAGTGTTTGATGACCTTGATCACCGTTTGCCACAGAATACGCAAATCATAAAAGAACGACCGCTCTCGGACGTACTCAGCTTGCAACCTCAGCTTTTCGGGCAATATCTGATGTATGTATACGGCTTCCGGGTCCCCAGCCTGGTCCAGCAGCGTATTTTCGTCCCTGAATTGGATGGATGCCAGATCAGTGATACCTGGCCTGACCGACAGTATCAGCGACCGCATGTCGGACGGATACAGCTCCACATACCGGGGAACTTCCGGGCGAGGCCCTACCAAGCTCATGGCGCCTCGCAACACGTCAATCAATTGGGGCAGTTCATCCAGCTTCCATTTTCGCAGCAGCTTTCCGCTGCGGGTTACCCGGGGATCGTTGTTGACGGTAATCTCCCGCTGTCCCTTGTCGGCAATATGCATGCTCCGAAATTTATGAATGCGGAAAGGACGGCCGTTCCGGCCCACTCTGACCTGCCTGAAGAACACGGGCCCGGGGGAGTCCAGCTTGACAGCCAGGGCAATGAGCGCGAAAACGGGAGCGCATACAAGCAAACCGATCGTGGCGCAGGTCAAGTCGAAGAGGCGCTTCATCGGGCCGTGATCAATTGCGCGGCCGTTGTTGCGACGCGCTCGGCATCGGCGTCAGTCATGCAGGAGTAGAGTGGGAGGCTGACCATGCGTTCGTAAGCCTTCTGCGATGAAGGGAACATTTCGGGCGTCAATTGGTAACGGTCACGCCAATACGGTTGGAGATGCAGTGGGACGTAGTGAACGCTGCATCCGATACCGGCCTGTGCCATGTTGGCGATGAAACTGTCGCGGTCGATTGCACAGTCATCGTCCAGCCGGATTACATATAGGTGCCACGCATGTTCGTCATTCGGCAGGTGCGGGGTTGGCGCATTGCGCGGACCGGGAACACCGGGACGCGGGGGCAGGATCACAGGCAATGAAGTCAGGGCCGCATCGAATCGTTGCGCAATCGCATGGCGTCTATCGCGCATTTGCTGCACACGCTTTAACTGTACTCGGCCCAGGGCTGCGCTCAGGTCCGGCATGTTGTATTTAAAGCCGGGCGCGACGATCTCATAGAACCACGCTGGCTTTTTTGAAGTGAAGCGGTCGAACGCATCCCGATCGATGCCGTGCAAACGCATTACCTTGCAGCGTTTCGCAATGGCCGGGTCGCGCGTGACAACCATGCCTCCTTCGCCCGTGGCCAGGGTTTTTGTGGCATAGAAGCTGTAGACGGTAGCGTCGCTTTCCAGGCTGCCAATCCGTTGGCCCTGCCACGTTGCGGGGAGGGAGTGAGCTGCATCCTCAATGATCTTCAACCCATTCTTGCGCGCAATCGAAAAAATAGCGCTCATGTCGCAAGACAAACCGCCGTAATGCACGGGGACGATAGCCTTGGTGCGCGGAGTGATGGCGTGTTCGATGGCCTCGGGACTGATGCACAGGGTCGCCGGATCGATGTCCACAAGAACGGGCTCGGCTCCGAGATAGCGTGCCACCTCCGCGCTGGCGGTGAACGTATGGGTGGTGGTGATGACTTCGTCGCCCGGTCCTATTCCGATTGCTTCCAAGGCCAGATGCAGACCTGCCGTAGCGGAATTGACGGCTATCGCCTGGAGTTCGCCACCGCCGAGGTAGTCCTTGAATTCCTCTTCGAATGCCTTGGCGTTGGGGCCGGTAGTCAGCCAGCCCGACCGCATCGTCTGCACGACCGCATCAATTTCAGGCTCGCCGATATCTGGCAGAGCGAAGGGGATAAAGGGTGCAGGGCTCATATGCTGGTCAGACTCTCGATGAATTGATCGGCCAGGACAGGGTAGGTATGGTTGGCTCGCACATAGGCTTGTCCGCGTTGGCCGATCAGCATGCGGGCCTCTTTGGGCATGGCGGCGATCTGTGAAACCGCAACTGCGATTGCGTGGGAGTCGGCTGCGGGTACTGATATGCCGCAGTTCGCGGTTTTTACGAGGTCGTACTCGGGCGTGTCGATCGAATGGACGATAGGCAAGCCAGCCAGCATGTAGTCGAACAGCTTGTTGGGGCTTGTGCCATACAGATAGAGTGGGCTGGGAGACAGGCCGATGAACGCCATATCCGTGCGCTGCAGCAACGTGGAAACGCAGGCCTTGGGGATAGGATCCAGGAAGAGGACATTCCGGCATTTCAGCTTTGCTGCTGTTGCGATGAGGGCCGGCTTCAATGGCCCGTTGCCCACCAGTACGAAACCGATGTCGGCTACTGCCGGATCACTCGCGGCGGCGATCAGATGGTCCAGGGCGTTTGCCACACCGTGTCCTCCCACATACGCGCACAGCGTTTTGTAGCGGGAAGCGAATTCTTCCAGTTGCCGGTTGGCTTCGACGGGTAGTGGCTGTTTCTCCAGTTCGGGGCTGAACCCGTTCGGCACATGCGCGAATTTTCCAGGCTGCAGGCCACGGCCGCGCAGGTACTTCTCAGTGCCGGGCAAAATCGAAATGACCTTGTCCGCATGCTTGCACGCGTAGTCTTCGGCAAGCTGCATGGAGTAGATCATGGGGTGCCATCGGTCGTGTCCTCCCAACTGGACGGGGGTCAGCGGCCAGAGGTCATGCACTTCATGCACCAGCTTGGCCTTGGCCAGGCGGGCAATGCGGGCGGCCGGCCAGATATCGTACGGATAGGTCGAGGACGCAATAACCACGTCCGGCTTCCAGGCCGCTAGTTCTTTGCTGCGCGCCGCGAGCATGGAGGTGAACTGCAGCATGTTGATCAGCCGCCCGAAGCCATTTCCCTGGTAGGGCCTATTGCGCAGCCAAAGGTACTCGACGGTACCCACCCGCTCGAGCAGGGTTCGCTCGGTGAGTACGGGTTGCCGTTGGCGAACATGCGAGTAGCTACTCGCGACTATGCGGACATTGTGACCCCTGGCTATCCAGGACTCTGCCAGATGGAACGGCCGAAATTCCATCCCATGATGAGGAGAGCCGGCGTAATGATTGATGAGCAGCAGGTTCACAAAGGTTTTCTTATCCAGCAAAGTAAATGCGTGCGCAACGGCCGGAGTACATTCACGCAGTCATATAGCCAAGCTGGCAGTCGACGCGCAATGGGCGGCGCCAGTGTCAGGCGCCGAGAAACAATATCCGCCAATGGGAATAGTTCTCGAACTCGTTTTCGTGGAACGCCCACTACATCCGGATTGCGGGGGTTATTGTAAGTGAAGTCGTACCAAAGTATTGCGCCTCCGGGCCGAGTCCAAGACCACATCTTGGCCGCGAGTTCCTGTTGAAAGTCCGGATCCAGCAAGGAAGTGAACACCGTTGATTGATAAACGATGTCAAAACTCCCGGGAGGATACGGCAACTCACAGGCATCGCCGGAAAGGATCATGGTGGCCGCGGGGAGGCGGTGACGCGAAGATGCAACACGCTTGGGCAGAAGTTCGCTTCCCACCAGATTGGCGGGATCCAGTCCCAATCGGATCAGCATCAAAAGATTGTCACCATTTCCGCAGCCCACCTCGAGCACCCGCGCCTCCGAGAGAGGTACCTGTAACTCTTTGACGAGCGTGGCGGCGATCGCGCGCTCACGCTCCTGCATGCTCTTCAAATTAACTGGATTTGTGGGCAGATAGACTGACTTATGAGCGTCAGCCATTCGTCTAGCGTATTGCTGCTTAATCGCTTCGACTTGGTCTGGAGAATTCATGGCGGTATCTGCTGGGATGAGAGCTGAATTCTAGCTTACACCGCCATTGTATTTTACTACAAGATTGAAATATAAAATATAATTATCGGTCCGGCAATAGGGGCGCAGGGATGACTGGTACAGTTTTTTGGATTTGTTTCATTTCGGTTGCAATGGCATTTTTTTTGCTGGCGAGATACGTTGCGCGGATAGACATAATGCAACTGTCTGCTCCTTCCCTGGTCTTGGTGTCCCTTTTTATGTTTGGTTTTCTGGGGTACGCCCAGGCATATTATGAACTGGACGCGGGCGGCGATTTTCGCGGCATGGTCGACAGGCATCTGCTGGATCGTATGTTTATTTACGCCAGCTATTCCATAATTATGGTCGTGCTGGGCTACGCTCTGGCCCGGAGGGCGCTCCCCGCTTGGTTGAGGCCGCCGGCGGGAGAGAGATTTCGGAATATTTCCGAGTCAAGGGGCGAATTCCTCATGATTATCGCCTTAACCGTCATTTCCGTTCTGGTGTTGCTCAGGGTTCTTTACCTAGCTCCCGTAATCGCCATATTCGAGGCCTTCAAGGATAATGCCCTGGAGGCTCGGCTTGCCGCGCGAAGTGAGATGTTTTACGATTTTCCCGGCAAGCTCTGGTGGTATTCATTATTCTACAGCTCTTTTCTTTCGGTTTGCTGTTGGGCCGCGTTCGCCCGGGTTCTGCTGAAATTCGATTGGAAGAGAGTCGCAGTCTTCATTGCAATATTTATCCCTGCATTTTTTGCGGCGATAATGACTACTGCCAAGGCGCCGGGCGCGTGGTTATTGATTGGTTTGGTTTTGACCGCGATTGTCGTGAAGGGTGCGGGTAGAGTTAGCATAAAAGCAGTGTTGAGCGCGCTGTTGGCCGGAATGCTTTTTCTCGGCGCTGCTTTTTATCTTGTAGGTGTTCCGGATTATACAAAAAAAGATCTGGCATCCCGCACATCAAAGACTCTCGGAATTCTTGTTTCCGATATCTATTCGAGAGCGATTGGTGCGGAGGTAATGACATTCTATTATTATATGGAGATATTTCCGAACAAGGTTGATTATCTCCATGGCAGATCGTTGCCTAATCCACGGAATATTTTTCCTTTTGAACCTTATTCCTTGTCCCGAGAGGTCATGAAAATCGTACATCCGGGAATGGAAGAAAAAACTGGGCGTATTGGTAGCGCGCCTACTGCGTATTGGGGGGAGCTTTACGCAAATTTTGGGCCGCTTGGAGTATTCTTGCCCTTCTCCTTGCTGGTAGGTATGGCGGTATATGGTCTAGGCGGATTGTATACTCATTGCGCCCGTAACCCTCTAGGGGTCGGGTGTTATGTCTGGCTGTTGCTGCATTTAAAAGATCTGCCTGTCACTTCGATGTTCCAAGTTTTTGTGAATATCGATCTTTTCTTCGTCACATTAGTGGCACTGGCCGCCTGGTATGTCGGAAGACGAGGGCCTCATTTAGTCGAGGCGCTACCTTTTGGGTTTCGAGAAAAGTAGTACGACATAGCCAGGTAAATGGCATACATGCCGGCATAGGAAATGCTGAAAATTCCAATCGACCGTTCCGGGGTGGATGGCAGCAAGAAGCTGGCAAGTGCCACCATTAGCGCTCCAATTTGCCACGCAAGGTCGTAGTGCTGCTTCTGGGCGATATAAATCGTATATCCGAGTGGGCTCGCAATGAAGCCCATATAGAACATGGGTATCAGCAGCCGAGCATAGACACCTGATTGTCTCCATGCCTCTCCGAATACAAAGCCGAAAAGGACTTCGCTGAACAGCCACAGCGCCGCAAACGGGGGCAAAGCGATCAGGGCCAGGGTAATGAATGTTCTGCGATAAATGTCGCGGCAGTTGCCTTTTTCGCGATAATCACGTGCTGCCTGCTCTTTGAAAACATCAAGAACCGAGTTCGACAGCAGCGAGATGGGAGCGGCCATGGCGCGCGTAGTCATTCCGTACCATCCGACAACATCTGCGCCGTATCGCGAACTCATCAGGATCAGTGGTAGTTGGCTGACCAAAGTATTGATAAGGTCCGAAGGCAAGGAGAACTTCGGAAATTGGGCGTACTGCCTGGCTGCCCGCCACATTGCCCGCCGCTTGCCTTTCATGCAGCTTGCCAGCCATTGGCGGTCGATGAGCATGAGTAGCAAGGCCGTTCCGAGCATAATGCCCAGAGTCTGCCCATAGATCAGGCCGGCGCTTCCAGATAGCACCCAGGCGCCAGCAAATTGCAGCAACGCCACACTAGCGGCAGCGGCCAAACGGGAGAGACCGAGTCGAGAGAATTGCCTATGTAGCACCAGGACATTCCCGAATGTCTTTTGCAAAGCCATGAAAAAAATCGCTACCACGAGCGCCGGGAGAAACGAAACCACCGCGACGGGTGCCATATCGGACATCCAGTCCAGCACGAAAAGCACGCCACCGCTCGCAAGTGCGAACCAGAATGCCACGTGGCCTATGAGCTTGACGAGGTCCCTCGCTTCGTGTTCCGACTTGATCGCGAACATTGCCAGTTCGTAACGCCCGGTGGCTACCACAACTCCGATCGTGACGAACGAGATCCATACGTTGAAATGCCCCATTTCTGCGGGGCTATAAAGGCGGACCAGCACCAGCATGGAGCCGATGGTAATAGCCTGCGCGCCGAGGGTTCCCAGGAATACTCGGATAACCCGTTGGAAGAATTCGCCGGAAAGAAAGCGCATAGAATCCGCGGCTAGTGTTTTGCTTGCGAGCCGGAAGGTAACAAGTGCCGGTAGATCGCCTTTAGGCGTTCGGCTTCGTGGGACCAGTCCAACGTACTCTGAAGAGCCTTTACGCCTTCGCGGCACCGCGCTACAGAATTTTGCGATAACTGGTCGACGATTGCGGCGATGGCTTGCGGTTCGACGGCACACGTCCATCCGGCCTCAGCCTGTTCGAGCAGCGCTTTTTGATCTGGCAGGTCGGCGGTAATTACCGGCAGCCCCGCCTGGAGACTTTCGAATAATTTGTTTGGTAACGAATAGCGATAGCTGAGGCATGTCTCTTCGATCAGGCACATGCCCACGTCGGCACCCGCCGCACGATTCAAGACTTCGCGCATCGGCACCGGCGGGCGCAGATGTATATTCGAAACGCGCTGCTCAATTTTGCGGATATCGGATTCGAAAGCGCCTGCGCCCATGAATAACAAATGATGCCTGCATTCTTCGCGATCGAATGCCTTGAGCATGGCCGGAATGCCACGGCTTTGCGTCAGGCCGCCAATGAAGATAAACAGGAGTGCATCTTCGGGGATGGCCAATTCTTCCCGCCAAGGATAGGGAGTCAGCGTGGGCGGCGCCAGCGGGACATTTCGCACGAGCACGACAGGCGTATCGGGATACCTCTGGCGATACCAGCGCTCAATGGAGGGGCTCACGACCAGCACAGCGTCACAATGCTTGATTAATGTTTTTTCCAACCAGCGGGCGATACGTTGGCGTCTGCCATGCAGGCCGTATTTTTCTGTTTCCAGTTCGTGGGCATCGTAGACGAGACGAGCGCCGGTCATGGATTTCAACAGGCATGCCAGAAGCAACGGCAGCATACTGTGGCAATGGATGACCGCGACTTTCGTGCGACGGTATTCCCGAATAATGCGCCAGCTCCATTCCACGTATTTGACGGCCTGCGCCAGGAAATTCTTGGGAAGTACCCGTCGACTACGAATCGGCACACGCCATAATTTACGATCCGGTCGGCCGAGAGTCTCTCGCTCAGGAAGACCGGGGTCGCCGAACGCGACAATTTCCACCTGGTCCACTAAGCCGGCGTCCAGCAGGGAATCGGTTTCTTTGTAGGTGCGGGACTCAAACTTGAAATCGATGCCGAACAAGTGGAGGTTGAGCAGGCTCATGGGCGGGGGGGATAATGTCAGCGTTCTGCGAACAAGGTTTCGAGCTGTGAATAAGGAGGGTAGGTGATGAGAACCGCACGGTGTTTGCCATGAAATACAAACATGCTGCCGGCGCTCGCAGCCGACGCCCCTGCTTTGCGAGCTTCCAGAAAGTCGTTCGGGACCGCGGCGCCGCCGCTGGCGACCACGGGGATCGAGACAGCCTCGCTCACCGCTTTGATGAGCGCGAGGTCGTAGCCTCCCATGCAGCCGTCCCGGTCGATCGAAGTCAACAGAATTTCACCCGCGCCCGCCGCTTCCATGCGCTGTGCGTACTGGACGGGGTCGTTGGCGGTGCCGACAGTGCCGGCCTGAGTCCAGACCGTGTATTTCCCGAACAAATTGCGCTTTACGTCGATAGAAGCCACGACGCTTTGACTGCCCGCGCTGTCCGCAATGCGGCTGAGCAACTCCGGCTCGACCGCTGCATGGGAGTTGATTATGACCTTTTCCACTCCCAGCTTGAACAGCCTTTGGGCCTGATCCGCGCGAGTGATGCCGCCGCCGTAGGCAAATGGCATGAAGGCCTCGCTTGCAATGTCCTGGAGCAGGTCGTAGTCGGGCTCGCGTTTGCCGAGGGTGCAGGCAATATCCAGGAAGACCAGTTCGTCAACTTCCTTTTCGTTGAAGATGCGAACGGCATTAATCGGGTCGCCGATATAGACCGGATTCTTGAATTTCTTTGTCTTTACCAATCCCCCGTTCTTCAGCAATAAGCACGGAATGACACGAGTGCGAAGCATGACTTACATCCCGGCGAAGTTTCGAAGTAACTGCATTCCGAAGCGGTGGCTCTTCTCCGGATGAAATTGCGCGCCAATGACATTGCCTCGTTGGACCATGCTGGTAAATTTGCCGCCATAATCTGTCATGGCCAAGTTATCCTGAGGATCGGCGCACACTACGTGGTAGCTGTGCACGAAATAGAATCTCGATTGCTGTTCGGTCAAGCCAGCCAGGATTGGACTGTCTTGTTCCGGATAAATGAAATTCCAGCCCATATGAGGCACTTTCAGATGTCTGGCCACTGGAAAGCGGAACAAATGGCTGCGGGCATCGATAAAACCCAGGCCAGGAAGTTTCCCCTCCTCGCTACCGTTGCCCAGCAGTTGCATCCCGAGGCAGATCCCCAGGATGGGAATGCGCGCCTGCAGAGCTTGGTGTTTTAGAGGTTCGATAAGTTCGCGTCGCGCGAGCTCCTGCATGGCCACATCAAATGCTCCTACGCCTGGCAGGAGGATCTTGTCGGCCACAAGAATCTCTTCTGGGGTCGTGACCAATTGTGCCGGAACATTGATCTTGCGGAACATATTCAAGATCGAGCCCAGATTGCCTAAGCCATAGTCGACGACGGAAATCATGGAGTTTTCCAAAGAGAAGGGATGGAGCGGTTCAACCGTAGCTCTTTATTCTGCGCCCAAGCAGAGTCGACAGAAACTGTTTTCCCGAGCGGATCGCCTGATACAGGCGATCCTGATTGGCGTACTCGGAATAATGATGGCCAGGCGGTTGCATAAGCGCTTCGAATTCATCGGCGGAAAAGCCCAGCTTTTTTGCGATGTATGCTTTGTCCTGGCGTAATTCTTCCGGATCGTACAAAGGCTCTTCCAGCGCTGCCAGCGCGGCCGCGCGGTCCAACTCTCCAGACAGGATGCGGCTGGCCAAGTGGGCGCGCCGCTTGTCATAACCGAATTTGTAGGGAAGATAATGATTCTGGAAAAAACGGGTAAACACTGATTCGCCGTGTTTACGGCCGTAATCTCGATATCCGACAGTGTCCTGCAGGTATTCGAGCGCTGCTGACTTACTGTAGGGCATGAAGTTGAGCGGGCGCAGCACATCCATTTTCTTTATGAATGGATAGTAAAAATAATACTGCATGAAGTTGATAATCGGAAAACTCTTCAGCGACTTCGTGCCATGTTTGCGATGGATCGCTTTGAGGTTGATCGCATCCATCGCATTGTGCCCCCAAGCAACCGGGAGCACCGATTCTGTGGCGATATTGCCGCCGCTGATCACATAGCGGATGTCGTTTTTAACCGCAAAATGATAAAGGGCGCCAAAAAATGCGTGGTCTTGCGGCACGTCCTGATTCGCAACCCCGGCTTTTAGATAGGCAGCCTGCAGGTCACGCATGACTTCCCAGTCGATGACGTGGGTATGTAAATCATAATTGCAATGTTTGACGATGCGCTCGATATTGTGAACGGCGAGTTCGCTATTCCAACCGGCGTCGACATGAACCACGAGAGGGCGCAGCCCCAATTCCTGGACGCGCAGCGCCAGATACGAACTATCGATGCCTCCACTGAGCCCGAGAATGCAGTCGTACTCGTGTTTGGCGCGCTCGTTTCGAATGGCATCAACGCGCTGCCGCAATCTCCGTGCCCCTTCCGCGTTTGGGAACCATTGCTGGGACGTTACATTGTCGAACGTATTGCAGTAGGAGCAGACGCCCTGGTGATCGAACGTGATATTCGGATCGGACGTGTCCATGACGCAGCGTGTACAAATCCGGTAGTCGAGTATGGGCATGGCGGCAAGAGACCTGGGGAAGGCGGTGTCGATTTTAGGAGGTTTTGCTGGCCCGTAAGGCCAAATGATCGTAAGCGGTTATGAGGCTTGTTTCCTCGGCTTCCCAGTTGTAGTCGTCCAGGACTGCCTGTCTGCCATTGGCGGCCATTCTGGCCAAGCTGTCAGCATCGGAAAGCATGTCGTTTATCGTTGTTGCGATTTTGCGGGGGTCGTCGTAGTCGACGCACATGCCACAGCGAGCCTTGTCCAGAATGGAACGCCACAGCGGGAAATTGGAAGCCAGCACAGGCACTCCCGACGACATGTACTCGAACATCTTCGTTGGCATGGAGGCAAGGTGGTTGGGCGTGGGATACAGCACCACGAGGCCGATCTGACTTTGGGCCAGAATGTTGCGCACCCCATCGCGATCCACTACGCCACGATAGTCGACCTTTGCCCAGCCCGGCATGGATTTCAACTCTGTTTCGAGTTGGGCATCTGCCATGATACCCGCCAGGATCAGGCGGGCATCGGTGAATTCCATCGCGGCAACCATTTCCACTGCGCCGCGTGTACGTGTAATGCTGCCGACATAGCAAATGTTTCGGCGCGCGCCGGCCTTTGCGGCAGTTGGGCCAGCGACGGCCGGCGCCAACTCATCACGAAAAGGATAATTGTTGACGTTGAACGATCCGTTGTTGAGGTCAAGGAAGCGCGCAGTAATGTGTGGCGTGGCGCAAATCACGGCATCCATGCGCTTAGCCGCGAAATTCTCGAGCTTCTCGAACGCCACGGATACCATGCGGCGCAACGGAAAAGGAATCCAGGGCTTGGCCATGATCTGGCGCGGGACATCTTCGTGAGCATCGTAGACTACCGTCCGTCCTATCCAGTGGAGAAGCAGACCAACGGGAAGGAGTTCTGGGTCGTGAAAATGATAAATGTCCGCCTTTAAGCCGAGGGCGACACGGAGCAGGCGCAGCGGTTGCACCAGCATTCTCCGCGCCCGCCCCGCTACTGTTCCTATATCGTGAAAGTGCACGCCGTCTCGGGTTTCTGGGCCCTTGCCGTCCGCCACAACCAAATGAACGTCATAGCCGTGTCTGGCAAGCGCGCGGCTTTCCTTGTGATAGATACGGATGTCGTAGCGAGGATGCGCCGTCGTGAGTTGAGCAATGCGTGTCATGAAGCGGATGAGGCCAGCAAGCCGGGGCGACTGGCTGCCGGTCTTTCTAAAAATTCCCAATAGGGTGGCCACGACCCCGAAAGGGCTAGGCGCTCAAGGTTTCCACTATTCGCTGAGCTGCGTTACCCGAGCCGTAGGGCTGGATCTCCCGCGGTGTGGAGCTCAGGGCGCGAGCGATCGCGGTCGTAATTTCATGCGCGGATGCTGGGGGGATGAGATGGTTCCAGCCGGCTTCCACCAGTTCCACCCATTCCGTCTCATCGCGCAAGGTAATACAGGGCACGCGGTGGAAGAACGCTTCCTTCTGGACGCCACCCGAATCCGTGATGATTAGCCGAGCGTATTTCTCCAGTTGGACCATATCGATATAGCCAATTGGGTCCGTCAGCTTAACTGTGCCGGCGACCGTCGACAGCAATCCAGCCTGGTCCAGGAGATTACGGGTTCGAGGATGCAGCGGCCAAACGATTGGAATGTCCTTGGATGCCGCCGTTAGCGCTCGGAGGATGGCAGCAAGTCGCTGAGGATCGTCCGTTTCGGCTCGGTGGATCGTGGTGAGTATAAAGCTACGGGCTTTCAACCCCAGTTTTTGCATGAGGCCGTTCTGGTCGTCGACGCGGGAACCATGATGCAAAGCCACGTCCAGCATGACGTCTCCGACTTCGAAAATATTGGCGCTGTTCGTGCCTTCGCTGAGCAAGTGGGCGGTAGCGGCTTCGGTGGGAGTGAACAGCCAGCGCGAGACGCGATCGGTCAGGATCCGATTGACCTCTTCGGGCATGCGCAAGTTGAACGAACGGAGGCCGGCTTCCACATGGGCAACCGGGATATGCTGTTTTACAGCCGCCAGCGCGCCGGCGAGGGTCGAGTTGGTATCACCGTAGACCATCACCAGGTCAGGCCGCACCTGCTGCATGGTGCGTTCAAGCGCAACCAGCATGCGTCCGGTCATGTCGCCATGGCTGCCGCCATGGATGTTCAGGGAATGGGCAGGCTTCTCCATGCCCAGATCCCTAAAAAAAATATCCGACATGTTGGTGTCGAAGTGCTGGCCGGTGTGTACGACCACTTCGTTCAACTGAGGCGTTTGCGAAATCGCTGCCGAAATGACGCTAGCCTTGATGAACTGCGGACGCGCGCCCAGGACGGTCAATACGGTCTTCGTCATGAAATCAGTGCGAAAGAGCGGCGCGCAAGGCGGCGATGATGGTGTCCTGCGTCGTGGTATCGAGGTCTGGATGCATCGGCAGACTCATGACGCGGGCTGCTAGCTGATCCGAAACAGGCGTTTCATTCTCGCCAGCACAGAATTGTGCATAGGCGGGTTGAGCATGAATCGGCCTGGGGTAGTGCACGGCCGTTGGAATGCCGGCTTCCTTCAGGTGCGCGATCACGGCTTCGCGGTTGGGCACCATGACGGTGAACTGGGCCCAGACGCTGTCGCGATCCGGACGCACAGTGATCGTACGCGCGCCGCCCGGCAGGTCAGCCACCAGTTGCTGGTAGCGAGCACCGATCTTGATGCGCTGCTCCACTTCCCACTCGAAACGTTCCAGCTTGCCCAGCACCACGGCGCATTGCAGCGTGTCCATGCGGCCACCCACGCCGATGCGCGAGTGGTAGTAGCGGGCCGATTGGCCGTGCACACGGATCTCGCGCATGGCTTGCGCCAGGGCGTCGTCATTGGTAAACAGCGCACCGCCGTCGCCATAGCAGCCCAGGGGCTTGCTGGGGAAGAAGCTGGTGCAGCCGATCTTGGACAGGTTGCAGCTCTTCTTGCCCTTGTAGGTGGCGCCGAAGCTCTGCGCGGCGTCTTCGATGACGGTGATGCCGTGCTTGTCGGCGATGGCATTGACCTCGTCCATGTCGCCGCACTGGCCGTACAGCGACACCGGGATGATGGCCTTGGTGCGAGGCGTGATCTTGGCCTCGATTTCCGAAACCTTGATGTTGCAGGTATCAGGCTCGACATCCACGAACACCGGCACGGCGCCCAGCAGCACGATGACTTCCGCCGTCGCCACGAACGTGAACGAGGTGGTGATGACTTCGTCGCCGGCCTTCACGCCCAGGGCCATCAGCGCGATCAGCAGCGCTTCGGTACCGGAGGCGACCGTAATGCAGTGCTTGGCGCCCGTATAGGCGCACAGCGCGGCTTCCAGCTCCTTGACCTCGGGACCCATGATGTACTGGCCATGATCCAGCACGGCCTGGATACGTGCATTGATCGGGTCGCGCAGGACTTGGTACTGCTTCTTCAGGTCAATGAATTGCATGTTGTCTCACACCAGTTGGCAGACGCCGTCTTTGAGTACGTATTGGTCGCCGGTTGCGGGGCAGGTGGTCTGCCCGCTGCCGGTCAGCGGCAGGTCCAGCTGTTCGCCATGGCGGCTCATCCAGCCGATCTGGCGGGCGGGCACGCCTACCACCAGGGCGAAATCGGGCACGTCGCGGTTGACCACGGCGCCGGCGCCGACAAAGGCGTAGCGACCGACTGTCGAGCCGCACACGATGGTGCAGTTTGCGCCCAGCGTGGCGCCTTGGCGCACGACCGTATCGCGGTATTCGTTCTTGCGTTCGATGGCTGCGCGCGGGTTGTACACGTTCGTGAACACCATGCTGGGGCCGCAGAACACGTCATCTTCGAGCGTCACGTTGTCGTAGACCGAGACGTTGTTCTGGATCTTGACGCGGTTGCCGATCTTGACGCGGTTGCCGACGTAGACGTTCTGGCCCAGCGAACAGGCGTCGCCGATGACGGCGCCGCCCGATACGTGGACCCAGTGCCAGACGCGGGTGCCGGCGCCGATCTGTGCGCCGTCGTCAACGATGGCGGTGGAATGGATGCTCATGATGCTCAATCCAGCGGTAGCGGCACGCGCAGGCCATCGCGCGCGGAACGGTAGATGGCGGTCAGCAGCGCGAGCGATTGCAGGCCTTCGCGTCCGTCGGTTTCGGGTTCGCATTCACCGCGCAGCACGCGGATGACGTTATCGTAGTACAGCGGGTGACCAAAACCGTAGACCGAGGTGGTCTCGTAATTGGCTTCGCGGATCTTGGCGTCGTCGGGATGCTCGTCGGCGAACTTCCACTCGTCGATGCGGTTGACGGCCACGCCGCCGACCCGCACGGTGCCCTTTTCGCCCAGGATCGTGATGGAGCCTTCCAGGTTCTGCGGGTAGGTCAGCATGGTGACGTTGATCGAGCCCATGGCGCCATGGCGCCAGCGGATCGCGGCCACGCCGGTGTCTTCGGCTTCGATGCGGCGAGCCAGCGTGGCGGTGTAGGCGTACACGCTTTCAACGGGACCCACCAGCCAATCGAGCAGGTCGACGTAATGGCTTGCCTGGTTCATGAAGGCGCCGCCATCCCACTCCCACTTGCCGCGCCAGCGGGCGGCATCGTAATAGTCTTGGGGGCGGGTCCAGAAAACGTTGACCGTCACCATATAGATACGGCCGAAGCGGCCATTCTCGATGGCCTTCTTGAGCAGTTGCAGCGTGGCATTGCGGCGGTTCTGCTTGACGACAAAGAGGCGCACGCCAGCTTCATCGCATGCCTTGACCATGCGCTTGCCATCTTCCCAGCGGGTTGCCATGGGTTTTTCACTGACGACGTGACGGCCGGACTGCGCCACTTCGATCGCCTGCCACGGGTGCAGGCCTGACGGGGTGGCCAGGATGACCGCATCGGCGGTGGTATGCGCCAGCATTTCTGTCAGGGACGAAAATGGACGGGCGCCGGTAGCTTCCGCGGCGGCTTTGAGGGCCGCGGGATTGGTGTCACAGACATCCACGAGCTCGGCGCGGTCGCTGTGCTGCGCAATCGCACCGATATGGTTCTTGGAAATGCGCCCACACCCTACCAGGGCGAAACGGACCTTGCGGTCGGTAACTGGATCAGCGGTCATCGGGAGAAGAGGTTGTTTTGTTGTAAATTGCCGGGATAATTCGACAGCCCCTCCCGGAATAGAGCGTAATAATACTTGAAGACCGGACGGGGGCACGAGCGCATAATCCGCCATTTCCAATCGATGCCAACTCGCATTCTCATTGTCCGTACGTCCTCATTAGGCGATCTGGTGCACATGCTGCCCGCCATTTCCGACATCGCCCGCCACGTGCCGGACGCCGAGATCGACTGGATCGCCGAAGAAGCTTTCGCCGAAATCCCCGCCTGGCATCCCGCGGTCAAGGAGGTCATCAAGGTGGCCCACCGGCGCTGGCGCAAGGCCTGGTGGTCGGGCCAGGTGCGCGCCGAGCGCAAGGCGCTGCGGGAGCGGTTGCGGTCCAAGCAATACGACATCGTGCTGGACATGCAGGCGCTGCTGAAGTCCGCGTGGCTGGTGCGCCAGGCGCGGGGGGTGCGGCATGGGCTGGATTGGCGATCGGCCCGCGAGCCCCTGGCATCGCTGTTCTATAACGTGCGCCACCGCGTCGAATTCTGGCAGCCGGCGGTGATTCGCCAGCGCAAACTGGCGTCATTGACATTTGGTTACCAGTACGGCGGCCAGCCGGATTTCGGCCTGCAGGCGTTTTCGCGGCAGGCGGCCCAGGGCCGCGACGGCGCCGCCGATTCAGTGCACGAGGTGTCCGCCGGCGGGTTGGATGCCACCGAATTGCCTCGCCTGCATCACCTGGACCACGACCGCGGCTACGCCGTGATCATGCCGTCGGCCAGCCGTGACGACAAACTCTGGCCCGAGGACGATTGGCGCGCCGTGTTCCGGCGCCTGCGTGACGCCGGCTGTGCGCTCAAGCTGCTGGCGGGCAACGACCAGGAAGCCGAGCGTGCCCGGCTACTTGTCGCGGGCATGGAAGACGTCGAAGTCATGCCGCGCATGGACCTGACGTCGGTGGCGCGGCTGCTGGCAGGCGCGCGCCTGATGGTCGGGCTGGACAGCGGCCTGACCCATCTGTCGGCGGCGCTCGGCCGTCCCACCATCGGCATCTATCGCGCGTCCACCCCCGTGCGCACGCCCCTGGTCGGCTCGAATTACACGGCCAGTCTCGGCGATCGCGGCGCCTCGCCCTCGCGCGAGGCGGTCATGGCGTCGGTGGAGCAGGCGCTGGCCGCGCGCTGATGAACCGCACCGTCTACACGCTGGGGCTGCGGGCGCTGGCCCCCCTGGTCTGGCTATGGATGGCCCGCCGCGCCAAGCGCGCCGGCGGTGAATGGCAGATCTTCTCGCCGGAGCGGTTTGGTCGGGCCGCGTCGGGCCGGGCCGAGGCTGGTGGCGCGACCGCGGCCGCCGGAACCACGCAAGCGCCGGTCTGGGTCCACGCCGTCAGCCTGGGAGAGACGCGCGCCGCGCAGCCGCTGTTGCAGGCCCTGCTGGATCGCGGCCTGCCTGTGCTGCTGACCCATATCACCGCCACGGGTCGGGCCGAGGGCGCGCGCCTGTTCGCGGACGCCATCGCCCGCGGGCAATTGCGCCAGGCCTGGCTGCCCTACGATTTTCCGGGCGCCACGCGGCGGTTCCTGGCCGCCGCCGCGCCCCGCTGCGGCATTTTGATCGAGCGCGAGATCTGGCCCAACCTGCTGGCCGCGGCGCGGCGCGCGGAGCTGCCGATGGCGCTGGTGAGCGCGCGGTTTTCGGAATCGTCGCTGCGGCAGGCAGGTCGCCTGGGCAGGGTCATGCGCGAGGCGCTGGCGGGGCTGGATCGGGTGCTGGCGCAGACGGCGCCGGATGCCCGGCGGCTGGCCGAGGCCGGCGCGCCGCACCCTACCGTGACCGGCAATCTGAAGTTCGATCTGTCCTTGCCTGCGGCGCAGGTCGAGGCGGGACAGGCCTGGCGCGCCCGTTTGGGCCGGCCGGTGATCGCCCTGGCGAGCACACGCGAAGGTGAGGATGCGCCGTTCATCGAGGCGGTCAAGCGCCATGCCGCCATGCCCGGCGGGCCGCTGTTCCTGTTGATTCCGCGCCATCCGCAGCGTTTCGACGAGGCCGCCGCGCTGCTGGCGCAGGCCGGCCTGGCCCACGTGCGGCGGTCGTCGGGGCAGGCGCCCGGTCCGGAGACGGCGGTGCTGTTGGGCGACACGCTGGGGGAAATGGCTTTCTACTACGCCGCCGCGGACGTGGCGGTGGTGGCGGGCAGCTTTGCCCCGCTGGGCGGCCAGAACCTGATCGAGGCCTGCGCCGCGGGCGTGCCGGTGATCGTCGGGCCGCACACATTCAATTTCCAGCAGGCGGCCAGCGATGCCATCGAGGCCGGCGCCGCGCAGCGCCAGCCGGACCCGGAGCAGGCCGTGCGGGCCGCGCTGGCGCTGGTGGCCGACCCTGCGGCCAGGCGGGCGGCCGGGGACGCGGCGCGCGCCTGGTTCGCCAGCCACGCCGGCGCCACGGCGCGGACGATGGACGCGCTGGCGCCCTGGTTGCGCTGAGCGGGACGGTCTTTCAGGCCGTCAGGCGGGCTTGCGCGGCACCAGCGTGACCGCGCCCGGATTCAGTTCCTGGCTGAAGCGGCGCGGATCGCGCCCCTCGTCTTCCGGGCGTACGCCCAGCCAGCCCTGGCCGAGCGCGTAGACGCCCAGGTTGGCCAACAGGATCAGGATGAAGAGCACTCGCATGCCGCGGCCTCGTCAGGCGTTCGCTGCCGGATTGGCGCGCGCGATGGCGGCCAGTCCGTCCAGAACGGGGTGGTTCAGGTAGATCGGCACCGGCGCGGCGCCGAACGCGCCGCCGGCATCGGCCAGCAGGCGTTCGATTTCCGAGTGCACCTCGGGCCAGCCGCCGCCGGCGGCGAAGATCTGCGGTGTCTGCCCGTAGCGCTGGCGGCCGGCGAGCCACTGGCGCACCACCGCGCCGGCCTGCGCCGCGGCGATGCCGGAGGCGATGGCTTCATGCGTGTCGGTGGGGTAGGGCACTACCTGGCCTTCCGCGATCGGCAGGTTGGCGGTGCCGTGCGCCAGCGCGTTGCGCATCATGGCCGGGCCGGGCAGGATCAGGCCGCCAGCGAAGACGTTGTCCGGCCCCACGGTATCGATGGTGGTGGCGGTGCCGAAGCTGGCCAGCAGGAAGGGCGGATGGGCGCCGGGCAGGCGCGACAGCACGCCCAGCAGCGAGGCCCAGCGGTCCGCGCCCAGTTGCGAGGGCGTCTTGTAGCGGTTGACCAGCCCCAGGGTGGTGGCCTGCGAGGAGGCCCAGGTCACCGCGCAGCCATGGCGCTGCAGGATGGCCGCGATGGCGGCGCCGCGCTCGGCGCCGGCCACGTTCACGCCCAGCGCACGCGACGGCCGTTGCGGCAGGGCGGCGAGCCAGCGGTCCAGGGCGTCCAGGTCCAGGCCATCGAAGGCGACGGCGGCCGGCTCGCGCGGCATGTCCGGGCTGCTGGGGTCCAGCCAGCCGACTTTGAGGCGGCTGTTGCCGGAGTCGATGAGGATGATCATGCTTGGCGTCGAATCGAGATTTCACCGACCGAGATCGGCATGGCGCCCTGGGGCGTTTGCACCAGCAGGCGGCCCTGGCCGTCGACGCCGCAAGCGGTGCCGCTGAGGACCACCTCGCCCTTGTCCAGCACGTTGACCGGACGGCCGCCCAGCGCGTCGACCTGGTCGAAGCGCTGGGAAAAGGCGGCGAAACCTTCGCGTTCCAGCGTCCGCACGGCCTCGTGCCAGGCGGCCGCCGCCGCACAGACCAGGTCCGCGGCGGTGGCGGCATGGCCTGGCGTGTGCTCGGTGACACAGGTCCAGTCGGCGACCTGCCGGCCCAGCGCCTGCGACAGCGCGCCGGCGTCGACCAGGTTGACACCCATGCCGATGACGACGGTGTAGCCGGTCTCGCGTCCGCCCGGATTGCGGGTGGTCTCGACCAGCACCCCGGCCAGTTTGGCGTCGTGCCATTGCACGTCGTTGGGCCATTTCATGCAGAGGCCCTCGGCGGCAGGGCCTGCCACGGCGCGCAGCGCCTCGCACGCGGCCAGGCCGGCCAGTGGCGATAGCGCCGGCAATTGCGCGGCCGGCAGGTGCACGTCGAAGGCGCACGAGAACATCAGCGCCGCGCCCACGCGGTTCTGCCAGGGGCGGCCGGCGCGGCCGCGGCCTGTTTCCTGCAGATGGGTGCCCAGCAGCCAGGGCTTGCCAGCGCCACTGCCGGTGCGGGCGCGCGCCAGCAGGTCGGCGTTGGTGGAGCCGGTGCTGGCGGTCCAGGCGACATCTTGGAAAGCGGGCAGGCGTGAACCCAGCAGCCGGGCCAGATCGTCGGGCGCGGGCAGGTCGGTGGGGCGGACTTGAGCGGACATGGCGCCGATTGTAGGGCACGCGCGGGCCCGGTTCGCGCCCTGCCGTCCGCAGCGTATATGATGAGCGATACATTTTGCATTGCGATCCAGCGTTCATGCCGCATTCCGCCCCGTCCGCGTCCGCCGCCGCCGCGCCCTTCCGCCAGGAAGCGGGTGTGTGCCACGTCGGCGGCGACTGGAGCGTGCTGGCGCTGGCCGAGCCTGGCGAGGTCGAACGCCGCCGCGCCGCCATGGCCAAGGCAGCCGGCGCGGGTGCGCGCTGGGACCTGCATGGCATCACCCGGCTCGACACCATTGGCGCGCTGCTCATCTGGCAGGCCTGGGGCGAAAAGCTGCCCGAGCGGGTGCGCTGGTCGGCTGGCCAGCAGGATGTGTTCACCGCCCTGGCGACGAACAAGGGCGGCAAGCAGGCGCCGCCGCGTCCGGAGCCCTTGTGGGGCTGGCTGCGCGCCGTGGGCGATGCCGTGCTGCAGGCGGCCGAGAACGGCCGCGCGCTGCTGATCATGCTGGGGCAGCTCATCCTGGACCTGTTCGGCATGCTGCGGCGCCCGTCGCGCGGCCCATGGCGCGAGATCTCGGCCCAGGTCTACCGCACGGGGGCGCAGGCGCTGGGGATCACCGCGCTGGTGGGCTTTCTGATCGGCGTGGTGCTGTCATACCTGTCGGCCCAGCAATTGCAGATGATCGGCGCCGACCGCTTCATCGTGCGGCTGCTGGGCGTGTCGATCGTGCGCGAGCTGGGGCCGGTGCTGGCGGCCATCCTGGTGGCGGGCCGTTCCGGTTCGGCCATCACCGCGCAGATCGGGGTCATGCGGGTCACGCAGGAGCTGGACGCGATGCTGGTGATGGGCATTTCGCATGGTCAGCGGCTGATCCTGCCGCGCGTGGTGGCGCTGGCCGTGACCATGCCGCTGCTGGTGCTGTGGACCGACGCCATGGCGATCCTGGGCGGGATGCTGGCGGCGCAGGTGCAGTTGGGGGTCTCGGCGCAATGGTTCCTGCAGTCGCTGCCCGATGCCATTTCCCTGACCAATTACTGGATCGGCATCCTGAAGGGCGTGACCTTCGGCATCCTGATCGCGCTGATCGCCTGCCATTTCGGCCTGCGCATTCAGCCCAATACGGAAAGCCTGGGGCGCGGCACCACCACCTCGGTGGTCACCTCGATCACCGGGGTGATCCTGCTGGATGCGCTGTACGCGGTCATTTTCAGTTCGGTGGGCATCTGATGGCCGGCGCCGAGCAACAACGCCTGTTCACCGAAGAGCACGTCACGGTCGCCCCGGTCATTACCGTGCGCGGGTTGCGCACCGCTTTCGGCGACCATGTGGTGCACGACAATCTGGACCTCACCGTCTTCCCCGGCGAGATCCTGGTGCTGGTGGGTGGGTCGGGAACGGGAAAGACCGTGCTGCTGCGGCAGATCATCGGGCTTGACCGGCCGGCGGCCGGCACCATCCGGGTGCTGGGCAATACCCTGTCGGAACTGACGCCGAGCGAGCGCCGGCGCCTGTCGTACCGGTGGGGCATGCTGTTCCAGGCAGGCGCGCTGTTCTCGGCGCTGTCGGTGTTCGACAATGTCGCGCTGCCGCTGCGCGAGCTGCGCACGGTGCCGGAGGACCTGGTGCACGATGTGGTGATGTGCCGCCTGGCGATGGTCGGCCTGTCGGCGCAGGATGCCGGCAAGCGGCCGTCCGACCTGTCCGGCGGCATGGTCAAGCGCGTGGCCCTGGCGCGCGCGCTGTCGCTGGACCCGGAACTGGTGTTCCTGGACGAACCCACGGCGGGCCTGGATCCGCTGCGTTCGGACGAATTCGTGGACCTGGTGCGCAGCCTGCACCGGCAGTTGGGCTTTACCGTCGTCATGGTGACGCACGACCTGGACACGCTGCTCGCGCTGGCCACCCGTGTCGCCGTGCTGGCGGACAAGCGGGTGATCGTATGCGACACGGTGCCGGAAGTGCTGAAGGTCGACCACCCGTTCATACACACATTCTTCCTGGGCGAGCGTGGCTTGCGCGCGCTCGGGGACATGGCGCCGAAGGGAACGCATCATGGAAAACCGTAGTCACGCGCTCATGGCCGGCATCTTCACGCTGGTCCTGCTGGCCGCCGCTGCGCTGGTGGCCGTCTGGATCGGCCGCGACCGGACCAAACTGCAAACCTATGAAATCATCTCTGCCACGGCCGTCAGCGGGCTCAATCCGCAGTCGACCGTGCGCTATCAAGGGGTGCCGGTGGGCAAGGTGCAGTCGCTCGCGCTCAACCCCGACAAGCCCGGCCAGGTGCGTATCCGCATCGGCGTGGCGCCGAACACGCCGATCACCGAATCGACCTGGGCCGAGCTGGGCGTGCAGGGCGTGACCGGCATGGCCAACGTCGAGCTGCGCGACGACGGCAGCTCGTTCAAGAGCCTGGCGTCGACCGAAGCCAACCCGGCGGCGATTCCGCTGCGCCCGGGCTTCCTGGATCGCATCGAGCAGCGCGGCGGACGGCTCATTTCCAATGTCGAAGACGCCACCGAACAACTGCGCCGTCTGTTGAGCGAACAGAATGTGCAGGCGCTGACGGCCAGTCTGCAGAACGCCACCGACATCACCCAGTCTCTGAAAGAGGCCAGCCGCGACCTCGCGCCGGCCCTGGCCAAGCTGGGCCCGCTGGTCGATTCGCTGGGCAGCACCTCGCGCCAGGCCGACCGCGCCGCGCGCGAAGTGGCGGACCTGGCGCAACAGGCGCGGCAGTCGCTGGCGCGCCTGAACGCGCCCGACGGCGCGCTGGCCATGGCGACGCGCAGTCTCAGCGACATCGCTTATGCCGCCTCGCGCCTGGACAACGAGACGCTGCCGGCCATCACCGGCATGGCGGCCAGTGTCACCGAGGCCGCGCGCAGCGCCACCTTCACCTTGCGCCGCGTGGACAACACGCCGCAATCGTTATTGTTCGGACCGGCGCCGGCGGCGCCCGGGCCGGGCGAGGCCGGCTTCGCCGGTTTTGGGAGACAGCCGAAATGAAGATGCGTAGCGCGATTCTGATCCTGACCCTGGCGCTGGCCGGTTGCGGCGTGGGCCGCGTCGGCGCGCCGCCAGCCCTATTCGATCTGGGCCTGGACGCCCGCCCGGCGCCCCAACTGCCGGCGCGCGATCCCATCGCGTTGGTGTTCTCGGCCGTGCCGGCGCTGTCCAGCACCGGCGTGATCTGGCGAGTCGGCGACAGCGCCGCGCCGCAGGCCTACGCCACCTATCGCTGGGCGTCGTCGCCGTCGGACCTGGTGCGCCAGCGCCTGATCGAGCGCCTGTCGCGCCAGGGACCGGTGCTGGCCGAGCGCGCCAACGGCCAGACGCCGCAGGTACAGGTCTATCTGTCGCAGTTCGAACAGGTCTTCACGCCCGATGGATCGGCCAGCGAGGGCCGTGTGCTGCTGCAGGCGGTGCTGTTGAACGGCCGCGCCGTGGTCGGCCAGTTGCGTATCGCGACGCAGGCGCCCGCGCCCACGCAGGATGCCGCGGGCGGCGTGGCCGCCTTGCGCCAGGCCACCGACGACGCCGCCGATCAACTGGCGCAATGGCTGGCCGCGCAACCGAAGGCCGCAGCCCGACCCGCCGGTTAACATCCTTCTTTTCCACGCAGCACGAGTTTCTCCTATGCCCGCAAGCACTCAAACCCACGCCTTCGCCGGCGCCGCCGGCCGCATCGACTGCGCGGTGGACTGGCCCGACGGCCCGCCGCGGGGCTGGGCCCTGGTGCTGCATCCGCATCCGCTGCAGGGCGGGGCGCGCGAGAACAAGGTGGTGACCACGCTGTCGCGCGCCTGTGTCCAGCACGGCCTGGTGGCGGTGCGGCCCAATTTCCGCGGCGTCGGTCTGTCGGAAGGCGCGTTCGACAAGTCCGTTGGCGAAACGCAGGACATGCTGGCCGTCGTGGCGCAGATGCGCGAGCTGCACCCGGAGCTGGCGCAGGCGCCCTGGGTGCTGGCCGGCTTTTCGTTCGGCACGGCCGTGGCCGCGCAGACCTACGCCGCGCTGGTCGAGCAGGGCGATGCCGTGCTGCCGAGCGCGCTGATGCTGATGGGCCCCGCCGTCAACCGCTTCCAGTCGCACGAGGTCCAGGTGCCTGGCGACACGCTGATGGTGCATGGCGAAGAGGACGAGGTCGTGCCCCTGTCGGAAGCCATGGACTGGGCCCGCCCGCGTTCGATCCCCGTGGTGGTGATTCCTGGCGCCTCGCACTTTTTCCACGGCAAGCTGCTCGTGTTGCGCCAACTCGTGCAGGCCCACTTGAAGGTCAAACTCGATTGAACGGCGCGCCGCGCAAGGCGGCGCGTTGCATCAAGTTGCATGTTTTAAATGGCCAAGGAACCCATCCCGGGCCGGACGGGTCTCATCGACTGCCTATAATTGTCAGCCACTTGCCCCGCGCCGGCGGGCGTCTTTCCTGGACCCACGTTGCCGATGAAGAATTTGTCTCACTCCACCCCTTCCCCCGTTGTCTTTGCGCGTCGTGCCCTGGCCGGCGCGGTGTTGTCGGCGATGCTCGCGACGTCGCTGCCGGCGTGGGCCCAGCAGGCGCCCGCCGCGACGCCGGCGGCCGCGGGCGCCACGGCCCCCGCGCCGACGGCGACGGGCGTGGTGCCGGTGGGCGACGTGTCGGCGGTGCCCGCGCCCACCATCGCGGCCAAGGCCTGGATCGTGATCGACGTGAACAGCGGCCAGACCCTGGCGGCGTCGAACCCCGACATGAAGGTCGAGCCGGCCTCGCTCACCAAGATCATGACGGCCTACGTCGTGTTCAACGCGCTCGAGGAAAAGCGCCTGACGCTGGAGCAGACCGTGCCCGTGTCCGAGCACGCCTGGCGCACCGGCGGTTCGCGCATGTTCATCGAGCCGCGCAAGCCGGTCACTGTCGATGAGCTGAACCAGGGCATGATCGTGCAATCGGGCAACGACGCCTCGGTGGCGCTGGCCGAAGCGGTCGGCGGCAGCGAAGCCGCGTTCGCCACGCTCATGAACCAGGAGGCCGAGCGCCTGGGCATGCGCAACACCCACTTCATGAACGCCACCGGGCTGCCCGATCCGCAGCACATGACGTCCACGCGCGACCTGGCCACGTTGTCGGCGCACCTGATCACCGATCATCCGCAGTTCTTCCACTACTACAAGCAGAAGAGCTTCACCTACAACAAGATCACCCAGCCCAACCGCAACCGCCTGCTGTGGGCCGACCCGTCGGTCGACGGCATGAAGACCGGCCACACCGATTCGGCCGGCTACTGCCTGGTGTCGACCGCGGTGCGCGGCGACCGCCGCATCCTGGTGGTGGTGGTGGGCACCGACAGCGAAGCCACGCGCGCCGAGGAAAGCCTGAAGCTGCTGAACTGGAGCTTCCAGAACTTCGACACGGTCAAGCTGTTCGACAAGAGCCAGCCCGGCATTGACGCCCGCGTTTGGGAAGGCACGGCCGAGAACGTCAAGCTCGGCCCGCCCAACCCGGTCTCGATCGCGGTCCCGCGCGGCAAGGCCGGCGACCTCAAGCCCGTGGCGCAGCGCACCGATCCCCTGATCGCGCCGCTGACCAAGGGCCAGCAGGTCGGCACGCTGCAGTTCACGCTGGACGGCAAGGTGCTGCGCACCGAGCCGCTGGTGGTGCAGGACGCCGTCGAACGCGCAGGCTTCTTCGGTCGCATGGTCGACACCGTCAAGCGCTGGTTCCAGTAAGCGGACGCGCCGCGGGCGCGGTCGCGGGTGTAAGCTTTACCTAGAAGGGGCGGGCCGGGTGGCCCGTCCCTATCCATTTGATTCTCAGGAGCGGCTCATGATTCCGGGCGTGCCGGGCGAAAGCCAGGTGTTTCTCAATGGCGAGTTTGTGCGTATCGACGAGGCCAAGGTCTCCGTGCTCGATCGCGGCTTCATTTTCGGCGACGGCATCTACGAAGTGGTGCCCGTCTACCGCGGCAATGCGTTCCGCATGGCCGAGCACCTGGACCGCCTGGACCGCAGCCTGGCGGCCCTGCGCATCGCCCAGCCGTTCGACCGCGCGGGCTGGATCGACCTGATCGAGCAGTTGCTGGCGCGCTCGAACCTGGAGACCTGCATCGTCTACCTGCAGGTCACGCGCGGCGTGGCCAAGCGCGACCACCAGTTCCCGGCCGAGCCGGTCAAGCCGACGGTGTTCGGCATGGTCTCGGCCTGGGCGCCGCCGTCGGCCGCGGCCCGCGCGCAGGGGCTGTCCGCCATCACCATCCCCGACGAGCGCTGGCTGCACTGCGAGATCAAGTCGGTGTCGCTGCTTGGCAACGTGCTGGCCAAGCAGCAGGCGGTCGACGCCCACGTCGACGAGGTGCTGCAGTTCCGCGACGGTTTCCTCACGGAGGGGTCGTCCACCAACATCTGGGTGGTCTCCGGCGGCAAGCTGTTGGCCCCGCCCAAGAACAACCTGATCCTGGAAGGCATCCGCTACGGCCTGATGGGCGAGCTGGCCGCCGAAGCCGGTATCCCGTTCGAGGCGCGCCGCATCACCCAGGACGAGGTCGCCCAGGCCGATGAACTGATGCTGTCTTCGGCCACCAAGGAAGTGCTGGCTATCGTGTCGCTGGACGGCCGGCCGGTGGGTTCGGGCAAGCCTGGCCCCGTTTTTGCGCAATTGCGCGCGGGTTATGATGCCCGCATCGCCGCGCTCTAGAACGGCCACGCGGGGCGGCCCCGGCGGCCCCCCGCGCCGGCGGCGGGCCTTGCCTGCACGATGCCTGCCCCCATATAGACAGATTGACGCCCCAGGCCATCCATCATGCATATTCCGCCCGAAGAATCCCTCATCGAGTACCCCAGTGACTTTCCCATCAAGGTCATGGGCAAGCACCATCCCGACTTCGCGCAGACGCTGACCGAGGTCGTGCTGCGCTTCGACCCGGGCTTCGATGCCGCCACGGTCGAGATGCGGCCCAGCAAGGGCGGCAACTACATGGGCCTGACCTTCACGGTGCGCGCCACCTCGCGCGAGCAGCTCGACAGCCTGTACCAGGCCTTGCACGGCCACCCGATGGTGTCGATCGTCCTGTAGGGCCGGCGGTTGTGATCAAGTGGCTCGCGCGGCCCGCGGACTATCTGTCCGTGTGGCGGGACATGCAGGCGTACACCGACCAGCGGTCGGCCGAAACGCCCGATGAGATCTGGCTGTGCGAGCACGCCCCGGTCTACACGCTGGGCCAGGCGGGCCTGCCCGAGCACGTGCTCAACCCCGGCGCCATCCCCATCGTCCATTGCGACCGCGGCGGCCAGGTCACGTACCATGGCCCCGGCCAGGTGATGGCCTACGCCTTGTTCGACCTGCGCCGCGTCGACATGTACGTGAAGGAGTACGTGGCGCTGCTGGAATCGGCGGTGATCGACACCCTCGATGAAATGGGCCTGCCCGGCGCGTGCCGCAAGCCCGGCGCGCCGGGCGTGTACGTGGCGCATCCCGAGGGCGGCGATCTGGCCAAGATCGCCGCGCTGGGCATCAAGATCCGCAACGGCCGCGCCTATCACGGCGTGTCGCTGAACGTGGCGATGGACCTGGCGCCGTTCCTGGGCATCAACCCTTGCGGTTACGCCGGCCTGCGCACGGTTGACATGGCCTCCTGTAGCGTGCGGCGCGAGCCCACGGAAGTGGGCGACGCGCTGGCGCGCAATCTGGCCCGCTTGTGGCGCCAGGCAAGGACGCCCGCATGAAGACTAGCTTTACCCCTGCCGAGGTGGCCGCGACCACCCCTGAAGCGCTTGCCGGCCTGCGCGCCGGGCCGGCGCCGCAGTACGCCGCCTGGATCCGCGCGGCGGCCGAAATGGGCCTGGTCGAGGCCCAGACCATTTTCGGCCAGATGCTGCTCGATGGCGTGGGGGTGCCCCAGGACCAGGCCGAAGGATTGGCCTGGTTCAAGCGCGCCGCCAACGCCGATCACGTGATGGCCATCAACATGATCGGCCGCTGCTACGAAAACGGCTGGGGCGTCGCGCCGGACGATACCGTGGCGGCGTACTGGTTCCGGCTGGCCGCCGATCGCGGACTGGACTGGGGCATGTACAACTACGCGCACATGCTCAAGAGCGGTCGCGGCGGCGTGGCGCAAAACCGCGCCGCGGCGCTGGCGCTGTACCAGCAGGCCGCGCAGGCCGGACACGTCAAATCCATCGGCGTGGTGGGCCGCTTCTACGAAGCGGGCGACGTAGTCGAGCAGGACCTGGAGCGCGCGTTCGACTGCTACCAGCGCTGCGCCGAGGGCGGCGACTTCCGCGGCATGTTCCACCTGGGCCGCATGCTGCTGTTGCGCGGCCGCAAGGAAGAGGCGGTGCAGTGGCTGGCGCGCGTGCCCGAGACCTCCACGCCGGCCTTCCTGCGTGAAGCCGACGCGATGTTGCGCGACTGCGGCTTTCCCGCACTGTACGAAACCGGCGCCTGAAAGGCGGGCGATGCCCCGCCCTCGGCGCCAGGGCCCGCGCGAGGCGCTCCCGCTGGCGTCAGCGCGTCTTCGCCCGTCACCCGGTCTGCTCGCGCTATGTGCTCAGGCGCGCATCGAACACGATGTCCAGCGTCAGGCGCGTGCCGGCCGGTTGTTCGCCATCGAGCCGGTCCAGCAGCAACTGGCCCGCGCGGCGGCCCAGCTCGGCCGCGTCCAGTCCCAGCGTCGTCAGGCCCTGTACCCATTGCGGTGCGCTGCCGTCCTCGGTGAATCCCAGCACCGCCAGGTCCTGTGGCACCTGCAAGTCGCGGTTGTGGGCCTCCGACACCGTGGCGGCGGCCAGCACGTCCGACGTGCAGAACACCGCATCGAAGATCGTATTGGTGGCCAGCAGGCGCAGAAACGCCATGCGGCCATCGTTCAGTTGCTGCGCCTCGGGTTGCACGATGTCGGCGACCAGATCCAGCCCGAGCGCGGCCGCGCTGCCGATGAAGCCCTCGCGGCGGGCGCGCTCCCACGGGGTGTCGGCGCTGACGCAGGCGATGCGCGCGTGGCCCTTTTCGGCGAAATGGCGGGCCGCCTGCCGGCCGGCTTCGGCATTGTCGACCGTGATCAGGCTGTCCAGCGGGGCGGCCGGCGGACTCCAGGTTTCCACCACCGGGATTTCCAGCGCCGCCACGGCGGCGCGTAGCTGCGGATCGTCCAGCGGGCCGATCACCAGCGCGGCGGCCGGCGCCAACGGAGTCAGCAGCGGTAGCAGGGCCGCGTCACGCCACGGAGCGGCGGCCAGGTAGTAGCCGGCAGGCGCCAGCCGTTCGGCGCAGGCTTGCACGGCGCGGGCGGCCGGCCCGGCGTCCAGCCGGGGGGCGATCAGGGCGATGGGGCGGGGGAGCGGCTGGGTCGACATGGAGGGCAGGCGGCACGGATTCATCAGGCGTGACGATAACCCGGCGCGGCCCGGCGCCGGGCCATTCGGGGCGGATTTGGGCGCAGGGGGTAAAATGTCCTCTTTTGTCTCAGACCGCAACGCCGCGCGCGCCGGTCGTGAAGGTGTTCCATGTCCACGCTTGCCGAGTCGTCTGTGCCCTCGAACGAAGCCGCCGCCGCGCCCGCGGAAACGGCGTACGATCCGACGCAGAAACAGAAATCCCAGGCCAAGACGGCGCGCATCCCGATCAAGATCATCCCGGCCGAACGCCTGAAGAAGCCGGAATGGATCCGCGTCAAGGCGGCCCAGCCGGGTTCGCGCTTCTACGACATCAAGCGCATCCTGCGCGAGCACAACCTGCACACGGTGTGCGAGGAAGCGTCCTGCCCGAACATCGGCGAGTGCTTCGGCAAGGGCACGGCCACGTTCATGATCATGGGCGACAAGTGCACCCGTCGCTGCCCGTTCTGTGATGTGGGCCATGGCCGCCCCGACCCTCTCGACACCAAGGAACCGGAAAACCTCGCGCGCACCATCGCCGCGATGAAGCTGTCGTATGTGGTGATCACTTCGGTCGACCGCGACGACCTGCGCGACGGCGGCGCCGGCCACTTCGTCGACTGCATCACCCACATCCGCGAACTGTCGCCCACCACCCGCATCGAGGTGCTGGTGCCGGACTTCCGCGGCCGCCTGGACCGCGCCCTGACCATCCTGAACGCCGGTCCCCCGGACGTCATGAACCACAACCTGGAAACCGTGCCGCGCCTGTACAAGCAGGCCCGCCCGGGTTCGGACTACATGCACTCGCTCAAGCTGCTGGCCGAGTTCAAGAAGCTGCATCCGAACGTGCCGACCAAGTCGGGCCTGATGCTCGGCCTGGGCGAGACCGACGAGGAAATCCTGCAGGTGATGCGCGACATGCGCGAGCACAACGTCGACATGCTCACCATCGGCCAATACCTGCAGCCGTCGGAACACCACCTGCCGGTGCTGCGCTACGTGCATCCCGACACCTTCGCGATGTTCGAGCGCGAAGCCTATGCGATGGGCTTCTCGCATGCCGCGGTCGGCGCCATGGTGCGTTCGTCGTACCACGCCGATGAGCAGGCGCATGCGGCGGGCGTGCCCAACTAAGGCTCCTGCCGTCTCAACGCCAACAAGGAAAATGCCCCGCGCGATGAACTGACCCCCAGAAGTTGGACAGTCAGCTAAAGCCCGAAGGCCTGAGCTCGGTATTGCACCGGGCTCAGGCCTTTTAGCTTGAGCTTGATGCGATCGTGATTGTAGTAACGGATGTACTGTCGAATGCCGGCTTGCAACTGCTCGATGCTTTCGAAGCGATTCAAGTGGAAGAACTCAGCCTTGAGCGTGCCGAAGAAGCTTTCCATAGCGGCATTGTCCAGGCAGTTTCCCTTGCGTGACATGCTTTGCGTCACCGATCTATCTGCCAGCATCCGCCTGTAGTTCTGCTGCTGGTACTGCCAACCCTGATCGGAGTGCAGCACTGGACGCTCCGTCGGCAGCAGCCGCGCCAGCGCCTTCTTCAGCATGCTGCCCACGAGCTTGAACACCGGCCGGCGGCTGGTCTCGTAGGCCACGATCTCGCCGTTGTATAGGTCCATCACCGGCGACAGGTACAGCTTCTCGCCTCGTACGTTGAACTCGGTCACATCGGTGACCCACTTTTGGTTCGGACGCGCCGCCTCGAAGTCGCGCGCCAACACGTTGGCCGCCACGTGGTGCGATTGGCCTCGGTAGGACCGGTACTTCTTGGCGCGCACCAGCGACTTCAAGCCTAGCGCCTGCATCAGCTTCTGCACGGTCTTGTGGTTCACTAGCTCACCGGCCTGGCGCAAGACCGCCGTAATCCGGCGGTAGCCGTAGCGGCCCTTGTGACGGGCGTAGACCGCGCTGATGCGCTGCTTGAGCTCGGTGTACGGGTCCACGGCTCCGAACGACTTCAGGTGGTAATAAAACGTGCTGCGCGACAGCTTGGCGACGCGTAGCAGTAGTGCCAGCGGATGCTTGGGCCTTAATCCTTGGACCACTTGCGCTTTCCAACCAGCGCCCGGGTCTTCTCCGCTTCGATCAAGGCCTTCATTTTTTTTAGGTAATCGTTCTCCGCGCGCAGATAGGCCAGCTCTTGCTCGAGTTCTTCCTTGGTCATGTCCTTGGACACCGGCTCTGGGGGGTACTTATGCGGCATGCTTGCTCCTCGGCGCTTGCGCGCCAGCGCCTCTATACCCCCAGCATCATACTGGGCGCGCCATTTCGTAATGTGCCCTGTATGACGAATCCCCAGCAACACCGCTGCCTGCGTGTCCGACAGACCTTCGCGCCGGATCTTGATCAGCACCGATTGTTTGAAGGCCGCGCTGTACGAGCCAGATTGCCTGCGCAACCCGTTAACGCCATGCGCTCGAAAACTCCCGACCCAGCGCCGCACCATTGAGTGCGGCACTTCGTATCGGCGCGCCACCGATTTGAAGCCGTCCGTGCCTTGCAGGTACGCCTGCACCACTTTGATCTTGAATTGCTCTTCATACTTCGCCATGTAAAAACCCCCGAAGGTCGGATCAATATCCAACTTTCGGGGGTCAGTTCACGAAGGGGCATTTTTCATTTCAGCGCCGAGGCATCCTCAAGATGAAAGCGTCCCCTTGGAGGCAGCAAGCCGCAGGCGCGGCTGGGGGGCATCTCTCATTCCGTGGCCTGCCGCGACACGCGGCTGGTCCAGAACACGTCGGGCCGGCCCGCTTCGCGGTTCAGGTAGCGCGCCAGCACGAACATCAGGTCCGACAGCCGGTTCAGGTATTGCCGCACCGGCGCATTCACCGCCTCCTCGCGCGCCAGCGCCACCACGGCGCGTTCGGCGCGGCGACACGCGGTGCGCGCCAGATGGGCCTGCGCGGCCGCGCGCGAGCCGCCCGGGAGGATGAACTCGCGCAAGGGCGGCAGGGTCGCGTTGTAATGCGCCAGCCGCGCGTCCAGGTGCGCCACCTGGGCATCTTCCAGCGCGACATGGCCGGGAATGCACAATTCGGCGCCCATATCGAACAAATCGTGTTGGATCGTCAGCAGATCGGCGGCCACGTCGGCCGGCAGGGGCTCGGTCAGCAGCAGGCCGACGACGCTATTCAATTCGTCCACATCGCCCAGCGCGGCGATGCGGGCCGCGTCCTTGGGCACGCGCGACCCGTCCCCCAGTCCGGTGCTGCCGTCGTCGCCGGTGCGGGTAGCGATGACTGAAAGGCGGTTGGCCATGAGATGTCCTTTGCAAACAACCGTCAGGATTGTTGCGTTATTACGGGGAAACTATTGCACAAGGGCGGTATCCTAGCATTGTGGAAAGCGGGCGCGCGCGACAAGACCGGCGCGGCGCTTTCATGGCAATCGGAGGATAGAGCATGGCTTTCAACCGCAAATACACCACGCCCCTGGCCGTCGCCACCGCGATGGCCGTCGTGTCGCTGGCCACGCCGCTGGCGTTCGCGCAGCAGGCCGACGCCAGCGGCGAGGTGCGGCGCGTGGACCCGGGCGCGGGCAAGGTCACCATCAAGCACGACGCCATCAAGGCGCTTGACCTGCCGGCCATGACGCTGGTGTACGACGCCGATCCGGCGCTGCTGGCCAAGATCAAGGCCGGCGACAAGGTGCGTTTCACCGCCGAGCGCAAGGATGGCAAGTATGTGGTGACCGCGATCACCAACTGAACGCGCGCCGCGGGCGTCGATACGGCGCCCGCATGGCGATCGGCACCGCCGCGGCAGGTCCGGCGCGGACGCCGCCGTCCCGGAAAAAGGCCCGCCGCGATCGCTCGCGGCGGGCCTTCGTGTTCATGCGGCCGGCAGGAGCCGGGGCACGGGCCTTATAGCACGTAGCGGGCCAGGTCCTGGCTGCTGGCGGCTTCGGCCAACTGCGCGTTGACGTAGGCGGCGTCGATCTTCACCGTCTTGTTGCTGGAGGCCGTGGCGTCGAACGACAGTTCGTCCAGCAGCTTTTCCATCACGGTATAGAGGCGGCGGGCGCCGATGTTCTCGGTGGTCTCGTTGACCTCGTAGGCCAGCTCGGCCAGGCGGCGCACGCCTTCGTCGGTGAATTCCAGTTGCACGTCCTCGGTGGCCAGCAGCGCCGTGTATTGCTTGGTCAGCGAGGCGTCGGTGTCACCCAGGATGCGCACGAAGTCCTCGGCCGTCAGCGATTCCAGTTCGACGCGGATCGGGAAGCGGCCCTGCAGCTCGGGGATCAGGTCGGACGGGCGCGCCAGGTGGAAGGCGCCCGAGGCGATGAACAGGATGTGGTCGGTGCGGACCATGCCGTAGCGCGTGTTGACGGTGGTGCCCTCGACCAGCGGCAGCAGGTCGCGCTGCACGCCCTGGCGCGAGACGTCGGCGCCGCCGCTTTCCTGGCGCGCCGCGATCTTGTCGATCTCGTCCAGGAACACGATGCCGTTCTGCTCGACGTTGTTGATGGCGACGGTGCGCAGGTCTTCCTCGTTGATGCGCTTGGCGGCTTCCTCGTCGACGATCAGCTTGAAGGCTTCGCGCACCTTCATCTTCTTGGACTTCTTCTTGTCGCGCGCCAGGCCGGCGAACATGCCGCGCAGTTGCTCGGCCATTTCCTCCATGCCGGGAGGCGTCATGACGTCCATCTGCGGCGCGGCCTGGGCCACTTCGATTTCGATCTCCAGATCGTCGATCTTGCCTTCGCGCAGGCGCTTGCGGAAGGTCTGGCGGGCGCTGTTGTCTTCACCGCGCTCGGGCTCGCCCGTTGCGCCGCGGGGCGGCGGCACCAGGGCGTCGAGGATGCGGTCCTCGGCGGCGTCCTCGGCCTGGGTGCGCACGCGGCGCATCTCCAGCTCGCGGGTCTGCTTGATGGAGTATTCGGTCAGGTCGCGGATGATGGTGTCGACGTCGCGGCCGACGTAGCCCACCTCCGTGAACTTGGTGGCTTCGATCTTGATGAACGGCGCGTTGGCCAGCTTGGCCAGGCGGCGCGCGATCTCGGTCTTGCCCACGCCGGTGGGGCCGATCATCAGGATGTTCTTGGGGTGGATCTCGTGGCGCAGCGGCTCGGCCACCTGCTGGCGGCGCCAGCGGTTGCGCAGGGCCACCGCCACCGCGCGCTTGGCGCGGTTCTGGCCGACGATGTACTTGTCGAGTTCGGAGACGATCTCTCCGGGCGTCATGTTGGAGGCGGACATGAGGGCGGATCCTTGAAGCGGGGCGATGCTGGGGGACGGGCCGCGGCGCCGGACTGGCGCCGCGAGGGCGCGTCAGTCGCCCAGCGTCTCGATGACGTGGTTCTGGTTGGTGTAGATGCAGAGGTCGCCGGCGATCTCGAGCGATTGCTTGACGATGGTCTCGGGCGCCAGGTCGGTGTTGCGCAGCAGCGCCAGGGCGGCGGACTGGGCATAGGCCCCGCCCGAGCCGATGGCGGCCAGGCCGTGCTCGGGCTCGAGCACGTCGCCGTTGCCGGTCAGCACCAGCGTGTGCTCGGCGTCAGCCACGATCAGCATGGCCTCGAGCCGGCGCAGGACGCGGTCGGTGCGCCAGTCGCGGGTCAGTTCGACCGCCGCGCGCATCAGGTTGCCCTGGTGCTTTTCGAGCTTGGCTTCGAAACGCTCCTGCAGCGTGAATGCGTCGGCGGTGGCGCCGGCGAAGCCGGCCAGGATCTTGTCGTGGTACAGGCGGCGGATCTTGCGCGCCGTGCCTTTGATGACGATGTTGCCCAGGGTGACCTGGCCATCGCCGCCCAGTGCGACGCGGTTGCCGCGGCGCACGCACACGATGGTGGTGGCGTGAAATTGTTCCATGCGTTCCTTCCTTTGAAAGGACTAGCTGGGGGCGATGCGGACGAAATCAAGGCTTGCCGGCCAACGAAGAAACCGCGGCCTCCCCCCGGCATCTTCGGCCATCAGCCTCCTCGGAGGCGTCGTCAGGTTGGGACGGCCCGGCAATGAAAAAAGGCCATGCCGGAAACCAGCATAGCCTTTCGATGTGGCGTTTGAATAACGGGACGGATCAGTCGCCGTACAGCTTCTGCCGCATTTCGCGCCGTTCCTGCGCTTCCAGCGACAGGGTGGCGGTGGGGCGGGCCAGCAGGCGCGGGATGCCGATGGGTTCGCCGGTTTCCTCGCACCAGCCGTACTCGCCGCTGTCGATGCGGGCGATGGACTGTTGCACCTTCTTGAGCAGCTTGCGTTCGCGATCGCGGGTGCGCAGCTCGAGAGCGTGTTCTTCCTCGATGGTGGCGCGGTCGGCGGGGTCGGGCACGAACTGCGTTTCACGCAGGTGCTCGGTGGTCTCGCCGGCGTTGGCCAGGATGTCCTGTTCGAGTTGTTTGAGCCGTTCCTTGAAGAACGCCAGTTGGCGTTCGTTCATGTAGTCGGACTCGGGCATGGCCAGCAATTCCTTCTCGCTGGGCAGATCAATCGCCGTATCGCTCGTCGACTTGCTTGATTTTTTGGTTGCTGCCTTGGTAGCCATGAAAACACTCCACTATGAATCGATCCTGGCGCGGGCTTGTCTTCCCGGTCCGTGTGCTTGCTGCCTACGCTATTCGTACCTCACAGTACTGCCTTCGTCGCACCGCGTCACGTATCCAAAAAAGGGGATCACCCCGCCAGGCACTGCTCCAAGCCCCGGGTGAAAATCTCCTGGGGCAGCTTGCGGCCGATGAAGACCATCTTGGTGGACGGCTTTTCGGCCGCGGTCCA
This sequence comes from Achromobacter sp. CF-sbj1-Ac2-l, assembly GCF_052698165.1. Lineage (NCBI taxonomy): Bacteria > Pseudomonadati > Pseudomonadota > Betaproteobacteria > Burkholderiales > Alcaligenaceae > Achromobacter > Achromobacter sp. CF-sbj1-Ac2-l. The sequence goes on along the minus strand of NZ_CP199855.1, from coordinate 6,054,996 downwards.
CGGTTTGCCGGGTTCGGCGCCCATCATCATGTGCACACCCTGGAACAACATGCGGCGGTTGATGCCCTTCATGTACAGGATGCCCTTGTAGCGCAGCAGATCGGGACCATAGACCTGCACCACGCCCCCCAGGAATTCCTCCAGCCGGGCGGGATCGAACGGCTTGTTCGAACGGAACACGAAGGCGCCGATCTCGTCGTCGTGCTTGGGGTGGTGATGATGCGCGTGATTGCAGTGCGCCCCGCACTCGCCCTCGTGGTCATGGTCGTGGTCGTGACCGTGATGGTCATGGCCGTGGTCATGATCGTGGCCGTGCCCGTGGGCATGGCTGTGGGCGGCGTCGGGATGCTCATCGGCCAGGAAGTCCGGGTCGATGTCCAGGATGGAATTCAGGTTGAAGCCGCTGATGTCGATGATCGACTTCAGGTCGGCGTCGCCGAAGTTGACCGGCGTGATGGGCGCGCGCGGATTCATCCGCAGCAGGCGGTTGCGCAGCGCTTCGTAGTCGACATCGTTGACCAGGTCCTTCTTGGAGATCAGGATGCGGTCCGCGAAGCCGACCTGCTTCTGGGCTTCGGGTTGTTCGTCCAGCGTCGCCATGCCGTGCTTGGCGTCGACCACCGTGACCACCGCGTCCAGGCGGTAGTACTCGGCGATGTCGTCGTCCATGAAGAACGTCTGGCACACCGGGCCGGGGTTGGCCATGCCGGTGGTTTCCAGGATGACGCGTTCGAAATTCAAGGTGCCGGCCTCGCGCTTGGCGCGCAGGTCGGACAGCGTGCGCATCAGGTCGCCACGCACCGTGCAGCAGACGCAACCGTTGGACAGCTCGATGATTTCCTCGTCGCTGTCCTGCACCAGCAGGTCGTTGTCGATGCTTTCGGGTCCGAATTCGTTTTCGATCACGGCGACGCGGCGGCCGTGGAATTCGGTCAGGATGCGTTTGAGCAGGGTGGTCTTGCCCGCACCGAGAAAGCCGGTGAGGATGGTGACGGGAACCATTTTGTCCAAACTGCGCGGGGTGTTCATGGCGAAGCTGCTTGCGTGAAGTAAAGGCGGTTAGACACGGCGGTCAAGCGCGGGATGCTGGCGGACGGCAGCGGGTGCCGATTGCCTGCCTGACATCGCTCGACCGATGTTACTGCCACAGGCTGCGAGGGCCGCCGATTGCGGCCGGACGCAGGATTACAGCACAGTCGGGGGCAGGGGGCAAACCCCGGGCCAACCCGGGGGCCGTAGCCGCCCAGATCGCGGCTGTACGCCGTCAAGTATCGGGCGATATCGCTATTTTGGGGCGATTTTCCGGATTTCAAGGGTCCGGATGAGGGCGGGTGGAGGGCGGCCGGGCAGGGCCCGATCCGACGGGCCGAGCCGCGCGTCTCAATGATGATGGTGGTGATGCCCGGCGTCGGCCGGTTGCTGCTTCTGGCACTGCGGGCAGAGGGCCCGGATCTCGGTCTCGTGGGTGGCCAGCACGTAGCCCGTCTGGGCGACGCGCTCGGCCAGTTGGCGGCTCATGGCGGGGTCGGACACTTCGGCCACCGCGCCGCAGCCAGTACAGACCACCAGCAGGTCATGGGGCGCGCCGCCGACGTCGTGGCAGGCGCTCCAGGCGTTGACCGCGTCCAGGCGGTGGATCAGGCCTTCGTCCATCAGGAAGTCCAGCGCACGGTACACCGTGGGAGGCGCGGCGCCCGGATGCACTTCGCGCATCGCCTCGAGCAGCTCGTAGGCCTTGAGGCTGCGGCCATGGCGCAGCAGCAGTTCCAGCACCTTGCGGCGGATGGGGGTCAGGCGGCTGCCGCGTTGTTCGCACAGCGCCTCGGCGACGCTGAGTTGGGCGCCTACGGTGTCACTGCGGGGGGAACGGGGCGGAGCGGGCATGGCGGGCTTCATCTGAATAGGGAACGCGCGCGACGCGCGCGAGATGCCTGGAAGGTAGCAGAAAACATCCAGGTGCGGGCAAAAGCCGTCGATTCAAGCCGATTTAGATATGATATAACATAATGATGTTTTACCGTTTGCCGCCGTCATGTCCCATTTTTCGCTCCTGCCTCCGCGGCCCGGCGCCGCGCCGCGGCTCCGCGCGTCGTTCCGTTCCGCCTTCCTCGTATCCGCCTGGCGCCGGATGGCCTTCGCCCTGGTGGCGGTCGCCGCGCTGTGGGCGCTGACCGGCTGGGCGCTGGACTGGTGGCCGCGGTGAGCGCCGCCCCGGTCGCCATCGAGCTGCACAACGCCTCCTTCGGGTGGCACGGGCACGCGGCGCTGCGCGGCGTCTCGGGCCGCTTCGAGCCGGGCGCCATGACCGCCGTGATCGGGCCCAATGGCGCGGGCAAATCGACCCTGGTCAAAGGCATCATGGGCGTACTGCGGCCGATGTCGGGCCGCGTCAGCATCGGCGGCGCCGGCCGCGCCGAGCTGGCCTGGCTGCCGCAGGCCGCCGAACTGGACCGCGCCTTTCCCGTGACGGTGCTCGACCTGGTGGCCCTGGGCGCCTGGCGCCGGGTTGGCGGGTGGCGGCGCTACGGTGGTGACGAACTCGACCGTTGCATGCAGGCGCTGGAAACCGTGGGCCTGGCGGACATGGCCGGCCGCGGCGTGGATACGCTGTCGGGCGGCCAGATGCAGCGTACCCTGTTCGCCCGCATGCTGGTGCAGGACGCGCCGGTGCTGCTGCTGGACGAACCGTTCACCGCCGTCGACAGCCATACCGCGGACGACCTGATGGCGTTGCTGTGCGGCCTGCACGGCCAGGGCCGCTCGGTGATCGCGGTGCTGCACGACATGGACATGGTGCGCGAGCACTTCCCGCAGTGCCTGCTGCTGTCGGGATCCGTGGTGGCCTGGGGCGACACGCAGTCGGTCCTGACCGACGCCCACCTGAAGACGGCGCGTCAATGGCACGCGAGGGCCTACGCATGAGCGCGTCGCAGTGGGTCGTGTCGCCCTTCATCGATTACGGCTTCATGCGGCGCGCGCTGGCCGGCGCGTGCTCGCTGTCGCTCGGCGCGGCGCCGCTGGGCGTGTTCCTGGTGCTGCGGCGTATGAGCCTGATGGGCGATGCCATGTCGCACGCCATCCTGCCGGGCGTGGCGGCCGGCTTTCTGCTGTCGGGCCTGTCGCTGTGGGCCATGATGCTGGGCGGCATCGCCACCGGCCTGGTGGTGGCCCTGCTGGCCGGACTGGTGGCGCGCCTGACGCCGCTGCGCGAGGACGCCAGCTTCGCCGCCTTCTACCTGATCTCGCTGGGGCTGGGGGTGTTGCTGGTATCGCTGCGCGGCTCGAACATGGACCTGCTGCACGTGCTGTTCGGCACGGTGCTCGGGCTGGACGACGCGTCGTTGCTGCTGGTCTCCATCACGGCCAGCGTTTCGCTGCTGGCACTGGCCGCGCTCTACCGCCTGCTGGTGGCGGAGTGCCTGGATCCGGCTTTCCTGCGCGCCAGCGGCGGCCGCGGCGGCTGGGTCCACATGATCTTCCTGGTGCTGGTGGTGGTGAACCTGGTGGCCGGCTTCCAGGTGCTGGGCACCTTGATGGTGGTCGGCATCATGATGCTGCCGGCCGCCGCGGCCCGCTTCTGGTTGCGGTCCGCCGCCGGCCAATTGCCGCTGGCCGCCGGCATCGGCGTGGCCGCCTCGGTCGCCGGCCTGCTGGTGTCCTACCACTTCAATGTGCCGGCCTCGCCCGCCATCATCCTGGTCGCCGGCGTCTGTTACCTGTTTTCCATCGTCTGCGGTCCGCATGGCGGGCTGCTGCGGGCGCCGCGCGTTTCGCGCCGGGCCTGAACCCTCAAGGAGATTCACCATGCCTTCCCTCTTCCCGGCGCTGGCGCGCCGCCGTGTCATGCTGGCCGCGGCCGGCCTGTGGCTGTCCGCCGCTTTCGGCTCGGCGCAGGCGGCCGAGCCGTTGCCGGTCGTGGCCAGCTTTTCGATCCTGGGCGACATCGTGCAGGAAGTCGGCGGCGCCGACGTTCAGGTGAGCACGCTGGTGGGCCCGGACGGCGATGCCCACGAATACGAACCCACGCCCGCCGACGCCAAGAAGCTGGCGGCCGCCAAGGTGCTGTTCGTCAACGGCCTGGACTTCGAGGCCTGGCTGCCGCGCCTGGTCAAGGCCTCCGGCTTCGCCGGGCCGACCGTGGTCGCGTCCAAGGGCGTGACGCCGCGCAAGTTCGCCGGCCATGGCGACGGGCACGGTGACCAGCATGGCGACAAGGACCACGATCATGGCCATGCCCACGACGGGGGCGGCCATCACCACCACGACGCCGATCCGCATGCCTGGCAGAACCTGGCCAACGGCGTCATCTACGCGCGCAACGTGGCCGACGGCCTGGCGGCCGCCGACCCGGCCCGTGCCGACGCCTATCGCAAGCGCGCCGACGCCTATATCGCCCGAGTGAAGGCGGCGGACGCGGCCGTGCGCAAGACCTTCGCGGCGATTCCGCAGGAGCGCCGCAAGGTGGTCACTTCGCATGACGCCTTCGGTTATTTCGGCGATGCCTATGGCGTGAGCTTCATCGCGGCGATGGGCGTCTCGACCGAAGCCGAGCCCTCCGCGGGCGACGTGGCCCGCATCATCGAGCAGGTCAAGCGCGAGAAGGTCCCGGCGGTGTTCATCGAGAACATCACCAGCCCGCGCCTGGTGCAGCAGATCGCGCGCGAAACGGGCGCGAAGGTGGGTGGTACGCTGTACTCCGACGCCCTGTCCAAGCCCGGGCAGCCCGGCGCCACCTACCTGGAAATGTTTGAATGGAACGTTCGTCAACTCGCCGCGGCCCTGCAGCCCTGATCGCAGTGGCGGGAGCGCTGGCGGCCAACGCCGCCGCCGCGCACCCGCATATGTGGATCGACGCCCGCGCCGTCATCGACCTGGACGAGCAGCATCGCGTGACGGCGGTGCGGCAGGTCTGGCTGTTCGACGAGATGTTTGGCGCCTATGCCACGCAAGGTCTCAAGAAGGGCAAGGGCGGGGCCTTGCCCGAGGACACCCTGAAAGGCATGGCGCAGGATTGGATGAAGGCGCTGGGCGAACCGGTGTCGCATTACTTCACGCGGGTCACCGTGGCGGGCAAGAGCGCGGTGTTCGCCGCGCCGCGCGACGCGCGCGTGACCTGGAACGCCAAGACCGGCCGGCTGTCACTGGCGTTTACGCTGCCGCTGGCCGAGCCCGCCGCGCTGGACGCCGCGGGCGCGCAGGTGGACATCTACGACCCGACCTACTTCGTGGCCTACGCCTTCGACGACAAGGGGGCGGTCGCACTGGACGGACCCGGCGCGGCGGCGTGCAAGCAGGCTTACCGCAAGCCCAAGGAACTGGATTGGAACACCATGCAGCAACTGGCCGCGATCCCGGCCGATCCGGACGCGCTGCCGGAAGAGCTTTTCGCCATCACCAAGGGCCTGACGCATCGCATCGAGGTGCAATGCTCGTAGGGCGGCGTCCCGCGGCCGCGCTGGCGTGGCTGGTGGCGCTGGCCGCGATGGCATGGGCCGGCCTGGCCGACGCGCAGGGCGCGCATCCTTTCGGCGTGCCGGAGAGCGGCGCCGGCCTCGCCGGTCCGGGCTGGCTGGCGGGTTTCTTCGGCCAGGTCTCGGTGTGGCAGACCCATTTCTACCGGCAGTTGACGGCGGCCGTGCGCGCCTGGCAGGCCGATGGCGGCGGGTGGCTGCTGATCGGGCTGTCGTTCGCCTACGGCGTGTTCCATGCGCTCGGCCCGGGCCATGGCAAGGCGGTGATTTCCTCCTATGTGCTGGCCAACCGCCAGACCGCGCGCAACGGCGCGCTGCTGGCGTTGGTGTCGTCGCTGGTGCAGGCGCTGGTGGCGATCGCCATGGTGGCGGTGCTGGCGCTGGCGTTCAACGCCACGGCCGCGGCGATGAACCAGGCAACGCGCTGGCTGGAGCTGGCCTCGTATGGGCTGGTGACCCTGCTGGGCGCGTGGCTGGTCTGGGTCAAGGCGATCCGGCCGTTGTTGCGGCGGTGTCCGGCCCGCGTGGCCGCGGTGGCCGCGTCGCCCGCCGCGGCGGCGCCGGCCCTGAAGGGGGCCGCGGCCTTGCGCGCCATTGCGATCCAGGCGCCGGCGCCGATTTCTCAGGGCGGGGTCCATGGCCACGCGCACGTTCATCCGCATGACCATCACGACGATTGCGGCTGCGGCCATGCCCATGTGCCGCCGCCTGAGCAGGTGACGGGACCGTTGAACTGGCGCCGCGCCTGGTCGGCGATCTTCGCGGTGGGCCTGCGGCCCTGCAGCGGCGCGCTGATCGTGCTGGTGTTCGCGCTGTCTCAGGGATTCTTTCTCGCCGGGGTGGCCTCGGCCCTGGCGATGGGCCTGGGCACGGGCCTGACGGTGGCGGCGCTGGCCTGCCTGGCGGTCGCGGCCGGCGGCGCGGCCAATGCGCTGGGCGCGCGCCTGTCGGGCGTCGCGGCGGCGCGCTTGCGTTACGGGGTGGAAGCCTTGGCGGCGCTGGCGGTGCTGGCGCTGGGCGTGCTGCTGTTGGGCGGCATGCTGGCCGGCGGCGGCTGAAGCGCCGCCGCGTTCAGGATTTGCGGCCCGCGCGCGGATGGGCCTGGTCGTAGGCTCGCGCCAGGTGTTGGAAGTCCAGCCGGGTATAGATCTGGGTGGTCGAGATGTTGGCGTGGCCCAGCATTTCCTGCACGGCGCGCAGGTCCTGCGCCGATTGCAGCACGTGGCTGGCGAAGCTGTGGCGCAGCACGTGCGGGTGCACGTGGGTCGGCAGACCGGCGGCCTGCGCGATCCGGGCAAGTTGCAGTTGCACCACGCGCGGCGAAATACGCCGGCCACGGGCGCCAAGGAACAGCGCGGCGGCATCGTCGGCGGATGCGGCCGGCGGCGCCAACTGCCCGCGTACGTCGATCCAGCGCCGCAGCGCCGCCAGGGCGGCCTGGCCCACCGGCACCGAGCGGCGCTTGCCGCCCTTGCCCAGCACGATCACCTCGGCCTCTTCCAGGCTGAGCCAGCCGCGCGATTCATGGTCGGCCGAGCGCGTGTAGCGCAGGTCCAGTCCGACCAGCTCCGACAGGCGCAGGCCGCTGGAATACAGCAGCTCGAACATGGCCTGGTCGCGCAGGTCGGCCGGCTCGGTGGCCACCTTGGCCGGAGCGCGGTCGAGCAAGGCCTGGGTCTGTTCCACCGACAGGGCCTTGGGCAGGCCGCGCGGCGCCTTGGGCGCGCGCACGCCAGCCACCGGGTTGCCGGCCAGGCCGATCGCTGGGGCCCACCATTGATAGAAGCCGCGCCAGGCCGCCAGCGTGCGCGCCAGGCTGCGCGGGCCGCGGCCCTGCGCATGCAGCCGGGCAACGAACTGGCGGATATGGCCATTGCCGAGCTTGTCGAGCGGCAGCTTGGCGCGTTCGGCCAGTTCGATCAGGAAACGCAGCTCGCGCCGGTAGCCGTCCAGCGTGTGGGGCGAATAGCGGCGATTGCTTTCCAGATGGCGCAGCCAGGCGGCCATCGGATCGGGCAGGGGGGCGTCCGGCGCTTGCGTTGGCATGGCGAGTTCCGGGGCCCCTGCCGTCATGGTCGGCTCAGGCCTTGGGCGCGGCCGGGTTCAACCGGTGCAGCGCGGCCGAGGCCAACTGGCCGATGGATTCGAGGAACGCGGTGCCCATCTCGGGAGTGAAGCGTTCGGGGTCGTCGGAACCCAGCACCAGCAGGCCGACGCTGGCGCCGTCGGCTTCCAGGCGTAGCGGCACCAGCGCCAGCGACTTGGGCTTGGCGTCCAGCCAGGCGACCGCCTCGAAGGCCGTGTCGGTGCCGCAATAAGGCGTCTTCAGACTGTCGGTGAAGGTGCGCACGTCCTGGCTGACGGGTTCGCCGTAGCCGGTGTCGGGCAGTTCCGGCAGGTTCCACAGGCGCAACGCCACGTGGTTCAGGTCGAATTGTTCGGCCAGGCCGAGGGCGATCTCGCCAGGCACCAATTGCGGATCCGGTTCGGACAGCAGGCGGCAGCACCACTTGGAGATGTGGCCGCCGATGGTTTCGTTGGCGGTGGCGTTGCGCACCAGCTCGTTCAGGCGCCATTCGAGTTCGCGATTGCGTTCGCGCAGCGTGAGGATCTGGCGCTCGCCCAGCGAGATGGCGCGCGAGCCGTGCGGATGCGGCACCTGCAGCGTGGCGAAGACGTCGGCGTGCTGGTCGAAGAAGCCGGGGTGTTCCTGCAGGAAGGCAGCGATGTCCTGGGCGGTGAAAGCGGTATCGGTCATGGGGTTATCGGTTCAGCGCCATGGAGAAGACGAGCTTGTCGATATCGACCTGGCCCGTGAAGACGGATTCGGCCGGGCCGGTCATGCGCAACTGATCGCCATTCCAGGCGATGGTCAGCACGCCGCCGCGCGTCTGCACGCGCACCGGGGAATCGAGCAGGCCGCGGCGGATGCCGGCCGCCACGGCGGCGCAGGCGCCGGTGCCGCAGGCCAGCGTCTCGCCGGCGCCGCGTTCGTGCACGCGCAGGCGAATGTTGTGGCGATCGACGATCTGCATGAAGCCGGCGTTGACGCGGCGGGCGAAGCGCGGGTGGTTTTCGATCAGCGGACCGACGAGGGCGACGGGCGCGGTGTCGACGTCGTCCACCACCTGCACGGCGTGCGGGTTGGAGATGGCCACGGCCGACAGGGCCACGCTGCGCGGCAGGCCGGCGGGCACGTCGAGTTCCAGCTCCCACAGGGTATCCTGGCCTTCGGTGCGGGAGGCGAGCCCGGAGGTGTCGAACGGCAAGGCGGCCGGGTCGAAGCGGGTGCTGCCCATGTCGACCGTGACCTGCTCGTCGTCGCCCTCGTCCAGCACCAGGATGCCGGTGGCGATCTCTGCGCGCAGCGGGTTGCGGTCGGACAGGCCCTGTTCGTGCACGAAGCGCACGAAGCAGCGGGCGCCGTTGCCGCAGTGTTCGACTTCGCTGCCGTCGGAGTTGAAGATGCGGTAGCGGAAGTCGGCGTCGGGCCGGGTGGCGCGTTCGACCAGCAGGATCTGGTCGGCGCCGATGCCGAAGTGGCGATCGCCCAGCGCGCGGGCGCGCTCGGGCGTCATCTCGATGGCCTGGCGGACCCCGTCCAGGACGACGAAATCGTTGCCCGCGCCATGCATTTTGGTGAAGTTCCAGTTCATGGGGGGATTATCGCCCATTCTGGCCGGGGAAACCGCCTTGGCGCGGCCCCGGGGGGAGATCCTGGATGCGCGTCAGTAGATCTTGGGTTCGCCCGGCGGCCGGGTCTTGAAGCGGCGGTGCACCCAGTAGTATTGGCTGGGGCAGCGGCGCACCCAGGCTTCCAGTTCGCGGTTCAGGCGCGCGGTGGCCTCTTCCAGCGAGTCGTCGCCGGGGAAATTCTCCAGCGGCGGCAGGACTTCCGCGTGATAGCGCCCGGTTTCCGGGTTCCAGAAGTCCAGGATCGGCAATACCGCCGCGTCCCATTTCTTGGCCAGTTGCGCGGTGGCCAGCAGCGTCGCTGCCTGCACGCCGAAAAACGGCGCGAACACCGCGCCCTGGCGGCCGAAGTCCATGTCGGGCAGGTAGTACACCGGCCGCGGCGCGCGCAGGTGGCGGATCAGTTCACGCACGCCATCCTTGCGGCTGACCAGGAACACCTCGTTGAAGCGGGCGCGGCCGGCGGCCACCACCGCGTCGATGTGCGGGTCGCTCTGCGGCGTGTACATGGTGGCCGCGCTCGGCACTTCCATGGTGAGGCGGGTGGCGGCCGCGTCCAGGCCGATGAAGTGCGGCGCCAGCAGGATCACCGCTCGGCCCTGCGCGGTCAGTTCATTGATGCGCTCGGCGCCGCTCTGCGTGACCATGTCCTTGATGGCTTCGGGCGTGCCGTACCACAGCACGCCCCGGTCGACGATGGATTGCGCCAGCGCCCGGAAGTGTTCGCGCACCCAGCGCTCGCGCACTTGCTCGGGTTGCTCGGGAAAGCACAGTTCGAGATTGCGGCGCACGATGCGGGTGCGCGATTTGGCCAGGCGCATGGCCAGCCAGCCGAGCGCGGCGCCGATGCGTAGCCGCGTGGATGGCCGCATGCGGCCGAACCATTTCAGCAGATTGACCAGCGTGCGCGTTTTGGATTCTTTCATGGACAGGTGGGAGCTTTGGACCAGGGCGGCGCGGGGGCGGGCGTCGGCTTCATTGGGGCGCGGGGGCCGCGTCGTCAACGGGGGCGGGCGGGGCGCCGCGCGGGGTCTTGTAGCGGTTGTAGCTCCAGAGATACTGCTGCGGGCAGCGGCGGATCAGGGTTTCCATGGCGGCGTTGAGCAGCGCGGCCTGGGCCTGGGGGTCGGTCGGCAGCGGCTCGGGCACCCGCACATAATGGATGCGCCAGCCGCGGCCGCCCGGCAGTCGTTCGCCGGCGGTGAGGATGATGGGGACGCCGGTCTGGGTGGCCAGCTTGCCGGGCAGGGTCATGGTGTAGGCCATGCGTCCGAAAAATGGCGCCCACACGCCATCGCCGACGCCCGGGGCCTGGTCGGGGAGCATGCCGACCGACTCGCCGCGCCGCAGGGCCCGCACGAATTCCCGCACGCCCTGCATGGTGGCCGGCACGGCGTTGACCGCGGACCCGTTGCGCGCGGTTTCCAGCAGCGGCGCCAGGATGTCCTTGCGCGGCGGACGGAACATCACCGTCATGGGCATCAGGCGCGCCAGGTAGCGGGCGGTGATCTCGAAACAGCCCAGGTGGGGGGTCAGGAACAGGATGCCGCGGTTTTCGGCGCGGGCCGCGTCCACCACGGCGTTGTCGTCGGACACGACCTTGGCCAGGCTTTGTTCATTGCGGAACCAGACCCGCGGCATTTCCAGGATCATGGCGCCGGCCTCGCCGGCCGCGCGCCGGGCGAAGGCCGCGTCGGGGTAGCCGGCCTGCGTCGCGTTGGCCCGCAGGCGGCGCCGGTACTTGCCGGGAAACGCATACGCGATGCGCCCGAGCAGGCGCCCCAGCGCGTGCGCGGCGGGCAAGGGCAGGGAAGCGAACAGGCGAAACAGGACGAGCAGCATGCGGCAAATGAGTGATTACGGGCATGGTGGTGCCGGTACTCGGGTGAAAGACCCCACCCGCGGCACAAGCATAAGAACCGCATTTTCGCTTAAAATCGGTCAGTCGCCGAGTTAACCGACAACTTGCGGGGCGACGGCAGGATCCCGGCGCGTCATGCGTCGCTTGCCAAATCCGCTAAAGCGTCGCGCCCAGATCAGCGTATTCCATGCAGTCCGGGGTGCAACGCGCCTCGTGAACCTATGCTCCGGCTGTACCGGACATCAAAGGACGCATCTGTGGCCAACAACGACTTTCTCTTCACCTCCGAATCCGTTTCCGAAGGCCATCCCGACAAGGTAGCCGACCAGGTTTCCGACGCGATTCTGGACGCCATCTTCACCCAGGACCCCAACGCCCGCGTGGCGGCGGAAACCCTGTGCAACACCGGCCTGGTCGTGCTGGCAGGTGAAATCACCACCACCGCCAACGTCGATTACATCCAGGTCGCGCGCGACACGATCCGCCGCATCGGCTACGACAACACCGAGTACGGCATCGACTACAAGGGTTGCGCGGTGCTGGTCGCCTACGACAAGCAGTCGCCCGACATCGCCCAGGGCGTGGACCGCAGCTCGGAAGACTATCTGAACCAGGGCGCGGGCGACCAGGGCCTGATGTTCGGCTATGCCTGCGACGAAACGCCCGATCTGATGCCGGCCCCGATCTGGTACGCGCACCGCCTGGTGCAGCGCCAGAGCGAACTGCGCAAGGACGGCCGCCTGCCGTGGCTGCGTCCCGACGCCAAGTCGCAAGTCACCTTCCGCTATATCGACGGCCGCCCGGCGGAAGTCGACACGGTGGTGCTGTCGACCCAGCACGCGCCGGACGTCACGCAAGAGACGATCCGCGAAGCGGTCATCGAAGACATCATCAAGCCCAGCTTCCCCGAAGGCCTGATCACGCCCAAGACCAAGTTCCTGGTCAACCCGACCGGCCGCTTCGTCATCGGCGGTCCGCAAGGTGACTGCGGCCTGACCGGCCGCAAGATCATCGTCGACACCTACGGCGGCGCTTGCCCGCACGGTGGCGGCGCGTTCTCGGGCAAGGATCCGTCCAAGGTCGACCGTTCGGCCGCCTACGCTGCCCGCTACGTGGCCAAGAACATCGTGGCCGCCGGCCTGGCGCGCCAGTGCCAGGTGCAGGTCAGCTACGCCATCGGTGTGGCCGAGCCCATCAACATCACCGTCTACACCGAAGGCACCGGCGTCATTCCCGACGACCAGATCGCCAAGCTGGTGCGCGAGCACTTCGACCTGCGTCCGAAGGGCATCGTCAACATGCTGGACCTGCTGCGCCCGATCTACACCAAGACCGCCGCGTATGGCCACTTCGGCCGTTCCGAGCCGGAGTTCTCGTGGGAGGCCACGGACAAGGTCCAGGCCCTGAAGAAGTCGGCCTGATCCTCCCCGCCTGGCAAGACGCCCCTGCATGCAGGGGCGTTTTCTTTTGGACGGCGCTGGCCGGGTCAGAGGTCCCAGGCCGAGAGGTCGGGGGTGCGCATGACTGGCGCCAGGATGCGTTCCAGCGCCGCGGCGCAGTCCAATAGCGCGGCATCGGCGCCGGCGGGCGCCAGCAATTGCACCGCCATCGGCATGCCGTCGGCGTCGAACCCGGCCGGCAGCGCGATGGCCGCCGCGCCCAGGAAGTTGGCGGGACGCAACAGTCTGCCCAGGCCTGCGTGGCGCACGTCGGCAGCGTCCAAGGCCTGTGCGGCCTGGTCGCAGGCCGGCATCAGCAAGGCGTCGATCCCCTGCATGGCGGCGGCGAACGTGGCCATGTCGGCCTGCCGCCGTTGCAGCGCGGCAGCGTAGTCGGCCGGCGCGATGCGGCCGCCGGCGGCGATGCGCGCGCGCACGACTTCCCAGAGCGGCTGCGCCGGGTCCTCGGCCAGGTGGCCGAAATGGCGGTAGGCCTCGTAGGCCAGCACCAGCGAGTTGTCGTCCGCCATGCGCGCGAACGACAGCGACGCCGGCGGATGCCAGGTCGAGGGCGTGACGCCGGCCTGGTCCAGCCGTTCCTGCGCCTCGTGCCAGATCCGCAGGCCCTCGTCGGCCAATGCCGCGGGCCAGGCCTGAGGCGCCAGCACTGCGATGGCGCCGCCGCGGCGCGGAGCCGGGCGTCGCAGCGCGGCGATGCTGGCGGCGGAGACGTCCAGCGTGGCGACATCGTCGATATCCGGACCGGCCAGCACCTGCGTCAACAGGCGTGCATCGGCCACGCTGCGGGCGATGGGGCCCAGCACATCCAGAGTCTCGGACAGCGGCAGGCAGCCGGCGCGGCTGATGAGGCCCGAGGACGGCTTGTAGCCAACCACCCCGTTGAGCGCCGCGGGGGCGCGCACCGAGCCGCCCGTGTCGCCGCCCAGCGCCAGCGGGGCCAGGCCGGCCGCCACCGCGACGCCCGCGCCGCTGGACGAGCCGCCCGGCGCGCGCGGAGTGGCCGCGTCCCAGGGATTGCGGGCGGTGCCCTGGGTCGGGTTCTGGCCCGACAGGCCGAACGCGAATTCAGTCATGCGGGTCTTGCCCAGGACCACCATGCCGTGCGCCGCCAGGCCGCGCACGGCGGTGGCGGTTTCATCGCTGACCACGCCGCGGCGGGTCTGCGAGCCGCCGCTGGCGGTGGTGCCGGCCCATTGCACGCTGTCCTTCACCGCCACCGGCACGCCGTGCAGCGGACCCATCGAAATGCCGGCCGCCAGCAGGCGATCGGCGGCGTCGGCCTGGGCCAATGCGCGTTCAGCCGTCACCTCGCTGTACGCGGCCAAGTCGGCCGCGCGGGCAATGCGATCCAGGAAATGGGTGGTGACCTGGCGCGAACTCAGTTCTCCCGCGCGGATGGCGCGGGCGAGTTCGCGGGCTTCTCGGAAATGCAGGGCGGTGTCTTGGGTTGGCATGGCTCTCACGAAAAAGGAAAAGCTTTCCGGTCCTGGCGGAGCCGGAAAGCGTTGAGATCGGGCGTCAGCGCCTGGGACGGTCTTATTTCAGCCGGTCTTACTTGAGCGATTGGCCCCGGGTCTCGGGCATGCGGATGAAGGTGATCAGCGTGATGACGGCGCCGGCCAGCACGTAATAGAAGAACCAGCGCTCCATGCCCTTGCTTTGCAGCCAGGTCAGCAGGTAGGGCGTGGTGCCGCCCAGCAGCGCCACGACCAGGTTGTACGGCGTGCCGATACCGACGGCGCGCACGCTGGTGGGAAACTGCTCGGACATGATGGCCGGCGCGATCGACGTGTACATGGCATACAGCACCAGGCCGAACAGCTCCACGGCAAGAATCGAGCCGAATGACGGACCCAGCGTGGTCATGAGCGGGTAGAAGAACACCAGGTAGCCGGCGGCGAAGAAGATCAGCTGCGGCTTGCGGCCGATGCGGTCCGAGAGCATGCCGAACACGGGCTGCACCAGCATGAAGACGATCAGCGCGACGGTGTTGGCGGCGAACGCCACCTGCGGATCGGCCTTGACCTGGCGGATGGCGTAGGTCGGCACATACGCCACGAAGATATAGAAGGCAAACGTCGTCAGGATCGAGAAGCCGACGATGCGCAGCACCTCACGCGGGTGCTCGCGCAGCAGGGTGCGCAGCGGCTGTTTTTCGACGCCGGCCTTCTTGGCGTGCGAGAACGCCTCGGTTTCGGGGACCGCGCGGCGGATCCACATGCCGGCCAGGCCGCCCAGCGCGCCCAGGAAGAACGGAATGCGCCAGCCCCAGTCGGCCATCTCGGCCTTGGTCAGGGTCGAAGTCAGCAGCCAGCCCACCGCCGACGCGGCCAGGATGCCCACGGCTGCGCTGAAGAACACGAAGCTGGAGTAAAAGCCGCGCTTGTTGGGCGGCGCCATTTCCGCCAGGAAGGTCGTGGCCGAGGCATACTCTCCGCCCAGCGACAGGCCTTGCAGCAGGCGCGCGGCGGTCAGCAGCAGCGGGGCGGCCAGGCCGATGGTGGCGTAGGTCGGGGTGATGGCGATGATCAGCGAACCGCCGGCCATCATCAGGATGGTCAGGCCCAGGGCGGCCTTGCGGCCGTAGCGGTCGGAGAAGATGCCAAGCACCCAGCCGCCGACCGGGCGCATGAAGAAGCCGACGGCGAAAATGCCGAAGGTCGCCAGCAGCGCGGCGGTCTCGTTGCCCTCGGGGAAGAACTGCTTGGAGAAGAAGATGGCGAATGACGCATAGATGGTCCAGTCGAACCATTCCACCGCATTGCCTACACTACCGGCCAGAATCGTGCGGGCGCGCGACACGGGCGCGGCGTTTGCCCCCTGCGAGGCGCGCAGGGTGGCGGAAGGGGTGCTCATAACGTCCTCGATTTTATTTTTGGTCAAATAGACCATTTAATTTTGTGTTTTTATCAATGCGCGAACGTTAGATTAATGAATATGGTCACGTCAAGTAAGGGTAAGCCCCTAATGCCGGCGCTCGATGACACCGATCTGGCCTGCCTGATCGCCCTGCAGGCCGATCCGCGCGCCTCCTGGCGCGAGCTGGGCGCGGCCACCGGCATCGCCGAGCGCACGGTGGCGCGCCGGATCAAGCGGCTGATGGATGCCGACGCCCTGCGCGTCATTGCGGAGGCCGACCCGCTGGCCACGGGCCGCGGCGTGGTGTTGCACGCCTGGGTGCGCTGCCGTTCTGGGCGCGTGGCCGAAGCGGCCGAGGCCCTGGCGAGTCTCGGCATTACCCAGTTGGTCGTGACGCTGGCCGGCACGGCCGACCTGATGGCGGAACTGACGCTGCCGGACGCGGCCGACATGCCCGACGTGGTGACGCGCGTGCTGCCGTCCATCGACGGGGTCGAGCACGTGGAGGCACGGTTGGTGCTGCGGCCATTTCGCCGCGCCGGCCAGTGGCGCATCCGGGCTGGCGATGCCGCCGCCGAGGGGCCGGAGTCCGCGATGGCGCAGCCGCCGGCGGCGTTGACCGAATCTGAACAGCGCATCGTCGCCCACCTGATGCGCGACGGCCGCGCCAGCCTGGCTGAGTTGTCGGCCCATGCCGACGTCAGCGAGCCCACCGCCCAGCGCCTGTTGCAGCACTTGGTCGAGCGGCGCGCGCTGAGCTTCCGCGTGGAGGTCGAACCGGCCCTGGTGGGCTTTCCGGTGGAGGCGGTGATCTCCGTGCAGGTGCGGCCGCAGGCGGTCGATGCCCTGGCCGCGCACCTGGCGTTGGACCCGAACACGCGCTGCCTGTTCGGCACCAGCGGCGCTTCGCAACTGTTCTGGCATGTGCTGTGCCGCGACAGCCTGAACTTGTGGGACGTGGTCACGCGCAGGCTTGGCGAACTCGATGGCGTGCTGGCCAGCGAAGTGGGCGTGGTGATGCGCGCCTACAAGCGCTGCGGCATCGTGCGCGAGGGCGCGCGGCTGGGCGGCGAGGCCGCCTGAGCGTTCTGGCGCGAAGCCTGGCGCGCCTGCGCCGCGCCAGGCTCCGGTGCATTCTCACGCGCCGAGGTATGCGCGCGCCAGCGCTCCATCGGCGGCGATTTCCCGCGCCGTGCCGTGCGCCGCCACGCGGCCGGACTCCAGCACGTAGGCGCGGTCTGCCAGCGACAGCGCCAGCGCGGCCATCTGGTCCACCAGCAGGATCGTCAGCGATTCGGCCCGCAGCCTGTCCAGCGCTTCGAACAATTCATCGATGATCTTCGGCGCCAGGCCGAGCGACGGCTCGTCCAGCAACAGGATCACCGGCTTGGACATCAGCCCGCGCGCGATTGCCAGCATCTGCTGTTCGCCGCCGGATAGCAGGCCGGCGCGCTGGTGCAGCCGCTCGCGCAGGCGTGGAAAGCGCGTCAGCATCTCCTCTACGCGGGCTTCCCGATCGGCCGGATGCAGGAAGGCGCCCAGCCGGATGTTGTCGAGCACGCTCAGGTCCGGGAACACCTGCCGCCCCTCGGGCACCAGGACCAGCCCTCGCGCCACGATGCGGTCCGCGCTCAGCCCCTGCAATTCCTGCCCTTGCAGGTGCATGCCGCCCTGGACGGGCCGGTGCAGCCCGGCCAGGGTGCGCATCAGCGTCGACTTGCCGGCGCCATTGGCGCCAAGCAGCGCCACCATTTCGCCCTCGCGGACCTGCAGGTCGATGCCATGCAGCACCGGGTTGGCGCCGTAGCCGGTGGTCAGGCTGCCTACGCCCAGCACTTCCGGCGCGACGCCGCCAGTCGCCGGACGCGCACGCGCCGTGGGCGCCTGGCGCGCCGCATCGTCGCCCAGGTAGGCTTGCCGCACGGCTTCGGACTGCTGGATCTCGCCGGTGGATCCCTGCGCCAACTCGCGCCCCGCGTCGATGGCGACAACGTGATCCGAGACGCCCATCACCAATGCCATGTCGTGCTCGACCAGCAGTACGCCGGCGCCGGCCTCGGCAATGCGCCGCAGCAGGGCGGCCAGTCGTGTCTTGTCCTCGCGGGACAGGCCCGCCGCGGGCTCGTCCATCAACAGGACGTCGGCGTCGGTGGCCAGCGCGCGGGCAATCTCCACCAGCCTGCGATCCACGTGCGCAAGATCGGCGGCCGGCGTGTCCAGGTCGCCTTCATATCCGCAAAAGGCCAGGAGGGCGCGGGCCCGCTCGCGCGCATCGGACGACAGATAACGGCGTGCGGCCAGCAGGCCGCCCAGCCGGCCGCGCAACAAGCCCAGTGCGACGTTGTCCTCGACACTCAAAGTGTCGAACAACTGCGAGGTCTGATAGGTGCGCGCGATGCCCTCGCGCGCCACGCGGTGGGCCGGCAGGCCGGCCAGTGGCGCGGTGCCCAGCGCGACGTTGCCGCTGGTGGGCTGGTAATAGCCGCTGAGCATGTTGATGACGGTGGACTTGCCCGCGCCGTTGGGGCCGATCAACGCAGTGATGGCGGCGGGCGCGACGTGAAACGATACGCCCTGCACCGCGCGCACCCCGCCGAACGTCATGGTCAGCGTGTCGGCGCGCAGGGCGCGGCGGGCCCGGCCATTGGCGGCCAGGCCGCCCTGGCGTGGGGCCAGACGCGGTGTCAGGCCGCGTCGCCGCCAGCGGGCCAGCAGTCCCGCCGCGCCTTCGGGCGCCGCCCACAGCACCACGAGCAGGAAGGCGCCGAAGAACAACAGGCGATATTCCTCCAGGCTCGACAGCAGTTCGGGCAGCAGTCCGACCACCACCGCGCCCAGCAGGGGCCCCGCCAGCGAACCGGCGCCGCCGATGGTGACGGCCAGCACGAACAGGATCGACTGCATGAAGTTGAAGTTGTGCGGCGTGATCATGCCGGCCTGCGGCGCATACAGGCCTCCCGCCAGGCCGACCACGGCCGCCGACACCATGAAGGCCACGGCCTTCACCACCAGCGGGTTGATGCCGATGGATTCACTGGCCGTTTCACTGTCCTTGACCGCGCGCATGGCCGCGCCCCAACTGCCGCGCGCCAGCAGCGCATAACCGGCCAGCGCGGCGAACACCGTCACGATCGCGAGCATTGCCACCCCGCGGTCTCCGCCCAGCGCGCCGAGCGCGGGCTGGGCAATGCCCATCAACCCGTTCTGGCCGCCGGTGAGATCGCCGCCCTCCACCAGGGTGTGTTCCACGATGAAGCCGAAGGCGATCGTGATCATCGCCAGGTAGGGCCCTTGGACTCGCAGCGCCGGGAGCGCCAGCAGCAGCCCGAACACCCCCGCCACCGCCGCGGCAACGGGCCATGCCAGCCAGAAATTCCAGCCCGCCTGGCTGGTGAGGATTGCCACCGTGTACGCCCCGATGGCGTAGAACGCGGCATGGCCGAACGACATCTGGCCGGTCAGGCCCAGCAGCACGTTCAGGCCGATGCCGGCAAGCGCCAGCAAGGCCACGTTGCCGATCACGAAAACGTAATAGCCGTTGACGCTGGCCGCCAGGGCCAGGCTGACGACCGCCAGCAGGGCGTAGGCGGCCAGCGCCGGCCAAGAGAATGCAGATTGCCGGGCCATCAGACTTTCCTCACGGCCGCGCGGCCGAACAATCCGTTGGGCCGCATGGCCAGGATGGCGATGACCAGCGCAAAGCTGATGATCTGGGTATAGCCGGAACCCAGGGCGACGGTGATCAACCCTTCGGCCACGCCGAACAGCAGGCCGGCGAGCATGACGCCCCAGGCGCTGGTGATGCCGCCCAGGATGGCGACCACGAAGGCCTTCAGTCCGAACAGGGTGCCCATGTCGGCCTGCACGTTGAACAGCGGCGCGACCAGCGCGCCGGCCACGCCCGCGAACAGCGTCGAGACGGCAAAGGCGGCCATGATGGCGCGCCGCACCGGGATGCCCATCAGCCGCGCGGCGTTGGGATTCTGTACCACGGCCAACAGTGCCACGCCCCAGCGCGTGCGTCGCGACAAGGCGTGCAGGGCGGCGGCCAATGCCAGTCCGACCAGCGGGATCAGCAGTTGCAGCGGATACACGCCCAACCCCAGGCCGCCGATTTCCAGCGGCGCTTGCGCCAGCGGAGACGGCAGGCTGCGCGGCTCCTTGCCGAAGGTGAACATCACCAGGTTGTCCAGCACGATGCCCAAGGCCACCGTCGACATGAGCCAGGCGTTCGAGCCGCGGCTGGCAAACGGTCGGACCGCCAGCCGCTCGACCACCAGGCCATACAACGCACACAAGGCCAGCGCCAGCGGCAAGGCGGCAAGCAGCGGCCAGCCCAGCGTCTGCGCAAAGGTAAAGGTCAGCACCGCGCCCAGCATCATGGAGCTGCCCTGGGCGAAGTTGACCGTGCCGGATACGGCGTAGGTCAGGTAGAAGCCCAGGGCCATCAGCCCATACATGCTACCCAGGCCCAGGCCGCTGACGATGGCGGACATCCACAGCATGCGTCTCTCCCCTCGCGCTTACTGCGCGCCCTTGACGGGCAGGATGCGGTTGTCGACGAAGTGCGTCCACACGTAGTCGTCTTCGCGCAGGGCGTCGTGCGAGGCCGGCGTGAAGGGCTGCTCGTAGGTCTTGATCAGGCCTTCATACTTGCCGATCTTGTAGAAGCCCTGGCGCACCGCATCGCCGTCGGTGGAACCGGCCTGCGCGATCGCCAGCGCCGCCAGTTGCATGCCGTCGTAGGCATTGGCCACGCCCACGGCCGGGGTGATGTCCTGCGGGCCCTTGATGTCGGAATACTTGGCCTTGAGCGCCTGCATCACTTTCTCGCCCACCGGGCCCTGTTTGCCGAAGAAGCTGTAGGTCTGCACGAAGTGCACGTTCTTGGCGTTGGGGCCGGCCAATTCGGTGAAGCGGCCGCCGGCCGGGCCCCAGTGCGACACCACCGGCACCTTCCAGCCCATGCGGTCCAGCGACTTCACCACCTGCGCCGAGGGCCCGACGTTGCCCACCAGGAACAGCGTGTCGGCGCCGGCCGCCTTCAGGCGGCTCAGTTGCGGCGTGACGTCGAGGTCGGCGGGCTGGAATTTCTCGACGCCGGCCGGCGTGATCTTGGCGGCGGCGAGCGCGGCGTCCAGCCCCTTTTCATTCGATTCGCCCCAGGGGTTGTTCACCAGGATCATGCCCGGCTTGGCGCTCTGGAACGTCTTGCGGGCGTACTGCACCATGGCGCTGTCGACGATCTCGTCCATTGCCGAGACGCGGAACACGAAGTTGGGGTTGCCCTTGTTGTGCGTGATCGCGGTGCCGGCGGCCCAGGGGCCCATGAATGGCACCTTCTCCTGGTTGACGATGGGCACGATCGCCATCGACACCGGGGTATCCAGGCCGCCGAACAGCACGGCAACCTTTTCCTTGTAGATCAGCTCGCGCGCGGCGGCCATGCCCTTGGCGGGGTTGCCTTCGTCGTCGCGCCGCACCAGCACCACCTGGCGCCCGCCCAGCAGGCCGCCCTTGGCGTTGATCTCGTCGATGGCGATGGTCATGCCGCGCGTCAAGGCTTCGCCGGCACGCGCCGATTCACCCGACAGGGCGGTGATGAGGCCGATCTTGATGGGGTCGGCGGCCAGCGCGGGTTGCGCGGCCAGGCCGGCCGCGAACAGGGCGGCGGCAGTGGCGCGGAGCATGAAGGAACGGCGGGTCGGGCGCATCGGGGCACTCCTGGAAAGTGGAATGGATCTTGCATGGGAGAGGTGCTGCTGCCGTTCCCAATGCAAGATCCATGCCACCCGCGCCGCGGTGGCGTGTCCCAGGGGGAAAACGGTGGTTTGTCGACGTTTGATCATGTTTTTGTTTTCAAAAAAACAGAGTTTTTGTTCACAATCATGCATCAGGATTTGCACCAAAATGAATCCATCCCTGCTTCAAGGCACTAATGCGGGGCCTGCCGCGCCCTGGACTCCCGCGCCGCTGGCCGGCCACGACCGTTTCGCCTACCAGCCCATCACCGGCCGCGCGGACTACGCCTGGCCCAACGGCGCGCGGCTGGCCGTCTACCTGGGGTTCAACATCGAGCATTTCGCCTTCGGCGAGGGGCTGGGCGCCGAGTTGGGGCCAGCCTCGCCGCATCCCGATGTGCTCAATTACGCCTGGCGCGAGTACGGCAACCGGGTGGGCGCCTGGCGCTGCCTGGAACTGTTCGACGCCTTGGGTCTGCCGGTCGGCGCCCTGATCAACACCGCGCTGTATGACCATTGTCCGGAACTGGTCGATGCCTGCCTGGCGCGCGGCGACGAGCTGATCGGCCACGGCTACAGCAACGCGCATCGTCAGGGGGGGCTGGGCGAAACCGAGGAACGGGCGTTGCTGGAACACTGCCGCGATCGCATCGGCCGCCACGCCGGCAGCGCCCCGGCCGGCTGGCTGTCGCCGTGGATTTCGGAAAGCCGCGCCACCCCGGACCTGCTGGCCGAGACCGGCTACCGCTACACCTTGAACTGGTGCCACGACGACCAGCCCACGCGCATGCGCACGCGCGCCGGCGATCTGTGGGCGATTCCCTACCCGCAGGAGCTGAACGACATCCCCATGATCATGGGCCGCAAGATGGACGCGCGCGATTTTGCCGATATGATTCTCGACCAGTTCGAGGAAATGCGGCTCCAGGCGCAGCGCCAGCCCCTGGTGATGGGCATCGCGCTGCATCCGTATATCGTGGGGCAGCCCTACCGCCTGCGGCACCTGCGCCGGGCGCTGGCCCCGCTGGCGGCCGCGCGCGACCGGGGCGAGATCTGGTTTGCCACGCCGGGCCAGATCTGCGCGCACGTCGATGGGCTGCCACCGGCGCCCGGACTATCTTCCCGTTGATCGACCCTTTGCCTTCGTTGCCACCGAGTCCGCCATGCCTACCCGCGATCCCGCTAAATCCCGTCCCAGGGCGACGCCTTCTCGCCGGGCCGCCGCCGCCGTGTCCGAACACCTGGAGGACACGGCCCCCGATGCCGACATGGAGCGCCGCATCTGCGAGGCGGTCTATGAAAGTGTCATGAGCCAGCGGCTGACGCCCGGCACCAAGCTGCCCGAGGCGGCGCTGTGCGACATCTTCGGCGTTTCGCGCTCGGTCGCGCGCAAGGCGCTGCAACGCCTGGCCCACGAGCATGTGGTCGACCTGCACCACAATCGCGGCGCGGTGGTGGCCGAGCCCACCCCCGAGGACACGCGCCAGATCTTCGAGGCGCGGCGCGCGCTGGAAGCGGCCCTGTTGCCGCTGGCGGCCGCGCGCGCGACCAAGGCCGATTACGCCTCGCTGCGCAAGCAGTTGCGCGACGAGCATGCCTTGCTGCACCGCGCCGGCCAGCCAGCCTGGGCGCGCCAGGCCAGCGCCTTCCATGTGCGCCTGGGCGAGCTGTCGGGCAACGCCATCCTGCACGGCTACCTGGCCGAACTGGTGTCGCGCTGCTCGCTGATCGTGGCGCTGTATGAACCGCCCGGCAACGCCGCCTGCGAGCATGGCGAACACGTGCAGATCGTCGACCTGATGGAGCAGGGGCAGGTGGCCGAGGCCGTCAAGATCAACGACAACCATCTCGCGGACCTGGAGCGGCGCATCAGCCTGGAGCGCCCGCAGCCCGCACAAACCCTGGCCCAGATGCTGGGAATGGCCTGACATGGACATCGACTTCGATTCAATCACCGAATACCAGCGCTACAAGCTGATGGCCAGCCTGATCGTGCCAAGGCCGATCGCGCTGATCACCACCCTGTCCGAAACCGGCGTGGTCAATGCCGCGCCCTTCAGCATGTTCAACATGCTGGGCGAGGATCCGCCCATCGTCATGGTCAGCATCAACCGGCTCGAGGACGGCAACCTGAAGGACACCGCGCGCAACATCGCGCGCGATCGCGAATTCGTGGTGCACCTGACCGACGAGGCCATGGCCGAGAAAATGCACCGCTGCGGCGACCGCCTGCCGGCCGACGTCAGCGAGCTGGCGCACGCTGGCCTGGACGCCGCGCCGAGCCAGCGGGTGGCGCCGCCGCGCATCGTGCAGGCGCCGGTGGCGTTCGAATGCACCCTGTTCGAGACCCTGGAAACCGCCAGCCGCCAGATCTTCATCGGCCAGGTGCGCTGGCTGCATGCGCGCGATGGGCTGATCGACACGGACACCTGGCGCGTGCGGCTGCAGGATTATTTTCCGGTGGGCCGCTTTGGCGCCAGCTTCTACGTCACCACGCGCGACCGCTATGCCATCGGCGACATGCCGGCCAGCACCGCCATCGACGAGATCTGACAGCGCGCGGGACGTTCGTCACCAAACGGCGGCCTGCGAACCCGGCGCGCGCAGATGGCGGGCGAAGCGCTGCGCCAGGAAATCGACGAACGCCAGGGTCTTGGCGGGCAGGTTCAGGCGCTCCGGATACAGCACGTGGATGTCGGCCGGCGGCGTCGACCATTCCGGCAGGATCTGCCGCAAGCGGCCGGCCCGCAGGTGCTCGGCGGTCTCCCATTCCGATCGCATCACGATGCCGTGGCCGTCCAGGGCCCATTCCAGCGCGCTCTGGCCGTCGTTGGAGCTGACCGGACCGCGCACCTTCACGGTCTCGGCGCGCTGGCCGGATTCGAGCCGCCAGGTGCCGTAGGCCACGTCATTCTCGCGCACGACGATACAGCGGTGGCGCTGCAGCTCGCCCGGCGCGCGCGGCTCGCCGAAGGTCTCCAGGTAGCGCGGCGAGGCGCACAGCAGGCGCCGGTTGGAGGCGATCTTGCGGGCCGTCAGGCGCGCGTCGGGCAGGTCGCCGAAACGCACCGCCACGTCGAAGCCTTCCTCGATCAGGTTCAAGGGCCGGTCGGTCAGGCGCAACTGCACCTCTACTTCCGGATACTGACGGGCGAAATCCGACACGGCCGGCGCCACGTAGGCGCGGCCGAAGCCGAAGGTGGCGTTCAGGCGCAGCAGCCCCTGGGGCTGCGCCCGGCTGCTGGAGACCGAGCGCTCCAGCGCCTGCAGGTCGGCCAGGATGCGGCTGCCTTCCGCCAGATACAGCTCGCCCTCTTGCGTGACGCTGACGCGGCGGGTGCTGCGATTGAGCAGGCGCACGCCCAGGCGCTGTTCCAGCTTGGCCAGCCGCGTGCTGACCGCTGGCGGCGTCAGCCCCAGCTCGCGCGCGGCCGCGGACAGGTTGCCGTGCTTGACCAGCAGCGAGAAGAAGGCCAGGTCGGAGAGCGCATCCATGGGCAGATTTATAAATTGGATTTAATAAAGATTTAGGTATTTAACTAATTATAAGAATGGAGTGGGCTTATACACTGGGTCGACCGATACAGAGCCGCCTCAGGCGGCCGACCAAGAGGAGACCCGACCCATGAAGACCCCTCATCATCTATTGCGCAGCCTGCTCGCGCTTGCCGCCGCCGCTTCCTGTTGGATGGCGCCGGCCCTCGCGGCCGACGCCTTTCCCCAGCGGCCCGTCACCCTGATGGTGCCGTTCGCGCCCGGCGGCAGCGTGGACATCGCCGCCCGCCTGATCTCCGAGGTCTGGGGCAAGACCCTGGGCCAGAGCGTGATCGTCGAGAACCGCGCCGGCGCATCCGGCAATATCGGCATGGCCGCGGTGGCCCGCGCCGAGCCGAACGGCTACACGCTGGCCATCAACACCATGTCGCTGGCGATCAACCCGGCGTTGTTCCGTTCCATGCCGTTCGACACCGCGCGCGACCTGCGCTCGGTCGGCACGGTGGGCACCTCGCAGCACGTGCTGACGGTATCGCCGTCGCTGCCGGTGAACAATGTCAAGGAACTGCTCGACTACATCCGCGCGCGTCCCGCCAATGAGCTGAGCTTCGGTTCGGCCGGCACCGGCAGCACCTTCCACATGGCTGCCGAGCTGTTCAAGTCGGTGTCGGGCACGCAGATGCTGCACGTGCCCTACAAGGGCGGCGGTCCGGCCATGGTGGACACCATCAGCGGCCAGGTGCAGATGAGCTTCCCCGTGCTGTCCGCGGCCAAGCCGCAGGTCGACGGCAAGAAGCTCAAGGCGCTGGGCGTCACCGGCACCACGCGTTCGCCGCTGCTGCCGGACGTGCCCACCATCGCCGAGTCCGGCCTGCCCGGCTACGCCTTCACCACCTGGTTCGTGATCAGCGCGCCCGCCGGCACGCCGCAGGCGGTGGTGGACACACTCAACGCCAGGCTGGCGCAGGCGCTGCAATCGCCCGAGCTGTCCGAACGCATGCGCCGCGAGGGCTTCGATCCGCTGGTCTCCACGCCCGCCGAGACCGATGCCATGGTCAAGGGCGAGATCACGCGCTGGGCCGGCATCGTCAAGGACGCCGGCATCGAGGCCAACTGAGCGGCTGCACCGGTTTCATCGCGCCCCGCGCGGGCGCGTCTCTTTTTGCAAGGAAGCACCGACATGCCCGGCATGACGCTATACGACAAACTGGTGGCCAGCCATGAGGTGGCCCGCATCGACGACGAGCACATCCTGCTGTACGTCGATCTGCACATCATGAACGAGTACACCAGTCCGCAGGCCTTCAGCGGCCTGGCCGCTCGTGGCCGCCGCGTCCTGCGGCCCGCGCAGCAGATGGCGGTGGTGGATCACATCATTCCCACCCATCCGGTGCCGGCCGCGCTGCGCGTGATTCCCGACGATGCCTCGTCGCGCCAGGCCCGCAATCTCAAGCGCAATTGCGACGCGCAGCGCATCGCGCTGTTCGACACCACCGACCCGCTGCAGGGCATCGAGCACGTGATCGCGCCCGAGCACGGCATGATCCTGCCGGGCATGGTGGTGCTGTGCGGCGACAGCCACACCACCACCTACGGCGCGCTGGGGGCGCTGGGTTTCGGCATCGGCACCTCGGAAGTCGAGCACATCCTGGCGACGCAGACACTGGTCTACCGGGTCGCGCGCAACATGCGCATCCGCGTCGACGGCCGCCTGCCCGCGGGCGTGTCGGCCAAGGACCTGGTGATCTACGTGGTCCACCGCATCGGCGCGCAGGGCGCGCGCGGCCATGCCGTGGAATTCTGCGGCAGCGCCATCGAAGGCCTGTCGGCCGAAGCCCGCATGACCCTGTGCAACATGACCGTCGAGGCCGGCGCGCGCGCCGCGCTGATCGCGCCGGACGCCACCACCGACGCCTATGTCGCTGCCCGCGCGCGACACCTGGACGCCAGCGAACTGGCGCAGGCGCGCGCCTATTGGGCCACCCTGCGCACGGATGCTGACGCGGCGTTCGACGCCGAGCATGTCTTCGACGCGGCGCGGATCGCGCCGTTCGTGACCTGGGGCACCAGTCCCGACCAGGCCATGCCGATCACCGGCACGGTCCCCGATCCCCAGGCCGAGCCGGATGCGCTGGCGCGCCTGGCGCTGGAAAAGGCCGTGGAATACATCGGCCTGCAACCCGGTGCGCCGATCGCCGGGGTGCCGATCGAGCGGGTCTTCATCGGTTCGTGCACCAATGGGCGCATCGAGGACCTGCGCGTGGTCGCCGACGTCGTGCGCGGCCGCAGGGTGGCCGATGGGGTCCGCGCCATGGTGGTGCCGGGCTCGGGCGCGGTGCGCGCCCAGGCCGAGGCCGAAGGCATCGCGGCCACGCTGGTCGATGCCGGCTTCGAATGGCGCCAGCCGGGCTGTTCCATGTGCCTGGCCATGAACGACGACGTGCTGCGGCCGGGCGAGCGCTGCGCATCCACCACCAACCGCAACTTCGAAGGCCGCCAGGGGCGAGCCGGCCGTACCCACTTGATGAGTCCCGCCATGGCCGCCGCGGCGGCGCTGGCCGGCCGCATCGTCGACGTGCGCGACCTGGAGAACCTGTCATGAACCAGATCATCAGCGGCGTCGCCGCGCCCCTGCCGTACTCCAATCTGGACACCGACCAGATCATGCCCAAGCAGTTTCTGCGCATCATCGACAAGGCCGGGCTGGACCGCGGCCTGCTCTATGACCTGCGCTTTGACGCCGACGGTGCGCCGCGTCCGGACTGCGTGCTGAACCAGCCCGCCTACGCCGGCGCCTCGGTGCTGGTGGCCGGGCCCAATTTCGGCTGTGGCTCCAGCCGCGAACATGCCGTCTGGGGACTGATGCAGTACGGTATCCGCGCGGTCGTGGCCGCCAGCTTCGGCGAGATCTTCTACTTCAACGCGCTCAATAATGGCCTGCTGCTGGTGAGCCTGCCGCCGGCCGATGTCGACGCGCTCTTGGCGCGGGTGTCCGACCCCGGCGCCAACCGCGTCGAGATCGACGCGCTGGCGGGCACGGTGCGGGCCGCCGACGGCTGGACCGGGCATTTCGACTTGCCGGCGCGGCACCGCCGCATGTTCTCGCAGGGACAGGACATGGTGGGCGCCTCGTTACAGCAGTTGGCGGATGTGGAACACTTCGAGGCCGGCCACTGGGCGCGGCATCCCTGGATGAAAGACGTGGCGCGCCGCGTGCGCGACCGGCTCGGCCAATGAACGCCACAGACTGAGAGGCACCGACCGCAATGACCGCTTTCTTCGATCTTCCCGTGCGCCGCCACGAGGTCAACGGTATTCACATCGCCGCCCGCATCGACGGCCAGGGGCCGCCACTGCTGTTGCTGCACGGCCATCCGCAGACCCACGCCATCTGGCACCGGGTGTGGCCTGAGCTGACGCGCCGCCACACGTGCGTGGCGGCCGACCTGCGCGGCTACGGCGACAGCGACAAGCCGGCCGCCACGCCGGACCATGCCGCGCATTCCAAGCGCACCATGGCCGCCGACATGGTGGCGCTGATGCGCGCCCTGGGGCACGAGCGCTTCGACATCCTGGCCCACGACCGCGGCGCCCGCGTAGCGCACCGACTGGGCCTGGACCACGCGGAGGCGGTCGGACGCATGATGCTGCTGGACATCGCGCCAACGCTGGACATGTACGAGAACACCACCCGCGCTTTCGCCCAGGCCTACTACCACTGGTTCTGGCTGATCCAGCCTGCGCCCATGCCCGAGACCATGATCGAACGCGATCCAGTGTTCTACCTGCGTTCGGTGATGGGCGGCCGCCCCGGCGGGCTGGCGCATTTTTCCGACGAGGCGATGGCCGAGTACGAGCGCACGGCGCGCCTGCCGGGCTGGGCCACCGGTATCTGCGAAGACTACCGCGCCTCCGCCACGCTGGACCTGGAGCATGACCGCCAGGGCCGCGCGGCCGGCGAGCGCCTGCGCATGCCGCTGCGCGTGCTGTGGGGCGAGCGCGGCGCGGTCGGGCGCAATTTCGACGTGCAGGGACTGTGGCGCGCGGTGGCGGACGACGTCTCCGGCGGATCGCTGCCCGGCGCCCACTACCTGGCCGAGGAGACGCCAGACGCGTTGTTGCGCGAGGTGTCCGATTTTTTTGGCTGGGACGCGCGCTAGCCAGGCTGTCAATCAAGCCACGGCGGGGGGTAGGGAAATCCAAAAGGGGACGCAACCCTGGTGGTACTCTTCGGCCATGAATGCTTCCTTTGCCGATCTGACCGAATTGCCTGAACCGGAGGACGCCCAGCGCGCCTTCCGGGCCTCGGATTCCCCCTGCGTTGCCGTTTGTTCCACGCTGTTCGACGATATCTGCCGGGGCTGCGGCCGCACGGCCATGGAAGTGGCCAACTGGGTCTTCATGACGGAAGAGGAAAAGCGCGAAGTCTGGATCCGCATCAAGGCGCAGGGGTATCCCCGCCGCAACAACTAGGCCGGCCGCGCCGGGCGCGGTCTTGAGGGTGTCACATGGCGCGGGCTAAATCGCGCTGTCGCCCACTTCCGGCCCCATCATGCGCATCGTCCTGGTTACGGATGCCTGGCATCCGCAAGTCAATGGCGTCGTCCGCACCTGGACGACCATGCAGCAGATCCTCACCGAATGGGGCCACGAACTGATCGTGGTGAATCCCCAGGGCAGCCGCACCGTGCCGGCCCCCTCCGAGCCTGATTTGCGGCTCTGCCTGCAGCCCGGGCGGCAACTGCGCCGCATCCTGGGCGATACCGTGCCCGACGCGCTCCATATCGCCACCGAAGGCCCGCTGGGCCTGGCGGCGCGGCGCATGGCGCTGTCGCGTGGCTGGCGCTTCACCACCTCGTTTCACACCATGTTCCCCGACTACCTGCAGGCGCGCATGGGCATTCCGGCCGCGTTGCCGTGGCGCTTCCTGCGCTGGTTCCACCGGCCGTCGCAATGCGTGCTGGTGCCCACGCCGACGGTGCGCGACATCCTGGCGCGGCGCGAATTCGCCAACCTGCGCGTGTGGTCGCGCGGCGTCGATCCGCGCAAGTTCCAGCCTGTCCCCGAGAGGGCGTTCCAGGACCTGCCACGGCCCGTCTTCCTGTCGGTTGGCCGCGTGGCGCGCGAGAAGAACCTGGACGCCTTCCTGTCGCTGGACCTGCCCGGCACCAAGGTGGTGGTCGGCGCAGGCCCCGACGAGGCGCGGCTGAAAAAGCGCTTTCCCGAAGCCCTGTTCCTCGGCATGCAGAGCGATGGCGCGCTACCGGCCTTTTATAGCGGCGCCGACGTGTTCGTCTTTCCCAGCCGGACGGATACCTTTGGTCTGGTAATGCTGGAGGCCATGGCCTGCGGCACGCCGGTGGCCGCGTTCCGCAGCGAGGCGCCGCTCGCGGTGGTGGCGCAGGGTGTCACCGGCATCCTCGACGAGGACCTGGCGCACGCCTGCCGCACCGCGGCGACGCTGGACCGGCACGCGGTGCGCGAGCACGCCCTGACGCGCAGTTGGGACGCGGTGGCCTCGGACCTGCTGGCCTCGCTGGTGCCGCTGACGCCCGGCGCGGAACTGGCCAAAGCGCTGATCCAGGCTGGCTGAGGCGTGTCCAGGGACGGCGCGGCCCGCCGCCGCTCCCGCCCGCCGGGCATTTCCCCTGGCAGGCCAAACCGGTACAATGCTGGGCAATCCTGAGGAGCGTTGCGACGACCCTGCTGTTCCCGTCACGGACCATGCCCTGGCCCATGACCCGCGGAACCCGGTTCGCCAGGCTCAGGAATCCTTGTTCAAACGTCGCGTCATGCGTGGCGTTACAGCAACGGCGCTCACCTTTGTCGCGTATGGCGGAAAAGGCGAGCACTCGATTGTCGTGGTGGTTTCGCGTTGTCCGGCCGTATCGTGCGCCGTTCGTTTTTCACGTGGAGCCTACAACACCATGAACGCTGTAACCGATAAATCCTTCTCCGACTACATCGTCGCCGACCTGTCGCTGGCAGGCTGGGGCCGCCGCGAGCTGGCCATCGCCGAAACCGAAATGCCCGGCCTGATGGCCATCCGCGAAGAGTTCGCCGCCAAGCAGCCGCTCAAGGGCGCCCGCATCGCCGGCAGCCTGCACATGACCATCCAGACCGGCGTGCTGATCGAGACGCTGGTGGCCCTGGGCGCCGAAGTGCGCTGGGCCTCGTGCAACATCTTCTCCACGCAGGACCACGCCGCCGCCGCCATCGCCGCGTCGGGCACGCCGGTCTTCGCCGTCAAGGGCGAAACGCTGGAAGAATACTGGCAGTACACCCACAAGATCTTCGAATGGCCCAATGGCCAGAACGCCAACATGATCCTCGACGATGGCGGCGACGCCACGTTGATGCTGCACCTGGGCACCAAGGCCGAGAAGGACATCTCGGTGCTGGCCAACCCCGGCAGCGAGGAAGAGCGCGTGCTGTACGCCGCCATCAAGAAAACGCTCGAGCGTGATCCGAAGTGGTACTCGACGCGCCTTGCCCTGATCAAGGGCGTGACCGAGGAAACCACCACCGGCGTGCACCGCCTGTACCAGATGTCGCAGAAGGGCGAGCTGGCCTTCGCCGCCATCAACGTCAACGACTCGGTCACCAAGTCCAAGTTCGACAACCTGTACGGCTGCCGCGAATCGCTGGTCGACGGCATCAAGCGCGCCACCGACGTTATGGTCGCCGGCAAGATCGCCGTTGTCGCCGGCTACGGCGACGTGGGCAAGGGCTGCGCCCAGGCGCTGGTCGCCCTGCGCGCCCAGGTGTGGGTCACCGAAATCGACCCGATCTGCGCCCTGCAGGCCGCCATGGAAGGCTTCAAGGTCGTGACCATGGAAGAAGCCGCCGCCCACGGCGACATCTTCGTCACCGCCACCGGCAACTTCCACGTCATCACGCGTGAGCACATGAACGCCATGAAGGACCAGGCGATCGTCTGCAACATCGGCCACTTCGACAACGAAATCGACGTCGCCAGCCTGGCCGACTGCAAGTGGGAAGAGATCAAGCCGCAAGTCGACCACGTCATCTTCCCGGACGGCAAGCGCATCATCCTGCTGGCCCAGGGCCGCCTGGTGAACCTGGGTTGCGCCACCGGCCACCCCTCGTTCGTGATGTCGTCGTCGTTCGCCAACCAGACCATCGCCCAGATCGAACTGTTCACGCGCAACGAAGCCTACAAGTCGGGCGAAGTCTACGTGCTGCCCAAGCACCTGGACGAGAAGGTCGCGCGCCTGCACCTGAAGAAGCTGGGCGTGAACCTGACCACGCTGCGCAAGGACCAGGCCGACTACATCAGCGTTCCGGTCGAAGGTCCTTACAAGCCGAATCACTACCGCTACTGATGCTTGTAGCAAAATAGGAAAGTGCCGCGCCATGTCGGCGCGGGCTTTCCGGTCCGCGGGGCTTGCCCGTCTCGCCTGGCGATGGCGGGACCGCGGAGCGTCAATACAGGAGGTCGAACAATGGCATTGATACTCGTCTGGATCCTGAACGCGGTGGCCCTGTTGGCCGTTGCCTACTTGCTGCCCGGCATCACCGTGGCCAGCTTCGGTTCGGCGCTCATCGCCGCGCTGGTGCTGGGCCTGGTCAACATGCTGGTCAAGCCGGTGCTGGTGCTGCTGACACTGCCCATCACGATCGTCACGCTCGGTCTCTTCCTCATCGTCATCAACGCCTTGTTGTTCTGGTTCGTCGGCTCCGTGCTGAAGGGCTTCCAGGTCAACGGGTTCTGGTGGGCCGTGGGCGGTGCGATCCTGTACAGCATCATCTCGGGCCTGCTTACCAAACTGATCCCCTGAATTCCCACCCCCGAGCGCTACGCGCTCCCCCTCAAGGGGGCGTGCCAGCGGACCGGCCAAGCCGGCTCCGCGGCACCCCGAGGGGGGCGGCACCTGTTTCATGCAATGCGCATGGCGCTATGGATAACTGATCCGATATGTCCGACTCGACTTCTCCGGCGTTCAGCCTGGAATTCTTTCCGCCTCGCGACCTGGCTGGCCAGGAGCGGCTGGTCCGCGCGGCCAAGCAGATGCTGGCGATCCAGCCCAAGTACGTCAGCGTGACGTTCGGCGCCGGCGGCTCCACCCGCGCCGGCACCGCCGACGCGGTGC
Organism: Achromobacter sp. CF-sbj1-Ac2-l; assembly: GCF_052698165.1. NCBI lineage: Bacteria > Pseudomonadati > Pseudomonadota > Betaproteobacteria > Burkholderiales > Alcaligenaceae > Achromobacter > Achromobacter sp. CF-sbj1-Ac2-l. The sequence goes on along the minus strand of NZ_CP199855.1, from coordinate 6,022,302 downwards.
GCACGCTGCGTAACCTGGGCTGCGACGCGGCGCCGCACCTGTCGTGCGTCGGCGCCTCGCGCCAGGACCTGCGGGACATCCTGCAGGCCTACAAGAACGAAGGCGTGCGGCGCGTGGTGGCCTTGCGCGGCGACCTGCCCTCGGGCATGGGCGGCGACGCCGGCGAACTGCGCTATGCCAACGAGCTGGTGTCGTTCATCCGCGAGGAAACGGGCGACTGGTTCCACATCGAAGTGGCGGCCTATCCCGAAATGCACCCGCAGGCCGCCAATCCGTCGGCGGACCTGGATCACTTCGTGGCCAAGGTCAAGGCGGGCGCCAATGCCGCCATCACCCAGTACTTCTTCAACGCCGACGCCTACTTCGACTTTGTCGACCGGGCCCAGGCCAAGGGTGTGCGGGTGCCGATCGTGCCGGGCATCATGCCCATCACCAACCACACCCAACTGCTGCGCTTTTCGGAAATGTGCGGCGCCGAAGTGCCGCGCTGGATCCGCCTGCGCCTGGCCGAACTCGGCGACGACAAGGCCTCGATCCGCGCCTTTGGCGTGGATGTGGTCACAGAGCTGTGCCAGAACCTGCTGGACAATGGCGCGCCGGGCCTGCACTTCTACACCCTCAACCACGCCGAAGCGCCGTTGGCGGTGTGGAAGGAATTGAGCGTGTGATCCCCGCGGCGCGCAGCGCGCAGTAACGCAAAGGCCGGCAGCTATTGCCGGCCTTTTTCTCGGGCGCGTCAGGGTCTCATCGCGCCTGACCGGCACGCGCGCCTCGTTGCAGCGACGGGCCGGCTTGGGGGCGACGGCAAGCACGCCTCAACGGCCCGCATGACGCTTCAGTCCGCGTACACACCCGCCTTGCGGATGATCGGCCCCCACTTGTCCACTTCCGACTGCAGCCAGCTTTGCAGGCCGGCCGGCGTCTGCTTGGCCTCGGGCACGATTTCCGCGCCCAGCTCGGCCATCTTCTGCGTGAAGGCGGGGTCCTTGAGCGCCGCGCGCAGGGATGCATTGAACTTCGCCACCACTTCCGGCGGGGTGCCCTTGGGCGCGTACACGCCGTGCCAGACCTTGACCTCGAAGCCCTTCAATCCGCTTTCCTGCAGCGTCGGCGCGTCCGGCAGCGTCTTGATGCGGTCGAGCGTAGTGACGCCGTACAGCTTGACCCGCTGCGCCTTGATGTGCGGAATGGTCTGCGTGGTCTGGTCGCACAGCACATCCACCTGGCCGCCCAGCAGCGCCGTCAGCGCGGGGGCGGTGCCGGCATACGGGATGGTGGTGAACTGCGTGCCCAGCGCTTCCTGCAACAGCATGCCGCATAGCTGCGACACCGCGCCCAGGCCGGCGTTGGCCAGGTTGATCTTGTTGCCGTTGGCGCGCGCGTACTTGATGAATTCCACCATGTCGGCGGGCGGCAGATCCTTGCGGCCCAGCAGCGTCATGGGCACGTCGGCCACCTGGCCGACATAGGCGAAGTCGGTCAGCGGATTGAATGGCAGCTTGCGGTACAGTGCCGGGGCAGTCGCCATGCCGTTGTGGTGGATCAGGAAGGTGTAGCCGTCGGGCGCGGCGCGCGCCACATGCGTGGCCGCCAGCGTGCCGCCCGCCCCGGGCCGGTTCTCGACGATGATGCTCTGGCCGAGAGTCTTGGACATGGCGGCCCCCAGGCTGCGGGCCACGACATCGGTGGGGCCGCCCGCCGCGAACGGCACGACCAGCGAAATGGCGTGGTTGGGATAGTTGTCCTGGGCCGTGGCCGGGCCGCCTGCCAGGCAGCCCAGCGCCAGCAGTGGCGCGGCCAGGCGCCGCAGGGCGCGCGGGAAATTCGGGGTCATGTCTCGTCCTTATGGTGTTATGGCAACCCGCAAGACGAAGCATGGCGGGCTGGCGCCAGTGTGGCGCGCCAGCCGCGAGATGAGAATTTGTGGTTTTACAAGCCGGGTTTAGGGAAGCGGAAAGCCGGGTTTGTACGGTAAGCCGGTGTCAGTCGCGCCCTGTCGCAGCGCCAGGGTAGCTGAGGCCGCAGGCGGGAAACGTGGAATTGCGTATCCGGCCGTCAAAATATCGGTGAAAAATCGCCCAGTCTTCGTATTGATCCGGGGTGGTCTGGTAGGCGCACAATCGGCCGATCAAGCCGCAGATCCAGTCCGCGCATTGCAGAGTCTGGAACAAATAGCTCTCACCTTGAATGGGGGGCTCGATCAACGCTCTGCATTTCTCGTACGGGTCCTCGAACATTGCCTGGGTGCACGCTTCCATGTTGCGCTCACGCCAGTCATTGCCGGCTTGTTGTTCGTCTAGCATCACCAGGAAGGTGGCGTTTCGAGCACTGCAGAATTGGTCTGCGATTCGGATCAAGCGCAGCAGTTGGCGCTTGAAAAGATCCGCGGCCCGATCCGCGTGCGCATCGGCCGATTTACATTCCCCTGCATAAATGACGTAGCCTCCCACCTTGCGAATCTGGTTCAGTAATCGCCCCGTCGATACCCGCAGCGCCTTGTATGTGAGCACGTTCTTGACGGTGTAGAGCTGTGCGCCCTTTTTTTCCCAGCGATGGGCGGGTTGATCCTGCCGATCCAGTTCAAATCTCAGCAGATGGCATTTGAGTCTGTAGAAGTAGATGGCGAATTCGCGCACGGCATCGACCGGTAACAGAAAGCCGCCGAACCCGAAAACCGGGCTTGTCTTGTAGTGCGCGTGGTCGCGGGCAAGGAAAGGGCCAACATGGCCGAATTCATCGAGATAGACAACGTAATGCACGTTCCGAGCCCTCGGGGGATGGTGTCCAAGACCCTCGTCCGCAGAAACACGAAAGCCCGCAGCAATGGTTTGCGTGCGGGCCTCGGAAGGTGGGCATATGAGAATTCACATGCGTTGGAATCAGTGTAAGTCGGCTCGAGAGCGCCCGCAAGCATCATGGCGGAAAACTGCGATTGCAGGCGTGGCTCCTCGAAAAAGCAGGACTCATCCTCCAGGGTCTGATAAAGCGTTGTCAGGCGCCTAGTTCGGTTGGTCCTTCCCCGGATCCTCCGCCAGCACCTGCGGCGCCGGATAGGCCGGCGGTGTCACGTCCACCGGTTCGGCACGCAACGGCTGGTGCTCCCGGCTGGCGGGCACCAGCGAACCCGGGTCTTCCGGACGGGTCCAGAGCGGATCCGGGATCTCGGCGAACACCTGGCGCAAGCGTTCGCCCCAGGTGCCGCGGATCATGCGGAAATATTCGTTGTGCTCGTCGATGCTGGCGAAGTGCGTGACGCGCAGCGCGTCGGCGTCATAGACCAGCAGGTCCAGCGGCAGGCCGACCGAGATGTTCGAGCGCAGCGTCGAATCCATGGAGATCAGCGCGCACTTGGCGGCTTCGTCCAGCGAGGTATCAGGGCGCAGCACGCGGTCCAGGATGGGCTTGCCGTACTTGGCTTCACCGATCTGGAAGTACGGGCATTCGGAGCCGGCCTCGATGAAGTTGCCAGCCGAATACACCTGGAACAGCCGGCAGCGCTCGGCGCCGATCTGGCCGCCGAAGATGAGGCTGACATTGAAGTCCACGCCCTGTTCATGCAGGGCCGCCGCTTCACGGTGGTAGACCGCGCGCACCGCCGCGCCGACGCGGCGGGTGGCCTCGAACATGTCGGGCGCGTTCCAGACGGTTTCGCCGCCCTCGTCCTGCTGGCGCGCCAGCGCGTTCAGCACGGCCTGGCTGACGGCCAGATTGCCCGAGGTCATCAGCACCATCATGCGCTCGCCGGGACGTTCGAAGACGGTCATCTTGCGGAAGACGCTGATCTGGTCGACCCCGGCATTGGTGCGGGAGTCGGACAGGAAAACCAGGCCGGCGTCGAGGCGGGCGGCTACGCAGTAGGTCATGATCGAAAAAAGGAAAAAACCACACCGCATTGTATTGCGGCGTGGCCGGGCGGGGCTATTGCTGCAATGCCGTCTGCACCTGCACCGAGACCTCCATGGATTCCTCGCCGCCGCCGGTGCGCACGCCGCGCACGGGCGAGGCGGAATCATAATCGCGCCCCACCGCCAGGCGGCAGTGGCAATCGGACGCGAATTGGCGGTTGGTGACGTCCACGCTGGTCCAGCCGGTGCCCGCCAGCCAGACATCGGCCCAGGCGTGGCTGGCCGCGTGTTCGTTGGTGGTGTACAGATAGCCGCTGACGTAGCGGGCCGGCACGCCCAGGCCGCGCACGCAGGCCAGAAACAGGTGGGCATGGTCCTGGCAGACGCCATGGCCCAGCGCCAGCACCTGGCCGGCGGCGGTGGTGACGTCGGTGGTGCCGGGCTCGTAGGCGACCCGGTCGTGGATCGCGGTGGCCAGTGTCAGCACGTCGGCGGGCGTGTTCAGGCCGTCAGGCAGCACGGCGTGGGCGAAGGCGAGGATGGTGTCGTCAGCCTGCGTCAGCGGCGTCTGCACGCAATAGGCGTGCACCGGCAGGCGGCTGTCCTCGCCGCCCAGCGCGCCTTGCGCCAACGGGTCGACCAGCACCTGCCCGACCACGCGCAGTTCGATTTCCGTGTGCGGCCGGTTCAGCGTCAGCGTGTGGGTGATGTTGCCGTAGGCGTCCACCTGCTGTTCGAGCGCGCCGGGCGCCTCGATGTGCCAGCGCAGCACGCGCTGGTGCTCGTCGTCGCGCGGCGTCAGCCGCAGCGTCTGGATGCTGTAGGTGACGGGCGCGGTATAGCGGTAGTGCGTGACGTGCGTGATGATCTGTTTCATGCCTGTCTCCTTGTCATGCCGACAACGGCACCAGGAAGTCCTGGCTGATCCGGTTGCCCAGGTCGTTGATGCGGTCCAGGAAGTGCTCCAGGTACTGGTGCAGGCCGCTGCGCAGGATGTCCTCGACGCGGCCGAATTGCAGTTCGGCGCACAGCATGCCGGCGCGTCGCTGGGTTTCGTTCGAGCGCTGGTTGGACACACGGGCCAGATCCTCGGATACCGCCCGCATGGCCGCCAGCAGCGAGCGTGGCATGTCGGGATGCAGGATCAGCAGCTCGGCCACGCGGTCCGGCGTGATGACGTCGCGGTACACCTTGCGATAGATCTCCAGCCCGGACACCGAGCTCAGCAGCGCGGACCAGCGGTAGAACTCGCTTTGCAGGGCGCCCGAAGCATGGCCCTCGCCGCGGCCGTCCTGCTGTTGTTGCGGCGTGCCGTTGCCGTCGCCGTCGCGCTCGTGGAACTTCACATCCAGCATCCGCGCGGTGTTGTCCGCCCGCTCCAGGTGCATGCCGATGCGCAGGAAGTACAGCGCCTCGTCCTCCAGCATGGTGCCGATGGTGACGCCGCGCGCCAGGTGCGAGCGGAACTTGACCCACTCGAAGAACTCGCCCGGGTTGCGTTCCAGCAGGCCGGTGTGCAGGTGCTTGAGCAGTTCCAGCCAGGTGGTGTTGTAGGTCTCCCAGACTTCGGTGGTGAGGCTGCCGCGCACCGCGCGGGCGTTCTCGCGCGCGGCGCGCATGCAACTGTAGATGGACGAGGGGTTCTCGGCATCGCGCACCATGTACTGCAGTACGTCCTGCGGTGATATCGCGGCGTGCTTGGCGTGATAGAGGCGGTGCAATTCGGAGATGCGCAGCACGGCATTCCACGAGCCCTCGCGGGTCTGCGCGTCCTGCGGCAGCAGCGACATCTGCAGGTTCACGTCCAGCATGCGGGCGGTGTTCTCGGCGCGCTCGGTGTAGCGGCACATCCAGAACAGGTTGTCGGCGGTTCGGCTCAGCATCGTTATTCCTCCAGAACCCAGGTGTCCTTGGTGCCGCCGCCCTGGCTGCTGTTGACCACCAGCGAGCCTTCGGTCAGCGCCACGCGGCACAGCCCGCCGGGCACGGTACGGATGTCCTTGCCGCACAGCACGTAGGGGCGCAGGTCGACGTGGCGCGGCGCGACGCCGGATTCAACGTAGGTCGGCACCGTGGACAGGGCCAGCGTGGGCTGCGCGATGTAGTTGGCGGGATTGGCGCGCACCCGATCCTTGAACGACTCGACCTCGGCGTGGGTCGCGGATGGTCCCACCAGCATGCCGTAGCCGCCGGCGCCATGCACCTCCTTGACCACCAGCTCGTGCATGTTGGCCAGCACGTGCGACAGCTCGTCGGGACGGCCGCAGCGCCAGGTCGGCACGTTCGACAGGATCGGCTCCTCGCTCAGATAAAAGCGGATCATGTCGGGCACGTAGAGGTAGGTGGACTTGTCGTCGGCGATGCCGGTGCCGATGGCATTGGCCAGCGTCACGCGGCCGGCGCGATACACCGACAACAGGCCGGGCACGCCGAGCGCCGAGTCTGCGCGGAACGACAGCGGGTCGAGGAAGTCGTCGTCCAGCCGGCGGTAGATCACGTCCACCTTGCGCGGCCCCTGCGTGGTGCGCATGTAGACCGTGTTCTGCTCGACAAAAAGATCCTGGCCCTCCACCAGCTCCACGCCCATCTGCTGCGCCAGGAAGGCGTGCTCGAAATAGGCCGAGTTGTACATGCCGGGCGTCAGCACCACCACCGTGGGATCATCGCCGCCGTGCGGCGCCACTTCGCGCAGGTTGTCCAGCAGCAGGTCGGGGTAGTGCGCCACCGGTTCGACCTTGATGCGGCTGAACGCGTCGGGCATCAGCCGCATCGACATCTTGCGGTTCTCCAGCATGTAGGACACGCCGGACGGCACCCGCAGGTTGTCCTCCAGCACGTAGAACTCGCCGGCGCCGGCGCGCACGATGTCGACCCCGGCGATGTGGCAGTAGATGTCCTCGGCCACGTCCACGTCCTGCATCTCGGGGCGGTACTGGGCGTTCAGAAACACCTGCTCGGCCGGCACCACGCCGGCGCGCACGATGTCATGGCCATGGTAGATGTCGTGGATGAACATGTTCAGCGCCCGCACGCGCTGCTTCAGGCCGGCCTCCAGGCGGCGCCATTCGTCGGCGGGGATGACGCGCGGAATCATGTCGAACGGGATCAGGCGTTCGGTGCCGGCCGCGTCGCCGGCCACTGAAAAAGTGATGCCGACCCGCCGGAAACTCAGGTCGGCCTCCAGGCGGCGCGCCGCCATGGCTTCCGCCGATTGCTCCTGGTGCCAGCGCTCGAAGGCCTGGTAGTGGGAGCGTATGCCGCCGGCGCTGTCGCGCATTTCGTCGTAGGCGGCGGGACGGGATGATCTGTCCTTCATGGCTCCTCCGTTGCAGATGCTGACGGCCCGCTAGCGCGCGGCCGTTGGCCGGCCCTTGCGCGGCCGGTCTGAATGAATAAGCAACCCGTGTGCCAGCTTGCGCTGGCGCTGTCGGGATACCGCCTGGAGGTAAATATCCTCTCGTCGGCGGCGGATGGCTACCCTCCGAATGAGCGGCGGGCTCGAGGGCGCAAGCGGGACGGCAAGCCCCGCTTGGACGGGAATGGCGGTAACGCGGGGTGAAACGGGTCGGAATGCAGGCGTTGCGGGCCGACGATGACAAGGTGGACGGGCCGCGTCGGGGGGGGCAGGCGATGAAGGGGGGGGCCGCCTGCCGGGGGCGCCGCGCACGGCGGCAATCGACGATATCAGGGGCAGATCATAGGGCTTGCACTATTTTGGTGCAAGCCCTTGGGCGAGACTGGTGCGTCAGCGCAGGGTGTAGTGGTGCAGCGTGGTGCCGCCCGGGCCCGGTTGCTCATTGGGCACATGTGGCACCCAGCCATCCGGCGTAATGACGGCGTCCAGGCGGAAGTCATGCGCGGCCGGCGCGTAGTCGGCGTCCAGCTCGCCACAGCTCCAGGCGACGCCGATGGCCGTGAAGGCATGGCCGCGGTCGCGCAGCGCCGCCAGGGTGCGGTCGTAGTAGCCGCCACCGTACCCCAGGCGGTCGGCGGATTCGGTGTAACCCAGGGTGGGCACCAGCAGCACGTCGGGCAGCACCTCGGCGCCGTGCACCGGTTCCTGGATGCCGTAGGGGCCGGCGCGCAGTTCCGCGTCCGGCGTCCAGGGCAGGAAGGCCAGGGGCGCGTTGCGTTCACGCACCACCGGCAGCGCCACCGTGACGCCGTTTTCGGTCCATTGCTCCAGCAGCGGACGCAGATCGGGCTCGTCTTCCATGGGCCAGAAGGCGGCCACGGTGCGCGGCGCGGCGCGGCCGGCGCGGACGGCTTCGTCGCGGGCCACGTTGAGCCAGGTGAACAGGCGCGCGCGCATCAGCAGGCCGCCGCGGCTGCGCTGATCTTCGGGCAGTTCGGCACGCAGTTTCCGCAATCGCGTGCGTAGCTGGCTTGCGGTATCCTCTGGAGTATTTTGCGTAGTCATGCGGTAGCTGTAACAGGGGTGAAAAAATGAAGGCGACAATGCGGGTCAGCGATAACACGTATAACGGCGCGAACCTGCGCGCGGGCAACCGCGTCGGCGGCCTCGCCGACAACCGCGCGTATTGCCACGCCTGTCGTTGCGCCTATCACTGCGCCGATCCGCAAGCCGTCGCCAAGGTCCGCGCATGAAGGCCGCGCGCAATCCCATGACGGCGGTCCGGGCCCCGCAATCTGGACGGTATCAGAAAACCGGTGGGAAATCCCTGCGCGCGGTCGACACCCGTGCAGGCTTGCGCCGCTGGCTGCCGTTGCTGGCGTTGTTCACGGCCGCCTGCGCGCCTGTCGACGCCCAGCAACGCACCGCGTCCGTCAGTCCCCAGCCGCAACCCGCCGCGCAGGCGCCGCAGCCGGCCATCGCCGTGCCGCCGGCCGCGCTGGCCGGCCTGCCGCCCACCGCCGATACGCCGGCGCTCGCCGCCGTGGTGGCCGCGCGCGAAGCCATGAACCGCAAGCAGTGGTCGGTGCTGGGAGCCCTGGTGCCCCAGGCCAAGTCCGATCCGCTCGGCATGTACCCGGAATACTGGCTGTTGCGCTACCAATTGTGGAGCCCGCCCGCGGGCGGGCGTCCCAACACCGATCTGCAGAAATTCATCAACGGCAACGGCGACGCCTACCTGGCCGACCGCTTGCGCGCTGACTGGCTGCTGGCTGCCGCGCGCAGCGGCGATTTCGACCTGGTGCGCAAGCTCGCGCCGGTCAAGAACAGCAACGCCCAGATCGAGTGCGCCATTCTCAACGCCAAGCACATGACCGGCCAGCGCGCCACGGCCGCGCAGGCCGTGGCGGTGTTCGCGCCAGGCGGCGCCTGCTGGTCGCTGTACGACCAGTTGGTCGCGGACAACGTCCTGGGCTGGGATCAACTCGAACCGCAGTTGCGCGACGCCATCGAGGCCAACAAGACCGCCGACGCGCGCAAGTTCGTGCAGTACATGTTCGAGCCGCGCGACCAGAAGACCTACGACGTCCTCATCAAGGACCCGATGCGCTGGCTGACGCGGCAGGACCGCCTGCCGGTGGGCCGCAACGAAAAAGAACTGGTCACCATCGCGCTGGCGCGGCTCGCCCGTTCCGATATCAACGTGGCCGATTCCTACCTGCGGCGCGAGTGGGCCAAGTCCATGGCCAAGTCGAACCTGGCCTGGATCCGCGGCCAGTACGCGCTGGTTGCCGCGCTCAACCTGGACAGCCGCGCCGACGACTGGTACCACGAGGCCGGCCATATCCGCATGACGGAATACAACGCCGGCTGGAAGGTGCGAGCGGCGCTGCGTCAACCCAAGATCGACTGGAAGTGGGTCATCGAGTCCATCGACCAGATGCCTTCCGCGCAACAGCAGGATCCATCCTGGATCTACTGGAAGGCGCGCGGCATGGCCGCCACCGGACGCCGCGACCAGGCCAATGCGGCCTACGCCTCCATCGCCGATCGCTTCGACTTCTACGGCCAGTTGGCCGCCGAGGAACTGGGCCGCCGCATCACCGTGCCGCCGCGTCCGGCCCCCATCACGGACAGCGAGATCGCCGAGGCCCGTGCCAACCCGGGCCTGCGCCGCGCGGTACAGTTGTTCCGCCTGGGCTGGCGCCAGGAGGCCGTGCCCGAATGGAACTTCGCGTTGCGCGGCATGACCGACCGCCAACTGCTCGCCGCCGCCGAACTGGCGCGCGCCGAGAACATCTACGATCGCGTGGTCAACACATCCGACCGCACCGAGAAGGAATTCGACTTCAGCCAGCGCTTCATCGCGCCGTTCGAAGGCCGCGTCACGGCCAAGGCCAACGCCATCGCGCTCGACCCTGCCTGGGTCTACGGCCTGATCCGCCAGGAGTCGCGCTTCATCATGGACGCGCGCTCGCACGTCGGCGCCTCCGGCCTGATGCAGTTGATGCCGGCCACCGCCAAGTGGGTGGCGGGCAAGATCGGCATGAGCAACTTCACGCCCGACAGCGTCAACGACTTCGACACCAACACCGAGCTGGGCACCAACTACCTGAACATGGTGCTGCGCGACCTGAACGGCTCGCAGATGCTGGCCAGCGCCGGCTACAACGCCGGACCGCGCCGTCCGCACAACTGGCGCTCCACCTTCAGCCATCCCGTCGAAGGCGCGATCTTCGCCGAGACCATTCCGTTCAACGAGACGCGCACCTACGTCAAGAACGTGATGTCCAACTCGGTCTACTACGCCGCCATGTTCAGCGGCCAGCCGCAGTCGCTGAAAGAGCGGCTGGGCAACGTCGTGCCGCTGGGCGCGGAAAGCACCACCCTGCCATGACGGGGGATGTGGCGACGCAGGGCCTGCAGGTCTACATCGTGGGCGGGGCGGTGCGCGACGCCCTGCTCGGCCTGACGCCCGGCGATCACGACTGGGTGGTGGTCGGCGCCACGCCCGAGGACATGGCGCGGCGCGGCTTCATTCCGGTGGGTGGCGATTTCCCGGTGTTCCTGCACCCGGTCACCAAAGAGGAATACGCGCTGGCGCGCACCGAGCGCAAGTCGGGCCGCGGCTACAAGGGCTTCACCTTCTACACCGGCGCCGACGTCACGCTCGAAGAGGACCTGCGCCGCCGCGATCTGACCGTCAACGCCATCGCGCAGAAGCAGGATGGCGAGCTGGTCGACCCGCTCGGCGGCGCGGCCGACGTGCGCGCGCGCGTGTTCCGCCACGTGGGCGAGGCCTTCGAGGAAGATCCGGTGCGCATCCTGCGCCTGGCGCGCTTCGCCGCGCGCTTTGCCGACTTCAGCGTCGCGCCCGAAACCCTGGCGCTGTGCCGCCGCATGGTCGAGGCCGGCGAAGCCGACGCCCTGGTGGCCGAGCGCGTCTGGAAAGAGGTGTCGCGTGGCCTGATGGCCGCCGCGCCGTCGCGCATGTTCGACGTGCTGCGGCAGTCCGGCGCGCTGGAACGCGTCATGCCCGAGTTGCAGGGCTCCGAGGAGACCGGCGATGACGTCGATCGCGCGGCCGCGCGCAACCTGTCGCTGCCGGGCCGCTATGCCTTGCTGTGCCGCCTGTCGCCCGAGCGGGAAGCGCTGGGCCGGCGGCTGCGCGTGCCCACCGAATGCAACGACTACGCGCGTCTCCTGCCCGAGATGTTGACGGGGTTGGACGCTACGCAGGCGCCCGGCGGCGACGAAGCCGACGCGCAGCTCGCGCTGATGGAGCGCGTCGACGCGCTGCGTAAACCCGAGCGCTTTTTCGATCTGTTGGAAACAGTGGCGGTGCTGCGCCCGGTGGCTATCGACGCCTGGCGCGAACGCGCCGAAGCGGTGCGGGGCGTGGATGCCGGCGCCATCGCCCGCGCCTGCGCCGGCGATCCGGCGCGCATCAAGCAGAGCGTGCGCGAGGCGCGCCTGCAGCGGCTGCGCGCCGCCTGACGCCGAGACCTACAGTTTGCCGAGCCGGTCGCCGCGCGCAAAGCCGATCAGTGGCTGCGTGATGCCGCGGCCCACCGCCAGCACCTTGAAGAGTTCGCCCATCTCGGCTTCCGACAGCAGCTTCTGCACCGGCGCCACCGCCTGCGCGTAAGCGCGCGCATCGCTCGGGTCCAGTTGCGCCAGCAGTTCCATCAAGCCAGCGTTCATCAGGAAGCGCGCCTGCGACGTATAGCCCAGCACCTGCAGGCCGGCCGCCTGCGCGGCGTCCGCCATGGCGGTGAAGTCGACGTGCGCCGTGATGTCCTGCAGCCCCGGCGCGGTAAACGGGTCGCCATGCGCGTGGTGGCGCAGATGGCACATCAGCGTGCCGCCGGCGCGCTGCGGGTGGTAGTACTCGCCCTGCGGAAAGCCGTAGTCGATCAGCAGCGCCGCGCCCTGTTCCAGCCAGCGGCCCATGGCGTCGATCCACGCTTCGGCCTGCGGGTTGATCTCGGACACATAGCCGGCCAGCGCCGGCATGCGCGCCGTGACCGCCTCGGCCAGGCGCGGCGGGGCTGGCCTGTCTTCCCAGACGAAACCCTGCGTGGCGTCCCACGCCACGCCGCGTTCCAGCACCGTGCCGTCGTCGCTCCAGCGGAACAGCGACACCGGCATGGCGTCCAGCACCTCGTTGGCCAGCACGCAGCCGCGGAAACGGTCGGGCAGGGCATCCAGCCAGCGCACCCGCTCGCCGAATGGCGCCAGCCGCTCGGCCTGGCGCGCGCGCAGGTCGGCCGATACTTCGAGGATCAGGTACTGCGTGTCCTGCAGTCCCAGCGCGTCCAATTCGCGCAGCACGCCTTCGGCCAGCGCGCCGGTGCCGGCGCCGAACTCCAGCACCGCCTGGGTATCGGTCTGCCGCAGCACCTGGGCTGCCTGGCGTGCCAGGGTGCGGGCGAACAGCGGAGTCAGTTGCGGCGCGGTGACGAAGTCGCCGGCAGGCGCCTGGGCATCGGGATCGGCCAGCTTGACGTTGCCCGCTGCGTAATAACCCAGCCCCGGCGCATACAGCGCCTCGGCCATCCAGTGATCGAACGGCAGCCAGCCCGAAGCGGCGGCGATGGCGGCGCGCAGGTGCGCGGTGGCGGCTTCGCTATGGGCCTGGGCGGCGGGAGACAGCGGGGGCAGGTTGGCGGGAGCGGGGCGTTGCATGGCGGAAGGAAAGGCGTCTTGAATAGGGCATTTTCCCAAAAAACAAACCCCGCGACAGGCGCGGGGTTTGTTGGGTGCCGATCAGGGCTTAGCCGCGGCGGGCGCCGGCCGGCTTGTTGAAGCGCTTGGCGGGGCCGCCGGGGCGCTTGTCGAAGCTGGGACGGTCACGGAAACCGCCTTCCGAGCGGTCGCCGCCGCGGAAGCCGCCTTCGCGCTGCGGACGGTCGCCGAAGCTGGGGCGATCGCTGAAGCTCGGGCGCGAGTCGCGGTCGCCGCCACGGAAGCCGCCTTCACGCGGGCCGCGCTCGTTGAACGGACGCGGATCGCGCTGCGGGCGATCGCCGAAGCTGGGGCGGTCGCTGAAGCTCGGGCGCGAATCACGGTCGCCGCCACGGAAACCGCCTTCACGCGGGGGGCGGTCGCCGAAGGGACGATTGCCCTGGTAGCCGCCTTCGCGCTGGGGACGATCACCGAAGCTGGGACGATCACCGAACGAACGGGCCGGGCGGTCGCCGAACGGGCGGTTGCCTTGGTAACCACCGGCGCCGCCTTCACGGGCGCCCTGGTAACCGCCTTCGCGCGGCTTGAATTCACCACGCGGGCCGCCGAACGAACGGCCTTCACGCGAACCGCCGTCACGATGACCCTGGTAGCCGCCGCCGAAGCCGCCCGGACGCTTGCCGAAAGGCTTGCCGCCGCGCGGCGCGCCGCCGGTCGAGGGACGCGGGGTGCGCTTGGGTTCCAGGCCGGCGATCACTTCGGGCGTGATGGACTGGCCGATGTAGTGCTCGATGCGGCGCACCTTGTGGCGCTCGGAATGCGTGGCCAGCGTGAACGCCAGGCCGTTGCGGCCGGCGCGGCCGGTGCGGCCGATACGGTGCACGTAGTCCTCGGCCTGCATCGGCAGGTCGAAGTTGACCGCGTGGCTGATGCCTTGCACGTCGATGCCGCGGGCGGCCACGTCGGTGGCGACCAGGATGCGCAGTTGGCCGCGTTGCAGTTGCGACAGCGTGCGGGTGCGTTGGCGCTGGTTCATGTCGCCGTGCAGGGCGGCGGCGGCAAAGCCCTGGTCGGCCAGGTGGTCGGCCAGATCGTCGGCGCCGCGCTTGGTCGACGTGAAGACGATGGCCTGGTCCAGCGAAGCGTCGCGCAGGACGTGGTCCAGCAACTGCATCTTGTGGCTGGCGTCGTCCGCGTACAGCAGGCTCTGCGTGATGTTGGTGTGCTTTTCCTTGGCGCCGGCGACTTCGATACGCTGCGGGTCGCGCATCATGCGCGCGGCCAGCTTGGCAACGGTGCCGTCCAGCGTGGCCGAGAACAGCAGCGTCTGGCGGTCGGCGGGCAGGCGACCAACGATGGTTTCGATGTCCTCGATGAAGCCCATGTCCAGCATGCGATCGGCTTCGTCCAGCACCAGGGTGTGCACGGTGTTCAGTTTGACGCGACCCGAATTCAGGTGGTCGATCAGGCGGCCGGGGGTGGCCACCAGCACATCGACGCGGCGCGACAGCGCCTTCAGTTGGGCGCCATAGGGCATGCCGCCGACGACGGTGGCAGTGCGCAGATCGGCCAGCTTGCGGCCATAGGTGGCGGTGGCCTCGGTGACCTGCAGGGCCAGTTCGCGCGTCGGAGCCAGCACCAGCACCTGCACGCCGACGCCCTTGTTGGCGGGCGTCTGGGCGATGCGGTGCAGCGCCGGCAGCATGAACGCGGCGGTCTTGCCGCTACCGGTCTGCGACGAGACCATCAGGTCGTGGCCGGCCAGCGCCTGCGGAATGGCCGAGGCTTGGACGGTGGTGGGGGTGGTGAAGCCAGCGTCTTGCAGGGCCGACAACAGGGCGGGCGCCAGGCCCAGGGTTTCGAAAGACATTACTTTCCCTTGCCGCGATCAAATGCGGCGCAGTGCTTGGTCGGGCCAGGGGATTAGGCGGCCGGATCCAGGCGACGGTTGATGGAGCATCGTGCCGACCGAATCAACCGTGCGCGTGGCGCGTTCCCGTAATGCTGCTTGGAACGCAGGGCGAAAGGAAAGGAGGTCAGGAATCGATGATGTTCGGCATGGGGCTGGGCTTGGTTGCCCGGCAGACTGCTGAAATTTCCGCTAAATCAAGGCGGTAAATGCCGAACTCGTTTGGTGCAGTGCGGCGATCATAACCCGAATTCGCCTTGTGCGGGAATTATTTTTTTGTCCAGTCTCCAATCAATAGGGTTTTTCCCTTGGTCGGCCAGCCAGCGGTTGGTCGCCAGGAAGTGGCCGCAGCCCAGGAATGGCACGGGCGGACGCCGGGCCGACAGCGGAGAGGGGTGATTGGACATCAGGACCAGGTGACCGCTGTTGTCCGGTAGCAACGCCTGCTTGGCCTGCGCATGCGCGCCCCACAGCATGAAAACCTTGGGCGAGGGGTCCTGCGCGACCCGCGCGATCAGGGCGTCCGTCACCGTCTCCCAGCCCCGTTTGGCATGCGACGCCGGTTGGCCGTCTTCCACCGTCAGCGCGGTGTTCAGCAGCAGTACGCCCTGGTCGGCCCACGGGCTGAGATCGTTGCCCGCCGGCAGCGGCGTGCCTGGATATTCCAGGGCGATCTCATTGAAGATGTTGCGCAGGCTGGGTGGACGCTTGCAGTCGTCCGGCACGGAAAACGCCAGGCCCTGCGCCTGGCCGGGGCCGTGATAGGGATCCTGTCCCAGGATCACCACCCGCACATCCGACGGCGCCAGCCCGTGCAGCGCACGAAACGGCTCGGCCGGATACACCACCGCGCCTTCGGCCAGGCGCTTTTCCACATGGTTGGTCACGGCCTGCAGTGCGGCGGCGACGCGCGGGGCCTGCAAGGCGGCCTGCCAGGCGGCGGGCAATTGCGCCGTCTGGGCGGCGAGGGCGGAGGGAGTCAGGCGGTTATCGATCGGCATGGGCGCGATTTTGGCACAGCGGGGGCAGCATCAGCCCGGCCGGCAAGGCATGGCTTCCGTGCGATTTCAGACCGTTCCCATCGCCAGTGGCGGCAGGACCCGCTAAGTTGTGAGCGTAATGGCATGTAACCGTCTGGCCGCCATTTCCGCCGCTGCATATTTTCGATTGTCGCCAGAAAATCCGTGAAAAAGCTGGCATAAATTGAAATGTGCGCTTAATTAATTCGATTTCCCTCCGTTATGGAAGGAAACCGGCAATTTCAATAAGAAACAAGTGCATACCATCGTATCGCGAAGCCGCCTCCGGCAGAGGCTGCTTCCCTGCCTGGCGCTGTGCGTTTCATCCATCGCCTCCCTGACCTTCCTGCCTCGCCTGGCGGCCCAGTCCTTGCCCGCGGAGGCGGCCTCTCGCGCCAACGACATCCAACGCCGCCAGGAGCAGGAGCTGGATGCCCAGCGGGCCCGCGCCGCCGAACGGCCGGACGTGCTGTCGGCGCCGCCCGCCGTCCCCGGCGAGGGGCCGCTCGTCTTCCCCGAGGAATCACCCTGCTTCACGATCGCCCAGGTGGTCTGGGATGGCGCCGGTCCGCCGACCGCTTTGCGCCGCGCCGCCGACACCACGCTTGGGCAATGCATCGGCGGGCAGGGCCTGCGCGTCCTCCAGGAACACCTGATGGCGCGCCTGATCGACCGCGGCCTGATCACCGCCCGCGTGCTGGTGCCGGAGCAATCGCTGGCCAGCGGCACCCTGACCCTGCGCTACGTGCCCGGCCGCATCTCCGGGGTCAAGAGCGAGGGCGCGCCCGGCTGGTGGCGCACCGCGCTGCCCACCTGGCCGGGCGGCGAGGTCAACCAGCGCGACCTCGACCAGGCGCTGGAAAACATCCGCCGGCTGGCCGGCCAGGCCGACGCTTCCATCGACGTCGCGCCCGGCCCTGAACTGGGCGACTCCGACATCATCATCAAGCCCGGCACGGGCAAGCGCTGGCACGCCTATGTGGGCGGGGACAACGCCGGCATGGAGTCCACCGGCAAGAACCAGGTCAACGCCGGTCTCACGCTGGATTCGCCGCTGTTCCTGTATGACCAGTTGTCGGTCTCCTGGAACAGCAACGCCGACCTGCGCAACAGCGACGCCGGCTCGCGCGCCGCGTCCATCAACTACAGCATCCCGTTCGGCTACTGGACTTTATTCGCCGGCGCCAGCAAGTCGCGCTACCGCCAGACCGTGGCCGGCTTCGATGAGCCCATCGTCTACGGCGGCACCAGCAAGCAGGTGGAAGCGGGCGTGTCGGTGGTGCCCTACCGCGGCGCCAGCTACAAGGGCACCGCCATGCTGAAGTTCCTGCGCAAGCGTGCCAACAGCACCCTCAACGACATCGACATCGAGGTGCAGCGGCGCGACGTGGTCGGCTACGAGTTCAGCTACGGCCACCGCCAATACATCGACCAGATGGTGCTGGACCTCGGCGGCGGCGTGCGCGGCACGCTGCCGCAGTTCTCCGACCAGCCCGGCTACGTCTACGGCGATCCCGACTGGAACGGCCGCAGCACCATCCTGACGGCCAACGCCGGCCTCTACCTGCCCTTCAAGGTGGCCGGCCAGCAACTGGCCTACCAGGCCAATTGGCAGATCCAGCACGCCAAGACGCCCATCGTGCCCGCGGATTACTTCACCATCGGCAACCGCTATGCGGTGCGCGGCTTCGATGGCCAGATGACGCTGGCCGCGGAAGACGGCTGGACGCTGCGCAATGACCTGTCGCTGAACCTGGGCAACCTGGGCCAGCAACTTTACACGGGCCTGGATGCCGGCCGCGTTGGCGGCCCGGCGGCGCAGTACCTGACCAGCCGCACCCTCGTCGGCGCGGTCGCGGGCCTGCGCGGCCGCATCGCCGTGCCCGGGGTCGCCAATGCGGTCAACGCCAGCTACGACCTGTCGGCCGGCTGGCCGCTGAAAAAGCCCGACAACCTGAAGACCCAAAGCACGGTCTTCGCCGCCACGCTGATGTTCGAGTTCTAGACCGGGCGGGGCCCGTGCGCCCCGGCCGCCGTCCGACAAGTTGCTTCACGCTTACCGAGAGTTGCCTCGCCATGTCCAAGCTTCGCTCCGCAGTTGTCTGGTTGGTCCTGTACACGCAGATCTGGACGCCCGTCCTGGCGCAGACCCTGCCCATCTCCGTCGACAAGAGCGTGACGGGCCAGAAGCCCGTCGTGGGCGTGGCCAACGGCGTACCGGTGGTCAATATCGCGCCGCCGTCGGCCGGCGGCGTCTCGAACAACCGCTTCACCCAGTTCAACGTCGGCCCCTCGGGGGTGGTGCTGAACAACAGCGGCGCGGCCAGCCAGACGCAACTGGCCGGGCAGGTCGCGGGCAACCCGATGCTGGGCAACCAGCGCGCCGCCACCATCCTGAACCAGGTGACGGCGCCCAATCCGTCGCAACTGATGGGCATGCTCGAGGTGGCGGGCAACCGCGCCAACGTCATCGTCGCCAACCCCGCCGGCATCACCTGCAACGGCTGCGGCTTCCTGAACGCCAACCGCGCCACGCTGACCACCGGCAAGCCGGTCATCGGTCCGGATGGCGCACTGGGCTTCGACATCACGGGCGGCCGCCTGGGCATCGAAGGCGCGGGCCTGTACGGCGCCAACCTCAGCCAGCTCGACCTGATGGCGCGCACGCTGGAACTGAATGCCCAAGTCTGGGCCAACAATCTGAACGTGGTCGCGGGCGCGGCGCGCGTCGGCTATGACGGCATCGACGTGTCGGCCCTCACCGGCGCCGGCGCGGGCACCGGCGTGGCGCTGGACGTCGCGGCGCTGGGCGGCATGTATGCCAACAGCATTCGCCTGATCGGCACGGAAGCCGGGGTCGGCGTGAACATCGGCGGCAACCTGGCGGCGCTGACGGGCACACTGACGGTCAGCGCCAACGGCGACGTCCGGATCCAGCCCTCGGGCCGGCTGCAGGCCGCCACGAACCTCGCGGTGCAAAGCGCCGGCGACATCGTCAACGACGGCACGGTCGCCGCGGGCGGCGCGCTGGGCTTGAACGCCGCCGCCAAGGTCATCAACAACCAGGCAATGTCCTCGGCGGGCAACGCCAGCATCGTGGCGCGCCGGCTGGAGAACCGCGGCGCGCTCACGGCGGGCTTGCAGGCGGACGGCTCCATCAGTCCGCTCGGCGCCTTGAGCGCGCAGGTGGACCAACTGCTCAACCCCGGCACCCTGGTGGCCGGTGGGGACGCCACCGTCACCGCGAACGCGCTGGGGCTGTCGGGCGGCAAGTTCGTCGCCGGGGGCGCATTGCGCGTCGACGCCACGGGCGCGGTCACCAATCGCGGCGGCTCGGTCTATGGCGGCTCCGTGGCCTTGCGCGCGGCCGGCCTGGACAATACGGGCGGCAAACTCACCAGCGGCGCCGCGCTCGACGGCCAGGTGACGGGCGCCATCGACAACACCGGCGGCACGCTGGCCGGCGCCGGCGCGGTGGACCTGCGCGGCAAGTCCGTGGTCAACGCGGCCGGTGGCGTGATCTCGGGCCAGAGCGTGGCGCTGCGCGGCGCCGACGGCATCGACAACCAG
The DNA here is from genome assembly GCF_052698165.1 of Achromobacter sp. CF-sbj1-Ac2-l. NCBI lineage: Bacteria > Pseudomonadati > Pseudomonadota > Betaproteobacteria > Burkholderiales > Alcaligenaceae > Achromobacter > Achromobacter sp. CF-sbj1-Ac2-l. Next base: position 6,002,916 of record NZ_CP199855.1, on the reverse strand, counting down.
GGGGGATCGGTGCAGGCCAACGACGCTTTGCGCGTCGAGACGGCCGGCGCGCTCGACAACCGTGGCGGCAAACTGCTCGGCGGCGCCACCGACATCCAGGCGGCCAGCCTCGACAATCGCAATGGCATCGCCCAGGCCGACGCCAAGCTCGCGGTCAGCAGCGGCGGCGCGATTCAGAACCAGTCAGGCGGCCTGTATGGCGGCACGGTCGGCATCGACGCGGCAAGTCTCGCCAACAGCGGCGGCAAGGTCGCCAGCGGTGGCGAATTGGACCTGAAGACCGTCGGCGCGATCGACAATGCCGGCGGCACCATCGCCGCGCAAGGGCAGGCCGCGCTGAGCGCACAAAGCCTGTCCAACACTCGCGGCATCGTCGCGGCCAGCGGCCTCACGCTCAAGACGCAAGGCACGCTGGACAACAGCGCCGGCCTGATCCAGGCCGACAACGCGCTGGCGCTGACCGCCGGCAGCTTGAAGAACCGCGACACCCTCGCCAACGGCATCGCCGGCGCCGGCAGCACGGCCGCGGGCGCCCTGGGCGTGATGGGCAAGCAGGTCATGCTGGACACCGGATCCATCGACAACCAGTCCGGCCGCATCGGCGCTGGCCAGGACCTGGCCCTGTCCACCGGCGCGCTCGACAATGCGCGCGGCAACGTCTCGTCCGACGCCAATGCGAAGCTCGCCTTCAGCAGCATCACCAACACCGGCGGCGCCCTGACCGCCGGCACCTCGCTGGAGCTGGTCACCGGCAACCTCGACAACGACGGCAAGATCCACTCTGGCCAGGACCTGAAGATCACCGCCAATACGCTGACCAACCGCGCCGGCGGCGAATTGATCGCGGTGCGCAACAACGAACTGATCATCGGCGGCCTGCTGAGCAACGCCGGCCTGATCGACGGCGGCTACACACTCATCAACGCCGGCAATCTTCTCAACACCGGCCGCATCTACGGCGATCGCATCGGCATCAAGACGCCGTTGCTGCAGAACGAACCCAATGCCGTCATCGCCTCGCGCGGCGACATGGACCTGGGTGTGGGCACGCTGACCAATCGCGAGCACGCGTTGATCTACGCCGCGGGCGACCTGCGGCTGGGCGGCACGCTGGACGCCACCGGCAAGGCCGCCGGCCAGGCTGCGCTGTTGTCCAACGAGTCCGCCACCATCGAAGTCGAGCGCAACGCCGACATCGCCGCGGCCAGCATCCAGAACCGCAACCTGCACTTCGCCAGCGAAACCGTCGAGGTCAGCCGCGAAGCCAAGTGGTTCTATCGCCTGGACGGCACCACCGACATCGTCGACGGCGAAGGCATGTGGTTCTGCAACACCGTCAAGTCCATCTGCGGCCGAGACCCGAGCTGGATGGGACAGTATGACGAACGGCGCCTGCTGATGCCGTCGGCACGCTATCCCGAGAGCCAGTATGGGCCGCCGTTCGACTACAGCAACATCCAGGAGGACCAGCAGGGACGAGCGGGTGTCAGCGCGCCGATCGGCCCGGCATACTTTCCCGAGAGCTATGACTGCGGCGGCGGTGACGCTGGCAATTGCTATACCACCCCCGCTCAGTTCCTCTACAAGCCGGACGCCAAGATCTGGTCCGTATTCGAAGTGGAACGCCCCAGCGGCATCCGGCGGCCGCCGTCGCCCGACAGTTGCGGCTGGCGCTGCCCCGACGACCTGGCCCAGCAACAGGCCCAGTACGATCACGACCTGGAGCTGTACGACACGCTGAACGAGAAGATCAAGGCCTTCAACGCCGACTTCCGCGGCAGCCGCATGATCAAGGACTTCACCTTCTATCAGGTGACCCAGATCACGCGCGAGACCCGCATCACCGAGAGCGATCCAGGCAAGATCATCGTAGGCGGCAATGCCCGCCTGTCTGGCAACATCGTCAACGACAAGAGCCGAATCCTCGCTGGCGGCACCCTGAAAACCGAGGGCGGCACGCTGAGCAACGTCGGCGCCGAGGGGCTGCGCACGGTCGACCGTGTCGGCACCATGGCCTACACCTACGAGAAGAACGACTCCCGCAAGTACAACCGTTCCGACTACAACGCCACCGTCCTGGCCGAACGCATCGAGACCGGCCTGGGCGATGCCCAAGGCGGCGTCGCGGTCACGCCGTCCGTCCCGGCGCCTGGGGCCAGCACCGTGGTCCAGGCGCTGCCGCCGGCGACGCTGACGCGCATCACGCTGCCCGGCAACCAGACCATTGCCGTCGTGGTGCTGCCGCCGACCATCCCGACCAGCAAGCTGTACCAGGTCATCACGGCGCCCAACGCGCCTTATCTGATCGCCACCGACAGCCAGTTCATCGGTTCGCGCGCCGTGGTGTCCAGCGATTTCCTGCTCGAGAAACTGAACCAGGACCCGGGCCACATCCTCAAGCGCCTGGCCGACGGCTTCTACGAGCAGAAGCTGGTGGCCGAGCAGGTCATGCTGGCCACCGGCCAGCGCTTTGTCGGCGACTACACCGACAACGAAACCCAGTACAAGGCGCTGCTGTCGGCAGGCGCCGACTTCGCCAACAAGTTCGGCCTGGCCGTGGGCACCGCGCTCACCGAAGAGCAGATGCGCCACCTGACCAGCGACATCGTCTGGATGGTGGAGCAGACCGTCACGCTGCCCGACGGCACGCAGCAGAAGGTGCTGGCCCCGCAGGTCTACCTGGCCGTCAAGCCGGGCGACCTGCGCGGTGATGGCACGCTGATCGCCGGCCGCGATACGCAGATCAGCGCGACGGGCGACGTGGACAACAGCGGCACCATTGGCGCGCGCAATGCGTTGGTGGTCGATGCGCAGAACGTGCGCAACACCGTCGGCACGATCCAGGGCAAGACCGTCAACCTGAATGCGCGCAACGACATCGACAACCTGGCGGGGCTGCTCAAGGGTGACGGCGTCGCGTTGACCGCGGGCCGCGACATCAACCTCACGGCCAGCACCCAATCGAACGTGCGTGGCGGAATCAGCAACACCATCGTCGACGGGGTTGCCCGTATCGATGCCGGAACGCTGAATGCGCAGGCGGGCCGCGACGTCAACGCGCAGGCCGCCGCCATCGTCACCAGCGGTGACGCGAGTATTCGCGCCGGCAACGATATCAACCTGACCGCCGCGGGGACGAGCTACGGCGAGTCGTTCAACTTCGGCAAGAAGAACCGGTCGGAGATGCGTACGACGGAAGACGTGGGAACCCGCATTGCCGCTGCCGGAAATCTGACGTTGATGGCTGCACAGGACATCAATGCCATCGCCGCGCAAGTGTCGTCCGACAAGCAGTTGGCGGTGGGTGCGGGGCGCGATATCAATGTGCTGGCGGGGGATTCCAGCGGGTATACGTATAACGAGATCTATTACAAGACGAAAGGGTTCCTCTCCAGCAAGACGACGCACCGCATCAAGGAATCGTCCTGGACCCAGGCGGTGTCTTCCACCTTCACCGGCGATAGCGCCGTGATGGTGGCTGGGCGGGATCTGAACGTGGTCGGTTCCAACGTGGCCGCACAGAGGGACTTGGTCATGTCCGCAGACCGTAACGTCAACATCGTCGCGGAACAAAATACGGCCAACGAGTACCAATACGAAAAAATCAAGAAATCCGGTTTTGGCGCATTGGGCGGTATCAGTTATGGATCGCGCCAGACGACGGACTGGGTGGATACCAAGCGAGGGCTCAATACCGGCAGCACGATCGGCAGCGTAACTGGGGATGTGCTGATCAATGCCGGAGGCACGCTGAATGTCGTGGGCAGCGATGTGCTGGCGCGTCAAGGTGACATCACCATGATCGGCCGAGACGTCAACATCGTGGGTGGCTTCGACACCATGCGCCAGCGTGAAGTGCACGAGGTCAAGCAGTCGGGATTCACCATTACCGCAAGTACGCCGGTTGTCAGCGCCATGCAGACCGGCGCACGCATGGCCGAGGCGGCGGGCAAGTCAGGCAATGCCGTTATGGCTGGTCTGGCCGGCGCGACCACGGCGCTTGCGGCCAGCAATGCCTACGATGCGGTGAAGGCGGCCGGCGCTATTGAAAACGCCACCGCTATCGACAAGGCGGGCGGCGGCAGTATCAAAATCAGTTTTGGCAGCAGCAAGAGCAGCAGCACTACTGATCGAAGTTCCTCCACATCTGTCGGTTCCAACGTCGCCGCGGGCAATGATCTGACGATTGTTGCCAAGGGCGCCGGAAGCGCGTCGGACATCACGGTTTCCGGTTCCAACCTGTCCGCAGGCAACAACGCTGTGCTGAAGGCCGAGGGCGATATCCTGCTGCAGGCAGCCAAGAACGTCTTCGAGCAGAAGACGGACAGCAAGAGCAGCGGATTCAATATCGGTATCGGATACAGCACCGGTACCTCCAATGGGTTGACGTTGGAGTTGGGCGCATCCGTCTCTCGCGGCAACGAGAATGGTCGGGACCAGAGCTGGACCAACAGCTTCGTCACCGCGGGCAACGTGCTTGCCCTGCAATCAGGTGGCGATACAACGCTCAGAGGGGCGTCAGGCAAGGCCGAGCAGATTTTGGCTTCGGTTGGCGGCAACTTGTTGCTGGAGAGCTTGCAGGACACCAGCACCTATACCTCCAAACAAACCAGCGGCGGGGTGAACCTCACGGTATGCGTTCCGCCCTACTGCTACGGCCAGAGTTCGGTATCCGGCAATTTCGGTACCGGCAAGATGAACAGCAACTACAAGTCCGTCACTGAACAGACGGGCTTGTGGGCGGGCGACGGCGGGTTCCTGATCGACGTGAAGAACAACACGACCTTGATCGGCAGCGTCATCGCCAGCAGTGACAAGGCTGTAGCGGAAGGCCTGAACAAGCTCAGCACGGGCACCCTGGTCACGCAGGACATCAAGAACTCCGCCAGCTACAGCGCCAATCAGATTTCGGTAGGCGGAGGTTTCGGGTTTGGCGGCGGTGCCTCGAAAGAAGGTTCGGCGGGTCTGGGCACCACCAAGGGCAACCAGGTGGCCGGCGGCGCGACCAAGGACGCAGGTACCTCCTTGGCGTCGAGTGGGGGCTTTTCCGCCAATCTACCGACGGTGGTTGCGGCCAGCGGCAATAGCAGTTCCACGACCCAAAGCGCCATCAGTGGCGGCACCATCATCATCCGCGATGAAGAAGGACAACGGGCGCTGACAGGCAAGACTGCGGCGGAGACGATTGCGGCGCTGAATCGGGATACGTCGGATACGTTGAACGCGCTGAAGCCGATCTTTGATAAGGAGAAGATCGAGGCGGGATTTGAGATTGCGTCGGAGGCCAGCCGGCAGTTGGGGCAGTTCCTGACGAATCGGGCTAGGGAAATACAGGCTGCCAAGCAGCGCTCTGAAGACCCGCGCTTGTCTTATGCCGAGCGCATCCAAGCCGCGAAGGAGTATGCAGATCTGGAAGGCAAATGGGGGGCCAGAGGAACGTACAGCCAGTGGGGCACCATCATCCTGGGCGCGGCGAGTGGCAACGTCATGGGAGGCACAGGTCAGTTCGTTCAGGCGGCCACCGTAAATTACCTGCAGACGCTGGGCGCTGCGCAGATCAAAGAGTTGAGCCGTGAGCTGGGTGGTGAAGGCTCGGCAGGTCATGCGGCGTTGCATGCCGTGCTTGGCTGCGCGGGAGCCGCTGCTCAAGGAGCTTCCTGCGGAGCAGGCGGTGTGGGCGCGCTATCAGGCGTGGTGCTGAGCAAACTGCTGGAAAATCTGGAGGGAGATGGTGGTAAGAATCTATCTGCGGAGGATCAGCAGGCCCGCGTCAATCTGATAACCAGCATTGTTGCCGGTATTGCGGCGGCTATCGATCCGAATGCGGCCAGCGCTGCCCAAGTCGCGGCGCGTATCGAGTTAGAGAACAACAGCCGCTATATGAACCGCGATAAGGTTGGGCGGTTGAAAGCCGAGCTGACTGACGAGTTGTTGAGGGAGTGTACCGAAGCGAGGTGCTTCCAGGAGGGGTTTGACCGAGCAGACCGGATGGCGTCGGCCTACGATGTGGCGCTGATACTCAGCCACTACCCGCAACTGACCAAAGAGAAGGCCGACACACTTGCCCAGGCGGTGCTAGACCTCGCGCCCGGGGTGTCAAACGCCAGTGCGCTATATGAACTGGTGACGGGGAGGACGGCGACGGGCGAAGAGGCGAACAGGTTCTTCTCTTCGTTGGGGTTGGTGCCTGTTGTTGGGGGGATGCTGAAGAAGGGGGGGCAGGCGCTGCATGTGTTCGCGGAAGCCGAAAAAGCGGTTGATGTGGCGAAAATTGGAGGGCGGACCGAGAAGCTGGCCTCGAAAGGATTTGTGCCTGCTGAAAGAACAGGGCTGAATTTCGAGACTAAAGTAGCAAACAAAAAAAACGGCTATATAGAAGTTGAGCTTTCCGCCCGGCAGAAGTTTGATCAGTCCGGCTCGGTTATAGATAGCCGCTTTGCTCAAAGTGATTTGGTTGCTCGTTATTCTCCCAGTGGTGACCTCCACATTGCTTGGTATGAGACTTCTGTTACGGGGAAGGGGGTAGGCGCGGAAATGCTATCAAGGGCTATTGAGGCGGTAGGACCAAACAATGTGACATCGGTATCTGCGAGACTGGGCGTCAGCAATCTAGAGGTCTTTCGATCCGCTGTGAGCGCTGGTATGACAAGTGAGCAAGCGGTATGGAGCACCCCGCTTGGAAGGTCAATGGCCAAGTTGGGCTTCAAATCATTGGAGGTGACCGGTGAAAACGTGCGGTTTCTATATTAGGGGAGGTGATTGTGCATAAGATAGATGCTATTAGATTTCTCATGCAAAAAGGTCACGTGAGGGAACTGCTGCAATTAATTGAAGGGGACTCTCCATACACTACCTATGATTCAGAAGGTGCTCCGCACGACCCGTACCTAAGAAGGCTTTGGGTTATTGCGGTGCATCATTTGAGATTTGTGGCGGAGTATGGAGAGCGAGAAAAAATTTTATGCGATGGAAAATATCTTAGTTCACATCCTGCTGAATTCGAACAATGGCTGCAGGCAGGGGCCCCTGGCATAGGTAATGAAGATATTCAAGCATGCTTGCGGAGTGTGCGAGATGTATGAAGTGTCAAACTGGCATCTTTTCTCCGTGCCTTTATCGAAATAAAGTCAAAGCAGCGCTCTGAAGACCCGCGCTTGTCTTATGCCGAGCGCATCCAAGCCGCGAAGGAGTATGCAGATCTGGAAGGCAAATGGGGGGCCAGAGGAACGTACAGCCAGTGGGGCACCATCATCCTGGGCGCGGCGAGTGGCAACGTAATGGGAGGCACAGGTCAGTTCGTCCAGGCGGCCACCGTAAATTACCTGCAGACGCTGGGCGCTGCGCAGATCAAAGAGTTGAGCCGTGAGCTGGGTGGTGAAGGCTCGGCAGGTCATGCGGCGTTGCATGCCGTGCTTGGCTGCGCGGGAGCCGCTGCTCAAGGAGCTTCCTGCGGAGCAGGCGGTGTGGGCGCGCTATCAGGCGTGGTGCTGAGCAAACTGCTGGAAAATCTGGAGGGAGATGGTGGTAAGAATCTATCTGCGGAGGATCAGCAGGCCCGCGTCAATCTGATAACCAGCATTGCTGCCGGTATTGCGGCGGCTATCGATCCGAATGCAGCCAGTGCTGCCCAAGTCGCGGCGCGTATCGAGTTAGAGAACAACAGCCGCTATATGAACCGCGATAAGGTTGGGCGGTTGAAAGCCGAGCTGACTGACGAGTTGTTGAGGGAGGGTACCGACGCGCGCTGCTTCCAGGAGGGGTTTGACCGAGCAGACCGGATGGCGTCGGCCTACGATGTGGCGCTGATACTCAGCCACTACCCGCAACTGACCAAAGAGAAGGCCGACACACTTGCCCAGGCGGTGCTAGACCTCGCGCCCGGGGTGTCAAACGCCAGTGCGCTGTATGAACTGGTGACGGGGAGGACGGCGACGGGCGAAGAGGCGAACAGGTTTTTCTCTTCGTTGGGACTGGTGCCTGTTGTTGGAGGGATGCTGAAGAAGGGAGGGCAGGCGCTGCATGTTTTTGCTGACGTGGGGAAGGCGGTTGACGTTGGTAAGGTCGGAGGGAGAGCCGGAGCTGCAGTAGCAAATGGAATTGAGATTGCGCCGGGAAAATTCGATTACTTATTTGGCCGAGTGTCAAGCAATGCGCATAATGCGGCTCGTTCCAATCAGCTAGCGCTTGAAATGAAGCGGCTGGGCATTCCGGATACCGTCGCGGGGAGGAAAATGCTCTCCGAACATTTGGCGCAGTCAGTTAAATCAGAAGGGAATGTGTCGCGCATATTTTCAAATCAATATGGAAATTTTGAGGTGCGAGAGTCGTTGTTTATAGGGCCTTCCGGGAATGCGGCAAAGTTCGAAAGCACATTCCAAGTGCTTGAGGATGGCACGCGTCGGCTTAGCACGATTATCCCATTTAACTAAAGGAATTTAATATGGAATTTCCTAGTACCTTCGATTTCTTGGACGCCTTTGGCCTTGAGCCTCTAGAAGAGGATCCTACACTTGCCTATTGTAGGTACGTTAAGAAATCGAGTGATTGCCTTCAAGAACTCGACGTTTCATTTAGTGGGGTGGCCGAGTCATTTCAGGTAATTTTTCGATGCGGCGGCAAGGAAGTGGTCACGCTTTCGTCGGAGAAAGTCAAAATGGTTCAGATTCGACGTGATCAATCGGGCGCCGGACTTCATGTTTCGTTCGATCTCAATGATGTAAGTTCGGAGGCGATAATTACTCTAGAGCCCGTGTTGCATTGCAGGTGGTGGCTGTTGCGTAGTTGAATGGAGCGCCGCGCCGCGTGAGGTGGGATTGGCCGAATTCTGGAGGCGAAGAGTGGCAATGTGCGAATAAGGAATTGCGACTGTAAGTTGAGATTTTCAGAGGTTGAAAATATTAAATGGTTTATGTGCGCTAAATAGGGCGCAAAGCTTTAAGAGCCGCTGGGCGAGATCTGCGCGAGAGGCGTGATGCAAAGCTTGTGCAATGGGCAACTCGCGTGCAGTTGATGCACGCAGACAGTGTCTATTCTCGATAGAGTTCAGGTTTAGCGCTTCTTTTGTAGTGTCGGCGGAATCCTCGCGCTGCGATTGCCGTCGTGGTGCTGCCGCCGACCATCCCCACCAGCAAGCTGTACCAGGTCATCCCGGCGCCCCAACGCACCTTATCTGATCGCCACCGACAGCCAGTTCATCGGTTCGCGCGCCGTGGTTTCCAGCGATTTCCTGCTGGAGAAACTGAAAAGTAGAACGTCCGCGAATGCGATTACTAGGGCTATCGAAGGGAAGGCCGACCAAGCTTCCGGTGTTCTTGTTCAAGCAGATCTTTCAGAGTCTGATATGGCCTCTATTGCTGCTCGTACATGGGGCAAACCAAGTGCGCAATCTATAAATACGCTGTTCTTCCAGCAATCGAATGGAATTATCGTGCGCTTTAATCGACCAAATTCAGGAGGCTGAAATGCCAAAATTTGCTTGCAAGTGTGGAAACGTACTGAATTTGTCCGGTGTTTGGCCTGAGTGTGAGTGGCGCTTAGTACCCATGGCGCGTGTGGGTGAAATTGCCGATAGATTAGATGTTGGGCAGGTTTCCAGTGGAGACGAAATTTACGATCTCGTTGATGAGGTGAGCGTAACCGTTTACCGGTGCCCAGTATGCTTCAGGCTTTATTTGGAAACAGGCAAGAATACGTTTGAAACGTACGCAAAAGAACCGTATGGCTGATTCAGTCCGTATTTTGGCGGTCCAGGCATTTTAAAAATTGTTATTCCGCCAGCTACAGCGCCAATCAGATTGCGGTAGGCGGAGGCTTCGGGTTTGGCGGCGGTGTCTCGAAAGAAAGGTCGGCGGGTCTGGGCACCACCAAGGGCAACCAGGTGGCCGGCGGCGCGATGTCAAGACGGATCAGTGAACTCAGTCCGATTTATCGGAACTGGTGGAGCCTCGCGACACCCGCGGCGACTAGCCTCTACACAGGGTGTGCCGATTCCGCGTTAACGGTGTGCCCGGTTCCTGGCACGCCCCAACGCGCGAGTGTGCGTGCAATAGATGATATGGATGACGCGTTTCCATGACCGCCTGCCCCAATTGCCAAGTTCAAAGTTCACCACCTGCGTTGCTAGCGGGCAAGCACGTTGAGGTTTTCTATCACGCGGATGAGTTTGCCCTGGTGGATCTGGGTGGCTTCACGGTCTACACCGAGATCTTCCAATTTGCCGAGCCGGTTACGGCTAAGTAGGCGACCCCCACCCGTCCGCAGTTTGCTTCATTGAATACCACGAATATCATGCGTTCACTTAAATTGGCAGCTACTGCCGCTGTGTTGCTGCTCACGTCGGGCTGCGCCTTCATCATGGGTTCCCCGGCCAAGCCCTTGGCGACGAACCCCGAGCCGGATGAAGTGATCAGTCCGGTGTTGGTCTATACGTCCGACTGCAATTTCCAGAAGAAATTGGACGACACGGGCTGGATCGGCGCACGTACTGCGCTGCCAGCGCTGTATGCAGCCGAGGCGGTCTGCAAGGCCCTGAACAACGAACTACCCGGCGCTATGGATGCGGCAGGCATCAAGGCGACATTCAAGCTGCGCAAGGTGAATCCGGATTCCGCGCGGCCGTTGACCTTGAAGGAAGACGCGGCGGCCATCGGGGCAAAGTATGTGGTGGCATTGGGCGAACCCAATGGCTTTGGCGGCTATCAGCAATACGGCCCATCGGTAAGCATCAAGGTGCGCCTGTATGACGCCGTATCGGGTGAATACCGCGGCTACGCCGAAGACACCTATCCGATTTCCTTGCGCGACTACTCCAATCGGGGGCCGGCCGCAGACGGCCTGCGGATCGCGGCGGATATGGCGCAAATGCTGGCGCGCACGATGCGCAAGCGTTGCACCGAGGCCTATCCTTATCAATGCGGCAAGACGGGCTTGTTCCGCCTGGCTGAGCCTCGCGATGCCTATGGCAAGTGAGTACCGCGTTTGCCCTGGCTAATTTCTTTTCTTTTGAGTGAGTGGTAGATGATTGCCGTGTTGCGTTGCGTGGCGCCCGCTTTGTTGCTGGGCGGTGCCTTGGCGGGTTGCTCCGCCACCAATCCCAATATCCTCAGCCATTACGACGCTGGCAGCAGTGCGCGGGTTCGCGTGTATGTGTATACGGCGGATCGCATCCGCCTGGATTTTGACAGGACGTGCTTCCTGCCCGCATCGGGCCTGTTCGGCCATGGCGACGGCCTGGAAACGATCCAGCGTTCGCACATGCGCGGTAGCGGCAGTGTTGGAATGCCGCCTTCGCCGAACATCTCGGGCCTGGTGTTCGACGAATTCATCATCAAGGCGGGTATTCCGGTAACCATTTACGGTCAGGTCGGCGGGACGTACAGAAGCGCCGGGCCTTATGGGTCCGTGACCACCACGAGCTGGCCCGAGACGAAGAATGCGGGGTATTTCACGCCAGCCGCTGGCAAGGACTACGAGGTCTATGTGGAGCGGCGCGCGGTCGTGGTGCAGGACATCACGGTGCCCGGCGTCAGCGCAGCGGAACGGCAGGTGCCGTTGATGCCGGCTTCGCCCTGCCCGGAACCCCCTGCGACCGTGATGCCGAAGGTCTGACTGCGGTCGTAGAGCCTATCTGGTACGCGTCGTCTCAAACCGGCCATTCCCCCAACCGATACGCCGAATCCCAGAACATCCATTCCAACTGCGCCGCATGCGTATAAGCCCGGTGCATGTCCTCGCGCGTCTGTGCCGACGCCTTGTCCGCCGCCTGGTCCACGGAGGCGATCACTTCGCGCACCAGGGTGTGGAATTCTTCCCCGGCGTAGGTATCGATCCACGCGCTATAGGGGTTGGGACGCGTCGCGCGGGCGTGGATGTCGCGGCCGATTTCCGCATAGATCCAGAAGCACGGCAGCAACGCCGCCAGCGCCACGGGATACGGCGCGCTCCACGCCGTGGCGATGAGGAAGCTGGTGTAGTGATGGCTGGCGGGCGACAGCGGGGTGCTGGCGAACGTCTCTGCGTCGATGCCGAATTGCTTCATGAAGCCTTCATGCAGACTGCGTTCGACCACCACGGCGTTCTTGGCCGCATCGGCGAACTGCACCACGCCGTCGGCATGGTCGGCCTTGGCGGCGGCGACCGCCAGGGCGCGGCCGAAGGCCAACAGGTAGTGGGCGTCCTGGATCATGTAGTGGCGGAACGCCTGTTCGCTGAGCTGGCCGCTGGCCAGTTCCTGGTTGAACGGCATGGTGCGCGTTTTTTCGTACAGCGCGGCGTTGCGCGCCCAGGCGTCGGTGCTGAAAGACATGGCAATCCTCGAGTCGAAATCGGACGGCGCCTAAAGGAAGCAAGCGCGCCGTGACCGCGACCCAAGGATATCAAGACTTACTGCATGTACCACCCATGGCTGACCACGAACGACTGCCCCGTGAACGCCGCGCTGGGGAAGGTCGACAGGAACAGCGCCGTCTGCGCCACGTCGTCGACGGTGGTGAAGACGCCGTCGACGGTATCGCCCAGCATCACTTTCTTGACCACGTCTTCTTCGCTGATGCCCAGTTCCTTGGCCTGTTCGGGAATCTGCTTCTCGACCAGGGGCGTGCGCACGAAACCGGGGCAGATGACGTGCGAACGCACGTTGTGCTTGGCGCCTTCCTTGGCCAGCACGCGCGCCAGGCCCAGCAGCGCGTGCTTGGCGGCGACGTAGGCGGACTTGAGCGGCGAGGCTTCGTGCGAGTGCACCGAGCCCATGTAGATCACGACGCCGCCGCGATCGTCCTTGTACATGTGCTTGAGCGCGGCCTTGGTGGTGAGGAAGGCGCCATCGACGTGGATGGCCTGCATCTTCTTCCAGTCGGCGAAGGCGAAGTTCTCGATGGGGTTGACGATCTGGATGCCGGCGTTCGAGATCAGGATGTCGATGCTGCCGTAGGCGGTGGCGACGCGGTCGATGCCCTGGTTGACGGCGTCTTCGTTGGTGACGTCCATGGCCACGCCCATGGCCTTGCCGCCGGCCTGCTCGATTTCGCGGGCGACGGCGTCGGCGCCGGCCTGGTTCAGGTCGGCGATGGCGACCGCGGCGCCCGCGCGCGACAGGGTCAGCGCGATTTCCTTGCCGATGCCGCTGGCCGCGCCGGTGACGACGGCCACTTTTCCGTTCAGATTGCTCATGCTGGGAACCTCCGGGTAAGAATGCCGCGGGCCGGGGTGCGCCCGCGGATGCGAGGGGCATGGGTTGATGGTAGCGCTCCAGGATGAGCGCAGCCTGAACGCGACAACGCGGGTAACTTTCTATGTCATTTGCTTCCGCCGCGTGTCCGCCCGGCGCGGGCGCGCTGTCGCGGTGAGGGCGCAAGGTGCATGTCTTCGGCGCCATGCCGACGGCCATGCCAGGCGGAGTTTGTTACCAACGCGCGCCACGCGGCGCATTCCGCCATTGCCGGTGGCGCCGGGCTGCGCGAGAATCCGCCGCATTCGGTCCTGTCTCGGTGGGTGGGGGCCTGGTTTCTTACAAAGCGAATTCAAGCGTGGCAACAGTCATGAACGGTCGAGCGGGCAAGCAAGGGGCGGCAGGATGGGCGCGCGGCGTCGCGGCGGCCTTGCTGGGGTTGGCGGCGCTGTCGGCGCAGGCGGCCTACGTGGTGGTGGACACCGGCCACACGCCCAAGCAGCCGGGCGCCACGGGCGCCAGCGGCCGGGTGGAGTACCAGTACAACCTGGACCTGAGCGGCGCGGTGGCCACGGATCTGCTGGCGCTGGGCGACCGCGTGACGCGCGTGTCGGCCGATGGCGCCGAGATTGCGCTGGGCCGGCGCGCGTTGACCGCGCCGGACGCGGACTTCTTCATCTCTATCCACCACGATTCGATGCAGCAGAAGTACATCGATGCCGGCCGTCAGCGGGAATTCGCGGGGTTCGCCATCTTTGTCTCGCAGCTCAATCCCCGCTACGAGGACAGCCTGCGATGCGCCAAGGCCATCGGCGAGGCGCTGGTGGCAGCGGGCGAAAAGCCGTCGCTGTACCACGCCGAGCCCATCGCGGGCGAGAACCGGCCTCTGCTCGATCGTCGCCTGGGCGTGCATCGCTACGATGGGCTGGCGGTGCTCAAGACGGCGGCGATGCCAGCGGTGCTGGTGGAGGCTGGCGTGATCGTGAATCCCGACGAAGAGGCGCGCCTGGCGCGGCCCGAGACCATCCAGCGCCTGGCGCGAGCGATCGCGGACGGCACGCACGCCTGCCAGCGGCGTTAGCGCGGCGCGGGGCGGCTGGCGGACGAATGCGGGATGAAATGGCTGGGGATGGATAAAATCCGGCATTCGACCGGCGGGCCGCCGCGCCCGGGGCGACGCGGTTGCGCAGGGCGGGGTCGATGCCGTCCATGGCATGCGTTCCGAGAACAAGGACTGATGATGCTGAAAAGAAAACTGACGATGTTGGCCGCGGGCCTGGCGCTGTCCATGGCCGGAGTGTCCGCCGCGGTGGCGCAGACGCAGGCGCCGGCGGCGCAGCAGGAGGAACCCGAGCGCTACGGCCCGTTCTTCTTCCTGCCCAGCCAGCCCAATCTGCTGGTCTACGTGGGCGCGGTGGGCGCCAACGACATGCTCAACCTGAAGAAAGCGCTGCGCGAGCATCCGACCATCTCCACCCTGATCCTGCAGAACAATGGCGGCGGCCTGGTGCATATCGGCCTGGTGGTGGCCGAAGAGGTTTACGAGCGCGGGCTGAACACCTATATCCCGAAGGACAGCTATTGCGCGTCGGCGTGTTCGTTTGTGTTCTTCGCCGGCCGCCAGCGCCTGGCCGAAGGCCGCCTGGGCGTGCACCAGATTTCCGCGCCCGAGATGACGGGCGAACAGGCGCAGTTCGGCGTGTCGGACATCGTCGCGACCCTGCCGAAGTACGGCGTGTCGGCCGACGTGCTGGGGATCATGTTCAGCACGCCGTCCAAGGAGATGTATTTCTTCTCGCCGCAGGAGATCATCAAGTACGGCATCAACCGCACCGGCAACGTCAGGACGGCCAGCAATGACGTGCAGCCGGGCACGGGCCAGCGCGCGGCCCCGGCCACGGCGCCTGCCGCGGCGCCCGCGCCGCAGGCGCAGTCGCCCGGGGATGGCAAGTTGCCGCCGCGCAAGCCGGCTTCGCCGGATGCCGCGCCGGCGCCGGCCGGCCCCGTGGCCAATCCGTACATGCCCAAGGAAACCGCGCCCGCCGCGATCACGGATGAGCAGAAGGCGATCAACGCCGCGGCCCTGATGATCCAGGCGGGCAGCGGCACCAACGAGGAAGCGCTGAAGTTCACGCGCGAGTTCTACGCCGATTCGGTCGACTACTTCAAGAAGCAGCGGCCGAAATCCGAGATTCTGGCGGACAAGGAGGCGTACTTCGCGCGCTGGCCGGTGCGGCGTTTCGTGGTCGACCAGAGTTCGCTGCGGGCCAAGTGCCAGGACCAGATGTGCATGGTCAAGGGCCTCTACGATTACAAGGTATCGAGCCCGGAGCGCGGCAAGACCGCGACCGGCACGTCGAATTTCACTTACGTCCTTGACCTGCGCAACCGTTACCGCATCGTCATGGAAGACAGCGAGGTCATCAGCCGCTGACGCAGCGGCCCGATGCCAGGGAGAACTGCAATGAGTTTCAGGAATCGCGCGGCGCAGTTGCTGTGCCTGGCGGGATTGGGCGTGGTGGCGGCGCCGGCCCTGGCGATCAACTGCCAGAAGGCCAGCACTTCCTCCGAGAAGCTGATCTGTTCGGATCGCAAGGCGGTGGCTGCCGATGGCGAGCTGAACCGCGCCTATGCGGCGGTGCTGAAGCAGGCGCCGGACGAGGAGATCCGCAAGATGCTGGTGGATAGCCAGCGGCGCTGGATCGAGGCCCGCGACCAGGCGCTGAACGGGCTGACCGATGATTCCGATGCGCTGCAGGACGACCAGACGCCGGGCGGCCTCGCGGCGGACATGATCCTCAACCGCGTCGCCGCGCTCAAGGAGATCAGGAAGGGCGACAAGCTGCCCGCCATGATCGCCACGGCGCTGCGCCAGCGGGAGTTCAACAAGCAGTTCACGGGCGGCCCCTATGCCGGTTTCGACGTGTCCTGCGACATCCTGCCGCCGGACTACAAGTACTACGCCTGTTTCGCGACCCGGCATTACCAGAACAACGACCGCATCTGCAGCGTGGAGGAATACTGGGCCACGGGCTCGGTCTACGTGCAACGCTACGTGGCCAAGGTGGTCGACAACAAACCGGTGCCGGTGGCGTCCTGCTCGTTCAATGGCAACGACGCCAACTGCCCGGGCAGCATTGCCGATGACGCGCACTGGAACACCGGCCCCGAGGTGCACAAGGTGGACTACTCCTCCAAGCCGCTGCCCAAGGTGGACGGCGAAGTGCACGACGACGATGAGTATGGCTGGCTCAAGTCCTGCCTGAGCGACGCGTCGTTCCCGCTGTCCAATCCGAAGGACGCCGGCCGCTAGCCGGGCCGGGCCGCGTCAGGCAGCGTCGTCGGCGGCGGCCCGGGCCAGGCGCTTGCGGGGGTGCCTGGCGTCAGGCCTTGGCGGCGGCTGGCACCGACGAGCCGCCAGTGCGCAAGAGCAGGAAGCCCGCCACCGCCGAGGCCAGCGAGCCGGTCAGGACGCCGATCTTGGTGGCATCGACCGCCCCTGGATCGCTGAAGGCCAGCGCGCCGATGAACAGGCTCATGGTGAAGCCGATGCCGCACAGCAGGGCCACGCCGTACAGTTGCGTGAAGCTGGCGTGGCGCGGCAGGCTGGCCACGCCGGTGCGGATGGCGAGCCACGCAAAGCCGAACACGCCCAGTTGCTTGCCCAGGAACAGGCCCAGCGCCACGCCCAGCGGCACGGGCTGCGCCAGGCTCGACAGCCCCATGCCGGCGAACGACACGCCGGCGTTGGCGAAGCCGAACAGGGGAACGATCAGCAAGGCCACGGGTTTGTGCAGCGCGTGTTCCAGCGCATGCAGCGGCGAATGCTCGCCCGCGCGGCCCTGGTTCCGCGGACGCAGCGGAATGGTCAGCGCCAGCGCCACGCCCGCGAGCGTGGCATGGACGCCGGACTTCAGCACGAAGTACCAGAGCACCGCGCCGATCAGCAGATAGGGCGCCAGGCGCAGCACGCCGGCCCGGTTCAGGCAGAACAGGCACGCCAGCAGGGCCCCTGCCATGCCCAGCGCGAACAGGTTCAGCTCGGAGGTATAGAACAGCGCGATGATGACGATGGCGCCCAGGTCGTCCAGGATCGCCAGCGCCGTCAGGAAGACCTTCAGCGAGGTCGGCACGCGGCTGCCCAGCAGGGCCAGGATGCCCAGTGCGAAAGCGATGTCGGTGGCGGCGGGGATGGCCCAGCCGCGCAGGGTGTCGGGGCTGCCCAGGTTCAGCAGCACGTAGATCAGCGCCGGCATGGCCATGCCGCCCAGGGCGGCGATGCCAGGCAGCACGATGCGAGCCGCGCCGCGCAACTGGCCGTCCAGCACCTCGCGCTTGATCTCCAGGCCGACCAGCAGGAAGAACACCGCCATCAGGCCATCGTTGATCCAGTGCAGCACCGATTCCTTGAGTAGCACGGGGCCGGCCTGGAAGCCGAGCTTGGCGCCGAGGATCTCGAAGTAGCCGGGCGCCAGGGGGCTGTTGGCGACGATCAGGGCGACCACCGCCGCCAGCATCAGCACGTAGCCGCCGAGGGCTTCGGAACGCAGGAACGCCTGCAGGAAAGAGACGGGCCGGGACGGGGGCGAGGCCTGCAGGGTCACTATTCACTCCTTGCGTGCTGCGATACAGCGTAAAACCTGAATTTTACCTGAATTGCATGCGTCGCGAGGAGCGGAAGGTCTTGATTTCTATAGGATTTGGTGTGATCGTCTCGACAATTCAATGCCACAGCAACGCGTTCATGGCCTCGACCAGCCGGTTGCGATAGCGCGGCAGCAGCGCCCGCACGCGCGCCTGGCGTTCGGACCATTCGGCCGGCTCGGCGCCGGCGGCGATGCGCGGCGACGCCCAGATCGGGTCGGGGAAATGGCGGTCGCCGCGCCAGCGCGGAATCACGTGCCAGTGCAGGTGCGGCACCATGTTGCCGAGCGAGGCCAGGTTGATCTTGTCGGGCGCCAGGATCGATTGCTGCGCTTCCTCGACCACGTACACCGCGCGCATCAGCAGGTCGCGGCCGTGGGTCGACAGGCTGGTCATCTCGGCCAGGTGGGCGTTCCAGATGACGCGGGTGAAGCCGGGGTAGTCGGGGTCGTCCACCTCGATCAGGCGCAGGTGCGGGCCGCGCCACAGCAAGGTGCCGCCGTCGGTCTGGCACAGCGGACAGTCGGGGTCGCGCGCGCTCAAGGCAGCACCTTGCGGTATTGGATGAAGCCGGAACGGTCGGCGATGCGGTCGTATAGCTGCATCGCGGTGGCGTTGGTCTCGTGGGTCAGCCAGTAGACACGGGCGCAGTTGGCGGCGGCCGCTTGCGCATAGACGTGTTCGATCAGCTTGCGGCCGGCGCCGGTGCCGCGGGTTTCCGGATCGACGTAAAGGTCCTGCAGATAGCAGTAGTCGCCCGCCGTCCAGGTCGAGCGGTGGAAGATCCAATGGACCATTCCGACCGCGCGGCCGCCGTCGTAGGCCAGCGCGGCATTCACCGGCTCGGCCGGATCGAGGAAACGGGCCCAGGTGTTGCGCGTGACGGCGTCGGCGATGTCGACGCGGTAGAAGTCCTGATACCCCTTCCAGAGGGGCAGCCAGACATCAAAATCGGCGGCGACGACGGGACGGATTTCAGCCGAGCTCATGGGCAAGGTCTCCTGCGGGTCAGAGTTGGTTTTCCAGGGCTTCGACGATATGTCGCAGCACTTGAAGGCGAGCGTAGCGCTTGTCATTGGCCGACACCAGGTGCCACGGCGCATGCTTGACATCGGTGCGCGCCAGCATTTCGTTGGTGGCCGCGGCGTATTCCTTCCATTTGTCGCGGTTGCGCCAGTCGTCGGGCGTGATCTTGAAGTTCTTGAAGGGCGATTTCTCGCGGTCCTTGAAGCGTTCGAGCTGGACGTCGGCGGTGATCGCCAGCCAGAATTTCAGCACCAGCGCGCCGCTGCCGGCCAGTTGCGCCTCGAAGTCGTTGATCTCGGCGTAGGCGCGGCGCCAGTGGGCGGGCGGGGTGATTTTCTCGACTCGCTCGACCAGCACCCGGCCGTACCAGGAGCGGTCGAAGATGGCGATGCGCCCCTGGCGCGGCACGTGGCGCCAGAAGCGCCACAGGTAAGGGCGGGACAACTCGTAGCTGTTGGGCGCGGCCACCGGGGTGATGTCGAACTGGCGCGCATCGAGCGCGTGGGTGATGCGGCGGATGGCGCCGCCCTTGCCGGCGGCGTCCTGGCCTTCAAACACCAACACCAGCGAACGTTCCTGGAATTTCCTGGAGCGGGCCGCGCGCGCCAGCCGGCCCTGCAGCAGTCCCAGTTCGGATTCGTAGTCGTCACGGTCGAGCTTGGCGTCGTAGTCCAGTTGGCCGAGCCGGTCGAGGATGCGGGCCGGACCGGTGTGGGCCACGAACGACGCCGGGATGCGCGGCACGCGGTTCTGGCGCATGGCCGCCAGCACGGCCTCGGCGGTGCGCGCGGCGCGCATGTTCTCGTCGGCGCTGGGGATCACCACCCACGGCGCATGGCCGCTGTCGGTGTGGTTGATGACGACCTGGCCGCTGTTGCGGATGCGGTCATATTTTTTGTGCACCTTGAGGTCGATCGGGCTGACCTGCCAGGAGGTCTCGGGGCTGGCCAGCAGGCGCTTGGCCCGCGCCTGCTGGGCCTCCGATGACAGGTGGAACCAGAGCTTGAGGATCTGCACCCCCTCGGCGGCCAGCATTGCCTCGAAGCGGCGGATGGCGACCGACTGCGCCTCGATGCTGTCCTGATTGGGGTGTTTGCGCGCGGCTTCGCGGATCAGCGGCGTGTACCAGGAGCCAAAGACGATGCCCGTGCTGCCCTTGGGTGGCAGATCTTTCCAGTAGCGCCACATGGGCGGACGCTCGAGCTCGTCGCCTTCCGGAGGACCATAGGCCAGCGTCCTGATGTGGCGCGGGTCCATCCATTCGTTGAGCAGGTTGATCGTGGCGCCCTTGCCGGCGCCGTCGATGCCGGCGACCACCACCAGCAGGGATTTCTCGGCCTTCTGCAGGCGCTGGTACTGCGCGTTCAGCAGCGCGACGCGCAACCGGGCTTCCAGCGGCTTGAAGGCTTCCTTGGATAGAACGGGGTCGGCTTCGGCTTCGGCGAACATGGGGGTTCCGTGGGATCGGCGATCTTGTGACCGGCCGATCTTGCGGGATATCCCGGCGGCGCGCAAGTGCGCCGCCGCGGGAACCTTGCGGGCGCTGGCTAGAGGGCGTCGACGGGGATCTTCAGGTAGCGCACGCCGTTGTCTTCCGGCGGCGGGAAATGGCCGGCGCGGATATTGACCTGGATGGCCGGCAGGATCAGCGTGGGCATCGACAGGGTGGCGTCGCGCCGCGTGCGCATGGCGACGAATTCGTCTTCGGTGACGCCGTCGCGCACGTGGATGTTGGCGCGGCGCTGTTCGGCCACGGTGGTCTGCCACGCGGCCTCGCGGCCGGCGGGCGGATAGTCGTGGCACATGTAGAGGCGGGTGTCGTCCGGCAGGCTCAGCAGGTGCCGGATGGAGCGGTACAACTGGCGGGCGTCGCCGCCGGGAAAGTCGCAGCGCGCGGTGCCGACGTCCGGCATGAACAGGGTGTCGCCGACGAAGACGGCGTCGCCGATGCGGTAGGCCATGTCGGCCGGCGTATGGCCGGGTACGTGCATGGCGCTCGCCGTGAGGGTGCCGATCTGGAAGGTTTCGCCATCGGCGAACAGGCGGCCGAACTGCGAGCCGTCGAGCTGGAACTGCGGCTCGAGGTTGAAGATCTTCTTGAACACGCCCTGCACGGTGCGGATGCTCTGGCCGATGGCGATGACGCCGCCCAACTGGCGCTGCAGGTAGGGCGCGGCCGACAGGTGATCGGCGTGCGCGTGGGTCTCGAGCAGCCATTCGGTGCGCAGGCCGTGTTCGCGGACGTAGGCGGCTACCCGGTCGGCGCTGGCGGTGCTGGTGCGGCCGGACTTGGGGTCGTAGTCGAGCACCGAATCGATAATGGCACAGGCGCCGCCGGACGCGGGCTCGTGCACCACATAGGTAACGGTGGCGGTGGCCGGGTCGAAGAAGGCCTGGATATGCGGGTTCATGGGGAGGCGCCTGGAGCAGAGGAGGGTGTGCGCAGAACAATATATATTTTTCAATAATATTGTTGGATAGTTTATCGGTCAATATAATGATCAAACTCTTTTCCGCCGATTGACCCCCATCAAATGCTGACTGCCCTGAACGATTGCGAGGTCGCCGCGCTGCGCGAATCCGCCTCCCAGGCCTGCGCGCTGCTCAAGGCGCTGGCCAACGAAGACCGGCTGCTGCTGCTGTGCCAACTGGTGCAGGGCGAGCGCAACGTCGGCGAACTGGAATCCCTGACCGGCATCCGCCAGCCGACGCTGTCGCAGCAACTGGGCGTGCTGCGCGATGAGGGCCTGGTGAGCACCCGGCGGCAGGGCAAGTACGTGTACTACCAACTGGCCAGTTTCGAGGTCAACCAGGTCATGAAGACGCTGTCCAGCCTGTATTGCGGCCGTGCCATGGCGGCGCTCGCGTCATGATCGACCTGTCCGCCTTCACGCCCGCAAGCGCGCTCGGCGGCGGCGCGGTCATTGGCGTGGCCGCCGTCCTCATGATGCTGGGCGCGGGCCGCATCGCCGGCATCAGCGGCATCCTCGGCGGGCTGTTGCCGCCTGATCGCAATGCCGGCTGGCGCCTGGCGTTCCTACTGGGGTTGTGCCTGTCTCCCTGGTTGTATCGGTTGGGCAGCGCGCTGCCGCCGATCGTGGTGGAAGCGGGCAATGCAAGGCTGATCGCGGCCGGCCTGCTGGTCGGCATCGGCACGCGTTTCGCGTCGGGGTGCACCAGCGGCCACGGCGTCTGCGGGCTGGCGCGCGGCTCGCGCCGTTCCCTGGCGGCGACGGCGCTCTTCATGGCGGCGGGGTTCGCCACCGTGTATGTCGCGCGGCACCTGATCGGAGGCTGACATGGTGGCCTTGTTCGCGTTTCTCTCGGGATTGGTGTTCGGGCTGGGACTGCTCGTTTCCGGCATGGCCAACCCCGCCAAGGTGTTGGGCTTCCTGGACCTGGCGGGAAGCTGGGATCCTTCGCTGGCGTTGGTGATGGGCGGTGCGCTGGCCGTGACGGCAGCGGGCTTTGCCTGGTTGCGCCGTCGTCGTGCCAGCCTGTCCGGCGAGCCGCTGCATTGGCCCACGGCCACGCGTATCGATCCGCGGCTGGCGTTCGGCAGCCTGGCGTTCGGCGTGGGCTGGGGGCTGGCGGGTTTCTGCCCCGGCCCGGCGCTGGTGGCGGCGGCGGCCGGCGTGCGGGAGGCACTGATCTTCGTGGCGGCCATGGTGGCCGGCATGGCGCTGTACTCGGCAATTCAATATATGACGAACCGGCCGTCCCGGACCGGTCGATAGCAGGGAGACGAGCATGCAGACGGCAGCACAGGCGCGGCGCGATTTCGACGTGGTGGTGGTCGGAGGCGGTTCGGCGGGCATCGGCGTGACCGCCAGCCTGCTGCGCCGCCGTCCGGACCTGCGCATCGCGGTCATCGAACCCAGCGACAAGCACTACTACCAGCCGGCCTGGACGCTTGTCGGCGGCGGCGCGTTCGATGTGACCAAGACCGTGCGGCCGACAAGGGCGGTGATGCCGGGCCGCGCCACCTGGCTGCAGGTCGCGGCGGCCGGTTTCGAACCCGAGGCCAACCAGGTCCGGCTGGCCGATGGCAGCGCGGTCAGCTACCAGCAATTGATCGTGTGCCCCGGCCTGCGCCTGGCCTGGGACAAGGTCGAGGGCCTGTCGGAAACGCTGGGCCGCAATGGCGTCAGTTCCAACTACCGCTTCGACCTGGCGCCCTACACCTGGGAGCTGGTGCGCGGCCTGAAGGGCGGCAAGGCGCTGTTCACGCAGCCGGCCATGCCGATCAAGTGCGCCGGCGCGCCGCAGAAGGCCATGTACCTGGCGTGCGACCACTGGCGCCGCAGCGGCGTGCTGGATCGCATCGAAGTCGAATTCGACCTGGCCGGCGCGGTGCTGTTCGGCGTGCCGACCTTCGTGCCGCCGCTGATGCGCTATGTGGAAAGCTATGGCATTTCGCTGGCGTTCAATTCGGCGCTGGTGGCGGTGGACGGCCCGGCGCGCAAGGCCTGGTTCGATGTCAAGGACGCCGAGGGGGCGGTGACCCGTGTAGAGAAGTCATTCGACATGCTGCACGCGGTGCCGCCGCAGGTGCCGCACGAATTTCTGCGCCAGAGCGCGCTGGCCGATGCGGCCGGCTGGTGCGAGGTCGATCCGGCCACGCTGCGCCATGTGCGCTACGACAACATCTTCGGGCTGGGCGATGGCATCAGCACCACCAACGCCAAGACCGCGGCGGCGGCGCGCAAGCAGATCGTCACGGTGGCCGAGAACCTGCTGGCGGTGCGCGAAGGGCATGCGCTGCCGGTCACGTACGATGGCTATGGCTCGTGCCCGCTGACGGTCGAGCGCGGCCGTATCGTGCTGGCCGAGTTCGGCTATGGCGGCAAGCTGCTGCCCACCTTCCCGCTGGACCCGACCGTGCCGCGCAAGAGCGCCTGGTTCCTGAAGGCGACGATGCTGCCGTGGATCTACTGGAACGGCATGCTCAAGGGCCGCGAATGGCTGGCCCGTCCGTTGGGCAATTGAGCCTGCCGTTGCCGGCGGCGATGCCGCGCCCGGGCTGTGCCGGTCCCGGGCGCGCGCCTTTCTGCTTCTTATCCTTGCTATTCGTAGGTGCGGATGTCGTCGATGACCTTGCCGTCGTTCGGCAGGGAGCCGGCCTCGGCCCATTCGACGTCGCTGCGCAGCTTGGTCACGTCGCGCACTGATTCGGCGATGCGGGCGCCGAGGTCTTCGCCGCGCACGCGTGATTCCACCCGCAGCACCATTTTGTCCGAACCGGTGGTGCCGCTGATCACCAGGCGTGCCCGCAGGATTTCCGGATGGCGGCGCACCACGTCGGCCACCTGCGACGGATGCACGAACATGCCGCGCACCTTGGTGGTCTGGTCGGCGCGGCCCATCCAGCCCTTGATGCGGGTGTTGGTGCGGCCGCAGGGCGAGATGCCGGGCATCACCGCCGACAGGTCGCCGGTGCCGAAGCGCACCAGCGGGTAGTCGGGGTTCAGCGTGGTGACCACGACTTCGCCCACTTCGCCATCGGGCACCGGTTCGCCGGTGCCGGGGCGCACGATTTCGACGATGATGTCCTCGCCCAGCACCAGGCCCTGGCGCGCCGGCGTCTCGAACGCGATCATGCCCAGGTCGGCGCTGCCGTAGGCCTGGTAGCCCTCGATGCCGCGCGCGGCCAGCCAGTCGCGCAGCGACGGCGGGAAGGCCTCGCCGGACACCAGCGCGCGGCGCAGCGAATCCAGCTTCACGCCGAGCTCGTCGGCCTTTTCCAGGATGATCTTCAGGAAGCTGGGCGTGCCGGTGTAGCCGCTGGGCGCCAGGTCCTGGATGGCGCGCACCTGCTGTTCGGTCTGGCCCGTGCCGCCGGGGAACACGGTGCAGCCCACGGCGTGCGCGGCGGTCTCCATCATCGATCCGGCTGGCGTGAAGTGATAGGAAAAGCAGTTGTAGGCCAGCTCGCCGGCTCGGAAACCGGCGGCGTACAGCGCGCGGGCAAAGCGCCAGTAGTCGGCGCGGGCGCTTTCGGGTTCATAGATCGGGCCGGGCGAGGCGAACACGCGCATGGCTTCGCCCCAGCCGATGGCCGAGAAGCCGCCGAAGGCCTTTTGCGGTCCGGCCGGTTGCGCGGCCTGTTCGCGGCTGTGCTGCTGGCGTTCCAGCAGCTCGTGCTTGCGCAGCACCGGCAGGCGCGCCAGCGCGGCGCGCGAGGTGACCGTGGCGGGGTCGATGCCGCGCAACTGCTCGGCAATGGCCGGCGCGCGGGCGATGGCGCGGGCGATGGCGTCGGGCAGGGCCGCCATCAGGTCGCGCTCGCGTTGCTCGGGCGCTCGGGTTTCCAGGACATCGAAAAACTCGGACATGGGATCGCACCCTCTCGTGTGCCGTACTGCGGTGTCGTTGCCGGCGGCGAGCCGGACCGCGCCGGCGTCGCCGCTCCAGGGATCAGGCCAGCCAGCGTTTGCGGCGGCGGTAGAACTTGTTGTCGCGGAAACTCTTGCGCTCGCCGCTGGAAATGCCCAGGTAGAACTCTTTCACGTCCTCGTTCTGGGCCAGGTCCTGCGCGGCGCCGTCCATCATCACGCGGCCGTTCTCCAGGATGTAGCCGTAGTCGGCATAGCGCAGCGCGATGTTGGTGTTCTGCTCGGCCAGCAGGAAGCTGACGCGCTCGCGCTGGTTCAGGTCGCGCACGATCTCGAAGATCTCCTCGACGATCTGCGGCGCCAGTCCCATGGACGGCTCGTCCAGCAGGATCATGTTGGGGTTGGCCATCAGCGCGCGGCCGATAGCGGTCATCTGTTGTTCGCCGCCCGAGGTGTAGCCGGCCTGGCTGGCGCGGCGCTGCTTCAGGCGCGGGAAATACTGGTAGACGCGCTCCAGCGCCGCGCTGGTGTCGCCGCGGCTGAGGTCGCGCGTGTAGGCGCCCGTCAGCAGGTTCTCTTCGATGGTGAGGTGGGCGAAGCAATGGCGGCCCTCCATCACCTGCACCACGCCGCGCTTGACCAGTTCGGCCGGCGACAGCTTTTCGATGCGCTGGTCGCGGTACTGGATGTGGCCCTTGGTGACGTCGCCGCGCTCGCCCTTGAGCAGGTTCGAGATGGCGCGCAACGTGGTGGTCTTGCCGGCGCCGTTGGCGCCCAGCAGGGCCACGATCCGGCCTTCCGGCACCTGCAGGGACACGCCCTTGAGCACCAGGATGACGTGGTTGTAGATCACCTCGATGCCGTTCACATCGAGCAGCACCTTGGGGGTGTCGGCGGTAGTAGCGGTAGTCGTTGCTGCGGTCATGGCGGTTCCTGCGGCTTGGTGGCGGCCGACGCCGTGGGGCGCCGGCCGCCGGTTCACATCAGTTCTCGCAAGTGCGGGGCGTGATGTTCTTTTCCTTGGCGTACTTCGCCGCGGCTTCCTTCACCATCGGGTCCAGCAGGGTCTTGTCGGCCTGGTACCAGTCCGAGACGACCTTGAACTTGGCGCCGTCCCACTGCACGATGCGGGCCCAGTCGTCACCCTTGTGGTTGCTGCAAGAGGTCTTGACCGGACGCATGATCTGGCCGAAGCCGAGCTGGTTCAGGCGTTCCTGCGTCAGGTTCAGGTTCTCGAAGCCCCAGCGCACCTGGTCGGGCGTGAGCGCCTTGCCCTTGCCGAACTTCTCCTGCGCGGTGCGGATCGCTTCGACCTGCAGCATCGAAATCATCATGCCGCGGGTGTGGGCGATGGTGCCGAGCGTGGTCTTGCCCGTCTTGTCCGAACCCTGGCCCTTGTCGTAGACGTACTTCTTCAGATCGTCATAGACCTTGTCGTGGTCGGCGCCGCTGTTGTGGATGGTGATGGCGTTGTAGCCCTTGGCGACATCGCCCAAGTCCTTGACGTCGCCTTCGGAGCCGGCCCACCAGATCGCGTACATCTTGTCGCGCGGGTAGCCGCTGGCCTGCGCCTCGCGGATGGCGGTGGGCGTCATGATGCCCGCGCTCCACAGCAGCACATAGGCCGGGCGCGCCTGGCGGATCTGCAGCCAGGTGGACTTCTGTTCCACGCCAGGGGCGGTCACCGGATACAGCAGCAGCTCGAAGCCTTCCTTGGCGGCGCGCTTCTGCAGCAGCGGGATCGGTTCCTTGCCGTAGGGCGAGTCGTGGTAGACCAGGGCGATCTTCTTGCCCTTGAGCTTGTCCATGCCGCCTTCTTTCTTGGCGATGTCCTGGATCATCACGTCGGCGGCGGTCCAGTAGGTGCCCAGCAGCGGGAAGTTCCACTCGAACACGCTGCCGTCGACCGATTGCGACAGGCCGTAGCCCATCGTCTCGACCGGCACCTTGTCCACCATGGCCTTGTCGCTGACCGCGAAGGTGATGCCGGTCGATTGCGTGTCGAAGCCCGATGCGCCGGTGCCCTTGCCCTTCAGGCGTTCGTAGCACTCGACGCCGCGGTCGGTGGCGTAGGCGGTTTCGCATTCCTCGTAGGTGATCTTGACGCCGTTGACGCCGCCGTCGCGCTCATTGACCAGCTTCAGGTAGTCCAGCTTGCCGTCGGCCCAGGGAATGCCCAGCGGCGCGAACGACCCGGTCCGGTACACCAGCAACGGAACGAACTGCTCTTCCGCCGCCATTGCCGGCGTGGCCACGGCGCCGATGGCGCCGGCTGCGGCCACCAAGGCTGCCGCCAACTTCAGGTTAAGACGCTTCATCTCCATTTACCTCCTGCGTGGTGTTTGGGTCATAAACCCTCGGACACCGGGGTTGGCCCGGTCTGGAGCCGGGTATTCAGGATGTCGGTCGTGGCGCGCATACCGCCACTACCGACGATGATCACAACGGGAGCCGCACCATCCGGGCCGCGGCGGATCCGGCTTTGCCGGTCCCCAGCGGCGCCCCCTTGAGGGGGAAGCGCCGCAGGCGCTTCGGGGGTGGGCCCATCATTAGTGGGGGAACGGCCAGATGCGAAGTTTCTCCTTGCCGATGCTCCACAACCGCGCCAGCCCGTGCGGCTCGGCGATCAGGAAGAACACGATCAGCGCGCCGAACACCATGTGCTCGACGTGCGCGGCGGTGTCCACCGACAGCGACAGGCCCAGCATGTGCGGCACGTTGGTCAGCGCCACCGGCACCAGCACGATGAAGGCCGCGCCAAAGAAGCTGCCGATGATGGAGCCCAGGCCGCCAATGATGACCATGAACAGCAACTGGAACGAACGCGTCAGGTCGAAGGCCAGCGGCTCCCACGAGCCCAGGTGGATGTAGCCCCACAGCGCGCCGGCCACGCCGACGATGAACGAGCTGACCGCGAACGCGGTGAGCTTGGCGTACATCGGGCGGATGCCGATGACCGAGGCGGCCACGTCCATGTCGCGGATCGCCATCCACTGGCGGCCGATGGCGCCGCGCACCAGGTTCTTGGCCAGCAGGCTGAAGATCACCACCAGGATCAGCACGAACAGGTACTTTTCCAGCGCGCTCTGCACCGGCAGGCCGAAGGCGGTCAGCGGCGGCACCGAGACGTTGCCCGACGACGAGTAGTTGGTGAAGAACGGGATGCGCAGGAACGCCCAGTCGACGAAGAACTGCGCGGCCAGCGTGGCCACGGCCAGGTACAGGCCGCGGATGCGCAGGCTGGGAATGCCGAAGATCACGCCGACGATGGTGGCGAAGCACCCGCCCAGCAGGATCTGGACGATCAGCGGCATGCCGGGAAAGCGCACGCCGAAGTTCCAGGCGGCATACGCGCCCACCGCCATGAAGGCGCCCGTGCCCAGCGAGATCTGGCCGCAATAGCCCACCAGGATGTTCAGGCCGACGGCGGCCAGCGACAGGATCAGGAACGGGATCAGGATGGCGCGCAGCAGATAGTCGCTGGACAGCGCCGGGATGGCGATGAACGCCACCGCCAGCAGCAGCCAGATGAAGACGCGGTCCTGGCGGATCGGGAAGATCTGCTGGTCGGCGCGATAGCTGGTCTTGAATTGGCCGTTTTCGCGATAGAACATGTTTTTATCCTAGAAGGCCGTGGTCAGACGCGGTCGATGATCTTCTCGCCGAACAGCCCTTGCGGACGGAACAGCAGGAACACCAGCGCCAGCACATAGGCGAACCAGATTTCGATGCCGCCGCCCACCAGCGACCCCAGGTAGACTTCGGACAGCTTTTCGCCCACGCCGATGATCAGGCCGCCGAGAATGGCGCCCGGCACCGAGGTCAGGCCGCCCAGGATCACCACCGGCAGCGCCCGCAGCGCCGCGGTCGAGAGCGTGAACTGCACGCCGAACTTGGAACCCCAGATGATGCCGGCCACCAGCGCCACCAGGCCGGCCACGCTCCAGACGATGACCCAGATGCGGTTCAGCGGAATGCCGATGGACTGCGCCGCCTGGTGGTCATCCGCCACGGCGCGCAGCGCGCGGCCGGTGGAGGTGAACTGGAAGAACAGCGCCAGCGCCGCCACCAGCAATGCGGCGATGACCGCGGCGGTCAGGTCTTCGAGGTTGATGAGCAGGCCGCCTTCGAACACCGAGTCCAGGATCATCAACGGATCCTTCGGCATGCCGACGTTGATGGAATAGACCGAGCTGCCGAACGAGATCTGGCCCAGGCCGTCGAGGAAATAGCTGATGCCCAGGGTGGCCATGAGCAGGGTGGTGGCCTCCTGGTTGACCAGGTGGCGCAGCACGAAGCGCTCGATCGCCACGGCCAGCAGGAACATGAGGATGGCGCTGACGATGAACGCCAGCACGTTGGCCAGGATCATGTTTTCGAAGCCGAACCAGCGCGGTATCCACTCCGAGAAGCGCGCCATCGACAGCGCCGCCACCAGCACCATGGCGCCCTGGGCGAAGTTGAACACGCCCGACGCCTTGAAGATCAGCACGAAGCCCAGGCCGATCAGGGCGTACAGCATGCCGCTCATCAGGCCGCCGAACAAGGTTTCCAGAAAAAATCCCATCATTCGCCCCTTAAGTCCGTGCAGCCAGTGAGTTTTCTCCCTCCCCCTCGGGGGGAGGGTTAGGGGCGGGGGCTGTTGCCTGCGCTTCGGCGTCCTGGGTGACGGCGGCTTCGCCGCCGACGCCAAGGTACGCTCGGATGACGTCTTCGTTGGCGCGCACCTCATCGGGCTTGCCGTCGCCGATCTTCTTGCCGTAGTCCAGCACCACCACGCGGTCGGAGATGTCCATGACCACGCCCATGTCGTGCTCGATCAGCACGATGGTGGTGCCGAATTCGTCGTTCACGTCGAGGATGAAGCGGCTCATGTCCTGCTTCTCCTCGATGTTCATGCCGGCCATCGGCTCGTCCAGCAGCAGCAGGCGTGGTTCCATGGCGAGCGCGCGGCCCAGGTCGACGCGCTTTTGCAGGCCGTAGGGCAGGCGCCCCACCGGCGTCTTGCGATACGCCTGGATCTCGAGGAAGTCGATGATGTTCTCGACGAACTGGCGGTGCTCGATCTCTTCGCGTTCGGCGGCGCCCAGGCGGAAGGCCTGCGCCAGCAGCCCGCACTTCATGCGCAGATTGCGTCCGGTCATGATGTTGTCCAGCACGCTCATGCCCTTGAACAGGGCCAGGTTCTGGAAGGTGCGCGCGATACCCATTTCGGCGGCGCGGCGCGGATTCATGCGCGAAAAGCGCTCGCCGCGGAAGGCGATGCCGCCCTGCTGCGGCGTGTAGACGCCGTTGATGACGTTCAGCATCGAGCTCTTGCCCGCGCCGTTGGGGCCGATGATGGCGCGGATCTCGTGCTCGCGCACATTGAAGGAAATGTCCGTCAGCGCCTTGACGCCGCCGAAGGACAGCGAGATGTTCTGCATGTCCAGCATCACGTCGCCGATGCGCTGGTCGCGGTCGTTGTTGCTCATGGTCTCTACGCGGCTCGGGCGGTGATGGCGGGGAACGTCTTGACCGGGCGGATCTTCAGGTCGGCGGCGATCTTGCCGGTGCGGCCGTCCTCGAACTTCACTTCGGTTTCGATGTACTGGGACTGCTTGCCTTCGAACAGGGCGTCGATCAGCACGCCGTACTTCTGCGCGATGAAGGCGCGTCGCACCTTGCGGGTGCGCGTCAGTTCGTCGTCATCCGGATCCAGTTCCTTGTGCAGGATCAGGAAGCGGCTGATCTGCGAGGCCGACAGCTTCGGATCGGTGGCCAGGTCGGCATTGACCTGTTCGACGCAATCGGCGATGAGCTGGTAGACCTCGTCCTTGCCCGCCAGGTCGGTATAGCCGGCGTAGGGCAGGCCGCGGCGCTCGGCCCAGTTGCCCACGGCTTCCAGGTCGATGTTGATGAAGGCGCACACGTCCTGGCGGCCGGCGCCGAACGCCACCGCTTCCTTGATGTGCGGGAAGAACTTGAGCTTGTTCTCCAGGTACTTGGGCGCGAACAGGCTGCCGTCGGCCAGCTTGCCGACGTCCTTGGCGCGGTCGATGATCTTGAGCTGGCCGTCGGTGTCCAGGTAGCCCGCGTCGCCCGTGTGGAACCAGCCGTCGGCGCTGCGCGCTTCCTGCGTGGCGTCCGGGTTGCGGTAATACTCCTTGAACAGGCCGGGGCTCTTGACCAGGATCTCGCCGTTGTCGGCCACGCGGATCTCCACGCCGGCCACGGGCGGGCCGACGGTGTCGTCGCGCACCTGGCCGTCCGGCTGCACGCAGACGAACACCGAGGTTTCGGTGGAGCCGTAGAGCTGCTTGAGGTTGATGCCGATGGAGCGGTAGAACACGAACAGGTCGGGGCCGATGGCCTCGCCGGCCGTATAGGCCACGCGCACGCGGCTCATGCCCAGCGCATTGCGCAGCGGACCGTAGATCAGCACATTGCCCAGCGCGTAGCGCAGGCGGTCCCAGGCGTTGACCGATTCGCCGTCCAGGATGCGGGTGCCGACGCGGCGCGCCAGCTTCATGCAGGCATGGAACAGCTTGCGCTTGAGGTAGCCGGCGTCCTCCATGCGGATCATCACATGGGTCAGCAGGCCTTCCAGCACGCGCGGCGGCGCGAAGTAGTAGGTGGGGCCGATGTCGCGCATGTCGATCGACACGGTATCGGGCGACTCCGGATGGTTCACGGTGAAGCCCGTCACCAGCAACTGCGTGTACGAAAACATGTTCTGCCCGATCCAGGCCGGCGGCAGGTAGGCCAGCACGTCCTCGCGATCGGTCAGGTTCTCCATCTCGGACACGGCGCGGGCGCGGTCGATCAGCGCATGGTGCGTCAGCACCACGCCCTTGGGCTTGCCGGTGGTGCCGGAGGTATAGAACATCGCGGCCGCGTCGTGCGGCTGCACCGCGGCCACGGCGCGGGCGAAGAAGTCGGGATGCTGCGCGGCGTACTCGCGGCCAATCTCCTCGAGCCGGTCGTACGACAGCAGCATCGCATTGGTGTAGTGGCGCAGGCCGCGCGGATCGTCGTAGACCACGTGCTTGAGCGCGGGGCATTGCTCGCTCACTTCCAGCATCTTGTCGACCTGTTCCTGGTCCTCGACCACCGCGACGCTGATCTCGGCGTCCTGCAGGACGTAGACCATTTCCTGGGCCACGGCGTCCTGGTAGAGCGGCACGGGGATGGCGCCGAGCGATTGCGTGGCCATCATGGCCATGTACAGGCGCGGGCGGTTCTCGCCGATCACGGCCACGTGCATGCCGGGCTGGATGCCCAGCGACGCGAGCCCGTGGGCGACCTGGCGCACGTGCTCCGCCACTTGCGCCCAGGTAAGGGTTTGCCAGATACCCAGGTCTTTCTCACGTATCGCGGGCCGCGACCCGCGTACGTCGGCATGCGCGAACAGCAGCGCCGGAAAAGTATCCAGCGCCGCCGGCATCGTTGCGGATGCGGGCGATGAATGTGCCACGTTGTCTCCTCCGGTTTGGGCACATCGCGCCCGTTGCCGCGAGACGCGGCGCGCGAGCGGTTGCGCTTGACCAGTTGGTTTTAGATTTACGGCAGGAGTTAAGGTATAAGGTTGGGTTGCTACCAACTGTCACCATCGCGACATTCAAGGAACTTTTAGGGTATTCCCGATGCAGCTATCCGACTCCCTGCAACTGGCCGCGGCCTGGTTTCGCGTACTCGACGCCGAGCAGCAAGCGCGCGTCGAGCGAGACCTGTCCGTGCAGCAGGTTGCCGCCGGGTCGATCATAGAGCGCAAAGGCGAACTCGCCCAGGCTTGGATCGGCGTGCTGGCCGGCCTGGTGAAGGTGTCGGTGGGAAATGCCGAAGGCAAGGTCGCATCGCTGACCGGCGTGCCCGCCGGCGGCTGGATCGGCGAGGGCTCGCTGCTCAAGCGCGAAGTCCGCAAGTACGACATCGTGGCGCTGCGCGATTCCGTCGTCGCGCGCCTGCCGGCAGCCACTTTCGATTGGCTGCTGGACACCAGCATTCCCTTCAACCGCTACCTGCTGCACCAATTGAACGAACGCGTCGCCCAGTTCATCGGCAAGGCCGAATACGACCGCCTGCTCGATCCGGATGCGCGCGTGGCGCGCTGCCTGGCCGAGCTGTTCAACCCGCTGCTGTACCCCGGCATGGGCATGCGCCTGACGATCACGCAGGAAGAGGTCGGTTACCTCGCGCGCGTCTCGCGCCAGCGCGCCAACCAGGCGCTGCGCAAGCTGGAAGAGGCCGGCCTGCTGAATGTCGAGTACGGCGCCGTGCGGGTGCTGGACCTGGACGGCCTGAAGCGCTACGGTTCCGACCGCGGGGCGCTGGAAGGCGAGCACGCTGCCTGAACGGGGCCGAGACGCCAGCCTTGGTCGACACGGCGCGGGGCGCAGGCGCTGGGGGTGTCGCCTGATCCCCGTCACCCTCTTCGACGGGGTCTCCCTGCCGCAGCGCAACAGGCGAGGGGACGCCAACCGCCCAACAACCATGGCGGATACAAAAGCCAAAAAAGTGCTTGACGATAAATAGCGCGCTATTTAATATTGCACAATGAAATCCAGATCCCAGCCCAAAAGCGCGTTCAACCCGCTGCTGCTAGACAGCCAACTGTGTTTCGCCCTGTACTCGACCTCCCTGGCGATGAACAAGGTGTACCGCAAGCTGCTGCGCGGCCTGGATCTGACGTATCCGCAGTACCTGGTCATGCTGGTGCTGTGGGAACGCGACGCAATCACGGTCACCGACATCGGCGAACGCCTGTTCCTGGATTCGGCCACCCTGACGCCCCTGCTCAAGCGGCTGGAGGCGGCAGGCCTGGTCACCCGGACCCGCGCGCAGGATGACGAACGCCAGGTCATCGTCACCCTGACCCGGCAGGGCCGCGACCTGCGCAACCAGGCCGAAGCCGTGCCCCACGCCATCGCCGCAGCGGCCCAGTGTTCGCTGGAAGAGGCGCAGGGCACCATGAAGTCGTTGCACGAATTGCGGGAAAAGTTGGTCAGCAGTCTTTGATTCGCAGTCTTTGCGGAGGATGATGGCAATCGCTGTCATTCCCGGTTATAAATAGTGCGCGATGTAATCGTGCGCTATCAATTCAGTAAGGGTCGAAGCGGGAGCGGTCCCGCCAGCCCGGCAGTCCCCCCACCTTCATCCAAAAGGAAAGCACCATGTCCATCGAAAAAGTCCTCTACCGCGCCCACGCCCACGTCACCGGCGGCCGTGAAGGCACTGGCGTCTCCAGCGACGGCAACCTGAACGTCAAGCTGACCACCCCGAAGGAACTGGGCGGCGCCGGCGCGGCCGGCACCAACCCCGAGCAACTGTTCGCCGTCGGCTACTCCGCCTGCTTCATGGGCGCCATGAAGTTCGTCGCCGGCCGCGACAAGATCGCCATGCCCGCCAACGCCACCATCGACGGCTCGGTCGGCATCGGCCCCATCCCCACCGGTTTCGGCATCGAAGCCGAACTGAAGATCTCGCTGCCCGGCATGGACCGCGCCGAAGCCGAAAAACTCGTCGCCGCCGCCCACATCGTCTGCCCCTACTCGAACGCCACCCGCGGCAACATCGACGTCACCCTGACCATCACCGTCTAAGCAAAGCGCGCGTCCCGCGCGCCCAAAGCAAAGGCAGGATTGCGCCACCGCGCAATCCTGCCTTTTTTCATCCGTCCCACTCCCAAGAACAGGCGGCCCCCCAAGCCGTCCGTCACCCGCGCGCAGCGTCATCCGCCAACGCAAAACCAGCGCGTAAGCCCAAAAAGGCCGCCCGCGCGGCCGCCTTTGGGCGGGCCCCGCAAGATCTTCGGCGATAAGCACTCGCGCCATAAAAACGCCAAGCACACCACCCGTCACTGCAACGCAGGAACCAAAGCAATCGCGAGCACGGTGGGGCGGCGGGCGGTGGCGGGCGGGGCGTGTAGATGCGCCCGAGGGAAACCGTAGGGAGCCGAAGGCGTACGAGGTTGACGCAGGGGCAGTCCGGAGCGAACGCTCCGGACCGCAATCGTAGCCCCGCCCGCCACCGCCCGCCGCCCCGCCGTGCGTCTCAAGAACTCAATCCCACGCAACCGCAAAAGAACTAATGCGCCCCCCCAAGATAAGCCGCCACCACAGCCGGATCATGCTTCAACTTCTCCGCACTCCCATGCACAGAAATCCGCCCATTCTCCAACACATACCCATAATCCGCGACATTCAACGCCGCCGCCGCAAACTGCTCGACCAGCAACATCGTCACCCCTTCATCCTTGAGCCGCGCGATGATCCGGAAAACCTCCTCCACCAGGATCGGCGCCAACCCCATCGACGGCTCATCCAGCAACACCAGCTCCGGATTCAGCATCACCGCCCGCGCCATCGCCAGCATCTGCTGCTCGCCGCCAGACAGCGTTCCCGCCAACTGATCGCGCCGTTCCTTCAGCCGAGGAAACAGATCCATCGCCCGCCCCAGGTCCGCCTGCACGTCGCCCTTGGGCCGGCTCCCCGTCAACCGGGGAAATGCGCCCAGCAGCAGATTGTCGGTGACGGAAAGCGTAGGAAACACCCGCCGCCCTTCCGGCGAATGCGCCAACCCCAGCCGCGCGATCCGATGCGACTCCAGCCCGTCGATGCGCTTGCCGCCCAATGTGACCTCGCCCGCGGTCGGCCGGATCATCCCCGACAGCGCCCGCATCGTCGTCGTCTTGCCGGCCCCGTTCGAGCCGATCAGCGTCACTACCTTGGCCTTCGGGACCTCCATGCTGATGCCGTGCAGCACCTTCACCTTCCCGTAGCCCGCTTCCAGATTCTTGATCGATAGCATGTTGTCGTCCTTGGCGTCAGGCGGGCGCGCCGCCCAGATACGCCTCGATAACCTTGGCGTTGCTCTGCACTTCGTTGGGCAGCCCCTCGGCGATCTTCTGGCCGAAGTCCAGCACCGACACGGTGTCGCATACTCCCATCACCACATCCATGTGGTGCTCGATCAGGATCAGCGTGATGCCGTGGTCGCGCACCTTGCGGATGATGGCCAGCAGCTCGACGATGTCGGGCGCCGTCAGGCCGGCCGCCGGCTCATCCAGCAGCAGCAATTGCGGATCCAGCGCCAGCGCGCGGGCGATCTCCAGCAACCGCTGCTTGCCGTAGGGCAGGTTGCGCGCCTCCTCGTTGGCCATGCTGTCCAGCCCGACGAACTCCAGCAGCGCCAGCGCGCGGGCGCGGGCGCCTTGCTCCTCGCCCTTCCACTTGGACGTGCGCAGCGCGATGCCCGCCAGCCCGGTGGTGAACGTATGGTGCAGGCCCACCAGCACGTTCTCCAGCGCCGTCATTTCGCCGAACAGTTGCACGTTCTGGAACGTGCGGGCGATGCCCGATGCGGCGATGTCGGCCGGCGCCAGCCCCACCAGCGACTTGCCCGAGAACTCCACCGAGCCGGCCGTCGGCACGTAGATGCCGGTCAGCACGTTCATCATGGTGCTCTTGCCCGAGCCGTTCGGGCCGATCAGCCCGTGGATGGTGCCGCGCTTGATGGTCAGGTCGACCTGGTTGAGCGCCTTCAGGCCGCCGAACTGCATCAGCACCTGCTTGGCCGCCAACAGGGTCTCGCCCTGGCCGCGCGCGCTTTCGGGCGCGACCGCCTCCTGCTCCTTGACCAGGTCCTTCTTGACCGACAGCGCCGCGCGGCGGGTCGAGAAGAACAGGTTGCGCACGAAGCCGACGATGCCGTCGGGCAGGTAGTACACGACGAACAGGATCATGGCGCCGAAGATCGTCAGGCGCCAGTCGGTCACCGCGTCCAGCCAGTAAGAGAAGATCGCCAGCAGGATGGTGCCGACCACAGGCACCGCCACCCGGCGGGCCTCGGTGCGGCCCTTGGAGATGGCGATGGCGCTGCCCACCGTCACCAGGATCGCCACGCCCAGCGCGATCAGGCGGAAGGTGCCGATGTCATCCAGCATCTTGGGCAGCAGCACGATGATCGACGCGCCCAGCAGCGCGCCGGTGCGGCTCTTGCGTCCGCCCATGATGATGGCCAGCAGGAACAGGATGGTCAGCTCGAAGTTGTAGGTGTTGGGCGAGATGTACTGCTCGGAATACGAGTACAACGCGCCCGCCAGGCCGGCGAAGCCGGCGCTGATGACGAAGGCGAACACCTTGTGCCGGTAGACTGACACGCCCATGCAGTCCGATGCGATCGGGCTGTCGCGCAGGGCCTCGAACGAGCGGCCCAGGTGCGACTTGAGGATGCGGTGCACCACGATCAGCGACAGCACCAGCAACGCCGCCACCAGCCAGAAGTACTCGCTCTTGGTCAGGATGTGCCCGCCGATCGACGGCTTGGGGATCTTGATGCCGAGGGGGCCTTCGGTCATGAAGGTCATCTCGTTGATCAGGATCTGGATGATGGTGCCGAACGCCAGCGTCACCATCGCCAGATACGGGCCGGTGACCCGCAGCGCCGGCAGCGCCAGCACCGCGCCGAACGCCGCCGCGATCAGGATGGCCGCCGGCAGCGTCACCCAGATCGGCATCTGCAGGTGGAAGAACAGCACGCCGGCCACATACGAGCCGATGCCGAACAGGCCGGCGTGGCCCAGCGACACCTGGCCGGTATAGCCCACCACGATATCGAGCCCGAACAGCAGGATCGAATAGATCATGATGGTTTCGATCAGGTGCAGGTAGTACGTGTTGGTCACGCCCAGCGGCACGGCGGCCAGGCAGGCCACGGCCACGATGGATAGCAGAAGGTGCAGGGGTTTCATCGATTACACCTTCTTGATCGCGGTCTTGCCGAACAGGCCGGCGGGCTTGAAGGTCAGTACGAGCAGCAGCAGGACCAGTCCCGGCACGTCTTTGTACCCCGTCGAAAGATAGAAACCGGTGGTGGTCTCGGCGATCCCCAGGATCAGGCCGCCCACCACCACGCCCATGCCGCTGGACAGGCCGCCGATGATGGCGACCGCGAAGGCCTTCAGGCCCAGCACCGCGCCCATGGTGGCGCCGGTCAGCGTCAGCGGCGCCACCAGCACGCCCGCGAAGGCGGCGGTCAGCGACGACAGGGCATACGAAAACGTGATCACCATGCCGGTGTTGATGCCCATCAGGCCGGCGGCGTCGCGGTCATTGGAGGTGGCGACGAAGGCCTTGCCGTAGATGGATTTGCGGTTGAACACTTCCACCAGCAGCATCATCGCCAGCGCGCCGAACACCACCAGCAGTTCCATCGGCAGCACGTTGGCGCCCAGCACCTGGATGGGCGCCTCGGGCAGCGGCGAGGGAAAGCGCAGGTCGTCGCGGCCCCAGACATTCTCGGCCACGTTCTTGAAGATGATGCCCAGCGCGATGGTGGCCATGATCCAGCCGAACTCCGACCGCGTCTTGATGGCCGGCCGCACGCCGACGCGTTCGACCAGCACGCCTTGCGCGAAGCCGAAGATGCAGACGATGGGGATCATGACCCAGTAGTTCACGCCCAGTCCGACCAGCGTGAGCCCGACCAGCGCGCCCAGCATCAGGGCTTCGCCCTGGCCGAAGTTCAGGGTGCCGGATGTGGCGAAGGTGAGCTGGTATCCGAACGCGATGACGGCATAGATCATGCCTAGCGCGATACCGCTATAGATAAGCTGTAGAAGAATCATGGTATGTGTCGTGAGGCGCTGTGTTCCGTCCCAACCCCCTTGGGCAGAACGCTGTTGTCAGGCGACTGCATGCCGGCGCCCCGCGCACGGGGACGCCGGCGGCGGCGGCCGGGCAGCCGCCGCCGCATTGCTGCGGACGAACTTAGTTGGCCTTGACCACGCGGCCGCCCTTGACCTCGCCGATGACCACTTCCTTGGCGGTAATCGCGTCGTGGTTGTCGTGGGTGAAGGGCTTGTTGTAGGTCATCACCACGCCTTCGACGGGCGTCTGCAGGTTTTCGAGCGCCTCGCGGATCTTCGGGCCATCCGTGGAGTTGGCCTGCTTGATGGCCGCGGCCAGCAGGAAGATCGAGTCATAGCCCTGGGCTGCCGACACCGGCGAGTCGATGCGGTTGTTCTTGGGCTTGAACTTGGCCAGGTAGGCGTCGATGAACGCCTTGCGCTTGGGCGTGTCCGGGTCCTGGATGAAGGTCTGCGGCATGCGCGCGCCTTCGCCATTGGCGCCGGAGTTGTCGATGTAGTTGGCCATCGACAGCGTCCAGCTACCGATGATCGGCACCTTCCAGCCCAGCTTGGCCATGCCGTTGGCGATCTGCGCCAGCTCGGGGCCGATGCCGTAGGTCAGCACGGCTTCTGCGCCCGCGGCCTTGGCCTTGAGCAACTGGGCCGTCATGTCGACGTCCTTGATGTTGAACTTCTCGACGGCCACCGGCTTGATGCCCTTGGCGTCCAGGGCCTTTTCCAGGTCCTCGCGGCCGAGCTGGCCGTAGTTGGTGGAGTCGGCCAGGATCGCGACCTTTTTGAAGCCGCGGCGCGTGATGGCTTCTTCGACAATCATCGGCGCCTGGATGCTGTCGTGCGCCGCGTTGCGGAACACGTAGTTGTCCGGGTATTCCGGCGCCTTGAACTGGTGCGTGATGACGCTGCCGGTGGCGACGTTGTTGAACACCGGAATCTTGGCGTCCTGATAGAAGCGCTGCGAGGCCAGCGCCACGCCGGTATTGATGTAGCCGACCGTGGCCGTGACCTGTTCCTTGTTGATCAGCTCCTGGGCGATCTGCACGCCGCGTTCGTTCTTGGCTTCGTCGTCGCGCTCCACCGCGACCAGTTGCCGGCCGAGCACGCCGCCGCTCTTGTTGATTTCCTCGATGGCCAGGCGCACGCCGTCGCGCATGCTGACGCCCATGGAGGACGAGCCTCCGGTGTAGGGACCGGCCACGCCGATCTTGATGGGGTCGGCGGCGTAGCCCGCGGCCGATACGGCAAAAGCAAGGGTTCCTGCAAGCAGCTTCAAACGAAAATCCATGGATGTCTCCGTTGTAATTAGTAGAACTGCGTGGAAAACCGTGTGCCGGCGCCAGGCGGCGAGGAAAGAGGTTGGTGGCGCGCTCCTGTGTTGCGTGTTGTGACTGTCTGCTTAATCGCTTACGCGAATCTGACCGCGCGGGGTTTTTCCGCGTAAATACCTAGTACGGGCGCACGGGCGCCGGATTCGGGCGCTGCGATGCAGCATGCGATGGAAAAAGATCCGGGAACGCCGAGACGCGACGCCTGCCTGTCGCGCGCGGCCATATTCGGCGCATCCTAGCCAGCGATGCGCCAGGGTGCGCGGAATTTCCTTCCGCCCGGGGCTGGAAATTTATTCCGGCTTGGCCGGCAGGCCGCGCGGCCATTGGGATGCGCGTTCGCAGACCTCGGCCAGCCATAGGGAAAACGCTTGGGCCGCGCCGCCGGGCGGGCGCGAGATTTCGGTGCACAGGTGGTACTGGGATTCACCCGGTGTTTCGATGTCGAGCACGCGCAGCAATTTGCCTTCATCGAGCCATTCGGCGGCGAGGGTGCGGCGGGTCAAGGCGATGCCCTGGCCGGCGCGGGCCGCCGCCAGCATCATGCCCAGGTCGACCAGCCAGACGCCGCGGGCGGGCTCGGGCCAGTCCAATCCCGCCGCGGCCAGCCATGGACGCCAGGGTTCCATCGGGCAGCGCAGCAGCGCGGCGCGCGCCAGGTCCTGGGGACGGTCGAACGGGCCGTGGGCGTCGCGATAGGCCGGCGAGCACACGGCGAACACCGGGTCGGTGGTCAGCGGCCGGGCTTGCAGGCCGGGGTATTTGCCGCTGCCGAAGCGGATCCAGACATCGGCGTTTGGCGGCGTGATGTCCAGGTAGGGAATCGACAGCATGATCTCCAGCTCGACGTCCGGATGGGCGGCGGTGAAACCGGGCAGCGCGGGGATCAGCACCTGGCGGGCGAAGGTGGGCGTGGAAACGACCCGCAGGGGCTCGAGCTTGGGTTCGCCGCGCTTGTGCAGCGAGGCGTCCGACAGCAGGTCGAGCGCGGTGCGCACCTGCTCCAGGTATTCGCGCCCGGCGGCGCTCAGGGTGGCGCCTCGGCTGCTGCGGATGAACAGGGTGACGTCGAGCTGCGCTTCCAGCGCGGCGATGCGCTTGCCGATGGCGCTGGCGGTGACGAACAGTTCTTCGCTGGCGCGCTCGAACGAACCGAGCCGGGCGGCCGCCTCGAAGGCCTGGATGGCGGCCAGCGGCGGCAGGCGCACGTCTTTGGAAGGGGAGGGTCCGCGCATGATCGTCTGGCGGGCCGGCCATGCGCCCGACGAAAGAGTGGCAACCCGGCGATTATAAAAGTGCTGGACCGGGCAGTCCGTCCCCGTATTCCCTAAGCACCTGGGCGATGATCACCCGGTAGCCGTCCAGCCAGCGCGACTGCGCGGCCTTGGCCTGCTGGTGGGCGGGGTGGCGGATCAGGGCTTCCAGGGCTTCAAGCGATTCCCAGTAGTAGACATTGGCGTACAGGCCGCGCGCGGGATCTTCCCAGGCTTCCTCGCCCAGGTAGCCCGGAGTGGTCCGCGCCGCCATGGCGATGGCCTGGTCGAGCCGGTGGAAGTCGTCGTCGAACTGCTTCTTGGCGAAGATGAAGGTGGCGGTGTAGCGCGCCGGCCCCGGGTGGGCGGGGCCAGCAGGACAGGCGGCGGTATCGGGCATGGCCGTCAGACGCCCTTGACCGCCAGGCTGATCGCCAGGCCGGCCATGACCACGGCGATGACGCCGTCCAGCACGCGCCAGGCCGAGGCGCTGGCGAAAAAGCGCGCGAATAGACGCGAGCCGATGCCCAGCACGGCCAGCCACAGCAGGCTGGCGGTGAAGGCGCCGGCGGCGAACGCCATGCGGGCGTCCTCGAAGCCGTGGGCCAGCGAGCCCACCACCACCATGTCGAGCCAGAAATGCGGGTTCAGCAGCGAAAAGCCCAGCGCGCCCAGCATCGCGGCGCGGCGCGAGGGCACCACGTCGCGCGCGGCGGCCAGGCCGCCGGTGGCGGTCCAGGCGCGGCGCGCCGATTGCAACGCGTACCAGGACAGGAACGCCACGCCGAACCACAGCACCGCGGTGGTCAGCCACGGGAACCAGGCGGTCAGGGCCTGCAGGCCCGAGACGCTGGCGAAGATGAAGATGGCGTCGATCAGGGCGCAGATGGCGACCACCGACAGCAGGTGCGCGCGCATCAATCCCTGGCGCAGGATGAATGCGCTCTGCGCGCCGACGACGGCGAACAGGCCCAGCCCGGTGGCCGTGCCGCTGGCCCAGGCGGTGAGGAAGAGGGGGGAGGACAACGTGGCGAACATGACTGCGAACCTTTTGACTGCAACGCCTTGTGGCGGCGCTTGAATACCGGGCCGGCAGCGTCGCGCATGCCGGCAATGCAACATTTTCGCTTGCCGCCAATATGAAATACAGCTAATTTTCCTTCACTATATTAAGCAAAACTAATCCAATGAAAATCGATCATGGCAACCTGCGCGCCCTGGCCGCGGTGGTGCGCGAAGGCAGTTTCGAACGGGCCGCGCTGGCGTTGAGCGTGACGCCGTCGGCGGTGTCGCAGCGGATCAAGGCGCTCGAAGACCGCATGGGCCGGCTGCTGGTCCAGCGCACCGTGCCGGCCGCCGCCACCGCCGACGGTCAGGTACTGGTGCAATTGGCCGAGCAGACCGCGCTGCTGGAGCACGACGCGCTGAACCGGCTGGGCGTGGCGGACGACGATGTGCCGCACGCCAGCATCCCCATCGCCGTCAACCACGACAGCCTGGAGACCTGGTTCGTCGACGCGGCGCTGCAGTTTTCCAGCCGCACCCGCGCCACGCTCGACATGCAGTCCGAAGACCAGGACCACACCGCCGCGCTGCTGCGCAACGGCTCGGTGCTGGGCGCGGTGACGACGCTGGCCGATCCGGTGCAGGGCTGCCGCATCCATGCGCTGGGCAGCATGCGCTACGTAGCGACGTGCACGCCGGCTTTCCACAAACGCTACTTCGCGCAAGGCGTGAACGCGCAGACGCTGGCGCAGGCGCCAGTGCTGGTGTTCAACCGCAAGGACGCATTGCAGGCCCGCTTCGCCCACAAGATCTCCGACCCGGCGCCGTGGCAGCCGCCGGTCTGGTGGGTGCCGTCCACGCGCGCCTTCGTGCAGGCTACGCTGGGCGGGCTGGGCTGGACGATGAATCCGCTACCGCTGGTGCAGGAACATCTTGACGCAGGTCATCTGGTGCTGCTGCGGGGCCGCGCCTGGGAGGATGTGCCCCTGTATTGGCAGCATTGGCGGGTAAACTCCGAGGCCATGGAAGCTTTGACCGACTCGGTTCTGTCAGCCGCCCGCAGCCTGGTCCGGCGGCGTTAACCCTTTAGGAGAACACCTCATGAACATCCGCAAGTTCGCCGCTGTCGCCATCCTGGGCCTGTGCGCGGCCGGGTCCGCCTGGGCCAAGGACTACAAGGTTGGCGAGGTCG
This sequence comes from Achromobacter sp. CF-sbj1-Ac2-l, assembly GCF_052698165.1. Lineage (NCBI taxonomy): Bacteria > Pseudomonadati > Pseudomonadota > Betaproteobacteria > Burkholderiales > Alcaligenaceae > Achromobacter > Achromobacter sp. CF-sbj1-Ac2-l. The sequence continues at coordinate 5,959,344 of NZ_CP199855.1, read as the reverse complement.
AGGTCGATGATCTCTGGGTGCGCGCGTCCGCGCCGGGCCAGTCCAACGGCGCCGGCTACATGGATATCGACAACGATGCCAAGACGCCCGACCGCCTGCTATCGATCTCTTCCGACGCTGCCGAGCGCGTTGAGCTGCATACGGTCGAAACCGCCAACGGCGTGGCCAAGATGCGCCAGGTCGAGGGCGGCATCCCGCTGCCGGCCAATGGCGAGGTCAAACTTTCGCCGGGCGGCTATCACGTCATGTTCATCAAGCTGAAGGCGCCGTTCGCCGAGGGCGCCACCGTGCCGGCCACGCTCAAGTTTGAAAAGGCGGGCGAGGTGGCGGTGCAGTTCAAGGTCAAGCCGGCTTCGCACAATCCCGGCATGAGCCATGACCACGGGGCGATGAAGCACTGATCCCGCCAGGCTGTCCGGAATAAAGAAAGGCGGCAGGCTGTTCGAGCCTGCCGCCTTTCTTTTGCCGCCAGCCGGCGCACGGGGCGCCGGCATGTCGATCAATACAGCCCTTGCTGGCGCATCGCGTCGGCGACCTTGACGAAGCCGGCGATGTTGGCGCCGTCCAGGTAGTTCACGTATTCGCGCTCGCTGTGGCCGTGGCGCACGCAATTCTCGTGGATGTCGCGCATGATGGCGTGCAGGCGCGTGTCCACTTCTTCGCGGGTCCACGCCAGGCGGGCCGAGTTCTGGGCCATCTCCAGGCCCGACACGGCCACGCCGCCAGCGTTGCTGGCCTTGCCCGGGGCGTACAGCACGCGGGCGGCGATGAAGGCCTTGGCGGCGTCCAGGGTGGCGGGCATGTTGGCGCCTTCGGCCACGCATTGCACGCCGTTCTTGATCAGCGTTTCGGCGTCGGCCAGCTCCAGCTCATTCTGGGTGGCGCAGGGCAGGGCCACGTCCACGGGCACGTGCCAGGGGCGCTTGCCGGGTTCGTAGACCAGGCCGAATTGGCGTGCGTAGGCGTCCAGGCGGCCGCGCAGGTCGTTCTTGACGTGCATCAGCGCCACCAGCTTCTCGTGGTTGAAGCCGGCTTCGTCGACCACCGTGCCGTTCGAGTCGGACACCGTCACGACCTTGGCGCCCAGCGCCATGGCCTTCTCGATGGCGTACTGGGCCACGTTGCCCGAGCCCGAGACCGACACGCGCAGGCCGTCGAACGACTTGCCGACGCGCTTGAGCATTTCCTCGGCGAAGTAGACGGTGCCGTAGCCGGTGGCTTCGGGGCGGATCAGGCTGCCGCCGAAGGTCAGGCCCTTGCCGGTGAAGACGCTGGCGGTGGAGTTCGACAGCTTCTTCATCATGCCGGCCATGAAGCCGACTTCACGCGCGCCCACGCCGATGTCGCCGGCCGGCACGTCGGTGTCCGGGCCCAGGTGGCGGTACAGCTCGATCATCAGGGCCTGGCAGAAGCGCATGACTTCGGCGTCGGACTTGCCCTTGGGGTCGAAGTCGGAGCCGCCCTTGCCGCCGCCCATGGGCAGCGTGGTCAGCGAGTTCTTCAGGGTCTGCTCGAACGCCAGGAACTTCAGGATCGACAGGTTCACCGAGGGGTGGAAACGCATGCCGCCCTTGAACGGGCCGATGGCCGAGCTGTGCTGGATGCGGAAAGCGCGGTTGACCTGCGCCTGGCCCTTGTCGTCGGTCCAGCACACGCGGAACTGGATCACGCGTTCCGGTTCCACCAGGCGCTCGAGCAGGGCGTGCTCGGCGTAGTGGGGGTGCTTTTCGATGAAAGGCCACAGACTCAGCATCACCTCCTGGACGGCTTGCATGAATTCCGGTTGCTGCGGATCGCGCACGGCGACGCTACGCAGGAAGTCGTCCAGACGCTGCACTTTCAACATGATCTCCTTGGGGGCGCTTCGAATGAGTGCGGAGATGCGCTTTTTTGGGGCGTCGAATCTCCGGATTGGTGCAATACGCACCGGCTTGGTGCGAGATTGTAGGGCTAATTTGTTGCCCTGCGCAAAGCCGAGAGGCGCGCCATCATCTTGATATCAAAGCACTTTTTTCTTATTTTATTGGTGACGTATCAGACTTTGGCGAGTGGGCGGAGAACCCGAGATTTCATAGGTGAAGCCATGGGGCATTGAATTCACAGGGAAAATTTGTATGTCCCCAATATAATTGAGGTCTCGAGCGCGATATGGGATCGCCGCCTCATAGGGGAATCCGGCCTTTTGGCGGGATATGGTCCTCATCTTGCGAGGTCAGTTCTGCTTTATATGTCCCTAATTTTATTTTGAGCAGAATCATGCTCGGGCGGCGGACTTCGGCTCCCCGCCGCCCGCGTCTTCAGAGCGTGGCGTCGTAGTCGATGGTCAGCGGCGCGTGGTCGGAAAAGCGTTCGTCCTTGTAGATGGCGACGCTGCGCGCGCGGGCGGCGATGCCCGGCGTGGCGATCTGGTAGTCGATGCGCCACCCGACGTTCTTGGCCCAGGCCTGGCCTCGGTTGCTCCACCAGGTGTATTGGTCGGGGCGGTCGTCGATGGTGCGGAACACGTCCACAAAGCCGCGCTTGTCGAAGACGTCGGTCAGCCAGGCGCGTTCCTCGGGCAGGAAGCCGGAGTTCTTCAGGTTGCCCTTCCAGTTCTTGAGGTCGATTTCCTTGTGGGCGATGTTCCAATCGCCACAGATGATGAATTCGCGGCCGGTCTTCTTGTGTTCGTGCATCAACTCGTCGATCCATGGGCCGAAGCGGTCCAGGAAGCGGTACTTGGCCTGCTGGCGTTCGTCGCCGCTGGAGCCGGAGGGCAGGTAGGCGCTGATCACGGACAGGTTTTTCCAGTCGGCGCGGATGACGCGGCCTTCCGGGTCGAACTCCTCGCAGCCCAGGCCGATATTGACGCGCTCGGCCGCGTCGCGCAGGTAGATGCCGACGCCGCTGTAGCCTTTCTTGACGGCATGGTGGAAGTGGCCGGTGTAGCCCGGCGGGTGGCGCAGGTCGTCGGTCAGGTCCTCGTCGGACACCTTGATTTCCTGCAGGCACAGCACGTCGGCGGCGTGCTTTTCCATCCAGGGTTGCAGGCCCTTGCGGAAGGCGGACCGGATGCCATTGAGGTTGATCGACGTGATGCGCAGCAAAGCGGGACTCCTGTAGAGCGGCCGGAAACGGCCGGAACAATGCCAGGAATTTAACCGACTGGGCGACGTTGTCCGGGAAAGGCCCCGACAGCGGATAAAATGCCCGGGTTTGCCACCTCCCGGATCCTCCTCGCATGTCTGCCGCCCACACCGCCTCCGCCACCTCGCTCGACTTTGTCCGCTTCGCCCTGAACGAAGGCGTGCTGCGCTTCGGCAGCTTCAAGGTGAAGTCTGGTCGTATCAGTCCCTATTTCTTTAATGCGGGCCTGTTCAACAGCGGCGCATCGGTCGGCAAGCTGGCGGGTTTCTACGCCCAGGCGCTCCTGGATTCGGGCGTGGCCTTCGACATGCTGTTCGGCCCGGCCTACAAGGGCATCCCGCTGGCCACGGCAACCGCTGTCGCGCTGGCCAGCCATCCCGCGATGCAGGGCCGCAGCGACGTGCCGTTTGCCTACAACCGCAAGGAAGCCAAGGACCACGGCGAAGGCGGCACCCTGGTGGGCGCGCCGCTCAAGGGCAAGGTCGTCATCATCGACGATGTGATCACCGCGGGCACCTCGGTGCGCGAGTCGGTGGAGATCATCCGCAGCGCCGGCGCCGAGCCGGCCGCGGTGCTGATCGCCATGGACCGCATGGAACGCGCGGGCGCCGACGACGCGCTGTCGGCGCACTCGGCGGTGCAGGACGTGGCCAAGACCTATGGCATTCCGGTGGTGGCGATTGCATCGCTGGCGGACATCATGGCGCTGCTGCAGGACGACGCCGCGTTCGCCGAGCACCGCGAGGCGGTGCAGGCGTACCGGACGAAGTACGGGGTGAAGTAAGCGCGAGTCGGCCAAGGCATTGCCGGCCACCGTATCGCGCGACAGGCTCGTCGAGCCTGTGGGTCGGCTCATGCCCAACGACCAACACGCCGCTCGCATGTGCCGCTTGCGCCAGACGTTTCGAACGTGGCCAGCGCCGCGCCGCGCCATAACGCGAGTTCCAGGTACGATGCGTCGTAAACGGTAAGCCCGTGTTCGCGGGCGAGCCGCTCGCATTGAGGCAACCAGGCGGTAGAGGGGCGCGATTCGTTGACGACGGGTACGCTGTTCAGCACGGCAGAGAATTTGGCCAATATGGCTGCCGTGGCCTGTTGCTGCCGCTCGACGCGCAAGGTGCCTTGAGCCACTTCCATTGGCCAGATCTGCGGGACAAGGATGGCTTCGCCGTTCAGGTCGTCCAGGATGGCAAACGCCTGTTCGCTGCAGGTTTGACTGGGCAATCGCAGCCAGCTCAACGCAACCGAGGCATCGAGCACGAGCTTCATTCGCGGACCCCTTTGACGGCGTACCACCAGGTGGCTTCGTCGGTGTACGGGATGGCCGGGAACCGTTTCAGTTCTTCTATCGCATTGTGACCCGCTTCGGTCATCAGGGGATTGACCCGCCTGAGCTGCGCTTGCGCCAGACCGTCATGGGTGATGACAACGAACACACCATCGTTTGCGGCTTGGATCATTTCGTCGAGTCGATCCGCAACTTGTTCGCGTGGGATGGATAGGTAGGGGGCGTTCATGGCCGAAATCTCCAGTCGGAATTGACCGGATCATTCTTGGCCAAGCAAAAGGCCGCGACAAGATGCCGCGGCCATAGGAGTGGTCTGATCTTGCGCGCCGCCTCGAGGTCGGGGTGGCGCAGAGGGATCAGCTATCCAGCTTCTGCTTGAGCAGGTCGTTGACCTGCTGCGGGTTGGCCTTGCCGCGCGCGGCCTTCATGATCTGGCCGACCAGCGAGTTGAACGCCTTCTGCTTGCCGGCGCGGTATTCCTCGACGATGGCCGGATTGGCCGCCAGCACCTCGTCGATCATGGCGCCGATGGCGCCGGTGTCGCTGATCTGCTTGAGGCCGCGGGCTTCGATGATGGCGTCGGGCTGGCCGCCGTTCTCGCCGGCCCACATGGCACCGAACACTTCGCGCGCGATCTTGTTGGAGATCGTGCCGTCGATGATGCGGTTGATCAGCGCGGCCAGGGCCGGCGCCTGCACCGGCGCCTCGGCGATGGCCTTTTCTTCCTTGTTCAGGGTGGCGGCCACTTCGCCCATGATCCAGTTGGCGGCCAGCTTGGCCTGGCCGGCCGGCAGCGCGTGCGCCACGGCCTCGAAATAGGCGGCCAGATCGCGGCTGACGGTCAGTTGCGCGGCGTCGTAGGCCGGCAGGCCATACTCGGACTCGAAGCGGGCGCGCTGGGCGGCCGGCAGTTCGGGCATGGCGGCGCGGACCTGGTCGACCCATTCGCGCGAGATCACGAGCGTGGGCAGGTCGGGATCGGGGAAGTAACGGTAGTCGTGCGCGTCTTCCTTGCTGCGCATGCTGCGGGTTTCGTCGCGGTCGGCGTCGTACAGGCGGGTTTCCTGGACCACGGTGCCGCCGTCCTCGATCAGCTCGATCTGGCGCCGCGCTTCATACGTGATGGCGCGTTCCAGGAAGCGGAACGAGTTGACGTTCTTGATCTCGGTGCGGGTGCCGAATTCCTTTTGGCCGACCGGACGCACGGAGACGTTGGCGTCGCAGCGGAACGAGCCTTCCTGCATGTTGCCGTCGCAGATGCCGAGCCACACCACCAGGCTGTGCAGGGCGCGGGCGTAGGCCACGGCCTCGGCGGCCGAGCGCATTTCCGGTTCCGTGACGATTTCCAGCAGCGGCGTGCCGGCGCGGTTCAGGTCGATGCCGCTGGCCGGCGAGCCGTTGGCCAGGGTGAAATTGTCGTGCGAGGACTTGCCCGCGTCTTCTTCCAGGTGCGCGCGCGTCAGGTTGACGGTCTTTTCTTCCTCGCCGACGAAGAACGACAGCGAACCGCCCACCACCACCGGCAGTTCGTACTGGCTGATCTGGTAGCCCTTGGGCAGGTCGGGGTAGAAGTAGTTCTTGCGGGCGAACACCGAACGCGGCGCGATCTCGGCGCCGACCGCCAGGCCGAAGCGGATGGCGCGTTCGGCGGCGCCGCGGTTCATGACCGGCAGGCTGCCGGGCAGGGCCAGGTCGACTTCGTTGGCGTGGGTGTTGGGCGCGGCGCCGAACTCGGTGCTGCTGCCCGAAAAGATCTTGGAGTCGGTGGAAAGCTGGGTATGCGTTTCCAGGCCGATGACGATTTCCCAGTTCATGCTTAGGCGTCCTGCTGGGCCGGCGTGGCCTTGTGCCACGTCGTGACTTGTTGGTAGCGGTCGGCGATGGCCAGGAGGCGGCCTTCGTCGAAGTAATTGCCGATGATCTGCAGGCCGACGGGGCGGAGATTCTCGCTTCCTCCGAAACCGCACGGAACCGACATGGCCGGCAGGCCCGCCAGGCTGACGCCCAGCGTGTAGACGTCGGCCAGCCAGTCGGCGGTGGGGTCGTCGCGGTTGTCGCCGATGTTCTTGGCCACCGTCGGGGTCACCGGGCCCATGATGACGTCGCACTGGCCGGCGAAGGCGCGCTGGAAGTCCTGGGCGATCATGCGGCGCAGGCGCTGGGCCTGCAGATAATAGGCGTCGTAATAGCCGTGCGACAGCACGTAGGTGCCGATCAGGATGCGGCGCTTGACCTCGTCGCCGAAACCTTCGGCGCGCGAGCGGCTGATCATCTCGTTCAGGTCGCCGTACTGCTTGGCGCGGTGGCCGTAGCGCACGCCGTCGTAGCGCGCCAGGTTGCTCGACGCTTCGGCGGGGGCGATGACGTAGTAGGCGGGGATGGCCAGCTCGGTGCGCGGCAGCGACACCGGCACGCGCACCGCGCCCAGGGCTTCGAACTGGGCCAGAGCGGCCTGCACCGCGGCGGCCACGTCCGGGGCCAGGCCGGCGCCGAAGTATTCCTCGGGCACGCCGATGCGCAGGCCCTTCAGGGGCTGGCTGCCGGCGGCGTCGAACTTGCCTTGCGCGGCATCGAAATCGCGCCGCACGCGGCCCGGTTCGTTGATGGCGGCGTCGCATTTCTCCAGGCTGGTGGCGTCGCGCGGGTCGAAGCCGCTGATGACGTCCAGCAGTTCGAGCAGATCGCGGCTGCTGGGGGCCAGCGGGCCGGCCTGGTCCAGGCTGGAGCCGAAGGCGACCATGCCGTAGCGCGACACGGTGCCGTAGGTCGGCTTGATGCCGCTGACGCCGCACAGCGCGGCGGGCTGGCGGACCGAGCCACCGGTGTCGGTGCCCGTGGTGGCGGCCACCAGGCGGGCGGCGACGGCCGCGGCCGAACCGCCCGACGAGCCGCCGGGCACGGCGGCCGGATCCCACGGGTTGCGGACCGCGCCGTAGGCCGAGTTCTCGTTGCCCGAGCCCATGGCGAATTCGTCGCAGTTGAGCTTGCCGAGCGACACGGCGCCGGCGGCCTGCAGGCGCTCGACCACGGTGGCGTCGAACGGGCTGACGTAGCCGTCCAGCATCTTGCTGCCGGCGGTGGTGCGCCAGCCGCGGGTGACGAAGGCGTCCTTGTGGGCGATGGGCACGCCCGCCAGCGGACCGGCATTGCCGGCGGCCAGCGCGGCATCGGCGGCGCGGGCCTGGGCCAGCGTCAATTCGGCATCAATATGTAAGAAGGCGTTCAGGCCGCTGGCCGCCTCGGCGGCCGCCAGCGAGCTTTGCGCCAGCTCGACGGCGCTGACCTGGCGTTGGGCGAGGGCCGCGCGCAGGGCGGCGATCCCCTCGAATTGAGTATGCAGGGCGGGTTGGGTCATGGCTTAATCGAGAACCTTGGGGACCAGGAAAAGACCGTCCTGGGCATCGGGGGCGTTGGCCAGCAGTTCGGCGCGGCGGGCCTCCGAGGCGGATTCGGTCACGGCGTCCTGGCGCAGGCGCAGCACGATGTCCTCGTGGGCCGACAGCGGGTGGGCGAGGGGTTCGACGCCCTGGGTGTCGACGGCCTGCAGCCGTTCGATCAGGTGGAGGATGCCATTGAGCTCGGCCTGCGCGTGGCCGCGCTGGTCCGGGGTCAGTTCGATTCTGGCCAGCCTGGCAATGCGGGCCACATCTGTGTCATTGAGCGCCATGGGGATTGCAAATATAGAGAAGCGGAGGCCGAGGGGGGACTGGGCAGTATGCACATGCCAAACCCGTTACAAAGCTTGAATAGCCTGCATTTATGCGCTATTTCCGGGGAAATTATAAGTTATGATTCACGGTTTAATCGCCGTGATGACAGGCGCACCCAGGCTTTCCTGGGCCGTACGCCCCGCGGCATGACCCCAATTCCCCCCAGAATTTAGCTGAGCTCCCATGTTCGGATTCCTGCGCAGTTATTTTTCCAGCGATATGGCGATCGACCTCGGTACCGCCAATACGCTGATCTACGTCCGCGGCAAGGGCATCGTGCTCGATGAGCCCTCCGTGGTCGCTATCCGTCATGAAGGCGGGCCGCACGGCAAGAAAATCATCCAGGCCGTCGGGCAGGAGGCCAAGCAGATGCTGGGTCGCGTGCCCGGCAACATCGAGGCCATCCGGCCCATGAAGGACGGCGTCATCGCCGACTTCACGGTCACCGAGCAGATGCTCAAGCAGTTCATCCGCATGGTGCACCCGCGCAACATGCTGGCGCCCAGCCCGCGCATCATCGTCTGCGTGCCCTGCGGTTCCACCCAGGTTGAACGCCGCGCCATCCGCGAATCGGCCCTCGGCGCTGGCGCCTCGCACGTGTTCCTGATCGAAGAACCCATGGCCGCGGCCATCGGCGCCGGCCTGGCCGTCTCCGACGCCAGCGGCTCCATGGTCGTGGACATCGGCGGGGGCACCACGGAAGTGGCGGTCATCTCGCTGGGCGGCATGGTCTACAAGGGTTCGGTGCGCGTCGGCGGCGACAAGTTCGACGAGGCCATCGTCAACTACATCCGCCGCAACTACGGCATGCTGATCGGCGAACCCACCGCCGAACTCATCAAGAAGGAAATCGGCTCGGCATTCCCGGGTTCCGAGGTCCGCGAAATCGAAGTCAAGGGCCGCAACCTGGCCGAAGGCGTGCCGCGCAGTTTCACGGTGTCGTCCAACGAAATCCTGGAATCGCTGACCGACCCGCTCAACCAGATCGTCTCGGCCGTCAAGATCGCCCTGGAGCAGACCCCGCCCGAACTCGGCGCCGACATCACCGACAAGGGCATTGCCCTGACCGGCGGTGGCGCGCTGCTGCGCGACCTCGACCGCCTGCTGCAGGAAGAGACCGGCCTGCCGGTGGTGGTCGCCGATGATCCCCTGACCTGCGTCGTGCGCGGCTGCGGCGAGGCGCTGGAACATCTTGAGAAACTGGGCGCGATCTTCATCAACGACTAATTCCGCCCGCCAGCCCGGAGCCCCGCTTTTTCCAGGCTCCGGCCGCTGCGGGGGCTGCGGGCGCGGGCGCCCGGGCTGAGATTCATGCAACGACAAGGGACTCCCCCCCTATTCAGGCGCGGCCCTCCCGCGGAGGTGCGGCTGGTCATCCTGGTCGTCCTGGCACTGGCTCTGATCATCATGGATTCGCAGTGGCGCATGCTGGAACCGGCACGCCGCGCGATGTCCGTGGCGCTGTATCCCTTCCAGCGCGCCGTCATGGCGCCGCGCGACCTGGTTCAACAGGTCAACGAGTGGGTCAATGCCGCCAACCTCATCCGCACTGAAAACGAAGCCCTGCAGCGCCAGCGCATCGAGTTGGCCCAGGTTGCCACGCACGCGGCCCAGTTGGCCGCCGAAAACGCGCAATTGCGCCGCCTGCTTGGCGTGACCGATACCGTGGCGCAGTCGGCCGTGGTGGTGGAAGTGCTGTACGAGCCTACCAACGCCTTCAACCAGCGGCTGGTGTTCAACAAGGGCAGCAAGGCCGGCCTGGCGCCGGGCATGCCCGTGATCGATGAAGGCGGCGTGGTCGGCCAGATCGTGCGCGTGACCCCCATGACGGCCGAAGCCGCCCTGGTCACCGACGAGCAGGTGTCCATTCCGGTGCAACTGCTGCGCAATGGCCTGCGGCTGATCGCCTTTGGCGGGAACTCTCCCGGCAAGATGGAGGTCCGTTACCTCGCGGCCAATGCCGACATCAAGGAAGGCGATACGATCGTCACCAGCGGTGTCGGCGGGCTGTTTCCCGCCGGCCTGCCGGTGGCCAAAGTAACCTCGGTCGAGCGCGATACCGCTTCCGGCTTCGCGCGCGCCGTCTGCGAACCGCTGGCCCACCCTGAACGCTATCGCCACTTCCTGGTCCTGCAGGTGGACGTGGAACGTGCCGAGTCCAACCGTCAGGAGGTCGATTCCGGTGGATCGGACTAACCAACAATCATCCGGGCAACCGCGGCGCCGGCTGGGCACGCCCAGCAACGTCCACCCGGAACGCCTGTCGGGCCCCGCGCACGGGGTGTTCGTCTGGGGCACCATCCTGCTGGTCTGGCTGGTGTCGCTGCTGCCCTGGCGCCTGTGGCAGGGCGCGCCGGACGTCCTGATCCTGATCATCGCCTTCTGGTGCGTGCACGAGCCGCGCCGTGTCGGCCTGTTCACCGCCTTCTTTTTCGGCCTGCTGATGGACGTGCATGACGCCGGCCTGCTCGGCGAGCACGCGCTGTCCTACACCTTGGTCGCCTACGGCGCCGTGGTGCTGCACCGCCGCCTGCAACGGTTCGACCTCTGGAGCCAGGCCATGCACATGCTGCCTGTGTTCCTGATCGCCCGTTTCCTCACCCAGATCATCCACGCCTGGCTGGCCGGCAAGTGGCCGGGTTGGGATTGGGGCGTCAGCGTGGCCATCACGGCTGCTCTGTGGCCGCTGGCGGGCTGGGTGCTGCACTTGCCGCAGCGCGGCGCCGACGACGCCGAATCTTCCTCCGCCTGACGGCGGCGCCGCGTCTCATGTTCGAATTCAAGAAAACCGGCCAGCAGCAGAAGCAGCGCTTTCGCCTGCGCGCCTGGGTGGGCGGCGTGTTCGCGCTGGCCTGCTTCGGCGTGCTGGTGGGCCGGTTCTGGTACCTGCAGGTCGACCGCTACGAAGGCCTGTCCGAGCGCGCCGACCGCAACCGCATCGCGGTGGTGCCGATCCCGCCGCGCCGCGGCGAGATCCTCGACCGCAACGGCGAGGTGCTGGCGCGCAACTACCGCACCTACACGCTTGAAGTGGTGCCGGCGCAGGCCGGCAACATGAATGCGCTGTTCGAGCGGTTGACGCAGGTGGTCTACATCAGCCCGGCCGACCAACGCCGCTTCAAGCGCCGCGCGGCCGAGTCCAGCCGTTACGCCAGCCTGCAACTGCGCAACAACCTCAATGAAACCGAGGCCGCCTGGTTCGCCGCCCACGCCTTCCAGTTTCCGGGTGTCGAGCTGCGCGCGCGCTGGGTGCGCGAGTATCCGCAAGGCCAGTCCGCCGCCCACGTGGTCGGCTACATCGGCCGCATTGCCGAGGGCGACATCGAGGAACTCGAGCGCGCCGGCCAATTGGGCAATTACCGGGGCACTGACGTCATCGGCAAGAAGGGCATCGAGAAAACCTGGGAAGAAGCCCTGCACGGCCGCACCGGCCTCGAAGAAGTGGAAGTGACCGCGGGCGGACGCCCCATGCGCACGCTGCGCAGGATCGATCCCGTGCCTGGTTCGGACATCATGCTGTCGATCGACCTGGGCCTGCAGAAGGTGGCCGAGGAAGCCTTCGTCGGCCAGCGTGGCGCGCTGGTGGCGATCGATCCCGACACCGGCGAGGTGCTGGCCTTCGTATCGCAGCCTTCGTTCGACCCCAACCTGTTCGTCGATGGCATCGACGTGGACAACTGGCGCATGCTGAACGAATCGCCGGACCACCCGCTGATCAATCGGCCTCTGTACGGCACCTATCCGATCGGCTCGACCTACAAGCCCTTCGTTGGCCTGGCGGCGCTGGAGCTGGGCAAGCGCCGCGCCACCGACCGCATCTCCGATCCCGGCTACTTCGAGTTCGGCGGCCAGAAATTCCGCAACGCCGGCGGCGCCGCCTACGGCATGACCGACATGCACAAGGCCATCGTGGTGTCGTCGGATACGTATTTCTATTCGCTGGGCCCCGAGATCGGCGTGAACGCGCTGCACGATTTCACCAAGCAATTCGGCTTCGGCCAGATCACCGGCATCGACCTAGAAGGCGAAAAGCGCGGCGTGCTGCCGTCCACCGACTGGAAGCGTTCGGCCTACAAGGACAAGGAACGCCAGCGCTGGTACGCCGGCGAGACCATCTCCGTCGCCGTGGGCCAGGGCTACAACGCCTTCACATTGCTGCAGTTGGCGCAGGGCACCTCGACGCTGGCCAACGACGGGCTGTACCGCCGTCCGCACCTGGTGCACGCGGTGCGGGATCCGCGCTCGGGCGTGGCCAAGCCCACCGAGTCCGCGCCCGACTACCGCATCCCGCTCAAGCAGGCCAACGTCGACGTCATCAAGAACGCCATGGCCGACGTGGTCCGCGCCGGCACGGCGCGCCGCGCGTTTGCCAATGCACCCTACCAGGCCGCCGGCAAGACCGGCACGGCCCAGGTTTTCAGCCTGCGTGGCGGCCACTACCGCGCCAGCGCCATCGACGAACGCCTGCGCGACCACGCGCTGTTCATGGGTTTCGCGCCGCTGGAACACCCGCGCATCGCGGTCGCCCTGATCGTCGAGAACGCCGGCTGGGGCGCCAGCGTGGCCGCGCCGGTGGCGCGCAAGGTATTCGACTACTGGTTGTCCAAGGACCGCCAGGACAAGATCCAGCGCCCCGAGCGCAACGCGTCGACGGCCTCGGTCGAAACCATCACCTCCGACCTGGTGCGCCAACAATGAAGCGTCTCGGCCTGATCCTGCTGCGCGTCTTCACGGCCTTTGACTGGCCGCTGCTGGCGATCCTGATGATGTTCGCCGCGCTCGGCCTGACCGTCATGCATTCGGCGGTGGGCGGCACCGACTGGCGCTTCGCCGAGCAGTCGCGCAACTTCATCATCGCCTTCTTCGCCATGTGGACCATGGCGCTGATCCCGCCCAAGTGGCTGATGAAGCTGGCCTTGCCGTTCTACGTGGTCGGCGTGGTGCTGCTGCTGGGCGTGGAATTCTTCGGCGAGACCAGCAAGGGCGCGACGCGCTGGCTCAACCTGGGCGTGACCCGCATCCAGCCGTCCGAGATGATGAAGATCGCCGTGCCCATGATGCTGGCCTGGTACTTCCAGCGCCACGAGGGCGCGGTCCGCATCCGCGACTTCCTGGCCGCCGCCGCGATGCTGGCGGCCCCTTTCGGCCTGATCGTGCTGCAACCCGACCTGGGCACCGCGCTGCTGGTGTTCGGCGCCGGTTTCTTCGTCATCTACTTCGCCGGCCTCTCATTCAAGCTGCTGGTCCCGGTCATGCTGGCCGGCATCATCGGCATCGGCACGCTGGTGTACTACGAAGACCAGTTATGCGAACCGGACGTCAACTGGGTGGTGCTGCACGACTACCAGAAGCATCGCGTCTGCACGCTGCTCAACCCCAGTTCCGACCCGCTCGGCAAGGGCTTCCACACGATCCAGTCGATGATCGCGGTGGGCTCGGGCGGCGTCTACGGCAAGGGTTACATGAAGGGCACGCAGACCCATCTGGACTTCATTCCCGAACGCACCACCGACTTCATCTTCGCCGTCTACGCCGAGGAATTCGGCCTGTACGGCGGCATCGCCATCCTGGTGCTGTACGGCCTGATGATGGCCCGCGGCCTGACCATCGCTTCGCGCGCGTCATCGCAGTTCGGGCGGTTGCTGTCCGGGGCGTTGACGATGATGCTGTTCATCTATGTATTTGTGAACGTGGGCATGGTGACGGGGATTCTGCCTGTCGTGGGCGTGCCATTACCTTTCATGAGCTATGGCGGTACCGCGTTGTTCACCATGGGGATTGCGTTTGGGATCATGATGAGCATTAGTCGGCATCGGTCGGTCAAGAGCTGAGCAGTTTTTCTTCGTAGGCCGCCCGGGGTGGTGGGCGCACGGGTGGGCGCGCCTGCGATTGCGGTCCGGAGCGTTCGCTCCGGACTTCCCCGTCCTCAACCTCGTCCGCCTTCGGCTCCCTACGGTTTCCGTCGGGCGCATCTGAACGGCGCGCCCCCCCGTGCGCCCACCGCCCCGGGCTACCGGTGTCGAGGAATGTGACGCTGCTGCAGCGTGGGGTAAGGAGAGAGTCTTGCGTCGCCCGCCGATGATGGCCGCGCGGGTGGCCATCATCGGCATACATGGTGTCTGGCGTCGGGGCGGGGTTCGCTGCGCGTGGGTGACGAGTGGGGTTCTGATAATTCCGTATGGTCAGGGGAGGGGGCGGTGGTGGTCGGCGCGGCGTAGAACGTATTGCGCGTGACGGACCTCTCGCGCCGACCACGCCGATGAACATCACACGTCCCTCACCAGCGGCTACGCCGCCACCCCCTCGACGTTTCCACATCGCGTAAGCCCAAAAAGGCCGCCCGCGCGGCCGGCTTTGGGCGGGCCCCGCAAGATCCTCCCCTCCATTCCAGTCGTTGGCAAAAACGCCAAGCACACTGCTCGTCCCTGCAATGGCGAAACCAAGACGACGTGAGCCCGTTGCGTTGGCGGGCGGGGGCGGCGGGGCGTGTAGATGCGCCCGAGGGAAACCGTAGGGAGCCGAAGGCGTACGAGGTTGACAACGGGGCAGTCCGGAGCGAACGCTCCGGACCGCAATCGTAGCCCCGCCGCCCCCGCCCGCCAACGCAACGGGCGGCTCAAGAACCCCTGAGCCGCCCGCAAAAACAACCGTAAACACAAACCCTCAAGGCAACGCTTCAGGCACCCCTAAGTCCGCGGCCAGCTTCTTCAATCCATCCCAGATTGGGGGCGCGAATTCCAGCGACTCCGCGTTCAGCTCGCGATTGCGGGCTTCGTACTCGCCCGGATACTGGACGCCGTCCACGCCCGGTTGCGGCGGGCAGGCATGCAGGTAGTCGATGAACGCGCCCACTTCCATCGAGCGCCAGTCCGTATTGAAGTCCACCTGCGGATCCAGCAGCAGCGCGAACATGTTGTTCGTCGCCACCCCGTTGCGCGGATGCTCCGGCTGGATCGTGCCGCCGCCGGACAGCACGCCCGCCAGCAGCTCGGCCACCAGGCCCATCGCGTAACCCTTGTGGCCGCCGAACGGCAGCAGGGCGCCCGGCGGATCGGTGAACAGCGCGCCCGGATCCGTGGTCGGATTGCCCTGCGCATCGATCAGCGACCCCGGAGGCGCCTGCTCGCCCTTGGCCGCCAGCACGCGCGCCTTGTTCACCGCGATCGAGCTGGTCGCCATGTCGACGATGAACGGCGGGCGGCCGCCCGGCAGCGGGCCCGCGAAGCACAGCGGATTGGTCGTCAGGCAGGCGCGCGCGCCGCCGAACGGCGCCACCGTGGGGGCGCGGTTGATTACGTTGGTGAAGGCCAGCAGGATCAGGCCCTTGGCCGCCACCATCTCGCCGTAATGGCCCATGCGGCCCAGGTGATGGCTGCGGCGCAGCGTCAGGATGCACTGGCCGTGCTCCTGCGTGCGTTCGATGGCCTTCTCGATCACGACCTTGCCGATGTACTGGCCCAGGCCGTTGTGGCCGTCATAGGCCAGCATGGCGCCGCGGTCGTTGAGCAGCTCGGGGCGGCCGTCGGCCTGCGCCAGGCCTTCGCCCAGCACACGCCGGTAGTTGGTCAGGATCGACAGGCCGTGGCTGGTGTAGCCGACCCGGTCGGACTCCACCAGGTGCTCGGCCACGTCGTGGGCGATGTCTTCCGGCACGCCTTGCGCCATCAGCACGCGGCGCCCGTATTCATTGGCTTGGGCAATGGAGATCTTCATGATGCGACCTCCTTACAGCCAGCCGAGCCAGCGCCAGTAGGTCATGCCCATCAGCATCATCAGCGCATAGCCGATGACGGTGACCAGGATGCCGACCTTGGCGAACTGCTTGGCGTTGAAGGTTTCCGTGCCCAGGCACACCATGTTCTGCGGCGCGTTGATCGGCAGGATGAAGCCATAGCTCACCACGAAGCCCAGCAGCATGGTCATGCCCAGGCGGCTGAAGTCGCCCGGCAGCGTGGCCAGCACCGAGATCAGGATCGGCAGCATCGCCGAGGTCAGCGCGGTGGCGCTGGCGAACCCCAGGTGGATGATGATCAGGAAGGCCGACAGGATCGCGAAGATGGCCAGCGGGCCGAGGTGGTCCAGACCCGTGTGCGCCACCACCTGGTTGCCCAGCCACTGGCCGGCCTGCGTGGTCAGCAACGCGGTGCCCAGGCTGATGCCGACGCCGAACACGATCACGGTGCCCCATGGAATGCGCGATTGCACGTCTTTCCACGTCATCACGCCAAAGCGCGGCAGCAGCAACAGGACCAGGCCGAAGTAGGTGGTCGAGGTGGTGTCGAACTTGTGCAGCTTGCCTTCGGTCGACCAGAACAGCAGCAGCATGACCGATACGGCCATCAGGCGCTTTTGCGCGCCCGTCATCGGGCCAAGCTCGAGCAGCGATTTCTCGACGGCTTCCTTGCCCCCCGCGATGCTGTCGCTCTCCGGCGGCAGCAGCTTGAGCACGATGATGATCAGCACGGCCGACATGATCAGCGACCACGGTGCGCCCGCGATCAGCCAGTCCGACCAGGCCACGCGCTGGCCCAGCATCTTTTCCATGAAGCCGACGGTCAGCAGGTTCTGCGCGGCGGCGGTCTGGATGCCGACGTTCCAGATGCTGGTGGCCTGCGCCACGATGATCATGATGCCGGCGGCGATGTTCGAGCGCTTGTCCACGCCGAAGGCCGCGATCACGCCCATCATGATGGGCACCACGGCGGCGCTGCGGGCGGTCGCGCTGGGCACCACCAGGCTCAGCACGATGGTCACCGCGATACATCCGATCAGGATGCGGCGCGTGCTGGTGCCGACCTTGGACAGCGTCACCAGCGCGATGCGCCGGTCCAGCCCGGTGAAGGTCATGGCCGCGGCGATGAACAGGGCGCCGGTGACCAGCGCGAGCGCCGAGTTGGCAAAGCCGGTCAAGGCCATGCTGATGGCAGCCGAGGTGCCGTACAGCACCTGGGGATCCTTGATTGTGGGCGCGGTGCCCAGCAGGAAGGCCATCAGCGTCGTGATCATGATCGCGCTGGCTTCGTAGGACACGGCTTCCGTGATCCACACCACCACCGCGAAGGCCAGGATGGCCAGCATGCGATGCCCTGCGACCGGCAGGTCGGCGGGCAGCGGCAGCATCAGCACGCCGATCATGACGATGAAGCCGGCGACCAGGCCGATCGGGATTTTTGTTTTCTTGGGGGCTTGCGAGGCAGGGACAGCGGTTTCCGCAGTCATATCCATCTCCGGTTGAGGTCAAACTGACGGCGCCTCGTTGCCAAGCCTTGGCTGGTGCAGAACGAAGTGCCGACGCTACAGAATGATCGTGACGGCATTAAGGAAAACCCGTATTGATAGATGTCAATTTGGGGGACAATCGTGCTTGTCGGAAAACCGATCCGGAGATTATGCTCGTCGGCTGCCGAAAATCGCAACCCTGCGAATGTTGCATAAAAACAAACAAATGCAGGGATCGCAGTCGCACAAGACCGCTAATTCGTTCGTGTTATGACGCGAATAAGGTCAACCCAGCGCCAGGCGCAACTGTTCGTCCAGGTGCTGTGTGGGTAACACGCGCCAGCCGCTCTGGGCGTAGCGCAGCCATCGGCCCAGCACCAGGTGCGTCAGCAGGCTTGCGTGCGCGGCCACGTTGGCCTCGGGCGGCAGGCCGCCATCGCTGACGGCGATGCGCAGCGATTGCTTCAACGACGCCTCGATGCGGTCGTTGATGTGGTTGATCCGTTCCTGCAGGCGATTGTCCTCCGTGACCAGGGCGTCCCCGGTCAGCACCCGCGTCATGCCCTTGTTGCGTTCCGAGAACGTCAGCAGCATCGATACCGTCTGGTGGGCCTGCGACAGGCCGTAGGGCTCGGCGGTCGCGATCTGGTTCACCAGCGTGAAGATGCTGGTCTCGATGAACTCGATCAATCCCTCGAACATCTGCGCCTTGCTGGCGAAGTGCCGGTACAACGCGGCTTCCGAGACCGCCAGGCGCGCGGCCAGCGCCGCCGTGGTGATGCGCGAAGCGTGCGGCTGCTCCAGCATTTCGGCCAGGGTCTGCAGAATCTGGGTCTTGCGCTCGCCGGGTTTGCTCGCCATGGACGGGTCTGGTGTTACGCAGGCAGGGGGTGGGAGAGGAGGGCGCTAGCCCCGCAAGGGACGCCGGCGCAGCAGCAGATCACTGACGCAGTTTACCCGCAAGTCGACGTACGACGGTCGCTGCGCGCGGCCCCGTCCGAACGGCGTGCCGGGATGGAATACGTGCACCGTGCGCAGTCCGGCGCGACGGGCGCCGCGCAGGTTTGCAAGCGTGTCTTCGACCAGCACCGCCTGGCGCGCCGGCACGCCTTCGCGCGCCAGCACGTGGCGCAGCAGGGCGGGTGAAGGCTTGGGACGGAATTCGCCGTGCAGCCGCATGTGCTCGATGGCCCACAGGCTGTCGAACTGTCGCAGGATGCCCAGCCGCCGCAGCACGGCGCGCGCGTAATGCAGCGGCGCGTTGGTCAGCAGCACCTTGCGGCCCGGCAACTGCCGCAGCTTGTAGGCCAGCGCCTTCTCGGCGCGCACCAGCGGGTTGACATCGAAGTCGTGGCTGCGGTGCAGGAAGGCGTGCGGATCGATGCCATGGTTGCGCACCATGCCGATCATCGTCGCGCCGTAGCGCTGCCAGTATTGCTTGCGCACGGCGTTGGCGGTATCGACGTCCACGTCCAGCGCCTCGGCCACGGCCATGGTCATGCCGTGATCGATCTGCGGAAAGATGGCGTGCGAGGTGTCGTGGAGCGTGTTGTCCAGGTCAAACAACCACAGGCGCCCGGGGGCGCCTGTGGCGGTGCGGCGCGAGCGGCGCTGGCGCACCGCCGGCCGCAGCAGGGTGCGCAGCGCTCGCATCAGTGCGAGCTGATCATCGTGCCAACGCCCTGGTCGGTCAGGATTTCCAGCAGCAGGCAGTGCGGCACGCGGCCGTCGACGATGTGCACCGAGTTGACGCCGTTCTTGGCGGCATCCAGCGCCGACGAGATCTTGGGCAGCATGCCGCCCGAGATGGTGCCGTCGGCGAACAGCTCGTCGATGGTCTGGGCCGACAGGCTGCGCAGCAGCTTGCCGCCCTTGTCCAGCACGCCCGGGGTGTTGGTCAGCATCAGCAGCTTTTCGGCGCCCAGGACTTCGGCCATCTTGCCGGCGACGACGTCGGCGTTGATGTTGTAGGCAGTGCCGTCTTCACCGTAGCCGATGGGCGAGATGACCGGAATGAACTGGTCGTCCTGCAAGGCCTTGACCACCGCCGGTTCGACCAGGGTGATGTCGCCCACGAAGCCGATGTCGATCGGTTCGGCGGGGTTCTCCTTGTTGGCCATCAGCTTTTTCTGGGCCTGGATCAGTCCGCCGTCCTTGCCGGTCAGGCCCACGGCCTTGCCGCCGACCTCGTTGATCATCATGACGATGTCCTGCTGGACCTGGCCGCCCAGCACCCATTCGACCACTTCCATGGTCTCGGCGTCGGTCACGCGCATGCCCTGGATGAAGGTGCCTTGCTTGCCGATGCGGCGCAACGCGTCGTCGATCTGCGGACCGCCGCCGTGCACCACCACCGGATTCAGACCCACCAGCTTGAGCAACACCACGTCATGCGCGAAGCTGCGTTGCAATCGCTCTTCCGTCATGGCGTTGCCGCCGTACTTGACCACGATGGTTTTGCCGTGGAATCGTCGGATATAGGGCAGCGCTTCGGAGAGCACCGCGGCTTTGACAGCGGGAGACGAGACGGCAGCAGGGTCGGGGGTGTCGGTCATGGCGGCTAAGTCGGCAATAAGTAGGGTATGAAAGTTAGAGGTTGAAAGCCTGCGCCGCTGATGGCGTGAAGGCATTGCCCCCCGTGGGGGCGTGGGGTCCGGCAGTAAAAAATGCCTGCACAGGAACGCGTTGGCAACGCGGTAGCGCAAGCATACGACGGATTGTAGTCCCCCCAGGTTTCTTATGCTTTAAACCCATGTTGATATGCCCGACAAATAACCGGCATTGGGGTAAATTGGGGGCGTTTTCGCAACGGAGCGCCCCTCACAAGGGGGAATCTCCACACCGGCCGGGCATATGCCCCCAAATTTCTACCTATAAAAGAGGCAACTCATGCGTTTGAATTTCGTCCGTTCCGCCCTGGTGGCGTCGGCCCTGCTGGTGGCGGCCACCGCCGCCCACGCCGAAAAGATCGTCGTCGGCGCCACCCAGGTGCCGCACGCCGAGATCCTGGAAGTGGTCAAGCCGCAACTGGCCAAGGAAGGCGTGGAACTCGACATCAAGGTCTTCAACGACTACGTCCAGCCCAACCTGCAACTGGCCGACAAGCAGCTCGACGCCAACTTCTTCCAGCACAAGCCGTACCTGGACACCTTCAACAAGGACCGCAAGGCCACGCTGGTGCCGGTCGCCCTGGTGCACGTCGAACCCTTCGGCGGCTACTCCAAGAAGATCAAGACCCTGGCCGAACTGAAGGACGGCGCCACCGTCGCCATCCCGAACGACCCCTCCAACGGCGGCCGCGCGCTGGTGCTGCTGCAGAAGCAGGGCGTCATCAAGCTGAAGGATCCGTCCAACATCCTGGCGACCGCCGCCGATGTGGTCGAGAACCCCAAGAAGCTGAAGTTCCGCGAACTCGAAGCCGCGATGCTGCCGCGCTCGCTGGACGACGTCGACCTGGCCCTGATCAACACCAACTACGCGCTCGAAGCCGGCCTGGTGCCGACCAAGGACGCGCTGTTCATCGAAGGCGCCGATTCGCCCTACGCCAACATCCTGGTGACCCGCGCCGACAACAAGGACGCGCCGGGCATCAAGAAGCTGGTCAACGCGCTGCACTCGCCCGAGGTGAAGAAGTTCATCCTCGACAAGTACAAAGGCGCCGTGGTGCCGGCGTTCTGATCGCGACGCGGGCCTGATTCCCCGCCAAGGCCGCCCGCTCATGCGGGCGGTTTCTTTTTGCGGGCCAGGCCGCGGCCAAATGAAAACCGCCCGACAGTGAACTGACCCCCGAAAGTTGGATATTGATCCGACCTTCGGGGGTTTTTACATGGCGAAGTATGAAGAGCAATTCAAGATCAAAGTGGTGCAGGCGTACCTGCAAGGCACGGACGGCTTCAAATCGGTGGCGCGCCGATACGAAGTGCCGCACTCAATGGTGCGGCGCTGGGTCGGGAGTTTTCGAGCGCATGGCGTTAACGGGTTGCGCAGGCAATCTGGCTCGTACAGCGCGGCCTTCAAACAATCGGTGCTGATCAAGATCCGGCGCGAAGGTCTGTCGGACACGCAGGCAGCGGTGTTGCTGGGGATTCGTCATACAGGGCACATTACGAAATGGCGCGCCCAGTATGATGCTGGGGGTATAGAGGCGCTGGCGCGCAAGCGCCGAGGAGCAAGCATGCCGCATAAGTACCCCCCAGAGCCGGTGTCCAAGGACATGACCAAGGAAGAACTCGAGCAAGAGCTGGCCTATCTGCGCGCGGAGAACGATTACCTAAAAAAAATGAAGGCCTTGATCGAAGCGGAGAAGACCCGGGCGCTGGTTGGAAAGCGCAAGTGGTCCAAGGATTAAGGCCCAAGCATCCGCTGGCACTACTGCTACGCGTCGCCAAGCTGTCGCGCAGCACGTTTTATTACCACCTGAAGTCGTTCGGAGCCGTGGACCCGTACGCCGAGCTCAAGCAGCGCATCAGCGCGGTCTACGCCCGTCACAAGGGCCGCTACGGCTACCGCCGGATTACGGCGGTCTTGCGCCAGGCCGGTGAGCTAGTGAACCACAAGACCGTGCAGAAGCTGATGCAGGCGCTAGGCTTGAAGTCGCTGGTGCGCGCCAAGAAGTACCGGTCCTACCGAGGCCAATCACACCACGTGGCGGCCAACGTGTTGGCGCGCGACTTCGAGGCGGCGCGTCCGAACCAAAAGTGGGTCACCGATGTGACCGAGTTCAACGTACGAGGCGAGAAGCTGTACCTGTCGCCGGTGATGGACCTATACAACGGCGAGATCGTGGCCTACGAGACCAGCCGCCGGCCGGTGTTCAAGCTCGTGGGCAGCATGCTGAAGAAGGCGCTGGCGCGGCTGCTGCCGACGGAGCGTCCAGTGCTGCACTCCGATCAGGGCTGGCAGTACCAGCAGCAGAACTACAGGCGGATGCTGGCAGATAGATCGGTGACGCAAAGCATGTCACGCAAGGGAAACTGCCTGGACAATGCCGCTATGGAAAGCTTCTTCGGCACGCTCAAGGCTGAGTTCTTCCACTTGAATCGCTTCGAAAGCATCGAGCAGTTGCAAGCCGGCATTCGACAGTACATCCGTTACTACAATCACGATCGCATCAAGCTCAAGCTAAAAGGCCTGAGCCCGGTGCAATACCGAGCTCAGGCCTTCGGGCTTTAGCTGACTGTCCAACTTCTGGGGGTCAGTTCACAGGCGGGCGGTTCATGGCGGCGGCAAAGGGGACCGGGATCAGCCCGCGGCCAGCGCCTTCTCGACGGTGGCGTGGAATTCAGCCACGTCGTATTCACCCAGGTAACGCTTGATAATGCGTCCCTGCTTGTCGATCAGGAACGCGGTGGGCGTCAGGCGGATGTCGCCGAAGGCGCGGGCGATCTCGCCCTTGGTGTCCAGGGCCACCGGGAACGGCAGCTTGCGGCTTTCCTTGAAGTTGAGCACGAAGTTGGGCGGATCGTAGTCCATGGCGACAGCGATGGCCTCGTAGCCCTTGCCCGCGTATTCGTTGTAGGCGGAGATCGTCTCGGGCATCTGCTTGACGCAGGTCACGCAACTGGTGGCCCAGAACTTGACCAGCACCACCTTGCCGCGCAGGTCCTGCATGGAGAAAGTCTTGCCTTCCAGCGTGGTGAAGGTGACATCCGGCGCGGCTTGCGTGGGGCGCAGGGTGAACCAGGCGCCGATACCGACCGCCACCAGGACGGCCAGGGCTACGATGGCTTTTTTCATTTGATGGGCATGGCCTCTACGGCACTGCCACCGCTGGGCGCGCTGCTGCCGCCGCCGGCAGCACTCGTGTCGCTCTCGATGGGGGCCTTGGTTTCGGTGGTGGTCGATTTGCCGCCGCTGTTCGACAGGCGAATCGCTTCCTCGCGGCTGATGGTCTCGAACAGTTTAACCACCTTTGCGACGCCGCTGAGATCCGCGACCGCGTTGGCGGCGTAGTCGCCCTCGGCCTGCGTCACCTTGCCCATCAGGTAGACCACGCTGTGGTCGGTGGTGACGGCGATGGTGCCGGAGGGCACGTACTTGGTGTTGAGCAGGGCGGTCTTGGCTTTGGAGGTGAGCCAGGTGTCGTTCGAACGCACGCCGAAGGACGCGATCGGGCCCACGGTGAGCTGGTTTATCACCTGCTTGACGTTCTCGACGCTCTGGGCGATGGCGGTGGCCTGCGACTTGGCTTCCTCGGTGGGCACGTCTCCGGTCAGCAGCAGGTGCCCGCCATAGGCCATGGCGTTGACGCGCGCGGTTTCACCCAGCTTTTGGGAGATCTGGCTCTGGGCCTTGAAGGCCATGTTCTGGTCTTCGAGCTGGATACCCGAGGTGCGCCGGTCGGTCACGACCACGGCCGTGGTGGCGGCCGCGCCACCCACGATCAGGGGCGCGCATGCGGACAGCGACAGGGCCGCGCCGGACAGGGCCGCGGCGAGCAGCAGGGGGCGGGCGGCGGTTCTGACGTTTGAAATCATTCGGTGTCTCCAAGCAGAAGAGCGTCAATGCCGTCGCAAAGCGCATGCAACAGCAGTATATGGACTTCCTGGATCCGCATGGTGCGATCGCTGGGAACACATAGATGGACGTCCATCGGCGTAATGAGTTCCCCCATGACGCCGCCGCCCTTGCCCGTCAAGGCCAGGACGTGCATTTCGCGGCTGGCGGCGGCTTCCATGGCGCGCACCACATTGGGCGAGTTGCCGCTGGTGGAGATGGCCACCAGCACGTCGCCAGCCTGGCCGAAGGCGTTGACCTGGCGTTCGAAGACTTCGTCGAAGCCGTAGTCGTTGCCGACCGCGGTGAGGATCGAGGTGTCGGTGTTCAGGGCGATGCCGGCCAGGGGCAGGCGTTCGCGTTCGAAGCGGCCCACCAGCTCGGCGATGAAATGTTGCGCGTCGGCGGCCGAGCCACCGTTGCCGCAAGCCAGAATCTTGCCGTTGTTGGCCAGGGCGCCAAACAGCACGTCCACCGCGATCGCCAGCGGCTCGGCCAGCACGTTCATGCTTTGTTCGTACGTGGCCATGGCGTCGCGAAAGTGCGACGTCATTCGAGAGGTCATATCCATGGCCGCGATTATCTCACGGGCGGACCCGAATCAAGCCAGCTCGAACGCCGCGCGCAGCCACCGGACCTGGTCGCCGTCGAACAGCACGGCGTCGAAGCGGGCCGGCGGCACGGCGCCCTGCCAATGGCGCTGGGCCAGGGTGGGCAGCCAGTGCGCCGCGGCGCGCGCCAGGCGCGCCTGCTTGTCGCGGCCGATGCTGGCCGCCGCGCCGCCGTAGGCGTCGCTCTGGCGTGAGCGCACCTCGACGAACACCAGCACATCGCCGTCGCGCATGACCAGGTCGATCTCCCCGGCGCGGCAGCCCAGGTTGCGGGCCAGCAGCACCAGGCCGGCGGCCCGCAACAGGCGCAGGGCGGCGTCTTCGTGGCCGTCGCCAATACGCTGGCGCGGCGAGCGCCGGGGCGCCGGGCGGTGGTGGTGGTCGGCCGTGGCGCGCGTTCCAGCGCGCCGGCGCCGCTTTTGCGCGCGGCGGCGCGCCGCCAGGGCCAGCTCGAAAGCGAATGTGTCATCCGGCATGCCAGTTCCGAAATGGGGGGGCGATGGCGGCTACACTGACATGGTTTTCCGCGTGAGTAGGCAGCAATGAATCAAAATGTCTCATCCCCGGTGGCCGGCGACGCCTGGGCCCGCGTCGCTGAACGCGTGGCCGGACAGCATTGGCCCGCCTCGACGCTGTATGTGGTGGCCACACCGATCGGCAATCTGGGCGACCTGGGGCTGCGCGCCTGGCATGCGTTGCAACGCGCCGACGTGATCGCGGCCGAAGACACCCGCGCCAGCCGCACGCTGCTGGACGTCTGGGGCGTCAGCACGCCGCTGATGGCGGCCCACCGGCACAACGAGGCCGCGGCGGCGCAGGCCATCTGTGAACGCCTGGCCCAGGGTCAGCGCGTGGCGCTGGTGTCGGATGCCGGCGCGCCGGCGGTCAGCGATCCCGGCGCGCGCGTGGTGCGCGCCGTGCGCGAGGCCGGTTTCGCGGTGGTGCCGGTGCCCGGCCCCAGCGCCGTGATCGCCGCGCTGATGGGCAGCGGCGTCACCACCGACGAGAATCCCGCCTACGCCTTCGCCGGCTTTCCGCCGTCCAAGGCCACCGCGCGCCAGCGCTGGCTGCGAACCTGGTGCGCGCTGCCGGCGCCGGTGGTGATGTTCGAATCGCCGCATCGTCTGGCCGCGACGCTGGCCGACCTGCTGGAGGTCTGCGGTCCCGCCCGCCTGCTGACCGTGGCGCGCGAACTGACCAAGCGCTTCGAGGAGATCGCCACGTTTCCGCTGGGCGAGGCCGCCGCCTGGCTGGCGGCCGATGCGCACCGCGAGCAGGGCGAGTTCGTGCTGATCGCGCATGCCCAGGCCGGCCAGCAGGCCGATGAAGACGCCGACCCGCGCGCCGATGCCTTGTTGGATGCGCTACTCGAAACCCTGTCGGTGCGCGACGCCTCGAAAATCGCCGCCAAGGTCACCGGCCTGTCGCGCGACGTCCTGTACAACCGGGCCCTGGCCCGCAAGAATTCGTAAGCCATGATCTACACCGCAGAGACCCGCAAGCGTCCCGGCGAAGCGGCGGAGCCGATCGTCTACCGTGACATCCCCACGCCGCTGGGCGAAATGCGACTGGTCGCCAGCGCCAAGGGGTTGCGGGGCGCCTGGTTCACTGACCAGACCCTGCTGCCGTCCGCCGAAGGCTGGACCCGCGACGAAGCCGATCCCATTCTGGAACAGGCGCGGCGCGAGCTGGACGAATGGTTCGCCGGCCGGCGCCGCGAGTTCGAGGTGGCGCTGGATCCGGTCGGCACGCCGTTCCAGCATGAAGTCTGGCGCGCCTTGTGCAAACTGGATTTCGGCCAGCTCGCCAGCTACGGCGAACTGGCGCGCATCGTCGGCCGGCCCAAGGGCGCCCAGGCCATCGGCGGGGCGGTGGGCCGCAATCCCGTCATCATCATCATTCCGTGCCATCGCATCATCGGCGCCGATACCTCGCTGACCGGTTTCGGCGGCGGCCTGCCACGCAAGCAGGCGCTGCTCAAGCACGAAGGCAGCGAGTACCTGAGCCGCAATGCGCGCGCGCGACGGGTCTGTGACGGCCAGGCGCAACTGCCGTTCGAGCAGCCCTCGTTCGACTGGCCGCCGGGGCCGTAGGCGACGGGCCGCGTTATTGCGCGGCGATGCTGGGCGTGATGCCGATGCGGTCCGACACCAGTTGCACCGCGTTCAGGGCGCTCTGGCGATCCGGATAGGGGCCGATCTTGACCCGGTACAGGTTGTTCGATTGCTCCACGGCCGCCGGTGGCGCGCCTGCCGCGCCCAGTTGGGTGTTGATGCGGCTGACCAGCGACTGCGCGTTGGCCGGCTGGCTGAACGCGCCCACCTGCAGATAGACATTGCCGATGCCGCCAGCCGCCGGTTGCCGCACCGGCGCGCTGCCCGGCGCGGGCGCCGGTTGCTGCGCCAGCGGTTGCGGCTCGAGCGGCACGGGGGCGGCCGCCACGGGCGTGGCCACCGGCGTCGAGCCGGTCGCCGAGGCGGGCTCGGGGGCGGGCCCTTGCGAGGCCCAGCGGCGGATCTCGTCCTGCTGAATGCTTTCCACCACCACCTGGCCGCTGCCCGGCCCGATGATGCCCAGCTTGTAGGCCGCCACGTACGACAGGTCCATGATGCGGTCGCTGTGGAACGGCCCGCGGTCGTTGACCCGCACGATGATGGTCTTGCCGTTGACCAGGCTGGTGACCCGCGCGTAGCTGGGAATCGGCAGCGTGGTGTGGGCTGCGGTCATGGCGTACATGTCATAGGGCTCGCCGATCGAGGTCGAGTTGCCGTGGAATTTCTTGCCGTACCACGAGGCGATGCCCTGGCGCTTGTAGGGCTGGCCGGTGGTATCCGGCACATAGCGCTGGCCGAACACCACGTACGGACGATTGGCGCCGCTGGCGTAAGGTTCGATGCGCGGCACCGCGTCCGGCACCTGGTCCAGGTTGGACGGCGGATTGGCGTCCGGGCCGTCGTCCTTGTAGTACCCGCCGCCCTTTTTACGTCCCCCGGTGGAAGAGCAGCCGGCCACGGCAATGGCCAGCAACAGCATCATCAGGATATGGAGCGGTCGGGACAGGATCATGCGGATTCGTCGGGCAGTTGGGTGCGATGGCGCACCAGCAGCGGGTCGTGGTCGGCAAAGCGCTTGGCCAGTTGTTCGACCACGTAGACCGAACGGTGCTGGCCACCGGTGCAGCCGATGGCGACGGTGAGGTAATTGCGGGTGTCTTGCGTGTATTGGGGCAGCCAGCGGTTCAGGAAGCCGGCGATGTCGTCGATCATCAGCCCCACTTGTTCATAACCTGCCAACCAGGCGGCGACGGGTTCGTCGCGGCCGGTCAGCGGACGCAGGTTACGGTCGTAATAGGGGTTGGGCAGGCAGCGCACGTCGAACACCAGGTCGGCGTCGCGCGGCACGCCGCGCTTGTACGCGAACGATTCGAAGGTCAGCACCAGCGGCGCGCGGTCGGCCTGGATCAGGTCGCGGATCCAGGCGCGCAGTTGGCCCGGCGTGAGCTCCGAGGTGTCGATGACATGTTCCTGCTCGCGCAGTGGCGCCAGCAGTTCGCGCTCGAGCGCGATGCAGTCGGTCAGCGACGGCGCGGTGCCGCCGCGTTGCAGGCGGTCGGTCAGCGGATGGCGGCGGCGGGATTCGGAATAGCGCTGCACCAGGGTGTCAGTGCTGGCGTCCAGAAACACCACGCGCAGGCTGGTGCCCATGGCGCGCAGCGCGGTGACCACGTCGGGCAGTTCGGCCAGCTCGCCGGGCGAGCGCACGTCGATGGCGACCGCGACGCGCTCCAGGCCATCGTCGCGGGCATTGGCCACGAACTCGGTCAGGAACCGCACGGGCAGGTTGTCGACGCAGGTGTAGCTGGCGTCCTCGAGCATGCGCAGGGCAACGGACTTGCCTGAGCCTGAGATGCCGGTAACGAGGACGACTTTCAACATGGACATGATTGTGGCACGCTTTTCCAGGAGGATGCCGGCGGGTTGGCATCTGATATGGCCGTAAACTGCGAATCTGCGCCTGTACTGCCGCGCGGGCCCTGGCGTAAGCTTGGGCACCCGCACACGACCGATTCATCTACGCGCCCCGCCGCCATGCGCCTTCGGGGTTGGAATTCGACTTAGTGTTAACTGGCCCTAGATGTTAGCCCTCATTTCCTTTCGTAGTGTTTCACTGCCGCGGTTTTGGGCAAAATCCCGCCTTCTGGCCGCCGTCGTTGTTGCCTTTTCGGCAGCGCCCGCGCTGGCCCAGGACACCCCCCAGGTGCTGCAGCCGGGCACCATGGCGGCGCGGGTGGCGGCCTGTACGGCCTGTCATGGCGAACAGGGCCGCGCCGGCGCCGACGGTTACTACCCGCGCCTGGCCGGCAAGCCGCAGGAATACCTCTACCACCAGTTGCTGAACTTCCGCGACGACCGGCGCCAGTACCGCCCCATGGCGCACCTGCTGGCGGGCCTGCCCGACGCCTACCTGCACGAAATGGCCGCCTATTTCTCGGCACAGCATGTGCCGTATCCGCCGCCGGTGCGCGTGGAAGTGTCGGCCGCCACGCTCGAGGCCGGCCGCAAGCTGGCGCTGTCGGGCGACGCCGCCCGCGGCCTGCCGGCCTGTGCCGCCTGCCATGGCGCCTCGCTGGGCGGGGCGCTGCCGGCCATCCCCGGCCTGCTGGGCCTGCCGCGCGATTACGTCGGCTCGCAGATCGGCAGTTGGAAGAACGGCCTGCGCCGCGCCGCCGCGCCGGACTGCATGGCGGATATCGCCGGCAAGCTCACGCCTGAAGACATCGGCGCGCTGGCGGCATGGCTGTCGTCGCAGCCGGTGGCCGACACCTATGCGCCCGAGCCCGCCGGGGCCCTGCGGCTGCCTGCCGAGTGTGGCAGCCAGGCGCAACGTTGAAGGATTGCCGGATGAAACTGATGAAGCGAATCCTTGGCACCCTGCTGGCGCTGGCCGTGATCGCGGTGGGCGCCCTCTACTGGCTCGGCACGCGCGACGACGCCAGCACCGGCGCTGCCGCGGCGCCCGCCGATCCGCAGCAGCGCCTCGAACGCGGACGTTATCTGGCGCTGGCCGGCAATTGCATGGCCTGCCACACCGCGCGTGGCGGCCAGGCCTATGCGGGCGGCACGCCCATTCCGACCCCGTTCGGCACGATCTACGGTCCCAACATCACGCCGGACGAGAAGACCGGCATCGGCGCCTGGAGCGCGGACGATTTCTGGCAGGCGCTGCATAACGGCAAGTCGCGTGACGGCACGCTGCTGTATCCAGCCTTTCCGTACACCGAGTACACCCGCGTGACGCGGGCCGACGCCGATGCGCTGTTCGCCTATCTGCGCACGATCACGCCGGTGAGCCAACCCAGCCGCGCGCCGGATCTCGATTTCCCGTATGACCAACGCCTGCTGCTGGCCGCCTGGCGCGCCCTGTATTTCCGGCCGGGCGTGCAGGAAGCCGATCCGGGCCAGTCGACGCAGTGGAACCGCGGCCGCTACCTGGTCGAAGGCCTGGGCCATTGCGCCGCCTGCCACGCGCCGCGCAACAGCCTGGGCGCGACGCGCGCGGCCGATGGCCTGGCCGGCGGCCTTATCCCGATGCTGGACTGGTACGCGCCGCCGCTGACCAATGATCCGCAGGCGGGCCTGGGGCGCTGGTCGGCCGAAGACATCGCGGCGTTGCTGCGCACCGGCATGGCGGCGCACTCCAGCGCCAGCGGTCCGATGGCCGAGGTGGTGCTGGGCAGCACCCAGCACCTGACCGAGGAAGATGCGCTCGCAATGGGCGTGTATCTCAAGTCGTTGCCGGCCACGCCCGTGGCCTCATCGCGGCCCGCCGTGCCGGTTTCCCCGGCGGCCATGGAACTGGGCGGCAAGATCTACCGCCAGCAATGCGCGCAATGCCACCAGCCGCAAGGCGAAGGCAGCGCGGGCGCCTGGCCCGCGCTGGCTGGCAATCCGACGGTGACCGCGCCGTCGCCCGTCAATGCGATCCGCATCGTGCTGGACGGCGGCTTCGCGCCCGCCACCGCGGCCAATCCGCGGCCGCATGGCATGCCGCCCTTCGGCCAACTGCTCAACGACAACGACGTCGCGATGCTGGTGTCCTACATCCGCAATAGCTGGGGCAACGAGGCCGGCGGCGTGACGCCCCTCGAGGTCAAGCGCGCCCGCGCCGCCTCGACCCGCAACTGATCAGGACGGCCGCGCGGCCAGTTGGCAGGCCGCGCGCGCCATCTCTCCCAGGGAGCGGATGGCATCGGCCTTGGCGTCGTCCCACGGGTGGCCGTAGTTCAGCCGCAGCGCATTGCCGAACTGGCCGCTCGCCGAGAAGATCGGGCCGGGTGCCACGCTGATGCCGCGCGCCAACGCCTGCCGGTGCAGCGCCAGCGCATCGACCGCCGCCGGCATTTCCAGCCAAAGGAAAAAGCCGCCTTGCGGCCGGGTCACGCGAGTGCCCGCGGGAAACTCGCGCGCGATCGCATTGGCCATCAGGTCCTGCTGCGCCTGCAGCGTTTCGCGCAGGCGGCGCAGGTGGCGGTCGTAGCCGCCTTGTTCCAGGTATTCGGCGATGGCGCCCTGCGCCGGACTCGACGCCGACAGCGTGGACGACAGCTTCAGGCGCTGCACGCGTTGCGCGTAGCGTCCAGCGCTGGCCCAGCCGATGCGGTAACCCGGCGCCAGGCATTTTGAGAACGACGAGCAGTGCAGCACCAGCCCCTGCTTGTCGAAGGCCTTGGCGGGCACCGGCCGCGTCGCGCCGAAATACAGCTCGCCGTAGACGTCGTCCTCGATCAGCGGGATCTGGTGGCGCGCAAGCAGTTCCACCAGTTGCCGTTTCTTTTCTTCGGGCATCAGGCTGCCCAGCGGATTCTGGAACTGCGTCATCAGCCAGCAGGCCGTGGGCGCGTGGCGCTGGATCGCGGTTTCAATCGCGCCCAGGTCGACGCCGGTGCGCGGATGCGTGGGCACTTCCAGCGCCTTCAGGCCGTGGCGTTCCAGCGCCTGCAGCGCCCCGTAGAAGGTGGGGGCCTCGACAATGACCGTGTCGCCCGGCCGCGTCACCGCCTGCAGGCAAAGGTTGAGCGCTTCCAGCGCGCCGTTGGTGACGACGATATCGCTGGCCGGCACGTTGATGCCGGCGATCAGGTAACGCAGCGCGATCTGTCGGCGCAGGCCGGGATTGCCGGGCGACAGGTCTTCCATCGTGTCCAGCGGGTCCTGGCGCTTGAGATGTGCCGACATGGCCTGGGCCAGCCGCGGCAGCGGGAACAGCAGAGGGGAAGGGAAGGCCGAACCCAGCGGGGTGACATCGCGGTTGCGCACCGAGTCCAGGATGTCGAAGATGCGCTCGCTGATCGCGAGTTCGGTCGATTCGCCGTCGGGACAGGAAGTGTCGGGTTCTGGGGGCAGGCTGTCGCCGCGCGCGTTGACGTAGTAGCCGGAACGGGGACGGGCGCGGATCAGACCGCGCGCTTCCAGCAGGTAGTAGGCCTGGAATACCGTCGACGGACTGACGCCGCGGCTGGCGCAGGCCTCGCGCACCGACGGCAGTTTGTCGCCCACGCGCAGCACACCGTCGCGGATCGACCTGGCGATCTCGTTGGCGAGTTTCTCGTACAGGCTCACGGTTCCGCGCGGTAACGCGCGTTTACTTGCTGCTTTGCAGGATCGCCATGGCCTGGCGTTCCATGAATTCGCCCAGGGTGTCGATGCCGCGAAGCTTGAGGATGGTGTTGCGCACCGCGGCTTCGACCAGCACCGCCAGGTTGCGGCCGGCTGCCACCTGCAGCATGACCTTGCGCACCGGCAGGCCCAGCATGTCCTGGGTGATGTCCTGCAGCGGCAGGCGTTCGAACTTGTCCTGCGCGGTGGCGCGCACCAGGTGCACGATCAGCTTCAGGCGCATCTTGCGACGCACCGAGGTCTCGCCGAAGATGGTGCGGATGTCGAGCAGGCCCAGGCCGCGCACTTCCAGCAGGTTCTGCAGCAGTTGCGGGCAGTGGCCTTCGATCATGTTGGGCGCGGTGCGCGAGAATTCGACCGCGTCGTCGGCCACCAGCCCGTGGCCGCGCGAGATCAGTTCCAGCGCCAGTTCGCTCTTGCCCAGGCCGGATTCGCCGGTGATCAGGACGCCCAGGCCCAGCACGTCCAGGAACACGCCGTGCACGGTGGTGGTGGGCGCGAGTTTCTTGCCCAGGTAGATGCGCAGCAGGTCGATCAACTGCGCGGCCGCCACCGGAGTGGACAGCAAAGGCACCTGGTGCTGGTCGCACTGGTCCACCAGGTCCTGCGGCGGCGTCAGGCCGTCGGCCAGCAGGATGGCGGGCACGCCGCCGATCAGCAGCTCGTCCATGTGATGCATGCGGCGGCGCAGGTCGAAGCGGGTGTAGTACGCCAGCTCTTCCTGGCCGAACACCTGGATGCGCGACGGGTGGATCAGGTTCAGGTGGCCCACCAGGTCGGCGGCCGCCATGCCGTCATCGGGAATCGCGCGGTCCGCGGCCCCTTGGCCGGAAATCCAGTTGAAGGGGATTTTGTCGGCGTTGTCGTCGACGAGTTCCTGCACCGTGAGCATGGCAGCGTTTCCGCGAGGGGTCAGAGTTGGCCGGTGGTGAGCATCTTGTGGACGACGGCCGGATCGGTCTCGGTGGCCAGCGCTTCGCGCAGCGCCTTGTTGGACATGAGCTGCGCCAGTTCCGCCAGGATATCCAGGTGCTGCTGCGTGGCGGTTTCGGGCACCAGCAGACAAAGCAGCATCGATACGGGCTGTCCGTCGGGGGCGTCGAACGTGATGGGCTGCGCCAGGCGGATGAAGGCGGCAAGCGCCTGCTCCAGTCCCTTCACGCGGCCGTGCGGCACGGCGACGCCCTGGCCGAGCGCGGTCGAGCCCAGACGCTCCCGCGCAAACAGGCTGTCGAACACGAGCGCGCGTGCCAAGCCGTGGTTGTTTTCAAAGAGAAGGCCAGCCTGTTCGAACGCGCGCTTCTTGCTCGTGGCGAGCATATCGAGGACGACGTTGCCGGCGGGAAGGATGCGCGACAAATGATTCATCAGGTCATTATAGGGTTATATGACGCACTGCAAAAAACTCCGGTGGGAGGCGCTCGCGCCGCGGTCCGCACCCTCCTGGATCAGGCCGCCGGTCTCGGCACGAGAGCGACAGCATAGACCGATAGCGCCGGGTTGTGGGCATTCTTCGTGCGCAGGTGGGTATACCAGCACGGTATGGCGTGGATGCCTTGATCGGGTTTTCAGGGGAGGGAATGCGGTTCGCCGGCCTGTGCCGGAGAATGGGGGACAAAGAAGGCGGGGGGAGTTTGCCGATGCCCCGGCTGGACGGGACGTCTAGCGGGACACCGGGACTTAGGCAGGATTCAGGAATCGCTGTTTAGCTTGGCTCGCACGGCGAGCGAATCATGAAGCGCGGTATTACTGGGTTGGCGAAAGGTTCGCCGCTTGCCGCTTCACGGACTCTGCCGTGTGACTTCGCACCTTGTCCTTGTGCTTGATGACCTGACGGTCGACTTTGTCAGCAAGAAGGTCGATCGCGGCGTAGAGGTTTTCATCGGTTGCTTCACAATGAATGTCCTTGCCACTAAGACGCATGGTGATTTCGGCTCTGTGCCGCAGGGGCTCTACTGAGAGCATGACCTGGGTATCGATGACGTGATCGAAATGCCGCAGCACTCGCGCCAGTTTGTTCATGACATATTCCCGGATGGCCGGGGTGACGTCGAGGTGACGACCGCAGATGCTCAGGTTCATAGTGTGCTCTCCTTCTAAAAGAGGAAAAAATGGTGCGCGGAAGGCGCGGTGGGGTCGTTAGGCGTTCTCCTTGTTTGAGGGGTTCGTTTGATACTAGTGTATAGACTCGGGCCGATAAAACAAGCTGACCTAACGCAAGTTCATGGCATTTTCATTGCGCCCGCCCAGGGGCGTGCCCCAGGGGCCGTCACGGACCCTGGGATTTTCCCCAATGGAGGTGTTACATGCGGAAGTGTTCGCCCAGGTAGACGCGGCGAACGGCCGGATCGCCGACGATTTCGTCGGGATGACCGTCGGTCAGCACCTTGCCTTCGCTGATGATGTAGGCGCGGTCGCAGATGCCCAGTGTTTCGCGCACGTTGTGGTCGGTGATCAGCACGCCGATGCCGCGACCCTTCAGGAAGCGCACGATGCGCTGGATCTCGATCACGGCGATCGGGTCCACGCCGGCGAACGGCTCGTCCAGCAGGATGAAGCGCGGACTGGTGGCCAGCGCGCGCGCGATTTCGACGCGGCGGCGCTCGCCGCCCGACAGCGAAATGGCGGCGTTGCTGCGGATGTGGCCGATCTGCAGCTCTTCGAGCAGCAGTTCCATCTGTTCATTGATCTTGGGCGTGGACAGCGTGCGGCCGTCCGGCCCGATCTGCAGTTCGAGCACCGCGCGGATGTTCTGCTCGACCGTCAGGCGGCGGAACACCGAGGCGTCCTGGGGCAGGTACGACAGTCCCATGCGCGCGCGCTTGTGGATCGGCATCGCGGTGATGACCGAGCCGTCGATCTCGATACGGCCGGCGTCGGCCGGCACCAGGCCCACGATCATGTAGAAGCTGGTGGTCTTGCCGGCGCCGTTGGGGCCAAGCAGGCCCACCACTTCGCCGCTGGAGACGGACAGGGACACGTCCTGCACCACGGTGCGGCCGTTGTAGGTCTTGCGCAAGCCGGTTGCGCGCAGGCTGCCCTGCTTGACGCCCGAAGGGGCGGAGGTCACGGGAGTCTGCACTGAAGGTTGGTTCATCGTGGCTGCGTATGGGTGACATGGGAGGCGCTGTCAGCGCCCCTTCTTCGATTCCTGCTGCTTGCGGCACTCGGCCACCGCGGCGTCCGACTTGGCGCGCGGCTCGGCCACGGAACGGACCCGGCCGCCAGCCGCCGAGGAGTTCGGGCCGCCCTGGGCTTCGTAGGTGCCGCTTTTCTCGTTGTAGCGCACCCGGTCGCCGCGAATCGTGTCAAACGGTTTGCCGCAGACATAGCGCACCACCACCGCCTGGCCGATCAGGTCGAAGGTGCTCTTGGTGCCGTCGTATTCGGCGCGCAGGCCCTTGCCCTCGA
This sequence comes from Achromobacter sp. CF-sbj1-Ac2-l, assembly GCF_052698165.1. Lineage (NCBI taxonomy): Bacteria > Pseudomonadati > Pseudomonadota > Betaproteobacteria > Burkholderiales > Alcaligenaceae > Achromobacter > Achromobacter sp. CF-sbj1-Ac2-l. Next base: position 5,923,808 of record NZ_CP199855.1, on the reverse strand, counting down.
TCAGTTCGAAGGTCTCGGGACGTTCCTGGCGGATGGTGACGACCTTGCCCTTGTTCGCGGTGGCGGTGCCGTACTGGTTGCCAGCGGCGTCCTCGCGCATTTCCAGGTTGTCGGAGGTGAGCGTCATCAGGCCACGCGTCATGTTGACGTTGCCGGTGAACACGCTTTGTTTCTTCACGTCGTCGTAGTGCAGCGTGTCCGACAGGATCGTGGTGGTGGGTTCCTCGGCGGGCGCGGTCTTGCTCGCGCCGGCGGCGGCCGGCTTGGGGTCGGCCGCGAGCGCCGGCGCTACCGCCGATGCCATCAGCAGCATCGCGCCCAGCAGGCGCGTGGTGGGGGCAATGCGAATCCGGAAGTCGGTCATGGTTTCTTCGGGTCAGTGGTGTTGGCAGGCGTCTCGGCCGGGCGGCGCGATTTGTTTTCCGTGCCGGCGATTTCCACGTCGGTGGACGCCGATACCTGCAATTGGCGTGTCTTGTTGTTGTAGTGCATGCCCTTGCCGTTCATGCGCGAGCGGCCCTTGATGACTTCCGCGGGCAGGTCGGTGTAGACCACGTCGTCGTCCGGCAGCAGGATCAGTTGCTGGCTGCGCACGTCCAGGACGTCGTTGTTGGCGTCCGGCTGGCGGTGCACGTGCGCGTCGCCGTTCATGACGATGCGCTTGCCGCCCTGTTCCATGACGGCCGTCTTGGACACGCCCACGGTGATCGGACTGGCTTCGCGCTGGCCGATGGCGCGCGGCTGGGTGATGTGATACGAATCGTCGTCCGGGAAATGTTCGGCGTAATCGCCCTCGAGCCGATTGATGGGTCGCCCGGTGGGGTCGGTGCGCAGCATCACGAAATTACGCGACCAGGCGTCCATTTCGTGCGTGACGCGGCGCGGCGGGTCCGTCTGGATGGCCCGCTGCGCGTAGTCGGCGGCCCAGTACGTGCTGGCGACGAGCACCAGCAGCAGGAACAGCGCGATCAGGGAAGGGAAACGATCTTTCATCAGGTCTGCGGGGCGTGATAGGGGCGCTTACTGGATGGCGCCAGGACCGAGCAGTCCCGGCGCCGCCAGGAATCCGCCCAGCCGGCCCTGGGAGGCCAGCAGCAGGTCGCAACATTCGCGCACCGCGCCGTTGCCGCCCGCTTGCGTTGCGATCCAGTGGGCCGCCTGGCTGACGTAGCCCGGCGCATTCGGCACGCTGGCGGCGAAGCCGGCGCGTTGCATGGCCGGCAGGTCGATGATGTCATCGCCCATGTAGCCGGTCTGGTTCAGTTGGACCGCGCTGCGCTGCGCAAGTTCGGCCAGCGCGGCGCCTTTGTCGCGCACGCCCTGCATGATCTCGGAAATTCCCAGCTCGGCGGCGCGGCGCGCCACGATCGGGCCGGAGCGGCCAGTCATCAGCGCCACCTTCAGGCCGCCTTCCATCAGCAGGCGCAGGCCATGGCCATCCAGGGCGTTGAAGCGCTTCTGGACTTCGCCGGTCTCGCCGTAATACAGGCCGCCGTCGGTCAGCACGCCGTCCACGTCGAAGACCATCAGGCGCACGGCGGCGGCGCGTTCGCGCACCGCTGGCGCGATACGGGCCAGGACCAGGGCTTCGGCGGGGTGGGTGATCGAAGGGGGGAGAGTCATAGTCATACCACTTTGGCGGCCATCAGGTCGTGCATGTGCAAGGCGCCGAGCAGGGCGCCATCGGCGTCCAGCACCAGCATGTGATTGAGCCGCAGTTCGTCCATCTGGCGCGCGGCCTCGACGGCCAGCGCGTCCGGGTTGATGCTGCGCGGCGAGCGCGTCATGCCGGCTTCGACGTTCAGGCTGCGGATGTCGCCGTAGCGTGCGATCAGGCGGCGCAGGTCGCCGTCGGTGAAGATGCCGACCGGGCGGTGCTGCGCATCGCTCACCACGGTCATGCCCATCCCCTTGGCCGACATGACTTCGAGCGCCTGCGAGACCGGCGTGCCCTGCGCCACGACGGGCAGGGCGTCGCCCTGGCGCATGACGTTGCGCACGTGGGTCAGCAGGCGCCGGCCGAGCGCGCCGCCCGGATGCGAGCGGGCGAAATCCCGGGGCCCGAACCCGCGCGCCTCCAGACAGGCCACGGCCAGCGCATCGCCCAGGGCCAGGGCCGTGGTGGTGCTGGCGGTCGGCGCCAGGTTCAGCGGGCAGGCTTCCTGGGACACGCTGGCGTCCAGGTGGACGTCGGCGAGCCGCGCCAGCTCGGACTGCGGATTGCCGGTAATGGCCACCAGGCTGGCGCCCATGCGGCGCACCACCGGCAGGATGGTGAGCAGCTCCTGGCCCGACCCGGAATACGAAATGGCGATCAGGACGTCGTCGCGGGTGATCATGCCCAGGTCGCCGTGCACCGCTTCGGCGGCGTGCACGAAGAAGGCGGGCGTGCCGGTGGAGGCGAAGGTGGCGGCGATCTTGCGGGCGATGTGGCCGGTCTTGCCGATGCCGCTGACGACCACGCGCCCACGGCAGGCCAGCAGCATGGCGACGACCCGCGCGAAGCTGTCGTCCAGCCGCGCGGACAGGTCCAGGATGCCCTGGCTTTCGATTTGCAGCGTCCTGCGCGCAGATGCCAGCGCGGTCTCGGACGTTGTGGTGGGATGATCGGTCATCAGGGGATTTTAATATCAGGTTGCGGGTTTGCCCCTGGGAGGGGGGTATGGCATCCTGGCGACTCTTTTATCCGGCTATCAATCTTTCCTTTCCAGGCCCGCTCATGTCCAGCATTCCCAGCCCCGTCCTTGGCACGCCCCTGTCCCCCCTGGCCACCCGAGTCATGCTGCTCGGCTCGGGCGAGTTGGGCAAAGAGGTCATCATCGCTCTGCAGCGGCTGGGCGTGGAAGTCATCGCGGTGGACCGGTATGCCGACGCGCCGGGCCACCAGGTGGCGCATCGCGCCCATGTGGTGTCGATGACGGACCCTGAAGCCCTGGAAAAAATCATCCGGCAAGAGCAACCGCACGTTATTGTCCCCGAAATCGAGGCCATTGCCACCAATTTGCTGGTGGATCTGGAAGCGGCCGGCGTGGCGCGGGTCACCCCGACCGCCCGGGCGGCGCAACTGACCATGAACCGCGAGGGCATCCGCCGCCTGGCGGCCGAGACCCTGGGCCTGCCCACCTCGCCCTACGCCTTCGTCGATACGGAAGACGAATTGCGCCGGGCCATCGACGGTGGCATCGGCTATCCCTGCGTCATCAAGCCGGTCATGTCCTCGTCGGGCAAGGGCCAGTCCGTGATCAAGGGCGCCGAGGACCTGGGCGCCGCCTGGCGCTACGCCCAGGAGGGCGGCCGGGTGGGCGGCGGCCGCGCCATCGTCGAGGGCTTCATCCGCTTCGATTACGAAATCACGCTGCTGACCGTGCGCGCCCGCGGCGCCGACGGCCAGGTCGAGACCCGCTACTGCGAGCCGATCGGCCACAAGCAGGTCGACGGCGACTACGTCGAGAGCTGGCAACCCCATCCCATGTCGCCCGCGGCGCTGGAGCGTGCCCGCGAGATCGCCCTTGCCGTGACGGCCGAGCTGGGCGGCCTTGGAATTTTCGGCGTCGAACTGTTCGTGGCCGGCGACCAGGTGTGGTTCTCGGAAGTGAGCCCGCGCCCGCATGACACCGGCATGGTCACCATGATTACCCAGGCGCAGAACGAATTCGAACTGCACGCCCGCGCCCTGCTCGGCCTGCCGGTGGACACCTCGCTGCGCCAGCCTGGCGCGAGCAGCGTCATCTATGGCGGCGTCGAGGCCAAGGCCGTGTCGTTCCACAACGTGGCGCAGGCGCTGGCAGAGCCGGGCACCGACATCCGTCTGTTTGGCAAGCCCGAGTCCTTCGTCAAGCGCCGCATGGGCGTGGGCCTGGCGATCGCCGAGGATGTGGCCGCCGCGCGCGCCAAGGCCAAGCGCGTGTCGGCCGCCGTCACCGTCAAGGCCGGCTGACCCGCCCATCCGCCCCGCGCGCCGGGGGCGGCGCCCTGGATTTCCCCTTGATTCGCAGCCACCCGCCAACCGGCGGGTGGCTTTTTTTCGTGGCGCGTCCACCACAGATTGCGACTGATTTCGGGGGCGGAACGACAGAATTGTCATCCCTTGCGGCTATACCCCTGTCATCGGTGTGGTTTGTGTTTTCGCACAGTTTGTTCGATAATTTCAGGAATCTCTGAAAACGGCGTAACTATTTATGTATGCCGTCATCGCATTTGCCGGCCTGGATGGATCATGGTGCTCACCCCTCAAAACGAACGTTTCGTCCTGCACTTTGGCGAAATGGGCAGCCGTTGGGGCGTGAACCGCACCGTCGGCCAGATCTACGCCTTGCTGTTCCTGGCGCCCCAGCCCCTGCATGCCGACGACATCGCCGAAACGCTGGGCTTTTCCCGTTCGAACGTCAGCCTGGGCCTGAAGGAGCTGCAGTCCTGGCGCCTGGTGAAGCTGGTGCACCAGGTCGGCGACCGCCGCGACTACTTCGAGACGCCCAAGGATGTCTGGGAGATCTTCCGCATCCTGATGGAAGAGAAGCGCAAGCGCGAAATCGATCCCACCCTCACCCTGCTGCGAGACACCCTGCTGGAGCCCCCCACGGGACCGGACGGTGCCTACGCGCAGCAACGCATGACCGAAATGCTGGAGCTCATCGAACTGTCCACCGGGTGGTTCGATGAGGTTCAACGTCTGCCGCCGGAGACTCTGCAGAACCTGATGAAGCTGGGTTCGAAAGTGCAGAAAGTGCTGGGCTTCGCCGGCAAGTTGCGGGGCAAAGGCTGATCGCTGATCCGCCCCGATTTTTTCAGGAAACCTCTATGAAGCTGTATACAACGCCCTTATCATGGCGCCAGAGACGGCCTGGGAACCATGCCGGTTGCTGTGGCTACTCACCTGCATGGGAGCGCCCCAATGATTGATCTCGACGTCGTCAACCTGTCGCGATTCCAGTTTGCCGCGACCGCGCTGTACCACTTCCTCTTCGTCCCCCTCACGCTCGGCCTGTCGTTCATCCTGGCCATCATGGAAAGCGTGTACGTCATGACTGGCCGCCCCATCTGGAAGCGGATGACGATGTTCTGGGGCACCCTGTTCGGCATCAACTTCGCGCTGGGCGTGGCCACGGGCGTGGTCATGGAGTTCCAGTTCGGCATGAACTGGTCGTACTACAGCCACTACGTGGGCGACATCTTCGGCGCGCCGCTGGCGCTCGAAGGGCTGATGGCCTTCTTCCTGGAAGCCACCTTCGTCGGCCTGTTCTTCTTCGGCTGGAACCGCATGTCCAAGGTCAGCCACCTGGTGGTGACCTGGCTGGTGGCATTCGGCACCAACTTCTCGGCGCTCTGGATCCTGATCGCCAACGGCTGGATGCAGAACCCGGTGGGCGCGGTGTTCAACCCCGACACCATGCGCATGGAAATGACCGACTTCGCCGCGGTGATCTTCAACCCGGTGGCCCAGGCCAAGTTCGTGCACACGGTCAGCGCGGGCTACGTGGCGGGCGCCATGTTCGTCATGTCGATCAGCGCCTGGTACCTGCTCAAGGGCCGCCACACCGACCTGGCCAAGCGCTCGATGGCGGTCGCCGCCAGCTTCGGCCTGGCCTCGGCGCTGTCGGTCGTCGTGCTGGGTGACGAGAGCGGTTATCTCACCACCGAACACCAGAAGATGAAGATCGCGGCCATGGAATCCATGTGGCACACCGAGCCGGCGCCCGCGTCCTTCAACCTGATCGCGCTGCCCAACCAGGCCGAACGCAAGAACGACTTCGCCATCGAGATTCCCTACGTCATGGGCCTCATCGGCACGCGCTCGCTGACGACCCCGCTGCTGGGCATCAACGACCTGATCCTGCGCGCCGAGAATCGCATCCGCGACGGCATGGTGGCGTACGACGCCCTGCAGAAGATCCGCGCCAATCCCAAGGACGTCGACGCCCGCATGGTGTTCGACCGCACCTGGCCCGATCTCGGCTACGCGTTGCTGGTCAAACGCTACCAGACCGACATGAGCAAGGTCACCGAAGAGGACATCAAGAAGGCCGCGGTGGATACCGTGCCGAACGTGGCGCCGCTGTTCTGGGCGTTCCGCATCATGGTGGCCGTGGGCATGTACCTGATCCTGTTCTTCGGCGTGGCATTCTGGCTGGCCTCGCGCGGTCGCCTGGACAGCCGCCGCGGCCTGCTGAAGGTGGCGCTGTGGAGCCTGCCCATGCCCTGGATCGCCATCGAGAGCGGCTGGTTCGTGGCCGAGTACGGCCGCCAGCCATGGGTGATCGAAGGCGTGCTGCCCACGTATTACGCGGCGTCCGGCCTCACGATCGCCGACCTGGCCATCAGCCTGACGATCTTCCTGGTGCTGTACACCGTGCTGCTGATCATCGGCGTGAAGGTCATGCTGCACGCCGTGCGCAAGGGCCCGAAATCCGACGCGCCGGTCCCGGCCAGCGCCGCCGCCGATCCCGTCCACGCCGCCGTGCGCGCTTAAGGGGAGAGAAACAATGGATACCCTTATTCCTTTCGACTACGCCACCTTGCGGGTGGTCTGGTGGGTGCTGCTGGGCGCGCTGCTGATCGGCTTCGCCGTGATGGACGGCTTCGACCTGGGCGTGGCGGCGCTGCTGCCGGTGGTCGCCAAGACCGATGCCGAACGCCGCGTGGTGATCAACGTGGTCGGCCCCGTGTGGGAAGGCAACCAGGTGTGGCTGATCACCGCGGGCGGCGCGATCTTTGCCGCCTGGCCGCTGTTGTACGCCGCCTCGTTCTCGGGCTTCTACCTGGCGATGATGCTGGCGCTGATCGCGCTGATCCTGCGTCCCGTCGGCTTCAAGTACCGCAGCAAGATGGAAGGCACCCGCTGGCGCAATAGCTGGGACGGCGTGCTGTGCTTCTCCGGCGTGGTGGCCTCGCTGGTGTTCGGCGTGGCCGTGGGCAACATCATCCTCGGCGTGCCGTTCACCTTCGACGAAAACGCGCTGCGCATGGTGTACCAGGGTCACTTCTACCAACTGTTCACGCCGTTCGCGCTGCTGTGCGGCGTGCTGAGCGTGGTGATGCTGGCGATGCACGGCGCGGTGCTGCTGGCCTGGCGCACCGAGGACCCCGTGTCGTCGCGAGCCCGCAACTGGGGCCGCCTGTGCGCGTTGCTGACGCTGGTGTTGTTCGTCGCCGGGGGCTTCTGGGTGAAGTCGCTCAGCGGCCATGCCATCACCAGCGCGGTGGACATGCAAGGTCCTTCGGATCCGATGCTCAAGACGGTCGCGGTGCAGGCCGGCGCCTGGATGGCCAACTACGCCAAGTGGCCGCTGATGTGGATCGCGCCCGCGCTGGGCGTGGCGGGCGCCGTGCTGGTGCTGCTGTTGCTGACGTTGCGCGCCAACGTGTTGTCGTTCCTGGCCTCGGCCGTTTCGATCAGCGGCGTCATCCTGACGGTCGGCTTCTCGCTGTTCCCGTTCCTGATGCCGTCGTCGACCAACCCGAAAGCCGGCCTGACGGTCTGGGACGCCTCGTCCAGCCACATGACGCTGTGGATCATGGTGATCGCGGTGGTGGTGTTCCTGCCGATCGTGACGCTCTACACCGCCTGGGTGTATCGCGTCATGCGCGGCAAGGTGACGCATGCATCCGTGGGCGACACGCCCAATTCGTACTGACAAGGAGCCTTCACCATGTGGTATTTCTCATGGGTACTCGGCCTGGGATTGGCGTGTGCGTTCGCCATCCTCAACGCAATGTGGTTCGAGCTGCGCGAAGGTCACTCGCATGACCCGCGCGCCAGCCGTAACGACGAGTGAGCGGCCGCGCCAGCAGCCTCGAGCATGACCCCTCGGCCACCCTGCGCAAGCCGCCCCGCGAGCAATCGCGCTGGCTGATGGCGCTGGCCGGGGCGGCCCGGCTGCCGCTCATCCTGGCGGGCGCGGCGCCGCTGGTGTCCGGCGCGTTGCTGGTGGTTCAGGCCTGGCTGCTGGCCAGCGTGCTGGATGCCGCCGTCGTGCGGCAGGCGCCGCGCCTGGAACTGCTCGGCCAGATCCTGGCCATCGCCGCGCTGATGCTGGCGCGCGCCTGCATCACCTGGGCGGGCGAGCGCGCCGGGGCCGATGCCGCCGAGCGTATCAAGCGTCACGTGCGCCAGGCGCTGTTCGCGCGCCTGCTGCGCAAAGGACCTGACTGGAGCCGCCGGCAGGCCTCGGGCGAGATCGCCAGCGCGCTGGTGGACCAGGTCGAGGCGCTCGACGGATTCTTCTCCAAGTATCTGCCGGCCATGGCCGCGGCGGCGCTGCTGCCGGTGGCGTTTGCGGTCCTGTTGCTGCCGGTGGATGTGATCGCGGGGCTGGTGCTGTTGATCACCGCGCCGCTGATTCCGCTGTTCATGGCGCTGGTCGGCTGGGGCGCGCAAGGCGCCAGCCGGCGTCATCTGCGGGCTTTCGCGCGGCTGTCGGGATTCTTCGCCGACCGCCTGCGCGGCCTGTCCACCCTGAAGCTGTATGGCCGCGCCGAAGCCGAGGCGGCTTCCGTCGCCGCCGCCAGCGATGCGCTGCGCCAGCGCACCATGTCCGTGCTGCGGATCGCCTTCCTGTCGTCGGCGGTGCTGGAATTCTTCGCCGCGCTGGGCGTGGCGGGCGTGGCCGTCTACATCGGCCTGAGCTACCTGGGGTTCCTCGACCTGCGCTGGTCGCCGTTCACGCTGCAGGCCGGCCTGTTCTGTCTGCTGATGGCGCCCGAGGTCTACGCGCCCTTGCGCCAGTTTGCCGCGCACTACCACGACCGCGCCACGGCGCTGGCCGCGGTGTCGCAGATCGCCACGCTGTTCGATGGGCTGCCGCAGGGGGAAGCCGTCGAATCGCGCCAGGATGGGCCGATGGCGCCGGTATCGGGCGCCGCCGGCCTGACGGTGGCGGGGCTGACCATGACGGCGCCCGGGCGGCCCTTGCCGGTGCTGTCCGCGGCGGCGTTGGCGCTGGCCCCGGGCGAGCACGCGGCCTTGATGGGGCCGAGCGGTATCGGCAAGTCCACGCTGATCGAGGCCATCGCGCGCCTGCGCCGGGGCGACGGCGACATTCGCCTCGATGGCGTGCCGCTGGACCAGTGGAGCGAGGCCGATCTGCGCGCGCGCGTGGCGCTGATCGGGCAGAGGCCGCAACTGCTGGCGGGGTCGATCGCGGACAACATCCGGTTGGGACGCCCCGATGCCACCGACGCGATGGTGCATGATGCGGCTCGCCGCGCCTGTGTGCTCGAATTCGCCGCCGGGCTGCCGCAAGGGCTGGATACGCCGCTGGGCAGCCGCGGTCATGGCCTGTCGGGCGGCCAGGCGCAGCGCGTTGCGCTGGCGCGCCTGTTCCTGCGCGATCCCGGGTTGATCCTGCTGGACGAGCCCACGGCACACCTGGACGAGGCCACGCAGGCGCGAGTGCTGGACGAGATCCTGGCATTCGCCGCTGGCCGCACGCTGCTGCTCGCCACCCATTCGCCCGCGGTCGCGGCGCGTTTCGCGCGGGTGCTGCGCCTCGCCGATGCAAAAGTGAAAGACGTATGAAGAACCTGTTGTTGCTCCTGCCGCTATATGCGCGCCGCAAGGCGGGTTTGTTGCTCGCGCTGTTCTGCGCGCTGGCGACGGTGGCCGCGGGCGTCGGCCTGCTGGGCGTGTCCGGCTGGTTCCTGACCGGCGCCGCGCTGGCCGGCGCGGGCGGCGCCTTCAATCTGTTCGCGCCGTCCGCGCTGGTGCGCGGCCTGTCGTTCCTGCGCATCGTGTCGCGTTATGCCGACCGGGTGGTCGGGCATGCCGCCACGCTGCGCCTGCTGGCCGACCTGCGCGCGGCAGTCTTCACGGCGCTGATCCGCCTGACGCCGCGCCAGTTGGCGAGTTACCGCAGTGGCGACCTGGTGGCGCGCATGACAGGCGACGTCGATGCGCTCGACACCGTGTTCCTGTTCGTGTTGGCGCCGCTGGCGACGGCCATCCTGGCCGGCGCGGCGTTGACCGCCGTGCTGGGTTATTGGGTGCCGGCGGCGGCCCTGGTGTTCGCGCTGGCGCTGCTGGCGGTCTGTGTCCTGGTGCCGCTGTGGCTGCTGCGCGCCGCGCGCAAGCCTGGCGTAGCCGCGCAGGAGAGCGCGGCCGGACTGCGTGCTGCCGTGCTCGACGCGGTCGATGGTCACGCCGACATGGTCGCGCTGCATGCGCAGTCGCAGACCCAGGCGCATTTCGACCAATTGTGCGAGGCCAGCGCGCGTGCCCGCGGCAGCCAGGCCCGGGTCGCGGCGCGGGGGCAATGGTTCCTGCAGGCGGCGGCCGGGCTATCGGTGCTGGCGCTGCTGTGGTTCGGCCTGGCGCGTTACGAAGCCGGCGTATTGCACGGGCCGTTGCTGGTGGGACTGTTGCTGGCCGTAATCGGCATCTTCGAAGTGGCCGGCCCGATCATGCGCGGCGCCTCGCGCATGGGGTCGGCGCTGTCGGCCGCCGCGCGCATCCGCGACGTGGCGCAGCGCGAGCCGGACATGTGCGATCCCGCCGTGCCCAGCCCGCTGCCGACGCGCGGCGCGCTGGAACTGGTTGATGTGTCCTTCGCCTATCCGGCGCGGGCCGGCGAGACGCCCCTGCCTGTGCTGCATCACCTGCAACTGCGGGTCGAGCCGGGAGAACGGGTCGCCATCCTGGGCGAGAGCGGCGCGGGCAAGTCCACGCTGCTGCATCTGCTGCTGCGGCTGGAGGATCCGCTGGACGGCCAGGTGCGCTACGCGGGCATCGATGCCCGCGCCTGTGCGCAGGCGGACTGGCATCGACGCATCGCGTTGCTGTCGCAGGACGCCCCGGTATTCCTGGGCACCTTGCGCACCAATCTGCTGATCGGCGACCCGCAGGCCGGCGACGCCGAGTTGTGGCGCGCGCTGGACGCCGCCCGCCTCGGGGAATTCGTGCGCGGGTTGCCTGATGGGCTGGATACCTGGGCCGGCGAAACCGGTTCCCTGCTGTCCGCCGGGCAGGCGCGGCGCCTGTGCCTGGCGCGGGCGTTGTTGTCGCCGGCCGATGTCATCGTGCTGGATGAACCGACCGCGGGTCTGGATGCGGCCGCCGAGGCGGCGTTCTTCGCCGACCTGGAACACGCGGTGGGGGGACGCACCGTCATCCTGGCCACGCATGCCGTGCTGCCGCCCGGCGCCGTCGACCGCTGTTGCACTTTGCGCGGCGGACAGTTGCATGAGGTGTCCTCAGCCGTGGCGGTCCTGGCTTAAGCGCGGTTGCGCGGTTATAGTTCGCCTTGCTTCAATTCTCCAGGGCCAGCTTCCATGCAGACCGACAACGCCGAGTACATCCGGCGCACCATCCGCAGCGTGCCTGACTGGCCCCAACCTGGTGTCATCTTTCGAGACATCACGCCGGTGTTGCAGGACCCGCGTGCGTTCCGGGTGCTGATCGACCTTTTCGTCTACCGCTACATGCGCCAGCGCCTGGATCTGGTGGCCGGCGTGGACGCGCGCGGCTTCATCATTGGCAGCGTGCTGGCCTATGAGCTCAACCTGGGTTTCGTGCCGGTGCGCAAGAAGGGCAAGCTGCCGTACCGCACCGTCGCCGAGGAATACTCGCTCGAATACGGCAACGCGGCCGTCGAGATGCACACCGATTCCGTGCGTACCGGACAGCGCGTTCTGCTGGTGGATGACCTGATCGCCACGGGCGGCACGATGCTGGCGGCGATCAAGCTGCTGCAGCGCCTGGGCGCGAACGTGGTCGAGGCGGCAGCCATCATCGACCTGCCCGAACTCGGCGGCTCCGCCAAGATCGCGGCCACCGGCACGCCGCTCTACACGGTCTGTCAATACGATAGCGCGTCGGTCTGAGGCCGGCGCGGGCGGACGATTCAGGCGTCCATTCGCCTCAGGCGTCCGAGAGCCGTGGCTGGATGAAGTCCAGGAAGGCCTTGGTCTTGGCCGGCAGCATGCGCGATGGCAGCAGGGCGAACAGGGGCAGGGGCGTCAGGCTCCAGTCGGGCAGCACGCGCACCAGACCGGTCTGCTTGATGGCTCGCTCCATCGCATCGAACACCAGCAGCGGCGTGATGCCCAGGCCCTGTCCGGCCAGGCGTCCCAGCATGCCGACATTGTTGGCCGACAGCCGGCCCGACACCTGCACGCGCTCCACCTTGTCACCCGAATGCAGCATCCAGAAGGATGACTCGTCGCGCATGGTGGGGCGCAGGCATTCGTGGTGGCTCAGGTCGGCCGGCACCCGCGGCTCGCCATGGCGCGCCAGGTAGTCGGGCGAGGCATACAACTGGTGCGCCATCAGCACGATCTTGCGCGAAATGAGGCTGGAATCGGGCTGCTGCCCGAAACGCAGAATCAGGTCGAAGGGATTGCTGATCGGGTCGATCGGCCGCATGCTCAGATCGAAATCACATTCGATGTCGGGGTGCTGTTCGCGGAACTCGCGGATCACGGCGGGCAGGAACAGTTGCGCCAGGCTGGTGGGCAGCGAGATGCGCAGGCGGCCCTTGGGTTGCACCGCCATGTCGAGCAACTGGTCGTGGGCGATGCGGGCTTCTTCCACTATGTGCCGGCAACGCTCGAAATAGATGGCGCCCGCCTCGGTCAGGTCGATTTTGCGGGTGCTGCGATTCAGCAGGCGCATGCCGACGCTGCGCTCCAGCTCACTGACGCGCCGCGAGAGCGTGGACGTTGGAATATTCAAGGCTTCGGCGGCGTGGCTGAAGTTCTTGCGCTTGGCGACCTCGACGAAGAGCGCGATGTCGTTAAGCTGGATATCCATGGTGCCCTCAAACTCAAAATTCCATTTCTGGCAGGTTCATATGATAAGTGGAAATATTGTCCCGCCAGTGGAAATGTCTATTTAGCCACCATGAACGACTATTCCGCCGGACGGGACGCACACATTCCGTTACCGGGCTGGCGCGCCGCTGAATGTCAGGCTGGCCCTGCGGCAGAGGGCGCGAGCGGTTGTTGCACGGTGCCCGAGTCGTGCGGACGGGATACGCTTTGCAATTGTCCCGTCCATGCAAATATGTTCACCAAAATAAGGGTTTTTACTAGGGCCTGATCGCCAGATACTGCATCCCAGCAATCGAATTGTCACATTGCCGCCGCCGCCCTGGCGGCGGACGGTGTGCCAGGTTTAGGATGGAGTCATCACAATGAAAGCCCTAGCTACCGCACTCATGGTTACCGCAACGCTGGTGGGTATGTCCGCCGCCCACGCCGATGGCAAGACGCGTGAACAGGTTCAACAGGAACTGCAGGCCGCCAAGGCCGCCGGGCAGGTCACGTTCGGCGAATTGGACTATCCGCCCGCCATCGCCCAACAGACGGGCATGACGCGTGAGCAGGTCCAACAGGAACTGCAAAGCGCCAAGGCCGCCGGCCAGGTCACCAGCGGCGAATTGGATTACCCGCCGCGCGCGGCGGCCACCCAGACGGCCGGCAAGACCTGCGAGCAGGTTCGCGAGGAACTGGCGCAGGCCAAGGCCCGCGGTGAATACACCTTCGGTGAACTGGACTACCCGCCCAAGGGCCGTTGACCCGCGGCCTTCACCGTTCGGCGCGAAACCAAAGCCCCTTGCACGCCAAGGGGTTTTTTATCTCTCCGTCCGGAGTCCGTCCTCGTCTCGTTGTCGTGTTTATGCCGCATGGACTGTGCCGCCCACACAACATGTGATGTCAATCCCGCTTGAGTGCGACGACCGGCGACCGCGCGGCGAAACCGAATTATGAGCAAGAATTCGCATTTGATATCAAGGCCTTAATACGCAGCTTCCAAGCCCGAGGCGGGTTGGGCGGCGGGCATTATCCCGCCCATGGAAAGTTGTTCTTCGAAATCCGCGTTACTTCAAATTGTTCCAAGGCAGACACTAGATTCAGTGCAGACGCCGCTCGCTTTGTCGTCGCGGCACGCAGGCAGCGGCGATGCCGCCGCGTGGTTGCGGGATGCCTTTATCTTTCGCCATTTTGGGGACTTTTATGAAGAAGACGCTATTGGCTGTCGCGTTGCTGACCGGTTTTGCCGGCGCCGCGCATGCCGCTGATTCCGTGACGCTGTACGGGTTGATCGACGCCGGTATCGGCTACGAGCAAGTGAAGTTCAAGGGCCAGTCGCAGAGCCGCATCGCCGGCGTGCAGGGCGTGAGCAGCGGCTCGCGCTTCGGGCTGCGCGGCACGGAAGACCTGGGTGACGGCCTGCGCGCCGTGTTCAACCTGGAAGGCGGTTTCGGCCCGATGAACGGCCAATCACTGCAGAATGGCCGCCTGTGGGGCCGCCAGGCCACCGTGGGCCTGGACAGTGATTCGTGGGGACGCCTGGAATTCGGTCGCCAGACCAACCTGGCCTCGAAGTACTTCGGCTCGATCGACCCGTTCTCCATCAGCTACAACACCGCCAACCTGGGCACCACGTTCAGCAGCGCCAACACGATGCGCCTGGACAACATGGTCCTGTACCAGACCCCCAGCATGGGCGGTTTCAAGGTGGGCGTGGGCTACTCGTTCAGCGCCGATGACACCGTCGAGGACGGCGTCAAGGAAAAGCACCAGACCGGCTTCGCCACGGGCAACAACAACCGCGTCCTGACCGTGGGCGCGCAATACCTGAACGGTCCGCTGAATCTGGCCGCGGCCTACGACCGCTTCAATCCGTCCAATGACAACATCGGCGGCAAGTCGAGTTCGCGCATCCAGGAATACATCGTTGGCGGCACCTACGATTTCGAGGTCGTGAAGCTGGCGGCGGCGTTCAGCCAGACCCGCGACGGCTGGTTCATCGGCCAGAACATGGGCACCACGCCGGACGGCATGCAGAAGCTGGGCACGTTCAAGCTGGCCGACGGCTTCCGCGCCAATTCCTACATGATCGGCGCCACCGTGCCGCTGGGCCGCCATGCCATCTTCGGCTCCTGGCAGCGCGCCACGCCGAACAACGCCAAGCTGACCGGCGACGACGCGACGTTCAACGTCTACAGCCTGGGTTACACGTACGACTTCACCAAGCGCACCAATCTGTACGCGTATGCCTCCTACGGCGACAACTACGCGTTCCAGCACGATGCGCGCGACACCGCGTTCGCGGTGGGTCTGCGTCACCGTTTCTAAGCGAGGGCATCGGTCCGGTCGCACCTTGCTGAATGCGCGGCACATCTCCGTGAGCCGCCGAGTGACAGCGAACCCCCCCTTCAGGTTGCGGTCGGGCGAGTCCTGAGCAGAGAAGGGAAGGGCCTCCATGCGGAGGCCCTCTCGGTTTTTTGGCCTACAGAAACAGCTTGTAGGCTGGATTGTCGGTCTCGTTCCAGTGGGGATAGCCCAGCTCGGCGACGAAGCCGCGGAATTGCTTCTTGTCCGCCGCCGGCACCTGGATGCCGATCAGGATGCGGCCATAGTCGGCGCCCTGGTTGCGGTAATGGAACAGGCTGATGTTCCAGTCCGGGTTCATGGCGTTCAGGAAACGCATCAGCGCGCCCGGGCGTTCCGGGAACTCGAAGCGATAGAGCAGTTCGTCGCGCGCCTGCGCCGACCGGCCACCGACCATGTGGCGCAAGTGGGTCTTGGCCATTTCGTCGTGCGTCAGATCGAGCGTGTCGAAGCCATGGCGGCGGAAGTGGCTGGCGATCTTGTCGGGTTCGGCCGGCGACGATACCTGCAGGCCGACGAACACGTGGGCGCGGTCCGAATCGGAAATGCGGTAGTTGAACTCGGTCACACTGCGTTCTCCGACCAGTTCGCAGAAGCGGCGGAAGCTGCCGCGCTGCTCCGGCATGGTGACGGCGAAGACCGCCTCGCGCATTTCGCCGACCTCGGCGCGCTCGGCCACGAAGCGCAGGCGGTCGAAGTTCATGTTCGCGCCGCAGGCGATGGCGACCAGCGTCTTGTCCTTGAGCTTGTGTTCGGCGGCGTATTGCTTGGCGCCGGCCACGGCCATGGCGCCGGCTGGTTCCAGCACGCTGCGGGTGTCCTGGAACACGTCTTTGATGGCGGCGCAGATCGAGTCTGTGTCGACCACCACGAAATCATCGACGTACTTGCGGGTGAGCTTGAAGGTCTCGGCGCCGACCAGCTTGACCGCGGTGCCATCGGAGAACAGCCCCACGTCGTTCAACTGCACGCGCCGGCCGGCGCGCACGCTGCGCAGCATGGCGTCGGAGTCCTCGGTCTGCACGCCGATGATCTTGATCTCGGGGCGCAACTGCTTGATGTAGGCGGCCACGCCGGCGATCAGGCCGCCGCCGCCGATGGCCACGAAGATGGCGTCGATCGGGCCAGGGTGCTGGCGCAGGATCTCCATGCCCACCGTGCCCTGGCCGGCGATCACGTCGGGATCGTCGAAAGGGTGCACGAAGGTCAGTTTTTCCTTTTTCTCCAGCGTCTGCGCGTGGGCATAGGCGTCGGAGAAGCTTTCGCCGGCCAGCACCACTTCGCCGCCCAGACGGCGCACCGCGTCGATCTTGACCTGCGGGCTGGTGGTGGGCATGACGATGACCGCGCGGCAGCCGAGCCGGGAGGCGGCCAGCGCCACGCCCTGGGCGTGGTTGCCTGCCGAGGCCGCGATCACGCCGCGGTTGCGCGCCGCCGGCGTCAGGTTGGCCATCTTGTTGTACGCCCCGCGCAGCTTGAAGCTGAATACGGCCTGCGTGTCCTCGCGCTTGAGCAGGATCGTGTTCGCCATGCGCTGCGACAACAGCGGCGCGGATTCGAGCGGCGATTCGACCGCGACGTCGTAGACCTTGGAGGTCAGGATGCGTTTCAGATAATCGGTGGACATGGACTGCGCTTGGGGTAGGGGCGGAAAATTGGGCGGCGCAAAGAGTGGACCCATGCGCGCCATGGCGTGAGCGCGATTATTGCAGGGAAAGCCTCGGTCCCAGGCGGTTTTCGCGGGCTTTCGCCACGGACCGGACGGCGGCGGCCGGGTGCGGGAGGCGCGCGGCTACACTCGACGGCATCATGGAAGAAAGCCTCCTCTCCGCCATCCACTGGCTGCTCGGCCTGCTGGCCCTGCCCTCGGTGGGCCTGTCCGCCATCTTCGCCGTCTCGCTGATCTCGGCCACGTTGCTGCCGCTTGGCTCGGAGCCGGCGGTGTTCGGCTATATCAAGCTGTCGCCCGACATGTTCTGGCCCGCCATCCTGGTGGCGACCGCCGGCAACACCATCGGCGGCGCCATCAGCTACGCCATGGGCCTGGGCGCGGAAAAGGCCGTCGAGCGCTGGAAGGAGCGTCACCCCCACGCGCCGGCCCAATCCCGCATGCGCGGGCGCTGGCACGAGCGTGCCCATGACTGGATACACCGCATGGGGCCGCCGGCGCTGCTGCTGTCCTGGCTGCCGGCCGTGGGCGATCCGCTGTGCGCCGTGGCCGGCTGGCTGCGGCTGCCGTTCTGGCCGTGCGTGGCCTATATGGCCATCGGCAAGTTCCTGCGCTATCTGGCCATGACGGCGAGCCTGCTGTGGCTGTTTCCAGGGCAGGTCTAAGCGCTGACGCCCCGCTTAATTGGGGACGCATAAACATGCCATTGTCCCGTTTCTGGACGCTTCCCAGGGGGTATTCGGGGGCGGTTCCGGCCAATGGCATAAAATAATTTTTTAAGGGCCCCCTCTTGCCGCCATGAACGCCCCACTCGCCAGCCACATCTTGAACGGGGCGACGCCGCCCACAGCACCCGCGCGACTGCGCGAAATTCCCTACAACTACACGTCGTTCTCCGATCGCGAGATCGTCGGCCGGCTGCTGGGCGACGACGCCTGGAGCCTGTTGACCGACCTGCGCGGCGAACGCCGCACCGGGCGCTCCGCCCGCATGCTGTACGAGGTGCTGGGCGACATCTGGGTGGTGCGCCGCAATCCGTACCTGCAGGACGACCTGCTGGACAACCCCAAGCGCCGCAAGCAACTGATCGACGCACTGCACCATCGGCTGGGCGAGATCGACCGCCGCCGCGAACCCGGCGCGCCGGCCGAGGCCGGCCACGATCCGCATCGCGACGAAAAGGTGCTGGGCCTGCTGGGCCGGGCGCGTTCGGCCATCGCCGCCTTCGAGGGCGAGTTCGACCAGACCGCCATGCTGCGCAAGCAGGCGCAGAAGGTGCTGGGCCGCATCACCGCGCGCGACAACATCAAGTTCGACGGCCTGTCGCGCGTATCGCACGTGACCGACGCCACCGACTGGCGCGTGGAGTACCCGTTCGTGGTGCTGACGCCGGACTCGGAAGACGAGATCGCCGCGCTGGTCACCGCCTGTATCGAGCTGGGCCTGACCATCGTGCCGCGCGGCGGCGGCACCGGCTACACCGGCGGCGCGATTCCGCTGACCTGGAAGTCGGCCGTCATCAACACCGAGAAATTCGACAAGCTGGGCAAGGTCGAGTCCTGTATCCTGCCCGGGCTCACCGAGCCCGTGGCCGTCATCCATGCCGGCGCCGGCGTGGTGACCAAGCGGGTGTCGGAGGCGGCCGAGGCGGCCGGTTTCGTGTTCGCCGTGGATCCGACCTCGGCCGAGGCCTCGTGCGTAGGCGGCAACATCGCCATGAACGCCGGCGGCAAGAAGGCCGTATTGTGGGGCACCGCGCTCGACAATCTGGCCTGGTGGCGCATGGTCGATCCGGACGGCAACTGGCTCGAAGTGACGCGCCTGGACCACAACATGGGCAAGATCCATGACGTGGAGGTGGCCCGCTTCGAACTCAAGTGGTTCGACGGCCGTGGCAAGCCGGGCGAACGCCTGCTCAAGACCGAGACCCTGGAAATCGCCGGCCGCGTGTTCCGCAAGGAAGGCCTGGGCAAGGACGTCACGGACAAATTCCTGGCCGGCCTGCCCGGCATCCAGAAGGAAGGCTGCGACGGCCTGATCACGTCGGCGCGCTGGGTGCTGCACCGCATGCCCAAGCACACCCGCACGGTCTGCATGGAATTCTTCGGCCAGGCGCGCGACGCGATCCCGTCGATCGTCGAGGTCAAGGGCTACCTGGACGGCGAAGGCCGCGCCCGCGGCGCCATCCTGGCCGGCCTGGAGCACCTGGACGAGCGCTACCTGCGCGCGGTCGGCTACGCCACCAAGAGCAAGCGCGGCTCGCTGCCCAAGATGGTGCTGATCGGCGATATCGTCGGCGACGACGAGGACGCCGTGGCCGCGGCCGCCAGCGAAGTGGTGCGCCTGGCCAACACCCGCCATGGCGAAGGCTTCGTGGCGGTGAGCGCCGAGGCCCGCAAGAAGTTCTGGCTCGACCGTTCGCGCACCGCCGCGATCGCGCGCCACACCAACGCCTTCAAGATCAACGAAGACGTGGTGATCCCGCTGCCGCGCATGGGCGAGTACACCGACCATATCGAGCGCATCAACATCGAGCTGTCGACCCGCAATAAGCTGCGCCTGCTGGACGCGCTGGACGACTATCTCTGTACGCCGCTGCCGGTCGGCAAGGCCGAAGACGCCGCCGACGACGAGACCCGCGCCGAGGTGCTGGCCGAGCGCACGCGCCAGGCCATCGAGCTGCTGGCCGCCGCGCGCCAGCGTTGGCAGTGGCTGCTGGACAACCTGGACCTGCCGCTGGCCGACGCCATGCCGCAACTGGAAACGCTGGGCATGGGCCACCTGCGTGGGGCGCTGGCCGAGCGTCTGGCGGCGCAGCCGCAGGCGCGCGTGTTCGATGTGGTGCAGGATCGCACCATCCGCGTGTCGTGGAAGACCGAGGTGCTGGCCGGCCTGCAGGCGGCGTTCTCAGGCGCGGCGCGCAAGCCGATCCTGGACGAGCTGGTGGCGATCCACGGCCGCGTGCTCAAGAGCCGCGTGTTCGTGGCGCTGCACATGCACGCTGGCGACGGCAACGTCCACACCAACATCCCGGTCAACTCGGACGACTACGGCATGCTGCAGGAGGCCCACCAGGCCGTCGAGCGCATCATGCAGATCGCGCGCGACCTGGACGGCGTGATCTCGGGCGAGCACGGCATCGGCCTGACCAAGTACGAGTTCCTGACGGAGGCCGAACTGGCGCCGTTCCAGGACTACAAGCGCCGCGTCGATCCCAATGGCCACTTCAACGCCGGCAAGCTGATGCCCGGCGCCGACCTGCGCCACGCCTGGACGCCCAGCTTCAACCTGATGGGCCACGAGTCGCTGATCATGCAGCAGAGCGACATCGGCGCCATCTCGGATTCGATCAAGGACTGCCTGCGCTGCGGCAAGTGCAAGCCGGTGTGCGCCACCCATGTGCCGCGCGCCAACCTGCTGTATTCGCCGCGCAACAAGATCCTGGCGACCTCGCTGCTGGTCGAGGCCTTCCTGTACGAAGAGCAGACCCGCCGTGGCGTCAGCCTGAAGCACTGGGAAGAATTCGAGGACGTGGCCGACCACTGCACCGTCTGTCACAAGTGCTACAACCCCTGTCCGGTCGACATCGACTTCGGCGACGTGTCGATGAACATGCGCGCCGTGCTGCGGCGCATGGGCCGCAAGTCGTTCAATCCGGGCACGGCCAGCGCCATGTTCTTCCTGAACGCCAAGGATCCGGCCACCATCAATGCCACCCGCAAGGCGATGGTGGGCGTGGGCTACAAGGTGCAGCGCGCCGCGCACGATCTGCTGTCGGGCCTGGTGAAGAAGCAGACCTCGGCGCCGCCGGCGACCGTGGGCAAGCCGCCGCTGCGCGAGCAGGTGGTGCACTTCGTCAACAAGAAGATGCCGGGCGGGCTGCCCAAGCAGGCCGCGCGCAAGCTGCTCGATATCGAGGACGCGAACTACGTGCCGATCATCCGCGATCCCAAGGCCACCACGGCCGACACGGAAGCGGTGTTCTACTTCCCGGGCTGCGGGTCGGAGCGCCTGTTCTCGCAGGTCGGCCTGGCCACGCAGGCGATGCTGTGGCATGCCGGCGTGCAGACCGTGCTGCCGCCGGGCTACCTGTGCTGCGGTTATCCGCAGCGCGGCAACGGCATGACCGACAAGGCCGAGCAGATCATCACCGACAACCGGGTGCTGTTCCATCGCGTCGCCAACACGCTCAACTACCTGGACATCAAGACCGTGGTGGTCAGCTGCGGCACCTGCTACGACCAGTTGGCCGGCTACGAGTTCGAGAAGATCTTCCCGGGCTGCCGCCTGATCGACATTCACGAATACCTGCTGGAAAAGGGCATCAAGCTGGAAGGCGCCAAGGGCGTGCGCTACATGTATCACGATCCTTGCCACACGCCGATGAAGCTGCAGGACCCGATGAAGACCGTGCGTTCTCTGGTGGGCGACGGCGCGGTCAAGAGCGACCGCTGCTGCGGCGAGTCGGGCACGCTGGCGGTCAGCCGGCCGGACATCTCGACCCAGGTGCGCTTTCGCAAGCAGGAAGAGCTGCTCAAGGGCGATGCCGCGCTGCGCGGCGATGGCTTCACGGGTGACGTCAAGGTGCTGACCTCGTGCCCGTCGTGCCTGCAGGGCCTGTCGCGCTACCAGGGCGACACCGGCATGGACGCCGACTACATCGTGGTCGAGATGGCCCGCCACATCCTCGGCGAAGGCTGGATGGAAGACTACGTGCGCCGCGCCAACGCGGGCGGCATCGAACGCGTGCTGGTGTAGCGCGCCGCCGGCCGATGGCCGGATGGCCGCGTCTCGCAACGCCCGGCGGATTCGCCGGGCGTTTTGTTTGCTCGCGTGGCGGCACAGGCGCGTCGTAGCCGCGCCGACTTGTGCGGCTACTTCATTGCAAATAATATTGCGTCTCAATTTTAATGTGAGGTGTCAGCAGTTTCCATGCCCGTTTCCCCCCGCACCCCAATCCTGGCCGCCGTCCTGGCGGCCACGGCCAGCCTGCCCGTCCAGGGCGCCATGCAACCCGCCGCCGAAGCGCCGCTGTCCGGCGACACTGAATTCCACTGCCGCTTCGGCCAGGACAACAGCACCGAGTGCGTGAGCACATACCGCTATACCATCCTGACGCTGGCCGGGCGCGAGCTGGTCTCGCGCATTGACCGTACTTATGCCGAGAACGACAGCGTCGAGGTCGAGCGCGCCGAGCTGATCCAGCCAGGCGAAAAGCCGGTGCCGCTGAGCGCGGACCAGATCGACACCCGCATGGCGCCAAATCCGGACCAGGGTTTTCTGCGTCACAAGCAGACCTCGCTGGCCTTTCCCAACCTGCGGGTGGGCAGCACCATCGTCTACACGCTGCGCGAGCGTTACGCCGGCATTCCGTCGGCGACGCAATTCCACTACGTGCTCGGCTTGCAGCCGCGGGCAGTGCGCCAGGAGCGCTTCCACGCCGAGTTCAGCGCCGAGCGCCCGATGGTCTGGCGCACCGAGGCGATGGATGCCTATCGCGTCCAGGCCTCGCCCGATGCGCGCCGCATCACGGTGGAACTGAAAGCCACGCCGTACTACTACGCCTATGTCAACGAGGCGGACCAGGGCTATCTGCGCCAGTCGCCGCGCCTGGAGATCGGCAGTTCGGCCGCGTTGCAGGACCACTTCGGGCCGTTCGCGGCGCGCTACAACGCCATCCTGGCGGCGGCCTTGCCGCAGGCCGCGGCCGCGGCCGTCTCGGCCCAGCGGGGCAAGGCACCGGCGCAGACCGTGGCCGCGCTGATGCGCCACATCCATGAACGCTATCGCTACCTGGGCGATTGGCGCAGCAGCGAGCGGGGCCAGGTTCCCTTCGCGCTCGACGAGATCGAGCGGCGCGGCTACGGCGACTGCAAGGACCTGGCGGTGCTGCTGACGGCCATGCTGCGCGCGGCCGGGGTCGCCGCCGAACCCGCCCTGGTGACGCGCGGCACCGTGGCGCCAGCGGTGCTGTTGCCGGGTTTGTCGGCGCCCAACCACGCCATCGTGCGCGCCCAGGTGCAGGGCGAGACCTGGTGGCTGGATCCCACCAATCCAGTGTTCGTGCCGGGCTTCACCATGCCGGACATCCAGCAACGCTGGGCCTTCGTCATGGATGACCAGGGCAATGTGCGGCGCGAGGACATTCCGCTGGAACGCCCCGCGCCCAGCATCCTGGTGACGCGCCATGAACAGTTCGACAAGGATGGGCAGGCCAAGGTGCGCGCTTCGGTCGAGGTAAGCCGCATGGTGGCCGCGGAAATCAGCGCGGGCGATCAGCAGAACGGCGCGACGGCGATGGACCAGGCGTTGTGCCGCAGCTTCGCCGCCGAGAACCGCGACTGCCAGTTGCGCCGTGCCGCCAGCGATTTCGTGGTGCCGCAGGCCTACCGCATCGATGCCACGCTGGTGGACCTGCGCGCGCTGGAACGGGTCGGCCGCCAGCATGTGTACACCCACACCGAACTGAGCGATGACTGGGAGCTCTTCGCGCGCTATCGCCAGGCGGGCCAGTTGGCCGACATCTACCTCGGCACGCCGGAAACCGCGTCTTATGACGTGACGCTGGCCGGTGGCAAGGTCCAGGCGCCGCCGCTGCATTGCCAGGTCCGTTCGCCGTGGATCGACGTGGACCTGGACGGCAAGCCGGCCAAGTCGGGCTACCAGTACCGCTACCGCAGCGCCAGGAAGGTTAGCTGGTTCAGCCATGACGAGATCGGCTCTGACGCGTTCGGGCGGGCGATCGAGCAGGGCCGGCAATGCGTCGAGGCGTTGCGCATGGTCGTGACGCTGCCGCGCAAGTGAACGCCGGGCCCGGCGTCGCCGCCATGAAAAACGCGGCCGGATGGCCGCGTTTTTTTCATGCAAGGCCAGGCGCGCTCACTCGAGCTTGATGTTGGCCTTCCTGATTACCTCGGCCCAGGCGGCGCGTTCCTTGTCGGCATAGGCCTTGAAGTCCTGCGCCGACATCGGCATCGGGATGACGCCCATGTCCAGCATCTTCTGCGACACGGCCGGCGACTTCAGCGCGGCGTCCAGTTCGGCGGACAGCTTCTTGACCACCGGCTCCGGCAGGCCGCCGGGGGCGACCAGGCCTTGCCAGGCGTAGGCGGTGAAGTCGGGCACGCCCTGTTCAGCCATGGTGGGCGCGTCCGGCAGCACGGCAACGCGCTCGGGCGTGGCCGCGGCCAGCACGCGCAGCTTGCCGGCCTTGACGTTGGGCAGGCCGGCGGCCAGGTCGATGAACATCACGTCCACCTGTCCGCCCAGCAGGTCCTGGATGGCGGGCGCCGCGCCCTTGTAGGGCACGTGCAGCAGGTTGGCGCCGGTGCGCTGCTTGAACAATTCCAGCGCCAGGTGATGCGGAGAACCGGCGCCAGCGGAGGCGGCGGTCAGCTTGCCCGGCTCCTTCCTGGCGGCCTGGATCACGTCGTTGACCGTCTTGTAGGGCGAATTGACGTTCACCGCCAGCAGCAGCGGGAACTTGGCGATGCCGCCGACGTAGGTGAACTTGGACGGATCGTAGGCCAGCTTGGCGTACAGCGTGGGGTTGTAAGCCAGGGTGCCGGAATCGGCCGTGCCGATGACGTAGCCGGAGGGGTCGGCCTGCGAGATCGCGGTGGCGCCGATGATGGTGGCGGCGCCGGGGCGGTTCTCGACCACGATGGTCTGGCCCAGCGGCTTTTCGATGCCGCTGGCGACGGTGCGCGCGACCACGTCGGCGCCGCCGCCGGCCGGGTAGGGCACGATCCAGCGAATGGGTTGGGTGGGCCAGGATTGGGCCGAGGCCGCGGTGGCGGCCAGCGACAGTGCGGCAAGCGCCAACAGGCGCCGGGCGTGCTTGTGCATGGGGAGTCTCCTCGTTTTTTTGCGAGGGTATTATGCCCCGGCCGTCCGGCAATATGCGCTCGTTTGCGGCCCCGGAATCAGCGGCTTATTGCGGATCGGGGTAGCTGCGGGCGCCGAAGATGGCGGTGCCGATGCGTACTTCGGTCGAGCCTTCCTCGATCGCCAGCTCGAAATCGCCGCTCATGCCCATGGACAGGCGTTCCAGCGACACGCCGGCGATGCCTTCCTGGCGCAATTGGTCGCGCAGCTCGCGCAGGGCGCGGAAGCAGGCGCGCACTTCCAGCGGGTCGGGGGAGTTGGCCGCCATCGTCATCAGGCCCTGTACCCGCAGGGTGGGGAAATCCGCCACGATGCGGCGCAGGAACGCCGCCACCTCGGCGGGGGGCATGCCGTACTTGCTGGGTTCGCTGGAGGTCTTGACCTGGACCAGTACGTCCAGGGTCCGGCCCTCATTGACCAAGCGGCGATGCAGGGCTTCGGCCAGGTCGACCCGGTCGAGTGATTGCAATTCGGTGGCGTCGCGCGCCGCGTCCTTGGCCTTGTTGGTCTGCAAATGGCCGATCAGGGCCCATTGCAGGCCCTGGCCGGCCAGCGCGGCCGCCTTCTGGCGCAGCTCCTGGGTCTTGTTCTCGCCAAAACGGGTCAGGCCCAGCGCCATGGCTTCGCGGATGGCGTCGACCTCGAAGGTCTTGCTGACGGGCAGCAGCGTCACGCTGTCCGGCGCGCGGCCTGCGCGCTCGCAGGCCTGCGCAATGCGTTGTCGGATCCCGGCCAGGCGGGTGGCCATGGTGTCTACATCGGTCATGCGGTTCTCTTGGGAACGGAATGTCCCATAGTGTAGGACGCGCGCGCACCGTTTCGCCACACCGGGCCGCGCGCCACGCTATCTTCGTTGACCCTGTCCGAATCGCAGGCTTAGAATTTCAGGATATTTGTTTAGATTTCAATGTTCTAAACCCGCCGGCGCGGTCCTCGTGGATCGCGCGGTTCCCTCCTCCTTCTCGCCGTTTCCCTCCGCCATGTCCAGCGCCGCGCCCGAGTACGCATTTGCCACGCCCTTCCTGAATCCCCCCGCTTCGCCGATCCGATCACTCATGCCCTACGCGCTGCGTCCCGGCACGATCTCTCTGGCGGGCGGCTACCCCGCGCAGGAACTGTTCGACGTGGACGGCCTGTCGATCGCCTCGACGCAGGTGCTGGCGCGCCTGGGCGCCTGCCTGCAGTACTCGAACATCGACGGCCAGGCCAGCCTGCGCCATGAGCTGGCGCGGCTTTCGGCGGCGCGCGGGCTGCAATGCAACGCGGATACGGAACTGGCCGTCACGGGGGGCTCGCAACAGGCGCTGGCGCTGTTGAGCCGGGTGATGCTGCAACCGGGCGACCACGCCATCATCGAATCGCCCGCCTTCCCCAATTCCGTGCAGGCGCTGCGCTACACCGGCGCCACCGTGCACACCGTGTCGTCGGGCCCGGATGGCATCGACATCGACGCGCTCGACGAACTGGCCGCGCGCATCAAGCCCAAGGTCGTGTGCGTGGTGGCGTCGTTCTCCAATCCCTGTGGCGCCACCATCTCTCGCCAGCGCCGCCTGCGGCTGCTGGATCTGGCGGTCAAGCACCGCTTCCTGATCGTCGAAGACGATCCCTATAGCGAACTGCGCTTTGCCGGCGAAGCGGTGCCGCCCATCATGGCGCTGGCCGAGGGCGAAGCCCGCAACTGGGCTGTGTACCTGGCCAGCATGTCCAAGACCATGGCGCCCGCGCTGCGCATCGGCTGGCTGGTGGCCCCGCCCGAAATCCGCCGCCGCTGCGTCGGCGCCAAGGCCGCCGACGACATGGCCTCGTCCGCGTGGATCCAGGAAGTGGTGGCGCAGTACCTGGCCAATGGTCGCTACGAGGAACACGTGCCGCGCATCCGCGCCGCCTACGGCCTGCGTTGCGACGCCATGGCCGCCAGCCTGGAGCGCGAACTGGCCGGCCGCATTACCTTCAGCAAGCCCGAAGGCGGCATGTTCTTCTGGGCGCGCCTGACCGGCGAGGTCGACGCCACCCGCCTGCTGCCCTACGCCATCGAGCACGAAGTGGTCTACGTGCCGGGCAAGGCGTTCTACGCCGACGCGGCCCAGGCCGACATGCACGCCATGCGCATGTCGTTCGCCACCATGAACGAAAGCCAGATCGCGCAGGGCATGCAGCGCCTGAGCCGCGCGCTGGAGGCCTGCGAGGCCAACCAGC
Source organism: Achromobacter sp. CF-sbj1-Ac2-l (assembly GCF_052698165.1). Lineage (NCBI taxonomy): Bacteria > Pseudomonadati > Pseudomonadota > Betaproteobacteria > Burkholderiales > Alcaligenaceae > Achromobacter > Achromobacter sp. CF-sbj1-Ac2-l. Next base: position 5,896,948 of record NZ_CP199855.1, on the reverse strand, counting down.
CGGTGTCTATTTCGCTGGCGGCGTGATATACCCAAATAAGCGCTTGTTATTTGGCGCGGGCGCTTCATGCCGATAAGCTTCTCGCCTCGGCGCGCTTGCGCGCCCCGCTACAACAGGACGCTTGCGCGTTCCGGTACAACAGGAAAACGAGTCATGAACATTGCAAAAGGGTTGGCGGGCGCGGCGTTGTTGTTCGCCGCGGCACAAGGGGCACAAGCGGCGACGCTGGACATCGTGCGCCAGCGCGGGGCGGTCACCTGCGGCACCACCACGGGCTTTGCGGGGTTTTCCGCGCCCGACGCGCAGGGCAAGTGGCAGGGGCTGGACGTGGACCTGTGCCGCGCCATCGCCGCGGCCGTGTTCGGTGACGCCGACAAGATCAAGGTGGTGCCGCTGAATTCGCAGCAGCGCTTCACCGCGCTGCAGTCGGGCGAAGTCGATGTGCTGACCCGCAACACCACGGTGACGCAGCAGCGCGACACCGCGCTGGGCATCATCCACGCCGGCATCAACTTCTACGACGGCCAGGGTTTCCTGGTGCCCAAGTCGCTGGGCGTCAAGAGCGCCAAGGAAATCAACGGCGCGACCATCTGCCTGCAGACCGGCACCTCCAACGAGAACACGCTGGCCGACTGGGCGCGTGCCAACAAGGTTACCTACAAGCCGGTGGTGATCGAGACCTTCAATGAAGTGGTCAACGCCTTCGCCGCGGGCCGTTGCGACGTGTTCTCGACCGACGCCTCGGGCCTGGCCTCGATCCGCATCTCCAAGCTGCAGAAGCCTGACGACTACGTGGTGCTGCCCGAGATCATTTCGAAGGAGCCGCTGGGGCCGTTCGTGCGCCAGGGCGACGACGCCTGGCTGAACATCGTGCGCTGGTCGCTGTCGGCCATGATCGAGGCCGAAGAGTACGGGGTGACCTCCAAGAACGTCGACGAGCAGGTCAAGAGCGACAACCCCAACATCAAGCGCATCCTGGGCGTGACGCCCGGCGGCGGCGCGAACCTGGGGCTGGACGAGAAGTGGGCCTACAACATCGTCAAGCAGGTCGGCAACTACGGCGAGAGCTTCGAGCGCAACGTCGGACAGGGTAGCCCGCTGAAGATCAAGCGCGGCTTGAACGCGCAATGGACGCAAGGCGGCCTGATGTACGCGCTGCCGATCCGCTGACGAGGCGTACCGTCCGGCGCACTGGCCGGATCCCCAATGAAAAACCGATGCCGCGGCATCGGTTTTTCATTGGGCGCGCGTTGCGACAGGACCGTCAGCGGCGCCGGTACACCTGCGCGATCTGGGTGAAGGCGGCGCGCAGTTCGCGCGTGCCGCCCTGGAAGATCACCGGCCGGCCGCGGTGTGTGAACACCACCAGGCGCTTGGAAAATATCATCGGCACGAACCGCGCTTCGCGTACGTCTTCCCAGGCGACCTCGCGGCGCGAGAACCAGGTCTGGCGCAAGCCGCGCTCATCGATGGTGGTGATGGAGGTCTGCATGTGCCAGGACACGAACAGCAGGCCGATGAAGCACAGCCCCACCACCAGTGCCATCGAGCTTTCGAGCGGCTGGCCCGGCGCGCGAATGGCGGTCGTGACCACCTGCACGCCCAGCACCGCCAGGGTCACCCAGGTCAGAATGCGCACCCAGTCGGGCCACGCCTGCCCTGACAGGGGCAGCGGGCCGAGGGCGCGGAGCAGGGCGGCGTGTTCCTCGGGCGAGGGGGGCGGTACGAGGGGCGTCATGCGGCTGCGGAGTTCCGGTAGCGTTGCGGAAAGACTTGCGCCGGTTGACCCGGACGCTCACGCGAAACGCGCGCAGCCATTCTACGGCGTTTCGCGGTCAGGCTGCCCGCTTGGCGGCAATGGCGTTGCCAGCCCGGCTGGAGCCCTTGCGGTTGAGGTTGGCCGACATCCATTGGCCGATGTCCACCACCGCATCGAAGTCGACGCCAGTGTCGATGTCCAGCCCGCGCAGCATGTACAGCACGTCTTCGGTCGCGACATTGCCCGTCGCGCCCTTGGCGTAGGGGCAGCCACCCAGGCCGGCCACCGAGGCATGGAATATCGAGATGCCGGTCTCCAGTGAGGCCAGGATGTTGGCCAGCGCCTGGCCGTAGGTGTCGTGGAAGTGGCCCGAGACGCGCGCCGGGTCCACCACGCGGGTGACCGCGGCCATGACGTCGCGCACGCGTTGCGGCGTGCCCACGCCGATGGTGTCGGCCACGTCGATCTCGTCGACCTGCATGGCCAGGTAGCGCTGGGCTACATCGACCACGGATTCGATCGGCACTTCGCCCTGGTAGGGACAGCCCAGCGCGCAGCTGATGCTGCCGCGCACGCGGATGCCGGCCTCGCGGGCGGCATGCACCACCGGTTCGAAGCGCGCGATGGATTCGGCGATCGAGCAATTGATGTTCTTTTGCGAGAAGGCCTCGCTGGCCGCCCCGAAGATGACGATTTCGTCCGCGCCGGCGGCCAGCGCGCCCTCGAAGCCCTTCATGTTGGGCGTGAGCACCGAATAGATGGTGCCCGGGCGGCGCTGGATCCGCGCCATGACGTCGGCGCCGTCGGCCATCTGCGGCACCCACTTGGGCGACACGAACGAGGCCGCCTCGACATTGGGAAAGCCGGCGGCCGCGAGGCGGTCGATCAGTTCCACCTTGATGTCGGTGGGCACGAATTCCTTTTCATTCTGCAGGCCGTCGCGGGGCGAAACCTCGACGATCTTGACGCGTGTGGGCAATGCCATGTCTCTTCCTGTATCGGTATCGGGGGCGGCCGCGGCGGCGGCTCGGCGCCAACGCCAATATTAGCGCCATCGCATCCGGCCCCGCTCGCGCTCGGGCCGAGGGCGGTCCAGGCGCCGGCCGGCCCCTGGCGCGATCCCTTATTTCAGGCGCTGGAAGCGGCCGTCGTCCAGGCGCGCCACGCGCAGGGCCAGTTCCAGTTCCAGCAATTGCGCCTGCAGGTCGGCGGTATCCAGGCCACAGCGGGCCTGGATCGCATCCAGGTGCAACGGGTCGAAGCCCAGGGCGTCGAGAACCGGATGGGGGGCGGCTGCCTCAACCGCCGCGGCCGGGCGGGCGCCGGGTTGTGGGCCGCCGCCCAGTTCGTCGGTGATGTCGGCCGCGGTCTCCACCAGCTTGGCGCCCTGGCGGATCAGCGCATGGCACCCGCGCGACAGCGGCGAGTGGATCGAGCCGGGAATGGCGAACACCTCGCGCCCGCTTTCGCCCGCCAGCCGCGCGGTGATGAGAGAGCCGCTCTGTTTTGCGGCCTCGACCACCAGCACGCCGCGCGCCAGTCCGGCCACGATGCGGTTGCGCTTGGGAAAGTGCTGGGGCAGGGCGCCCGTCCCCATCGGCAATTCGGAGACCAGCGCGCCGTGCGCGGCGATGCGATGCGCCAGGTCGCGGTGCCGCGCGGGGTAGATGCGGTCGATGCCGGTGCCCATCACCGCGACCGTGCCGGCGCCTGCGGGGCCGGCGTCCAGGGCGCCTTCATGGGCCGCCGCGTCGATGCCCAGCGCCAGCCCGCTGACCACGCGCCAGCCGTTGCCGGCCAGGTGGCGAGCGAAGGCGCGGGCGTTTTCCTGGCCGCCGGGGGTTGCATTGCGGGCGCCCACGACGGCCAGCGATGGTCCCTGCAGATAGGCCGGGTCCCCATTCACGTAGAGCAGGATGGGCGGGTCGGCGATGGTGAGCAGGCTTTGCGGATAGGTGGGATCGGCCAGCGTCAGGATGTGGTGACCTTGCCCCTCGACCCACTGCAGCGCGTTGTCGACCTGTGCGGCCATGTCGACCGGCATGGGCGCGGCCAACTGGCGGGCCAGCGCGTCCGGCAGTTGGCGCGCCAGGGCCGAGGCGCGCTGTGCGTAGATCTGTTCCGGCAGGCCCAGCGCGCCAAGCAGCGTGCAGGCGGTGGCCGGGCCGATGCCGGGCTCCAGGGACAGGCGCAACCAGGCGGACAATTCAGCGGCGGTATGGGTGAGCGGCATGGCAAGGGCGCCGGCGGACGGGCGCGAAGGAAACGGGGGGGGCCGGCGCCCGGGCGCCGATCGTTCGAGAGTGTCGCATGGCGGCCACGGCAGCCCCGGCAGGCAGGACCGAATGATCCCGGCCGGACGGGGCTGTAAATCGGGGCCAGGCCGGTCCGGATAATCCTCGGGTTAGCCGAAAACTATTAGAAATCAAGAATCTAATGAATTAAACTGTTGGTCAGGCACTCTTACCGACGATTCCTTTTCAATGGCATTACTTCCTATTCTTCGCTACCCGGATCCGCGCTTGCACAAGAAGGCCAAGCCGGTCGCCGAGGTCGATGACCGCATCCGCCAACTGGTGCGCGACATGGCCGAAACCATGTACGACGCGCCGGGCGTCGGCCTGGCCGCGACGCAGGTCGACGTGCACGAACGCGTGGTCGTCATCGACGTCTCCGAAGAAAGCAACCAACTGCTGGTGCTGATCAATCCCGAGATCACCTGGCGCAGCGACGATTACAAAATCTACGAGGAAGGCTGCCTGTCGGTCCCTGGCATCTACGACGAAGTCGAGCGCGCTTCGCGCATCCGCTGCAAGGCGCTGGACATCGACGGCAAGCCGTTCGAGTTCGATGCCGACGGCCTGCTGGCCGTGTGCGTGCAGCACGAGCTCGACCACCTGGAGGGCAAGGTGTTCGTCGAATACCTGTCCAACCTGAAGCAGAACCGCATCAAGACCAAGCTGAAAAAGGCCGAGCGCGAAGCGCTGCGCGCCTGACGCCCGTTTCCTTCCTCCCGGTCCGCTCCCCATGCGCCTAGTTTTCGCCGGCACGCCGGAATTCGCCCGTATCGCCTTCGACGCCCTGCGGGCCGCCGGCCACGACATTCCGCTGGTCATGACCCAGCCCGACCGCCCGGCCGGGCGCGGGCTCAAATTGACACCGAGTCCCGTAAAGCAGGCCGCGCTCGACGCCGGCATCGAGGTCGCCCAGCCGCGCAGCCTGCGGCTCGATGGCCGCTATCCCGAGGAGGCTGCCGAGGCCCGCGCCCTGCTCGAGCGCATCGCGCCCGACGTGATGGTGGTCGCGGCCTATGGCCTGATCCTGCCGCAGTGGGTGCTGGACCTGCCGCGCCTGGGCTGCCTGAACATCCACGCCAGCCTGCTGCCGCGCTGGCGCGGCGCGGCGCCGATCCAGCGCGCCATCGAGGCGGGCGACGCCCGCACCGGCGTGACCATCATGCAGATGGACGCGGGCCTGGACACCGGCGACATGCTGCTGGAGCGGGTCGTGCCGATCGGGGCCGAGACCAATGCCGCGCAATTGCACGACGCGTTGGCGCTGGCCGGCGGCGAGGCGATCGTGGCGGCCTTGGCCGCGCTGTCCCGGGGCGGTTTGACGCCGACCCCGCAACCCGAGGACGGCGTGACCTACGCCGCCAAGTTGGACAAGGCCGAGGCCGCGCTCGATTGCAGCCAGCCCGCGGAACTGCTGGCGCGTCGCGTGCGCGCCTTCAACCCGGTGCCCGGCGCCAGCATCCGCCTGCCCGGCCTGGCCGATCCGGTGAAGGTGTGGCGCGCGCAGGCCCTGCCACAGTCCGCGGCGGCCGCGCCCGGCAGCGTGCTGCGCGCGCAGGCTGATGGCATCGACATTGCGACCGGCGAGGGCGTGTTGCGCTTGCTTGAGTTGCAGAAGGCCGGCGGCAAGCGCCAGCCGGTGGACGTGTTCGTGCGGGGCTGGCAGCCGGCCTGAGGCCGTTCGCCGTTGCCAGGGGCTGGCCGCCGTGGCGCAGGCGGCCTTTCTCAGGCGCGCTCGGCCAGCAGGTCGAGGTAGGCGCCCGACAACAACTGGTCCGGCGCGATCTGCAGGCTGGCGAGCAGCTCATGGGCCTCGGCCATGCCGGCCTCGACGCTTTCGCCGTCGCGCAGCACGACTTCCAGTTCCAGGAATTCCCCCAGTCCCTCGACCCGATCCAGGTGGATGCGGGTGCGGCCGGCCATGAATAGCAGGCGCTGCTTGCGCACGCGGCCGATCACGCCATAAGCCAGCCCCAGCGCGTCGCGCAGGGTATCGGGCGAGGCGGTCGGTGAAATGACGTAGAAGCTTTCCTTGGGGCCGGCCTCGTCGGCGCGGCGGTAGAAGATCAGTTCGCCCTTGCCATCGGCGAACACGCGCAGCTTGAGCCGGCCGTCAGGGCAGGCGAAGAAGGTGTCGTCCTGCGCGATGGCGACCGGAGCCTTGCCCGACAGCGCGGCGGCCAGCGATTCGAGGGCCGCCAGGCTGGCGACCCTTGCCTTGATTTCGACGTTGCGGGCCATGGGGGTGTCCTTGTCGGGGCGCGGCGTCAGGCCAGCGCGGCGGGCAATTCGGCGACCTGCATGAACAGCTCGTCGGGGCCGCGGTCGCGCAGCGCGTCGACGTGGTTGTAGCCCCAGGCCACCGATCCCACGCGCACGCCGGCCTTGCGGGCCGCGTCGATGTCGCGCATCTCGTCGCCCACCAGCAAGAAGCGTTCCGGCGGGGTGTCGTGGCGCTGCAGCAGGCGCTCGATCTTGGCGGCCTTGCCGAATAGGTCGGTGCCGCATTCGTAGTCGTCGAACAGCGCCGCGGTCTCCGGCCCGAGCACGCGCTGCACGTTTTCCAGCGAGTTCGAGCTGACCACCGCCAGCCGCAGCCCGCCCGCCTTCAGTCGGGCCAGCGCGTCCGGAACGCCATCGAACAGGCGCACGCTGGGATCGATCTCCTGCATCAGCGTGCGCACGTGCGCCATGATGGCGGGCAGTTTCCACAGCGGGATGCCCAGAAACTTCAGGATCTCGCCTGCGTCGCGGTGGCGCAACTGGTCGCGCTCGGCGGCGTCGATCTTGCGAAAGCCGTACTTGTCGGCCACCGTGTTGAGGATGGAATTGAACCAGGGCATGGTGTCTGCCAGGGTTCCGTCGAAATCAAAAGCTGCGATGTCGTATTTCAAGAAAAAATCCGATGCCGATCTACATGGGGTGAAGCAGATACTGCACCACCGGCGCCAGGTCTTCAAGCGGCGGGGCGCCGGCGACGACGCGCTGGGCGTTGGTCCAGGGATAGTCCAGCGCGAGCAGCCAGCCGAACACCGCGTCGGTGGCGGCCGGGGGCAGCGTCACCATGGTCTCGATGGTAATGGTCAGGTGAGTCGCGCGGTATGGCTCCGGCTGGAAGGTCCAGGCGTAGCGGCCACAGCCCACGCGCACGTTGCCGGTGGCCTTCTCTGTCATGCCGACGATCCAGTCACAGGAATAGTCGGACAGGCGCGCATCGGCCTCAGGCCGCGCCAGGTAGAAGGTGTAGACGTTGTCGTAGGTCTGGCCGAACTTGCGCACCAAGGTGTCGGTGATCGCGGCCAGGCCGTGGGATTCGGGCGGAAACGCGATGGCCTGCGTGCGCAGCGCCATCTTCAGCACCGCCTGCGGCGCGAAGGCGCGCGCCATGTAGTGTGGGCGGTTTTCGTCCTTGGCGTGGAAGTAATCGCGCAATACGGACTCGGTGCTGGCGGGGAACGACGAACCGTTGGACATTGCGGGGCTTTCCTTGGAGCGGGTTAGGGGGCGCGATGCTCGGGCTTGACGGGCTCGAACCACTTGGAGACGTTGGGCGGCTCGTAAATGGCGTAGCGGTCCAGCAGCGTCGCCGGATCGCTTTCCACCACCAGCATGTCGCGGTGCTGCGGGCGCATGAAGGCTTCGTCGACGGCATGGTCGACGAACTGCATCAGCGCGTCGTAATAGCCGGCGATATTGAGCAGGCCGCAGGGCTTGCTGTGCATGCTGAGCTGGGCCCAGGTCCAGACCTCGAAGAACTCTTCCAGCGTGCCGGCGCCGCCGGGCAGCGCGATGAAGCCGTCGGCCTTCTCCATCATCATGGCCTTGCGCTCGTGCATGCTCTGCACCAGGTGCAGCTCGGTCAGGCCGCGATGGGCCTGTTCCTTTTTCTGCAGCAGTTCCGGGATCACGCCGATCACGCGGCCGCCGCCGGCCAGCACCTCGTTGGCGATGACGCCCATGATGCCGACGACCGAGCCGCCGTAGACCAGGCCGAGGTCGCGCTTGACCAGTTCACGGGCCAGCACGCGGGCCTGCTCCAGGTATTCGGGGCGCGCGCCGGGATTGGAGCCGCAATACACGCAGATGTTCTTCAGGGTCATATGAAGCTACTTGTTGTCGGGCCCGTTACAGATTGCGTCACGGGCCGTCCGGGAAGCCGATAGTTTACGAGAAGCGCCGGGCGGGTTTTTAGCCGGCGCACGAAAGCCGGATCCGGCGCCATGGGCAATGTTTGGACACAGCATCTTTTCGTACGCCCGGTAGACTGGGTTGTTCGGAACGACTGGAAGTCCAGCGTCGTATTGCCAACCCCACAAGGAGCTAACGATATGGAAAACACGACCCGTAACCAAGACAAGGCGAGCCGCCCCTTCGACATGGATGTGAAGGCGATCCGCGCCAAGGCGCGCCAGGATATCGAGTCCGGCGCCGTCACCGACACTTACCGTGCCGACCGCCAGACCGTGCTCAAGCTGCTGAACGAGGCGCTGGCCACCGAGATCGTCTGTGTGCTGCGCTACAAGCGCCACTTCTTCATGGCCCGCGGCCTGAACGCCGAGCCGGTGGCCGCGGAATTCGCGGAGCACGCCGCTCAGGAACAGGATCACGCCGACAAACTGGCCGAGCGTATCGTGCAACTGGGCGGCGAGCCCAACCTGTCGCCCAAGGGCCTGCTCGAGCGTAGCCATTCCGAGTACGTCGAGGGCTCCTCGCTCGAGGAGATGATCAAGGAAAACCTGATCGCCGAGCGTATTGCCATCGACAGCTACCGGCAGATGATCGAGTACATCGGCGAGCAGGATTCGACCACCCGTCGCCTGCTGGAGGAAATCCTGGCGGTCGAGGAAGAGCACGCCGACGATCTGTCTGATTTCCTGGCCAAGCATTAAGGCCCGTCAGCGGTCGATGGCGCACCGTGGGGCGGCGGTGCGCCATGGGGCTGCGCGTCCCGCCCGGGTTGTTCAACCCTGGCGCGCGGCAGCCGCGTCGTGGCGGCGCGCCGCCGCATCCAATTGGGCATGGTGGCTTTCGGCCCATCGATCCAGCGCCACCAGCGCCACATTCAGCGACTTCCCCAGTTCGGTCAGGTGATAGCGCACATGCGGCGGCACCGTGCGCATGTCCTCGCGCAGGACCAGTCCGTGGCGTTCCAGTTCGCGCAGTGTCTGCGTCATCATCTTCTGCGAGATTCCGTCGAGCTTGCGCAGCAGCTCATTGTTGCGCAGCGGGCCATGCGCGAGCGCGGGCAGCACCAGCGGTACCCATTTGCCGGAGATCAGTTCGAGCGCGCGGCGCGATGGACAGGCGGCGTCGAAGACGTCGCCCGCGGAAGCGGGAGAGACTGCCATGGGGTGCCCTTCATGGTTACCAATAGGTGCGTACTTGTGCCTGGGTAACTATAGGCCCTAAGCTGGCCGCATTCCAATAACGAAGGGAGGCCGGGATGGCCTGGTGGATCCTGTTGGCCGCGAGCGCGGTGGAAATCGTGATGGCGCTGGCGTTGAAGTACGCGGACGGCTGGACGCGGTTCTGGCCCAGCGCCATCGGCATCGCCGCGGCGCTGGGCAGTATCTTCCTGCTGACGCTGGCGATGCGGCACCTGCCCGCGGGCACCGCTTACGCCGTGTGGACCGGCATCGGGTCCGTGGGCATCACGCTGCTGGGTATCCTGCTGTTCGGCGATTCGCCGTCCGTCGCGCGCCTGGCGTGCATTGCGTTGATCGTGGGCGGCGTGGCGGGCCTGAAACTGCTGGAGGCCTGAACCGGGCCGCGGGCCTTTCGCGCCGGCGGCCGATGCCGCCGGCCTCATGACGCTCAGACCGTGTCGGCCCAGAGGTCGTACTCGTCGGAGTCGGTGACGCGGGCGCGCACCAGGTCGCCGGCCTTGAGCTTGCGGTCCGAGCTGACGTAGACGCAACCGTCGATTTCCGGCGCGTCGCCAGCGCTACGGCCCACGGCGCCGTCTTCGTCCACTTCGTCGATCAGTACGTCGATCTCGCGGCCGACCTTGCGCGCCAGGCGCGCGGTGGAAATCGACTGCTGCAGTTCCATGAAGCGTTCCCAGCGTTCCTGCTTGACCTCGTCCGGCACGGGATTGTCGAGCAGGTTGGCGGGCGCGCCTTCCACCGGCGAATACTGGAAACAGCCGACGCGGTCGAGCTGGGCTTCCTGCATCCAGTCCAGAAGGTACTGGAAGTCTTCCTCGGTCTCGCCGGGGAAGCCGACGATGAAGGTCGAGCGGATGGTCAGGTCGGGGCAGATATCGCGCCACTGCTTGATGCGCGCCAGCGTCTTGTCCTCGAACGCCGGACGCTTCATGGCCTTGAGGATGCGCGGGCTGGCGTGCTGGAACGGAATGTCCAGGTAGGGCAGGATCTTGCCCTCGGCCATCAGCGGAATCACTTCGTCGACGTGCGGATACGGATACACGTAATGCAGGCGCGTCCAGACGCCCATCTCGGACAAGGCCGTACAGAGCTCGGTCATGCGGGTGCGCACGGGCCGGCCGTTCCAGAAGCCGCTGCGGTACTTGACGTCGACGCCGTAGGCGCTGGTGTCCTGCGAAATCACCAGCAGTTCCTTGACGCCGGCCTTGACCAGGCGCTCGGCCTCGCTGAGCACGTCTCCCACCGGACGGCTTACCAGGTCGCCGCGCATCGACGGGATGATGCAGAAGCTGCAGCGGTGATTGCAGCCTTCCGAGATCTTCAGGTAGGCGTAGTGGCGCGGGGTCAGCTTGACGCCCTGCGGCGGCACCAGGTCCAGGTAGGGGTTGTGGTCCTTTTTGGGCGGCGCGGCGTCATGCACGGCGCGCACCACTTCCTCGTATTGCTGCGGGCCGGTCACGGCCAGCACGCTGGGGTGCACGTTGCGGATCACCGATTCCTCGACGCCCATGCAGCCGGTGACGATGACCTTGCCGTTCTCGGCGAGCGCTTCGCCGATGGCTTCCAGCGACTCCGCCTTGGCGCTGTCGATGAAGCCACAGGTGTTGACCACCACGACGTCGGCGTCGTTGTACTCGGGCGTGACTTGGTACCCTTCGGTGCGCAGTTGGGTCAGGATGCGTTCGGAGTCGACCAGGGCTTTGGGACAGCCCAGGCTGACGAAGCCGACTTTGGGGGAAGACATGGAATACCTCGGTGGGCGCGAGCCGGCGCCAGTGATCAAATACTGCGCAATTCTAGCGCGGCAGGGCGGGGGGCCGTTATTTTAGCGGGTTGCCGGGGGCGATTCCCGGCTGGTGTGCGTCCCTAATATCCGGGCAGGGCGACGTCGGGCGTCAGGCGCCGCTGCGGCGGTACAGCGCCAGGGTGCCGGCCAGCCCGATCATGAGCGAGCCACAGACCCGGTTCAGCCAGCGCAGGCCCGAGCCGCGAAAGGCCCGCACCAGTTGCGCGCCCAGGGTGGCGTAGGCCAGCATGGTCAGGATGTTCATCAGCGCCAGCACCGCAGCCACGGTGGCGTATTGCGGCAGCAGGGGCGCCTGGGTATTGATGAACTGCGGCAGGAAGGCGGACATGAACAGCAATGCCTTCGGGTTGGTCAGCGCCACCACGAAGCTGCGCAGGCCCAGCTTGAGGCCCACCGGCCGGGCGGCGCCGGGTTCGGCGGCCGGCAGCACCAGCGCGGCGTCCGAGCGCAGCATCTTCCAGCCGAGATAGGCCAGGTAGGCGGCGCCCGCCCACTTGATGACATGGAAGGCGACCTCGGAAGCGGCCAGCACCACGCCCAGGCCGGAAGCCACCGCGCCCACCAGGATGAAATCCGCCATTACCGCGCCGCCCATGCCCCAGCAGGCGGTGCGCACGCCGTGGCGCGAGCCGTTGCTCATGGCGAGCAGGACGGTCGGGCCGGGCGTCACGATGGCGACGGCCGAGGCCAGGATGAACAGCAGCAGCGTGGCGGTGGACATGGCGGGCTCCGAGGCAGGCGGCCAGTGTGACGCGCCCGGCGCGGTTCGTCCAGCGCTCCCCGCGAGGCCGTCGACGGGGCGGCAGCCCGCGCCGGGCTACCATAGCGGTCTTGTCCTTTGATTTGCTGCCATGTCCACGCGTTCCGATACCCCCCATCTGGCTCCCCCGCTTTCCGCCGTTTTGCTTGCCAGCGCGCGCGTGGTGGAGGACGTCCTGGAAGGCCGCTCGATGACCGATGCCCTGGCCGACGTCGATGGCGCCCTGCGCCCCGCGGCGCAGGCGGTGTCGTTCCACGCGATGCGCTACCTGGGCTGGGCCGATGCGGTCGGCCGCGAACTGGTGCAGCGCTATCCCAATGTGCTGTTCGAATCGCTGCTGCTGGTCTCGCTGACGCTGCTCAAGGCCGAGGGCGAGGCCGCTGCCGGCCTGCCGGGCATGCCGGTCTACGCGCCCCACACCGTGGTGGACCAGGCCGTCACGGCCGCGTCCTCGACCCGTTCCCTCGGGGCGTTCAAGGGCCTGCTCAATGCCTGCCTGCGCCGTTTCCTGCGTGAGCGGGCGGCGCTGGAGGCCGCCGTGGCCGACAGCCCCGAGGCCGAATGGAACCATCCGGGCTGGTGGGTCAAGCAATTGCGCGTGGCCTATCCGCAGCAGTGGCAGGAGATCCTGCGGGCGGCCAACGTGCCGGCGCCGCTGACCCTGCGCGTCAACCGCCGCCGCGCCAGCCGCGAGCAGGTCCTGGCCGCGTTCCAGGACGCGGGCCTGGCCGCCGACACGGTGGGCCAGGCCGGCCTGGTGCTGGCCACGCCGCGGCCGGTGGCTCAACTGCCCGGTTTCGCCGAAGGGTGGTGGTCGGTGCAGGACGCCGGCGCCCAGTTGGCCGCCGAGCTGCTGGCGCCGCAGGACGGCATGCGGGTGCTGGATGCCTGCGCCGCGCCGGGCGGCAAGACCGCCCACCTGCTGGAGCTGGCCGACATCGACCTGCTCGCCCTGGACGCCGACGCCGACCGCCTGACGCGGGTCGGCCAGAACCTGGACCGCCTCGGCCTGGCGGGCGAGCATGTGCGGCTGCAGGCCGCCGACGCCGCCGACCTGGACGCCTGGTGGGATGGCAAGCCCTTCGACGCGGTGCTGGCGGACGTGCCGTGCACCGCCTCGGGCATCGTGCGGCGTCATCCCGACATCCGCTGGCTGCGCCGCGAGAACGATGTGCGCCGCACCGCCACGCTGCAGGCGCGCATCCTGGACGCGCTCTGGCGCACGGTCGCGCCCGGCGGCCGCCTGCTGTACGTGACCTGCTCGATCTTCCCGATCGAGGGCACGCGCCAGGCGCTCGAGTTCCTGCAGCGCCACCCCGAGGCCCGGCGCCTGGACGCGCCCGGCCAATTGCTGCCAGTTGCGGTCGATGCAACACCCGCGGCGCAACGCGATGGATTTTTCTACGCCTTGTTTGCCAAGCAGTCCTGAATCGCCAAGAATAGGGGGCATGACGGGGTTTCGGTGTCGTATGTCCATCATTTCACGGTTATTTCTGGGGTTATTGTTCGCAACTGCCGCGCTGTCGTTGGCGCCGGCCGGTCAGGCACACGGGTCCGAACCGAAGGTGGTGCGCGTCGAACCGGTCGTGCGTGGCGACAAGCTTGAAATCGACGCCGACATCGAGTTCGAACTGAACCAGCAACTGCGTGACGCCGCCCAGCGTGGCGTACCCCTGTACTTCACTGCCGACCTGACCATCACGCGCGAGCGTTGGTGGTGGTTCAACAAGTCCCTGGTCGACACCTCCCGCACCTGGCGCGTGATCTACAACGCGCTGACGCGCCAGTGGCGTGCCGGGGTCGGCGAGCTGTCCTTCCCGGTGGCGTCGCTGGACGACGCAATGAGCGTCATCCGCCATGTGCGCAACTGGCAGGTGGCCGATGCCGACGATTTCGACGAGGGCGTGGTCTATGGCGGCCAGTTGCGGCTGCGGCTGGACACGTCGCTGCTGCCCCGGCCGTTCCAGGTCAATGCCCTGAACAGCAGCTCCTGGGTCCAGGGCACGCCGTGGACCGATTTCTCGTTCTCGCTGGGTGACAAGGAGAAAGACCCCTCATGAGGCTGTTGCTTCGGCTGGCCCTGATGGTCGGCGCGGTGAGCGGCCTGGCGTTGCTGGGCCTGCTGGCATGGTCCACGGGCAATGCCTCGCGTTTTGCCCGCTATTACGACACGCTGCTGGTTCTCAACGGCATCTTCGCGCTGGCGCTGTTCGTCTGGGTGGTGGCCCTGACGGTGCGGCTGGCGCGGCAGATCCGGCGCCGGCAGTTCGGCGCCAGGCTGACCGCCCGCTTCTCTTTGGCCTTCGCCCTGATCGGCGTGGTCCCCGGCGCCCTGATCTACACAGTCTCGGTGCAGTTCATGTCGCGCTCGATCGAGTCCTGGTTCAACGTACGGGTCGACACCGCGCTGGAGGCCGGCCTGAACCTGGGCCGCGCCGCGCTCGACTCGCTGCTGGCCGACCTGGACGCGCGGGCCCGCTCGATGGCGGCCGAGCTGAACCGCAATTCCGATACCGGCGTGACGCTGGCCCTGACCCGGCTGCGCGAAGCCAACGGCGTGCAGGAAGCCATGGTCTTCACCGGCAGCGGCCGCATGGTGGCGTTCTCCACCAGCCAGTATGGCCAGTTGCTGCCGGCCATGCCGCCGTCGACGGTCATGAACCAACTTCGGCTGTCGCGCGGCTATTCGGCCGCCGAGGCCGATGACCCGGTCAAGCCCGGCACCGACGGCGGGCTGCACCTGCGCGTGGTGATCCCGCTGACCGGGCCCGACCGCTACGACAACCTGCTGGGCGCCGCCTCCGAGCCGCGCTGGCTGCAACTGCTGCAGCCGGTGCCCGAGCAGATCGCGCACAACGCCAACCTGGTGCAGCAGGGTTTTCGCGACTACCAGGAACTCGCCCTGTCGCGGCTCGGCCTGCGCAAACTGTATGGCATCACGCTGACCCTGGCGCTGCTGCTGGCCGCGTTCGGCGCCATCGCCGTGGCGTTGTCGCTGTCCAAGCGGCTGGTGCGGCCATTGCTCAGCCTGGCGGGCGGCACCCAGGCGGTGGGCGTGGGCGACTACCGGCCGCTGCCCGAGCCGCCCGAGCGCGACGAGGTCGGCCAGTTGACCCGCTCGTTCAATGCCATGACGCGCCAGCTCGACGAGGCCCGCCGCATGGTCGAGAGCAACCGCCAGCAGCTCGAGCGGTCCAACGTCTATCTGGAAAGCGTGCTGTCGAACCTGTCCTCGGGCGTGCTGGTGTTCGACGAGTCCTTCCGCGTCACCACCGTCAACCAGGGCGCCCAGACCATCCTGCAGGCCGACCTGCGCTCGGTGATCGGGCGGCCGCTGGAAACCGTCGATGGCATGCTCGAATTCGCGAACGTCGTGCGGCAGGCTTTTTCCACCCACGCCGCCGTGGGCTCCGAACGGCAGCACTGGCAGCAGCAGTTCGAAATCGCGCCCAAGCAGGGCGACACGCCCAACGGGCCCCAGGCCCTGACGCTGCTGGCGCGCGGCACCCACCTGCGGGTGGACGGCCGCGGCAACGGCTACCTGGTCGTGTTCGACGATATTACCGAGGTGATATCGGCCAACCGCACCGTCGCCTGGGGCGAAGTGGCGCGCCGCCTGGCCCACGAGATCAAGAACCCTCTGACGCCGATCCAACTCTCCGCCGAGCGCCTGGCGATGAAGCTGGAAGGCAAGCTGCCGCCGGCCGAGGCCCAGATCGTCGAGCGCTCCACCAACACCATCGTCAACCAGGTGGCCTCGCTCAAGCAGATGGTGGATGATTTCCGCGAATACGCCCGCACGCCGCCGGCGGTGATGCAGCGTATCGACTTCAACGCGCTGGTGGCGGATGTGCTGTCCCTGTATGGCTGGGAGCCGGACGGCGCCGCTTCGGTGCGTTCGGCCTCCGGCAAGGCGCTGAACCTGGACGTCAGCCTGGGCGCGGACCTGCCCGCCATCGAGGGCGATCCGACCCAGTTGCGCCAGGTGATCCATAACCTGCTGTCCAATGCCCGCGACGCCATCGCCGAGAAGGGAGGGGAAGGCCGGGTCAGCGTCACGACCCAACTGATGCGCAGCGAGCAGCCCGACCGCGCCGACCAGCAGGCCCTGCGTTTCACGGTCGCCGACACCGGCCCGGGTTTCCCGCCGCAGGTCATGCAGCGCGCTTTCGAGCCCTACGTAACCACCAAGTCCCACGGGACTGGGTTAGGATTGGCAATCGTACGCAAGATCGTGGAAGAGCATGGCGGGCGGATCGACCTTGCGAATCGCAAGGAAGGAGGCGCGCGGATTTCCATCTTGTTGACCCGGCTCGCTCCCGGGGCCGATACTATGGACGCGACCGCGCAAGAAAAGGATAATGCGGCTACGCAATAGGTGGATGCTTTATGGCCAGAATTCTGGTGGTTGACGACGAAGTCGGTATTCGCGAGCTTTTGTCGGAAATCCTTTACGACGAAGGGCACACGGTCGAGTTGGCCGAAAACGCGGCGCAAGCGCGCGCCGCGCGCCTTCGCACGCGTCCCGATCTGGTGCTGCTGGACATCTGGATGCCGGACACCGATGGCGTCAGCCTGCTCAAGGAATGGGGCTCGCAGGGCCTGCTGGACATGCCGGTCATCATGATGAGTGGTCACGCCACCATCGACACGGCGGTCGAGGCCACCCGCATCGGCGCCATGGATTTCCTCGAAAAGCCGATTACGCTGCAACGCCTGCTCAAGACCGTGGCCGCCGGCCTGGCCCGCGGTCGCGTGCCGCATCCGGCGCCCGTGACGGCGCCCACGACCGCCAGCGCCACCGTGGCGCTCGAGGACGAACTCGATCCGCCGACGCTGTCGTTGGCCCCCGCGAATGAAGTTCCGGTCACCGCCAACGGCCAGTTGGGCAGCATCTCGCTGGACCAGCCGCTGCGCGAGGCGCGCGACGAGTTCGAGCGCATCTATTTTGAATACCATCTGGTCCGCGAAAGCCACAGCATGACCCGCGTGTCCGAACGCACCGGCCTCGAGCGCACCCACCTCTACCGCAAGCTCAAGCAGTTGGGCATCGAGTCGGCGCGCAAACGGGGCGCATGAAGATCCTGATCATCGGCGCTGGTCGCGTAGGCACCAGCGTGGCGGAAAACCTGGTGTCCGAGCAGAACGACATCACGGTGATCGATTCGGACTCTTCCCAGTTGCAATACCTGCAGGAACACTTCGACCTGCGCGTCGTCCATGGCGACGGCTCGCAGGTGTCGGTGCTGGAAGGCGCCGGCGCCGCGGACACCGACCTGCTGATCGCCTGCGCCGCGTCCGACGCGGCCAACATGGTGGCCTGCAAGATCGCCCGTCAGCTTTTCAACATCCCTCGCCGCATCGCCCGTATCCGTTCTGGCGAATTTTCCGAACATCCCGAACTGATGAGCGAAGACGGCTTCTGCATCGACGCCATCATCAGTCCCGAGCGCAGCGTCACCACCTACCTGCACAGCCTGATCGAGTTCCCCGAGGCGCTGCAGGTAGTGGAATTCGCCGAAGGGCGGGTCAGCGTCGTGACGGTCCGCGTCGGTCACGGCAGCCCCATGGCGCACCATCCCGTCGACAAGCTGCGCGAGGTCTGGCCCGACGTCACGGCGCGGGTGATCGACGTGCTGCGCGGCGGCCGCCCGTTGCGGGCGGGGTCGGGCACCGTGATCGCCCCGGGCGACGAGGTGGTGCTGGTGGTGGACACGCGCCACGCGCGCCGCGCCGTGCGGCAACTGCGCGAAGCCGAAAAGGCCGTGCGCCGCGTGATGATCGCCGGCGGCGGCAACATCGGCCTGCGGCTGGCGCGCGCGCTGGCCGAGGAAAACTACAGCGTGCGCATCATCGAGCGCGACCTCAAGCGCTGCGAATACCTGGCCACGCAGTTGCCCGACAGCGTGCTGGTGCTGCACGGCAGCGGCACCGACGAGGCCCTGCTGGAACGCGAGAACATCGAGGACATGGACACCTGGCTGGCGCTGACCAGCGACGACGAGGACAACATCATGTCGTCGCTGCTGGCCAAGCGGCTGGGCGCGCGCAAGGTGATCGCGCTGATCAACCGCCAGGCCTATGGCGAACTGATGCAGGGCAGCCATATCGACATCGCGGTGTCGCCGTCGCAGGCCACCATGAGCGAGCTGCTGCGCCATGTGCGGCGCGGCGACGTGGCGGCGGTGCACCGGTTGCGCCAGGGCGTGGCCGAGGCGCTGGAGGCCATCGCCCACGGCGACCGCTCCAATTCCAAGGTGGTGGGCCGCAAGGTGGGCGAGATCAGCCTGCCCAAGGGCGCCAGCATCGGCGCGCTGGTGCGCGAGGACGAGATCATCCTGCCTGACGCGGATACCGTGATCGAGACCGACGATCACGTCATCGTCTTCGTGCCCTCGCGCAAGCAGATGCCGCGCGTGGAAAAACTGTTCCAAGTCTCGGCGTCGTTCTTCTGATGAGCCCGCGCGTCCCGCTTTCCGACGGACCGGCGACGGCCGGGGAGGCCGCATGAAGCGGGTCCTGGCGACGCTGCACATCCTGGGCCTGACGATGGTGATGTTCGCCCTCACCATGCTGATCCCGCTGGGAGTGGCCTACATCGGCGGCGACGCCGCGCGCGATGCCTTCCTGCACGGCTTCCTGATTTCGGTCGGTATCGGCGTGGCGCTGGCGGCGCTGACGCGGCGGGCCCGCAGCGAGCTGCGCGCCCGTGACGGCTTTGTGCTGGTGTCGGCGGTATGGGCCGGCCTGCCGCTGCTGGCGGCGATCCCGCTGTTGATCTACTTCCACCGTGCCGGCCTGCCGCTATCGTTCACCGGGGCTTATTTCGAGGCCATGTCCGGGCTGACGACCACCGGCGCCACCGTGCTGACCAATCTGGACGCGCTGCCCGCCTCGATCAACCTGTGGCGCGCCACCCTTATCTGGATCGGCGGCATGGGAATCCTGGTTCTGGCAGTGGCGATCCTGCCGCTGCTGGGCGTCGGCGGCCACCAGGTGGTGCGGGCCGAGACCCCGGGGCCGATGAAGGACGAGCGCCTGACCCCCCGCATCGCCAGCACCGCCAAGGCGCTGTACGCGGTGTATTTCGCGTTCTCGATCCTGTGCTTCCTGGCTTACCGCGCGGTCGGCCTGTCGTGGTTCGAGGCCTGGTGCCACATGGCCACCACCATGGGCCTGGGCGGCTTTTCCACCTGGGACGACGGCTTTGCCCATTTCGATTCGGTAGCGGTGGAAATGGTGGCCATGGTGTTCATGTTGATCGCCGGCATCAACTTCGCCACCCATTTCAACGCTTTCCGCCAGCGTAGTCCGCGCGCTTATCTGCGTTGTCCGGAAGCCATTCCGTACCTGGTGGTGGTGCTGGGGGTGGGCCTGGTGATCTCGGTGTTCCTGTACGTCAAGGGCGTCTACCAGGAGCCGCTGCAGGCTCTGCGCTACGGGATGTTCAACACGATCTCGATGGCCACCA
The DNA here is from genome assembly GCF_052698165.1 of Achromobacter sp. CF-sbj1-Ac2-l. NCBI lineage: Bacteria > Pseudomonadati > Pseudomonadota > Betaproteobacteria > Burkholderiales > Alcaligenaceae > Achromobacter > Achromobacter sp. CF-sbj1-Ac2-l. The sequence goes on along the minus strand of NZ_CP199855.1, from coordinate 5,877,470 downwards.
CCACGGGCTACGCCAATACCGATTTCGCCCAGTGGCCGCTGTTCGCGCCCTTGACCATGCTGCTGCTGTCGGGCTTCGCCACCTCGGCTGGTTCGACGGGGGGCGGGATCAAGATGATCCGGGCCATCCTGCTGATCAAGCAGGCGCGCAATGAACTTGTCACAATGTTGCATCCGCATGCGGTCAGCCCGGTACGGATCAACGGCCGCGCCGTCGAGGCCCGCACCATGTCGTCGGTGCTGGCGTTCATGCTTTTCTACGGTCTGTCCATCGCTGTCTTCACCAGCCTGCTGCTGCTGTCGGGGCTGGACCCGATCACGGCGTTCTCGGCCGTCTTCGCCAGCGTCAACAACACCGGCCCCGGCCTGGGACCGGTCGGACCCATGGGAAATTTCGCGGTGCTGTCGGATTTCCAGATCTGGGTCTGCACCTTCGCCATGCTGATCGGCCGCCTGGAGCTGCTGACCGTGCTGGTGCTGTTCACGCCGATTTTCTGGCGCAAGTAGGCGGCCTCGCCCGTGCGCGGCACAGCCCGAATTTCCGGCCTCCCGTCGCCGCGGCGCGTCCCCGTCGGGATAGGTCTGTTTTTATAAGGGATAACCCTTTATAGGGTTATCCTATCCCCTCTGGAAACCCGCACCCAGCCTGCGCTTGCAGGCTTCCCGGGCCGGCGAGCCGCGCCACCATTACGTTGTGAGCGCTCGCTCACTTTGTTCTAGAGAGCAAAACCGAATGCATCGTGATGTTGCACACAAATGTCACGATTTTCAATCGTTTTGCCACAAACATGCGGCTATTATGCGTTCACAAGCCGCCGTCTAGCGCCCCCCGGGAAGTTGCCGGGCTTCAAGGTCGAACGGCGCATCCCCTCATCAAACATCCGAAGGAGTCCGAGATGGAACAGATCCCGTTCATTTCGTCGGCCCCCAACACCCTGGGCATCGAACTCGAGCTGCAACTGATCGACCCCCGCAGTTTTGACCTGACCGCAGCCTCCGACGAACTGCTGGCCCAAATGGCCAACCATCCCATTGCCGATCGCGTGAAACCCGAAATCACGCGGTCCATGATCGAACTGAATTCCTCGGTGCACGAGCACCCCATGGGCCTGCTGGCGGAAATGCGCGAAATGCGCGATGCCCTGGTCGAAGCGGCTGACGCCGTGGGCGTCTCGGTAGCCGGTGGCGGCGCCCACCCGTTCATGCGCTGGCAGGAACGCTCCATCTCGGATACGCCCCGCTTCCAGTACCTGGCGGAAATGTATGGTTACCTGGCGCGTCAGTTTACGGTGTTTGGCCAGCACATCCACCTGGGCGTGAAAAACGGCGACGAAGCCATCAAGCTGCTGCGTCGCCTGTCGCCCTATGTCCCGCACTTTATCGCGCTGTCGGCCTCCTCGCCGTATTGCGAGGGCGTCGATACACTGTTTTCGTGCTCGCGCCTGAACGCGGTCAACAGCTTCCCGCTGGCCGGTCACATGCCGGCCGAGGTCAAGGACTGGTACCAGTTCGAGGCCCACCTGGCGCAACTTCGCGCCTATGGCCTGGCCGAGAGCATCAAGGACCTGTACTGGGACATCCGTCCCAAGCCCGAATTCGGCACGGTCGAAATCCGCGTCTGCGATACGCCGTTGACCGTGGAGCGCGCCTGCCAGATAGCGGCCTTCGCCCAGGCGCTGTCGGTGCTGTTGATGCGCGAAGAAGATCCCAGCGACAAGGCCTGGCTGTCCTACCGCAGCAACCACTTCCAGGCCTGCCGTTTCGGCCTGCAGGGCAGCTATGTGACGCCGGATGGCGAGCGCCTGCGCTTGATGGACCACCTGCGGGCGCTGTTCCAGCGGCTGATGCCGGTGGCCGAAGAACTGGGGACCGGCGACATGATCGCATCGCTGCGCGACGAAGCCATGCGCAGCGGCAACGATTCGCGCTGGCTGCGCAGCCAGTTCCATCGTTTGCGCGATCTGCCGCTGGTGGTGGAATCGATGTCGCAAGCCTGGCGCGGTGAGGTCGCCCAGGCGGCGCCGGCCGAGCCGACCGCGGTGTTGCGGCGGCGAATCCGCGCCACGTCCGAGCCGATGCAGCCCCTCTCGACGGCGGAGCCGGGAGTGACCGCGCCACTGCCCGAACGCCTGCACTAGGCCTGTCCGGGCGTCTTGTTTCAGGGCGTGCCGCGCTGGCGGCCGCCGATGGCGCTGACCGAAAGCCGGGTCTCGCCTGCAGTGCCGCGGTGGGCGGCGGCGCGCCAGGCGTGGCCGTAGGCGACTTCGATGCTCAGCGCGATGACGCCGTCCGGGCGGCGCTGGGCTTCCAACGCATCGCACAGGCGCGCCCGCCAGTCTCGCCCGACCAGGCCGCCGCGCCGACCGGCGGCGGGGTTGCCGCCCAGGGCGCGCACGTCCTGCAGCAGCTTTTCCGGCGTGCGGTACGTCAACGTCAGGATTTCCTGGTCCATGACCGGATCGGCGAAGCCGTTTTCCACCAGCAGATCGCCAAAATCATGCATGTCGACGAAGGCCGGGGTGGCGGTGCGCAGTCCGGCGTCGTCCAGCGCCTGGCGCAATTCGCGCAGCGTCGCCGGCCCCAGACAGGAGAACATCGCCAGCCCGCCGACCTTGAGAATGCGGCGCCACTCGGCCAGCACGGCATGCGGCTCGCGGTGCCAGTGCAGGGCCAGGTTGGACCACACCAGTTCCTGCGATTCAGGCGCCAGACCGGTGGCGGCCAGATCGGCATTGATGAAGGCATTGGTCGGCCCGCGTCGCGCCAGTTTGCCTATCCAGGCCGACAGGCCGGCCGGGGCGTGGCGCTTGCGGGCGATCTCCAGCAGCGGGTCGCAGTTATCCAGGCCGGTGTAGGCGGCTTCGGCATAGCGTTCGCGCAGCAGCGCCAGGTTGTCGCCGGCGCCGCAGCCGGCGTCGAGCATGGCCTGCGGCTGCACGCGGATGTACTGCAGCCGGCCCAGCATGCGGCGGGCGACTTCGCCGTACAGGAACTGGGCGTCCGAAAGATCGCCGCGGCGGGCGAATTGGCGCGGCACGTCGGCGGCGACGAGCGGGAGCGAGGGCGGGGTGGCAGGTGCGGGCAGGGACATTTCGGTCGCGCCCGGGCGCGGCGCCGCGGGCGGATCATGATTTCATGGGGGATGGCTCACATTATTGCCCATCCCGGCCGCGGCGGCCGATTGTCCCTACAGGCCATGGGGCGGGGGTTGCTGGCCCGGGTGCCCTGCGACTGTCCGCTGTGCGGGGGGCGGGTCGGCGGCGCCCGCCTGTGTGAGGGCTGCGAAACCGATCTGGCCGAAGCGTCGTTGGCGCCGCGCTGCCCGCGTTGCGCCCAGAGGCTGGCGGCGGATGCGCTGCATTGCGCCGACTGCCTGGCGCGGCCGCCAGCCTTCATCGGCACGGTCGCCGCCTTCGACTACGAGCCGCCCGCCGAGGTGCTGATCCGGCAGCTCAAGACCCAACTGCGGCTCAGCGCGGCGCCGGTCCTGGCGCGGCTGCTGGCGCATGCGGTGTGGTCCGAACCCCCGCCGCGGGCCTTGCTGCTGGTGCCGGTGCCGTCCAGTCGCGCATCGCTGCGCCGGCGCGGCATGAATCCGGCGGCCGAGATCGCCCGCAGCCTGGCGGCGCAACTGGGCTGGCCGCTGCTGCGCGGGGCGTTGCGGCGGCGGCGCGAAACGCCCAGGCAGACGGCCCTGGGGCGCCAGGCCAGGCTGAGCGGCGCCCGGGGCGTGTTCGATTGCGCGCGCGATCTGGCCGGCCGCCATGTCGGCTTGGTGGATGACGTCATGACCACGGGCAGCACCGCCGATGCGGCCGCGCGCGCCTTGCTGGCCGCGGGCGCGGCCAGCGTGACGGTGCTGGTGGTGGCGCGCACGCCGCGCCGGCCCTGATGTCCGGGCGGGGAGGGGGCGGCGGGGGCGGCCCCTCATGCGGCCTCGCGCGCCGGGGCGGCCGTCCAAATCGGCGACAATCGCTCCTGCGCGGCCCTGGCCGGCCGCCCGTCATTCAACGTCTTTCCGTCCGTTCATCATGTTCCACGTCATCCTCGTATGCCCCGAGATTCCGCCCAACACCGGCAATGCCATCCGTCTGTGCGCCAATACAGGCGCGCAATTGCACCTGGTGCGTCCGCTCGGTTTCGAGCTGGACGATGCCCGCATGCGGCGGGCGGGGCTGGACTATCACGAGTGGCAGCCGGTGCGCGTGCATGACACGCTGCAGGAGGCGCTGGCGGATACAGGGGCGACGGCTTCCCACCTCTATGCATTGACCACGCATGCCCAGCGCAGCGTGGGGGATGTGCGATTCGAGGCGGGGGACGTGTTCGTATTCGGACGGGAGAGCGCCGGTTTGTCGGAGGAGCATCACGCGATGTTCGCGCCGCAGCAGCGGTTGCGGCTGCCGATGCGGGCGGGGCAGCGGAGTTTGAATTTGTCCAACGCGGTGGCGGTGACGGTTTTCGAGGCTTGGCGGCAGTTGGGATATGAAGGGGGCGTCTGATCGCCCCTGGCGGATGCCTGCGCGCGGGGCGCCAAAGGCCGCCCGCGCGGCCGCCTTCGGCGCTGGGGGGCGGCGTCAGTCGAGCGACAGGTTCAGCTTCTGGATGACCTGATCCCAACGAGCCTTTTCGTTCTGGATGCGGACGGTCAGGGCCTCGGGGGTGGAGGCGGCGGGGGTGAAGTATTGCAGGGCCATCTGCTTGCGGACCGTGTCGCTGTTGATGATGCGGTTAAGTTCGCTGTTCAGGCGCTCGATGACGGGCGTCGGCGTTTCCGCGGGGGCCAGGATGGCGTTCCACGAGATGGCTTCGAAGTCGGGGTAGCCCTGCGAGGCCATGGTGGGCACGCCGGGCAGGGTATCGCTGGGCTGCAGGCTGGTGACGGCGAGGATCTTGACCTTGCCGTCGCGGGTCTGCGGCACCGCGATGGCGGGGACCATGAAGCCGGCCTGGATGTCGCCGCCGATGATGGCGCTGATGACCTGCGGGAAGCCGGCGTACGGGATATGCGCCATGTCGATGCCGGCGCGTTCCTTGAACATTTCCATGGCCAGGTGGGCCGAGCTGCCGGGGCCGACGGAGCCATAGTTCAGCGAGCTGCCGTGCTCCTTCACCATGCGCACGAAGTCCTGCACGGAATTGACGTTCTTCAGGTTGCCAGGCACGGTCAGCACATTGGGGCTGGTGCCCACCAGCGTCACGGGCGCCAGATCTTGCAGCGGGTCGTAGCCCAGCGTCTTCTTGTAGAGCGTGGGGGCGGTGACCAGCGGGCCGTTGATCGTGTAGAGCAGGGTGTAGCCGTCGGGTTTGGCCTGCGCGACGATGCGGGTGCCGATGTTGCCGCCGGCGCCGGTCTTGTTGTCGATGACGATGGGCTGTCCCAGCGCTTGTCCCAGCGGCTCGGCGATGGTCCGCGCCAGGATGTCAGGCGACGAGCCGGGCGGGAACGGCACCACCATGTGGATGGGGCGGTCCGGCCAGTCGGCGTGGGCGGCGGCGGGCAGGATGGCCGCCAGGCTCAGGCAGAGGCCGCGCAGCAGGGGGCCGACCCGGAACTTGCGGGTTTGCGTCATGAAGGATGTCTCCTGGGAGTCGTGCGTCGTGTTGTTATGAGGACGAGGGGGTGGGGGCCGGCTGCATCGGCGATGTCAGCCCGCGTTGCCGTGTTCGTCGCGGGCGTCGCGCGCCAGCAGGGTGGACACGGCCGTCATGGGCGAGACGCCGTCGAACAGTACGGCGCACACGGCTTCGGTGATGGGCAGTTCGACGCCGACGGCGCGGGCGCGTTCCAGCGCGGCGCGCGCGCAGCGCACGCCTTCGGCGGTGATGCCGCTGGCCAGGACGTCGGCCAGCTTGCGGCCCGCGCCGATTTCCAGGCCGACGCGGCGGTTGCGCGACAGTTCGCCGGTGGCGGTCAGGACCAGGTCGCCCAGGCCGGTCAGGCCGGCGAAGGTCTCGGCTTGCGCGCCCAGCGCGACGCCGAAGCGCGTCATCTCGGCCAGGCCGCGGGTAATCAGCGCGGCGCGGGCATTGGTGCCCAGCGCCAGGCCGTCGCCGATGCCGCAGGCCACGGCGATGACGTTCTTGAGGGCGCCGCCCACTTCCACCCCGACCAGGTCGCCGCTGGCGTAGACGCGCAGCGCGGCGCCGTGCAGGGCCCGGGTGGTGGCGGCGCGCAGGGAGGCGTTGTCGCTGGCGACGGTCAGCGCCACGGGCAGGCCCTGGGCGACTTCGCGGGCGAAGGACGGGCCCGACAGGACGCCGCCGACGGCTCCGGGCAGGGCCTGGCGCACGATTTCGTGGGGCAGTCTGGCCGTGTCGGCTTCAAAGCCTTTGCAGGTCCAGACGATGGGGGTGTCTTGCAGGCCCAGGGCGGGCAGGCGACGCGAGAGTTCGGCGCAGGTGGCGGCGAGGCCGGCCACGGGAACGCCTAGAATGATCAGCCCCGTCGCGCCGTCCTGTTGCAGGCTGCGCAGCGTGGCGTCGAGATCGGAGGTAATCGTCAGCGCCTGGGGCAGGGCGATGCCAGGCAGGTAGCGCGCATTTTCGTGGCGGGCGGCCATGTCGGCGGCCTGCGCCGGATCGCGCGCCCAGAGTACGGTGGGGTGGCGGCGGCTCGCGGCCGCCGCCAGCGCGGTGCCCCAACTGCCCGCGCCCAGGACGGCGACGCGCAGGCTGGGCGGAGTGGGCTGGTTCATGGGGCGCCGCGGTCTGCCTTATTGGCGGGTGGCGCTGGCGGGCAGGATGATGCCCGAGTCGCTGCCGTTGGCGTTGCTTTGCTGCTGTTGCAGTTCGGCCAGGCGTTGTTCGTACAGGGCCTGGAAGTTGACTTCGGTCAGGTGCAGCGGCGGCATCGAGGTGCGGGTGATCGCGTCGGCGATGTTGGCGCGCAGGTACGGGTACAACATCGTCGGGCAGACGATGCCCAGCAGCGGGTCGAGTTGCTCTTCGGGGATGTTGGCGGCTTCGAAGATGCCGGCCTGGGTGCCTTCGACCAGGTACACGACCTTGTCATTGACACGGGTGGTGACGGTGACCGTGACCGTGGTTTCGAACACGGTTTCGGCCAGGCGCTGGCCGCCCACGGTGATGCTCACTTCGACCTGGGGGGCTTCTTGCTCCAGGAAGACGTGGGGCGCGTTCGGCATTTCCAGCGAAAGGTCTTTCAGGTAGACGCGCTGCAGATTGAACGAGGGCGCGTCGTTGCCGCCTTCTTGCTGGGTGTTTTGGTCTTGATCAGCCATGAGTGTTTCCGTTGGTGGGAGGGGCAAAAAGGGGCGTCAGCCGTTGAGCAATGGGGTCAGGCCGCCCGAGCGGTCCAGCGCCATCAGGTCGTCGCAACCGCCGACATGGGTATCGCCGATGAAGATCTGCGGTACCGTGCGCCGGCCGGTGCGTTCGATCATGCGATCGCGTTGGCCGGGTTCGCGGTCGATCTGGATGATTTCCAGGTCGGTCACGCCGCGCTGCTCCAGCAGCGCCTTGGCGCGGGCGCAATAAGGACAATAGTCCTTGCTGTACATGACAACTTTATTCATAGGCGCTCCAGGCGGATTCTGTCGATAAGATGGGGGCGCGTCGCCCGGGTTCAACCCTTCTGGGTGACCGGCAGGCTGGCGGCCAGCCAGGCGCGCATGCCGCCTTCGAGCGGCACGACGTCGGCGAAACCCTGCGCGCGCAGCTTGGCGGCGGCGCGGGCGGAATCACGGCCATTGTCGCAAACCACGACCAGCGGCTTGTTCTTGGGCAGCGAGGCGGCCTTTTGTTCCAGGTCGGCGGCCGGCACGCTGCGTGCCTGGGCGATGTGGCCGGCCTGGAACTGTTCGGCGGGGCGCACGTCGACCCACACGGCCTGGCGCTGGTTGACCATCTGGATGGCTTCCGTGGTGCTCACGGCCGAGCCGGTGCGGCCCTTGCGCAGGGCGGGAATGGCCAGCATGACGCCGGAAACGAGGGTTACGGCGACAATGAAGATGTTGTTTTTATCGAGCAAGAATTGCAGAAGGTCCACGGGGCATCCTGAAGTGCGGCGTCTAGCCTGGTAAGGGCGAACCCTGACGCGCCGCGCGGCGAAATTGACGGGTGCGCCGGGGCAAAATCAAGGGCAAAATCGCTCAATTATAAAATGAGCGCATTCCGCAACTTTAACCCGCGTTACACGCCTGCCAAACCATGCACAAACTCGTTCTGATGCGCCACGGCGAAAGCCAGTGGAATCTGGAAAACCGCTTCACCGGCTGGACCGACGTCGACCTGACCGAAACCGGCCGTGAGCAGGCCCGCAAGGCGGGCGAACTGCTCAAGAAGGAAGGCTACACCTTCGACCTGGCCTACTCGTCGGTGCTCAAGCGCGCCATCCGCACCCTGTGGATCGCCCTGGACGCCATGGACGCCATGTATACCCCGGTGGGCGTGAACTGGCGCCTGAACGAGCGCCACTACGGCGCCCTGCAGGGGCTGAACAAGGCGGAAACCGCCGCCAAGTACGGCGACGAGCAGGTGCTGATCTGGCGCCGCGCCTACGCCATCGCGCCGGAACCCCTGTCGCTGGACGACGAGCGCCACCCGCGCTTTGACAGCCGCTACGCCAAGATCCCGGCCGACCAGTTGCCGGCCACCGAGTGCCTGAAGGACACCGTGGCGCGCGTGCTGCCGTTCTGGAACGAATCCATCGCCCCGGCCATCCGCGCCGGCCGCAAGGTGCTCATCGCGGCCCACGGCAACAGCCTGCGCGCGCTCATCAAGCACCTGGACAACGTGTCCGACGACGACATCGTCAACCTGAACATCCCCACCGGCCAGCCGCTGGTGTACGAATTGGATGATGACCTGCGCCCCATCCGCCACTATTATCTCGGCGATGCCGCCGAGATCGAGGCGGCCATGGCCGCCGTCGCGGCCCAGGGCAAGGCGAAGAAGGACTGATACATGGTGCGCAAGGCGGGGTGGTTGTTGGCGGTCATGCTGGCCGGCGGAGCGCTGCCGGCGGGCGCCGCGCCCAACGATCTCGCCGGCCGCCAGTCCGAAGCCGAAAGGCAGCAGGCGCAACTGCGCGACCGTATCGAGAACCTGCAAAAGGATATCGATGCGCGCGAAGCGGCCCGCAAGGAAGCCGCCGATGCCCTTAAGCAGTCGGAATCGGCGATTTCCAGGATCAACCTGCGGCTGAAGGAACTGGCCGAGTCCAGCCGCCAGGCGACCACCGACCTGTCCGGCCTGGAAAAGCAGATCACCGCCCAGCAGGCCGTGCTGGCCAAGCGCCGGGTCGAATTGGCCGACCAGTTGCGCACGCAATACACCAGCGGCCTGTCGCCCTGGACCGCGCTGCTGTCCGGCGACGATCCCCAGGTGCTGGGCCGCAACCTGGGCTACCTCGATTATGTCTCCCAGGCCCGCGCCCGCGCCGTCGAGGCGCTGCGCGCTGACATCGACCGGCTGGCCGCCCTGCAGGGCCGCGCCGACGCCCGGCGCGCCGAGATCGAAAAGCTGGTGGCCGAAACCTCCGAACAGAAGAGCGCCCTGGTCGCCCAGCAGAAAGAGCGCGGCACCCTGCTGGCGCAACTGGAAGGCCAGATCGCCGCCCAGCGCGCCGAAGCCAACAAATTGGGTCGTGACGACCAGCGACTCTCGCGCCTGATCACCGACCTGGACGCGGCCATCGTCAAGCAGGCCGAAGAGGCCCGCAAGGCCGAAGAGGCGCGCCGCCGCGCCGAGGAAGCCCGCAAGGCCGAGGAGGCCCGCCGCGCCGAAGAAGCCCGCAAGAAGGCCGAAGCCGAGCGCCGCGCCGAGGAGGCCCGCAGGAAGGCCGAGGCCGACCGCAAGGCGGCCGCCGACAAGGCCGCAGCCGACAATGCCCGTCGCGACCGTAACGCGCGCGAGGCCCGCGAGGCCGCCGAAGCGCGCGAACAGGTCGAGGCCGCGTCGCGCCAGGCGCGGGGGCCCGTGGCCGTGGCCGATCCCGACGCCGCTGGCCTGCGCCCCGCCGATTCGCGCCATACCCGCCTGACCGGGCAGGCCGAGGCGCCGCCCCCGGTAAAACCCGCGGATCCTCCCAAAAAGGCGGAACCCGCGGAGGCGGAATCCACTCCAACCCGAACTGCATCGGTCCAGCAGACCCCGCGCGCCGCGCCGGTAGGCGGCGGCAACGGGCTGCGCCACGGGTTGGCGGCGCCGGTGCGTGGCCAGGTGCAGGGCCGTTTCGGGGTCGATCGCCCGGACGGCGGCGTCTGGCGCGGCATCGTGCTGCGCGCGCCCGAGGGAACCCCCGTGAAGGTGGTGGCCCCCGGCACGGTGGTCTATGCCGATTGGCTGAGGGGCTTCGGCAACCTCATCATTGTGGATCATGGCCAGCAATATCTGACCGTCTATGCTTACAACCAAAGTCTGCTCAAACGGGTGGGCGATTCCGTCGCGGCGGGGGATACTATTGCTTCGGTAGGCGCAACCGGCGGCCAAGTGGAATCCGGCCTATACTTTGAAATTCGCCATCGCGGCGCTCCTGTGGATCCAGCCCAGTGGCTGGCCCAGTAAGCCAAAAACCCTCAAGGGCGAAAACCATTCGGGAAGTGTGCATGAGCACTCGCAAGTTTCGCGGTTTCGGTCTGATTGCCATCGGTGCGGTGGCTGGTGTCCTGCTCAGCGTGGGCGTCACCGCTGTCGCCCAGCGCGGCAGTCCCTTGCCGCTGGATGAACTCAGGCAACTGAGCAACGTCTTCGCCGCCATCAAGAACAACTACGTCGAGTCGGTGGACGACAAGACGCTGATCGACAATGCCATTTCCGGCATGGTGTCGAACCTGGACCCGCATTCCGCTTACCTGGATGCCGACGCCTTCCGCGAAATGCAGACGGCCACGCAGGGTGAGTTCGGCGGCCTGGGCATCGAGGTCGGCGCCGAAGACGGCTTCGTCAAGGTCATCTCGCCCATCGAGGACACCCCCGCCGCGCGCGCGGGCGTCATGGCCGGCGACCTCATCATCAAGATCGACGACACGCCCACCAAGGGCATGTCGCTGAACGACGCCGTCAAGCTCATGCGCGGCGCGCCCAAGTCGCCCATCACGCTGACCATCATGCGCGCCGACCGGCCGCAGCCGATCGTGCTCAAGATCGTGCGCGACATCATCAAGGTGCGCAGCGTGCGCAGCAAGATGCTGGACAACGGCGTGGCCTACGTGCGCATCGCCCAGTTCCAGGAAAAGACCGGCGTCGACCTGGCCAAGCAGCTCAAGGACCTCGGCGCCAAGGAAGCGCCCAAGGGCCTGGTGCTCGACCTGCGCAATGACCCGGGCGGCCTGCTGACCAGCGCCATCGGCGTGTCCGGCGCGTTCCTGCCGGCCGACGCCCTGGTGGTGTCGACCGACGGCCGCACCCCCGACGCCCGCCACAAGTACCTGGCGACCCCGTCGGAATATGCCCGCGGCGAAAGCAACTACCTGTCGGGCCTGCCGGCCTGGACCAAGACCGTGCCGATGGTGGTGCTGGTCAACGTCGGTTCGGCCTCGGCTTCCGAGATCGTGGCCGGCGCGCTGCAGGACCACAAGCGCGCCAAGGTGCTGGGCAACCGCACCTTCGGCAAGGGCTCGGTGCAGGTGATCCTGCCGCTGTCGGAAACCACCGCGGTCAAGCTCACCACGTCGCGCTACTTCACGCCCAGCGGCCGTTCGATCCAGGCCACCGGCATCGAGCCCGACTACGTCGTGGCCGACACCGCTGACGGCGACCTGTTCCGCCTGCCGCGCGAAGCCGACCTGCAACGCCACCTGTCGAACCCGGGCACGGCCAACGAAGTGAAGTCCAACTCGGACCAGGACAACGTCGACGTGCCGACCAAGGTGTTCGAATTCGGCGGCAAGGACGACTTCCAGTTGCAGCAGGCGATCAACCTGCTGGCCGGCAAGCCGGTGCAGAAGGGGTCGGCCCGCGCCCAGGCCAAGGCCGACGCCAAGCCCGGCACCGGCACCGCCCAGCGCATGAAGATCACGCCGACCGGAGTCGAGCCCAGCAAGGACAAATGAACGACGAGCAACTGCTGCGCTACGCCCGCCATATCCTGCTCGACGAGCTGGGTATCGAAGGGCAGGAAAGACTGCTGGCGGCGCGAGTGCTTATCGTAGGGGCGGGTGGACTGGGTTCGCCCGCCGCGCTCTACCTGGCCACCGCCGGCGTCGGTGACATCACGCTGGCCGATGACGACGTCGTCGAACTCAGCAACCTGCAGCGTCAGATCCTGCACACCACCGCGAGCGTCGGCCGGCCCAAGGCCGAGTCCGGGCGCGACATGCTGGCGGCTTTCAATCCGCAGACCCGCGTGCATGCCCGCGTCGAGCGGCTACAGGGCCAGGCCCTGTCCGACGCGGTGGCGCAGGCCGACCTGGTGCTGGATTGCACCGACAACTTCACCACCCGCCACGCCATCAACCGCGCCTGCGTGCAGCATCGCAAGCCGCTGGTGTCGGGCGCCGCCATCCGCTTCGACGGCCAGGTCAGTGTCTACGACCTGCGAGACGCGGACGCGCCGTGCTACCACTGCCTGTTTCCCGAGGCGGACGACGTCGAGGAGGCCAACTGCGCCACCATGGGCGTGTTCGCGCCGGTGGTCGGCATCATCGGCAGCATGCAGGCGGCCGAGGCCCTCAAGCTGTTGTCCGGGGTGGGTGAGAGCCTGTCTGGGCGGCTGCTGTGGCTGGACGTGCGCACCATGCAATGGCGCAGCGTCAACGTCCAGCGGGATCCGGAATGCGCTGTCTGTGGCGCGCACGCGCACTGATGCGCCGGACAGGCGATTATTCCGTCCCCGTAAAATCTGCCTGTCATTCTCCGCGTAAATAATATTAAAGGTTTGAAATACCTGCTATAACGCCAGCCAGCCTTCCTTTCATGGCAGGCAGCATTGGACGTATCGGAGTGGACACAGGATTGAGCTTCAGCCTGCCGAAATGGCGGCTGACCCGATGGTTGACGGATTCCGGGCAGGACACGCCTGCGGACATCCGCGCCGCGCTGATTGCCAGCCTGTTCGGCACCCTGCCCATCTTCGCGGGCGGTGTCATCAACACCTTGATGATCTCGGGCGTGGTCGCGTGGCGCCGTCCCGAGCCGCTCTATATCTCGTGGCTGGTCCTGGAGATCGTGCTGGCCGTGGTGCGGGTCACCATCCTGCGCTCGGCCTTGCGCAACGCCGCCCGGGGCGGCAACACCCATACCGACATCTACATCGTGCTGGCGTTGCTATGGGCGTTCAGCGTCGGCTACGGCGTTTTCGTCACCTTCCTCAACCATGACTGGCTGGCCGCCACGCTTGCCGGCGTGTCCTGCGGCGCCATGGCCGGCGGCATCTGCTTTCGCAACTACGGCGCGCCGCGGCTGGTGGCCGCGATGATCTTCCTGAGCCTGGGGCCGATGTGCCTGGGCGCGCTGTTCGCCGGCGAATACGTCACCGTCATCGTCTTCATCCAGATCCCGTTCTATCTGGTCAGCATGAGCATCGCCTCGCAGCGGTTGCGCCGCATCCTGGTGTCCACCATGCTGGCCGAGCGCGAGAACGAACGCCGCGCCAGCCAGGACGCGCTGACCGGCCTGGCCAACCGCGCCGGGCTGGAAGCGGCGCTCGAGCGCATCTGCGCCAGCGCGCGCGGGCAGGACAGCGCCGCCGCGCTGTTCTACATGGACATGGATGACTTCAAGATCATCAACGACACCCATGGCCACGCCGCCGGCGATCATGTGCTCAAGACCATCGCCCAGCGCATGCGCGCCATGCTGCGGGTGGACGATGTCGCGGCCCGCATCGGCGGCGACGAATTCATCGTGCTGGTCACCGGCATCGACGCCACCGCCGCCCTGCGCCTGGGCAACCACCTGCTGCGCGATGCCATCCAGCCGATCACGCTGGCCGACGGCACGCGGGTCAGCGTGGGGTTGTCGATCGGCATCTCGATCATTTCCGGCGTCGACCGCAAGGCCCAGGCGGTGCTGGATTCGGCCGACGCGGCGCTGTACCGCGCCAAGGCGCAGGGTGGCCGCCGCTGCGCGGTCGCTGGCGCGCCGGACCTGCAGGAAGCCCGGGAAACCGGCGACGCCGCGACGGCCTGAGGCCACACGCTTCAAGCCTACGCCGAGGTACGGCACGACAAATTCCCTCCGATTCACCCAAAGTTATCAGATAACCTGAAAAGTCTGCGCTATACTCGGCCGCTATGCTGACCAAGAGCCTCACCTTGACCGAACAGGTCGCCCGCCAGATCGCGGGCGACATCGCCCATGGCGTCTATCCCGTGGGCGCCAAGCTGCCTTCCGGCCGCGTGTTGGCCGAGCAGTACGGCGTCAGCGCCGCGGTCATCCGCGAAGTCACCGAGCGCCTGCGCGCGCAGGGCCTGGTGCAGAGCCGCCAGGGATCGGGCAGCGTGGTGCTGGCACGCACCGGCGCGCAGGGCTTCCAGGTGCCCGCCGATATCGCCGTCAGTCGCGAGCAACTGGCCAGCGTCTACGAGCTGCGCATGGAACTGGAAGGCGGCGCCGCCGCGCTGGCGGCCGAGCGCCGCAACGCCGCCGACCTGGAGGCCATGGCCCGCGCCCTGGCCGACCTGGAACATCACCAGCACCATCCCGAACACGGGGTCGAGCACGACATTGCCTTCCATCTGGCGATCGCGGCCGCGACCCACAATCCGTTCTACCAGGACCTCCTGCAATACCTGAACCTGCAATTGCGCCTGGCTGTCAGCACCGCGCGCGCCAATAGCCGCCAGTTGGCCGGCATGACGGACGCCGTGCACCACGAACACGTCGCCGTGTTCGAGGCCATCCGCGACCACGATGCGCCGCGCGCGCGGCGCATGGCCGAACGCCACTTGCGGCAGGCGGCCAGCCGCCTGCGCCTCGATTCCCTCTTTCCCGCCTCCAGGCAGACATCATGAGCACAACCGACATCGCCCAGCGCCTGGTCCAGGCCCTCGGTCCCGACACCGTCTTCACCGCCAGCGAGGACATCGCGCCCTGGCTGTCCGACTGGCGCGGTCTGTACAACGGCCACGCCCAGGCGGTGGTCCGTCCGCGCACCACCGCCGAGGTCGCGACCTGCCTGGCGCTCTGCAACGAGGCCGGCGTGCCGGTGGTGCCGCGCGGCGGCAATACCGGCCTGTGCGGCGGCGCCACGCCCGACGCCGCGCCCATCAACGTCGTGCTGAGCCTGGACCGCATGAACGCGGTGCGCGCCATCGACACCATTGCAAACACCATGGTCGCCGAGGCCGGCTGCATCCTGGGCAACCTGCGCCGCGCAGCGCAGGACGCCGGCCGGCTGCTGCCCCTGAGCCTGGCCGCCGAGGACTCCAGCCAGATCGGCGGCAACGTCGCCACCAATGCCGGCGGCGTCAACGTGGTGCGCTATGGCATGGCGCGCGAACTGGTGCTGGGCCTGGAAGCGGTGCTGCCCAACGGCGAAATCTTCAACGGTCTGCGCACCCTGCGCAAGGACAACACCGGCTACGACCTCAAGCAACTGCTGATCGGCTCCGAAGGCACGCTCGGCGTCATCACGGCAGTGGCGCTGCGCCTGTATCCGCGCACCGACGTGCGCTCGGTGGTGCTGGCCGCGGTCGAATCGCCCGCCCAGGCGCTGCAACTGTTCGAGATCCTGTTCGAGCAATGCGGCGCGCGCTTGCAGGCCTTCGAGTATTTCTCCGGCGACTGCCTCGACCTGGTCCTGACCCACGCCGCGGGCGTGCAGGAGCCGTTCGACCAACGCTACCCGGCCTATGTGCTGGTTGAACTGGCCGACACCGCCGACGAAGCGGCGCTGACCGCGCTGCTGGAAAACGTGATCGGCACGGCGCTCGAGCGCGGCCTGTGCCTGGACGCCGCCGTTTCCGCCTCGCTGGCTCAGTTGCAGGCGCTATGGAAGCTGCGAGAGGAAATCTCCGAAGCCCAGCGCGCCGACGGCCCGCACTTGAAGCACGACGTGTCGCTGCCGATCGAGAGCATTCCGGATTTCATGGCGTCCGCCGAAGCGCGCGTGCGCGCGCTGTATCCGGATATCCGCCCCTTCATCTTCGGCCATTTCGGCGACGGCAACCTGCACTACAACCTGTCGCGTCCCGCCGGCGCGGACCGCGGCTGGGTCGCCGAACACGGCGCCGCGATCACCGACGCCGTCCTGGACGAGGTCAACCGGTACGGGGGCAGCATCAGCGCGGAGCATGGGATCGGGCAGCTCAAGCGGGAGCATTTCCTGCATAGCAAGGATGCGGTTGAGTTGCGGTTGATGCGGGAGATCAAGCGGGTTTTGGATCCTAAGGGGATTATGAATCCTGGGAAGCTGCTTTAAGAAGGGCTTGTTGGCGGGGAAGGCGCTTCGTAGGTCGCCCCTCGGTCGGGCGGACCCGATGGCGGGCGCCCACGATTGCGGTCCGGAGCGAAGGCTCCGGACCGCAATCGTAGCCCCGCCTCCCCCCGAGGGCTGCCGCGCCGGGTGCCTTAAGAACTCAACCCCACCTTCGCAACCCAAGATCAGACCAACTCCGCAAAAAAAACACCACGGATAACAAAAAGGCCTGGAGCAACGCATCCAGGCCTTTCATATCGCCTCAAGTCCACCAAGCCACCGCCATCAGCGCCCAGCCCGGCAAAAGCGAAATCCGCTCAAAAGATCACTGCCGGTGATAAACCTCGGCTCCCTTCTTCACGAACTCGATCGACTTCTCCTGCATGCCTTTCTGCAGCGCTTCCTTCTCGGTCACGCCCTGCGACGCCGCATAATCGCGCACATCCTGCGTGATCTTCATGCTGCAGAAATGCGGCCCGCACATCGAGCAGAAGTGCGCCACCTTCATCGAATCCTTCGGCAGCGTCTCGTCGTGGAACTCCTTGGCCGTATCCGGATCCAGGCCCAGGTTGAACTGGTCGTCCCACCGGAACTCGAAGCGCGCCTTTGACAGGGCGTTGTCGCGGATCGCCGCGCCCGGATGGCCCTTGGCCAGGTCCGCCGCATGCGCCGCGATCTTGTACGTGATGATGCCGTCCTTCACGTCCTTCTTGTTCGGCAGCCCCAGGTGCTCCTTGGGCGTCACGTAACAGAGCATCGCCGTGCCGTACCAGCCGATCAGCGCCGCGCCGATGCCCGAGGTGATGTGGTCGTAGCCCGGCGCGATGTCGGTCGTCAGGGGGCCCAGCGTGTAGAACGGCGCCTCGTGGCAGTGTTCCAACTGCAGCTCCATGTTTTCCTTGATCATCTGCATCGGCACGTGGCCCGGGCCTTCGATCATCACCTGCACATCGTGCTTCCAGGCCACCTGCGTCAGCTCGCCCAGCGTCTTCAGTTCCGCGAACTGGGCTTCGTCATTGGCGTCATAGCCCGAGCCCGGGCGCAGGCCGTCGCCCAGCGAGAAGCTGACGTCGTAGGCCTTCATGATTTCGCAGATTTCCTCGAAGCGCTCGTACAGGAAGCTCTCCTTGTGGTGCGCCAGACACCACTTGGCCATGATCGAGCCGCCGCGCGAGACGATGCCCGTCATGCGGTCCGCCGTCATCGGAATGAACGGCAGGCGCACGCCGGCGTGGATCGTGAAGTAGTCCACGCCCTGTTCGGCCTGCTCGATCAGCGTGTCGCGGAAGATCTCCCAGGTCAGTTCCTCGGCCTTGCCGTCGACCTTCTCCAGCGCCTGGTAGATAGGCACCGTGCCGATCGGCACCGGCGAATTGCGGATGATCCATTCACGCGTTTCGTGGATGTGCTTGCCCGTCGACAGATCCATGACCGTGTCGCCGCCCCAGCGGATCGCCCAGGTCATCTTCTCGACTTCCTCGCCGATGCCCGAACTGACGGCCGAGTTGCCGATGTTGGCGTTGATCTTGACCAGGAAATTGCGGCCGATCGCCATCGGCTCGACTTCCGGGTGGTTGATGTTGGCGGGGATGATGGCGCGGCCGCGCGCGATCTCGTCGCGCACGAATTCCGGCGTGATGGCGGCCGGGATGGCGGCGCCGAACGATTGGCCCGGGTGCTGGCGCAGCAGGCGCTTGACCATCTTCTCGCCATCCGGACCGCTGTCGCGCAGCGTCTGCAGGTAGTGCTCGCGGCGCAGGCTTTCGCGGATCGCCACGTATTCCATTTCGGGCGTGATGATGCCGCGGCGCGCATAGTGCATCTGCGAGACGTTGGCGCCGGCCACGGCGCGGCGCGGCGGGCGCTGCAGGTCAAAGCGCATGGCCGTCAGCTTGGGATCGGTCAGGCGCTGCTTGCCGTACTCGCTGGTCGGGCCGGACAGCACTTCGGTGTCGCCGCGCTCGTCGATCCAGGCGCGGCGCACTTCCGGCAGGCCGCGGCGGATGTCGATCTTGACGTCGGGGTCGGTGTAGGGGCCGCTGCAATCGTAGACGGTCAGCGGCGGGTTCTTTTCGCCACCGAACATGGTGGGCGTGTCGTCCTGCTCGATCTCGCGAAACGGGACGCGGATGTCGGGACGGGAACCGACCTCGTAGACCCGGCGGGATTTGGGCAACGGGGCGACCGCGGCCGCGTCGACTTCGGCGGTGGCGGCCAGGAATTTGGGATTGGCGTTCATGGAAAGCTCCAAGCGAATGGTTTGGAGCCGATCGGGAATGGACTCCCGCCATGCGGGCATGGCGGAAATACGGCTCCCAGCATCGGCATTATCCGTACTGGTACGAAGGGACTCTCTCAACACGTCGTGCCGTTCTGGCGCGACGAGTACCCCTGCGCGAAAGCGAAGTATAGAGCCTGCATGGCCGCCGCGCGAACGGCGGCCGATGCTGCGTTGCGGCAGCCATGGTCCGTCGTGCCCGCCCATGGTGGTAGTACCGCTTTACATTTGGAATCAGTCTGCGGAGACAGTGCCATACAGGTTCTGTACACTTTTTTGGTCAGTCGGCGGTCAGCCTGCCGGCTTCAGTCCACTCCAAGAAGGAAACGAGCATGCAACTTACCCTACGCAAACTGGCGCCCGCCCTGGTGGTCATGACCCTTGCGCTTGCGGGTTGCAAGACCGCCCCGACCAAATCCGGCGCCGCCGCCACGCCCGATGCGGCCGGCCAGCAGCAATCCTCCGGGCAGCAGCAGCCCGCCACCGCCTCGGTGGTCGAGTTCTACGTGGCCCAGACCCAATCCGCGCCTGGGCTGGTCGAAGTCAGCCTGCCCGACGGCAAGCTGTACATGCAGCAGCAGCCCGTGCTGACGCGCGCCGACCTGACCGAAGCCGCCGCCCTCGTGGATCGCCAGGGCGCCAATTTTGTCGGTCTGCGTTTCTCGGAAGCCGGCACGCGCAAACTGACCGACATCAGCACCAAGAACGTCGGCAATATGCTGGCGCTGGTGATCGATCGTGAACTGATCGCCGCGCCCCGCATCGGCGAACCGCTGAACCGCGGCGTGCTGGCCTTCGGCGTGCCGTCGGCGCAAGCCGCTTCCGACATCGCCGCCAAGATCCGTGGCGAAAGCGCGCCCGCGCCGGCCCCGGCGCCCGCCAAGCCCTGAGCTGTCCTGGCACAAAAAAACCCGGCCATGCCGGGTTTTTTTTGTCCTGCTTCAGCCGTTTCCTCAGTTCTTGCGGCCGCGCGGCTTGACGCCGCGACGCGCCGTCATGGCTTCAATGAAGGCCAGCGTCACCGCCTCCAGGGCCACCCGATCCTCGGCCGTGAGCGTGTCGAGCATCGCGGGCGAGATCGTCGCGTAGGGCCAGGGCGCCAACGGCCGCCCGCGCCGCGCGATGGCACGGGGCAGCGGTTCCGAGACGCCGGTGGGGGGCAGTGTGTCGCTCAGGTCGTAGCTCTCCATGGGCAGTTCCATGGGACCCTTGCCGGTCTCCAGCCACTCGAGTTCCACCTTCAATACCTGCGCCAGTTTGCGCAGGGAACGGCTCGAATGCCGCAGCCCGCTCTCGTAGCTGCCGATCGCGCTTTGCGACAGGCGGGTCAGGCGCGCCAAGGTTTTCTGCGTGTGGCCACGCAAAAGACGGGCGTGCTTCAGTCGGTCTGAAAAAGTCTTCACGCGTCGATTGAAGCTTGCGCCGTAGGCACTTTGGTGGATATAAATATTACTTAAGTGATAAGTTCGAAGAGGCGCTCACATGCAGGAAAGAGGTTACGTCCTCGTCGTGCAACTTGGTGGAATGGCATGCAACAAGTTCGTGCATACCTTACGTCAATTTCAGTGGGAGGTCGGCCTGTGCCGATCCCCCGAGGGGCTGCTGGCGCGCCTGCGCAATGAACCCGCCGATGTCGTCGTGTTGCGGGGCACCGCTGACGACCTGCCGCAGTTGATTGCCGCGCTGCGTCGCGCCGCGCCGAGTTGCGCCGTGGTCTGGCAGTCGCCGGAAGATTCCGCGCCGGCCCGCATCGCCGCGCTCGATGCGGGCGCCCATGTGTGCGTGCCGCCACAGGCGAACATTCCCGAATGGGACGCCGTCCTGCGCAACCTTATTCGTTGCCAGCATCCCGCGGCCGACAGCATGCCGCGGTGGCGCGTCGATGGCCGTAGCCGCATGCTGGCAGGACCCGCCGGTGAACGACTGCCCCTGACCAACACCGAGCGCGCCTTTTTCGTCAGCCTGTTGAACGCGCCGCACCAGTGCCTGCCGCGTGAAGGTTTCTTTCCCGATGCCACGCGTGATCCCATGGATGGCGCGCGGCGCGTCGACGTGCTGGTGTCGCGTCTGCGCTCCAAGGCGCGCCGTCTCAATATCGACCTGCCCGTCCTGGCGGTGCGAGGGTGGGGCTACATGCTGCTGCCACAGGGCGTGCCGGCCGAACATCAATAGTCCGGTCCATCCGGGGATTGTGGGCGATGACCATGAACGGCCGTTGCCGCCGCGCGGGCTTCGCGACAAAAACGGCCATGCAGCCGTATTGAAAAAGGCGCCCATGTGGGCGCCTTGCTTCATGGGCACGCGGCGGTATCCGTCAGAGCACGACCAAGTTGTCGCGATGCATCAGTTCGGGATCGGTCATGCTGCCAAGGATGCGGGCGATCTGCGATGACGGCTGGCGCAGGATGCGGCGGGTATCGGCCGACGAATAATTGATCAGGCCACGAGCGCATTCGCGGCCCTGGCCATCGACGCAGGCCACCACGTCGCCGCGGCCGAATTCGCCTTCCACATCGACCACGCCGATCGGCAGCAGGCTCTTGCCTTCGCGCAGCAATGCCTGCACGGCGCCGTCGTCCAGCACCACACGGCCGCGCAGGCGCAGATGGTCGGCCAGCCATTGCTTGCGCGCCGACCAGATCGGCAACACGGCGCGCAATTCGCTGCCGATGCATTCGCCCTGCGCCAGGCGCGTCAGCACGTTGCGTTCGCGACCCGAGGCGATCACGGTGTGCGCGCCGCTGTGCGCCGCGCGCTTGGCCGCCAGTACCTTGGTCAGCATGCCGCCGGTGCCGATGCCGCTGCCGGCGCCGCCGGCCATCGCTTCCAGCGCCGGGTCGCCGGCCTGGGCGTGCGCCATGAACTTGGCGTCCGGATTCTTGCGCGGGTCGGAATCGTACAGGCCGCGCTGGTCGGTCAGGATGATCAGCGTGTCGGCTTCGATCAGGTTGGTGACCAGCGCGCCGAGCGTGTCGTTGTCGCCGAGCCGGATTTCGTCCGTGACCACCGTGTCGTTTTCGTTGACGATCGGCACCACGCCCAGGCGCAGCAGCGCGAACAGCGTGCTGCGCGCGTTCAGGTAGCGGTGGCGGTCGGCCAGGTCTTCGTGGGTCAGCAGGATCTGCGCGGTGCGCAGGCCGTATTCGGCGAAAGCCGCTTCGTAGGCCTGGCACAAGCCCATCTGGCCCACGGCGGCCGCGGCCTGCAGTTCGTGCATCACCGACGGCCGCTTGCGCCAGCCCAGGCGGGCCATGCCTTCGGCGATGGCGCCGCTGGAGACCAGCACGACCTGTTTGCCCTGCTTGTGCAGCGCGGCGATCTGGGCTGCCCAGTGCGCCACGGCGGCGCGATCCAGGCCTCGGCCTTCATTGGTGACCAGCGATGAGCCGACCTTGGCGACGAGGCGCTGGGCGTGGGTGACGACGGAAACGGCGGGTGATTCGGCAGACATGATGGCGGCGGGCTGCGGCGCGAGAAAAGGCGTAATCGAACGAGATTGCGATTATGGCTTATTCGTCGCCGCGCGGCGCGGCCGGTCTCTTGTCGGCGTCGGTGCGGGTGTCGTCGAAGCGCGGGTCTTCGGCGACGTAGGTGCCGTCGGCCTGGTCCTGCGCCAACTGTTCCTTTTCGCGCTCGGCGTCCAGGTAGTCCTGCAGCGCGTAGATCAGGTCCTGGGTGCCGTCGCCGGACAGGCCGGAGATGCCGAACACCGGGCCTTTCCAGTCGTACAGCTCGATGAAGCGGCGCTTGGTGTCCTCGGGATCGGCCACCATGTCCAGCTTGTTCAGCACCAGCCAGCGCGGCTTGGCGGCCAGCTCGGGATCGTAGCGGCGCAGTTCCTCGACGATGGCGCGGGCATCGACCACGGCCTGCTCCACGGGATCGGCGTCGGGATCGGGGGTGGACACGTCCACCAGGTGCAGCAGCACGCGGGTGCGCGCCAGGTGGCGCAGGAACAGGTGGCCCAGGCCGGCGCCTTCGGAGGCGCCTTCGATCAGGCCGGGAATGTCGGCCACGACGAAGCTGCGCGACGGCGAGGTGCGCACCACGCCCAGGTTCGGGTGCAGCGTCGTGAACGGGTAGTCGGCGATCTTCGGCTTGGCGTTGGAGATGCGGGTGATCAGCGTGGACTTGCCGGCGTTGGGCAGGCCCAGCAGGCCGACGTCGGCCAGCACCTTCAGTTCCATGCGCAGGTAGCGGTGTTCGCCTTCCTTGCCGGGGGTCCATTGGCGCGGGGCGCGGTTGACGCTGGACTTGAAGTGCATGTTGCCCATGCCGCCCTGGCCGCCGGCCGCCAGCACGACCTTCTGGTCGTGGCGGTTCAGGTCGAACAGGACTTCGCCGGTCTCGGCGTCATGGATGATGGTGCCGACGGGCACGCGCAGCGTGATGTCGGGAGCGGCGGCGCCGTACTGGTCCGAGCCGCGGCCGTTTTCGCCGTTCTTGGCGCGGTGCAGGCGCGCGTAACGGAAGTCGATCAGCGTGTTGATGTTGCGATCGGCCACGGCAAAGATGCTGCCGCCGCGTCCGCCGTCGCCGCCGTCAGGGCCGCCCTTGGGAATGAATTTTTCGCGGCGAAAGCTCGCCACGCCATTGCCGCCTTTGCCGGCGACGACTTCGATGGTGGCTTCGTCTACGAATTTCATGATGTCTGCGCGTGTATGAGATAGGGAGTCGCCGCAACGCGGCGAGGGCCGCCACGCATTTGCGGTGGCCCGAAGGAAAAAAAGCCCTGCCGCGTGCGACAGGGCTTTGCCGTTCTGGCTGGCGGCGGGTCGCTGAGGCAACCGCGCCGCTGGCCGGACCGTGCTGCGTCGAGGATTACTCGGCGGCGACGATCGAAACGGTTTGCTTGTTCAACGCGCCCTTGAAGCCGAATTGAACCTTGCCGTCGATCAGCGCGAACAGGGTGTGGTCCTTGCCCATGCCGACGTTCACGCCAGCGTGGAAACGGGTACCGCGCTGACGCACGATGATCGAACCAGCGGGAATCAGTTCACCGCCGAAAGCCTTGACGCCCAGACGCTTCGATTCTGAGTCGCGTCCGTTTCGCGTAGAGCCGCCGCCCTTTTTCTGTGCCATGTTTAGCTCCTGCTAATGTGGTGCCGAGTCGCGTCTTAGGCCGTGATGGCTTCGATGCGGATTTCGGTGTAGTTCTGACGGTGGCCCTGACGCTTCTGATAGTGCTTGCGACGGCGCATCTTGAAGATCTTGACCTTGTCGTGGCGGCCTTGCGCAAGAACCGTTGCCTTGATCACGGCGCCGGCGACGAGGGGCGTACCAACTTTCAGTTGGTCGCCTTCGCCCACGGACAGCACTTGATCCAGGGTGATTTCTTGCCCAATGTCAGCCGGTATCTGTTCTACCTTGAGTTTTTCGCCAATGGCAACACGGTACTGCTTGCCACCGGTTTTTACGACCGCGTACATGGGGTATTCCTTAAATAGGTAAATGGGCTCATTCGCTTGCCGGCCCTGCTGGGCTGGCAGTGCTTGCCTGGGGTTGCCAATATGGGGTTGCCAAGATCAAGCGCGCGTAATTCACCGACGTAATTCGGGCATCTCTGACCGAATCCGGCATATTAGCCCGCGGCTGGGGAAAAGTCAAAAAGCGCTTGCAGGCTAAGGGCTTAGGTGTGGCCGGGGCGCCGCGTCGGGGTGGCGCGCAGCCGAAAAAACGGGGGCGGGGCGGTTCGGAGTGGGGTGGCGCAGGGGGAGGCCGCACCCCGGGCAGGGGCGTCGCTACGTCCGGCTCCGGTTCCTGGCAGCCCGTATAATCGCTGGTCGAATCCCCCCGCCATCCCGGCGGCCCAGCGGTAAGAGCTGTTACATATGGCTCGTTTCACTCTCCGGATACGTCTTGAATCTCCCCGCGCTCATTGCTCCCATAGTTGACGATATGAAAGCCGTCGATGCGGTTATCCGCGAGCGGCTGAATTCCGATGTGGTGCTGATCCGTACGATCGGCGACTACATCATCGGGGCCGGCGGCAAGCGTATGCGTCCGGCGATGGTGCTGATGGTGGCGCGCGCGCTGGGCTACGAAGGGACGCATCATCAGTTGCTGGCCGCCGTCGTGGAATTCATTCACACGGCGACACTGTTGCATGACGACGTGGTCGACGAGTCCGACCTGCGTCGTGGCCGCGAGACCGCCAACGCGGTGTTCGGCAACGCCGCCAGCGTGCTGGTGGGCGACTATCTCTATTCGCGCTCGTTCGAGATGATGGTCGAGGCCGACTCGATGCGCATCATGAGCATCCTGTCGGAGGCCACCACGGTGATCGCCGAGGGCGAGGTGCTGCAGTTGCTGAACGTGCATGATCCGGACGTCTCGCAGGAGCGCTACCTGCAGGTCGTGCGCTACAAGACCGCCAAGCTGTTCGAGGCCGCCGCCCAGGTGGGGGCGGTGCTGGCCGGCGCCACGCCGGAGCAGGAAGCCGCCGCGGCCGCCTACGGCCGCCATGTGGGCACCGCCTTCCAGTTGGTCGACGACGTGCTCGACTACAGCGGCGATGCCGCCGCGCTGGGCAAGAACGTGGGCGACGATCTGCGCGAGGGCAAGCCCACGCTGCCGCTGATCCGCGTGATGGAAGTGGGCACGCCGGCGCAGCAGCAGTTGATCCGCGACGCCATCAAGACGGGCGACGCCGACTTCGCCGCCGTGGCGGCCGCCATCCAGGCGACGGACGCGCTGGAGCATGCCCGCCAGGCCGCCGTGGCCGAGGCGAATCGGGCTCGCGAAGCACTTTCTTCGTATCCCGTTTCCCCTTTTCTAAATTCTCTGTTAGAATTCTGCGCTTTCGCGGTGAATCGAGATCGCTAGCTGAAAACAGCACTGCAAGCGCTGCTTTGAGCAAGGTTGGAATTCACGAGGCGGGAAGGGCAAAACCTTCAAGCCGAAGCGGGAAGTTGATTTGGTTGCACTGAGCGCAACGAAGTCAGTAGCTGTAGGGTGTGGGAGATGTATAAGCCCATGCCCAGACTCGGGGCGTAGCTCAGCCTGGTAGAGTACTGCGTTCGGGACGCAGGAGTCGGAGGTTCGAATCCTCTCGCCCCGACCACTTATCTGTGGTCGAATTCTTGAAGGTGTTTCCCGACACCTTTGGCTGAAAGCCGGTACCGCGCAAGCGTTGCCGGCTTTTTTGCGTGGGCACGTCGCTTGCTGGCGTGGGGCCCATGAACTCGTTTTCTCTCGCAGACGGCCCGCTCGTGGTCGCTTATCCTCGCCGTGCCCGGGCGTCCGAGCACGAAGTGGCGTCGCATGACGCCCTGGCGGCGCGCCTGGCCGCGCTGTTGGGCGGGCGCCATGTTCCCGATTACCGGCCCAGTCGCCATCGCGGCGGCCCGCTTCCGTATTACGTGCCTGACCGCAGTATCGCCGGCGCGGCGCGCGCAACCATCCTGGGTATCTCGGGCATCGCCGACCTCTATGGTGGCGTCGTGCCGCATGCCTTCGTCGCCACCAAATCCATCAGCCATGGCCTGGCGCGGCCGGATGCGGCGGCGCCAGCGGGTTGGGTTGCCTCGCTGGCGGATGCTTTGGGTGACGCGGTGCTTGCCGGCTACACGGCGTTCCGCCCGGAAGACGCGCTGGCTGGTGGCCTGCGGCTGCTGCAACGCGGGTCGGTGCGGTTGAAACCTGCCGATGCGAACGCCGGGCGCGGGCAGGAGGTCGCATCGGATGCGGATGCGCTGCGGCAGGCCCTGGAGCGCCAATGCGCGCGGACGATGGGACGGCTCGGCCTGGTGATCGAGGAGGACCTGAACGAAGTCGAAACCTGCAGCGTGGGCTGGTCCAAGGTGGGAAAAATGGAGATCGCCTACGTCGGCACGCAGTCGCTGACGCCCGACAATGCGGGCTGCCTCGTGTACGGCGGCTCGGAACTGCGCGTGGCGCGGGGCGGCTTCGATGCCTTGCGCCGGCTGGATCTCGCCGACCGTGAACGCCGGGCGATCGACCTGGCGTGCCAGTATGACGCGGCGGTATCGGCCGCCTATCCCGCGCTGATTGCTTCGCGGCGCAATTACGATGTGGCGTTTGGTCTCGGCGCCGATGGCCGGCCGCGCGCGGGCGTGCTGGAGCAATCGTGGCGCGCGGGCGGCGCCAGCATCGCGGAACTGGCCGCCATGCAGGCCTTTGCGCTCTCGCCCGTGCTGCGCGAAGTGCGCGCCGCAACCCGCGAGCGCTATGGCGCCGACGAACCGCCGCCAATCGCGCAACGCCTGGTGTTCCACGGCCACGACGCGGCGGTCGGACCCATCAGCAAGTCGGGCGGCATCCTGGAGGCGGCCGATGGCGGCGCATAGCAGTCCGCTCGCGCTCGACGTGGATGGCGTGTCGCTGGACGCCACGTTCCTCACCCCGGAAGACAAGGTGCCGGGGGTGCTGTTCATCCACGGCTGGGGCGGCAGCCAGCAGTTCGACCTGTCGCGCGCCAAGGGCATTGCCGCGCTGGGTTGCGTCTGCCTGACCTTCGATCTGCGCGGACACGCCGCCACGCAGGCGCGGCAACGCGAGGTGACGCGCGAGGACAATCTGCGCGACGTGGTGGCGGCCTATGACCGGCTGGCGCAGCATCCGTCGCTGGACTCCGGTTCGATCGCCGTGGTGGGCAGCAGCTACGGCGGTTATCTGGCGGCGCTTTTGAGTACGCTGCGTCCCGTGCGCTGGCTGGCGCTGCATGTGCCTGCCCTGTATCGTGACGACGAATGGCTGGTGCCCAAGAACCAGCTCGATCGCGAGACCCTGCGCGCCTATCGCAGCGTCTACGTCGCGCCGGAAGAGAACCGCGCGTTGAAGGCGTGCACGGCGTTCGCCGGCGATGTGTTGCTGGTGGAAGCGGAACACGACAGCTATATCCCGCATTCGACCATCATGAGCTATCGCTCCGCGTTTCGCCGATCGCACTCGTTGACGCACCGGATCATCGACGGCGCCGACCACGCGCTGACGGAAAAACCGGCGCAACGCGCCTATACCTCGATACTGGTGAACTGGGTGACCGAAATGGTCATGGGCGCCCGCATGGGCGAGGGGCGGGCGCGCTATTGAGCGGCGGCGTCAGGGTGGGTGCGCAGCAGGGAAGGCCGGCAACGACGCCGGCCGTTTTCTCTCGCGGCGCGGGTCAACCCGGGTAGAGATCGGTGCGGCGATGGTCCCAGGCCGGCAGGCCGGCGCGCAGCGTGGCGACGCGCTCCGGGTCGAGGTCGGCCATGACGTAGCCGGTGCGGTCTGGCATGCAGGCCAGTACCGTGCCCCAGGGATCGACGATCATGCTGCGGCCCAGGCAGGGCAGGCCCGGCCCGTCGCCGCCGATCTGGGCGGCGGCGATCACGTAGCACTGGTTCTCGATGGCGCGGGCGCGCAGCAGGATTTCCCAGTGATCGCGGCCGGTGTGCAGGTTGAAGGCCGCGGGCGCCACCAGCACGTTGGCGCCGCGTGCGCGCAGCGCGCGATACAGCTCGGCAAAGCGCAGGTCGTAGCAGATGCTCAGGCCCAGCGTCAGGCCCGCCGCTTCGACCGTGCGCAGGCGCGTGCCCGGGGCGAAGTCGGCGGATTCGCGGTAGGGGGTGCCGTCGACCACCGCGTCATACAGGTGGACCTTGCGGTAGGAGGCGGCGATGCTGCCGTCCGGGGCGAAGGTGACGCCGGTGTTGCCGAGCCGGTCCTGGTCCGCCAGGCGTTCATGCATCGAGCCCAGGTGGATCCAGCAAGCGTGGCGCTGCGCCAGCGCGGCGATGCGCGCCGTGACCGCGCCGGGGATCGGACTGGCGGCGGCGCGCAGCGTTGGTGCGTCGCCGCGCACATCGCTGTATTCGGGCGTGACGATCAGTTGCGCGCCGTCGTTGGCCGCGGCCGTTATCCAATGTTCGAGCGCGGCCAGGTTGGCGTCGCGGTCACGGCGGCTGTCGAGCTGTATGGCTGCCACTCTGATGGACATGCGGGTCCCCCTTGTCAGTGTGCTTGCGCCTGGGACTTCAGGCCCAGCGCCACCTCGCGCGCGATCTGCCCCAGCAGCGCGGCGCCCTCGCCGCCCTGCAGGGTCTGCGCGGTCTGCCAGTCGGTAAAGCCGTCGGCCAGCACCGCCAGCACCACGCTGCGGTCGGCCACGGTGAGAATGCCGGCGTCATGGCGCAGGCCCGGCAACTGTCCGGCCTTGCTGGCCAGATGGGCGGGGGCGGGCAGCGCGGCGCCGAAGTGGGCGCGTTCGCGCTGGTCGGCCAGCAGGTCGAGCGCGAATGTCCGCAAGGCCGCGGGCAGCGCGCCGTCGCGCAGCATCCAGCACAGCGAGGCGGTGGCGTCTTCGGCGCTGGTGAAGTTGTCACGCCCGGCCTCGCGCGCCGCGGCGTCCATCATGCGCCGTTGCAGCCGGCTCGCCGGCAGGCCGGCGCGTTGGTTCCATTGATTGATCTCGTCGAATCCGAGCAGCTCGATCAGTGCGTTGGTGGCGACGTTGTCGCTGAGCACGATCATCAGCCGCGCCAGTTCGGCGAGCGACAGGGTGGTGACACTGGGCAACTGGGCGAGGATGCCGGTGCCGCCGGCGCGCTCGGCGCTTGCGGGCAGGGCCAGCGGCTGTTCGAGCGCGTAGCGGCCCTTGGCCACCGCTTCGAGCAGCGCCAGCAGGATGGGCACCTTGATGATGCTGGCCGAGGGCTGCACGCGGTCGGCGTCGTGCGCCAGCACGATGCCGCCGTCCAGGTCGCGCAGGCTCAGCGAGACCCGCGCGGGCGTGGCCGCCAGCAAGGGCGCCAGCGCCGCGTCGACGTGCTGGCGCAAGGCGTTGCGGTCCAGCGATTGCGATCCCAAGGGGAACATGGTCGATCTCCTCAGACCAGGAAGAAGAACAGGGACGAGAACAGGCAGAGGTTCACCAGGATCACCGCCCAGCCGTTGTAGAGCATGTATTTGAGCTCGCCCGAGCGCGCCAGGCCCATCTGGCCGAACATGTCCGAGGTGGGGAAGGGGCCGAACCAGTCGATCTGCGAACTGCCCAGGATAACCGCCGTGGTGGCCGCGGGGCCGACGCCGGCGGCCGCCAGCAGCGGGCCGAAGATCTTGGCGGTGAAGGTCATCTGCGCGACCGCCGCGCCCGGGATGTGGCCGATGACGTTGAACCACAGCACGATGACGCACAGCATGGCGCCGCTGATGCCGGCCAGGTGCGGCTTGGCCAGCTCCAGCACGGCGTGGTAGGCGTTGAGCTGGTCCACCAGCACCAGCACCGGATTGAACAGCCAGAACAGGAAGAAGATCCAGATCAGCTTGCCGGCGCCCGCGTACATCGCCTGCAGGATCGCGCGCGGACCCATGCCGCCGGCCAGTCCGGTGGTGGTGGCCAGCGCCACCATGACGATGATGGCGAAGGCATAACCCGCCTTGGCGAGCACGCCGACGATCGCCAGGAGAACGATGGTCAGGCAGAACGCCCACGCCGCCCGCATGGCGCTGCGCGCGGGCGCGGCATCGAGGTCGAAGGCGGCCGTGCCGGCTCCGGCTTCCTCGTATTGGTGGCCAGCCTCGGTCATTTTCTGGATGCGCCCCGACATGAACCAGCCGGCCAGCAGCGTCGCCACGGCCATCGGGATGCCCGCCACCAGCAGGTATTGCGGATAGCTCAGCCCGGTCAGGCCGGTCACCGTGACCACGTTGGGCGTGAAGGGGCCCAGCACCAGTCCGGCGGAGCCGGCGGTCTGAAACAGCGCGGCCACCGTGGGCGGTGACAGGCGCACGGCGGCGGCGATCGGGATGACCACCGCGGCAATGATGGCGTTGCCGCCGGCCAGGGTGCCCAGCGCGCCGCAGATCAGGGTCGAGGCCACCATGATGCCCAGGCGCACGCGCACCTGGTTCGACAGGCCGATGCGGCGCACGATGGCGCGCACCATCTGTTCCGCGGCGCCGGTGCGCGAGGCGACCTCGCCCACGCCGGCGCCCAGTACGATGATCAGGCCGACCACCGCGATGAACGAGCCGAGCGAGTCGGCCAGCAGCTTGCCCATGGCGATGGGCGTGGTGCCGGTCATGATGGCGCCCAGCACGATGGCGGCAATGGTGGACAGCACGATGTCCACGCCCAGCAGCGCGATGATGGCGAACACCAGCACGGGCGTCAGGCCCCACAGGCTGGTCTGGCCGGGCAGCGTGAAATGGGTGTACAGCGCGATGGCCAGGCCCACCAGGAATACCGCGATGGCGGCATTGCGCCGGCGAGGATGCAACGAGCCGCCGGCGGGCGGGCGTGGCGCCGCCGCCGTCTGTGTCAATGTGGTCATGTCTTCTCCGTCCCTATCGATCTGTGGCCGGGCCGTGACGCGCTGCGCATCCGGCGGTGTTGGCCTATTGTTGTGATCCCGTCCTGCCGTGCGGCAGGCGTGGATGCCCAGCGGTCCCATGTCCAGGGCGCCTGGCCGCATCGGGCAGCCTGGCGCTGGACGGTGAGAGTGTGGGCGCGACGGGCGACAGGTTCAAATGAGTGGTGCGGGTGCGACCATAACCAAAGGTTATGCGTGCGGCCCGCCGACCAGTGGCGTTTTATCGCGAATGACGAAAGCGGCAATACGCTGCCGCAGCAGGCCTGGTTGCACCCGATCCGCCGGCACCAACGGGCGCTGAAGCCTGCCGCGCGTGGATGCGATCGGCGGCCTGCGGCGAGGCCGGCGGGGTCAGAGGCCGGCGCCCGAGGCGGGCGCGCGCCGGGTGGGGCGGGTGCCGGCATCGTTTGGCGCGCCGCCTTCGTCGTCCACGGTGAGGCCCCCGCCGGACATGATGCCCTTGGCGATGTCGTCGGCGGACTTGCCGCCAAAACCGTGCTCGCCGGCGACGATGCGGAAGCTGTCGCCCTCGAGCGGGCTTTGCAGCGTGGCCGAGGACAGCAGCACGCCGTTCGAACGCAGTTGTACGCGTTTGCCGACGCGGTTGCGGGTGAAGTCGGCCAGGACCTGGCGGCTCTCGGGTTGCAGCACCACGTCGACGAAGCGCATTTTGGTCTGCGGTTCGATGCCGGGTGTGGCGCTCTGCGCGCGCAGGGCCACGGTCTCGGCGTGGGAGGCGGTGGCCGCCAGCAGCAGGGCGGCGCAGGCGAGGGATCGGAAGGCGCTCATGGGGGCTCCGGGAAACGGACGGATCGATGCCGGCATCCTAGCCCGTTCGGCGGCGCCGCATATTACGACTTGTATGCGAACGCTGGCATTGCCTGCCGTCGGCCTTTGATCGCGGATTGTTGGCCGCTAATATGTCGGCTCGAAGATCGTCCAAGGCCGCGGATCCGCCGGCCGCTCCGAGGAAGCCCGTCCCATGAAGCTGCATGCCCCCTGGTTCCTGTCCTGTCTGCTGCTGGCGGGCGTTGCCCACGCGGGCTCGGCGCCCGCCGAATTGTCGTGTGTGTCGGAGAGTGGCAAGGTCGCGCTGCGCGGCGTCATCCCGTCGCCGTCTTCGGAAGAGCTCAAGCTGACGCTGACGTATGTCGGCGCCACATTGGGATTCGACGCGGACCGGGATCCCGCCTATGTCGTGTCGGATTTTCCGTTGGGCGTCTTCACCCTGGTGGCGCCGGACGAGGTCTGGCCGCTGACGCTGTATGCGCTGCCGGCCAGCGTGGCGGTCAAGAAAGATGGCACCGGCGCCGTGGTGGGCACCTTCCAGGCCAAGCTCACCGGGCCGCGTCCGGGCGGACCGGGCGCGAATCAGCCGCTCAAGGCCACGGTCAACTGCAACTACCACTACTCGGTCTGAATCCGACGGGGCATTCCGGGTAATCCCGCTACCGGGATTTTCGGCAAAATTTGTATGATGACCATATAAATATGCCCAGGGAGTGCCCCATGCCGTACCCGCTTTCCGCCGCCCGCGGCCGCCTCGTGGCGGGCGCGCGATGACCCCGGAAACCCGCATCCGCGAGGAAATCTGCACGGTCGGCGCCAGCCTTTACCAGCGCGGCTACACCGTCGGCGCGGCCGGCAACATCAGCGCCCGGCTGGACGACGGCTGGCTGATCACGCCCACCGATGTCTGCCTGGGCCGCCTGGACCCGGCCGAGCTGGCCAAGGTCGACCTGGCCGGCAACTGGGTCTCGGGCGCCAAGCCCTCCAAGACCCTGGCGCTGCACCAGGGCATCTACCAGGCCGACCCCGCCGCGCGCGGCGTCGTGCACACCCATTCGACCCATCTGGTCGCGCTGACGCTGGCGGGTGTGTGGCGCGAGGACGAGGTGTTGCCGCCGATCACGCCGTACCAGGTGATGAAGGTCGGGCGCATTCCGCTGATTCCCTATCGCCGCCCCGGCGATCCGGTGGCGGCGGCGCAGGTGGCCGCGCTGGCCGCTCAGGTGCGCGGGGCGCTGTTCGAGCGTCTCGGGCCGGTGGTGTGGGAACGCTCGGTGTCGCATGCGTCCTATGCGCTCGAGGAACTGGAAGAGACCGCGCGGCTGTGGCTGATGGCTGATCCGCGCCCCGCGCCGCTGTCCGAGGCCGCCATCGAGGAACTGCGCGCCACCTTCGGCGCGCGCTACTGACACGGGGGCGCCGTGCGCGCCGGCGGGCCGCGGCGATGCTGCCCGCTCACACAAGGAGACAACGAGATGCCGCGCCTGGCCGCGAACCTGAGCATGATGTATGCGGAGCACGCTTTCCTGGACCGGTTCGGCGCCGCGGCGCGCGATGGTTTCCAGGGGGTGGAATTCCTGTTCCCCTACGATTTTCCAGCCGCCGAGATCCGCGCGCGGCTGCAGGATCACGGCCTGTCGCAGGCCCTGTTCAACGCGCCGCCCGGCGACTGGGCGGCGGGCGAGCGCGGCATCGCCGCGTTGCCCGGGCGTGAGGACGAGTTCCGCCGCGGGCTGGATCTGGCGCTGGAATATGCTGCGGCGCTGGGCAACCGCAGGCTGCACGTGATGGCGGGCCTGGTGGCGCCGGGAAGCGACCGCGCCGTCCACCGCGAGGCGTATCTGCGCAATCTGGAGAGCGCGGCGCACGCCGCGGCCTCGGCTGGCGTGACCATTGTGATCGAACCGATCAACCCGCGCGACATGCCCGGCTTCTTCCTGACCCGCCAGGATGAAGCGCAGGCCATCCGCGCCGAGGTCGGCGCCGACAACCTGCTCGTGCAATTCGATTGCTACCACTGCCAGATCGTCGAGGGCGACCTGGCGGTGAAACTGCGCCGCGACATGGCGGGCATCGGCCACATCCAGATCGCGGGGGTGCCGGACCGGCACGAACCGGACCTGGGCGAACTGAATTACCCCTACCTGCTGGCGCTGATCGACACGCTGGGCTACACGGGCTGGGTCGGCTGCGAATACCGGCCCAAGGGCGCGACGTCGGCGGGCCTGGCGTGGGCCCGACCCCATCTCGCGGGAGGCGAGCGATGAAGATATTGATCACCGGCGGCGCGGGCTTTCTCGGCCAGCGCCTGGCGCGCGGACTGTTGGAGCACGGGCGGCTGGCGCTGGGCGGAGCGCCCGAGCCCATCACGCAGATCGACCTGCTCGACGTCACCCGCAGCGACGCCATCAACGACACCCGCGTGCGCTCGGTCCAGGGAGATATCGCGGATCCGGCGGTGCTGGACGCGTCGATCGACGCCGATACGGCGGCGGTCTTCCACCTGGCCGCGATCGTCAGCGGCCAGGCCGAGGCCGATTTCGACCTTGGCATGCGGATCAACCTGGATGCGTCGCGGGCGTTGCTGGAGGCCTGCCGCCAGCGCGGCCACCGGCCGCGCGTGGTGTTCACCAGTTCGGTGGCGGTCTACGGCGGCGCCTTGCCCGAAACCGTGCGCGACGACACCGCGCTCAATCCGCAGTCTTCCTACGGCACGCAGAAAGCGATCGCCGAACTGCTGCTGGCCGACTACACGCGGCGCGGCTTCGTCGATGGCCGCGCGCTGCGGCTGCCGACCATCAGCGTGCGCCCGGGCCGGCCCAACGCGGCAGCCTCGTCGTTCGCCAGCGGCATCATCCGCGAGCCGCTCAATGGCGAGCCGGCAGCCTGCCCGGTGGCGCCGGATACGCGCCTGTGGCTGTTGTCGCCACGGCGCGCGGTGCAGGCGCTGATCGCGGGCTGCGAACTGGATGCGGCGGCGTTGGCGGATCGCCGGCCGATCAATCTGCCGGGCGTTTCGGTGACGGCGGCCGAGATGGCGCGGGCGTTGCGCGAGATCGCGGGCGATGCGGTCGCCGACCGCATCAACTGGCAGGTCGACCCGCGGGTGCAAGCCATCGTCGGCAGTTGGCCGGGGCGCTGGGACACGGGGCGGGCCGCGCGACTGGGTCTGGAAGGCGACAGCGATTTCGCCGAGATCATTCGCGCCTACATCGGCGACGACTTGCGGGGAACGGTATGAACCATCATGAGAATGCCGCGCGCGACGTCGGCGTGATTGGCCTGGGCGCCATGGGGGCTGGCATCGCGCAAAGCCTGCGGCGTGCCGGCCATCGGGTGCATGCCTACGATATCCGGCCAGGCGTGGCGGCGGCGTTCGCCGAACAGGGCGGCGTGGCCTGCGATACGTTGGCGGCGGTGGGCGCGGCCTGCGATGTGGTGGTGAGCGTGGTGGTGAACGCGCAGCAGACCGAGAACGTGCTGTTCGGCGACGGCGACCTGGCGGCGGCGCTGCGGTTAGGCAGCGTGTTCGTGATGTGTTCGACCGTGGATCCATCCTGGTCGAGCGCACTGGAAGCGCGCCTGGCTGCCCTGGGCGTGCTGTACCTGGATGCGCCGATCTCGGGCGGCGCGGCCAAGGCCGCGGCGGGCGAAATGACCATGATGACCGCCGGCTCGCCGGCCGCCTACGCGGCATGCGGTCCGGTGCTGGAGGCGATGGCGGGCAAGGTCTATCGCCTGGGCGACCGCGCGGGCGCGGGCAGCAAGGTCAAGATCATCAACCAGTTGCTGGCCGGCGTGCACATCGCCGCCGCCGCCGAAGCCATGGCGCTGGGGCTGCGCGAAGGGGTCGATGCCGACGCGCTATACGAGGTCATCACCCACAGCGCGGGCAACAGCTGGATGTTCGAGAACCGCATGGCGCATGTGCTGGCGGGCGACTACACGGCGTTGTCGGCGGTGGACATCTTCGTCAAGGATCTGGGGCTGGTGCTGGACACCGCGCGCCACAGCAAGTTTCCGCTGCCGCTGGCTTCCACCGCGCACCAGATGTTCATGCAGGCGTCGGCCGCGGGGCACGGGCGCGAGGACGACAGCGCGGTCATCAAGATCTTTCCAGGAATCACTCTGCCGGAGTCCGCATGACGATCAAGCTGGGCTGCATCGCCGACGACTTTACGGGCGCCACCGATCTGGCCAACAACCTGGTGCGCGCCGGCATGCGCGCGGTGCAGACCATCGGCGTGCCGGTCGGCGCGCTCGAGACGCCCGCCGACGCGGTCGTGGTGGCGCTCAAGACCCGCACCTTGCCGGCCGCCGAAGCCGTGGCGCAGTCGCTGGCCGCGCTCGATTGGCTGCGGGCGCAGGGCGCCGAGCAGATCTATTTCAAATATTGCTCGACCTTCGACAGCACGCCCGAGGGCAATATCGGCCCGGTCGCCGATGCCCTGCTGACGGCGCTGGGCAGCGATTTCACCATCGCCACGCCGGCGTTTCCCGACAACCGGCGCACGGTGTTCAAGGGTTACCTGTTTGCCGGCGACGTGCTGCTGAACGAGTCGGGAATGCAGCATCATCCGTTGACGCCGATGAGCGATGCCAACCTGGTGCGCGTGCTGTCGGCGCAGACCCGGCGCAAAGTCGGGCTGATCGACTACGCCGTGGTGGCGCGCGGCAGCGACGCGATTCGGACCCGCATCGAGGCGCTGCGGCGAGAGGGCGTGGAGATCGCCATCGTCGATGCCATCTCCAACGACGACCTGTTGGCGCTGGGGCCGGCGCTCAAGGGCATGCCGCTGGTGACGGCGGGCTCGGGGGTGGCAATCGGCCTGCCGGTCAACTGGGGCCTGGCGCCGGGCGCGGCGATCGGTTTGCCGCGCGAGTCGGGGGCGCAGGCGGTGGTGGCGGGTAGTTGCTCGATCGCGACCCAGGGCCAGGTCGCCGCGTTCATCGCGGCGGGCGGACCGGCACTGTCGCTCGACCCGTTGCGCATCGCCGCGGGTGACGACGTGGTGGCGGATGCGCTGGCCTGGGCCGCGCCGCGCCTGCGCGACGGCCCCGTACTGATCTATTCGACGGCGCGGCCCGACGCCGTGCAGGCGGCGCAGGCCAGCCTGGGCGCGGCGCGCGTCGGCGCGCTGGTCGAGGACGCGATCGCGCGGATCGCGGCGGGATTGGCGCGGCTCGGCGTGCGGCAGCTTATCGTGGCCGGCGGCGAGACCTCGGGCGCGGTGGTGCAGGCGCTGGGCCTGACGCAGCTCGCCATCGGCGAGCAGATCGATCCCGGCGTGCCGTGGTGCGCCGGCCAGGCGTCGGCGGTAGGGGCGCGCCTGAGCATCGCCTTGAAGTCGGGCAATTTCGGCGGCGTGGATTTCTTCACGCGGGCCTTCGGCCAGGATGCATGACGGAGCGCATTGCCGCCGCGGTCCAACCCGGCGGACGGAAGAGCCGCCTCAGCGATGCGCCTGGCGCAGGCGTGCGGCGGCGTTGACCATGTGGATGCGGGCCGCTTCGCGCGCCGCTTCCACGTCCTGGCGGCGGATGGCGTCGGCGATGGCGCCGTGTTCCTGCAACACCGCGCGCATCAGGTCGGCATGGCGCGCTTCGTTGCCTCGCGTGACGCGGGTGGCGGCTTCCAGGTATTGGCTGACGAATGCCAGGGTGGCGAGAAAGTAGGGGTTGCCGGTGGCCTGGGCGATGCAGCGGTGAAACGCCACGTCTTCCTTGACGCCGTCGCCGCCGCGTTCCACCGCGGTGGCAATGGCCGCCAGCGCGTCGTCGATGGCCGCCATGTCGCGCTTGCTGCGCCGGGCCGCGGCCTGCGCCGCGATTTCGGTTTCCAGCGCGCGTCGCAGGTCGACGATGTGCAGCACCGCGTCCAGCGACGATAGTTCGGCCGCGTCGATGCGCAGCGCGCGCTGGCCGCCATGGGCGGTGACGAACACGCCGCTGCCCTGGCGCGCCTCGACGATGCCGTCCTGACGCAGCCGCGACACCGCTTCGCGAATGACGGTGCGGCTGACGCCGAACTGTTCGGCCAGGCGGGTTTCGGGGGGCAGTTTTTCGCCGGGCGGCACGCGTCCCGCGTCGATCTCAGCGAGCAACTGCTTGGCCACCGTATCGGTCAGCGTGGGGGGCGAGTGGACTCTGGGAAAAACCATGGCATGGGACCGCGCAAGGGGGGGGCGGGGCGCGGCTCGGGGACGGGGCCCCATGATAACCCGCCCGCTCACGCCGTCGCACGGGCGCGATTCAGGCAGTCGATGAAAAATTGCGCAGCCGGCGTTGGCGGCGAATCGGCCCGCGTCAGGATCGACACGCGCGCCGCCGGTAGCGGGTGCGCCAGCGGCAGCATGCACAGGGACGACGGCGCCAGCATGCGGTGAAATCCGTTGCGCACGAAGAACCCGACCGCGTCGCTCTCGGCCAGGATTGCCAGGGCGATGGCGATGGATTGGCACGGAATCACGTCGACGGGGGGTGGCAGGCCGCGTTCGGTATAGGCCAGGCGCAGCAGGTTGGTCGGCGTCTGCGTGTTGCCTGGCATCAGCCACAGCAGGTCGCGCAGCTCGGCCAGGTCGGTGGCGTGGCGCAAAGGATGATCGGCGCGCGCGCCGACCGCCAGCGGCAGGGTGAACAGCGTGGTGCGCGCGAAGCCGTCGTAGATGTCGCCGTCGTATTCGGTCTGCACCACCAGGTCGTAGCGGCCGGTCTCGAGCTGTTCGAGGCTGTAGGGCGGCGCGACTTCATGGAAGGCCACCGCCACGCGCGGCATGCGGGCGCGGAAGGCCGCCAGCGCGGCCGGCAGCACCGGCAGCGCCGACGAGCTGATGGCCAGGTTGAGCGTGCCGCCTTCGCCATCGCGCATCTGGTCGATGTCTTCCTGCGCCCGCCGCGCTTCCTGCAGGATCAGCACGGCGCGCTTGTGCAGCGCCTGGCCGTAGGGGGTCAGTTCGACGCCCTTGGCGCTGCGCCGCACCAACTCCGCGCCCAGGCTCTGTTCCAGTTCGCGCAGGCTGCGCGTGGCCGCCGGCTGGGTCACGCACAGGGCGCGGGCGGCCGCGCGGATGCTGCCGTGTTCGGCGATCAACACGAAGGCGCGCAGTTGGCGCAGGTTCATCGGAGCGGGCACGGCTGGCTATAAGAAAAAGTCATCACTGCGCCAAAAATACTGTCTTTTGCGTTTCGGCGGCCATCCGTATATTCACTAGCCACGGCTTCCGGAAACAGGGCCGGCACAGAGATCGGACATCAAGGGGAAAACATGTCTATCGCCATCGCGGCCGGCGCCGGCGCGCGCAGCCTGCATACACCTTCCATGCGCCGGCGGGTCATCGCCGGCACCACCATCGGCAACGCGCTCGAATTCTTCGACTTCACCGTATTCACCTTCCTGATGCTGGTCATCGGGCCGCTGTTCTTTCCGGCGGCCTCCAGCTACGGGCAACTGCTGCTGACCACGGCCACCTTCGGCGTGGGCTTCCTCATGCGGCCTGTGGGTGGGATGCTGATCGGCTCCTACGCCGACCGCCACGGCCGCCGCGCAGCCATGACGCTGACACTGTGGCTGATGGGCCTGGGCTGTGCGCTGATCGCCGCCGCGCCCACCCATGCGCAGATGGGGCTGTTGGGGCCGGTGATGATGGTGCTGGCCCGGCTGATCCAAGGCTTTGCCGCCGGCGGCGAAGTGGGCGCGTCGACCACGCTGCTGGTCGAGCACGCGCCTGCGTCGCGACGCGGCTTCTATTCCAGTTGGCAATTCGGCAGCCAGTCGCTCGGGGTGGCGCTGGGCGCCGTGGTGGTGGGCACGCTGACCGCCGCGCTCAGCGTCGAGCAGATGCAGGCCTGGGGCTGGCGCGTGCCGTTCGTGATCGGCATCCTGACGGTGCCGGTGGGCGCCTACATCCGCCGCAATCTCGAAGAGACGCTGCATGTCGACGAGCCCGCCGTCGGGCGGCCGCGCGTGGCTGGCCACCAACCGCTGCGCCGCGTGTTCGCCGAACACAAGAGCGAGGTCGCCAAGGGCATCCTGCTGATGATCGGCGGCATGGTCTGCGCGCAGATCATCGGCTTCTACATGCCGTCGTATGCGCATCGCGAACTCGGCCTGCCGGCGACCTCGACGCTGTCGGCCAGCGTGGTGGTGGGCGCGGTCGGCTTCCTGTTCGCGCCGCTGGTCGGCATGCTGGCCGACCGGGCGGGACGCAAGCGCGTTATCTTCTGGTCGCGGGTGACGACGGTGGCGGTGCTGTTGCCGTGCTTTCAGTGGCTGGTGGCCGCGCCGAGCAGCATGCGGCTGATGCTGGTGGTGGGGCTGCTGTCGATACTGCTGGCGCTGCAATCGGCGCCCGGCATCACCATGCTGCCCGAACTGTTTCCGAAAGCCGTGCGCACCACCGGGATGTCGGTGGTTTACGGCCTGGGGATCTCGGTCTTCGGCGGCTTCGCCC
This sequence comes from Achromobacter sp. CF-sbj1-Ac2-l, assembly GCF_052698165.1. Classification (NCBI taxonomy): domain Bacteria; kingdom Pseudomonadati; phylum Pseudomonadota; class Betaproteobacteria; order Burkholderiales; family Alcaligenaceae; genus Achromobacter; species Achromobacter sp. CF-sbj1-Ac2-l. The sequence continues at coordinate 5,837,313 of NZ_CP199855.1, read as the reverse complement.
AGTTCTTCGTGACCTGGCTGCTGCACGTGACTGGCAATCCCATGGCGCCCGCCTGGTACCTGATGGCGGCGGTGGCGCTTTCCACGGTGGTGCTGTTCTGGATACGCGACCGCACCGGCGACGATATCGACAACCAGGAGGCCTGATGCAATCCGCTAGCCCTTACTTTTCCCGCAGCTATGCCCTGGCGCGCGAGCGCTTCACCGCCGCCGCCCGGCCGCTGGCGACGCGTTTCGCCTCCTATGCCATCGAGCCCAAGGGGCGCGAGGGCGAGGACCTGGCCACCGATGTCGCCCTGATCGGCGATGCCGGCGCCACGCGGCTGCTGATCATGACGTCCGCGACCCACGGCGTGGAGGGTTTCTGTGGCTCGGGCTGCCAACTGGCGTTGCTTGACGATGCCGAGATGCTGGAGCGCGCGCGCCAGGCCGGCGTGGCGCTGCTGCTGGTGCACGCGGTGAACCCGCATGGCTTTTCGTGGATCGCGCGCACCGACGAGGGCAACGTCGACCTGAACCGCAACGCGCAGCCATTCGATGGGCGGCCCCTGCCGGCCAACCCCGGCTACGGACAGATCCATGAATTGCTGCTGCCGGCGCAATGGCCGCCGTCGGACGCCAACCGCCAGCAGATTGCCGCCTATATCGGCGAGCACGGCCTGGCGGCCTTCAAGCAGGCCGTGACCCGCGGGCAGTACACGCACCCGGACGGCCTGTTCTATGGCGGCGACCGCCCGGCCGCGTCCCTGCTCAACCTGCGCCGCATTCTCGAAGAGCACGCCGCCGGTTATGCGCGGATCGGCTGGATCGACGTGCATACCGGGCTGGGGCCGCGCGGGCACGGCGAGAAGATCTATGCCGGTCGCCGCGACGAGGCTGAAGTGGCGCGCGCGCGCCGCTGGTGGGGCACCGATGTCGCCGTGCCCTACCAGGGCACGTCGGCCTCGGTGGACATCACCGGCCATCTGGCCGGGCTGGCCTATCAGGCCTGCCCGGACTCGCAGCCGACGCTGATGGCGCTGGAATACGGCACACAGCCGTCGGAACAGGTGGTGGACGCGCTGCGCGCACGCAACTGGCTGCGCGCGCATCCCGATGCGCCGGCGGCCGTGCGCGACCAGATCCTGCAGGCGACGCTGGACGCGTTCTATTGCGACCAGCCGGACTGGCACGGCGCGGTGCTGGGGCAAAGTCGGGTGGCCGTATTGCAGGCCTTGCTGGGGCTGCAGGCCGCAGCGGACTGAGGGAATCAGGGCCGATCCAGGGAATCGGCTTGCTTTGTTATCGAAATGTTATATCATCCTTCAGCTATTTGTAATGATATAACATCCATGAGGGCAAAGATGACAGGCAAGACGCAGGGATCGCACGGAACCCGAGGCAAGCGCGGCGGCGCGGTGGCGGCGCGGCGCAGGAACGGCGCACGGGCGCTCAAGCCGCTGGTCTGCTCGCTGATGCTGGCTGCGCCGCTGGCGCAGGCCGAGACCGAGGCCGACAGGTCGCGGCTGCGCGCCTTGGCGCCGATCACCGTGTCCGCCAATCCGCTGGGCCTGGACCTGAACAGCACCATGCTGCCCGCCTCCGTGCTTGAAGGCGATGAACTGGTCGAGCGCCGCGCCGGCACGCTGGGCGAGACCCTGAAGAGCCTGCCTGGCGTGAACAGCGATACCTTTGGCGGCGGCGCCAGCCGGCCGGTGATCCGTGGCCAGACCGCGCCCCGCGTCAAGGTGCTGTCCGACGGCTCCGAGGTGATGGACGCCTCCGGCATTTCGCCGGACCACGCGGTGACGGTCGAGCCCCTGCTGGCCGAACGCATTGAGGTGCTGCGCGGCCCTGCCGCCCTGCTGTATGGCGGCGGCGCGATCGGTGGCGTGGTGAACGTGGTGGACAAGAAGATTCCCACCGCGGTGCCCGGGCAAGGCGTGGAGCTGGAAGCCGAACTGCGCGGGGCCACCGGCACCAAGGAACGCGCCGGCGCGATCGGCATCACCGCCGGTGAAGGCCAGTTCGCGGTGCGGGTCGAGGGCATGAAGCGGCGTACCAGCGACTACGACGTGCCGGACTGGCCCGGCGGCAAGCTGGCAGGCTCCTACAGCGAATCGACGCAGGGCTCGGTCGGCCTGTCGTGGATCACCCCGCGTGGTTACGTGGGCCTGGCATTCACGCACCTGGAAAGCAAGTACGGCCTGCCCGGCCACAATCACGAATACGAGGGTTGCCATCCGCATGGCACCCACCTGCATTGCGGCGGCCACGACCACGATCATGACGAGGAGGGACACGATCACGACCATGACCACGAGCATGGCGGCGTGCCCTACGTGAAACTGCGCAGCGATCGCCTGGACCTGCGAGCCGAGTACCAGGATCCGTTCGCCGGTTTCGAGAAGATTCGCGTGCGCGGCGGCCTGACCGACTATCAGCACGAGGAGATCGAGGGTGGCCAGGTCGGCACCCGCTTCAAGAACAAGGGCTACGACCTGCGCGTCGAGCTGCAGCACAAGCCGCTGGCTGGCTGGCGCGGCGTGATCGGCCTGCAGAATGCCTACAGCGACTTCCGCGCCGACGGCGAGGAAGCGTTCCTGCCGCGCAGCCGCACCCGTTCCAACGGCCTGTTCGTGCTGGAGGAATACCAGTTGAACGACTGGCGTTTCGAGCTGGGCGCGCGCCAGGATTGGCAGCGCATCGCGCCCGCCGGCGGCGCGCCGCGCAGCAGCCTGTCGGGCACCTCGCTGTCGGCCGCGGCCATCTGGGACTTCGCGCCACAGTATTCGGTGGCCCTGTCGCTGTCGCGCTCGCAACGGCTGCCGACCGCGCAGGAGCTGTACGCCGACGGCGTGCACCTGGCCACCAACACCTATGAACTGGGCAATACCGGCCTGGGCCGCGAGACCTCGCGCAACATCGACCTGACGCTGCGCAAGCATGCGGGCGACACGACGTTCTCGGCCAGCGTGTTCCACAACAAGGTTAAGAACTACATCTACGCCGACACGCTCGACCGCTACGAGGATTTCCGCCTGATCGAGTACACCCAGCGCGACGCCGAATTCACCGGCGTGGAAGGCGAGCTGCGGCACCAGTTCACGCCGGTGTTCTCGGCGGCGGTGTTCGGCGATTACGTGCGCGGCAAGCTGACCGGCGGCGACGGCAACCTGCCGCGCATCCCGGCGGCGCGCGCGGGCCTGCGCGGCAACGTGAAATGGCAGCAATGGTCGGGCGGCGTCGAGTACGCGCGCGTGTTTTCGCAGAAGGACATCGCCGCGTATGAGAACAGCACGCCGGGCTACAACCTGGTCAACGCCGTGGTGGCGTATCGCGGCCGGTACGGCGCGACGGGCTACGAGGTCTTCCTGCGCGGCACCAACCTGCTGAACAAGCTGGCCTACAACCATGCCTCGTTCATTTCGTCGGTGGCGCCGCTGCCGGGCCGCAGCGTGATGCTTGGAGTGCGCATGACGTATTGAGGGATCGCGGCGCGGCGGGCGTGACGGGTGGATATGCTAATTTCCAGGCATGCCGCCCGCCCCGGAGTCCGCCATGCTGAAATTCGCCGCCAATCTTTCGATGATGTACCCGGAACATGCGTTCCTGGACCGCTACGCGGCCGCCGCGGCCGACGGCTTCGCGGGCGTGGAATGCATGTTTCCCTACGAAGCGCCGGCCGCGTTCGTGCGTGAGCGCATGGATGCCGCCGGCGTGTCGCAAGTCCTGTTCAACGCGCCGCCGGGCGTGGCCTCGCGCGGCGAGCGCGGGCTGGCCGCGCTGCCGGGGCGCCAGGACGAATTCCGCGCCGGCATCGAGCAGGCGCTGGGCTACGCCACGGTGCTGGCCTGCGCCCAGGTCCATGTGATGGCGGGGCTGATGCCCGAAGGCGTCACGCGCGCTGAAATGCTGGACTGCTATCGCGAGAACCTCGACTGGGCCGCGCGCCAGGCGCGCTCGGCCGGCGTGACGCTGCTGATCGAGCCCATCAACACGCGCGACATTCCCGGTTATTTCCTCAATCGGCAGGACGAGGCCCACCAGGTGGTGCAGGCTGTCAACGCGCCCAACCTGAAGGTGCAGATGGACCTGTACCACTGCCAGATCGTCGAAGGCGACGTCAGCGCCAAGCTGCGCCAGTACCTGCCCACCGGACGCGTCGGGCACCTGCAGATCGCCGGCGTGCCGTTGCGCCAGGAACCCGACCGGGGCGAGCTGGATTACGGCTGGGTCTTCTCGGTGCTGCGAGAGCTGGACTACAGCGGCTGGATCGGCTGCGAGTACCGTCCGGCCGCCGGCACCTCGGCCGGCCTGCGCTGGCTGGCCGCGGCCCGCGCTTGATGCGGCGCCGCGCCGATGCCGCGTCCATGATCGTCCTACGCAGTGCTGCTCGCCGGGCGCCGGGGATATAGTTAATATGTTAATTAAATTAAAAATACCAGGAGACAACCCCATGTCCAGAAGAGGCTTCATCCGCCGCGCGCTGGCAACCGTGGCCGTGGCGGCGTTCGCCGCGCAAGCCGCGCCCGCGCTGGCCGGGGAATTCCCCGAGCATCCCATCCGCTGGCTGGTGCCGTTCAGCGCCGGTGGCGGCAGCGACCTGGCCACCCGCATCGTGGCCAGGCACGTGAGCCAGACGCTGGGCCAGCCGGTGGTGGTGGAGAACCGCCCGGGCGCCGCCACCATCGTCGCCGCCCAGGAAACCGCGCGCGCCGCGCCAGATGGCTACACGCTGATGACCGCCGGCATGAGCACGCTGGCGCTCAATCCGTGGCTCTACAAGCAATTGCCGTACGACCCATGGAAGGACCTGAAACCGGTCTCGACGCTGGTGGCGCTGCCGATCGTGCTGGTGGCCTCGCCGGCCTCCGATCTGAAGAACATGCCCGAAGTGATGGCGTACCTGGCCGATGACAAGAAGGCCAGCTATGCGTCGCTGGGCGTGGGCAGCCCGCACCATCTGGCGATGGAGTTGTTCCTGTCGATGTTCGGCGCCAAGGCCACGGCGATTCCCTACAAGGGCACGCCACCGGCCTTGCAGGACGTGGCGGCGGGCGTGGTGCCGCTGATGATGGCCGACATGGCGGCCGCGCGGCCGTTGATCCAGGCGGGCAAGCTGCGCGCCATCGCGGTGCCGGCCAACGCGCGCTCGGAACAACTGCCCGACGTGCCCACCTTTGGCGAGGCCGGCGGCCCGCCGCTGGAAGCGACCGCCTGGCAGGGCGTGGTGGCGCCGGCGCGCACGCCCAAGGCGGTGGTCGACAAGCTCAGCGGCGCGATCCAGGCGGCGTTGAAGTCGCCCGAGGTGATCAAGCAGCTCAAGCTGCAGGGCATGGAGCCGATGGGCAGCTCGTCGAACGATTTCTTCGACTACGCGCATCGTGAATACGAGAACTGGGGCGCGGTGATCCGCCAGAAGAATATCTCGGTGGATTGACGGGTCTTAGCCCTCGGCCGCCGCGCGTTTTTGCCGCCGCGCGGTGGCGGCGCAGCCGGCCGAGGCGATGATGATGCCGCAGATCGCCAGCCACTGCGTGCCGGACAGGTGTTCGTTCAGCACGATGACGCCGGCCAGCGCGCCCATGGCGGGCTCCATGCTCAGCAGCACGCCGAAGGTCTTTTGCGGCAGGCGCCGCAACGCCACCATCTCCAGCGAATAGGGCAGGGCGCTCGACAGGATGCCGACCGCCACGCCGGCAAGGATCAGCTTGGGATCCAGCAGCGCCATGCCGGCGTGGGCCGCGCCCACCGGCAGCGCCACCATGGTGGCCGCCAGCAGGCCCAGCGACGTGGCCTGTCCGCCGTGCACGTTGCCGGCCATCTTGCCGAAGATGATGTACAGCGCCCAGCACACCGCCGCGCCCAGCGCATAAGCGATCCCGACGGGATCGAGGTCGTGCATCGACTGGCCGGTCGGGATCAGCAGCACCAGCCCGGCCAGCGCGCAGGCGATCCAGACGAAGTCGATGGCGCGCCGCGACAGCACCACCGCCAGGGTCAGCGGCCCGGTGAACTCGATGGCGATCGCCACGCCCAGCGGCAGGGTGCGCAGCGCCATGTAGAACAGCAGGTTCATGCAGGCCAGCGTCACGCCGTACAGCGCGATCTTGGCGGCGTTGCGCGCGGTCAGCGGAAAGCGCCATGGGCGCCAGAACGCGATGAGGATGATGGCGCCGATGACGATGCGATAGGCCGTCGTGCCTTGCGCGCCCACCTCGGGAAACAGCGACTTGGCGAACGACGTGCCGATGCACAGCGAGGCCATGGCGCCGATCAGCGACAGGGTCGGCATCAGGGTGGAGGCGGAGGCATCGCGTCCGGATGGAAGGGTGGCGGCGGTCATGGTGCTGCGTCTGCGGAAAGAATCAGGGGTTCAAGGTCAGGGCGGTGGAGTAGAGCACGTACAGGGCCAGTGCCAGCATGATCGCGCCCAGCAGTCCTTGCTGCATGCGCAGGAACCACGGGTTGCGGCCGACCCAGCCGCGGATGCGCGACGCGCCGTAGGCAAAGCAACTGCCATAGGGCAGGCTCAACGCCTTCATGGTCACGCCCAGCACCAGCATCTGGATCCAGACCGGGCCGTTGTCCGGCGTGGTGAACTGCGGCAGGAAGGCGATCATGAACAGCAGCACCTTCGGGTTCAGCAGATTGGTCATGAAGCCCTGCCAGAACGCGTCGCGCGCGTCGCCGGGCCGCGCGGCCAGGGACACGTCGGCGTCACGGGCGCAGCGCAGCATGGCCTTGATGCCCAGGTAGCCCAGGTACAGGCCGCCCGCCGCCTTGATCGCCAGGAACAGCGTCGGAAACGCCTGCAGCACCGAGGCCAGTCCCAGCACCACGGCCGGCACCTGGATGAAACCCGCCGCCACATTGCCCAGCACGCTATGGAACGCCGGCCGGAATCCCTGCGTCATGCCTCGCGACAGCGTCAGCGCCATGTCCGGGCCGGGAGTGAGTTTCAACGCCGCATCGGCGGCCAGGAAGAGCAGGAAAAGCTGGAGTGACGGCATGGGAATCGGGCTGCGCCTGGTCGCGAGGGCGGCCAGAGGGTTCCCAGTGTAAGCAAGGCGGGTGATTAATTCCTGCAGCCGGCGGTGCGCAAATGAAGTTTCCCGTCGAATTTGGGGGCGGGTCGTGCGGCGCGCCCGTTTAGAATCAGCCTACAGGCCCGCGCGGCCTGGACCGCCGCGGCGCCGAGACCCCCATGGAACTAGACGATTTCGACCTTCAGATCCTGCAAAGCCTGCAGGAAGACAACCAGCGCACCAGCCAGGAGGTGGCCGAGCGCGTGAACCTGTCGCCGGTATCGTGCCTGCGGCGCATGAAGCGGCTGCGCGAGTCCGGGGCAGTGCTGGGCGATGTGTCGGTGGTGGACCCGGCGGCGGTGGGGCGCGACATCATGATGGTGGTGTTGGTGTCGCTCGAGAGCGAACGCGCCGACAAGCTGGACACCTTCAAGCGCGCGATGCGCAACGCGCCGGAGATCATGCAGTGCCTGGCGGTCACGGGCGAAGTGGATTTCGTCGTCACCATGACCGTGCGCGACATGGCGGAGTACGACGCCTTCGCGCAGCGCCACTTCTGGGGCGACCCCAACGTGAAGCGCTTTTCGACGCTGGTGGTGATGAACCGCGTCAAGTACGGACTGGCGGTGCCGACCACGCATCCGGGCCAGGCATAGCGGACTCGCCGGCAATTGCGCGGCCCGCGCCGGCGGCGCTAGACTGGCCGCCTCCCTCTCTTTCCGTGTCTCACCGCCATGGCATTGCATAGCTGGCTCATCTATTTGGTTGCCGTGATCGGCCTGTCGATCACCCCCGGCCCCAACACCTTGCTGGCGCTGACCCACGGTGCGCTGCACGGGCATCGCAAGGCGCTGTGCACCATCGCTGGCGGCGCGGTCGGCTTCATTGCGCTGATCGCCTTGTCGATGCTGGGCATCAGCGCATTGCTCAAGGCCTGGGGGCCGGCGCTGACGGTGCTGAAGTGGGCCGGCGGCGCCTATCTGGTCTGGCTCGGCATCCAGCTGTGGCGTTCGCCCGGCGTGCAACTGCGCCCGGCGCCCGACATGTCGCGGCTGCGCGGCACGCGCATGTTCAGCCAGGGTTTCTTGTCGGCGATCGCCAATCCCAAGGCGCTGCTGTTCTACGGCGCGTTCCTGCCGCAATTCATCGATCCGGGGCGCAGCCTGTTGACGCAATTCGTGATCATGGCCGCGACCTTCGTGGCCATCGAGTTCGTGGTGGAGTACGTGTTGGCGCGCCTGGCGCACCGCGTGCGGCCGTGGCTGGAGCGCGCGGGGCGGCGCTTCAACAAGGTGTGCGGGGGATTGTTCGCGGCGATGGGGGCGGCGTTGCCGGGGTCTTGATCATCGTGGGTTTTGATCATCGAGCATTGCCGATGCGTTGGCCGCCGGCCGGCGCTGCGATGGCGGCCCCGCAATGCAAAAGCCCGACTCCAAGGAGCCGGGCTTTTTAATTCTGGTGGCCTGGGGCGGAATCGAACCACCGACACGCGGATTTTCAATCCGCTGCTCTACCAACTGAGCTACCAGGCCAACGAAGTCCGCAACTATACACAATTTTTTGGACTTGTGCCAGTCGCCTCGAAAAAAGTTTGAAGAATTTCCGGGGCGCCTTCCAACGTGGAAAGGGGCAAGGGGCGCATACTACCGCAAACGGCCATTGCATGGGAGCGATGCAAGGTCACGTGGCGGGGCGACACGGGTCGCGAGGGGTGCGACGCAGGGTCGCGGTCGGGACGCCAAATGGCGTGGGGATAACCCGCGGGAGTATAATCATGGCCGGTCCGCTGTTACATGCACGCTGCACCGCATGGGCTTTGCGGGGACCACAGCTCTAATACTCACGGCCTTGTCCTTTACATGTCGGTAGCTGTCCTAGCCTTCGGTCTGAATCACACGTCCGCGCCGGTTTCGGTTCGCGAACGCGTGTCCATGCCCGTCGATCTGGTCAAGCCGGCGCTGGAAGGCCTGCGTTCCGCGTTCGGCGGGTCGGTGCGCGAAGCCGCCATCCTGTCGACCTGCAACCGCACCGAAATCTATTGCGCCGCCGACGGCCACGTGGCCGACCAGTTGCCCGCGTGGCTGGCCGAGCACAACCGCCTCGATGCCGGCACGCTGCGCCCGCATCTGTACCGTCATCAGCAGGACGACGCCGTGCGCCACGCCTTCCGCGTGGCCAGCGGGCTCGATTCCATGGTGCTGGGCGAAACCCAGATCGTCGGCCAGATGAAGGACGCCGTGCGCGCGGCTGGCGAAGCCGGTTCGCTCGGCACGCTGCTCCACCAGATGTTCCAGCGCACCTTCTCGGTGGCCAAGGAAGTCCGCTCGCAGACCGCCATCGGCGCGCAGTCGGTGTCCATGGCCGCCGCCGCGGTGCGCCTGGCCGAACGCGTGTTCGGCAACCTGGACCAGGCCCGCACGCTGTTCATCGGCGCGGGCGAAATGATCGAGCTGTGCGCCACCCACTTCGCCGCGCAGCGTCCGCGCAGCATGGTGGTGGCCAATCGCACGGCCGAACGCGCCGAGCTGCTGGCCAACCGGTTCTCGGCCAGCACCATGAAGCTGTCGGACCTGACCGACCGCCTGTCCGAATTCGACGTGGTCGTCTCCTGTACGGCCAGCTCCCTGCCCATCCTCGGTTTGGGGATGGTGGAACGGGCCACGCGCCTGCGCCGCCACCGCCCCATGGTGATGATCGACCTGGCCGTGCCGCGCGACATCGAACCCGAGGTCGGCCGCCTGGACGACGTCTACCTGTATTCCGTCGATGACCTGGGCCGCCTGGTCCAGACCGGCACCGACGCCCGCCGCGCCGCGGTGGTGCAGGCCGAGGCCATCATCGAAACCCGCGTCCAGGGCTTCATGCACTGGATGCAATCGCGCGAAGTGGTGCCCGTCATCCGCGACCTGCACCAGGCCGCCGAAGATGTCAGCGCCGCCGAACTCGAACGCGCCCGCCGCCTGCTGGCGCGCGGCGAATCGCCGGAGGCCGTGCTCGAGCAGCTGGCCCACGGCCTGACCCAGAAATACCTGCATGGCCCGCTGGCGGCGTTGAACCGCAGCGAAGGCGAGGACCGCAAGCAGCTGCTTGCCTGGATGCCACGCCTGTTCCCCGGCCGCGACTCGCGCCGTTAGCGGCGCTGCCTCCGCCCCGCCTTGCGGCGGGCGCTCGTTGCGGGCGCCCGCCATTTCCGTTTTCCCTTGCTGAATTCCCATCATGAAATCTTCCATGCGCAGCCGGCTGGAGCATCTGTGTCACCGCCTGATCGAGGTGGACGCGCTGCTGGCCGAACCGGAGACCGCGGCCGACATGGACCGCTTCCGCAAGCTTTCGCGCGAGCGCGCCGAGCTGGAGCCGGTGGTCGAGGCCTTCACCGCCTTCGTGCGCGGCGAGGAAGACCTGGCGACCGCGCAGGAGATGCTGTCCGATCCCGAGCTGAAGGCGATGGCCGAGGACGAGATCAAGAGCGGCCGCGTCAAGCTCGAATCGCTGGAGGCGGCGCTGCAGTTGCTGCTGCTGCCGCGCGACCCCAATGACGGCCGCAGCGTGTTCCTGGAAATCCGCGCCGGCACCGGCGGCGACGAAAGCGCGCTGTTCTCGGGCGACCTGCTGCGCATGTACACGCGCTACGCCGAACAGCGCGGCTGGCGCGTCGAGCTGATGTCGGAAAGCCCGTCGGAGCTGGGCGGCTACAAGGAAGTGATCGCGCGCATCGAGGGCGACGGCGCCTACGGCCGCCTGAAATTCGAGTCCGGCGCGCACCGCGTGCAGCGCGTGCCCGCCACCGAGGCGCAGGGCCGCATCCACACCTCGGCCTGCACGGTGGCCATCATGGCCGAAGCCGACGAGATGTCGGAGATCGTCATCAACCCGAGCGACCTGCGCATCGACACCTTCCGCGCCAGCGGCGCCGGCGGCCAGCACATCAACAAGACCGATTCGGCCGTGCGCATCACGCACTTGCCGACCGGGCTGGTGGTGGAATGCCAGGACGACCGCTCGCAGCACCGCAACAAGGACAAGGCCATGCAGGTGCTGGCCGCGCGCCTGAAGGACAAGGAAACGCGCGAGCGCCAGAGCAAGGAAGCGGCCGAGCGCAAGAGCCTGATCGGTTCCGGCGACCGTTCCGAGCGTATCCGCACCTACAACTTCCCGCAGGGCCGCGTCACCGACCACCGCATCAACCTGACGCTGTACAAGCTGCAGCAGATCATGGAAGGCGATCTGGAGGAGCTGACCGGCGCCCTGATCGCCGAGCACCAGGCCGAGCAGTTGGCGGCGCTGGGCGACGATATCTGAGCGGCTGGGCGGCCCCTTCGGCGAGAACGTTTCGACCATGACGACCCAGATCAAGAGCCTGTTGCTGGACACGCGCCTGCCCCGGCTCGAGGTGCGCATGCTGCTCGAGCACGTGCTGGCCAAGCCGCGCGCCTGGCTGCTGGCGCACGACACCGATCCGCTGGCGCCGGAAACGGTTGCGGCCTACGAGGCGCTGGCGCAGCGCCGCCTGGCCGGCGAGCCGATGGCCTATCTGCTGGGCCAGCGCGAGTTCATGGGGCACATGTTCCGCGTCACGCCAGACGTGCTGATCCCGCGCCCGGACACCGAGGTGCTGGTGGAAACCGCGCTGGAATGCGTGGCCGGACAGTCCGCGCCCGCCGTGCTGGACCTGGGCACGGGCAGCGGCGCCATCGCCATCTCGATCGCCCTGGCGCGCCGTGATGCCCGCGTGATGGCCAGCGACGTCAGCGCCGCCGCGCTGGCCGTGGCCGCGGGCAATGCCTGGGAGCTGACGGCCTCGGTGCGCTTCGTCGAGGGCAGTTGGTACGACGCGGTGCCGGCAGGCGAGGGCTTTGACCTGATCGTGTCCAACCCGCCCTATGTCGCCAGCGACGATCCGCACCTGGGGCAGGGCGACGTGCGCTTCGAGCCGCGTGGCGCGTTGACCGACGGCGCCGATGGCCTGGAAGACCTGCGCCGCATCGTGGCCGGCGCCCATCGCCACCTGAAGGCGGGGGGCGCGCTGTGGATGGAGCACGGTTGGGACCAGGCCGAGGCCGTGCGCGGCCTGCTGGCGGCGACGGGCTTCAGCGATGTCCATAGCCGACGCGACCTGGCCGGCATCGAGCGCATTTCCGGCGGACGCTGGCCCGGGCGTGGCTGACGCCGCGCGGGCGATTTGTAACCGGCCGCCGCGCGGCGACCGGCCGATTCCCCGGGGCGGTTCCGGGGTATCCGGGACGAAATCCCGCCTGTACCTATAATTGGCGTATTCCGTTATGCCTCCTGTCCAAGAGACCACCATGAGCGACGTTCAAGAATTCATCCGCGAAACCGTGACCCAGCACCCCGTCGTGCTGTTCATGAAGGGCACCGCCCAATTCCCGCAATGCGGCTTTTCCGGCAAGGCCATCCAGATCCTCAAGAGCTGTGGCGTCAAGAAGCTGGTCACCGTGAATGTGCTGGAGGACGACGAAGTCCGCCAGGGCATCAAGGAATTCTCGAATTGGCCCACCATTCCGCAGTTGTACGTGGCCGGCGAATTCATCGGCGGTTCGGACATCATGAATGAGATGAACGAGTCGGGCGAGCTCAAGACCCTGCTGGAGCAATCCGGCGCCACGGCCTGATTCCATGCGGCGACTGGTCGTCGGCATCACGGGGGCCACCGGCTCCCTGTACGCGGTGCGCATGCTGCAGGCGCTGCGCGGCGTGGACGACGTCGAGACGCACCTGGTGGTGTCGGCCTCGGGCGTGCTGAACATCAAGCACGAACTCGATGTCAGCCGCCATGATGTCTACGCGCTGGCCGACCACGTGCACAGCGTGCGCGATGTGGGCGCCACGCTGGCCAGCGGCGCGTTCCAGACGGCCGGCATGGTCATCGTGCCGTGCTCGATGCGCACGCTGGCGGCCGTGGCCCATGGCCTTTCCGACAACCTCATCACGCGCGCGGCCGACGTTACGCTCAAGGAGCGCCGCCGCCTGGTGATGATGGTGCGCGAGACGCCCTTCAACCTGGCGCACCTGCGCAACATGACCGCCGTCACCGAGATGGGCGGCATCGTGTTCCCGCCGCTGCCGGCGTTCTATCACCGGCCGGCCAGCATCGAAGAGATGGTGGACCACACCGTGGCCCGGGTGCTGGAGCTGTTCGACATCCATGTGCCCGGTCCGCACTGGGAAGGCATGAAATAAGCGCCGTCGCGGCCTATGGGCCGTGAAGGTCAAACGCCCCGGGGATCTACCGATTCCTGGGGCGTGTTCGTTTTGTCTTGCGTGTGGTTGCCGGGGTTCAGCGCGCCGCGATCACTCCACCAGCCCCAGGCCGTTCAGGGCCGCCAGGTTCTCCGGCCAGCGGCGCGCGCGGGCGTTCTGCAGTTCGATGCGGGCCCAGGCCATCCAGCCGGCCCACTCGATGCGCTTGTCCCAGGCGGTGCCCCAGGCCTGCAAGGCAGCCAGGCCGGCGGCGGCGTGGCCTTCGGCGGCCTCGAAGTCGCCGGCGGTCAGCGCCAGTTGCGCCAGCAGCAGGCGCGGCTCGGCGACCCACGGGTTGTGCGCCACCGCGGCTTCCAGCATGTGGCGCGCGGTGTCCATTTCGGTCTGCGGATGCATGCGCGTGACGACCTGCCAGTACAGCGCGCTGGCGGCGGCCTCGTCGCGCAGGCTGAGCGTGGCGCGGCAATGGTCGAACGCGGGTGGCACGGGGATGCCGGTATCGGCCGGCAGCGCCGACAGCGGCGCCAGCAGGTGCGACAGCATCGACAGGATGTTCGACGGCGGCTTCAGCGGGCCGGGCCACAGCGAGGCGGCCCAGTGCGACTTGAGGTCGCGGCGCTGCTGCTGCGGATAGCCGGCGAAGATCTCGTCCTGCCAGCTATGCCACTGTTCGCCGATGTCGGCGGCCGACACCACGATGAAGGCGGCGACCTGGCGCGGCGTGAAGGTGAAGACCTGGCCGTCGGCGCCTTCCAGCGTCAGGCCCTCGGGCCCCTGGCCCTGGCCTTGCAGGATGGCCTGCACGAAGCGGGTGCGCGGCATGGCGCAGAACAGGCTGACCCATTCCTCGGCTTCGGCGCCCAGCACTTCGCGCAGCGTGCTGCGTTCGCGCTCGCGGTCGAACAGCGTCAGGTCGACGTATTCGTTGCCATACACGCTGTGGAACAGGCCCAGCAGCCGCACTTCGCGCGGCTGGTTCCACAGCGCCAGGGTGCGGTAGACGCCCAGCAGGTGGTGCTTGAAGGTGCCGGCCTTGTGCCAGTCTTCGCCGGCGCTGCGGGCAAACAGCAGGTCGAGCAGGACGGGCAGGTCGGCATCGACGGCGGCATAGTGGTCGGCCAGCAGGGCGCGCGCGTGCGGATGCAGTTCGTTGGGGGTGGACATGGCAATGACGGCAAGGGGTTGGAATCCAGCCGCTATTGTGTCGTGCGCAAGCGTGCTTGTCATGGCGCGGCGCTTATATGGAAATACGCATATCAATATGAAAATTCATCGCTTCCGGTTTTGAAGGACGCTCACTAGAATCCGGGGCTTCCCTTCCCTTGTTCGATTGCCGAGATTCCCATGCGTCTACGCCACACCCTGGCCGCCCTTGCCACCCTGATCGGATTCGCCGCCGCCGCGCCGGCCATGGCGCAGGACGCCGAATTGAAAGTCGGCGTGACCGTCGGCCCGCACGCCCAGATCGGCGAAGTGGTGCAGCAGGTCGCGGCCAGGCAGGGCCTGAAGGTCAGGCTGGTCGAGTTCAGCGATTTCATCCAGCCCAACGCCGCGCTCGATGCCAAGGAATTGGACCTGAACATCTACCAGCACAAGCCCTTCCTGGAATCGCAGAACAAGGCGCGCGGCTACAAGCTGGTGCCGGTGGCCACGGCCGTGGTGCAGCAGATGGGCATCTATTCCAAGCGCGTGAAGTCGCTGGACGACCTGCAGCCGGGCGCCAAGGTGGCGATCCCCAACGACCCGACCAACGGCGCCCGCGCGCTGCTGGTGCTGCAGGCCGCCAAGCTCATCAAGCTCAAGGACGGCGTGACCGTGACGGCCTCGCTGTTCGACGTGGTCGACAACCCCAAGAAGCTCAAGTTCGTCGAGATCGAGGCCGCGCAACTGCCGCACTCGCTGGCCGACGTGGACGCCGCCGCGGTGAATTCGGCCTACGCCATCCCGGCCGGCCTGTCGCCCGCCAAGGATGCGCTGGTGCTGGAAAGCAAGGATGCGCCGTTCGCCGCCGTGGTCATCGCCGCGCGCGAGGACAACAAGAACGATCCGCGCATCGCGCGCTTCATCAAGGCCTACCAGTCCGACGAGGTGAAGGCCTTCGTGGCGCAGAAGTTCCCTGGCGCGTATTCCACCTCCTGGTAAGCGATGTCGACGCTGACGATCTATCCGCAGGACGATCCCGCTGCCGGCCGGCGCATCGATGAGGTCGGCGAGATCCGGCGCGAACTGGCCGCCATCGGGGTGACCTTCGAGCGCTGGCAGGCACAGGCGCCGCTGACGCCCGGCGCGCCGCAGGCCGAAGTGCTGGCGGCGTATCGGCCCGAGATCGAACGGCTGGTGGCCGAGCGCGGCTATCGCAGCGTCGACGTGGTCAGCCTGGACCCGGCGCATCCCGAGCGCGAGGCCTTGCGCCGCAAGTTCCTGGCCGAGCACACGCACGCCGATGACGAGGTGCGCTTCTTCGTTGCCGGCAGCGGCCTGTTCACGTTGCATGCCGCCGGCCGCGTCTACGCGGTACTGTGCGAGCAGGACGACCTGATCTCGGTGCCGGCCGGCCTGCCGCACTGGTTCGACATGGGCTCGGCGCCCGCGTTCACCTGTATCCGGCTGTTCAATGATCCGGCGGGCTGGGTCGCGCGGTTCACGGGCGACGAGATCGCCGCGCGTTTTCCGGTGCTGCCCTGACGGCGCGAGGGCGCGGCGTGCAGTGACGACGCGGCCTGATCGTGTCCTCCGCCTCAAGCGGTCCGGATACGCGCCCGGGCCGCGCCGCCGCGTTCTTCCTTGCGGTTCGCTCTAAGCGTATTTGCCCGTCAGGCCCCCATCCACCAGCAGTTCCGTGCCGGTGATGTACGACGCTTCATCCGACGCCAGGAACGCCACCGCGTTCGCCACTTCCCACGGCGTGCCCATGCGGCCCATCGGCACCTGCCGGTCGCGCGCCTTGCGCGCCGCCTCCAGGTCGTCCTTGGCGAACATGCCGGCCACGTTCTTCGCGACGCGCGGCGTATCGATCAGGCCCGGGATCACCGTGTTCACGCGAATGCCGTCGGCCGCATACTGCTGCGCCGCCATGCGGGCGAAGTGGATCACCGCGGCCTTGCTGACGCTGTAGGCCAGGTGGGGGTAACCGGTGTAGCGGATGCCGGCGATCGACGACACGGTGACGATGGCGCCGCCGCCCTGCGCGCGCATCACGGGCGCCAGCAGGCGCGTGGCGATCAGCAGGCTGGTGACGTTGACGCGCTGGATGCGATCCCAATCCGCCAGGTCGATGTCTTCCGGGCCGCCGACCTTGCCGATGCCGGCGTTGGCCTGCAGCACGTCGATGCGGCCGTAGTGGGCCAGCGCCGCGTCCACTGCGGCCCGCATGGCGTCGGCGTCGGCCACGTCGGCCTGCACCGGCAGGGCCTGGCCGCCAGCGCGCTCGACTTCATGGGCCGCGTCCTCGGCCGCCGCCAGGTCGGCGTCCAGCGCGATGATGGCCGCGCCCTGGCGCGCCAGCGTCACGCAACTGGCCTTGCCGATGCTCCAGCCGGCAGCCGAGGAACCGGCGCCGGCCACCAGCGCGATCTTGCCCGCCAGCCGTGCGCCGGGCGCGGGCGGGATCACGACGGTTCTCCGTCGCGCTGGTGCGACTTGCCCTTGCCGACGTAGGGAATGGCGTGGTCGATGGTTTCCCAGATAAATCGGCCGCTCGGGCTCTGCTGCTCCTCGGCCACGTGCGACACCAGGCCGGCGGCGCGCGAGATGACCGCAAAGCCGCGCATCAGCGCGGTGGGCACGCCGATCTCGCTGAGCAGCGCGGCGACCGCGCCAGTGGCGTTGATGGTGATGTGCTTGCCGTAGGTCTCGTCGATCGCCGCCGCCAGCAGCCGCAGCGCCTTGAGCGAATCGCCGGGCAGGTCCGGCTCGGCCTCGGCCAGCGCCAGCAGCTTGATCGAACGCGGGTCGTCGGGCTTGTGCAGGTGGTGGCCGAAGCCCGGCAGCGCCTGGCGGCTGGCGCGGAATTCCTGCGCGATCGCCAGCGCCTCGGCGCGGCCGTCGGCGGCCTGGCGGATGCGGTCCAGCAGGCGCGAGCAGTTCTCCATGGTGCCGACGAACTGGCTGCCGACCGCCATCAGGCCGGACGCCACCGCGCCCTGCAGGTTTTCGGGCGCGCTCATGTAGATCAGGCGGGTGGCGATGGCGCTGGGCGTGAGGCCATGCTCCATCAGGGTCACCAGCACCGCGTCGACGATGCGCATGTCCACCGGCCGCGCCTCGCGGCCCAGGATCTGCATGATCATGACTTCGGTGAAGGTCTTCTTGCCGATCAGGTCTTCCACCAGGTCGACGTCGCGGTACGACATGCCGGTGAGGTGATGGGCGCAGAGGCGGGTTTCGGGCGTGGTCATGGGGATTCCTTGAGGGCCGCGTCGCGCACGGCGTTCTTGAGCACCTTGCCGACGGGCGAGCGCGGCAGGCTGGCGTGGAGGTGGATCTGCTTGGGCGTGGCGACCGGGCCGAGCAGGGCGCGCACGTGGGCCTTGAGCGCATCGGCGTCGGCCGCGACACCGGGATGCAGTTGCACCGCGGCGTGCACGGCCTCGCCCCATTTGTCGTCGGGCAGGCCGAACACCGAGCATTCGTAGACGGCCGGATGCGACGACAGCGCGTTCTCGACATCCACGGGATACACATTGAAGCCGCCGGTGATGATGACGTCGCGCAGGCGGTCCTTCAGGAACAGGTAGCCGCGTTCATCGATCAGGCCGGTGTCGCCCGTGTGCAGCCAGCCGTCGACGATGGTCTCGGCGGTCTTATCGGGCAGGCGCCAGTAGCCCGACATCACCAGGTCGCCGCGCACCACCACTTCGCCGATGGCGCCGCGCGGCAGCAGCGCGCCGGCCGGGTCCATGATGGCGACGTCCGACAGCCAGGTGACGCGGCCGACCGAGGCGCGGTTGTCGGGCGATTCCAGGTCGGCGGGGCGCAGCACCGTGACGATCTGCGGCGCCTCGGTCTGGCCGTAGGTGGTGCCCAGCACCGGGCCGAAGAAGGCGCGGGCGCGTTCGATTTTTTCGGGCGGCATGGGCGCGCCGCCGTAGATCAGGTTGCGCAGCTTGGGGAAATCGGCGCGCGACACGCCCGGCTGCGCCATGATCATGTAGATCAGCGTCGGCGGCATGAAGCTGAGGGTGCCGCCGCGCTCGCGGAAGGCGGCGGTGATGGCTGCCGGCGTGGCGCTGTCCAGCAGCACGTGCGCGCCGCCGCGCGCCAGCACCGGCAAGAGGTAGGTGCCGGTGCCATGCGTCACCGGGGCGGCGACCACGTAGCGGTCCTCGTGCGTCAGGCCCCAGCTATGGATCTGGTTGATGATGGCGGCGTTCCAGGCGTGATAGGGCTGCATCACGCCCTTGGGCAGGCCGGTGGTGCCGCCGGTGAACTTGATTGCCTGGGTGGCGTCGCGCGGCAACGCGTGGCGCAGCGGTTCGCGCCCGGCGCCGCGTTGCAGCAGGGTCTCGAAGGCAACGCCCGCGGCGTCCGCCGACAGGCTGACGCGGTGCGGCGCGCCCGCCGCCACCAGCGCGTCGCCGGCACCGTCGACCATGACGATGGACGGCTCGGTGGCATCCAGGATGCGCCCGATCTCGCGCGCGGTGCTGCGGATGTTCAGCGGCACCCAGATCTTGCCGCTGGCCAGCACCGCCAGCAGCGCCAGGATATGACGGCTGGTGTTGCCCGCGCACAGGGCGACGCGGGTCTGTGGCGCCGGGTCCAGGTCCTGCAACGCGGCGGCCAGCGCGCGCACGTCCGTGGCCAGCCGCGCATACGTCACCTGGCCCTCGGGCGCGTCCAGCGCCACGCGGTCCGGATACTGCTCGGCGGCGCGAAAAAAGAAATCTATCGGGTACACCCTGGTGCTCCTCAGTTGGCTTTGATGTCGGCGCGCTTGACCACTTCGCCCCATTTGTCGATTTCGCTGGCGATCTTCTTGCCGAAGGTCTCGGGCGTGTTGGGTTGCTGCGGCGCGTAGAAGCCCGATTGTTTGTAGGACGCCACCAGCGCGGGATTGGCCAGCGCCTTGTTCAAGGCCTGGTTCAGGCGCTCGATGACGGGTTGCGGCGTGCCGGCCGGCGCCATCAGGCCGAACCAGGATTCGACGTCGAAGCCGGGCAGGCCGGACTCGGCCAGCGTTGGCACCTCGGGCACGGCCGGAAGCCGCTGCGGCGAGGTGACGCCGATGGCGCGCAGCTTGCCAGCCTGCACATGGGGCAATGACGAGGGCAGGTTGTCGAACATGGAATCGACCTGGCCGCCCAGCAGGTCGGCCACCGCCGGACCACTGCCGCGATAGGGCACGTGCAGGATGTCGGTGCCGGTCTGCATCTTGAACAGTTCGCAGGACAGGTGGATGGACGAGCCGCTGCCCGACGAGGCGCAGGTCAGCTTGCCGGGGTGGGCCTTGGCGTAGGCCAGGTATTCCGGCACTGTCTTGACCGGCAGCTTGGGGTTGACCACCAGGATGTTGGGGATGGTCGCCAGCAGGCCGATCGGCTCGAAGTCCTTGACGAAGTCGTAGTTGAGCTTGCTGTACAGCGTGCGGTTGATGGTGTTGGCGATCGACCCTACGTAGAGCGTATAGCCGTCGGGCGCGGCGCGCGCGACGATTTCGGCGCCGATGTTGCTGTTGGCGCCGGTCTTGTTCTCCACCACGATGGTCTGGCCGAGTTCCTCGTTCAGGGCCTTGGCGACCAGGCGCGCCACGATGTCGGTGGCGCCGCCCGCGGCGTAACCGACCACCAGGGTCACCGGGCGTTCGGGATAGGGTTTGGCAGCCTGGCTTGGCGCGCTGAATGCAATGGCGCCCGCCAGGGCCGCGACGCTGGCGGCCAGCCGCCTGCTGAATGTCTGCATGGTTGTCTCCGTCCTGTTTGTCTAATATCTGGACAGATCTTTGCCTGCCCGACTTCATATTGGGCTTTGATAGGCGCCTCATCAACGCAAGGTGTCCAGAAAATGAACAAACCGGAAAGCGACGACGGCGGCCCTCGGGTGTTGCGGCGCGGGCTGCGGGTGTTGGGCGTGCTGCGCCAGGCGGGCGCGGCCGGCATGCACGTGACCGACATCGCGCGCGCCGCCGGCATGCAACGCTCGACCGTCTACCGGTACCTGGATGTGCTGGCGCAGGAGGGCTACGCGCTGCGCGAGCCGGACGCGCCGCACTGGCGCATGGCGGAGCTGGGCGTGATGATGGCCGGCGATCCGCACGCCGAAGCGGTGCGCGGCCTGCGGCCGGTGCTGCGGCAGATCAGCGACGTCAGCGGCGATTCGGCATTCCTGATCTGCCGCGCCGGCGGCGATTCGCTATGCCTGCATCGCGAGGTCGGCAACTACCCGGTGCAGGTGCTGGCGGTGACCATCGGCCATCGCCAGCCGCTGGGGGTGGGCGCGGCCGGCCTGGCGCTGCTGGGCGCTTTGCCGCCGGCCGAGGCCGACGAGGTGATCGCACAGAACGAGCAGGCCTTGCGCGCCTATGGCGGCATGACGGTGGCGCAGATGCGGCGGCTGGCCGAGAACACACGCGACCGGGGCTGGGCGGTGGTGGGCAATGCGGCGGTGCCGGGCGTGCTGGGCGTCGGGGTGGCGTTGTGCGACGCGGGCGGCTATCCGCGGCTGGCGGTCAGCGTCTCGAGCTTGATCGACCGCATGCAGGCGCCGCGCCAGCGCGCCATTGCCGAGTTGATCCGCACGCAGTTGGGGCAGGACGAGGTCAGGCGCCAGCGCTGGAGCTTGCCCGGCTTGGTCGACGAGGCGGATTGAACGATAAGGGTTCGGTCCGGCCTCGATGGCATCGAGGCCGGCTGCGCGCGTCAGGCCTGCGCCGGCGCGGGCGCGCGGTAGGTCTTCTGGTAGTGCACCGTGAAGGTCTTGAACGCTTCCAGCGCCTTGTGCGGGTCGTGGCCCGGCTTGACCAGGAAGCTGTCGAAGCCGACGCGCGCCTGGTAGTGGATGGTGTCGATCATCACGTCGCCGACCGCGCGCAGCTCGCCCGTCCAGTGATAGCGGGTGCGCAGCAGTTGCGCCAGCGAATAGCCGCGGCCATCGGTGTAGACGGGGAAGTCCACCGCGATGAAGGCAATGCCGGCCGGATCGAGCGTGCCATCGGCTTCCAGCAGGTCGCGCAGGTCGGCGTCCGGTTCCAGCAGGACCGCGACCGGATGGCGATGGCGCCGCAGCGTGGCGTGCGAGGCCTTCCAGGTGGCCAGCGGCACGATCCAGCCGGGTTCGTCGGTCGGCACCTGGCCGTCGGCCGCGACCTCGGGGTCGGGCACGAAGGGGCGGGCGCTGTCGGCTTCCAGCCGGCCGTTGCGGATCAGGTGCGGGCCGGGCGCGTCGTGGGCGTAGGGCTCAGACATGGGCGGCCTCCTGGGCGGGCTTGGCAAAGGCGGGGTCGGAATACACGTCTTGCTTGAAGGGATCGATGCCGACGCGGTCCACCACGTCGATGAAGCGTTCTTCCTCGCTGTCGCGCAAGCCCAGGTAGGTGCGGATCAGGCGGTCGACCACGCCCGGCACCTGATCGCGGGCGAACGAGGGGCCGATGATGCGGCCGATGGCGGCGCCGCCGCCCTTTGTGGATTCGATGTCGGGCAGGGGCTTGGCGGCGCCGTTCTGGCGGCCGCCGATGGTGACCTGGTACCACTCTTCGCCGGCCTTATCGACCCCCAGGATGCCGATGTGGCCGACGTGGTGGTGGCCGCAGGAGTTGATGCAGCCGGAGATGTTCAGGTCCAGCTCGCCGATCTCGAACAGGTAGTCGAGGTTGTCGAACTGGCGCTGGATGGCCTCGGCCACGGGGATCGACACGGCATTGGCGAGCGCGCAGAAATCCCCGCCCGGACAGGCGATGATGTTGGTCAGCAGGCCGACGTTGGGCGTGGCCAGGTTCAGCGCTTCGAGCTTGCCCCACAGCTCGTGCAGGCGGGCGCGGCGCACGTCGGCCAGGATCAGGTTCTGCTCGTGCGACACGCGCAGTTCGCCGAAGCCGTATTCATCGGCCAGCGCGGCCACCGCGTCCATCTGGTCGGCGGTGATGTCGCCCGGCGGCACGCCGGTGGCCTTGAGCGAGACGGTGACGGCGGCGTAGCCCGGCGTCTTGTGCGCATGCACGTTGGTGCGGAGCCAGCGGGCGAAGCGCTTGTCGGCGGCGGCCAGCGCCGCCGTGTTGTCGGTATCGTGGGCCGCGGCCGGATCGTATTGCGGCCAGATGAAGCGCGCGGCGATGGTGTCGACGAATTCCTGCGTGATGGTGTCGGGGCCGCCCTTGATCAGCTGCCACTGTTCGTCCACCTGCTGCGCATAGACTTCCGGCGTCAGGTCCTTCACCAGGATCTTGATGCGCGCCTTGTACTTGTTGTCGCGGCGGCCATGCAGGTTGTAGACCCGCAGCGCGGCCTGCAGATAGGTCAGCAGGTCCTGCCATTCGACGAAGGGGTTGATCAGCTTGCCGACGATGGGCGTGCGGCCCATGCCGCCGCCGACCCAGACGCGGAAACCCAGCTTGCCGTCGCGCTCGACCGCCTGCAGGCCGATGTCGTGCACGCCGACCGCCGCGCGGTCCTGCACGGCGCCGCTGACCGCGATCTTGAACTTGCGCGGCAGGAAGGCGAATTCGGGGTGCAGCGTGGACCACTGGCGGATGATCTCGCACCACACCAGCGGGTCGATCAGCTCGTCCGGCGCGACGCCGGCGAAGTGGTCGGTGGTGGTGTTGCGGATACAGTTGCCGCTGGTCTGGATGGCATGCATCTGCACCGTGGCCAGTTCGGCCAGGATGTCCGGCACGTCTTCCAGCTTGGGCCAGTTGAACTGGATGTTCTGGCGCGTGCTGAAGTGGCCGTAGCCGCGGTCCCACTTGCGCGCGATGTGCGCCAGGGTGCGCAGCTGGCGCGAGGCCAGGATGCCATAGGGAATGGCCACCCGCAGCATCGGCGCGTGGCGCTGGATATACAGGCCGTTCTGCAGGCGCAGGACGCGGAATTCATCTTCGGTGAGCTGGCCATCGAGGAAGCGGCGCGTCTGGTCGGCGAACTGCGCCACGCGCTGCTCGACGAGCTGCTGGTCGACGGGGTCATACACGTACATGTCTACTGCCCTTGAAGTCTTCTCGGTCTGGTCCCCGCAAGCGTGGCCCGCCGTGGGCGGGGACTGGGGGATTCATAACCGTAACAGGCAGCTGCTTCGACCGTCTAAGTCATTCTGGTAATAAGCGTATGCCTGCGTGGCGGCGTTCAGCCGCCGGACCCGGCGACGGCCCGGGGACGCGGCCGGGCGCCCCGGAAGGCGGCCAGGCTGGCCAGCGCCAGCAGGCCGACGGCCGCCGTGCCGTACAGCATGACATCGCCAAACCCGTGCGTCAGCGCGATCCGGGCCACGTCCGCCGGGATGGCGGGCGCGGCGCCATCGCCCAGGTTGCCCGCCGACAGGGCCTCGGCCATGGCGCGCAGCGTGGCATCGGCGGGCGCCTGGGGCCAATGGCGGCGCAGCGACGCCAGGACGCTTTCGACCAGCAGGAATCCCATCAGCGCGATATTGATGGACAGGCTGATCATGCGCACGCTGATGTCGATGCCCGAGGCCATGCCGGCGCGGTCGCCGGGCACCGCGCCCGTGGTGGTGTTGGTCACGGGCGTGTTGATCAGGCCCAGGCCGGTGCCGGCCAGCAGGCAGCCAGGCAGCATCGTCAGCCAACTGGCCTGCGCGACGCCGCTGCCCCATTTCATCAGCGCGAAGCCCAGGCAGATGGCGAACAGGCCGGCCGGGATCACCGTGTCGGGGCGGTAGCGCAGCGCCAGTTTCTCGCCCAGCGGCGGCGCCACCAGGGTCGGCAGGGTGTAGGCCAGCAGCGACAGGCCGGTGCCCAGGCCGCCGTAGCCCAGGCCGTTCTGGAAATACAGCGGCAGGTAGATCATGAAGGGCCAGAAGCTGAAGTTCATCGCGGCTGACGCCAGCAGCGCGCCCGAGAAGCGACGGATGCGGAACACCGCGAAGTCGAACATCGGGTCGGCGCAGCGGCGTTCGGCGATCACGAAGACGATCAGCGCCACGATGGCCGCGCCCAGGCTGGCGAGGGTCGCTAAGCTGGCGAAGCCCGCCGATGGCCCCTGGGTGATGAACCAGGCCAGTCCGAACACCGCCACTGACAGCGAGACGATGCCGGCCACGTCCAGCTTGCGCTGGCGCGGATCGCGCGATTCGTCCACGCCCTTCCACGCCAGGCCCAGGGCGATCAACGCCAGCGGGCCGTGCGCCAGGAACACCCATTGCCAGCTCGCTACCGCCACGATGGCCGAGCCGATGACGGGGCCGAATCCCAGGCCGACGCCGAAGGCGATGCCCCAGGCGCCAAAGGCCCGGCCGCGCGCGGCGCCGTCCTGGAAGCGGTGCGACAGCACCGCCACCTGGCAGATCAGCATGGCGCCGCCGGACAGGCCCTGCAACGCGCGGCCGGCGATCAGCACGCCGGTGTCCTGCGCCCAGCCGCAGACCAGGGAGGTCAGGCCGAACACCGCCAGGCTGGCCAGCAGCAGGCGCTTGCGGCCGTAGCGGTCGGCCAGCGTGCCCGCGGCCATCAACACCGTGGTGCAGGCGATGGTGTAGGCGTTCATGATCCATTGCAGTTCCTGGAAGCCGCTGTGCAGGGCCTGTTCCAGCGTGGGCAGGATCACCGGCACGCTGGAGATCTCCAGGCCGAACATCAGGGCGGCCAGGCAGACGGCGGCCAGCGTAAAGCTATTTTTCTGCGCTATCGAAAGCGGCATCGGGGTTCTCACGAGAGGTCGGCGGCGGGAATCCGCCGCGGGACCTCATTCTGGGAGCCTGTTAAAAATGATGGAAATGATTTAATTTCGTCGAATTAATTAATTTTCATCATAAGTTGACGCCATGGACTTCGATACCGCGTTGCTGCGCACCTACGTCGCGGTCAAGGAGGCCGGCGGATTCACCCGCGCCGCCGAACGGCTGCACCTGAGCCAGTCGGCCGTCAGCCACCAGATCCGGCGCCTGGAGGAGCAGGCCGGCACCGCGCTGCTGATCCGCACCACCCGCAGCCTGGCGCTGACCGAGGACGGCGAGGACTTCCTGCGCTACGCCGAACAGGTGCTGCGCGCCCAGGACGCGCTGGCGCGGCGCTTCCAGCGGTCATCGGTGGCGGGGGCGGTGCGCCTGGGCGTGCCCGAAAACTTCATGGGCGAACGCCTGCCGTTGCTGCTGGCGCGGTTCGCGCGCGCCTTTCCGGCGGTGCGCCTGGACGTGGTGGTCGGCAGCTACCTGGATCTGCGCACCCAGGTCGAGGCGGATGCGCTGGACCTGGCCGTGGTGATGGCGTTGCCCAGCGAACCCGAGCGCGGCGCGATGCTGCGGCGCACGCGCTTCGTGTGGGCCGCCGCGCACGCATTTGATTTTCCCGATGACGAGCCGATCCCGCTGGCCTTCGCGCCATCCCCCTGTGTGCACCGGCTGGTGGGCGTGGACGCGCTACAGGCGGCCGGCCTGGAATGGCGGGTGGCATTCACCTCGCCCAGCCAGGAGGGCCTGCGCGCGGCGGTGCTGGCGGGTCTGGCGGTGACGGCGCTGCCGCAGGAGGACGTGCGGCCAGGCATGGACGTGATCGACGGCCGCTACGGCCTGCCGCCGTTGACGCATGCGGACTTCAGGTTGATTTCCCGCCAGACGGAACAGCAGGCGCCGGCGGTGCGGGCGTTCGGGCAGTTGCTGACGGAAATGTCGGCGCTGGCGCTGCCCTAGCGTGCTGTCTCGCGGCTACGCGGGCACGCTGTCCGCCCATTGACGCCATGGCGTCATTGCAGATCGCGTGGCGATCTACAGCGCGGCGTTGACCGCCCAGCGTGCCACCAGCACCAGGATCACGACCAGGCAGGCGGCCATCAGCAGGCCGGTGAGAATCAGCGGCGCGGGTTTGTTGTGGGCGATGTCGGCGTCGTAACCGCGGCCGCGGCGTACGCCGAAAAAGCCCCACAGGACGGATTTGACCGTGCGCAGGAAGCTGAGCATGGCGGGTCTCCAGACAGGGGATGGACCCACTGTAGCCGCCCCGGCGCGGGCGCGGCAGGTGCAGATTGGCCCCAGGCGACCGTATCAGATGGCGTCGGCGGGCGTGCCGATGCCGCGCACGATGTGGTCCAGCAGTTCGCGCGCGGCCGGCGAGATGTGGCGCCCGGCGCGGCTGAGCACGTGCAGGCTGCCCTGGTTGAGGATGGGGTTGGCCAGCGGCAGGCTGGCCAGGCGCATCGCGGCCATGTCGGCGGTGACGGCGATCGGCGGCGTCAGGGCATAACCGATGCCGGTGGCGGCGAACTGCCACAGCGCCTTGAACGACGAGGTGGTCAGCACGTTGCGCAGCCGCACCTGTTCGCTGATCTCGGCGGCCTGGATGTGCTGGCGCACGCCGAAGCCTTCCTGCATCGCGGCGCCGGGGTAGTCGACCAGGTCGGTCAGCAGCAGCGGACGCTGCAGGCGCGTCAGCGGATGCTCCTGGCGCACGATGGCGCGGATCGGCTCGGGGCGCGAATAGTGCGTGCGCAGCCGCGCATCGTTGGGCGGCTGGAACACCAGGCCGATGTAGGCCTGGTCGTCGACGATGCGCTGCACGATTTCCGAGGTGCGGGCCACGTCGATGTCCAGCGTGACTTCCGGGTGACTGCGCCAGTAGCCGGGCAGGACGCGGTCGAACATCAGCTCGACGAAGCCTTCGCCCAGCACCAGGTCGATGTGGCCGCGCTCCGCCTTGCGCAGGCTGTCGATTTCCGAGAAGAAGCTCTCCTGGATGTTCTGCTGGCGCTTCACGTAGCGCGCCAGGATGTGGCCGGCGTCGGTCGGCACCACGCCGCGGCCGCGCCGTTCGAACAGCGCCATGCCGCAGTCGCGCTCCAGCGCGGCGATGGCGCGGCTGACGGCGGATGGGTCCATGTTCAGGACTTCGGCGGCGCCGCGCACCGAGCCGCGGCTCATGACCTGCATGAAGTAATGGGTGCGGCGGGCGTCGAGTTTTTCGTCCATGGGGAAGCTCCGTGGCGCAAAGGCATCGGTTCGGTCCGCAACATATTGAGGGTTTTCCCTTATATATTGCTGGTTCTTGCAAAAAATTCCCTGTCCAGGGGCGTCCGTTGCATTTTACGCAACACATTAGCCCTGGCGCTGTCATGGTTGGCGCGCCGGCCCCCGGGCGAAAATCGCGGCTGCCGCCTGCTCGCGCCGCGAGCCATCCCCCGTACCGGTCGCCGCGCCCGGGGAGTGCGCCACGCACGCGCCGATCAGGACGCTCCAATACCTACTCACGTACTCAGGGGAATCCGATGTCTCATGCCAGCGCCAGCCTGGCCATGCCCGCCATGTCGCTTTCGAGCCGCATCCGCATGCTTGTCGCCATCTTGCTGGTGGTGCTCGTGTCCGAAGCGATCGGCAGCGTCACCTTCGCGGTGGGCCCGGGCAAGATCGTTCTGCAGCCCATGCTCTGGGCCATCTTCATCGGCGCGGTCGTGGCCGCCTTCGGCCAGCGCCTGCCGGCCAACGCGGGTATCGACACCGCCATGCAGACCCGCATCAGCGGCTACCTGCAATACGCGCTGCTGCCGTTCCTGGCCAAGCTGGGCCTGATGGTGGGCGGCTCGCTGCCGCAGGTGCGCGAAGCCGGCTGGGCCCTGGTGTTCCAGGAGTTCGGCCATTTCTTCGGCACCATGGCCATCGGCCTGCCGCTGGCGCTGCTGCTGGGCATCAAGCGCGAAGCGATCGGCGCGACGTTCTCGGTGGGCCGCGAGCCCAGCCTGGCGATCATCGGCGAGCGCTATGGCATGAATTCGCCCGAAGGCCGCGGCGTGATGGCCGAGTACATCACCGGCACCGTGATCGGCGCGCTGTTCGTGGCGTTGATGGCCGGCTTCATCACCAGCCTGAACATCTTCGATCCGCGTTCGCTCGCCATGGGCGCCGGCGTGGGCTCGGGCAGCATGATGGCCGCGGGCGTGGGCGCCATCGCTTCGCAGCAGACGCCGGAAGTGGCGCACCAGGTTGCCGCGCTGGCCGCCGCCGCCAACCTGCTGACCACGGTGGTGGGCGTGTACTTCACGCTGTTCATCTCGCTGCCGACGACCGTATTCCTGTACGGCAAGCTGGAGCCGGTGCTGGGCCGTTTCTCGCGCGGCAAGGCCGACACGGCCGCCGATGCCGCGGCCGCCACCGAGGCGCCGTCGCACGCCGTGAAGATGGGCTTCGGCGACCGCCTGACGGCCTACGCCGTGTGCGGCCTGTTCGCCCTGGTCGGCAATCAGTTCGGCTACAAGGTGCCGATCCTGGACGCGCTGCCCGGCATGCTGATCATCATCCTGCTGGTCGTGATCGCCGACCTGCTGCTGCGCGTGGTGCCCAAGCTGCCCGCCGTGGCGGTGCTGTCGCTGATCGCCATGACCGTGGGTTGCCCCGGCGCGGTGCCGTACTCGGACCAGATCATCGCCGCGGTCAACAAGGTCAACTTCCTGCCGTTCACCACGGTGATCCTGGCGATGGCCGGCCTGTCGATCCTGAAGGACCTGCCGGCCTTCCGCAAGCTGGGCTGGAAGATCGTGGTGGTGTCGCTGGCGGCCAACGCCGGCACCTTCCTGGGCGCGACGATGATCGCCGAGTTCTTCCACTGATCGGACGTCGCCGTCCGGCAAGTGACAAGCCGCCCGTGTGGGCGGCTTTTTTCTTGCCTGGATCGGCGCAGCGGCGCACGTGAGCGTTATCCGAGGCGTTTCTACCCGAGCCTTCGTGTCGCGCGCGGGGGGGCCAGGCGCGGATTGCGCCTGCGCGGTTCAATCAAGTGCGCGCGTTGGGCCGGTAGCGGGCTTGGTCGGTCACGTTCTCGGTGGGGCCGATGTTCTCGACCTTGGGGATGCCCAGGCCCGCGGCCTTCAGGGCCACGGCGGTCTGCAGTTCCTGCACTTGCGGATTGCCCATGGCCACGCGGTAGGGTTGCAGCGGCGTCAGGCCCTCGATGGTGCCGAGGTCGTTGGCGCTGTCGGCGCGCAGCGCCACCGGATCGGGGCGCGCCGAGAATTCGTCGATGGCGCGGCGCAGGCGGGCGTCCGCGTACAGGTCGCGCAACTGGTCGACGTTGATGGCGGCAGGCGCGGCGGCCGCGAGGGCGACCGCTTTGGACGGGGCGTTGGCGACGACGCGGCTGGTATCGGCGTCGTCGGCCTGCGGCGGGGCAGCGCGGGCGATGCGCTGGGCCTGCCAGGCGGCCTGCGCCTGCGCGCTGCGTTGCGCCTGGCGCGTGGCGGCGTTGCGGGCGGCCCATTCGGCTTCCCAGACGGGGCGTGTATCGTCCAGCAACGGGATGCGCGCGGCATACGGCGGGGCGACGCGGGCGATGGGGGAGACGGCGGTCACGTTCATGCGTGGGCTCCCTGGTCTGTGGGTTCTACCCGTTGGTCCGGCGGGGACCTCGGAAGTTCAATATAGACGGCCGTCGGCGCAGCGGTATGTCGATCTGTAAGAAAAAAAAGCCCCTGGCAAGCGTCAGGGGCGAGCGGCGGGCCCAAGGGGGCGCGCCGTACCGGGCGGCCGTTGCGCCTGGAGCCCGGCGGGTTCTCCAGGCCTGGCGGCCGTCCAAACCGGAGCGGATCAGGCGTGTGGCAGCGTGGCCTGCATCGAGGGGCGCTGGTTGAACGCCTTGAACCAGGCGGCGACGGCGGGATGACCGGCGCGCCAGTCGAAATCGGGATAGCGGAAGTCCAGATAGCCCAGGGCGCAGCCGACGGTGATGGTGCCGATGTCCAGGCGGCCTTCCAGGCGGGCGGCGGTCTTCTCGAGCAGCGCCAGGCCATCGCGCACCTTGCCCATCTGGCCTTCGTACCAGCCGTCCCAGCGCAGCGGCTCGGGACGCAGCACGGTTTCGTAGCGCGCCAGCAGCGCGGCGCCCAGCATGCCGTCGCCCAGCGACTGCTCGGCCAGCGCGGCCCAGCGGGCGGCGCCGGTGGGGAACAGCGCGCCCTTGCCCAGGTCGTTCAGGTATTCGCAGATGACGCGGCTGTCGAACAGGCGCTGGCCGTCGTCGGTGATCAGCGTCGGTACCTGGCCCAGCGGATTGTCCGGGATGATGTTCTGGTCGCGGGCCACGGGGCCGGCGGCGCTGGGCAGTTTCTCGATGCGGTCGGCCAGGCCCAGTTCGTGGGCGATGACCATGCATTTGCGCACGAAGGGCGAGGCGGGCGAGAAGTAGATCTTCATGAGGGTCCTTGTCAGGGGTGGTGCGTCAGTGTTGGGCACGGGCCAGGTGTTGTCCAGTGACCCAGCCGAAAGTCAGGGCGGGTCCGAGCGTGATGCCGGGGGCGGGGTAGGCGCCGCCCATGACGGAATGCATGTCGTTGCCGGCCACGTAAAGGCCGGGAATCGGCTGGCCGGCGGCGCCCAGCGCCTGCGCGTTGCCATTGGCGGCGATGCCGCAGGCGGTGCCGATGTCGCCGGCATAGACCTTGACCGCGTAGTACGGACCGGCGCCGAGCGGGGCCAGGCAGGGGTTGGGCTGGTGCTCGGGATCGCCCAGGTAGCGGTTGTAGGCGGTGCTCCCCTTGCCGAAGTCGGGGTCCAGGCCTTGCGCCGCGTATTCGTTGTAGCGCGCGACAGTCGCGTGCAGCGCATCGGGCGGCACGCCCAGTTTCTGCGCCAGCGCCTCCAGCGTTGCGCCTTGCAGCAGGTAGCCGGCATCGATGAGATGCTGGCGCGGCCGTCCGCCGGGCAGAGCCAGGCCCAATCCCCAGGTATCGATGAAGCGCTGGTCGCACAGCAGGAAGGCCGGCATGGTCGGCACCTGCTCGTGGCTGCGGTACATGGCCTGCACGAAGGCGTGGTACGAAGTCGATTCGTTGACGAAGCGGCGGCCGGCGCCGTTGACGGCGATCAGCCCCGGCTTGGCGCGGTCCCACACCAGGTGCGGATAGTGCAGCCGCTTGCCGCCGGGTTGTTCCAGGATCGACACCGGCGCCCAGAAGGCGGGGCTGGAATGCCCCTGGCCCAGCGCCGCGCCGGCCTCCTCGGCCAGGCGGATGCCGTCGCCGGTATTGTCGCGCGGCGACATCGACCAGTCGTCGGTGGGGTGGGGATAGGTCTGGCGGCGGCGCGTCGAATCCCACGGAAAACCGCCCGTGGCCATGACCACGCCACGGCGGGCGCGGATGTTGATGCGCCGGCCTTGATGCTCCACGGTGGCGCCCAGTACCGCGCCATCGGCATCGCGCAGCAGCGCCAGCGCCGGCGTGTTCAGCCAGTACGGCACCTTGCGCGCCAGCATGGCGTGGAACAGTTGCGCGGCCAGCGCGTTGCCCAGCAGCAGGCGGGTGCCGCGATGGTAGCCGCGCAGGCGGTCCGCGCCATAGCGCAGCACCAGCTTCATGGCGTGGCGCCATGACGCGAACGCGCTGGTGGCGCGCAGCAGGTGGCGCACGTCGGTGATGTTGACCATCATGCCGCCCAGCACCGTGAATTCCTTGAGCGGATCGCGCAGCGTCTTGAAATGGCGGCCCAGCTTGCGGCCGTCGAACTCCACCGGATCGAGCGAGCGGCCGCCCATGGCGGCGCCGGGCAGATCGGGGTAGTAGTCGGGCGAGGCGGTGCGCGCGGCCACTTGCAGGAAGCCGCGCGCGACCAGGTCATCCATCATGCGCGGGCCGGCGTCCAGATAGGCGCGCTTCATCTCGTCGGAGGCCGCGGCGCCGACGGTTTCCTGCAGATAGGTCCAGACCTTGTCGAAGCTGTCCGGATGGCCGGCGGCCT
This sequence comes from Achromobacter sp. CF-sbj1-Ac2-l, assembly GCF_052698165.1. Lineage (NCBI taxonomy): Bacteria > Pseudomonadati > Pseudomonadota > Betaproteobacteria > Burkholderiales > Alcaligenaceae > Achromobacter > Achromobacter sp. CF-sbj1-Ac2-l. The sequence goes on along the minus strand of NZ_CP199855.1, from coordinate 5,805,266 downwards.
CGGTCTGCGCGTTCAGCGGTATCCACAGCGCGCCGCCGGAAATGGCGGTCGAGCCGCCGATGCGGTCGGTCTTCTCGATGAGCAATACCTCCAGGCCCGCGACGCTGGCGGTCAGCGCGGCGCTCATGCCGCCCGCGCCCGAGCCGACCACGAGCGCGTCGACTTCCTTGTCCCACTTGATGCTGTCCATGCTGCCTATGCTCCCGACCCGCCCAGCGACTTGCCGCCGTCCACGAAAATCACCTGGCCGGTGATGAAGTCCATTTGCGGCGAGGCCAGGAACGACACCGCGTTGGCCACGTCTCGCGGCTGGCCGGCGCGGCCCGTGGGCTGTAGCGCCAACTGGGCCGCCAGGCGCTCGGCGCTCAGGTTGCGCAAGAGCGGCGTGTCGATCAGCCCGGGGGCGATGGCGTTGACCAGGATGCCGCGTGCCGCCAGCTCCATGGCCGAGGCGCGGGTGTAGCCGACCAGCGCGGCCTTCGAGGCCACGTAGTGCGGATGGTTGCGTGCGCCCAGGTAGGCGCGCGAGGCGATGTTGACGATCTTGCCGCCGGCGGCCATGTCGCGCGCGGCTTCCTGCGTCAGCGTGGCCACCGCCAGCAGGTTGACGTCGAACATGCGGCGGTAGTCGTCGCTGGAGACGTCGAAGAACTTGCGTTCGTCGAACAGGCCGGCGTTGTTGACCAGCGCCGCCAGCGGCGCCAGTTCGCGCACCAGGGCGCGGGTGGCGTGTTCGTCGGCCAGGTCGACCACGCGGTAGTCCACGTCCAGGCCCCGCGCGCGCAACGCCTGGGTTTCCTGGTCGGCCAGGGCCGCGTTGCGGTCGGCCATGACGACCCGAAAGCCGTCGCGCGCCAGCCGCTCGACGATCGCCAGGCCCATGCCGCTGGCGCCGCCGGTGACCAGCGCGGTGCCGAGGGAGTTGAGGGGTTCCATATCGATTCCTATACGGCCAGGTAGCCGCCGTCCACCGGCAGCACCACGCCATTGACGTAGCTGGCCATGGCCGAGGCCAGGAACAGCACGGGGCCGACGATCTCGTCGGCGCGTCCGGCCCGCGCCATCGGCGCGCGCCGCATGTACCAGTCGGTGCCGTGGGCCTGGGCGCGCTGGCCGGCGGTCATCTCGGTTTCCATCAGGCCGGGGGCCACGGCGTTGACTCGCACGCCGTGCGGCGCCAGGTCGCGCGCCAGCACTTCGGTGAAGGAGCGGACGCCGCCCTTGGAGACCACGTAGCCGGCGGTCGAGATGCCGCAGCCGTAGGCCACGATCGAGCACAGGTTGACGATGGCGCCGCGGCGGGCCTTGAGCTGTTCGACGAAGGCATGGGTGACGTTGAAGGTGCCCTGCAGGTTCACGTTCATCACGCGTTCCCAGATCTGCGGCGTCTGCGGATCGTCGAACGGCGCCCGCGCCGAGATGCCGGCGTTGTTGACGAGCACGTCGATGGGGCCGTGGCGCGCTTCGCATTCGGCGGCGAAGGCGCGCACCGCGGCGGCGTCGGTCACGTCCAGCGCGGCATCGATGGCGCGGCCGCCCGCGGCCGCGAGGGCCTGGGCGCTGGCGCGCGCCAGGGCGGGGTCGAGGTCGGCCACGATCACGCTGGCGCCTTCGCGGGCGAAGCCCTGCGCGATGGTGGCGCCCAGGCCGCGTCCGGCGCCGGTGACGAGGACTCGCTTGTCTTGCATCATCAGGGTCATGGTTTGTTGGCTCCTAGCCGCCCAGGTAGGCGCGCTGCACGCCTTCGTCGCTGGCCAGCGCGGCCGATGCGCCTTCCAGCGCGATCTCGCCGTTTTCCAGGATGTAGGCATAGCTGGACACCGACAACGCCAGCTTCACGTTCTGTTCCACCAGCAGGATGGTGATGCCCTGCTCGCGGTTCAGGCGCAGCACGATGTCGAAGATCTGTTCCACCACCAGCGGCGACAGGCCCATGGACGGTTCGTCCAGCAGGATCATGCGCGGCCGGGCCATCATGGCGCGGCCGGTGGCCAGCATCTGCTGTTCGCCGCCAGACAGCGTGGCGGCCTTCTGCTCGAAGCGCTCGCGCAGCCGCGGGAAGGTGTCGCAGACCATTTCCAGGTCGGCCTTGACCGCCTGGCGGTCCTGGCGCAGGTAGGCGCCCATTTCCAGGTTCTCGCGCACGCTCATCTCGCGGAAGATCTCGCGGCCCTCCGGCACCTGCACGATGCCGCGGCCGACGATGGCGTCGGCCGGCTGGCGGTGGATGGCCTCGCCGGCAAAGCGCACGCTGCCCGCGGTGGGCGTCACCAGCCGCGAGATCACGTTGAGCGTGGTGGACTTGCCGGCGCCGTTGGCGCCCAGCAGCGCGACGATGGCGCCTTGCGGCACCTTCAGCGACACGTCCTGCAGGGCGCGGATATTGCCGTAGGCGGCGCTGACGGATTCGACTTCAAGCAGGTTCTCAGCCACCGGCGGCTCCCTTGCCCAGATAGGCTTCGATGACGCGGGGGTTGCTGCGCACCTCCGCGGGCGTGCCTTCGGCGATCTTCTCGCCGAATGACATGACGGTGATGCGATCCGAGATCGACATCACCAGCTGCATCACGTGCTCGACCAGCAGCACCGTGATGCCGTCGCGTTCGCACAGCTCGGTGAGGATGCGGTCGAGCGTCTCGATTTCGCGGTTGCGCAGGCCGGCGGCGGGCTCGTCCAGCAACAGCAGCTTGGGCGAGATGGCCAGCGCGCGCGCCAGTTCCAGCATCTTCTGGCGGCCGAAGTCCAGGCTGCACGCGGGCGTGTCGAGGAAGTCGGCCAGACCGACGCGTTCCAGCAGGTGCTCGACGCGTTCGCGCGCCTCGGCATTGGCCGGACGCAGCAGGCGCGAGGCCGTGTTGGCGCCGTGCGCATAGGTGCCCAGCAGCGCGTTCTCGCGCACCGTCAGGGCGCTGAACAGTTCCAGGTTCTGGAAGGTGCGGGCCACGCCCAGCGCGGCCATTTCGTGCGGCTTCTTCTTCGTGACGTCGACGCCGTCGAACACAATGCGCCCCTGCGTCGGCCGGTAGTAGCGCGAGACGCAGTTGAAGGTGGTGGACTTGCCGGCGCCGTTGGGGCCGATCAGCGCGTGGATGCGGCCGCGCTCGACCTGCATCGACAGGCCGTTGATGGCGGTCAGGCCGCCGAACTTCACCGTCAGGCCCTGGACGTCGAGGTAGGGGTGGGCGCTCATGCCGCGCTCCTTTGCGTGGGTTTGGCGGTGGCGCCCTGGGCGCCCCGGCGCGCGGCCAGCGGGGCGGCCGGCGGCGGCGCGCGGCGGCGCGCCTCGCGGCTGGCGAACAGGCCCTTGGGCGCGAACATCATGAAGCCCATCAGGATCACGCCGTAGATGATTTCCTGGAACGACAGCGCCTGGCGCAGCAGCTCCGAGATCAGGCCGAAGCCGATGGCGCCGGCGATGGCGCCGCGCACCGAGCCGATGCCGCCCACCACCACCATGGTGAGGATCAGGATGGTGGTCTGGAAGCCCAGGCTTTCCGGATGGATGAACGAGGCGAAGGTGGTGTACATGCCGCCGGCGATGCCGGCGTAGGCGGCCGACAGCGTGAAGGCGGTGCGCTTGATGGCGTTGACGTTCACCCCCATGGCCTGCGCCGCCACGTCGCTTTCGCGCACGGCGCGGAAGGCCGAGCCTAGCTGCGAGCGCGACAGCGCCACGGTGATCCACAGCAGCAGCGCGGCGATCGCGACCACGAACGGATAGGCCTTGATGTCGGTCACCAGTTCATAGCCGAACAGCGTGGCCGGCGAAATGCGGAAGCCGTTCGAGCCATTGGTCACCGACTGCCAGTTCAGGAACACCCACTGCATCGCTTCGCCGAAGGCGAAGGTCGACAGCGCCAGGTAGATGTCGCGCATGCGCAGCGCCAGGGCGCCGATGACGTAGCCCAGCAGCGCGGCCAGCAGCCCGCCCGCCAGGATCGAGACGAAGAAGGGCGGATGCCAGAGGTTGTTGATCAGCCCCGCCGTATAGATGCCGACGCCATAGAACGCGGCATGCGACAGGGCGAACTGTCCGGTCTCGCCGATGACGATGTGCAGGCCCAGGGCCAGCACCACGAACACCATCAGCAGGTTGACGACGTAGATCACATAGCCGCTGGCCATGAACGGCAGGGCCGCCAGCGCCACGGCCATCAGCGCCAGCAGGGTGCGGTCGGTATTGGATTTCATACTTTCTTCACCTGCAGTTTGCCGCCCAGCAGGCCTTGCGGACGCAGCAGCAGCACCACCATGATGGCGACGAAGGGCGCCACCACGATGGCGTTGGTCGAAATGAACAGGCCCACCAGGTTCTCGGCCACGCCGATCACGAAACCGCCGACCACCGCGCCGGGCAGGCTGGTGATGCCGCCGACGATGGCGGCCGCGTAGGCCAGGATGGCGATGTGGCCGATGTCCGGCGTGATCAGGATCTTGGGCGTGATGAGCAGCGCGGCCACGGCCGAGATCAGCCCGGACAGCGCCCACACCATCATGCGGATGCGCGTCAGGTTCACGCCCACCAGGCGCGCGGCCTTGGGATTCATGCCGACGGCGCGCATGGCCTTGCCGACACGCGTATAGGTGAACATCCCGTACAGCAGCAGCATCACGCCCACGGCCACGGCGAAGATCACCAGGTCCAGTTGCGTCAGCACGGCGTCGCCGATGAGGATGGCGTCGGTCGGAGCCAGCGGCGGCAGCGAGCGCGGCGTGTCGCCCAGCCCGCTCTGGCGCACCAGCCCTTTAAGGGCGTAGGCCAGGCCCAGCGTGGCGATCACCATCTGCACGCCAACGCCCCTGGAGGCGATGACGCGCTCCATGACGACGCGCTGGAACAGGCCGGAGACCACGGCCACCACGGCCAGCGTCACCGGAATGACCGCCAGGTAGGGCCAGCCCATCACCAGGGTCAGGAACAGGGCGATGTAGCCCCCGACCATGAAGATCTCGCCCTGGGCGAAGTTGGGCACGTCGGTGGTCTTGAAAATGATGACAACGGCGACCGCCAGCAGCGCGTACACGCTGCCCGTCACCAGTCCCGACAGCACCCCCTGCTGCAGGAACAACCAGATATCGGCAAAGCTCATGATGGTCTCCGGCGGTCCGCGCGGCGCTGCGCCGCGGCGCGGACTGGGTGCGCTGTCCCGCAGATGCGCCCGCACGTCGTGCGCACGTGTCTACGGGACAGCACACCGGCCTGTGGCGGCGGTTACGGTTGGTACTGCCAGACGCTCTTGAAGGCGCCCGGCACGAGCGACATGTTGGTGCCGTCGAACTTGATGTAGATAGCCGCTTCCTGCGCGGCGCGGTCGTTCGGGCCGAACTCGATCGGGCCGGCCATGACGCCGGAATCGAACTTCATGGTCTCCAGCGCGGCCAGCACCTTCTCGCGGGTGGGCTGCGGGCCGGCGGCCTTGAGCGCATTGACCACCGCCATCGCCGGCGGCAGGCCGTAGGGCATGTAGGTCTGCGGGTGGCCGGGCTTGGCGGCCAGGTCCGGATAGGCCTGCTTGTACATGTCGTAGACCCAGGTCAGCTTGGGACCGCCGGGCATGTCGCTCAGCACTTCCTGGATGTAGACATTCTTGAAGGCGTCCTTGTTGCCGACGTTCTCCACCAGTTGCTTCAGGTCGGCGGTGCCGTTGACGGCCAGCACGATGGGCTTGTTCCAGCCCAGTTCCTGCGCCTTCTTGATGATCAGCGCGGCGGGGCGGGCATAGGTCGTCAGCAGCAGCACGTCCGGGTTGGCGGCGCGGATCTTGAGCATCGGCGCGGTGACGTCGGTGATGTTGGGATTGACCGATTGCACCTGCAGGTTCACGTTGCCCAACTGCTTGGCCTGGGCCTGCGCGGCTTCCAGGTTCCAGCCGCCGTAGGCGTCGTCGTGGTTGATGTAGCCGATCTTGGCGGCCTTCAGGTGCTCGTTGGCGAACTGCACCATCGAGCCGCCCACGGCGTGCTGCGAGATCGAGAACGCGCCGTAGATGTATTTGGACGGCGGATACAGCGCGCCGTCGCCCGAGGCGTTGAGCATGACCAGCGGCACCTTCTCGCGCTCGACGTATTCGCGCGCGGCCACCACGGCGGCCGAGCATGAGCCGCCGTTCAGCAGGAACACCTTGTCCTGCTCGGTCAGCTTCTTGACCGCCGCCACCAGGTCGTTGGCGTTGCAGCGGTCGTCCTCGATCACCAGTTCGATCTGGCGGCCGTGGACGCCGCCTTCCTTGTTGACCTTGGCGTACCACATCTTGGCGGCGTTCAGCACGTCAAAGCCATAGGCCATGCCGCTGCCCGAGAGGGGCGCGAACAGGCCGATGCGGATGGTCTTGTCGGTGATGCCGGGTTCCTGCTGGGCCTGGGCGGAGGCGCCCAGGGCAAGGGCGCATAGCGCGGCGGCCGCGTGGCGGCGAAGAGGCTTCATGGTTTGTCTCCCGTTTTTTGAGTGCGCGCCTTTATCCATGGCGCGTTGCTGCGTGGCGGCTAGGCCGCCGGATTGGGTTCACTGCACAGTGTTCATTGCATGCGGTAGCCGCCGTTCACGTCGATGACGCTGCCGGTGATGTAGCCCGCTTCTTCCGAGGCCAGGAAACGCACGGCGGCGGCGACGTCGTCCACCGTGCCGATGCGGCCCAGCGGAATCGCCTGCGCCGCGGCGGCCAGCGCACCGCTGCTGGTGACGGTGCTGCGCAGCATGTCGGTGTCGATCAGCCCCGGCGCGATGCCGTTGACGGTGATGCCCAGGTGCGCGGACTCGCGCGCCATGGCCTTGGTCAGGCCCAGCACGGCGGATTTGGCGGCGATGTACGAGGCGCTGGAGCGATAGCCGCCCAACTGCGCGGCGACCGAGGTGAAGGTGACGATGCGGCCATGCTGGAGCGGCGCGGCTTCGCGCCGGCGCAGGTAGGCGCGGCCGCACAGGAACACGCCGCGCGCGTTGACGGCGAAGCTGCGTTCCCAGATGTCGAGCGTGGTGTCCTTGATCAGCGGGCGTTCGCCGTTGGCCTGGAACAGCAGCAGGCCGGCGGCGCTGACCAGCACGGCGATGGGGCCGTGAGCCTGCTCGATCTGGTCGAACGCCGTTTCGACGGCGCTTTCGTCGCTGACGTCGAAGGCATGGGCGCTGTGCGGCGCGCCGAGTTCGTCGGCCACGCGACGGGCGCGCTGGGCGTCCACGTCCGACACCACCACGCGGTAGCCGGCGCGGGCCAGCTCCTGGCAGATGGTGGCGCCGATGCCGCCGCCGCCGCCGGTGACGAGCGCGAGCCGCGGGGCCGGGCCCGCGGCCGGCGTGGATACATTGGACATGCTGTCTCCTGTGAGGCGGATTCGCCTGCCTTGGGAGGGGCGCCCGCTGATCTGAATTTTTGGCGATTATGTATACATGATGGGATGGCAGGTATAGGGGGTTTCCCGCATCTACCGATGGGATTTGATTGTTCTCATTGGGGAAAGCCCTAGCGCGGTGGTAAGGGGCGGTGTCGCATGTATTCTTCATGTATACAATGCAGGCATGGATACGCTATCTCAACACGTGACCGATACGCTGCGGGACTGGGTGCTGCATGGCAAGTTCAGCCCCGGGGCCCGCCTGGAGGAAATCCCGCTGGCCGAGAAACTGGGGGTGTCGCGCACGCCGGTGCGGGCGGCCCTGGCGACGCTGGGCAACGAGGGGTTGCTGGAGCACCTGCCCAAGCGCGGCTACACCGTGCGGGCCTATGACCTGGCCGAGATCGTGGCGGCCTATGAGGTGCGCGCGGCGCTCGAGGGCCTGGCCTGTCGGCAGGCGGCGCTGCGCGGTTTATCGAATGACGCGGTGGCGGTGCTGAAGAACTGCCTGGACGAAGGCGATCGCATTCTCGGCAAGGGCGTGCTGCTGGCGGAGGATCATCTGCCGTACCAGCAGGTCAACATCACCTTGCACAACGGGATCCTGGAGGCGGCGGGCAATCCGTGGGTGAAGCGGTTCGCGACGCAGGCGCAGGCGATTCCGTATGCGTCGGATCGGATCATCCTGTGGGAGGATCATGGGATCATTCTGCGGTCGCATGATGATCATCATCGGATCGTCAATGCCATTATTGCGCGGGATGGGGCGCGGGCTGAGGATCTGATGCGGGAGCATGTCTACTATGCGGGGATCATTCTCAAGAGTAATTATGAGAGGTTGGCGCAGGCCTATCGGGTTTGAGGGGATTGCTGGCGTTGTTGTTGGGTTCTTTAGGCGCGGGTGACGGGGCAGGCGGGGGATGGCGGGGCTACGATTGCGGTCCGGAGCGTTCGCTCCGGACTACCCCTTCCTCATCTTCGTCCAGGCCTTCGGCCTTCCCTTCAGATTCCGTCGGGCGCATCTACACGCCCCGCCATCCCCCGCCTGCCCCGTCACCCGCTCGCGATGAGACTTAACGGGGGCCGTGGGGGCTAGTTGTTTGCTTGGCGTTTTTGCCAGCGATCGGGGGTAGGGGAAGGTCTTGCGGGGTCGCCAAAGGCGGCCGCGCGGGCGGCCTTCTTTGGCGTTTGGGTGTCTGGCGTCGGGGGGATGACGCTGCGCGCTGGTGATGGCGCTGCGCTGGCCGGGTGATGTTGCGGCTGCGTAGTGACGGTTTGGCGTGCTAGCCGCGTTTGCTTGGCGCGAATGCGCCTGCGCTATTTGCCTGTGGCGGTATGCACGCGGCGGCCGAGCCGCCGCGTTCGCGGAGCGATCAGCCGGGCAGGCCGGTTTCCAGGCAGGGACTGAATTCGCCGGTGGCGGGGTCGCGCAGGAACAGGACGCCGGTGGCGACGCCGAAGTAGGTGCCGTGCAGCTCCAGGTCGCCGCTTTCGACGCGGCGGCGGATGGAGGGGAAGGTCATCAGGTTGTTCAGGCTGTGGCCGATGACGGCGAGTTCGAGGCGCTTGAGGTTGGCGGCGCGGTCGTCGCCGCCGGGGCCGAGTTCTTCGGCGACGGGCGCGATCTGGGACATCCACTTGCCGATGAAGTCGCCCTTGGTGAGCGGTTTGGCGTCGTCGAAGAAGGCGCGGATGCCGCCGCAGGAGGCGTGGCCGAGGACGACGATGTGTTTGACGTTCAGGCCGTTGACGGCGAACTCGATCGCGGCGCTGGTGCCGTGGTACGAGGATTCGGAATCGGGATCACAGGGCGGGACCAGGTTGGCGACGTTGCGCACGACGAACATTTCGCCGGGGCCGGCGTCGAAGATCGCTTCGGGCGAGACGCGCGAGTCGCAACAGCCGATGATCAGGATTTCCGGGCTTTGCCCAGTTTCGGCCAGCTTTTCGTAGCGGCTGCGTTCGGAATGGAAACGGCCGGCGAGAAAGGACTGATAGCCTTCGGTGAGTCTTTTGGGAAACATGATCTTTTCACTTCCTTGGTAACGAGGCCGGGCATGCCGGCGTGCCGGCAGACGCAACAAGGGGCTTCGTGTGGAAGCCCCTTTTGTCGAGTCGGCTGCGGAATTTTCCCACAATTGGCCTGACGCCGGCTTGACTAAACCCTATCCAGATAAGGGTTTTTTTGCCGGAGCAATCCGTTGGGCAAGTAAGCGCAGCGTGGAAAGCGCACGTCCGTCGCGCAAGAAAAGCCGTCCGGCCGCCCGGCCGCCCGAAGGCCGGACAGCCCCCTCGGGGGGCAGCAAGCGCGCAGCGCGCAGCGTGGGGGCCAACCATTCATCGGGCGCGGATGTCCAGGGCGGTGACCTTGGCGAATCGGAGCGGCGTGATGGCGCGGATGGTCTTGATCTGGCCCGGCGCCAGGGGGCCGATGTCGTCATCGCGCACCCGGCCGATCTCGCGGCCCTGGTCGTCGTAGAGGACGAAAGTCAGCATCACGTAGTTGACGGCGCGGGTGGACTGATTGGCGAGCAAACCGGTGATGGTGGACTGGTTTTCGTTGGTGTCGCGGACGGCCTGGATATTGCCGAGCGTGACGCCGTACAGGCTTTGCGCGTTGGCGGCGCCGGTCAGGCCGGCCAGCAATGCGAGGATGGCGAGGGCGGATTTCATGGCGGTCTCCTGTTGCCCGGCTGCCGGGGCGTCCCGGTCGCGGTCTTTGGCGTCGCGTGTCGGGGCATGCATCTATCTCACACCTTTCCCGACCCGGGCACAACGGCCCAAAGGGATGAATGGGTAACAGGTTGCTGGGGATAGCCGCAGATTCCGCCCTGGATGCCACAAGTGCATCGGAATGTCTCCAACTTGCGGGCGTTTCAGGCGATTTGGGTGGAATCTCGGCGCGGCGGCGCGGGTGGGCGGTGCACGGTTTTCGGAGGAAAAATGGCCGTCGCCGGGACGGTCTGGTACCACCTTTCTGTAAGCTGAATGATCGCGGCGGCGTTAGCATTTGTTGTCCTTTCGGCGCTTGCGGAGCATGCGGCTTTGTCCGATGATGACCACGCCGGCAACTTGGCCGGCGGATCTTGCGGCCCGGGCGCGCGCCAGGATGGCGCCGGCGGGCGATCAAGGGAGGAACTCATGCTTTCTCGTACTAGCCAATTGGCTTCGGCCATCGTGTTGTCCGCCTGCTTCCTGGGCGCCGTCCACGCCCAGACGCCGGCCGCCACGCCCGCGCCCGCCAAGACCCCCGCGCCCGCCGCCACGCCGGCAGCCAAGACGCCGACCCCGCAGCAGCAGCGCATGGCCGATTGCAACAAGTCGGCCGAAGGCAAGAAGGGCGACGAGCGCAAGACGTACATGAGCGCCTGCCTGAAGGGCGAGGCGCCGCCGCCCGCCAAGCAGTTGACGCCGCAGCAGCAGAAGATGAAGGACTGCAACGCCAAGGCCGGCGAACAGAAGCTGACCGGCGACAAGCGCAAGACCTTCATGAGCACCTGCCTGAAGGGCTGAACGCGGCGTTGATTCCGCACAGGTGAAAAGCGCCGGCCGTTGAACGGACCGGCGCTTTTTTCTGCGCGTCGCAAGCAGGACGTGATCGGTTGCCGTGGGCCAGGATCGCGGCACGGTCGTGGACGGCCCTGCCTGCCAGGCGGGCCTCCCGGCCGCGCCCGGCGCGACCCGAGGCGCGTCGCCTACACCGTCGCGATCGGCGTGACCGGCGAGCCGATCGCGTGCGGCAGGCGCAGCGGCGGGGCGGTCAGCATGAAGCGGTGGCGGCCGTTGGCATGCAGCCAGTCGGTCAGATCCTTCAGGTACCACAGCTCGGCCAGCGGCAGGCCCAGCTTGAACAGGCAGTGATGGTGCAGCGGCAGCATGGCGCGCGGGCCGGTTTTCTCGCGCGCGGGATAGGCTTCCACGGCGTAGTTGTCGGCGCAGATGGCGGCGATGCCGCTGTCGGTGATCCACTGCAGCAGCGCGGCGTCGGTGCCGTCGAGCGCGGCGCCGTAGGTGTGCAGCACTTCGGCGTCGGGCTTGCCGGCCATGGCGACCACGGCTTCGGCGTAGCCGGTGCGCAGCACCAGCATGTCGCCGGGCTCGATCTCGATGCCGTCCGTCTTGAGCACGTGCTGGATCTCGGCGTGGCCGACCAGGGTGCGGCCGGGGCCGTAGTGGCGCGCCAGGTCCAGCAGCACGCCGCGGCCCTGCATGCCTTTCTGCGCCAGGTTTTCGACGCCCAGCTTCAGCGCGGCCGAGGGGCCGCCGCTGTTGCAGCCGCAGCCGGTGTGGTCGCCGTCGGCCGGGCCGACGACGTCGACGCCGGCCTGGTAGCCGTTGTAGTAGCGCAGCTCGGGCTGGCCGTCGCCGTCGGCGTCGAACAGCGCGCCGACGTGCGCCAGCGCGTCCCATTGCGTCGAGTACTGCATCGACAGCAGCACCTGGTCGTCGCTCAGCACGTCGACCGCGTCCGGGTTGACGTTGCGCAGCGGGAAGTTCAGGTAGGGCGTGTCGGCCAGCCGGGTCGGGCTCAACTGCGGCGGATGGCGCCGCGGGTTGAGCACGTTGCCGCCGGGCAGGTCCAGCGGCAGCGACAGGCAGAAGGTCTTGCCGGCGCGGATTTCACGCGCGCCTTTCAGGACCTGTTCTTCGGTGATGAGATTGAGGCGGCCGAGTTGGTCGTCGGGTCCGAAGTCGCCCCAGTTGGAGCCTTCGGGCCGATGGGTCCAGCGCTGCATGGCTTACTCCGCGAGGAAGTCGACCACCGCGCGGGTGAAGGCTTCCGGTTGTTCCCAGTTGGAGATGTGGGAGGTGTTCAGTTCGAGGTAGCGCGCGCCGCTGATGGCGGCGGCCAGTTCCTGGCCCTGCGCGGGCGTGGCGGCCAGGTCGTGGGTGCTGCTGATGACCAGCGTCGGCGCCTTGATGGCCGACACCTGTTCGCGGAAGTCGGCGTCGCGCAGCGCGGCGCAGTTGCCCGAGTAGCCGGCGTCGGGGGTGCGGCGCAGCATATCGACCAGCACTTGCGACAGGCCCGGCTCGGCGGCGCGGTAGCCGTCGGTGAGCCAGCGCTCGACCAGGGTCGGGGCCATCTTTTCCAGCGTCTGTTCGGCCACGGCGGCGATGCGGGCGCTCCAGCCTTCGGCCGAGCCGATGCGCGCGGCGGTGTTGCACAGGATCAGCTTGCCGATCAGCTCGGGCCGGTTCAGCGCCAGCCACAGGCCGGTGGGGCCGCCCATCGACAGGCCGCAGAAGTGGGCGCGCTGGATGTTCAGGTGCGCCAGCAGTTCGGCGACGTCGTTGCCCAGTTGCGCGAACGTGTATTCGCCGTCGGGGACCGAGGACTTGCCGTGGCCGCGGGTGTCGTAGCGCAGCACGCGGAAGTGCTTGCTCAGCGCGGGAACCTGGCGCGCCCACATGTCGGCGTTGGTGCCCAGCGAATTGGAGAGCACCAGCACCGGCGCGTCGGCGGGGCCATCGATGACGTAGAACAGCCGTGCCTGGCTGAGATCGGCGTAAGACATGCGGAAAATCCTCGGGGAATGAAAGCGCGGCCACCCGGAGGCGGCCGCGTGGCGATTACAGATAGCAGGTGCCGTCGACGTAGGCCTTGCGCCAGCGCGTGATGGTCACGTGCTGGAACAACTGCGCCTGGGCGAACGGATCGGCGTCGATGAACTGCTGCGCGGCCTCGCGCGTGTCCAGGTCGACGATGTACAGGCCGCCGCCCAGGTCCTTGCCGTCATCCTGCAGCTTGGCGCCGCAGGCCAGCAGCAGATGCTTGTTGGCGTCCAGGTATTCCAGGTGCGCGGCGCGATGCTGCTGGCGCACGGCCTGGTGGTCGGGCTTGTCGAAGGTTTCGATGATGTAGGGCATGGGCGGCTCCGTTCAGATCGCCGAGGGATGGCGCGCCAGCGCCGTCACCTGGATGTCCATGTAGGGGAACAGCGGCAGCGACGACAGCAGCGCGTGCAGCTCGTCGTTGTCCTGCACGTCGAAGATGCTGACGTTGGCGTAGCGGCCGACGACGCGCCACAGGCTCTTCCACTTGCCGTCGCGTTGCAGTTGCTGCGCCAGGGCCTTTTCGTCGGCCTTGAGCTTGTCGGCCTGGGCGGCCGGCATGTCGACGGGCAGGTTGACCTGCATTTGAACCATGAACAACATGATGAGTGTCTCCAGGAAATCGGCCCCGGCGTTGCCGGGGCGCGGGGGGAATGATCAGTTGGAAAACTTCAGCGGCAGGCCGGTCAGGCGCAGCAGCTCGTCGGCGGTGGTTTCGCCGAACATGTCGATCACCGTGACGCCGTCGGCGCGGATGTCGAACACGGCCACGTCGGTGTACACGCGCGACACGCAGCGCACGCCGGTCAGCGGATAGGTGCAGGCGTCGACCAGCTTGCTCTGGCCTTCGCGGGTCTGCAGTTCCATCATGACGAAGACGTCCTTGGCGCCGATGGCCAGGTCCATCGCGCCGCCCACGGCCGGGATGGCGTCGGGCGCGCCGGTGTGCCAGTTGGCCAGGTCGCCGTGCTGCGACACCTGGAAGGCGCCCAGCACGCAGATGTCCAGGTGGCCGCCGCGCATCATCGCGAACGAGTCGGCGTGATGGAAGAACGAGCAGCCGGGCAGTTCGGTGACGGGCTGCTTGCCGGCGTTGATCAGGTCGTAGTCTTCTTCGCCCTTGGCCGGCGCGGGGCCCATGCCCAGCATGCCGTTCTCGGTGTGCAGGATGACTTCGCGGTCGGCCGGCAGGTGGTTGGCCACCAGCGTGGGCAGGCCGATGCCGAGGTTGACGTAGGCGCCCTCAGGAATGTCCTGGGCGACGCGGGCGGCGATCTGGTCGCGGGTCAGTTTGGTGCTCATTGCTGCTCCTTGGCGGCCTGGGCGGCGTCGATCTGCACGACGCGCTGCACGAAGATGCCGGGGGTGACGACGGTTTCCGGATCGAGGGCGCCCAGTTCGACGACTTCGCGCACCTGCGCCACGGCCACGCGCGCGGCGCTGGCCATGATGGGGCCGAAGTTGCGCGCGGTCTTGCGGTACACCAGGTTGCCCCAGCGGTCGCCGCGCTCGGCCTTGATGAGCGCGTAGTCGGCGTGCAGCGGATATTCCAGCACGTATTGGCGGCCGTTGATCTCGCGGGTTTCCTTGCCGTCGGCCAACGGGGTGCCGTAGCCGGTGGGCGAGTAGAACGCGCCGATGCCGGCGCCGGCGGCGCGGATGCGCTCGGCCAGGTTGCCCTGGGGCACCAGTTCGAGCTCGATCTTGCCGCTGCGGTACAGGCCGTCGAAGATCTGCGAGTCCACCTGGCGCGGGAACGAGCAGATGATCTTGCGCACGCGGTTGGCGCCCAGCAGGGCGGCCAGGCCGGTGGTGCCGTTGCCGGCGTTGTTGTTGATGATGACCAGGTCCTTGGCGCCTTGCTCGAGCAGGGCGTCGATCAGTTCCATGGGCTGGCCGGCGGTGCCGAAGCCGCCGATCATGACGGTGGCGCCGTCGGGGACGTCGGCGAGGGCGGCCGCCGCGCTTGCAACAAGCTTAGAAATCATGGTGTTCGCTCATAGGTGGCGTGTCATAATTTGTTCTTAATTAGAACTTTCGTTCTTCTGAAGAACATCGTTTCATGGGGATGGTCGACCGTCAAGGCAAGCCGGCGCGGCCCGATCCTCCCCGTCCAGGGTTGCCGGCAGCGGCAACGTTTTTTCTCGCGGTAGACGGATGGCCGAGCAAGCAACCCAGCAACCCAGCGACAGCTACGTTCAATCTTTTGCGCGCGGCCTGTCCGTGATCCGGGCGTTCGGCCCGGATCGTTCCCAGATGACGCTGTCCGAGGTCGCGGCCGTGACCGGCCTGACCCGCGCCGGCGCGCGTCGCATCCTGCTGACGCTGGAGCACCTGGGCTACGTCACGGTCGAGGACCGCAAGTTCGCGCTGACCCCGCGCATCCTCGAACTGGGCTACGCCTACCTGTCGGGCACGCCGCTGTGGAACCTGGCGCTGCCCTACATGGAAGAAGTGGCCGAGCAGACGCGCGAGTCGTGCTCGGTGTCGGTGCTGGAAGGCGCCGACATCGTCTACATCCTGCGGCTGTCGACGCACAAGGTCATGACCATCAACCTGGCCGTGGGCAGCCGCCTGCCGGCCTGGGTGACGTCGATGGGCCGCGTGCTGCTGGCGGGCCTGCCCGCGGCCGAACTGGACCGGGTGCTGGCCATGAGCCAGATCCAGGCCTACACCAAGGACACCGTGACCGACATCGGCGCGCTCAAGGCCATCCTGGCCGGTGTGCGCGCCGACGGCTACGCCTGCGTGGCGCAGGAACTGGAACCGGGCCTGCAATCCGTGGCGGTGCCGATCGTCGACCGCAGCGGCCGCGTGATCGCCGCGATGAACGTCAGCGGCCATGCCAACCGCTTCTCGCGCGAGGAAATGCTGGCGACCTTCCTGCCGCCGCTGCGCCACGCCGCCGACCAGATCAACCACGCGCTGCTGCGCCGCTAGGCGGCGCGGGCGGGCGGAGTCGGGCAGGCGGGCGGACATGGCGGCCGGTCTCAGATCGGGGCGACGCCCAGCGTCGTGCCGCCGCAGACATACAGCATCTGGCCGGTGACGAAGCCGTTGTCGGGCGACAGGAAGAACATGGCGGCGCGCGCCACGTCCTCGGGCGTGCCCAGGCGCTTGACCACGATGCTGTTGATGATGCGTTCGGTCTGCGGCGCGCCGGCCGGATTGCTCTTGGTGAACAGGTCGGTGGCGATGGGGCCGGGGCCGATGGCGTTGACGGTGATGCCGTCGCCGCCCAGTTCCATCGCCAGCGTGCGCGTCAGGCCGACCAGGCCGGCCTTGGTGGCCGAATAGACCACGCGGTCCGGCTTGCCCAGCGCGGCGCGCGACGACATGTTGACGATGCGGCCGAAGCCGGCCGCGCGCATCGCCGGCAGCGCGGCCTGCACCAGGATCAGCGCGGTGCGCAGATGCAGGTTGACCACGTAGTCCAGGTCGGCCAGCGTGGCCGTGTCGGCGGTGCCCGGGCGCGTGGCGCCGGCGTTGTTGACCAGGCCGACGATGTCGTAGGCCGCGGTCACTTCGGCGGCCACTTCCTTGGTGCGCGCCTCGTCGGTCAGGTCGGCCTGGTACGACACCAGCCCGGCCGGCGGATGCTCGGGCAGGCGGTAGTCGATGTTGACGACCTTGTGCCCGGCATCCAGCAGCATGCGGATGATGGCGGCGCCGATCCCGGCGCTGCCGCCGGTCACCAGATACGCGGTAGGTTTGCTCATCTCAGCTCCCAATTCAGTTCTCAATCGCGGCGTTCCCAGGAACTCCGCCCCTCAACGTTCCGTCTCCCCCAGCGAGGACACCGCCAGATCCGGCTCTGCCGGTCTGCAGGTGTCGCCCCCTTGAGGGGGCGCGCGCGAGCGCGTACGGGGTGGATCTCGTTCTCCGGTCTGCAGGTGTCGCCCCCTGGGGGGCGCGCGCAAGCGCGTACGGGGGGGCTTAATGCGTCAGATAGCCCCATGCCAGCACGGCGGTGATGTGGATCACGCCGACCCACAGCATCATGATGACCGTGTAGCCCATCACGTCGCGCAGCTTGAGCTTGGACAGCGCCAGCGCCGGCAGGATCCAGAAGGGCTGCACCAGGTCGTTCCAGGCATTGCCCAGCATCACGGCCATGGTGGTCTGGTTGAGCGCGCTGCCGATCTCGCGGGCGGCGTCGATCATGAACGGGCCCTGGATGACCCAGTGGCCGCCGGCCGAGGGCGCGAAGAAGTTGATGACGAACGAGCTGATCAGGCCCCAGAACGGCAGCGAGGCCGGCGTGGCGACGTCCACAAACACCTTGGAGATGGTGGTCACCAGGCCCGAGGCGGCCATGATGGCCATGATGCCGGCGTAGAACGGGTATTGCAGGATGATGCCCGAGATCGTCTTGATGCCTTCGGTCAGCTTGGCCACGTAGGCGGCCGGCGTGCCCAGCAGGATGATGCCCAGGAACAGGATGATGAAGTTGATCAGGTTCAGGTCGAGCGAGCCGCCGTCGATGAAGTGGAAGGCGACGTAGGCCACGCCGAGCGCGCCGATCAGCAGGCTGAGGATGCGGCTGTTGTTCAGCTTGGAGGCGAGGGTGCCTTTCTCCAGCATGTCTTCGGCCGCATTGGACGCGTTGGCGTCGCGGTCGATGGCCGGATCCACTTCGACGATCTTCTCGCCTTTCTTCGGGTGCAGCCAGGCGTTCAGCAGCGGCAGCGTCACGATGATCACCAGGCTGGTGATCAGCATCGGCACCGAGAAGATGGTTTCCGTCAGCGGGATGATGCCCATCTGCTTGGCTGTCGGGTGGCCGGGGGTGGCCACCAGCACGGGGATGCTGGCCGACAGGCCCAGGCCGTACATGGTGAAACCGCTGTAGGCCGCGGCGATGATCAGCGGGTAGTGCACGCCCTTGACCTTCAGCGCCAGTTTCTTGGCGACGATGCCGCCGATGACCAGGCCGAAGCCCCAGTTCAGGTAGCTGCCGATGCCGCCCACCAGCGTGGCGACGATGATGGCGGTGTGCGGCTTGTGCACGTGGCTGACGATGCGGTTGAGCAGGCGGTCGGTCAGCGGCGCGGTGGCCAGCACGTAGCCCATGGCCAGGATCACGGCCATCTGGGTGGTGAAGGCCAGCAGGCTCCAGAAGCCCTTGCCCCAGGCGCGGGTCACGTCGCCGATGCCCTGGCCTTCGATGCCCATGGCCAGCAGCACGGTGAGCAGGGTCAGCGCGATCGCGAAGACAAAGGGATCGGGCAGATACTTGCGCATCAGCTCAGTGAAAAAAGATGCCAATTTATTCATGGTGCCTCCTACGAACTCCGGTAAGGCGTATTGCTCTTGTGTCTTGCGCCGCCGTGCGCCGCATGTTGGCGCTTGGCGGATGGGACGGTCGGTTTCTTTGTGTGGTTGGGCTCGTGGCCCGCTGGCGCGTCGGAGGGATCGCCGCGCGCCTTATGGTGTAGGTATTCGGTCTTGCGCTTGCCGCGTCAGGAATCGCCGGCCTTGGCGTTGAGCCACGCGGCCAGCTCGCCCAGCGCCGCGCTTTTCTCGCGCAGCACCTGTTCGCGGCGCTCGGGGCTCCAGGCGTAGAAACCCTGGCCGCTCTTGGCGCCGAGCTGGCCGTTTTCCACCTTGCTCTTGAGCAGGTCGGACGGCTCGGTGCGGTTTTCCAGGTCTTTGTAGAGATAGCTGGCGATGGCGTAGTGGACGTCGATGCCGTTCATGTCGCGCTGTTCCAGCGGACCCGACAGCGCCAGGCGGATGCCCAGGCTCCACTTGACCACTTCGTCGATGTCCTCGGCGCTGGCCACGCCCTTTTCCAGCAGCGAGATGGCCTCGCGCGCCAGGGCGTGCTGGATGCGGTTGGCGATGAAGCCGGGAATGTCCTGGCGCACCAGCACCGGGCGCTTGCCGCCCAGGCGCAGCGTCGCCATGACGCGCGCCACGGTGTCTTCCGAGGTGGCGTCGTTGCGCACCACTTCGACCAGCGGGATGACGTCGGCGGGGGTGAAGAAGTGCGTGCCGACGAAGCGGTCGCGGCGCGTGACAGCACTGGCGATGGCATTGATCGACAGGCCCGAGGTGTTGGTGGCGAAGATCGCTTCGGGCTTGCACAGCGTGTCGAGCTGGGCGAACAGGCCGCGCTTGAGTTCCAGGTTCTCGGGCACCGCCTCGATGACGAGGTCACAGGCGGCGGCCGCGTCCAGGCCGGGCGCCATGCGGATGCGTTGCATCACGGCGGCGACCTGGCCGGGGGCGTAGACGTTCAACTGGCGTTCGATGACGGCGCGGGCCCGATCCAGGGCGCCTTCCATCGGATCGACCAGGACCACGTCCAATCCCTTCGAGGCGAAGAGCGCGGCGATGCCGCTGCCCATGGCGCCGGCGCCGATGACGGCCAGGTTCTGCAGGGGAGTATCCATGAGGGTTCGCTTGCCTTACAGGGCGCGCGCGGCGGGCGGCACAGGCGGAACCAGGGAACTGCGATCTGTCTCTTCCGTCGGTGTCTTCCTGTGCGCGGGCCAGAAAAATCGTTGTGTTCTATATACGAACATTTGTGCGTATATAGAATTTCTGACGAAGATAGTACTAAAAGTTGCCGGGGGTGGACAAATGGCCGTTTTGGGGCGTTCGTCAGATGGACAGTGCGGAGCGTGCGCGAGGTCGCCTGCGAAGGCCGCGTCGCCTGCGGCATGGAAGGTCGAATCGATGGACTGGGCGCAAAGCGCGCGCCGGAGCGCGAGGCCCCGGCGCGGCTTTGCCCTCTTGTCTCACCCCGAGTTGCGCAACCCGGCGGCGATGCCGTTGATGGTCAGGTGGATCGCGCGTTGCACGCGTTCGTCGGCCTCGGCGGCGGGCGATTTCTGCGCGGCGCGGTGGCGGCGGATCAGGTCGACCTGCAGGTAGTTGAGCGGGTCGATGTAGGCGAAGCGCTCGCGCAGCGAGGCCTGCAGCGCGGGGTTGTCGGCCAGCAGCTCGCGCCGGGTCAACAGCTTGAGCATGGCCAGGGTGCGGGCGTGTTCGGCGCTGATCATGCCGAAGATCTTCTCGCGCAGCGCGCGCTGCGGCACCAACTGCGCATAGCGCGCGGCGATGGCCAGATCGGACTTGGCCAGCACCATCTCCATGTTGGACAGCAGGGTGCGGAAGGCCGGCCAGTCCCGCGCCATCTCGCGCAACTGGGCCAGGCGGCCGCGCTGCGAGCGCGGCGCCCCCGGCGCGCCGGTCTCCAGATAGGCCTCGATGGCCGAGCCCATGCCGTACCAGCCGGTCAGCATCAGGCGGCATTGGGCCCAGGAAAAGCCCCAGGGAATGGCGCGCAGGTCTTCGATGCGCTGGCCCTTCTTGCGCGAGGCGGGGCGCGAGCCGATGTTCAGGCCGGCGATCTCGGCGATGGGGGTGGCGGCGAAGAAGTATTCGGCAAAGCGCGGCGTGTCGTACACCAGGCCGCGGTAGCTGCGCTGCGCGGTCTCGGACATGAACGACATGGCCGGGCCGTGCTGCGCCATGTGCGCGTCTTCCGCGCTGGTGGCCTCGGCGCGCGGCGCCAGGCTGGATTCGAGCGTGGCGGCGACCAGCAGCTCCAGGTGCCAACGGCCGACCTCGGCGTCCTTGTACTTGCTCTGGATGACTTCGCCCTGTTCGGTCAGGCGGATCTGGCCGGCCACCGTGCCCGGCGGCTGCGCCAGGATGGCGTCGAAGCTGGAGCCGCCGCCCCGGCCCACCGAGCCGCCGCGTCCATGGAACAGACGCAGGCGCACGTGGCGGCTGGAGAAGACGTCCACCAGCGCGCGCTCGGCCTGGTACAGCGACCAGTTGGAGGTGAGAAAGCCGCCGTCCTTGTTGCTGTCCGAGTAGCCCAGCATGACTTCCTGGGCGCCGTTCTGGGCGCGCTTCACGCGCTCGCGGATCTCGGGCAGGTCGAGCCAGGCGGCCATGATGTCGGCGCCGCGCTGCAGGTCGGGGATGGTCTCGAACAGCGGCACCACCATCAGGCCGTCTTCTGGCGGGATGTCCTGGCCGGCGGGCGCGATCAGGCCCGCTTCCTTTTGCAGCACCATCACTTCCAGCAGGTCGCTGAGCGTTTCGGTGTGCGAGACGATGGTCTGGCGCACGGCCTGCTTGCCATAGCGCTGGCGGCCGGCGGCGGCCGCGCGCAACACCGCCAGTTCGCGCGTGGTGTCTTCGCTGTAGGCGATCCAGGGCGAGGCCAGCGGCCGCGCCTGCGCCAGTTCGGCGCGCAGCAGGGCCACGCGCGCGTCTTCGTCCAGCGCCAGGTAGTCCAGCGGCTGGCCGTCACGGGTGGCGCCGGCGCGGCTGAACAGCTCGGCCAGTGCGCGCTCGTGCACGTCGGAGCTCTGGCGCAGGTCGACCGTGGCGAGATGGAAGCCGAACACCTCGACCGCTTGCTGCAGCCCTCCCAGGCGCAGTTTGCCGATGGGCGCGCCATGATGCGCGGACAGCGAGGCCGCGATGACGGCCAGGTCGGCGGAAAGCTCCTGCGGCGTGTCGTAGGGTTGCGCCGCGACCGTGCTGCGGCGCGCCAGGTTCTGGCCGGTCAGGCGCAGCGCGGTGGCGGCCAGGCGCGCGTAGACGCCGACCAGCGCGCGCCGGTAGGGCTCGTCGCTGCGATGCGGCGAGTCGTCGCCGCTGTGCTCGGCCAGCGCCAGCAGCGCCGGGTCGACCGCGATCAGCAGCGTGGTGATGGACAGCTCGGCGCCCAGCGCATGCACTTCCTGCAGGTAGTGCTCGAACAGTACGGTGGCCTGGCGCAGCAGCGCGCGTTCCAGCGTGCCGGCATCGACGTTCGGGTTGCCGTCGCGGTCGCCGCCGATCCAACTGCCCATGCGCAGGAAGGGTTCCAGCGGTGGCGGCGGCGCGCCGAACGGCTTGGCATCGCGGTTGAGCAGCTTGGACAGGTCGCCGTAGACGCGCGGGATGACCTGCAGGAAGGTGCTGCGGTAGTACGACAGCGCGTTCTCGATCTCGTCGGCCACCGTCAGGCGCGTGTAGCGCAGCATGCGGGTCTGCCACAGCGTGGCCACGCGGCCGAGCAGCGCGGCGTCGAGTTCGGCCAGTTCTTCCGGCGTCAGCGGGTTGTCGCGCTGGGACAGCGCGGCGGCGATCTCGCGATGCACGTCGAGCGTGCTCTTGCGCTGCACTTCGGTGGGGTGGGCGGTCAGCACCGGCATGACGCAGGCGTCGGCCAGCAGGCGGCGGATGCGTGCGGGCGTCACGCCTTGGCGGCCCAGGGTCTGCACCGCGTCGCGCAGGCTGCCGCGCGCGGGCGCGTCGCCGGCCAGGGCGCGGGCCCGCTGGCTGCGGTTCTGGTCGCGGTCCTCGGCGATGTTGGACAGGTGCAGGAAATAGCTGAAGGCGCGCGCCACCGAGTTGGGATCGCTGCCTTGCAACTGTTTGACGCGCTGCTCCAGCAGCTTGCCGTCGGCGGCATTGCCTTCGCGGCGGAACTTGACGGCGGTGCGGCGCAGGGTCTCGATGGTGTCGAAGACGCGTTTGCCTTCACATTCGGC
Source organism: Achromobacter sp. CF-sbj1-Ac2-l (assembly GCF_052698165.1). Lineage (NCBI taxonomy): Bacteria > Pseudomonadati > Pseudomonadota > Betaproteobacteria > Burkholderiales > Alcaligenaceae > Achromobacter > Achromobacter sp. CF-sbj1-Ac2-l. Next base: position 5,782,875 of record NZ_CP199855.1, on the reverse strand, counting down.
GATGACCTCGCCAAGCAATCGGCCTAACAGCCGGATATCGTGACGCAAGGGTTCTGCGGGGTCGGACTGCGGGCGGGCGGCGTTCATCGGGCGGGAGATCCGTCGGGCTGCTGGAGAAAGGGAGGGGTCAGGTGATGCGCACTGCGGGGGAAGCCATGAATGAGAACGGCACCGATTTTACGCAGGCTTCCTTACGGGGAAGACGGCCGGCTGCGGTAAAGTCTGGCTCTATCCCTTAGTCTTTGCAGAAACCCCCTTTTATGCTGAACCACCAACGTCGCGCGCTCGTGCTGTTTTCGGGCGGACAGGATTCCACCACCTGCCTGGCCTGGGCGCTGGACCGCTATGCCCATGTGGAAACCGTGGCGTTCGACTATGGCCAGCGCCACCGCATCGAGCTGGATGCGCGCCTGAACGTGCTGCGCGAGATCCGCGCGCGCTTTCCGCAATGGGCGCCGCGCCTGGGCGAAGACCATCTGCTGGACCTGAAGGTGCTGGGCCAGGTGGGCGACACCGCCATGACCAGCGACCGCGCCATCGAGATGCAGGAAAATGGCTTGCCCAACACCTTCGTGCCGGGACGCAACCTGCTGTTCCTGACGCTGGCGGCGGCGCTGGGCTACCGGCGCCAACTGGACGTGCTGGTGGGCGGCATGTGCGAAACCGATTTTTCGGGCTATCCCGATTGCCGCGACGACACCATCAAGGCGCAGCAGGTGGCGCTGGGGTTGGGGTTGGGAAGCCGCGTCACCATCGAGACGCCGCTGATGTGGATCGACAAGTCCGAAACCTGGGCGCTGGCAAAGCAGTTGGGCGGCGACGCCTTGGTCGAGACCATCGTCGAGGAAAGCCACACCTGTTACCTGGGCGAGCGCGGCGCGCGCCATGCCTGGGGCTATGGCTGCGGCGAATGCCCGGCCTGCAAGCTGCGCCGCGCCGGCTGGGACAAATGGCAGGCTCAGGGCGCGGCTTGAGCCGACCGCCCGCGACACCCCTTCCAACAACGACCCCCCGCTTTGGAAAGCGCCCGGCGGCCCGCCGCGGCGCGTTGCCGGCTCGCGCCGCAATGGCGTCGGATTGCGCCGGCACAGTAGCCGCGCGCATGTCGCTACGTTTCACTCATCGGTGAGTTTTATTTCGATATATTGAATTCCATTCATTTTTAGATGAATGGAATTCAATGATTTTCGACTTTACGCGGCAACAGGAAGGATTGAGCGCCCTTTTTTTGCGACCCTGTTCCAGGTATGGAGATGCAAAAAAACATTTCAATACCGTTCGATGGAAAGCGTTTTTATCCAGGGCTCAATCATCATGAATCGGTCGCGCATTATCCTTATTTTCGATAACGAATTCGCCAAGCAAGGCATCACCGATTCGCTCCAGCAGATCGGTTTCGTCCTGAACCCCGTATCGCTCCAGGAACCGGCGCCGGCGCGCCATGCCGGGGAAATCCAGGTGCATCTGTGCCTGCCGCGGGACCTGGACATCACGATCGGCCAACTGCGCGCGCGCTTCGCCCACTCGACCATCATCGCCATCCGCCACATCGAAAGCCCCGCGGTGCGGATCAACGCGCTGCTGGCCGGCGCGGATAGCTGCTATGGCGCGAACATCAGCTACAGCGAGGTGGCGGCGGCGATCCAGTCGGCGCAGCGCAAGCTGACCTTATGCCAGCCGCCCGCGGCCTCCGCGCCGCGCCGGCCGGACGTGACGGCCGAGCCCGCCGTGGCGGAACAAAGCTGGCGCCTGTGCGACAACGAATGGACGCTGGCCTCGCCCGGCGGGGCGGTCGTCAATCTCACGCCCATGGAACGCGCGGTGCTCAAGGGCATGCATGGCCATCCCGAGCGCGTCATCCGCCGCGCGGGTTTCGCCGCCGCCAGCCTCGACATTGCCGGCAATGGCCGCGCGTTGGACCTGGTCATCAGCCGCCTCAAGCGCAAGGGCGCCGCCGCCGGCATGGCCATTCCGATCCGCAGCCTGCGCGGCAAGGGCTATGCATTCTCGGCCGCGCTGGTCCAGGATGGCGGCGGCGCGAGCCACGAACCCATGGTGATCCGCAAGGAAGGCGCCGTGTCGCCGCTGCTGGCAGCGATCCAGGGCGACCGCCTGCAGTTGCATTACCGGCCCATCGTCACCGCCGCGGATCTGGAAATCGTCGGCGCCGAAGCCCTGTTGCGATGGCGCGCGACGGGCGGCGAGACGATGGGCATCGATGGTCTGTTGCGCGAAGCTGGCGCCCCCGAGGCTGCGCTGGCCCTGATCAACTGGAGCCTTCAAGCCATCGCCCATGATCAGGCGCGCTGGCAGCAGGCGGCGCAAGGGCCGGCGCTGGCGGTGAACCTCAATATCTCGCCGCAGTGCTTTGCCCGCTGCGATGTCGTCGGCACAGTCCTGCGCGGTATCGCCGCGTGCGGCCTGGCGCCGGACGACATCCGCATCGAGCTCACTGAGGAAGCGGCGCTGCATGCGGGATCCGCCGATATCCGCTCCATGCTGGAGGCCTTCACCAGCCGCGGCATCCAGGTCTGGCTCGATGATTTTGGCAAGGGCTACAACAACCTCGAATGGCTGTCGACGCTGCCCCTGACCGGCTTGAAGCTGGACAAGTCCATCGTCTGGAATGCCGCGCGCCAGGCGGAGGCGCAGAAGGTGCTGGCCTCGATCTGTCAGCTTGCGCGGGACCTGGACATCGTCACCGTGGCCCAGGGCATCGAGACCGAGGCGCATTGCCGCGCCGCGCGCGAAGCCGGTTGCGACCTGCTGCAGGGTTTTCTGTTTTTCCGGCCCGGCACGGGCGATGAACTGGCCGCCGCGCTCGCCGAGCAGCGCTGGCGCCGCGCCGACATGGCGCGGGGCCGCGAACGCGTGGCGCCGGCCGTGGCATTGCGAGATGGCGGCGCGCCGCTCAGCTCCGCGTCCGGGCAATGAAGCGCCATCGCAACGCCAGCGCCGCGGCCAGGATGGCCGTGGCCAAGCCCGCCGATATGCCCATCGCGGCGTGCGCGCCGTGCCGCTCGATCACGTAGGCATAGGCCACCGGCGCGGCGGCGGTCAGCAGGAAGCTGGGGATCAGCAGGGCGCCGACCAGCGCGCCGTAGCTGCGGAAGTCGAACAGCGCCAGCGGCAGCGTGCCGCGCGCGATGGTCAGCAGGCCGTTGCAGGCGCCGTAGAGCAAGGCGTAGGCGGCCAAGGTGACAAGTTGGCCACCCGACAGCAGCGCCAGCACGAATCCCAGCGGCATCAGGGCGGCCACCGCCAGGGTCAGGGTCAAGGGGTGCAGGCGCGATCCCAGCGCGACGTCGGCCAGCCGCGAGGCGAATTGGCCCACGCCCCACAACGCGGCGACATTGACCGCCAGCGCCTTGGCCAGCCCCAGGCCCGACAGCAGCGGGATCAGGTGGGCGGCATTGCCGGCCGCCAGGAAGTTGGTGAGCATGGCGATCGCCGCGTACAGCAGGCCAGCCAGGCGCCGCTCGGACGCGTTGCGCGTCAGGCCCGCGCCACCCTGGCCGGCGGCCTGCACCGGCGCGGCGTAGCGTGCGCGCGGCAGCGCCAGGTAGAGGGGCACGGTCGCCAACGCCAGCGCCCCGTAGGCCAGCACGGCGCCGCGCCAGCCCAGCCAGCCCGACAGCGCATGGCCCACCGGCCACATGACGGTCGATGCGAGCCCGCCGAACAGCGTGATCTGCGACATCGGCCGCCGCGCCGTGGGGCCGGCGGCGCGCGCCAGCGAGGCGAATGCGGCGTCGTACAGACACAGCCGCATGCCCACACCGAGCAGCGTCCAGGCGGCGAAATAGGCGGGCAAGCCGTGCGCGGCGGCCAGCGCGGCGCAGCCCGCCGCCGCCAGCGTGGCGCCGGCGGGCATGACCCGATGTCCGCCCCATTGGTCGATCGCGCGGCCGGCCAGCGGCGACACCAGCGCCATGACCACGATGGCACAGGAGAAGCCGCCGTAGAGGGTGGCCGGGTCCCACCCCAGGTCGGCGGCCATGTCCGGCCCCAGCGCGCCGATCAGGTAGAAGGTCACGCCCCAGCCGACCAGTTGCGTCAGCCCCAGGCACACCACCGCGCGCGGCGGGATCATGGGCGTTGCGGCGGCGTGCTGTCGCCCTCGCCCAAGGCGCGCTGCATCAGCACGGTGTCACGCCATTCGCCATGCTTGTGGCCCACCGAGCGCAGCGTGCCTACAGGGTGAAAGCCCTGGCGCGCATGCACCGCCAGCGAGGCGGCATTGCGGCTGTCGCCCACCACTGCCAGCATCTGGCGCCAGCCGGCCGCGGTGCAGCGCTCGACCAGCCTGGCCAGCAGCCTGCCGCCGATGCCCAGGCCGGCGCGGCCGGCCTTGACGTAGACCGAATCCTCGACCGTGTGGCGGTAGGCCGGGCGCGGGCGGTAGGGGGTGACGTAGGCGTAGCCCACCACTTCGCCGTTGATCTCGGCTACCAGGTAGGGCATGTCTTTCTCCAGCACCCCGGCGCGTCGCTGGCGCATTTCCTGGATCGATGGCGGTTCCAGTTCGAATGACGCGGTGCCATGCTCCACATGGTGCGCGTAGATGGCCTTGATGGCGGGCAGGTCGGCATCCACGCTGTCGCGGATCAGGATGGTGGGGGCGGCGGGTTGCGGCATGGCGGGTTCGCGGAGGGAAGTAACGGGCGGGTGAAAAACCAGCCGCCAGTGTGGCGCAAGCCCATGCATAAATAAAGCTTTGGTCTATTATGCTTTTTATAAGTAAAACTTTGGATAAAGCAGGGGGTGCGATGCCATGCGCGGACTCAATCTGGACGCCCTGCGCACCTTTGCGCAGGTGATCGAACTGGGCAGTTTCTCGGCCGCCGCCGAACGCGGCGGCATCACCCAGCCCGCCGTCAGCCTGCAGGTGCGCCAGCTCGAGCGGCGCTTCGGCCTGAAGCTGGTCGAGCGGGTCGGCCGCCGCGCCGGGCCCACCGCCGCCGGGCTGGAACTGCTGACCCACATCCGCGCCATCGACACCGCGCTGGCGCGGGCCGAGCAGGCCATGACGGCGCATGCTTCGCAAGTGACCGGGCGGGTGCGCCTGGGCACCGGCGCCACCGCCTGCACCTATCTGCTGCCGCCGCTGCTGGCCGGCCTGCGGCGGCGCTTTCCGGCGCTGGACGTGGTGGCCAGCACCGGCAATACCGCCGACATGCTGCGCGGCCTGGAGAACAACACGCTCGACATCGGCCTGGTGACGCTGCCCGCGCCCGGCCGCATGATCGAGGCCACGCCCGTGCTGGAAGACGAGTTCGTGGCGATCTTCCCGGCGCGCGGCCCGCTGGGAATGCCGGACGCCGTGACGCCGCAGGCGCTGGCGGCGTTGCCGCTGGTGCTGTTCGAGCCGGGCGCGCGCACCCGCGGCCTGGTGGATGACTGGTTCGACGCGGCAGGGGTGGCGGCCAAGCCGGTGATGGAGCTGGGCAGCACCGAGGCCATGAAGGAAATCGTGGCGGCTGGCCTGGCGTGCGCGGTGCTGCCGCGGCTGGCGGTCAGCGGCGCGGGCCAGCGCGCCAGCCTGGCGGTGCGTTCCCTGACGCCGCGCCTGGCGCGCACGCTGGCCGTGGTGGTGCGCCGCGACAAGCCGCTCAGCCGGGGGCTGCGGCACCTGCAGGAAGCGCTGCTGGCGTTGCGGACGTGAACGCGTAGGGGTGGAACACGTCCACCGGCAATTGGTTGCAGGCCTGGACGCAGTCGCGCACGGCCGCCATGTCGGTGAAATCCAGGCCGCTGGCGATGCCCTGCCGGTCCAGGTTCAGCGCCAGCGTCACCAGGTCGACGTTGCCGGTGCGCTCGCCGTTGCCGAACAGGCAGCCTTCGACGCGGTCGGCGCCGGCCAGCACCGCCAGTTCCGCCGAGGCCACCGCGGTGCCGCGGTCGTTGTGCGGATGCACGCTCAGCACGATGCTGTCGCGCCGCGCCAGGCGGCGGTGCATCCATTCGATCTGGTCGGCATAGACGTTGGCGGTGGTGCATTCCACCGTCGACGGCAGGTTGATGATCATCCTGTTTGCCGGCGTCGGGCGCCAGATCGCGCTGACGGCGTCGCAGACCTCCAGCGCGAAGTCCAGCTCGGCCAGGCTGAAGGTCTCGGGGGAGTACTCGTAGATCCACTCCGTTTCCGGATGCGCGTCGGCCAGGGCGCGGATCTGGCGCGTGCCGGCCAGCGCGATCTCCTTGATCTCGGCGCGGCTCATGCCGAACACGATGCGGCGCCATTGCGGGGCGATCGGGTTGTACAGGTGCACGATGGCGCGGCGCGCGCCGCGCAGTGATTCGAACGTGCGTTCGATCAGGTCGGGCCGCGACTGGGTCAGGACCTCGATGGTGACGTCGTCGGGAATGCGGTTTTCCTCGATCAGCTTGCGCACGAAATTGAAGTCGGTGTCGGAGGCCGACGGGAACGCGACTTCGATCTCTTTCAGGCCCACGGCCACCAATTGCTCGAAAAAGCGCAGCTTGCGCGCCGCGTCCATGGGCTCGATGAGCGCCTGGTTGCCGTCGCGCATGTCGGTGCTCATCCAGATCGGCGGCGCGCTCGGGCGGCGCGCGGGCCATTGGCGTTCGGCGTAGTCGCGGGAAAAGGGCTGGACGGGGCGGTATTTGTGTTGGGGATGGTCGAGCATGAAAACCTCCGGCCGCGCGGCGCGCGGCGTCTGGGGCCGCCGGTCTGCGGCGGCGGTCGGGCAAGGGAGGTGGCGGACGGGCCCGTCAGAGGGCCCGGGGCTGCCGGGCGGCCACGGGGCGCGAGGCCCGGCAACCGCGCGCTAGTCGTAGCGTCGGCAGGACGGCGGCCGCGGCGTGGGCGCGAAGGGCGCGGCAGCTCGGGACGAGGCGGGTATGGGCGTAAAGGCGCGGGCGCGGTGCGGCGGGGCGCGCGTTGGCGCAAAGGCGCCAGGTGTCCGGGACCGCGCGCGCGGCTGTGAGGGCGTCCGATTTCCCGGCCATGCGCGCGCGCCGGCCGCGCATGGCGGCGCAGCGGGCGGCGGGGCAAGGGCAGGCAAGAGGCATGATCGGAACGCGGACGACAGGGAAATCGACGGGATGGCGGGCAGGATAGGTACACTGGAAAAGACCGTCTACCGCCGGTTGGACATGAATCATCGAGAAATGGACAAGCCGAAATCGCCCGCCGCCTCCCGATCGCGCAAGCCCGCCGATCTGGACCTGTTTCCGTACGAGTCCTCGCTGCGCCCGGTGGCGGCCCTGGCGGTGGACTACGAGGACGGACATCGCGTGCGTCGCCACCGCCATCGCCGCTCGCAACTGGTGTACGCCATCTCGGGCGTGATGGTGGTGGATACCGACGCCGGTATCTGGGTGGTGCCGCCCACGCGCGGCGTTTGGGTGCCGGCCTGGGTCTCGCACGCCATCCGCATGAGCGGCGAACCGCGCATGCGCACGGTGTTCGTCGAGCCGGGCGCGGCCGCGCACCTGCCCACCGAATGCTGCGTGCTGTCGATCTCGCCGCTGTTGCGCGAGCTGATGGTGGCGGCCGCCGAGGTGCCGCTGGACTGGCAGCCCGGCACCCGCGACGGCCGCCTGATGATGCTGCTGCTGGACGAGCTGAAACAGGAGCCGGTGCTGCCGCTGCACCTGCCGCAGCCGTCCGAGCCGCGCCTGGCGCGCATCTGCCGCGCCATCGTGCGCCACCCCGAGCGCCAGGCGGGCGCGGCCGACTGGGCGCGGGAATTGGGGGTGGATCCCAAGACGGTGCACCGCCTGTTTCTGCGCCACACCGGCATGACCTTCGGCCGCTGGCGCCAGCAGGCGCGGCTGCTGGCGGCGATGGAGCGGCTGGCGCGCGGCGAGCGGGTGCTGGATGTGGCCCTGGATCTGGGCTACGACAGTCCCAGCGCGTTCGCGGCCATGTTCCGCAAGGCCTTGGGCGAGCCGCCCAGCGCCTTCGCCGCGCGCGGCACGGCGTCCGCCTGATGGCCGCGGCGCGGCCTCGGGGCGGCCTGCGGCCGCTGGCGGCCGGAACCAGCGTATTATTTACCGTTTTGCCGCCCACGCTAATCGCCTGAGACAAGATCATGCCGCACTACCGTTCCCGCACCTCGACCCACGGCCGCAACATGGCCGGCGCCCGCGCCCTGTGGCGCGCCACCGGCATGAAGGACGGAGACTTCGGCAAGCCGATCATCGCGGTGGTCAACTCGTTCACGCAGTTCGTGCCGGGCCATGTGCACCTGCGCGACCTGGGCGCGCTGGTCGCCAAGGAAATCGAGGCCGCCGGCGGCGTCGCCAAGGAATTCAACACCATCGCGGTCGATGACGGCATCGCCATGGGCCACGGCGGCATGCTGTACTCGCTGCCGTCGCGCGAACTGATCGCCGACTCGGTCGAATACATGGTCAACGCGCACTGCGCCGACGCCATGGTCTGCATCTCGAACTGCGACAAGATCACCCCGGGGATGCTGATGGCCGCGATGCGCCTGAACATTCCGGTGGTGTTCGTGTCCGGCGGTCCGATGGAAGCCGGCAAGGTCAAGTCGCCGACCGACGGCAAGGTGATCGCCAAGATCGACCTGATCGACGCCATGATCAAGGCCGCCGATCCCAACGTGTCGGATGCCGACGTGGCCGAAGTCGAACGCAGCGCGTGTCCGACCTGCGGCTCCTGTTCCGGCATGTTCACCGCCAACTCGATGAACTGCCTGACCGAGGCCATCGGCCTGGCGCTGCCGGGCAACGGCACCATCGTCGCCACGCACGCCTGGCGCAAGGGGCTGTTCGAGCAGGCCGGCCGCCTGGTGGTGGACCTGTGCCGCCGCTACTACGTCGAGGAAGACGAATCGGTCCTGCCGCGCAACATCGCCACCAAGAGCGCGTTCCAGAACGCCATGGCGCTGGACGTGGCCATGGGCGGTTCCACCAACACCGTGCTGCACCTGCTGGCCGCCGCGCAGGAAGCCGGCGTCGACTTCACCATGGCCGACATCGACCGCATCTCGCGCAAGGTGCCGTGCCTGTGCAAGGCCGCGCCGGCCACCGACAAGTACCACATCGAAGACGTGCACCGCGCCGGCGGCATCCTCGGCATCCTGGGCGAACTGGCGCGCGCCGACCTGCTCGACCTGTCCTGCGGCAACGTGCACAGCGGCACGCTGGGCAACGCCATCGCGCAATGGGACGTGGTCGGCGGCGCCGGCGAAGCGGCGCAGAAGTTCTATCGCGCCGCGCCCGGCGGCATTCCCACCACCGTGGCCTTCAGCCAGGACGCGACCTTCCTGACGCTGGACACCGATCGCAAGACCGGCTGCATCCGCAGCAAGGAAAATGCCTACTCCAAGGACGGCGGCCTGGCCGTGCTGTACGGCAACCTGGCCGAGAAGGGCTGCATCGTCAAGACCGCCGGCGTGGATGAATCGCAGTGGGTCTTCACCGGCCGCGCGCGCGTGTTCGAAAGCCAGGACGACGCCGTCGAAGGCATCCTGGGCGACAAGGTCGTGCCGGGCGACGTGGTGGTGATCCGCTACGAAGGCCCCAAGGGCGGCCCCGGCATGCAGGAAATGCTGTACCCCACGTCCTACCTGAAGTCCAAGGGCCTGGGCAAGACCTGCGCGCTGTTCACCGATGGCCGCTTCTCGGGCGGCTCGTCGGGCCTGGTGATCGGCCACGCCTCGCCCGAAGCGGCCGAGGGCGGCACCATCGGCCTGGTGGAAGACGGCGACACCATCGAGATCGACATCCCCAACCGCAAGATGCACCTGGCCGTGTCCGACGAGGAACTGGCCCGCCGCCGCGCCGCGATGAACGCGCGCGCCGATGGCGGCTGGTTGCCGGTGGGCCGCGAGCGCGTGGTGTCGCAGGCCCTGCAGGCCTACGCGGCGCTGGCCACCTCGGCCGACCGCGGCGCGGTGCGCGATCTGTCGCAGCTCAAGCAGAAGCGTTGATCGGCCGGCGGTCGATGCAGTGAAAAAGCGGCGCCGCGTGCGCCGTTTTTTTTTGGCGTGCGCCGCGCCGGCGGCAGTGCGCAGCAACACCTCGCCGCTGTCCTTTTTGCCACCTCATGCCGGCTCGGAATCGCTGCCCGCGCGTTTGGCGGATAACCCTGTCATCGGCCGGGCCACCGCGACATTGCGCCAGCAGCGCGCTATAAAATTCCGCCACTTGTGATCCGGAGTCAAAAATGGCGCTCAATTCCGAAGCCCTGCGGTTGTTCCTGGGCGTGGTCGACGCCGGTTCGATGAGCGCCGCCGCCGAGATGCTGGGCCAGACCGCCTCCGGCGTCAGCCGAGGCCTGTCGCGCCTGGAGGAAGACCTGGGCGTGACGCTGCTGAATCGCACCACGCGGCGCATGGAACTGACCGCCGAGGGCGCGCATTTCCTGCCGAAGGCGCGCCAGATCGTACAGTCGCTGGAAGAGGCCGAAGAGTGCATGCGCATCGTCAACCAGCAGCCGGCCGGCCGCCTGCGCGTCGACGCCTCGGTGCCGGTGATGCTGCATTGCGTGGTGCCGCATGTGGCCGACTTCCGCCGGGAGTATCCGGCCATCTCGCTGGAGCTGACCAGCAACGACCGCATCGTCGACCTGATCGAGCACCGCACCGACGTGGCCCTGCGCATGGGGCCGTTGAACGATTCCACGCTGCATGCGCGGCCAATGCGACCGCGTCCGCGCTGGCTGATGGCCAGCCCCGAGTACCTGGCGCGGCGCGGCGTGCCGCGCACCGTCGAGGATCTTGCCGGGCACGAACTGCTGGGCTTCACCCAGCCGGAAAGCCTGAACGTCTGGCCGCTGCGCCACGCGGGCGGCTCGACCTATCTGGCCACGCCCACGCTGGCCACGTCCAGCGGCGAAACCCAGCGCCACCTGGCGCTGCGCGGCGTGGGCATCGCCTGCCTGTCGGACTTCGTGTCGCGCGACGATCTGATCGAAGGGCGGCTGGTGCGCATCATGGAAGACCTGCACACCGACTACCTGCAGCCGATGCACGCGGTGTACTACCGCAATACGCAGCTATCGCGGCGCATCGCCTGCTTCCTGGATTTCTTCGCCAGTCGGTTGTGAAGCGGGGCGCCCCGCGCGGCCGAGGACGGTCCGCGCGAGACGCCTGGCGCGTTGCCACGGGCCTTAGCCGTGCAGCGCCCGGCCGAAGGCCGCCAGCACCGATTCGTGCAGCGTCTCCGACAGCGTCGGATGCGCGAACACGCTGTGCATCAGGTCTTCCTCGGTGGCCTCCAGCGCCGCCGCCACGCCGTAGCCGGCGATCAGCTCTGACGCCTCCGGGTGGATGATGTGCGCGCCCAGCAGCTCGCCGGTCTTGGCGTCGAACACGGTCTTCACCAGCCCCTGGTCCTCGCCCATCGCGATGGCCTTGCCGTTGCCGACGAAGGTGAACCTGCCGACGCGGATCTCGCCGCCCGTCGCCTTGGCGTGCTCGCGGGCGCGGGCCTCGGTCATGCCGATGCTGGCGACCTGCGGATGCGAATAGGTGCACGCCGGAATGCGCAGCGGGTCGAGCGCGTGCGCTGGCAGGCCGGCAATGGCCTCCACGCACAGCACCGCCTCGTGGCTGGCCTTGTGCGCCAGCCACGGCGCGCCGGCCACGTCGCCAATGGCGTAGACGCCCGGTTCCGCCGTGCGGCCCAGGCCATCCGTGACGATGTGGGTCTTCTCCACCTTCACGCGGGTCTGCTCCAGGCCCAGGTTCTCGACGTTGCCGACGATGCCGGCCGCGACGATGACGCGCTCGACCTCCAGCTCGATCTGCTTGCCCTGTTGCTCCAGCACGGCCTTGACGCCGGTGGCCGTCAGGCTGGACGACTTGACCGCGCACTGGGTCAGCACGCGGATGCCTTGCTTTTCGAACGCCTTGCGCGCCAGCGCGGAGATCTCGGCGTCTTCCTGCGGCAGGATCTCGGCGGTCATGTCGATCAGCGTCACCTGCGCGCCGACCGCGCGGTAGAAGCTGGCGAACTCGGCGCCGATCGCGCCCGCGCCCACCACCAGCAGCGACTTGGGCAGCGCCGGCGGCGTCAGCGCCTGGCGATAGGTCCAGACGCGTTCGCCCACCGGCAGCGCCGGCAGCTCGCGCGCCCGCGCGCCGGTGGCCAGGATGATGTGGCGCGCCGATAGCGTGGCGCCGTTGTCGAGCGCGACGCGGCCGCCGCCGGCCAGCCGGGCGCTCGCGGCGAACACCGTCACGCCGTTCTTCTTCATCAGGTGCGTGACGCCCTGGCCCAGGCGGCCGGCGACCTTGCGCGAGCGCGCCACCATCGCGGCCAGGTCGGGTTGGGCCGCGCCGGCGCCGGTCACGCCGTACTGGTCGGCCTCGCGGCAGGCGCGCAGCACGGTGGCGCTGTGCAGCAGCGCCTTGGTCGGGATGCAGCCCCAGTTCAGGCAGATGCCGCCGAGTTCGGCGCGTTCCACCAGCGCGGTCGACAGGCCTAGCTGGGCCGCGCGGATGGCGGCCACGTAGCCGCCGGGGCCGCCGCCCACCACCACCAGGTCAAACGAAGTCTTGGTCATGGCGGGGCTCACAGCAGGATGCGCACGGGGGCTTCGATCAGCGCGCGGAAGGCGGCCAGCCAGCGCGCGCCGACGGCGCCGTCCACCACGCGGTGGTCGGCCGACAGCGTCACGGTCATGACGGTGGCTGCCTTCAGGTCGCCATTGTCGTCCACCACCGGGCGGCGTTCGGCCGCGCCCACCGCCAGGATCGCGGCCTGCGGCGGGTTGATGATGGCGGCGAACTGCTTGATGCCGTACATGCCCAGGTTGCTCACCGTCAGCGAGCCGCCGGTGAATTCCTCGGGCTTCAGGCGATTGACCTTGGCGCGGCCGGCCAGCTCGACGATCTCGGCGGCGATGGCGGACAGCGGCTTGACGTCGGCGTCGCGCACGATGGGCGTGACCAGGCCGCCGTCGGTGGCCACGGCCACGCTGATGTCGGCGCCGGCATGGAATTCGATGGCGTCCTCGTGCCAGCTGGCGTTGACCTCGGGCACCTCGCGCAGCGCCAGCGCGGCGGCGCGCACGATGAAGTCATTGACCGACAGCTTGACCGCGCCGCCCTGGTTGGCCTGGGCGCGCAGGGCCAGCAGCGCGTCCATGCGGCAGTCCACCGTCAGGTAGAAGTGCGGCACCTGCTGCTTGCTTTCGGTCAGGCGGCGGGCGATGGCGCGGCGCATGCCGGAATGCGGCACGCGGCGGCCGGCGGCGCGGCTGGCCTGCGGCGCGGCGGCAACGGGGGCGCGGTCGCGCGCGGCCTCGACGTCGCGGCGCACGATGCGGCCGCGCGGGCCGGTGCCCTGCACGTCGAGCAGGTTGACGTGCCATTGCGCGGCCAGGCGGCGCGCCAGCGGGCTGGCGAAGCGGCGCGTGCCGGGCGTGGGGGCGTCGGCAGTGGCGTCGCGTGCGGCGGGCGCGGCCGTCGAAGACGCGGTCGTCGGCGTAGCCGCGGCATATGTCGCCGCGGCCGGCGCTGCGGCAGGCTGTGCCACGGCCGGCTGGGCCGCTGCCTGCGCGCCGTGTTCCGCCAGCGCCTTGTCGATCGCGCTGGCGTCCTCGCCCGGCGCCAGCAGCACGCCGATCACGGTGTTGATCGGCACCGACGCCGGACCGGCCTGCACCACGATGCGGCCCAAGACGCCCGCCTGTTCGGCGTTGATCTCGACGATTGCCTTCTCGGTTTCGATTTCCGCCAGCGCCTCGCCCACGGCGACCGTGTCGCCTTCCTGCTTGAGCCATTGGTGCAGCGTGCCGGCGTCGGCATCGGCCGCGACGGAGGGGAGCTTGATAAGGTGTGCCACGTGTAGTTCGTCCTATTCTGTGCGCACGGCCAGGTCGGGCCGGTAGGCCGCCGGGTCGTCGTATTCGACCAGTTCCAGCACGTTGCCTTCGGGGTCGCGGAAGAAGGCCAGCCAGGTGCCGGGCCGCACTTCCATCGGCGCCGGATCGCTGTCGAAGACCACGCCGCGCGCCCGCAGGCGCTCGACGGTGCCGGCCAGGTCATGCACGATGAAGGTCAGGTAGGCGCTGCCCTGGCGGTCCAGGATGGCGGCGCCGCGCACCGCCGGCTCCGGCGCCCTGGCCGGCTGCAGCAGCTTGATGCGCTCGCCATACGAGGTCTGCAGGCGCGCCACGTCGTAGCCATGCGGTGTCAGGCCGGTGGCGCGGGCCTTGTCGGCCGGCACGCTGACCCGGCTCACCAGCGTCAGGCCGACCACCTCGGTGTAGAACGCCAGCAGCGCGTCCAGGTCGGCGCAGCAGATGCCGACTTCCATTGGGACGCTCATGCGCAGGGCGGCCGTCATGCGCGTTCTCCCAGGTCGGCCAGCACGTCGTTCAGGCCGGCGATGACTTCCTCGGTGTCGGCGAAGGCCGCGCGTTCCAGCACCTTGGAGATGCTGGGCGAGGCCTCGCCGCCGGTGACGCGCTTGACCGGCTGGTCGAGCCAGTCGAAGTAGCGGCGCTGGATCTCGTCGGCCAGCATGGCGCCGTACGAGGTGCCGCGCGCGCCCTGTTCGACGATCAGCACGTTGTTGGTCTTCTGGATGCTGGCGCCGATGGTGTCCCAGTCGAGGTTGGCGCGGTCCAGCGTGCGCAGGTCGATCACCTCCGCATCCACGCCGGTTTCCTCCGCCGCCTTGAGCGCGCGGCTGACCATCGACAGGTAGGTCAGCACCGTGACCTTGGAGCCGGCGCGGCGCACGCGCGCCTTGCCGAACGGAATGGCGTAGTCCAGGTCGCCGTCGGGAACCTCGCCCGACGAGGCGTAGAGATCGACGTGCTCGATCACCAGCACCGGGTCCTTGGAGGCCAGGGCGGTGTTCATCAGGCCGATGTACTCATACGGCGTGGACGGCGCGACGATACGCCAGCCCGGCGCGGTGGCGAACACGCCGGCCGGGTCCATCGAGTGCTGCGAGCCGTAGCCCGTGCCCATCGCGACCTTGGTGCGCAGCACGAACGGCACGTCGATGTCGCCGCCGAACATGTGGCGGGCCTTGCCGATCTGGTTGAAGATCTGGTCGGCCGCGACCCACATGAAGTCGGGGTACATGAATTCCACCACCGGCTTGTAGCGGCCGTCCATGGCCAGGCCGCCGCCCAGGCCGGCGAAGGCGTTCTCGGAGATCGGCGTGCCCAGCACGCGGTCGGGGTACTTGTCCTTCAGGCCGCGCGTGGCGCCGTTGGTGCCGCCCTTCAGGCGGTGCACGTCCTCGCCCAGCACCACCACGCCGGGGTCGGTTTCCATGCGGCGGTCGAGCACATCCGCCACCGCGTCCACGAACTTGCGCTCGACGCGGGCGCCGGCAGGGTCGGCGGCGTCCTGGTAGCGCAGGCCGGCCAGTTCCGAGCCGTCGCTGCGCAGGCCCACGTCGCGGAAGTCGGGGCGCGGCCACAGGTCGGCGCGCACGCGGCGCTTGCCGCCATCGGTGGCCTCGGTCAGCCGGCCCGACACGTCCTTCATCACGTCCTTGCAGCGCTGGCGCAGGGCGTCGACCTCGGCCTGGGTGATCAACTGGCGGCCGATCATCTCGGCGGCGATCTTGTCGAGCGGGTCGCGGCGGCGCCATTGCGCTTCCTCTTCCTTGCTGCGGTAGCCGAAGGCGCTGCCGGGGAAGGGGCCGTTCTGGTGGAAGAAGCGGTAGACGTCCACCTCGATGATGGTGGGGCCGTTGCCGGCGCGCATGTGCGCCACGGCTTCCGACATGGCCAGGTGCACGGCCAGCGGATCCATGCCATCGACCTGCCAGGCCGGGATGTTGAAGGCCTGGCCACGGGCCGACAGGCGCGGCTCGGCGGTCGATTCCTCCACCGTAGTGGACACGGCGTAGCGGTTGTTCTCGATGAAGAAGCACAGCGGCGTCTTCCACGCGGCGGTCAGGTTCATCGTCTCGAGCACCGAGCCGATGTTGACGGCGCCGTCGCCGAAGTACGTCACGGCCACGCGGTCGGTGCCGGCGTGCCGGTGGGCCCAGGCCGCGCCGGCCGCCAGCGGCACGCCGCCGCCGACGATGGCGTTGGTGCCGAGCGCGCCGGCTTCCAGCCAGCGCAGGTGCATGCTGCCGCCACGGCCGCGGCAGTAGCCTTGCGCCAGGCCCATGATCTCGGCCAGCGTCTTGTGCAGCACTTCGTCGATGGCGGGCGTCAGCGGGTTGCGCGGATCCAGGCCCAGCGGCGCGACGTGTTGTAGCGCTTTGGCCAGGAACTGGTGATGGCCGCGGTGCGAGCCGTTGATCTGGTCGCCGGCGCCGAGCGCCAGCACCGAGCCGACGGCGCCGCCTTCCTGGCCGACCGACGAGTGGGCGGGGCCGTGCACCAGGCCTTCGGCGGCCAGGTCCAGCACCGCTTCCTCGAAGGCGCGGATCCAGTGCAGTTGCGTCAGCATGGTGGCCAGCAGCGCCGGGTCGGCCTGTTGCCAGTCCGAGGCCTCGACCGTCAGTTGCCGCCAGGGCGCCTGGGAACCAAGCGGTTGGTAGGTGGCCATGAGTGAATCTCCAGAATGTAGGTAAGCGGTCAGAGGTAGCTGTAGCGGCTCCAGCCGCCATCGGCCACCAGGGTGTGTCCGGTGATGTAGGCGGCCTGGCTGGACGCCAGGAATACCGCCAGGTCGGCCATTTCGGCCGGCTGCGCCAGGCGCCGCAGCGGCGTGCGCTGCTTGAGGCGTTCGGGGTCGAGGCGGCCGCGCGCGGCCAGGTCGCGCACCAGGTCGGTCTCGACGTAGCCGGGCGCCAGCGCGTTCACGCGCACGCCCGCCGGGCCCCATTCCACCGCCAGGGTCTCGGTCAGCAGCACCACCGCGCCCTTGGTGGCGCAGTAGGCTGCGCGGTCGGGCGCGGCCACCACGCCGTACATCGAGGCCAGGTTGATGATGCAGCCGTCGCCCTTGGGCACCATGCGGCGGCCGGCGGCCTGGGCGCACAGGAACACGCCGGTCAGGTTGATGTCGACGGCGCGGCGCCATTCCTCGGGGGTGACTTCCAGCGACGGCTTGTTGGCCGAGATGCCGGCGTTGTTGACCAGCACGTCGATGCCGCCCCAGGCCTGCTCGACCTGGGCGAAGGCGCGTTCGACCGCCTCGGCGTCGGTGACGGAGGCCTGCGCGGCCAGGGCCTCGCCGCCGGCCGCGCGCAGCCCGGCCACGGCCGCGTCCAGCGCTACCGGGTCCATGTCCAGCAGCGCCACCCGCGCGCCCTGGCGCACGAACGCCTCGGCCGTGGCGTAGCCGATGCCTTTGGCGCCGCCGGTGATCACCACGTTCTTGCCGCGCAGATCGGCGTGGCGTACTTCAGGGGTATTGTCCAAGTGCTTGCCTCTACAGATGCGTTAGGCGGTCAGACCGCCAGCCATTCCTGGACCACGTCCTGGCGCTCATGCAACTGCGCGGGCGGTCCTTCGAAAACGATGCGGCCATGGCCCATCACGCTGACGCGCGTGGAGACCTTCAGCGCGATGGTCAGCTTCTGCTCGACCAGCACCACCGACACGCCGCGCTGGTGGATGTCGCGGATCACGTCGGCGATCACTTCCACGATCTTGGGCGCCAGGCCCTCGGTGGGTTCGTCGATCAGCATGACCTTGGGGTTGCCCAGGAGCGAGCGGCACATGGTCAGCATCTGCTGTTCGCCGCCGGACAGGTTGCCGGCGCGGGTATTGCGGCGTTCCTTCAGGCGCGGGAAATAGCCGAACATCTGCTCGATGGTCCAGGCCGGCGCGTCGGGCCGGACGGGCTGTTCGCCCATGCGCAGGTTCTCGTCCACCGTCAGGTTGGCGAACACCTCGCGCTCCTCCGGCACGAAACCCAGTCCGGCGCGGGCGATCTCGAAAGGCCGCTTGTTGGTGATGTCGCGGCCTTCGATGGCGATGCGGCCGCCCGTCACGTCCACCAGCCCCATGATGCTTTTCATGGTGGTGGAGCGGCCGGCGCCGTTGCGGCCCAGCAGGCTGACCACTTCGCCGCGGCCCACCGTCAGGTCGATGCCGTGCAGGATGTGGCTCTTGCCGTAGTGCGCGTGCACGCCTTGCAGGGCCAGCAGGGGGGATTGCATGCTCATACCGTTTCCTCTCCCAGGTAGGCTTCGCGCACGCGGGCGTCGCCGCGGATCTCGGCGGGCGTGCCGGTGGCCAGGATCTCGCCGTACACCAGCACGCTGATGCGGTCGGCCAGCGAGAACACCACCTGCATGTCGTGCTCGACGATCAGCAGGGTGCAGTCGCGCGTCACGTCCTTGATGAGTTCGACGGTGTAGTCGACCTCGTGCTGAGACATGCCGGCCATCGGCTCGTCCAGCAGGATCACCTTGGGCCGCGAGGCCAGCGTCATGCCGATTTCCAGCGAGCGCTGCTCGGAGTAGTTCAGGTCGCCCGCGGCGGTGTGCTGCTTGGGCGCCAGACGCACTTTTTCCAGCAGCTGGTCGACGTTCTCGTTGACGGCGCGGTGGCGCGCGATGGGGCGCCAGAAGTTGTAGACCAGGCCGTGCATGCGCAGCACCGCCAGCCGCAGGTTCTCGCGCACCGACAGGCGCGGGAACACGTTGGTGATCTGGAACGAACGCGCCAGGCCGAGACGGTTGATGCGTTCGGGCGGCAGGCCGCCGATCGGGCGCGCGCGCAGGCTGATGTCGCCCGAGGTCGGCGCGAACGAGCCGGACATCAGGTGGAACAGCGTGGACTTGCCGGCGCCGTTGGGGCCGATGACGGCGTGGCGTTCGCCGGCCTCGACCTTCAGGTTGACGCCGCGGATGATCTGCGCGTCGCCGAAGGACTTGCGCACGTCGGTCAGGGTCAGGATCTCGTGGCTCATTTCGCGGTCTCCAGCACGGGCGCGGCCTCAGCCTCGCCGCGCCACAGGGCCAGCGCCCAGCGGCAGGCCAGGAGGCCCGCCGCGAACAGCGCCAGCGGCAGCAGCCAGGTCGACAGCGCCAGCGGCGCCCAGTCGTGGCCGAACAGGGAAATGGCGGGCCAGCCGGCATCGGGGTTCATCGCCAGCAGCGAGCGGTAGTCGCGCGCGAACATGCGTTGCAGCAGTTCCACCGAGAACACCGTGGCGCCGGTCAGCAGCAGGCCGCCGGCGACGGACACCGCGGCGCGCGGCAGCCAGTCGGCCAGCCCGCGCTGGCGCAGCGACCTGGCGGCGCGCTGCACCAGCCCGACCAGGCCGTCCGGCACGAACAGCATCACCAGCACGAACAGGATGCCCTGGTACAGCAGCCACGAACGGGTGATGTCGGCCAGCGTCTGCGACAGGAAGGTCAGGATCGAGGCGCCCAGCACCGGGCCGAGGAAGGCGTTGACGCCGCCGATGTAGGCGAACAGCACCGCGTCGGTCGACAGCTTGACCTCGAACAGCACGTAGTTGCCGGCCTCGATGTTCAATGCCTGGAGGCCGCCTGCGATGCCGGCGAACATGGCCGACAGCGCGAACACCATGGTCTTGAGCGTGTGCGGTCGGTAGCCCAGGTAGCGCAGGCGGTTGGCGTTTTCGCGCAGGCCCAGCGTCAGCCGGCCCAGCGGCGTGCGGGTCAGGCCATACAGCGCGGCCAGCGACACCAGCACCCAGGCCAGCACCAGGAAGTACACCTCGACGTCCGAGCCGAAGGTGAAGCCCCATGCCGGCATGCGCATGGCCGACAGGCCGGCCTCGCCGCCGAACACGCCCTTCAGGTGCGGCGCCAGCGCGTGCAGCAGCTCGGCCAGCGCCAGCGTGATCATCGAGAAGTAAACGCCGGCGCGCATGGTGGCGAACCAGCCCGCGACCAGGCCGAACAGCAGGCCGGCCACGCCGCCGGCCAGCGGCATCAGCGGCGTCGGCAACAGGCCCGCGCCGCCCAGCGCATTCATGGCGTGGATGGTGGCGAAGGTGCCGACGCCAAAGTAGGCCGCGTGGCCGAAGGACAGCATGCCGCCCTGGCCGGCCAGCAGGTTGAAGGCGCAGGCGAACAGCGCCGCGATCAGCATCTGCACCGCCGCGACCAGTTGGCCGGCGGGCAGCAGCCACGGCAGCGCGCACAACGCGGCCACGCAGGCGAGCAACAGCAGGCCGGCGGTGGCGCGGCGCGAGGAAGTCTGGTTCATGCCTGTTCTCCCTTCAGGCCCGAGGGCTTGACCAGCAGCACCACCAGCATCAGCAGGAAGGGCAGGGTCGCCGCCAGGCTGGAGATCTTCACCGTCATCAGGCCGCCCACGCTCTCGGCCCACTCGCCGGCGCCGAACAGGCCGAACAGGGTCGCCAGGCTGGCGTCGATGCCGACCGAGAACGAGCTGATCAGGCCGATCAGCAGCGAGGCGATCATGGCGCCTTCAAGCGAGCCCAGGCCGCCCACGACCACCACCACGAACACCAGCACGCCCAGTTCCAGCGCCATGTTCGGATTGGTGGTGTAGAACGCGCCCGCGACCGCGCCCGCCAGGCCGGCCATCGCCGCGCCCACGCCGAACACGCTCATGAACACCAGCGGCACGTTGTGCCCCAGCGCCTCGGCCATGCGCGGCCGGTAGATGGCCGAGCGCACCACGATGCCGACGCGGGTGCGCGACAGCAGCAGGTAGATCACCGCGAACATCGCCAGCGACACGCCGCCCATCAGCAGGCGGTAGAACGGGTAGTCGGCGTCGAACACGCGGAAGGCCGCGAAGTTCAGGAACTGCGGCACGCGGTAGTCGACCGGGAAATCCCCGTAGAACAGCTTGATGAGCTCGGCGACGATGAACGCCAGGCCGAAGGTCACCAGCAGTTCCTGCGCGTGGCCGAACTTGTGCACGCGGCGCAGGAAGAAGCGCTCCACGCCCATGCCGAGCACGCCGGCGATGACGGTGGCCAGCACCAGCGCGGTCCAGAACCCGGTGACGGGCGTCAGGGTATAGGCGGCGTACGCGCCTATCATGTAGAACGAGGCGTGCGCGAAGTTGAGCACGCCCATCATTCCGAAGATCAGTGTCAGGCCCGCCGACACCATGAATAGCAGCAGGCCGTAAATCACGCCGTTCAACAGCGAGACGGTAAAGTATTCCATGTCCGCTCCAAAATCCTTGCGCGCAGGCGCCGGGCGCCTGGCGATCGATCACGCCCTGTTTTTTCCGGCCCCGCGCCGGTGAGCGTTTTATTGGCGAGTGGCCGCGGACGGCATGCCGTCCGCGGCCGTCGCGTCATCATCAGTCCGGGCGAACCATCTTGCAGGTGGCCTGCACCGGCGCGGACACGTCCGCGGCGGACAGCACCTTGACCGGCTCGAAGCCCATGTCGGTGCCGTCGGCCTTGTACTTGGCGTTCTTGCCGACCTTGGACACCACCATCGGCAGTTGCACCTGGTGGTCTTCGGCGCGCATGGTGTAGGTGCCCAGCGGCGAGGTGTAGGTGACCTTCTCCAGCGCGCGCGCCAGGTCCGGCACCGACAGCTTGCCGTCCTTGGGCTTGACCTGCTTGAGCGCTTCGCCCAGGAAGGTGATGCCGATCACGGTCTGCGGCTCGGTGTAGCTGGGGTAGTGGCCGGTCTTGGCCTTGTAGTCCTCGGCGAACTTGGCGCCTTCCTCGCCCGCGGCCTCGATGTTGTAGGGGTGGGCGATGTAGTGGCCCAGCGCGACCTCGCCGGCGTTGGCGAGGTTGCCGACCTGGTCCAGGAACACGGTGGCGAAACGCACCTTCAGGCCGGCCGATTGCGTGGCCTTCATCAGCAACAGCAGGTCGTTGGACCAGTTGCCGGTGATGACGGTGTCGGGATTGGCCGAGCGGATGCGGGCCACGTAGGGCGCGAAGTCCTGGATCTTGTTGACTTCGTGCAGCGTCTTGCCGACCACTTCATAGCCGTACTGCTTGGCGAAGCGCTCGGTGGCGCCTTCCATGTCCTGGCCCCAGGAGTAGTTCTGGTTGATGGCGTAGACGCGCTTGCCCAGCGTGCCGTCGGCCGACATGACCGAGGCCAGCGCCTTGACGCGCAGGTCGGCGTTGGTGGTGAAGCGGAAGTGGTAGAAGTGGCACTTCTGGCCGGTCAGTTCCAGGGCCTCGCCGCCCACGTTCAGGAACACCACTTCCTTGCCGGGATTGCGCAGGTTGTGCTTGCGCACGTCCTCGGTGAGCTGGCCGGAGATGGCCGACGACGAGCCCTGTACCAGGATCTGCACGCCTTCGGCGGCCGCGGCGCGGAAGCGGTCGGAGGCGCCCACGGGGCCGCCCTGGTTGTCGAACTCGACCAGTTCGAGCGGCTGGCCGTTCCAGCCGCCGGCGGCGTTGATGCGGTCCAACTGGTACTTGACCGCGGCGCGGAACATCAGGCCGGTCGAGGCCTGCGGGCCGGACAGCGTCTCGATCAGGCCGATCTTGACGGGCGCGGCCTGGGCCGATGCGGCAATGCCGGCCAGGCACAACAGGCCGGTGGTGAAAGCCAATTTCATGCGTGTCTCCTCCGTGGAACGGGAGTGGTAGGTCCGTGAATCAAGCAAGCGCGCTTAGGAATGCGGCTCTTCTATGCCCAGGAAGCGGGCAATTTCGGTGAGTTGTCCTTC
Organism: Achromobacter sp. CF-sbj1-Ac2-l; assembly: GCF_052698165.1. NCBI lineage: Bacteria > Pseudomonadati > Pseudomonadota > Betaproteobacteria > Burkholderiales > Alcaligenaceae > Achromobacter > Achromobacter sp. CF-sbj1-Ac2-l. The sequence goes on along the minus strand of NZ_CP199855.1, from coordinate 5,760,392 downwards.
CAGCATGTAGAGGCCGGGATGGGTGCGGCAGCCGCGTGCGGCCGCGGCGCGCAGCAGCGGCGTGTCGACACGGCTCATGACGGCGTCGGCCACCACGGCGCCGGGCGCCAGGGCATCCAGCGGGAAGGGCAGGGGATCGTTGTCGTCCAGGCCCAGGGTGGTCGCGTTGATGGCGATGTCACAGGGCTCGGGACGCGGGCCGGCCACACTGATGGCCAGGCCGGGATAGTGGCGCGCCAGGCGCTCGGCAAACGCCTCGGCCTTGCCGCGCGAACGGTTGTACAGGCGCAGGCTGGCCGGGCCGGCCTCGGCGATGGCGCAGGCGATGGCCTTGCCGGCGCCGCCCAGGCCCGCCAGGTAGACGTGGCGGCTGGCGGGCTCATGGCCCTGGCCGCGCAGGCCGGCGACGAAGCCCAGGCCGTCGAAGTTGCCGCCGGTCAGGCAGCCGTCGCGCAGCCGCACGGCGTTGACGGCGCCGATCAGTTCGGCGGCGGGGGTGAGGGCGTCGCACAGCGCGGCGGCGCGTTCCTTGTGGGGCACGGTGACCACCAGTCCGCCCAGGTTGGCCAGACCGCGCAGGCCCGCGAACAGGCCGGGCAGGCCGGCGGCGGCCACGTGGAACGGCACCATGACGGCGTCGATGCCGCGCTCGCGCAGCAGGGCGTTGAGCCGCTGGGGCGTCTTGACGTGCGCGATCGGGTCGGCCGCGATCGCGAATACGGTTGTGCTGCCGGTGATTTCCACCTGGTTGTCCCCTGCCTGTCATGCGGCCGTTGGCCGTGTTTTTCCGACCCGCTTGCCTGAAATCGCCAGTTGCTTTACGCTTTCAACACAAGTTGTCAGTCAACTTTATTAAGTTGTCCGATAAATCATAGGGCAAGCGTTTTTCCCGTGTCAAGCGATGCATTTGGCGGTTCAATCGAACCGTCGGCGGCGCCCCGGGAGCGGGCGCGTGCCCCCGAAAAAGCGCTTTGGAGACAGCATGATTTCGTTCGAAGGACAGGTAGTGGCCATCACCGGCGCCGGCAATGGCATCGGTCTGGCGACCGCGCGGCTGATGGCCGCCCATGGCGCCCGGCTGGTGCTCACCGACATCGACAAGGCGCGCCTGGACGAGGTGGCCGCCGAGCTGGACGCCAGCGGCCAGCGGGTGTTCGTGCACGCGCTGGACGTGGCCGCCTCGCATGATTGCGACAGGGTGCTGGAACGCGCCGCGCAGCATTTCGGCGGCATCGATCAACTGGTGCATTGCGCCGGCATCTACCCCGAGCAGCTGGTCAAGGACACCAGCGACGAGGCCTGGAAGAAGCTCATGGGCGTCAACCTGGACGGCACCTTCTATGTGTGCCGCGCCGCACAACGCCACCTGCGCCAGAACGGCTCGATCGTGCTGCTGACGTCGCTGGCGGCGCAGCGCGGCAGCTACGCGCACGCGGCCTATTCGGCCTCCAAGGGCGCGGTGCAGAGCTTCACCCGCAGCCTGGCGCTGGAGCTGGCGCCGCAGATCCGGGTGAACGCGGTGGCGCCTGGCATCATCGCCACCTCCATGACGCACGACCTGATCGGCCAGAAGGGCGCGCAGCTGCTGGAGAGCACGCCGTTGCGGCGCTTCGGCACGGCCGAGGAAATCGCCGGCGCGATCGCCTTCCTGTGCTCGCCGCTGGCCGGTTTCGTGACGGGCGAGGTGATGCAGGTGAACGGCGGCATCTATATCGCGTAAAGTCTGAAGCGGCCGCGCCCTTGATTCCGGCAAAATCCTATAATTTTCAAGGGCGCCGCCGCAGTGAAACGTCGAGAATTCCTATAACCACGGGCCGGCGCGTCCCAGGGGCATCCCCGCCGCGAGCCGCCTTCACGTTTTAACGATTCCCCATGCAGCCCACTCAAGCACAGGACTCCGACCCGCAGCGCGCCGCGCCCAGGCATTCGCTTTCGGCGGGCGTGGCCGACGCGCTGGCCGAGCAGATCCGCCAGGGCACCCTGGCGCCCGGCGACCGCCTGCCCACCGAAAAGCAGTTGACCGAGATCTACTCGGTCAGCCGCGCCGTGGTGCGCGAGGCGCTGGCGCGCCTGAAATCCGAGGGCCTGATCACCTCGCAGCAAGGCAGCGGCGTGTTCGTCGACCCGAACTTCCAGCGCAACGCCTTCCGCATCGCCGCGCCCACGCCGGGCGACAACCAGGACCTGGAACACATCCTGGAGCTGATGCTGTCGATCGAAGTCACCGCCGCGCGCTACGCGGCGCAGCGCCGCACCGAACCCGACCTGAAGAAGATGCGCCAGGCGCTGGTGGGCATGGAGTACGCGCTCATCAACGACAAGCTGGGCGACGAAGAGGACTACCAGTTCCACCAGGCCATCGTGCAGGCCACGCACAACCCGCACCTGGTGGCGCTGAACGACTACCTGGAAGCGAATGTGCGGCGCGTCATCCGCAGCGCGCGCAACAACACGGCGCGCATGTATGCCGAGCGCATGGCGGCCGTGCAGAGCGAACACCAGGCGATCTTCGCCGCCATCGAGGGCGGGGATCCCGATGCCGCCGGCAAGGCCGCCGAGCAGCACCTGCGCAACGCCGCCGACCGCCTGCGGTTGTTCCAGGCGGAACGTTCGCCGCCGGTCTGACGGTCGTCGGCCCGCCCCGATTCACGCGGGGCCGGGGGCGGCATGGCGAGGCGCCGCGTTCAGGCGAAGGTCTGTTCCATCTCGCGACGGAACTGCACCGCGGCCGAACGATCGTCGTATTCCACGTCGCTCCAACGGATCGCCTGCGACTGCCGCACCGCGTGCTTGAGCTTGACCTGGTGCGACAGGCCCAACGGCAGGTAGCCTTCGTCGACCGAGTCGCGCGCCGGCATCAACCGGCCATACACGGTGTAGCCGCCTTCGCCGTCCAGCAACTGCCCGGCTTGCAGGTCGCGCTTGGCCGTGGCCACCACGTCGCCATGCCAGCCGGCCGGCGCCCCCGTGGGCTCGCGCCGCAGGCCGACGCTGGCCACGCTGATGCCCAGTTCCAGGCCGATCAGGTGATACGGCTTGTACATGGCGGTGTAGTTGCCGCTGGGGTCGGTGACCAGGCCGTATTCCTTGAAGCAGCGCCGCACGTAATCGCTGTCGGCCGCGAGCGTCACGTACACGCCCCAGCGCAGGTCGCGGAACACCGGCCGGCCATCGCGTTCGAGCGAGGAAATCACTTCCACCTGGCCCCGATGGTGCAGGATGCCGCCGTCCTCGCGCGGCCGCAGCACGCGGGCCAGGTCGTCCACGCCGCAGGGCGGGAAATGCAGGCCGGACGGCGAGGGCAGCAGGCCGGTGGCGTTGGACACCGCGGCCATCTCGATGGCGCTCTTGGTGCCGTCCAGGAAGCTGTTGAACATCTGCGCGTTGAAGTCGCCGGCTGCCACCATCTCGGCGGTGAAGCCGTAGTACGGCCAGACGGTGTCGGGCGTGGAAGTGTGGAACTCGGGCAGGTACTTGGTGCCCTTGCCGGCCGCCATCACCTCGAAGCCCGCCGTGCGCGCCCAGTCCACCATCTCGCAGATCAGCGCCGGCTGGTCGCCGTAGGCCAGCGAATAGACGATGCCGGCTTCGCGCGCGCGCCGCGCCAGCAAGGGGCCCGCCAGCGCGTCGGCCTCGACGTTGACCATGATGATGTGCTTGCCGTGCTCGCAGCAGGCCAGCACGTGGCCGATGCCGGCGGCCGCCTGGCCGGTGGCGTCGATGACGATGTCGACCTCGGGGCTGGCGATCACGGCGAGCGGATCGTCAGTGAAGTAGACCTTGCCGTTCTTGAGCGCGTCTCCCGGGCTGGCGGCATTGAGCGCCGTCGCCGGCCAGCCGACGCGGGTGAGCGCGGCGCGGGCGCGGTCGGGCGTCAGGTCGGCTACCGCCACCAGCCGCATGCCGGGCGTGCGGGGGGCCTGGCTCATGAACATCGCGCCGAACTTTCCGGCGCCCAGCAGCGCTACGCGCAAGGGCTTGTGGTCGGCTTCTCGCTGCTTGAGCAGTCGGTGCAGATTCATGGTGCAGGCTCCTCCAGAGGTGGGGATACAGCACCACAGGATAGTCCCAACCCCGGCCGCTGAACAGGGCCGGCCACCCCGCCGTCAGGATGTCATCCGGCCGTCATTCGTCGGCCGTATACAGCTCGCCCGCCAGCACGTTGCGCCAGTTGCCCCAGGTGATGCGCGGACGGTCGGTGACCTGGCGGTTGTAGGGCGCGTCGAACAGGATGTGCTTCCAGCGCGGCTTGACGGCTCCTTGTATCAACGGCTTGTCGTCGATCAGCAGATTGCCGTGCACCAGGGTCTTGTCCTTGGTCAGGATCAGCCGGCTGGTGGCCTCCCGTCCCAGGTGTTTCTCGACCCACAGGTATTTCTCGGCGACGCAGTTCTCGAACTGCGACAGCGGCGAGGTGCAGATGCGCACGTCCAAGCCCAGCGCCAGCAGTTCCTTCACGGCTTCCAGCGCCCCCGGCACCGGCGGCAGGTTGCGGATGAAGCCGGGCGCGGTGTAGATGGCCTCGGCCATGCCGCGCAGCTCGGGCGCGTAGTCCTCGCGGATGTAGAAGGACTTGCGGTCCTCGAACGCCACCGGCGCGATGCCGGGGTGGCGCGCGCGCCAGGCGTCGATGAAGGCATGTTCGAAGTCGGCCAGCACGCCGTCTTGGTCGAGCAGGATGATCATGGAGATCCTAAGTCGTTGCGACGCGCTCGATTGTGCCAGAGCACCGGGTCGTGGCCTCAGTCCGGCTGCGGTTTCGAACGGGCGACGACGCGGTAGCGGCTGCCGCCCTCGGTGGATTCGGACGCCACCAGCACCATGCGGTCATAGCGCCAGGTCACGGGCGGCGGGGCGTCGGCCGGCGGGTCGTTGCGCTCGATGTTGCGCAGCAGCGTGACGTGGGGGCGGAAGGGCTGCGTCGGCGGCGCGAAGCCGAACGCCGACAGCCAGAGCCACAGGCCGTCGTGGCTGGCCTGCAGCGAATCCGGAGTCTGCGCGGGCCCGGCCCAGAGAATGCGGGGGCGGGCGAAGACGCCGTAACGATCCAGGGTGACGGTGCCGGGCTGCAGGCGATGGTAGGGGGTGGCGTCGATGAGTTCTTCGGCGATTTCCTTTTCCACGGAACCCAGGAAGGCCAGCGTCATGTGCAGGGTTTCCGTGCGCATGGCGCGGCCATGGCTGTGCGGTTGGGCTTGAGTGGCCCAGGTGGATAGCGTGTCAGCCAGGTCAGGCTCGGGCCAGAGGGCGTAGAAGAGGCGGAGGGTCGACATGGCGGAGATTGTAGGGTGTTGTTGGTTGTCGCGAATGGGGTAGGTTCTTGAGGCGCGCGTGTCGGGGTCGGTGGGGGATGGCGGGGCTACGATTGCGGTCCGGAGCGTTCGCTCCGGACTTCCCCGTTGTCAACCTCGTACGCCTTCGGCTCCCTCCGGTTTCCCTCGGGCGCATCTACACGCCCCGCCATCCCCCACCGACCCCGCCACGCGCTCGCGATGAGACGTAATGACGGTCTCTGGGGCGAGCGGTGTGCTTGGCGTTTTGGCGCACATCGGAGCTGGAGGGAGGGTCTTGCGAGGCCCGCCGCAAGCCGGCCGCGCGGGCGGCCTTTTGCGGCTTACGTGGTGTCTTGCGTCGGGATGATGACGCTCTCGCGTGTGGAAAGGCCCCCCATCCGATGCTATTGCACGGCTATCGGCACCACGAAATCCGGTGCGATTGCGTGGCTGCCCTGCCGGCACCACGACTGTTGTCGGCGGCGCACGCGCTCGTCACGCGCAAGCCAGCCCTCAACGCGCCGCCATTACCCCCTCTCCTTCGGAGCGGGACCACCAGAAAACCGCTCGCCACCCGCGCGCAGCGCACCCGCTTCACTGTCAGATGCACAGACGCCCATCGTGGCCGCCCGCGCGGCCGCGATGGGCAGCCCCGCAGGTTCCCTTCCCCGCACCCGGCTCTAGCAGCGCGACAAGCCCAGACGCTCGTAGCCCCTCGGGCGGGCGGACCCGGTGGCGGGCAACCTCGATGCGCCCGACGGAATCCGAAGGAGTCGCCGAAGGCGAGGACGAGGATGAGGATGGGGAAGTCCGGAGCGAACGCTCCGGACCGCAATCGTGGGCGCCCGCCACCGGGTCCGCCCGCCCGAGGGGCGACCTACGAAGACCGACTCATCATCGCTAACAGCACCTAACGCAATGCTCGAGCAATGAACAACTAACGATTGGCCGCCACAGCCTCCGCCCCAGGCACCGGATTCCCCCACCCGCCCCCGATCGCCCGAATCAGATCCACCGCCGACCGCGCCTGCTCGCCGCTCAACTGCACCGCCACCCGCTGCTGCAGCAGCACGCTGCGGTCCGCCTCGATCACGTCGAGATAGCTGATCGAGCCTTCGCGGTATTGCGTGTGCGAGAGCTTGGCGGCGCGGGCCGAGGCCTCCACCGCGGCGTCCTGCGCGCGGGTCTGGTCGGCCAGGATGCGCAGGTTGGACAGGTTGTCCTCGACTTCGCGGAAGGCGTTCAGGACCGTCTGGCGGTACACCGCCACGTCTTCCTCGTACACCGCGCGGGCGCGGTCCAGGCCGGCCTGGCGGCGGCCGCCGTCGAAGATCGGCATCGACAGCGCGGCGCCGACCAGCGGGCCCAGCAGGAACGTGCGGCTCGACCATTGGAACAGGTTGCCCAGCTCCGACGACTCGTAGCCGAACGCGCCCGTGATGTCCAGGCGCGGGAAGAACGCCGACTTGGCCGCGCCCACACGGGCATTGGCGGCAGCCATGGCGCGCTCGGCCGCGGCGATGTCGGGGCGGCGTTCCAGCAGCGTCGACGGCAGGCCGGCCGGGATCGACAGCGCCACCTTCTCGATCGGCTTGGGCGGCATCGCGAACTCCGACGGCGCGCGGCCCAGCAACACGGCCAGCGCGTGTTCGCCGGCGGCGCGGCGGCGGTCGATCCCCAGCGCTTCCGATTGGGCCGAGGCCAGCTCGGCCTTGGCGCGCGCCAGGTCCAGCTCGCTGATGTCGCCCGCGTCATAGCGGCGCTGGATCAGTTGCAGCGTCTCGGTGCGCAGTTGCACCGTCTGGCGGTACAGCGCGGCTTCGGCGTCCTGCTCGCGCACCAGGAAATAGGTGGTGGCGACATCGGCCTGCAGCGCCAGCAGCACCGAGCGGTACAGCGCCTCGCTCTGCTGCGCATCGGCGGTGGCGGCGTCGGCGGTGGAGGCGACGCGGCCGAACAGGTCGGCCTCGTACGACACCGTGCCTTGCGCGCGCCAGGTGGTCACCGGCCGCGTCGGCGTGCCGTCAGGCAGGCCTTGCGACACCGCCGAGGGGCGCTGGCGGTTCGGGCCGAAGCCCGCGTCCAGGCTGGGGAAGAAGCCGGCGCGGGCCTCGCGTTGCAGCGCGCGGGCCTGCGTCAGGCGGGCGGCGGCGGCCTGCAGGTTCTGGTTGGCCTTCAGGGCTTCCTCCTGCAACTGGTTCAGGCCTTCGTCGCCGAACACCTTCCACCATTCGCCGCGCAACTGCTCTTCCGAGGGTTGGGCGGTCTTCCAGGTGCCCGCTTCCGAGGCGGGCAGGGCGGCTTCCTTGTAGGCCGCCGGCGTGGCGGCCGCGGGCCGTTCGTAGGTCGGACCCACCGCGCAGCCGGCCAGCACGAGCAGGACGGCAAGCAGGGCGGAACCGCGGATCAGTCTTTTGGTCTTCATGACGATTCTCTTGGGCGCGCGCCCCGCCGTTCGGGACGGGACGCGCTGGCTATTTTTGCGGGCCGGATCAGGCGTTGTGCTGCGGCGCGGGCGGCGCGTGCGGGTCGATGTGCGGCACGCACACGGGCGCTTCGTGCGGCGCGGCCGAGTGCAATTTCTTGCCGCCCATCGAACGCAGCAGCACGTAGAACACCGGCGTCAGGAACAGGCCGAACAGCGTCACGCCGAGCATGCCGAAGAACACCGCGACCCCCATGGCGTGGCGCATTTCCGAACCGGCGCCGGACGACAGCACCAGCGGCACCACCCCCATGATGAAGGCGATCGACGTCATCAGGATCGGACGCAGGCGCAGGCGGCTGGCCTCGATTGCGGCTTCCAGCGGCGAGCGGCCGTTCATTTCCAGCTCGCGGGCGAATTCCACGATCAGGATCGCGTTCTTCGCCGACAGCCCCACCAGCACCATCAAGCCGATCTGGGTGAAGATGTTGTTGTCGTTGCCCGTCAGGTAGACGCCCGTCAGTGCCGCCAGAATGCTCATCGGCACGATCAGGATCACGGCCAGCGGCAGGGTCAGGCTTTCATACAGCGCGGCCAGCACCAGGAACACCAGCAGCACGCTGATCGGGAACACCCACAGGCCGGCGTTGCCCGCCAGGATCTGCTGGTACGTCAGGTCGGTCCACTCGAACTTCACGCCGCGCGGCAGGGTTTCCGCCGCCACGCGCTCGGCCGCGGCCTGCGCCTGGTTGGTCGAGTAGCCCGGGGCCGGACCGCCGTTGATGTCGGCGGCGGTGTAGCCGTTGTAGCGCACCACCATTTCCGGACCGAAGGTCTGCTTGACCGTCACCAGCGACGACAGCGGCACCATGTCACCCGCCGCATTGCGGGTCTTGAGCTGCAGGATGTCGTCGGCGTGGGCGCGGAACGGCGCATCCGCCTGGGCCCGCACCTGGAACACGCGACCGAACCGGTTGAAGTCGTTGACGTACATCGAACCGAGGTAGATCTGCATGGTGTCGAACACTTCCGTCACCGGCACGCCCAACTGCTTGGCCTTGACCCGGTCCAGGTCGACGTCCAACTGCGGCACGTTGATCTCGTAGCTCGAGAACGCCGGGCCCAGTTCGGGCGTCTGGCGCGCCTTGGCCAGGAACGCCTGCTTGGCCTTGTCCAGCTCGGCATAGCCCAGCGCCGAGCGGTCTTCCAGTTGCAGCTTGAAGCCGCCCAGCGTACCCAGGCCGAGCACCGGCGGGGGCGGGAACACGGCGATGAACGCCTGCTGGATGGCGCCGAACTTCTGGTTCAGCGACGCGGCGATGGCGTTGCCCGACAGCGCCGCGCCCTTGCGCTCTTCGAACGGCTTGAGCGTCACGAACACGATGCCGGCGCTCGAGCTGTTGGTGAAGCCGTTGATCGACAGGCCCGGGAAGGCGATGGCGCTCTGCACGCCAGGCTCCTTCAGGGCGATGTCGCTCATCTGGCGGATCACCTCTTCGGTGCGGTCCAGCGAGGCGCCGTTGGGCAACTGCGTGAAGCCGATCAGGTACTGCTTGTCCTGCGCCGGCACGAAGCCGCCGGGAACCAGGTACGACACGCCGATGGTGGCGGCCACCAGCACCGCATAGACGCCCATGGCGCCGGCCTTGCGGCGGATCACGCCGGACACGCCCACGCCGTAGTTCTCCGAGGCGCGGCCGAACATGTTGTTGAACCAGTTGAAGAAGCGGCCGAACACGCGGTTCATGCCCCGCGTCAGCCAGTCCGGCTTGTCGTGGTGGCTCTTGAGTAGCAGGGCCGACAGGGCCGGCGACAGCGTCAGCGAGTTGAAGGCCGAGATCACCGTCGAGATGGCGATGGTCATGGCGAACTGCTTGTAGAACTGGCCGGTCAGGCCCGTCATGAACGCCAGCGGCACGAACACCGCGCACAGCGTCAGCGCGATGGCGATGATGGGGCCGCTCACCTCGCGCATGGCGCGATAGGTTGCATCCCGCGGACTCAGGCCCGCCGCGATGTTGCGCTCGACGTTTTCCACCACCACGATCGCGTCGTCGACCACGATCCCGATGGCCAGCACCATTCCGAACAACGACAGGGCGTTGATGGAATAGCCGAACATCAGCAGCAGGCCGAAGGTGCCGACGATCGACACCGGCACCGCCAGCAGCGGGATGATGGACGCGCGCCAGGTCTGCAGGAACAGGATCACCACCAGCACCACAAGGGCGATGGCTTCCAGCAGCGTGTGCACCACGGCCTCGATACTGGAACGCACGAACTGGGTCGGGTCGTATTCGATGCGGTATTCCACGCCCGGCGGGAAGTCCTGGGCCAGCTCGACCATGGCGGCGCGCACTTGCGACGACACGTCCAGCGCGTTGGCGCCCGGCGATTGCATGATGCCCATGCCCACCGCCTGCTTGTTGTCCAGCAGCGAACGCAGGCCGTATTCCTGGGCATCCAGTTCCACGCGGGCCACGTCGGACAGGTGCGTCACGGCGCCGTCGGGCGAGGTCTTGAGGATGATGTCGCGGAATTCCTCTTCGGTCTGCAGGCGGCCGCGCGCATTCACGTTCAGTTGCAGCGGCACGTCGCCCTGGGTGGGGGAAGCGCCGATCACGCCGGCGGCGACCTGCACGTTCTGCTCGCGGATGGCCGCGACCACTTCGGCGGCGGTCATGCCGCGCTGCGCGACCTTCTGCGGGTCGAGCCACACGCGCATCGAGTAGTTGCCCGCGCCCCACACCGTCACTTCACCCACGCCGGTAATGCGCGCCAGGCGGTCCTTGATGTTCAGGATCGCGTAGTTGCGCAGGTAGGTGATGTCGTAGCGGTCGTTGGGCGAGATCAGGTGCACCACCAGCGTCAGGGTGGGCGAGCTCTTGGTGGTCGTGACGCCCAGCCGCTGCACGTCCGGCGGCAGGCGCGGCAGCGCCTGCGACACGCGGTTCTGCACCAGTTGCTGCGCCTTGTCCGGATCCACGCCCAGCTTGAAGTTGACGGTCAGCGTCAGGTTGCCGTCGCTGTTGGCCTGCGACTGCATGTACAGCATGTTTTCCACGCCGTTGATGGATTCCTCCAGCGGCGAGGCGACGGTTTCGGCGATGACCTTGGGGTTGGCGCCCGGATACTGCGCGCGCACCACCACCGAGGGCGGAACCACTTCCGGGTATTCCGAGATCGGCAACTGGAACATGGCCAGCAGGCCGCCCAGCAACACCAGCACGGACAACACCCCGGCGAAGATCGGCCGGTCGATGAAGAATTTCGAGATATTCATGAACGTTCTCGTTCTGCTTTGCGGTTCACCGGCGGCTTAGTTGGCGGCCGCCGTCTTGACCGGGTTGCGTTGCGCCGCGACCATCGGCACCACGGTCGGGCTCACGGCGTCGCCGGGGCGCACGCGCTGCAAGCCATTGACCACGATGCGTTCGCCTGGGGCCAGGCCGGAGTCCACGACCCGCAGGCCTTCCTGGTTGGCGCCCAGCTTGACCTGGCGGTAGTTGGCGTGGTTCTTGTCGTCCAGCACCAGCACGTAGCGTTTGTCCTGGTCGGTGCCGATGGCCTTCTCGTCGATCAGCACGGCGCTGCGCGGCTCGCTGCCGCCCAGGCGGATGCGGGCGTACAGGCCGGGCAGCAGGGTGCCGTCGGCGTTGTCGAACTCGGCGCGCACGCGGATGGTGCCGGACGTGGCGTCCAGGCGGTTGTCCACCGATTGCACGAAGCCGGTGCGCGAATAGCCTTCCTCGTTGGCCAGGCCCAGCTCGACCGGCACCGAGCCGGCCTTGCCGTTGCGGGCCGGGTTCACGTACTTCAGGAAGGTCTGTTCGTCGACGTCGAACGAGGCGTACATCTTCGAGACCGACACCAGTGTGGTCAGCGGCACCGAGGTGGCGCCGGCGGCGACCACGTTGCCCACGGTGACTTCCGCGCGCGACACGCGGCCGGCGACCGGCGCCTCGATGCGGGTGTAGCCCAGGTTGAGCTTGGCGTAGTCGAGCGCGGCCTGCGCGCCCTGCAGGTTGGCCGCGGCTTCACGCGCGGCGTTCTGCTTTTCCTCGAAGTCGCGGCGGGCGATGGCGTTGTCGGCCAAGAGGCGCTGGCCGCGCGCCAGTTCGGTGGCCGTATACGAGGCGCGGGCCTTGGCGGCGGTCAGGGCGGCGGCGGCGCGGTCCACTTCGGCCGCGTAGGGGCGCGGATCGATGGTGAACAGCACGTCGCCCTTCTTGACGATGCTGCCGTCCTGGAAGTGCACGGCGGTCAGGGTGCCGGAGACCAGCGGACGGATGTCCACGCGGTCGATGGCTTCCAGGCGGCCGGAATAGCGCTGCCAGTCGACGATGGTCTTGTTGACCACTTCCGCCACTTCGACAGGGGGCGCGGCGGGCGCGCCCTGCGCCTGGGCCGCATTGGCGCCCGCCGGGGCGCGAAACAGGGCGTAGCCACCGCCGGCCGCGATGACGGCCGCGAAAACGACGAGCATAGCAATACGATTACGCGAAACCATGATGTTCCTTGTGGGTGATGTCGGGGTGAAGCGCGCTTGCCGGGGACCGCGGGGGGGCGGGGAGGCGGCGGGGGCGGGCATCGCGGCGGGTCTGGCAGTCCTGAAACACCGAAGTCATATTGCAGTGCAACATGCAACGCGGTTACGCTTCCCTGGTGAAATCCGTCTATTTGGGGACGGGCTCTACCGGGATCGGAATCTGAGGATTGACAGGCCCTGGGATGGCGCCGGGCGGCACGGGCACTTCAAGATGGTTTGCATTCTGAGTGTTTTACGGGCGCGGATAAACACTGCTATCTCGGCAACACTGTTCGGTGGATTTGTCTAATCCCGGGCGGTTTCGGGTTATGCTCCGTACACCCCGACCAAATTGCCCTTAAAGGACACCGTCGCCATGGACCGTTTTCAGGCTATGCAGGTGTTTGTGCGCGTCGTGGACGCCAATAGCTTCACCCGGGCGGCCGACAGCCTCTCGCTTCCGCGCACCACCGTCACCACCATCATCCAGAACCTCGAACGCCTGCTGGGCGTGCGCCTGCTCAACCGCACCACCCGCCGCATTGGCCTCACGCCTGATGGCGCCGGCTATTACCAGCACTGCGTGCGCATCCTGGCCGACGTCGAGGAAACCGAGGCCTGCTTCCAGGAAGCGGCGCTGCGCCTGAAGGGGCGGCTGCGCATCGACGTACCGACCTGTATCGGCCGGCTGATCCTGATTCCCTCATTGTGTGATTTCCACGACAAGTACCCCGACGTCGAGCTGGTGCTCGGCCTGGGCGACCGGCCGGTGGACATGGTGCAGGAGGCCGTCGACTGCGTCATCCGCGCCGGCGACCTGGAGGATTCCAGCCTGGTGGCGCGCCGCATCGGCACGCTGCAGACCGTGACCTGCGCCTCGCCGACCTACGTCGCCCGCCACGGCATGCCGCAGACCATCGAGGAACTGCGCAACCACCACGCGGTGCATTATTTCTCCAGCCGCACCGGCCGCAACTGCGCCTGGGACTTCAAGATCGACGGCAAACACCAGGAAGTGGACATGCGTGGCACCGTCGCGGTGAACGAAGCTGGCGCGTACCTGGACTGCGGCCTGAAGGGCTTCGGCCTGATCCAGACGCCGCGCTACATGGCGCTGCCGTACCTGCAGTCGGGCGAGCTGATCGAGGTGCTGCCGCAATGGAAGCCCAGCGCCACCGCGATCTCGGTGCTGTATCCGCAAAGCCGCCAGCTTTCGCCCAAGGTGCGCGCGTTCGCCGACTGGGCGGCCGAACTGTTCGCCAGTTGCCCGCTGCTCAGCGGCCGCGACGAGACCGATCCGGCCGCCGCCAGTTGCGGCGTGTTCCAGCAGCGCCAGATCAGCCCCGCCAGGCAGATGGCCGTGGCCGGCGTGGCCGCCGCCAACGAGCCCATGCCGCGCCGCCGCTCCGCGCGCGAAGAGGCCGCCGAATACGCCCTGTAGACGGGGCTCGGCGGTCCGCGTGGCGGGCGCGAAAGCGTCCGCCACGCTGGCAAGTCGCCGGCAAAATCCAGCAACACCGGGAAACCCCGTAGTAAATACGGGGCTTGTGTCCCTCGTATTTCGCGAAACGTCTGTATAGTCCGACAGTCAAAGCCTCAACGCATTCACTGTCGATCCGCTCTATGCAGCCTGTACTCCCCGCCTACCTGATCGCCCGTTGGCTTTTGCTGCTCGTCCTGTTGGCGGGGGTATATTTCCTCAGCGGCTTCCTGGTCCCCGCGCTGGCCGCGCTGATCATCGGCCTGGCCAGTTGGCCGCTTTACGAGCGCCTGGTCGAGCGCTGCGGCGGCCGCACCGCGCTGGCCGCGTCGCTGGCGCTGCTGGTGGTGATCGTGGTGCTGATCGTGCCGCTGTCGCTGGCGCTGTCGTACGCCATCAAGGAAGCCAGCACCTTCTTCGCCTGGGCCATCGCCGCCAACCGGCATGGGGTCGACGTTCCCAATTGGATCACCTCGATGCCGGTGGTCGGCGACCGCCTCGGCGAATACTGGCAGGCCTACATCGGCCAGCCGCATGCGCTGGGCGCGCTGGTCGAGGCCGTCAGCGGCGAACACCTGGGCAACATCTACCGCATGGTGCTGGCCGCCACCGGCAACGTGTTCCAACTGCTGCTCACCGTGCTGTTCATGCTGATCACGCTGTTCTTCGTCTACAAGGACGGCGTGCGCATGGTGGCCCAATTGGATGTGCTGGGCGAACGCATCCTGCCGGCGCGCTGGCAGCGCTTTTCGCGCGTGGTCCCGGCCACCATCAACTCCACCGTCACCGGCATGGGCCTGATCGCGCTGGGCGAGGGCGTGGTGCTGGGCATCGCCTACTGGGTCGCCGGCGTGCCGTCGCCGGTGCTGCTGGGCGTGGTCACCGGCTTCATGGCGCTGATCCCCGGCGGCGCGCCGCTGTCGTTCACGCTGGTGTCGCTGTATCTCGTCGGTTCCGGCCACATGGTGGCGGGCATCGCGCTGATGGTGTGGGGCAGCGTCGAATTGTTCATCGTCGACAAGACGCTGCGCCCGCGCCTGGTGGGCGGCCCGGTCAAGCTGCCGTTCCTGCCGACCTTCTTCGGCCTGGTGGGCGGCGTGAAGACCATGGGCATCGTCGGGCTGTTCGTCGGCCCGGTGCTGATGGCGCTGTTGGTGGCCGTGTGGCGCGAGTGGGTGCACCACGAGGAAGTCGAACGCGATACCGCACGGATCCAGGCGGGCGCGCTGCCCGACAAGACACCGACAGGCGGGCAGGCCTGAAGGGCCAGGGTCCCTGGCCGCCGGTTCTGTTGCGAATACGCCCGAGCGGCCGCGCGTTTGGGTGTAATCTAGCTCTCCCGCGATCGCCGGCGCCTCGTCCGGCACGCGCCTGCCCTGTGCGCAGACGCTTTGCAGCTTACGCCGCGGGGTCTGAGGGGTTGGCAGGTTCATCATGTCCGGGTCGTTGCAAGAAGATGAGTTAGCGGTCCTGCGCGAGCAGGGTTTCGTGGTCGCGCGGCAGTTCGCCGACCCCGCCGAGGTGGCGGCGCTGCGCGCGCTGGCCGAGCGGCATCTGCGCGAGCACATCGCGCCCATCGAATACGAGGCGGACCTGCGCTATCCCGGCGCGCCCGAGTCGCGCAATGCCGAAGGCGGCCTCACCGTGCGGCGCCTGCTCAGCGCCTACGGGCGCGATCCTTTGTTCGCGCAATGGGCCACCCATGCGCGCATCGGGCAATCGCTGGCCCGCTATTTCGGCGAGACGCCGGTGCTGTCCACCGTGCACCACAACTGTGTGATGACCAAGCATCCGGCCTATGGCAGCCTGACCGGCTGGCACCAGGACATCCGCTACTGGTCGTTCTCCGACAGCGACCTGGTGTCCTGTTGGCTGGCGCTGGGCGACGAGACCTGGGACAACGGCGGCCTGTCGTTCATTCCCGGTTCGCACGCGGCCGCATTCCAGCCGGCGCAGTTCGACGAGAAGAAATTCTTCCGCGACGATGCGCCCGAAAACGCCGAATGGATCGCGCGCGCCGTCTGCCCCGAGCTGCGCGCTGGCGACCTGGTGTTCTTCCATTGCCGCACTTTGCATGCGGCCCAGGGCAACCGCAGCGATCGCGTCAAGCTGTCGCTGGTGCACACCTATCATCCGCAGTCCTGCCATCCGCTGGCGGGCACCCGCTCGGCAAGCCAGCCGGGCGTGCCGCTGGCCGCGGCAGGTTGCGTTTGATAATCGGGATTAGCTATTAATAATTGAACTACAATTAATTGGTGTGCGATACGCGCGATTGCCGCCGGCAAGCCGGCAACCGCGCGCTCCAACCTGCGCGCACGTTACTTCCTCAATAGGCTGTTTCCCGTGCCCAAAAGCAAGCCCGACAATACGGACAAGACGCAGGCGGCGACCGAGACCCGGTCTTCGCTGTTTGTAGGCTCGACCGAAAAAGCCTTCCAGGTGCTGCATGCTTTCGACGGCCCCAAGCGCCACATGACGCTGGCCGACATCGCGCGCGCGTCGGGCCTGGACCGCAGCGCGACGCAACGCCTGGTCTACACGCTGGAAATGCTGGGTTATCTGCGCCGCATTCCGGACACGCGCAATTACGGACTGACGCCGAAGGTGCTGCAGTTCTCGTACAACTACGTGCGCGCCAATGAGTTGATCGACAAGGCGTCGCCCTATCTGCTGGACATCAGCCGCACCCTGGGCGAAACCACCAACCTGCAAGAGCTGGACGGGCACGAGATCGTGTTCGTGGCCCGCTTTCCCGGCCATCACCTGGTCAACGTGGACATCGCCGTGGGCAGCCGCCTGCCGGCCTTTTTCACCGCGTCGGGCACGGCGATCCTGTCACGCCTGTCGGATGAGCAGCGCCGCGAAATCCTGGCGCAGACCCGCCTGGAGCCGATCACGCCCTACACGGAAGTCAATCCCGACAAGCTGCTCGAACGCGCGCAGCGCGTGGCCGAGAAGGGCTACGCGATCATCGTGAACGAAACGGTGCTGGGAGATATTTCGGTGGCGGCGCCGGTGATCGATCATCGCGGATTGGCGGTGGCGGCGATCAACATTTCCGTGCCGACGACGCGATGGACCGTTGCCAGGGTCGAGGCGGAGTTGGCGCAGCACGTGCAGGTGGCGGCCACGTCCATCTCCAAGTCCAAGTTCTCGGCGTATTCGAGGTAAGGACCGGGCGCCGTCGATCGATCGCGCCCAGTCCTTCCCGAATCGCCTGGCTCAAACGCCTTCGAACTCCGCCAGCAACGGCTTGACCACCGCCCGCAAGGACGCCTGCAGGTCGGCCCCGGGTTGCACCAGGGGATCCAGGACTTCCGGCGCATCGACGCCGATCAGGTCCATCACGGACTTCATCGGTCCGGGATTGGTCTCGGCGAACGCGAGGTTCATCAGCGGGATCAGGCGGCGGTGCAGCAGCATGGCGTCGCGCGTGCGGCCCGCGGCGGCCAGGTCATAGACCTTGCGCCAGGCCTTGGGCAGCAGGCTCGCCGTCACCACGATGCCGCCTTGGGCGCCGGCGGCCAGGTGAACCGGCAGCAGCGTGTCCTCGCCGCTGAACACGGCGAACGATTCGTCCACGCCGGCCACCGTGCGCAGGAAGTGGTACATGTCCGTGTTGCAGGCCTTCATGCCGATGATGTTCGGGTGGCGCGACAGTTCGTGCAGCACTTCCGGCGCGATCGCGATGCGCGTGCGATACGGGATCTCGTAGATCATCACCGGCAGCGGCGATGCGTCGGCGTAGCGCAGGAAATAGTCGCGGATGCCGGCCTGGGTGGGGGTCGTGTAGTAGGGCGTCAGCACCATCAGCGCGTCGGCGCCCGCGTCGGCGAACTCGCGGCCGGCCTGCAGGGCGTCGTGAAAGCCCGGGTCCAGCACGCCGGGGATCACCGGCACGCGCTTGGCCACGGCATCCACCGTCAGCTTGCACATGCGGATGCGTTCGGCCCGCGCCAAAGCACCGTATTCACCCGTGCCGCCCAGCGGCACGATGCCGTCGATGCCCTGCTTGAGCAGGTAGGCGATCAGCGCCTGGGCCGCCGGGGCGTTGATGGTGTCGTCGGCGTTGACCGGGGTGGGAATCGCGGGAAACACGCCGCGCAGGTGGCTTGCATTCAACATGGAAAAATCCTGATGGAAGGGAAACGGCGCCGCGCCTCAGCCCGCCAGGCTGCGGCGGCGCAGCCGGTCGGCGAGCCAGATCAGCGCGGCGATGAAGATAAACAGGCAGGTGGACACGGCGGCGATCACCGGGGAGATCTGCAGCGTCACCTCATCCCAGAACTGCTTGGGCAGGGTGGCGTTCAGGCCGCCCGAGGCGAACAGCGCGATCGTCAGCTCGTCGAACGAGGTCGCGAAAGCGAACAGGAACGATGACATCAGCCCCGCGCCGAGGATCGGGAAGGTCACGAAGCGCAGCGTCGACCAGGGCCCCGCGCCCAGGCTCTGCGCCGCCAGGTCCAGGCGCGTGTCGTAGTTGCGCAGCACCGCCATCATGGTGATCACCACGTACGGCACCGCTACCACCGTGTGCGCCAGGATCAGGCCGACGGTCGAACCGACCAGGCCGACGCGGGCGAAGAAATAGAACATGCCCACCGCGATGATCATGCGCGGCACCACGATGGGCGACAGCACGAAGGCCAGCATGGCGGACTTGCCGCGCATGTCGGCGCGCACCAGCAGGAAGGCGGCCGGCGTGCCGATCAGCATGGCCAGCAGGCCGGTGCCCACGCCCACGACCAGCGAGCGCGTGATGGCCTGCATCCATACCGGCGACGTGAACATCTGCTCGTACCACTGCAGCGAAAAGCCCTTGGGCGGCCAGGTCAGGCCGGAACCGGAATCGAACGACAGCGGGATCATCAGGAAGGCGGGCGCGGACAGGAAGGCCAGCACCGCCAGCACGATCCACCACAGGGTGCGCGATTGGCCGGTGCCCGACACCGAACGGCGCAGGCGCGTGGGCAGCAGCGAGAACAGGCGGTCGGACAGCGCGGCCAGCAGGTCCAGCAGGGCCTCGCCCGCGCGGCGCGCCAGGCCGGGCTTGGCCGAGGCGCGGGGGCGCGACGCGCCGGCGCCGGTCATGGTCGACAGGCCCAATATGCGGTCGTACAGCGCGAACACGGCCAGCACCACCACCAGCAGCAGCACCGACACCGCGCCGGCGAATTCCCAGTTCATGGTCTGCTGCACCTGGTCGATGATGATCTGGGTGATCATCGTCTCCTTGCGGCCGCCCAGCAGCGCCGGGGTGATGAAAAAGCCGATGGCGGTGACGAACACCATGATGGCCGCGGCGGCCACGCCGGGCATGGACAGCGGGAAGTAGATCTTCCAGAACGCGGTGCCCGGGCGCGCGCCCAGGGTGGACGCGGCGCGCGGCAGGTTGCGGTCGATGTTCTCCATGACCGACAGCATCGTCAGCACCGCCAGCGGCATCAGCGCATGCACCATGCCGACCAGCACGCTGCCGAAGTTGTAGAGCAGGTTGGCCGGCGCATCCAGAATGCCCAGCGCCTGCAGCATCTGGTTGACCACGCCGTTGCGGCCCAGCAGCACGACCCATGCGAAGGTGCGCACCAGGAAGCTGGTCCAGAACGACAGCAACACCCAGAACAGCAGCGACGTCTTGCGCCGGGCCGACAGGCTCGAGATCAGGTAGGCGACCGGGTAGCCGGCCACCACGGCAAAGAAAGTCGTCCAGAGCGAGATCTTCAGCGTGATGAGCAGCACGTTGACGTACACCGACGACTCGAACAGCCGGTGGTATTGCGCCAGCGAGAAGCCCTGGTCGCCGTAGAAGCTCAGCAGCAGCAACTGGCCCACCGGATAGATCAGCAGCACCAGCAACAGGATCGCCAGCGGCGCGGCCATGAGGAAATGGCGGCGGCCCTGGCTCATGCGCTTGCGGGGAGGGGCGAGGGGGCTCATGCGGTCACTCCGCGATGGCGACCGCGTCGGCGGCCTGCCAGGTCACCGACAGCGGCTGGCCGATGGCGTACTGCTCGGCCTGGCGGCGCGTCGGGTAGGCGACCACGAGCGGGGCGCTGTCGGGCGCGCCCGAATCCAGATAGAGCTTGGTCAGGCTGCCGGTCACCATCACGTCGAGCAGCCTGCCGGTCAGGGCCTGGCCGTGCTCCCGGGCGGGGCCGGCCTGCAGGTTCTGCGGCCGCAACATCAACGTGACCTTCTGGCCGACCTTGATTGCGGCGCCGTTGGACAGGGCCTGTCCGGTGACGCCCTGCTGCGCCAATTTGACCGTCAAGGTGGGGCCGTCGATGGCCGTGACCTCGCCCTGCAGCAGGTTGGATTCGCCCAGGAAGTCCGCCACGAACAGGGTGCGCGGGCGGAAGTACAGGTCGGCTGGCGTGCCCAGTTGCTCGATCGCGCCGCCATTCATCAGGCAGATGCGGTCGGACATGGTCATGGCTTCTTCCTGGTCATGCGTCACGTAGACGATGGTGGTGCCCAGTTCGCGGTGGATGCGCTTGATCTCCAGTTGCATCTGGTCGCGCAGCTTCTTGTCCAGCGCGCCCAGCGGTTCGTCCATCAGGATGATCGCGGGGCGGTAGACCATGCAGCGCGCCAGCGCGATGCGCTGCTGCTGGCCGCCCGACAGTTCGCGCGGCAGGCGCGCGCCGACCTGCGGCAGCCGCACCATGTCCAGCGCTTCCTGCGCGCGCCGCTTCGCCTCGGCCGCCGGCACCTTGCGCATCTTCAGCGGAAAGGCGATGTTCTCCAGGATGGTCATGTGCGGGAACAGCGCATAGTTCTGGAACACCATGCCGATGTCCCGCTCGTACGGCGCGCCGTGGGTGACGTCGTTGCCGTCGATCAGCACGCGGCCTTCGTCGGGCCTGGCCAGGCCCGCGATCAGGCTCAGCAGCGTGGTCTTGCCGGACCCGGACGGGCCCAGCAGGGTCAGGAATTCGCCGCGGGCGACATCCAGGTGCGTGGGCGCCAGGGCGACGAAATCGCCGTAGCGCTTGCCCAGGCCCGAGATCTGCAGATTGGAAGAAGACATGGTGTTCGGCGTATGCAAGGTGTTACTTCAAGACCCAACCGTTGAAGCGCTCGAGCACGTCGCGCTGCTTGTCCAGCCAGTAGGCGGCGTTGATGTGCAGGCCGGTCTTGATGTTGTCGGGGTGGGTCGGGCAATTGCGCGCCACGTCGGGCTTGATGTGGTCGAACGCGGCGGGTTGGGTCACGCCGGCGGCGAAGAACTCGACCAGCGCGGCCTGGCGCTTGGGGTCCGAGGCGAACTTGATGAATTCGCGGCAGGCGTCGGCGTTGGGCGTGCCCTTCAGGATCGACCAGTTGTCGCAGCCCCAGATGTTCTGGTCCCACACGATCTGCACGGGCGCGCCGTTGGCGATGGCCGATTGGGCGCGCGAGACCCAGGTGGCGATCATGTCGACTTCGCCGGAGCCCAGCATCTGCTCGACCTGCGCGCCGGTGTTCCACCACACATCGACCGACGGCTTGATCTTGTCCAGGCTGGCCAGGGCGCGGTCGATGTCGCAGGGGTAGACCTTGTCGGTCGGCACGCCGTCGGCCATCAACGCTTCCTCGATGGTGTCGAACGGATGCTTGCGCAGGCCGCGCCGGCCGGGGATGTTCTTGACGTCCCAGAAGTCCGCCCACGACGCCGGGGCGCGGCGGCCCTTGAAGGCGTCGGTGCGATAGGCCAGCACCGTGGTGTAGACGTTGTTGCCCACGCCATAGGGAGACATGTATTGCTTGGGGATGGTGGCCACGACCGGGTCGGATTCCAGGCCATGTTTTTCCAGATAGACCTTGCCGCCTTCGGTGAGCATCAGGATGGCGGGCTGGCTGATCTTGGCCATGTCCCAGGTGTAGTTGCCGGTGTCCACCATGCTGCGGATCTGCGCGGTGGGCTCGGCGTTGGCCTGCACGCCCACCACCTGGATGCCGGTGGCGTCCGTGAACGGCTTGTAGAACACCGCGCCATAGGCCTTGCTGTAGATGCCGCCGTCATCGCGCACGACGATGCGCTTGGAGGCCGCGCGCGACGGCGTCCAGATCATGGGCATGGCCAGGGTGGCGACGCCGGCGGCGGCGGTCTTGAGCGCGCGGCGGCGCGAGGCGTTGTAGGAGGGGGATTTCATGGAAGGGCTCCAGCGGGACGGCGGACGGGAAGGGCGGCTTCAGGGCAGCAAGCGACCGGGATTGAAGAGAGCGGCGGGGTCGAAGCTGGCTTTCAGCGTGCGCATCATGGCCAGTTCGACCGGGGACTTGTAGTGCGCCATTTCGGCCAGCGACGTGCGGCCCACGCCATGCTCGGCGCTGAAGGTGCCGCCCAGCGCATCGGCCACGTCGTTGACGGCGCGGCGGATGGCGGCCGCCATGGCGTCGCGCTCGGGCAGCGCGTTCCAGGCGTCGAACGTGAAAAACGGAATGAAGTGGACGTTGCCGTCGCCCAGGTGGGCGACGATCAGGATGGGCAGGTCGGGCACCAGGCGGCGCACGGCGTCGGTGGCGGCGGCGATGAATCGCGGCACGCTCGAGACGGGCACCGCGCTGTCGGTGGTCAGGCCCACGCCCGCTTTCTTGTTGCCTTCCGAGACGCTGTGGCGGACTTCCCAGAGCGCGGCGCGCTGGCTGTCGTTGCTGGCCACCACGGCATCGTGCAGCAGGCC
Source organism: Achromobacter sp. CF-sbj1-Ac2-l (assembly GCF_052698165.1). NCBI lineage: Bacteria > Pseudomonadati > Pseudomonadota > Betaproteobacteria > Burkholderiales > Alcaligenaceae > Achromobacter > Achromobacter sp. CF-sbj1-Ac2-l. The sequence continues at coordinate 5,738,020 of NZ_CP199855.1, read as the reverse complement.
CTGTTCGGACGCCTGCTCCAGGATCTGCTGCAGCACGTCCTGCAGTTCCGTCCCGCCGCCGGTGTCCGACAGCTCCACCAGCACATGCCACGGATGCGCGCCGCTGAGCGGATTCTTGCGCCCGGGCACGTGCGCCATGACGATGTCCAGCTGATTGCTGTCGATCATCTCGAAGGCGGACAGGCGCGAGCCGCACTGCTGTTGGAACAGGCCCAGGATATCGAGCGCGGCCTGGGGATCGGTGGGCGCCAGCCAGGCGATGGCGTGGCGGGTGGGCAGCGGGTGCAGCTTCAGCACGGCCGCGGTCACGATGCCCAAGGTGCCTTCGGCGCCGATGAACAGGTGCTTCAGGTCGAAACCCGTATTGTTTTTGCGCAGGGCGGTCAGGCCGTTCCAGATGGAGCCGTCGGGCAGCACGACCTCCAGGCCCAGGATGTTGTCGCGCGTATTGCCGTAGCGCAGCACGCCGGTGCCGCCGGCGTTGGTGGCGATGGTGCCGCCGATCTGGCATGAACCTTCCGCGCCCAGGCTGATGGGATACAGGCGACCTTGTTCCGCGGCGGCCTGCTGCACGGCGGCCAGCACGCAGCCGGCTTCGACTTCCATCGAGTTGTTGGCCGGGTCCACGCGGCGGATCTGGCGCAGGCGGGAGAGATTGACGATGACGGGGGGCGGGCCCGCTTCGTCCGGCACCGCGCCGCCGCACAGGCTGGTGTTGCCGCCTTGCGGCAGCACGGGGGTGGCGTGGGCGTTGCACAGGCGCACGATGTCGGCGACCTGCTGCGTGGAATTCGGCAGGGCCACGCAGAGCGCCGCGCCCTTGTAGCGGCCGCGCCAGTCTTCGGTGTAGCCGGCCATGTCGGTGTCGGTGCGCAGGATCGCGCTGTCGCCCAAGGCCTGGATGAGCGCATCGAGCAGGGAGGTGCCTGTGGTCATGTCTGTCGTCCCATGGAGATCGGGGGTAGAAAAGCCGATCACGTTGAGACACAGCATACGATTACTTAAATCGCTTTTCGATTTAAGTAATCGTATAACGATTGAATTGAGGGTATGTCCTAGGGCGGAACATCCGGACAATCGTCTAAAAATCAATCGAAATACAATCGATACGTTCGATATGTAATTTAATCGGATTCCCGGCAACAAGGAAGAGAAATGCTGCCCAGCGTGATGGATTACCGGGCGCAGGCGCGCAAGCGACTGCCGCGGCTGGCCTTCGATTATCTGGACGGGGGCGCGGAGGACGGCGCCTCGTTGCGGCGCAACGTGGCCGCCTTCGGCGCGCTGGAATTCGTGCCCGAGGTGCTGGCGGACGTCACCGACTGCCATCTGCAAACCACCGTCCTGGGCGCGGCCGCGGCCATGCCCGCGATCGTCGGGCCGACGGGCCTGAACGGGCTGTTCTGGCCCGACGCGGACGTGCACCTGGCGCGCGCCGCGCATCGAGCGGGGCTGCCGTTCGTGCTGTCCACCGCATCGACCTCGCTGCTGGAAGAAGTGCGCGCGGCGGGCGCGGGCGAGCTGTGGTTGCAGTTGTACGTGCAGCGCGAGCGCCGCATCGCCGAACACCTGATGGACCGGGCCTGGGGCAGCGGCTACACGGCGCTGTTCCTGACGGTCGACGTGCCGGTGCATGGCAATCGCGACCATGACAAGCGCAACGGCTTCCAACTGCCGCTGCGTCCTTCCGGCCGCTTGCTGCTGGACCTGGCGGCGCATCCGGGCTGGTGCTGGCGCATGCTGCGCGGTGGCGGGCCGCAACTGAAGAACCTGGCCGTCAGTTCCAACGCGCGGGAGAACATCTCCGAACAGGCGTCCGCCCTGAGCCGGCAGATGGACCTGGCCTTGACCTGGGATGACATCGACTGGCTGCGCCGGCGGTGGCGCGGCCGCATCGTCATCAAGGGCATCCAGACGCTGGCCGATGCGCGCCGGGCCAAGGCGCGCGGCGTGGACGGCATCGTGCTGTCCAACCATGGCGGCAGGCAGTTGGAATGCGCTCCCTGCCCGCTCGAAGTCCTGCCGGAGGTCGCGGCCGAACTGGGGCAGTCGCTCGAAGTGCTGGTGGATGGCGGGGTGCGGCGCGGCAGCGATATCGCCAAGGCGGCGGCGCTGGGCGCGCGCGCGGTGCTGCTGGGCCGCGCGCCGCTGTATGGGCTGGCGGGCCGCGGGCCGCGCGGCGCGGGCGAGGTGCTGGCGATCCTGCGCGCCGAGCTGGAAAACACATTACGGTTGCTAGGGCGCACTCGCATTGGCGCGCTGGATGCCACGGCGGTGCGCAGGCGCCGGGCCATTTTCGATTGAGGAAAGGAAGCAGGATCATGCAAGAAAAAATCGTCTTCATCGGCGGCGGCAACATGGCCAGCGCCATCATCGAAGGATTGCTCGAACAGGGCCGCCAGTTGGCGGATTTCCTGGTGATCGAACCCTTCGAGCCCACCCGCGCCGGCCTGCTCGCGCGCGGCGTGACGTGCCGCGAGAGCGTCGGCGCCGAGATCGCCGACGCGGCGCTGTGCGTGCTGGCGACCAAACCGCAGGTGTTGCGCGAGGCGTGCGGGCAAGTCCAGGCGCATCTACGCGCGCAGACGACGGTGGTCAGTATCGCGGCGGGGGTCAATCTCAGCGCGCTGTCGCAATGGCTGGACGGCCATGCCCGTATCGTGCGCGCCATGCCCAACACGCCGGCCAAGGTCGGGCTGGGCATGACGGGCCTGTACGCCAGCCAGGCTTGCGGCGCGGCGCAGCGCGAGCAGGTGGACGCGGTGTTCGCCGCCGTGGGCGAGCGCATCTGGGTCGATCGCGAAACCCTGATCGACGCGGTCACCGCCGTGACCGGCAGCGGTCCGGGCTATGTGTTCCATTTCATGGCGGCGCTGGAAAAGGCGGCGCTGGCGCTGGGCTTTGGCGCGGTCGATGCGCGCCGCCTGTCGGTGGCGGCGTTTCGCGGCGCCGCCGAGCTGGCCGCGCGCGACGAAGCGCCCCTGGTCGAACTGCAGGAACGCGTGACCTCAAAGGGCGGCACCACCTACGCCGCGCTGGCGCATCTGCGCGAGGCGGGCGTGGCGCCCGCCATTACCGAGGCGGCGCTCAAGGCCGAGCAACGCGCGCGCGAATTGTCGGCGGGCTAGGGCAGCGCCGCCGTCCCAGCCACCACAGCAGCAATACCGACGCGGCGATCGCCGCCACGTTGAACTGCATGGCGCTGGCGAACGCGCGCGCATAGCGATCGCCGAGCGCCGCGTCGGCGTGCGCGTCCAGCGCGCCGCTGAACAGCATGCCGGCGGCGGACACGCCCAGCGCCGCGCCGACCTGTTGCAGCGTCGAGACCACGCCGGCGGCCATGCCCGCGTGATGGTCCTGCACCAACCCCAGCGCGAGGTTGACCAGCGGTGTATTGACCGCGCCCTGCGCGGCGCCCAGCCAGATCAGCGCCGGCACCAGCGACCAGGGCGCGAGCAGGGCGCCGGCCGCGTCCACCTGCCACATCAACGCGGCCGTGGCGCCGCCGTACAGCATCGCGGCCATCATGATGGCGCGCGTGCCGAAGCGCGCCACGAGTCGCGGCGCGGCCATCGAGCCCGCCACGAAGCCGACGCTGGCGGGCGCGAACACCGCGCCCGCCGTCAGCGCGTCCACGCCCAGTCCGGTCTGCAACAGCAGGGCGTAGCACAGGAACATCGCGCTGGCGGTGGAGAACACCAGCGTCACCAGCAGGCAGCCTGCCGCGAATCGCGGTTGCGCCAGCAGCGCCATATCGACCAGCGGCACGCGCCCGGCGGCGCCGGCGCGGCGCTGCGTCCACACGAACAGCGCCAGCAACGCGACCGCCGCCGCGCCGCAGGCCAGCGTCCACACGGGCCAATGGCGCGCCGGGCCTTCGACCAGCGCCAGCAGCAACAGGCCCAGTCCCGCGCCGACCAGCGCCGAGCCGCCCCAGTCCATCGGCGCGCCGGCGGCGTCGCGCGATTCGGGGATGTGGCGCGCCAGCCGCCAGGCCAGTACGCCAAGCGGCACGTTCACCAGGAAGATCGTGCGCCACGCCAGGCCGAACAGGTCGGCGTGCACGATCCAGCCGCCCAGCACCTGGCCGGCGATGGCCGCCAGCCCCAGCGTCATGCCGAGCAGGCCGAAGGCGCGCCGCCGCGCGTGGCCGTCGTAGCTGACGCGGATCAGCGCGTAGACCTGCGGGAACAGCATGGCCGCCGCCACGCCCTGCAGCACGCGCGCGCCGATCAGCGTGTTGGCATCGGGCGCCAGGCCGCACAGCGCCGAGGCCAGCGCGAAGCCGGCCATGCCCAGCATGAACAGGCGCCGGCGGCCATGGCGGTCGCCGAGCCGGCTGCCGGCGATCAGCAGCACGCCATAGGCCAGCTCGTAGGCGACGATGATGAAATTGATCTGTGCGAAGCTGGCCGACAGCGTGTGCTGCATGCTGGGGATGGCGACGTTGACCACGAACAGGTCGAAGATCGTGATGAAGCCGCCGGACAGCAGCACGGCCAGGCCGAGCGGGCCCGGCGTGGCGGGGCGGGCGGAGGTGTCGGGGCAGGGCGAGGGCAGGGTGGCGCAGGGCATGGACAGGCCGCGGGAGTGGGGATTGGCGCTATTCTGTGGGCTGTTCCAGACTTATACAATTTAGCTGTTTATGCTATTACTGAAGGCAATAGCCTATGCCCCGTTCCCCTTCGCATGACGCCGCGCCCGCGCCGCGCACCGGCGCGCTCGGCACGGGCGCGCAGCGGCTGGACCGTACCCGCGGCGACCTCGCCGAATTCCTGCGGCTGCGCCGCGAGCGCCTGAGTCCGGCCGCGCTGGGCCTGCCCGCCGGCGGCCGCCGGCGCACCCCTGGCCTGCGGCGCGAGGAAGTGGCGGCGCTGGCCGGCGTCGGCCTGGCCTGGTACACCTGGTTCGAGCAGGGCCGCAATATCAGCGTGTCGGCCACCTTCCTGGAGAACCTGGCGCGCGTGCTGCGGCTGGACGCGGCGGAACGACGCCACCTGTACCTGCTGGCGCACCAGCGTCCGCCGGCGGAACCGGGGCGCACCTGGTGCACCGTGCCGCCGCAGGTGCGGCGCCTGATGGACGACCTGCCCGCGCGTCCCGCCTACATCCTCAACCTGCGCTGGGACGTGGTGGTGTGGAATGCCGCCGCCGAACGCGTGTTCGGTTTCGGCGCGCAGCCGACGGGGCGGCGCAACCTGCTGTGGATGCTGTTCGTGGATCCGGCGATGCGCGAACTGTTCGTCGATTGGCCGGCTCAGGCGCCGGCCATGCTGTCCACCTTCCGGCGCGATTTCGCCTCGGCCTCGGGCGCGCCGGACATCACCGAACTGGTCGACGAACTGGAGCGCGTCGCGCCCGAGTTCAAGGCCTGGTGGCGCGAGCACGACGTGCACGGCGCCTGCATGGGCGTGCGCAGCCTGCGCCTGCCGACGCTGGGAGAGGTGGCGTTCGAGCATTCCACCCTGTCGGTCGATGAAAGCCGCCACCTGCGCCTGGTGGTGTACGCGCCCGCGCCGGACGAGCCGCAGGCCATGGCCTTCGCGCGCTGGCTGGCGCGCAAGCCGCGCGCGGCCGTGCGTGGCTCCAGAGATTAGGCGCCGCGTGGTTCTACGGTGGGGGCGCGGCGCGCTTCTATAGTCGGGGCGATCCGCCACTTCCGCCCACGCCATGTCCACTGAAATCCTGCCTCGCCGCCAGGCCTTGTCGCTGCTTATCGTGGTGGTGCTGGCCTGGGGGCTCACCTGGGTCGTCAGCAAACTGCTGCTGCAATACATGACCCCGATCTGGGCGGTGGCCGCGCGCAGCGTCGTCGGCACCGCCGCGTTGCTGGCGCTGGGCCTGGCGCTGCGGCGCGTGGCGTGGCCGGTCAAGGCCGACATTCCGGTGATCCTGAGCGTGGGCCTGCTGCACATGGGCGCGTTCGCCGCGCTCGTCAGCCTCGGACTGCAATACGTGCCGGCCGGCCGCTCGGTGGTGCTGGCCTACACCACGCCGCTGTGGGTCATTCCCGCCGCCCCCGTGTTCCTGGGCGAGCCGATCGGACGCGGACGGCAACTGGGGCTGGCGCTGGGCGTGCTCGGGCTGGCCGTCATTTTCAATCCGTTGGCGTTCGACTGGGGCAATCACGAGGCGGTGTTCGGCAACGGCCTGGTGCTGCTCGCGGCGCTGTGCTGGGCCGCCAATATCGTCTACGTGCGCGCGCATCGCTGGGTCACGCCGCCGTTCGAGTTGGCGTTCTGGCAGGCGCTGCTGGCTTCCGGCGTGCTGGCCGCGGTGGCCTGGGCGGCGGAGGGCGCGCCGCGCGTGCTGTGGCATGCGGACCTGGCCTGGCTGCTGGGCTACGGCGGGGTGTTTGGCATCGCCGTGGCCTATTGGGCGGCGGTGAACGTGAACCGATCCCTGCCCGCGGGCGTCACCGCGATCGGCCTGCTGGGCGTGCCGGTGGTGGGCCTGCTGTGCTCGGCGGCGCTGCTGCATGAGCCGCTGAGTGCGCCGCTGTTGCTGGGCATGGCGCTGATCGTGGCCGGCATCGCCGCCGGCGTGCTGGACAACGAGCGCCGATAGCGGCGGGAATCAAGAAGGCGCTTGACGGCCGGAATCGTGTCTGTGTATCGTAAGACCTATATCTTAAGATACATCGTAAGTAATACGTCAGACACCAGCGAGGCCCCCATGCGCCACTTTCATTTCCTGACCGCTTTCGCCCGTGGCTCGCGCCATGCGTTGCACGAGCGCCGCCATGGCCACCATGGCCATCACGAATCCCACGATCACCACGGCCATCATGGCCGCCACGAGTTCCACGATCATCACGATCACCACGGCCGTCACGAACGCCATGGCCACGCCGGCCATGACGCGGACGGCTTGCACGGCGGCCGCGGCCGCCATGGCCGCCACGCCGGCGGCGGTCGCGGCTGGTTCGGCGGTCCCTGGGGCGGCAATGGCCGCGGCGGCGATGCCGACGACAGCTTCGGCGGCGATGGCCGTCACTGGGCGCGCGGCCGCAAGGTCACCGCCGACGACCTGCAACTGATGTTGCTCGGCCTGCTGGAACAGAACCCCAGCCACGGCTACGAGCTGATCAAGGCGCTGGGCGCGATGTCCAACGGCTTCTACACGCCCAGCCCGGGCATGGTGTATCCGGCGCTGACCTATCTCGAAGAACTGGGCTACGCCACCGTCGAGCAGGAGGGCAGCAAGAAGCGCTACCACCTGGCGGACCCGGGCCGCGAACACCTGGAAGCCAACCGCGAGCGCCTGTCGGTGATGTTCAACAAGCTCAAGCACGTGGCCCGCAAGATGGACTGGATGCGCCAGGCCTGGAGCGGCGAGCCGCGCGCTGCCGCCGAGGAAGACGCCAGCGGCTGGATCGACGAGTTCGTGCACGCCCGCCAGGAGATCCGCCACGCGCTGCTGCAACGCACCGAGGCCTCGCCCGCCGAGCAACGTCGCATCGCCGCCATCCTGCGTCGCGCGACCGCGGAAATCACCGGCAAGAGCTGTGACTGATTCCGCCTATCCCATTGGAGACCCCATGACCCGTAGCGACCTGACTGTCGAACGCGTGCGCCATCCCCTGAAGATGCGCATCCTGACCGTGGCGCGCGTCGAGCGCATCGCCGGCCTGCTGGCCCGCGTCACCTTCACCGGCGAAGACCTGCGCGACTTCGTGTCCGCGTCCTTCGACGACCACGTGAAGCTGTTTTTTCCCGCCGATCCGTCGCAACCGCTGCTGTTGCCCGAGGTCGGTCCCGACGGCATCAAATTCCCCGACGGCGCGCCGCGCCCGGCCGCGCGCGACTACACGCCGCGCCGCTACGACGCCGCGCGCGAGGAGCTGGATATCGACTTCGTGCTGCATGGCGACGGCCCGGCCTCGACCTGGGCCGAGCAGGCCGAGGCTGGCCAGCGCCTGGGCATCGGCGGACCGCGCGGTTCGTTCGTGGTGCCCAAGGGCTTCGATTGGCACGTGTTGATCGGCGACGAGACCGCGCTGCCCGCCATCGCCCGCCGCCTGGAGGAACTGCCCGCGACCGCGCAGGCCCTGGTGCTGGTCGAAGTGCCGGCCGCCGCCAACGAGATCCCGCTGCCGACCCAAGCGCAGGCCACCGTGCGCTGGCTGCACCGCGACGGCACCGCGGCCGGCTACAGCACGCTGCTGCTGGAAGCCGCGCGTGAGCTGGCGTTGCCATCCGGCGAGGGCTACACCTGGATCGCGGCCGAGTCGGCCGTGGCCAAGGCGGTGCGTGAAATCATGGTCGCGCAGCACGGCGTCGACAAGCGCCGCATCCGCGCCGCCAGCTACTGGAAGCGCGGCGCCATCGCCGTGCACGAATCGCACGACGATTGACGTCGCGCGCGCCGCTACCCCTGCGCCAGCGCCAGCAGGTTGGCCACCCGTCCGCCGGGCGCGTCGTCGCGCACCGCCAGCCCCAGCACCGCGCGCGGCCAGTCCAGCGCGAAGGGACGGTAGACCACGCCGTCCGGACGCAGGTGGCGCAGCGACGCCGGCACGATCGCCACGCCCATGCCCGCCGCCACCAGGTTCACCGCCGATGACAACTGCGGCGCGCGCTGGCCCGGCAGCGGGTTCAGCCCATGCTGGCGGCACGCCGCCATGATGTCCGCGCTCAGGCCGTATCCCGACTTGCGTGAATACTGAATGAAGCGCTCCTGCGCCAGGTCGGCCGGCGCCAACCGCTTGCGCCGCGCCAGCGCGTGGCCCAGCGGCAGCGCCACCACCAGCGGCTCTTCCGTCAACTGCATGAAGCGCAGGCCGCCCTCCATCGCGAACGGCGGCCGCACGAAGGCGGCGTCGATCAGCCCGTCGCGCAGGCGCGCCACCAGCGTTTCGCTGTCATCCTGCGACAGCGTCATTTCCACATCGGGGTATTGCTGCCGGTAGAGCCGGATCAATTCGGTCACCACCGGATGGAACGACGCCGATTCGGTGAAGCCCAGCGACAGTTCACCGACCTCGCCGCGCGCCGCGCGTTGCGCCGTCCGCGCCGCGTCCTGCGCGCGCTGCAGGATGTCCTGTGCGCAGGCAAGGAAGGCGCGGCCGGCATCGTTCAGGCTGACGCCGCGGCCGCGCCGCTCGAACAGCGGCGTGCCGATCTCCGCTTCCAGTTGTCGGATCTGCTGCGACAGTGGCGGCTGCGCCATGCCCAACTGCTCGGCCGCGCGGGTGAAGTGCTGGGCCTCGGCGGTGGCCACGAAATAGCGCAGGTGGCGCAGTTCCATATTGGTATCCAAAAAGTACCGGTTATCAATTTTCCATATATTGGACATTCTAGTGTGGCGGCACGATGATGCGGATATCCCCCTCTTCGTCTTCCAAAGGAATGCGCATGGCTTCGACTCCCGCTCCCGGCGCGCTGCTGCGCCGCCATCTGGCCCAGGACATCGTGGTGGCGCCCGGCGCCTACGATGGCATGTCGGCCCGCCTGGTGGCGGCGGCCGGCTTCAATGCCGTCTACGCCAGCGGCGGCGCCATCGCGCGCGCCGCGGGCTACCCCGACATCGGCCTGTTGAGCTTCACCGAGGTCATGGACCGGGTCGAGAAGATCGTCGACGCCAGCGGCCTGCCGGTGGTGGCCGACGCCGACACCGGCTTCGGCGGCTCGGCCAACGTCGAGCGCACTGTGCGCATCATGGAACGGGCCGGGGTCGCGGCCTTCCACATCGAGGACCAGTCGTTTCCCAAGCGCTGCGGCCACCTGGACGACAAGAGCCTGGTGGACGCGGAGGAAATGTGCCGCAAGGTCCACATCGCCCGCCAGACGCTTGCCGACGCCGACACGATGGTGATCGCGCGCACCGACGCCATCGCGGTGGAAGGCTTCGATGCGGCCATCGCGCGCGCCGAGCGCTATGTGAAGGCCGGCGCCGACATGGTGTTCGTCGAGGCCCCGGAAACGCTGGAGCAGATCCGCGCCATTGCCGACCGGCTGCCGGGCCTGAAGCTGATCAACATGTTCTATGGCGGCAAGACCCCGCTGGTGCCGCTGCCCGACCTGGCCGCGATGGGCTATCGCCTGGCGATCATTCCATCGGACCTGCAGCGCGCCGCCATCCACGCGATGCAGGCCACGCTGGCGGCGATCCGCGAGACTGGCGACAGCAGCGCGCTGGCCGAGCGCCTGACCAGTTTTAAGGAACGCGAGGAGATCGTGCAGACCCGTCGTTACCTGGCGCTGGACGCGCAGTAGCGGGGCGCGGATGCGGCGCGCCGGCTCGCGCCGGCGCGAGCTGGCCTCACTGGCGGCAGCGCTGCGGCATCGACAGCGGCCACAGCCGCTGGTTGTAGCTGCCGCGGAGCGTGCGGATGCCGCATTCCATGGTGACGCGCGCCACCATCGTGCCGCGCTCGTCCACGATCATCGAGATGTCCCGCGTCGACACCACGGCGCGCTGGTTGGCAAACGCCGAAGCCCACAGATACACCGGGGTGATCGCCAGCCGGCCCTGGCCGTCGGCGTAGCCGTAGCGGTCGCCAACCAGGACCGGCGCCAGGCCATCGCGGCGCGGGCCGATGTGGTCGAACGTCGGTCCGGTCGCCACGCCCTTGTCGTTGACCGCGCGCATGTTGCCGTTGGGCAGCCCCATGGCTGCCTGGCCTTCGGAGAACGAGGTCGCGGTGCCCGGCAGGGTCATGCGGGTCTTGCCCGCGGTGTCGGTGTAAACGGTGACCGGGTTGCCCTCGGCGTCGGTGTCCGAACGCAGCAACCAGGCCGAGCCTGCCGGCCAGTACCAGTCGCCGGCAGGCAGGCTGGCCACGGTCTTGCCGTGTTCGTCGATCAGGCGGGCGCCGTCTTCGCCGCTGACCAGCGCGCGCGGCGGCGTGCCCTGGAATGGCGTGCCGGCCACCGCGCCCGGCGCGATCTGCCAGCGGCCCTGGCCATCCACGTAGCCGTGGCGGTCGGCGCGGCGGATGGCGAGCCAGGTGCCCATGGGTGTGTAGTTCGCGTCCTGCAGGTCGAGCGCGTCGGAGGCGTCGGGCGCGATGATCCAGCGGTTCTTCTGGCTGTAGGCCAGATAGGCGCCGCTGCCGTCGCGCGACACTTCCAGCGCCGGCTGAAAGCGGGTCAGGGCGCGTCCCTCGCGATTGAACAGCGCGGCCGGGCGGCGGTAGTCCTCTTCCTTCGAGCCCGCCTGGTACATCAGCCACAGCTTGTCGTTGACGCGGCGGGCGTCGTTGTGGCGCGGCGGCACGATCCACTTGCCCTGCGGATCGATCACGCCCACCTTGTCCTTGCCGAGCGCGGCGATGGCGCGGCCGTCGTGGAACGCGCCGATGTACTGGAAGGCCGGGGCCGACACTTCCTTGCCGGCGATGAAGTCGTACAGGCCCCACGGATCGCCTTCGGCCGCGGTCTTCAGGTAGCGTACCAGCCCCGGCGCGACCACTTCGGCCTCGAAGTAGTCGGGCAGGTCGTAGGTCTTGCCGGCGCGGTCGACCAGGCGCGTCTCGCCCTTGGCGTAGATCAGCGCGTAACCATGGCGGAAGGCGCCGATGTGCTGTTGCAGCGGCAGGTCCATCGGCTTGCCGCGGCCGTCGAGCAGTTGCATGCCCGCGTCGCTCTGCGCGGCGAAGCGCAACTGGTCGGCGGTCAGCGGTTCGGCCTCGGCGTCGTCCTGCGCCGTGTCGTCGTCGCGCGGGCCGTCCAGCGGCACGATCTCGCTCCAGTCCTTGCGGGTGGCGACGCTGCCGTCGGCCAACAGCAGCCCGGCGCCGCCTTCCGTGCAGTGGCAATAGCCCTGTCCCAGCACGCCGAGCGGGCCATCCGGCACGTCCAGCGGCAAGTCGCGCAGTTGCGAGCCTTGCGCCGCTTCGACCGCCTCGGGCTGCAGCACCGCGCGGCCATCGGCGTCGATCGCGTTGAGCAACTGGCCGTCCTGGCTGGAGACCCACAGCTTGCCCTGGCGCACCGCCAGCCGGCCGGCCTGCGCCAGCCAGGGCGGCGCGCTCTCGCCCTGCAGCCAGACGCCTTTGGGCGTCAGCAGGCCGGCCACGTTGCCGGCCTTGTCGCGCAACAGCAGATAGCCGCCTTCGTTCTCCTCGGGCTTGAGGTCGCGGCTGCCCAGCGTCAGGGCCTCGGGGCGTCCGGGCACGTAGGCCTTGAGCCTGTCGCCCGAGACGTAGACCAGCGTGTTGTCGTAGATGTCCGAGGCGTTCGCTTCCTCGTTGGTGAGCGTGGCAATGGAGTGGCCGCGCGCGTCCAGCAGCGCGTAGCCCTTGGTGGGCAGTTGCGCGCTCCAGAAGGCCTTGCCGACGCGGCCAAGGCGCTGGTAGCGCTTGCCTTCGCCAATCAGTGCGCCCTGCTCGTCGATCAGCACCACCTCTTCGTCGCCGATGCCGAGCGCCAGCGGAGCGTCCTTCTGCCGCGTGATGTCGCTGAACTTCGGTTTCACGCGCCAGTTCCAGTCGGCGTCGAGCAGGCCGTACATGCCATGGTTGTCGATGCCGATGAACAGGTCCTTGCCGAAGCTCGACACCACCCGCAGGCCATCCTTGGCGTAGCGGCGTTCGCCGTCGGGGGAGCGGTATTCCTCGCGATAGGTGACGGACAGTTGCGCGGGCCGGCCCTCGCCCAGGATCACGTTTTCGACGCTGGCATCGAGCGCATCGCCCACGGCCTTGCCGCTGCGGTCGATCAACTGGCGCTGGCCGTCCAGCGTCACTACCGCCAGCCCGGCCTCGACGAAGTCGCCGACGCTGTCATAGCGCGGCGGCACTGCCATCCTGCCCCTAGCGTCGATATAGCCCCACTTGCCCTTCCAGCGCACCGCGGCCAGGCCATGGTGGAAGCTGCCGACGAGCTCGAACTGCGGCGGGACCACCAGCTTGCCGTTGCCATCGATGAAGCCCCAGGCATGCCGGCGCAGCGACTGGTCGGTCGGCACGCGGTCGATTTCCTCGAGCGAGGACGGCAGCAGCACGGCGGCGCGGTTGTCCGACAGCGGCCCGATGCAGCCAGTGGGGCCCTGGTAGGCCTGGATGTCGCGGCTGGTCGCGGCCGGATCCATCAGGCCGTCGACGCAGGGGATGCCGTTCTGGCGGTACTGGGCGTGGGCGGACAGCGACAGGCCTAGCGCGGCGACGGCGCAGGCGATATGGGTAGCGTGAAACGCGCGCGTGGTCATGATTGTTCTGCTTTGGTGGATTCGGGGACGGGCACGCCTTCGGTCCCGACGGCGTCGGGGCAAGTCAGCTCCTCGCGCGGCCAGGTCACGCGTTCCTGCCCGTCCATCACGATGATCTGGCCGCACAGCAGGCCGAAGATGGCGGTGGTCTTGCCGCGGGTGTCGATGAATTCCAGCAGGCGATCGCGGCGCACCAGTGCGCGCCCCTCCTTGAAGTCGCCGGCCCAGCCGAACTCGGGCGGGATCACGTAGCGCCCGCTCAGGTCGATGTAGCCGAGCAGCTTGCCGCTGCGTTGGTCGCGCCGCGCCAGCGCCAGCCCGTCGCGCAGCGGGCCGAGCTTGTTGAAGTAGGGGCCGACGATGCGCTTGCCGGCGGCATTGACGAAACCGTAGCGGTCGCCGTTGCCGCGATAGGCCACCACGCCCTCGCTGGCGGTGTCCTCTTCAACCGCGAACTCGCCCTTGAATCGCGTGATTTCGCGACCCTGGAGATCGGTCATGACGCTTTCCGCCGTGTCGCGGTCGCGGAAGATCACCCGCTGCATGGAGGCCAGCGGCGTGCCGTCGCCGAGTTTTTCGAGCAGGGCCTTGCCGTTTTCGTCCATCAGGCGGTAGCGCTGGCCGTCGTAGACGCGCGCCAGGCCCTCGGGCTGGACGAAGAAGGGGTTGAACTCGCCGTTGCTGGCGGAGACCTTGAGGTTGCCGCGCGCGTCGATCGCGCCGTTGCGCGAACGGTATTGCACGTAGATCCAGTCGCCGAACTGATCCTGGCGCTCGGGCACGCCGTCGAACAGGCGGGTCATGCCGCCGCCTGCGTCGAACAGCAGCGTGCCGCCGTCCTTGCCCTGTCCCAGGTAGCGGCCGTGTTTCAGGTCCTGCGGTTTCTCGTGCAGCACCGCGCTGCGCTTGCCGCTGGGCAAATGGATCAGGCGGTAGTCGTCGCGGTAGCCCGAGTCATTCTTGCCTTTGGGCTCGCGCACCAGCAGGTAGCCGTTGCCGAGGTAGTCCAGGTCGTAGCTGCCGGTGTAGGTGGCAGGCACGACCCACTTGCCATGGCGGTCGATGATGCCCCAGCGGTCGCGGTCCTGCGCCTTGGCCCAGTTGTCCTGGAAATCCTCGATCCGGCCCAGCGTCGGCGCCACGGCGACGCTGGCGCTGCGGATGTTCCACAGTCCCCAGCGGCGGTTGCGGCGCTCGTCCTGCTTGTAGAAGTAGAGCAGGTCGCCGTCGATCTTCTCGCCGTTGACTTCTACGTAGGCCGGCAGCTTCTGCGCGTTGCCCCGTGTGTCGATCAGCACGGCCTCGTCGCGGCTCATGCCCGGCGTGCGCGCCCAACTGTAGGCGCCCTTGAAGCCGCCGATGCCGGCGTAGGTGGGCGGCAGGATCCAGTTGCCCTCGGCGTCGATCGCGCCGACGGTGCGCTTGCGCGTCTTCACCAGCAACGGCGCGGCGGCGTCGTAGGTGCTCATGTCGTCCCAGTCGGGATTGGTGACGATCTTGCCCGAGCGCGTCAGGATGCCGGTGGGCTGCTGGTAGTCGTTCGGCCGCAGCAGGGCCAGCGGCAATTGGTCGGCGTCGGGCCCGGCCTCGCGCGATCTGTCGTTGGCGCGCCGGGGGGAGAAGGGCAGCACGCGATATTGGCCCAGGCGTTCGGCGGTATCGCTGTCGAGCAGCGCCGTGCCGTCGGCGCGGTAGATCTGGCGCAGCGTGGCTTCGCTGTCGGTGCCGACCACCGCGACGCTGGTGGCGGCATCGGCCGCGGCTTCGACGGCAGCGGGGACCGCGTTGTCGACCGCGGCATCGACCGTCGGGCCCGCGATGTCGACTGCCGCGGCATCGGTCGCCGGACCGCTGGCGTCGGCAGTCGTTGGCGTCGGCGCGGATTCGATGATGGCCGGCGCCGCCGGTGGCGGGGGATCGGCGGGGCCGGCGCCCGCTTCGGCCGGCGCCGCGGCGGCGTCGGCGTGGTCCGTCTCCGAGGCAGGCTTGGCCGCGTCGCTCGCGAACGCGTCGCCGGGGCCCTGGGCGTACAACCAGGCCAGGCCATCGTCGCTGACCGTGACACGGCCGAAGGCGGCCGGCGTCACCACGATATTGCCGTCCGGGGCGATCATCACGACCGCGTCGACGTCGGTCAGCACCTTCCAGCCGCCGCTTTCCTCCACGCCCACATAGGGGTTCGTGAAGGTGCGCATCGGCCGCAGGTTGGCATCCAGCAGCACGTACTGCGCCGTGTCGCGGGGCTTGACCAGCCACAGGCCCGCGCCGGGCCGGACCACGCTTTCATAACGGCCCGCCGTCAGCGGCGAGCCGTCGGGCCGCACGAATGCCCAGGCCTCGTCGCGGTGCACGGCGAGCGTGTCGCCGTCGCGCAGCGGCGGCTGATCCGAGCCCAGCACCTCGGGCGCGATGGCCCATTTGCCGTCGGCATCCAGCAGGCCCCACAGGCCGCCGTAGCGGGTGCTGCGGCGCTGCGCCGGCAGCGTGTCGGCGACCGGCCGCTCCAGCCGCATCACGTCGGCCGGCAGCGTCAGGGCGCGGCCGGTCGCGGTGTTGAACAGGCGCGGCGCCTGCGGCACTTCCATCGCCGCCAGTTTCTGGCCCGGCTCGAACCCCCAGGATCGCGTGCCCAGTTCGAAGGTCTTGACGACCTGGCCCTGGCGATTGATGAGCACGTCGCGCTCATTGTCCTCGACCAGCGCGGTGCCCGCGGCGTTGAAGCCCGAGGCGCGCGCGAAGCGCGGCTTGATCACCCAGGCGCCGCGCGTATCGATGTAGCCCCACAGGCCATCCTGCCGCACCGCGGCCAGCCCGTTCTGGAACGACTCGGCGTCCTGGTAGGCCGGCGTGATGGCCATCCGGCCCTGCTTGTCGATATAGCCCCAGGTGCCGGCCGCATCGCTCGCCTTGCCCGTCAACAC
Organism: Achromobacter sp. CF-sbj1-Ac2-l; assembly: GCF_052698165.1. Taxonomy (NCBI): domain Bacteria; kingdom Pseudomonadati; phylum Pseudomonadota; class Betaproteobacteria; order Burkholderiales; family Alcaligenaceae; genus Achromobacter; species Achromobacter sp. CF-sbj1-Ac2-l. Next base: position 5,721,947 of record NZ_CP199855.1, on the reverse strand, counting down.
CGCCGCCAGGCCTTCGGCATAGTCGCGGTTGCAGGAGACGTCCGGGGTGATGGCATAGGTGCGGCCGACGCAATCGTATTGCCAGTCGGCGAACGCCTCTTCCGCCCGGACGCTGCCGGCATGCAGGCCGGCCAGCGCCGCGGCCAGGGCCAGCGGCCGCCACATGACGGCGCGCCTCATGACGCGGTCCGCGCGGCGGCGCACGGGAGGGCTGTGAGGGGAATCAAGCGAAGCCGGACGTGCCGCATGGTGGTGATGCCTGCCAAAGAGGAACGAAGGCAGCACTGTAACCAGCAGTAGCAGGTAAAGAAGCGGCAAATGTAACTATAGAAAACGAACCGTTAACAACGCGTCCGCAAACGCTTCAGTTGTCGAGCCAGGCGCCTTGCTGGCGCATGCGCGAGCGCAGCAGCGATCGCGCGCGCGACAGGCGGCTGCGCACCGTACCGATCGGCAGATCCAGTTGCGTCGCCGCTTCCTCGTACGACATGCCGTCGGCGCAGATCAGCATCACCACGTCGCCCAGGTCGGGCGGCAGGGCGGCCAAGGACCGGTCCATGATGCGCAGCGTCTGCAGCAGTTCGGTGCGGGCGGCGGGGTCCGAGCGGCGATCGTGTTCCTCGGCCAGGGCGTCCTCGCTCACGAACGCATAGCGCCGTTCGGGGGCGCGCGACAGGTGGTTGCGGATGAGGTTGCGAGCAATGCCGAACAGCCAGGTCGACGGCTTGCTCTCGCCTCGGAAGCGGTCGTAGCACGATGTCATTTCGACGAAGGCCTGCTGCGTGATTTCCTCCGCGTCTGAACTGTTGCCCACCTGGCGCAGCACGAAGCGGCGCAGGCGTTCGGACTCGTCCCGCACCAACTGGCTGACCGGATCGGCGTGCGGCGAGGACGGGATGACGGCGGACGGACAGGAAGCAGGGGGCATGGTGGCGGCGCAGCGGGTCGTGGACGGGAGCGCCCGCAGCGCCGCGGCGGGCGCCTGGCGCGGGCGCGCACCTGTCCTGCGCGGCCCGGGCGGGTCCGCGCGGAAAGTGGCGTGGAGGAGTGCGGTGCAGCCCCGCGATCTCCCATGGCCCTGTCGGAAAGAGAAAGCGGATGCTGCGAAACCAGTCTACGTTTGGAAGATTCGGTAGCAAATACGGCGCGTGCCGTATTTTGGCGAGCGCGGCGAGGCCGCGCTCAGGCAGGCGTCGCGCGGATCAGGCGCAGGGCAGGCCCAGGCGCACCGCGTAGGCGACCAGCTCGGCAGTGCTGTGCAGCGCGAGCTTGCGCATCAGGTTCTCGCGATGCTTGCGCGCGGTCAGCGGGCTGATGTGCAGGGCCTCGCCGATCTGCGCGGCGGTGGCGCCCTGCGCAGCCAGCGCCAGCACCTGCTGCTCGCGCCGCGTCAGGGTTTCGGCCGGCGCCGGCGCGTGCGTGGACCGCGGCTGGGCCGGGCGTCCGGCCCGGCCGTCATGCAGGCGCTGGATCGCCGCCATCAGTTCGCGTGAGTTGCCGGTCTTGGCCAGGTATTCGTCGGCGCCGGCCTCCAGGATCGCCTGACGGCTGCGGGCGTCGGTATTGGCGGTCAGCACCATGATGTGCAGGGCGGGATGGCGCACGCGCAGCGCGCGCACCCAGCCCGACCCAGCCACACCGGGCATGCCCAGGTCCAGCACCAGCACGTCGGCGCCGTGCGCGGCCAGCAGCGCCAGCACCTGCTCGCCGGTGGCCGCTTCGTCGATCGAACCGATCATCGCGCCCGCCTGGCTCAGCACCATTTTCAGGCCCTCGCGCACGATGCCATGGTCATCGGCCAGCAGGACGCGCAGCAGGGGAGGCGGGGAGGTCGGAGTCATGAAGGCGGTGAGGGGGCCGCGGCTTGTGTCAGAATGATGCACCATTATAGGGACCGATCCAGGCGCATGACCGCCCCTGCCGCGCTATCCCCGCCCCAATCGCCGGACGCCTCCGCGATGCACGCGGCCCCCGTCGCCGACGCCGTCGCGACCGAGTTGGCCACGCTGCTCTACAAGCAATCCTATGGCGTCCTGTTCGCCAATTTCGCCGTCGCGCTGCCGGTGCTGTACGTCATGCGCGACGCCGCGCCCGCCGGGGTGCTGGCGGCTTGGCTCGGCGCCGTGTATCTGCTGACGCTGGCGCGCGTGGTCGTCTGCCGCCGGTTCGTGCGGCGCGCGGCCGGGCCCGTGCGGCCCTGGGTGCGCGGCTTCTGCCTGCTGTCGTGGACCTCGGGCCTGCTGTGGGGACTGGCGGGGCTGCTGGCGGTGATGTCGGGACAGGACCTGCTGCTGGCGTTCGGCTGCGTGATGCTGGCCGGCATGTGCAGTGGCGCGGTGCCGTCGCTGTCGGCCTGTCCGCCCGCCTATGTTGGGTCGGCGCTGGGCATGGTGGCGCCGTTCATCGCCGCCTGCCTGGTCTCGGCTGACGGGCTGCACCTGGTGTACGCGGCCTTCGGCGTCTGCCTGCTGGCGGTGAACCTGTATTTCAGCGCGGTCACTTATCGCAGCCTCAGGACCACCGTGGCGCTGCGCTTCGAGAACAGCGCCTTGATCCGCAGCCTGGAACACGAACGCGACCGCGTGGCCGCGGCCGACCGCGCCAAGACGCGCTTCCTGGCCGCCGCCGGGCACGACCTGCGCCAGCCGGTGCACGCGCTCGGCATGTTCACCGACATCCTGGCCAGCCGTGCGGAGCAGGGTAGCGTCACGCCGCAGGATGCGTTGCATGTGGCGCGGCGCCAGCAGGGCGTGCTGGACGGGCTGAACCGCCTGCTGGACGGCCTGCTGGATGTGTCGCGCCTGGATGCGCACCTGGTTCGCACCGAGCGCCGCGTCGTCGCGCTCGACGCCCTGTTCGACGACGTCCGGCTGGACTATGAGCCGCAGGCGCGGGCCCGGGGCCTGCGCCTGGTGGTGGCGCCGACCTCGCTGACGCTGGAGACCGATCCGGCATTGCTGCGCCGCATCCTCGACAATCTGCTGGGCAACGCCTTGTCGTACACGCCTGCGGGCTGGGTGCTGTTGTCGGCGCGCAGGCGGCGGGGCGGGGTGTTGCTCCAGGTCTGGGATACCGGCGTGGGCATCGCGCCTGAACTGCGGGAAGCCGTTTTCACCGAGTTCACGCGCGGCGCCGGCGCGCCGGCGGCGTCTCGGGGGGACGAGGGGCTGGGCCTGGGGCTGGCCATTGTGCGCCGCTTGGCGGACCTGCTGCATGGCGACATCTCGCTGCGCTCGGTGACCGGCAAGGGGTCGGTGTTCTCGCTGTGGCTGCCGCTTGGCATTCCCGGCGCGCATGCAGCCGGCGAAAAATAATCAGTTGAAGCGCGGCCCCGGCGCCCCTGTAATAGCGTCATCCATCCATCCGCACGGGATCGACGTCCCACGCCCGAGGTTCGCCATGTCCGTCGCCGCATCGTCCGTCGCCTCCCCGCCTGCTCGCGCCGCCGCGCCCCGCAACCTGTGGCTCATGGTGCTGGCGGGCGGCATCGTCATGGGCCTGGCGCTGGGCGTGCGCCACGTGCAGGGCCTGTTCCTGCTGCCGGTCACCATGGACAGGGGCTGGTCACGCGAAACCTTCGCCATGGCGCTGGCGGTGCAGAACCTGACCTGGGGCGTGGTGCAGCCGTTCACCGGCATGATCGCCGACCGTTTCGGTTCGGCCAAGGTGATCCTGGGTGGACTCGTGTTCTACGCGGTGGGGCTGGCCGGCATGGCGCACGCCGCTACGCCCGCCGCCTTCATGTGGACCGCCGGCATCTGCATCGGCGTCGCGCTTTCCGGCACGGCGTTCGCCGTCATCTATGGCGCGCTCAGCCGCCTGGTGCCGCCCGAGCGGCGCGGCTGGGCCCTGGGCGTGGCCGGCGCGGTCGGCGGGCTGGGGCAGTTCACCATGGTGCCGGCGGCGCAGTGGCTGATCGGCGGCACGGGCTGGGTCGGCGCGCTGATGATCTTCGCGGCGGTGCTGGCGGTGGTGATGCCGCTGGCCTGGCCATTGAAAGAGACGTCGCGGCGGGTTGCTGGCGCCGCGGCGGCGCCGGAGCAGCCATTGGGCGCGGCGATCCGCGAGGCCTTCACGCAGCCTGGCTTCTGGCTGCTGAACCTGGGCTTCCTGGCCTGCGGCTTCCAGCTCGCCTTCATCGGCACGCACCTGCCGGCTTACCTGATGGACAAGGGCCTGCGGGCGGCGGACGCGGTCGCGGCGCTGGCCATCATCGCGCTCGCCAATGTCGCCGGCACCTATGTCTGCGGCATCCTGGGCGCGCACCATCGCCGCAAGTATCTGCTGGCCGGCATCTACCTGTTGCGCACCGCCGCGATGGCGCTGTTCTTCCTGCTGCCGCTGTCGCCCGCGTCGGTGTACGTGTTCGCCGCGGTCATGGGCTTCGTCTGGCTGGGCACGGTGCCGCTGACCAACGGCCTGATCTCGCAGGTGTTCGGCGTGCGATACATCACCACGCTGTTCGGCTTCGTCTTCTTCGGCCACCAGGTGGGTTCGTTCCTCGGCGTCTGGCTGGGCGGGGTGGTGTACGAGGCGACGCATTCGTACGACCTGATCTGGATCGGCGCGATGGCGCTGGGCGTGCTGTCGGCGGCGCTGCACTGGCCGATCGACGACCGCGAGCTACCGCGCATCCGCGCCGCCGTCGCGGCGGGCTGATCCGCGCCGGGACGCCGCCCGGGGGCGCTACGCGGCCGCGCGGGCTTCAGACCGGCCGGTGCTGCGTGCCCGCGCCCATGGTGATGTGCAGGATGCGACAGGACTCCACCACCTTGAGCGTATGCCAGGCGCCGCGCGGCACCACATAGGCATCGCCTGCCCGCAGCCGGACGACCCGCGCGCCGGCGGGGCCCTCCAGGTGCAGATCGGCCGCGCCGGCCATCAGGCGCACGATCTCGTCGGCTTGTGGATGCATCTCCCATTGCGGCCAGTCGCGGGCGCAGGCGTATTCGGACACCAGCCAGCCGCGGCCGTAGCGCGCCAGGTCCTCCTTCGGTTGCGACCAGAAGGCGTCGCCGCCCGCCAGCGCGGTGGCGTGGCCGGCGGCGTCCAGGAAGACGTACTGCGACGACAGGTCGGTGGGCATGGCGGTCTCCAGAGTGAGGGCAATAGGCGTTATAACAGCGCCGAAGGCCGCCTCCACGGAAGGCGCGGCGGCCGTGGCCCATATGCGCCAGCGCACCACCGATCGCGGCACCATCGACCCGCGCATCCTGATCCTGCAGTCCGACGAGCGCCCGCGCCACCCGATGCCGCGCAGCGCGGTCTGGTGCGCCGACCGGCCAGGCCGTGCACGACAAGGGCGGCGACGCGGCTGGAATACTCGAAAAACTGCGATAATCCGGGTCTTTCCAGGGGCGCCGGCTCGCATCCGGCGTAGGTGTCGGCATGAGCAAGGGATTCGACGGCGTCCGGCCGGCATCCGAATCGTCCATCGAGATCGGTTTCTTCTACCAGGGCCGCCATTGCGTGGAGCGCATCCGCGTCAAGCCGACCGCCGCCAACCTCAAGCGCGCCGCCGAACGGCGCACCGCCATCCTGGCGGCGATCGCGCGCGGCGATTTCGACTACGCCGCCGAATTTCCCAAGCGCACCACCACTGCCCCTTCCGCCAAGGACGAGCCATGACCCGCGTTGCCGCATTGCCTATCTACGATCTGACCGCCGAGGCCTTCGCATCCTATGGCTGGATGCTTGGCAAGCCGATCCCGCAGGGCAATGGCGTGCCGCTGTTCAGCAACGACGCCACCGACTTCTGGCAGGAGCACGTCTTCAATACCGGGGCCGGCGGCGACGCGGAGGTGCTGTGGGTGAACTACCGCAGCGCTTCGCCCGATGTCGCCAGCCTGGAAAAGCACCTGCTGACGCAGCAGGCGATCGTGCCGTTGACCGGCGCCATCGTCCAGGTGGTGGCCCGCAGCGCGGCCGACGGCAGCCCCGACCTGGACACGCTGGCGGCATTCCGCGTCGATCCCGGGCAGGGCGTCTGCATGCGTCCCGGCTGTTGGCACGCCACGCGCGTGGCCGACGCGGAAGTCACCTGCCTGATGCTGACCCGCCGCTCGACCACGCTCGACCTGATCCAGCACCTGACCACCGACGCCTCCGCCACCGAAAGCGCGATCACGCCGATTCCGCCGCGGCAGTTGGAAGCCCTGCGTTTGCCGGACTGATTCACCGAATTCGCGTTGCGCGCCAAGCAACCTGCGCCTGCGCGGGGTGCGCAAAGTCGTGCCGTCATCGGCGCGCGCTATCCCGAGCGTGGCGAAATGTGCCAGAATTTGCGCGACTGTTTTTTCGGTCGCGACGCTGCCGCCATCCGGGCGTTGCCAACCACTTCCCGTGTTGGAGCATGGAATGCGCATACGCCCCGCAGGCGTTGGATCGAGCCGCTCTGTTCGCGGCCTGTTTGTCATGATGTTGTGCACCGCCGCGGCCGGCTGCAGTTTCACCTCGCCCGACGCGGCGACGGGGGCGCAGTACGTTGGCATCGACGGGGTGTCGGCGCCCGAGGCGCGCCGCATCGCCAAGGAAGCCTATGTCTACGGCTATCCCATGGTGGCCAGCTATCAGGCCATGCATGCCGCCAGCATCGATCGGGGCAATCCCCGCTACCGGGGGCCGTTCAACACACTTGTGCGCGCCGAGCCGTCGCCGGATGACACGCCGCAGTTTTCGGCCGTGCTGGATCTGCGCGCCGAGCCCGTCGTCATCAGCGTGCCGCCGATGGAAGCCAGGCGCTACCACGCGTTGCGGTTGACCGACCTGTATGGCTTCAACTTCGCCTACATCGGCAGCCGCGCGACGGGCAATGGCGGCGGCAGGTATCTGGTGGCGGGGCCACGCTGGAGCGGCGCCGCGCCCAAGGGGATGGCCGCGGTGCTCCGCGCCGAAACCGAGCTGGTGAGCCTTTCGGGACGCATCCAGCGTTTTTCGTCCGCGGACCAGGCCAGCGTCAGGCGCATCGAGGCCGGCTACCGCATCCAGCCGCTCTCGGCCTATCTGAAGAAGGCGCCGCCCACGGCGGCCGCGGTCGACTGGCTGGCGCCTGAAGCGCCAGCGCAGATGCGTACCTCGCTCGAGTTCTACAACGAGCTGGGATTCCTGCTGCAGTTCGCGCCGGTGGCGCACAGCGAGAAGTCGCTGCGCAAGCGGCTCGACAGCATGCGCATCCGGCCGGGCGCGCCGGCGGTCACGGACGGCAGCAATCCGCGCCTGCGCCAGGTCATGCAGGAAGGCATGCACGACGGCCAGAACGAGATCGACAAGCGCCGCCTGGCGCTGGACGGCAAGGCCGATACGCTGTTCGGCGACCGCCGCACGCTGGGCAACGACTATCTGGCGCGCGCCACCGGCGCGCAGGTCGGCCTGGGCACGGACAGCCGCGAAGAATCGATCACGGCGGTGCTGGCCACCGACGCCACGGGCCAGCCGCTGGATGGCGCCCAGCCGTATGTGCTGCGGTTCGCGCCGCGCGCCTTGCCGCCGGTCAACGCGTTCTGGTCGGTGACGCTGCAGCGCACGGCCGGGGCCGCGCAGGCGCCTCACACCGCCCGGCGCACGCGGGTCGATTCGGCGATGCTGCCCGCGCTCAAGCGCGATCGCGACGGCGGGCTGACGCTGCACATCCAGCCTCAGTCGCCCGGCAAGGGCAGCGAGGCCAACTGGCTGTCTGCGCCGGCGGGGCCTTTCACGATCACGCTGCGTTACTACTGGCCCAAACCGGCCTTGCTGGACGGAAGCTGGCAATCGCCGCAACCGCGGCGCGCCGGACTGTAGCGCACACGCCCGGGCGGTGGCGTGCGAGGCCGCTTCCATCTTGCCGCCGCGCGCCGCCCGCCCGCTTGACGCCGCCGGGCGGCGTCAGAGATCCTCGCTGCGCCACACCTTCAACACGCGTCCGAAAATCTGCAGGTCCATGTCTTCGGTGATGTCCCAGGCGTCGTACTTGGTGTTCTCGGACTTGGCGCGGATCAGCAGGCCGTTGGCGCTGGGAATGCGCTGCAGGCGCTTGATGAAGCCCTCGTTGCCGACGCGAAAGAAGAACACGCCGTCAACGTCCGCCTTGACCACGCCCAGGTCCACCAGCAGCGGATCGCCCGGGTTGTACATGGGCCGCATGCTGTCGCCGAAACCCGTCACCACGCACAGGTTGGCGGCCGCGGTGTAGTGGCGCAGGTTCTTGTGCAGCCATTCCTGGCTGACGCGCAGGCTCTGGATCACGCCGGGCTGGTCGCGCAGCTCCACGCCCGCGCCCATGGCGCCGCCGGTATCGAAGCGCGGGATGCGCAGATCGTCGCCCGCGCCGACATCCACGGGCGGCGCATCGCCGCCGCCGGCATCGGCCAGCACGATGTCCGGCGGATACTGCGCCGACTCGTCCAGCAGTTGCTCGAGTGACAGCCCCAAGCCCGCCGCCAGGCGGGCCGCGTACTTCGAGCGTTCGCTGTCGCGCCCCTCGAGCGCGGCGATGGTGCCCACGCCCACGCCGGTGCGCGCTTCGAGCTGTTCCAGGGTGAGACCGAGAGCGGCGCGATAGCGCCTGATTTGTTTTCCGAGAGCCATGGTGTCGACGCTAAACAGTTGTGGAAAATTGTGCAACAACAAGTGTTGAAATCGAGATTATACACTTGTAGAATTCCAGTCATGGATCACCCAAAATGTGTGCTGTTATCAGACGGAAGCGTGGGTAGCGTATCGCTACCGAAGGGCTTCTCTTCCTCATCCATACGGACCCCCGCAGCGGCGGTCCGCAACCCCGGCGCCCGGGTGGCGCCAACCCGGCAGGGTCCGCCAGCGACGGACGCCGGCATCGAACTCAACGGCAAGGAGCGGCGAATGAATCAGGCAGGAAACATGGCATTGCAGGCCCCGCAGGGCTGGGTCGCGGCGGCATCGCAGGCGGGCGCCGCCATCGCGCGCTCCTTTGCGCCGCGGCCGGCGGAGCGGGCCGGCCGGTCGCAAGCGGCGCAGGGCCAGAATCAGAAGGGGCAGAACATGACGCGGGAAGAATCGGATCAGGTCGAAGCGCTGATCATGGAGTGGTACCAATGGAGCCGCGGCTACCGGCCCAAGCTGGGCGTGGGCCGGGTATCGGCATTCGCGCGCGGCATGACGGCCGACGAGGCCTATGACGACGAGGACGTCGACGCCCGCCTGGCCGCCGCGCGCGGCGAGCAGACGGAGTTGTGTATCGACGAGCTGCCGTGGCAGCAGCGCTCGGCCATCGGCGTGCACGCCGGCAACCGCGCGGCCGGCGCCCGCGTCTTCAGCAATCCGCGCCTGACGCCCGAGCAGCAGCACGCCGCCTATCAGGAAGCCAAGGTCGCGTTGCTGCCGGCGTTGCGCCGGCGCGGGCTAGTGACGGCGCCGCAGGTGCGACACGCCGATCGCGCAAAGGCTTGCGGTGCGCGGACCACGTCCGCATAATTGAGTCGTCGGGCCAAGTTGCGCCCGAAGAAAATCTGAACGTATCGACCAAGCCCCTCGGCAATCGCCGCGGGGCTTTTTCATGGCCGCTCCGGATTCCCGGAAACGCCACTATTGCCCGCCTCTGGCGGGCTTTTTTTTTTTGGAGTCTGCAATGGCAGGTACTACCGTTTCGCAATTCGTTCAAACGCAGGGCACCCAACTGGAAGTGTCGACCACGGCTACCGAAGACCTGGGCGCCGCCGGCCTGACGTATGCCGATCTGGCCATCACCATCAAGGACCCGAACTTCCAGGGCGGCCAGACCACCGAGATCGACGTCACCGTGCTCAAGTCCACCGCCAAGGAATACGCCCTGGGCCTGGACGACAGCGGCACCTTCAGCATGGCCGGCAACTGGAAGGCTGGCGATCCCGCCCAGAAGGCGCTGGTGGCCGCGCGCAGCGACAAGAAGACCCGCGCCTTCCGCGTGACCTTCGCCGACGGCGCCAAGTTCGAGTTCCTCGGCCTGGTGACGCAATACCAGTGGCAAGGCCAGTTGGACAACGTCGTGTCCGCCACGTTCAACGTGCGTGTCACCGGCGCCGTCAAGCTGACCGACGCGCCCGCCAACGGGGGCTGAACGCCATGACGGACACGTCGATCAAATCCTCCGCGCGCGCGGCTGGCCTGCGCGGCCTGGCGGTCGATCCGCTGGCCGGCTTCGCCCACGAAACCCTGACCGTGCCGCAATGGCAGGACGCCCGCGTCATCGTGCGCGCGCCCAGCGCCGGCGATCACCTGTTCCATATCCGCGCGATCTGGGCGGCCGCGGGCGTGGTGCCGGGCGAGGACAACGAGGTGGTGCGCGCCAAGCTGGACGCGCCGGGCGTGGACTACACCCGCGCCTCGGCCAGCCTGCTGGTGCGCACGCTGTTCGAGCAGACCGAGCAGGGGCCGCGCCGCGTCTTCGACGACGAAGACGTTGACGTCGTGGCCGCGGCCTACGGGCTGGCGCACGCCACGCTGGTGGCCAAGGCGATCGAGCTGGGCAACCTCGGGGAGGGGGCGCAGGAGCGCGCAAAAAAGCCCTCCAGGAAACGCCAGACCTCCGTTTCCTGATGGTCCTGGCGCTTCGACTGGGGCGCACGCTGGGCGAGTTGATGGACACCATCGACACCCATGAAGTGTCGCTGTGGCGCGAGTGGGACCGCACGTCTCCGTTGGGCGACGACCGGGCCGACGTGCTCACGGCCAGCCTGGCCGCCACGGTGGCGCGCGCGGCGGGGGGCAAGGTGCGCGCCGCCGACATGCTGGTGCGCTGGGGCGCGCAAGACGAGGAACCTCCCGCCGAAGCGGGGGCGGACGCGTTGAAGGCGTTCCTGATGTCGAAGGTCAAGAAGGGGTCTTGACGACGTGTCCGGCCCGCGCGAGCGGGCCGGAGGCGGATCTATGTGAGGTATAGGACCATGGCAAACAACAATAACGCCGCGAATATCGAGGCGGAAAACAGGGCGCTCAGACAGAACACCCTCGAGCTCAATCGCAATGCGGCGGCCCGGCGGGCATGGGAGAGCGCCGTTGCGCGGGCCGCGACCGTGTGCCAGAAAAGCAACGACACCACCGACAAGGGCACCGACGGCAAGAAAAAGTCGACGGACGCGCTGAACAAGCATGCCCAGGCGATCCGGTCCGAGGCGGTCGAGCAGGCGCTGGCGGAAATGAAGAAGGCCGGCGCGATGCTGGGCGTGGATACCGAAGTCGGGAAGATGGAGGTCGAGGCCAGCATCGGCAGGTTCTCGGGCGAGAGCATTGGTGACAAGATCAGCCTGATGGTCGGCGCGTTGGATCTGGACAAGCAGCGCAACGACGTGAAGATGAGCGCGTATATCCAGAGCCTCGTGAATCCCAACGCGGCCGCCAGCGAGGAGAAACGCCAGAAGCAGGCGGCGCTAGATGAGGCGTTAGGTGACGGCAGGCTGAGCCAGGACAAGTACGACAAGGAACGGCGCAATCTCGGACTCGTCGAGAAAGACGGCGACTTCATGGCGAAGGTGAACGACAAGCTGCTCGAATCGGCGCGCAACGGTGCGGGCAAGATCCAGGACATCCTGGGCACCAAGATGTACGACTTCGTTTCCGAGAAATTCGACAAGATGGGGCTGTCGTTCCTGGACAACGTGGCGAAGATGGTGACATCGGCCGCCTCCGCCCAGCTCATGGAGACGTTGCTGGGCAAGGAATTCATGTCGGGTTCGGGCGGCCTGGGGGGCTGGATTGGCCAGGCGGGCGGCTTCATTGCTGGGTTGTTCGGTTCGGGTGGCGCAAGTACCGCCAGCGCCATCGTGCCATCGGTGGCCCAGGCGTTTCCCGTTTCCCTGAACGCCAAGGGCAATGCCTTCACCAACGGCATGGTCTCCAGCCCCGTCGCCTTCCCCATGGGCGTCATGGGCGAAGCCGGCCCCGAGGCCATCATGCCGCTGCATCGCGGCGCCGACGGCTCGCTCGGCATCCGCGCCGCCTTCCCGAATGTGGGCGGTGACACGGGCCAGACCGCCGGCGGGGTATCCGTCAATGTCTACGTGCAGGACGGCAACGTCAGTTCCTCGAGCGAATCGGGCGAGGGCGGGTGGCAGCAGTTCGGCCAGCAGATCGGCGAATACGTCACCCAGCTTGTGGACCGCCGCATGACGCAATCGTATCGCCAGGGCGGCCTGGCCTGGCAAGCCAACAACAACCGTTTAGCGGGGGCATGATCATGGCAATCGAAACCTTCACCTGGTCGCCGCGCGTCAATCCGCAAGGGCGGACCAAGTTTCGCGTGCTGAGCGCGCAGTTCGGCGATGGCTACCGCCAGACCGCGGCCGACGGCATCAACAACAAAGTGGCCTCGTGGCCGCTGCAGTTCTCCGGCTCGGGAGCGCAGGTCGGGCCGATCGTGGCATTCCTGGACCGGCACCAGGGGTATCGGGCCTTCCAGTGGCAACCGCCGCTGGGCGAGCCGGGCTACTACACCGCGACGGATTACGACCTGACCGCGATGGGCGGCGAGATGTACTCGCTGGCCGTGACCTTCCAACAAGTCTTCAGGCCCTGACACCATGGCAACCCTACAAGCGATCAATGTCGGCAAGACCGACAACGACCAGGCGGGCGATCCGCTGCGCGTGGCCATGCAGAAGGTGAACGCGAACTTCGCCGACGTGCAGTCCGGACTGGCTGGCCTGTGGAATGCGTCGACGCTTGGCGCGACAGTGGACCTGAACACGCTGACCAACCCCGGACGCTATCATCAGGGTGCCAACGCCAACGCGTTGACGGGCAGCAACTATCCGATCGCGAACGCCGGCCTGCTGGAAGTGGCGGCTTCCGCGGACGGCCTGTTCGTATACCAGGAATACACCCAGTACCGGTCGGGCACCTATTCGCGTCGTTTCTGGCGTTCGTTCTATGGTGGCATCTGGGCCGCCTGGCAGGAGTTGCCGGCGCTGTCGCAGAAAGGGGCCGCCAATGGTCTGGCCACGCTGGATGCGAATGGCAAGGTGCCCGTGGCGCAGATCCCGAGCGCGTTTGCGGCCGTCCTGCCGACGACCGCGCACGATCTGAATGACTACGCCACGCCGGGTTCGTTCTATCAGTCCGCCATCGCCGGGGCCACGGCGGGCGCCAATTATCCGGTGGCCAACGTCGGCTTTCTTGAAGTCACGGCCACCGGCACGCCGGTGGCGCAGGTCTACACCACTCGCACCAATGTTGCGGCCGCCATGCAGCGCTTCTGGCGCGTGCGGGTGTCGGCGACCGCCTGGTCCGCCTGGAAGGAACTGACCGACGTCTCGACCGTGGTGTCCTATGCCGGATCGATGGCGGCCGCGCAGGATCTGAACAGCTATACGCAACGGGGCCTGTGGGCCGTCGCCTCGTCGGCGATCGCGGCCGGGGGCAGCAATTTTCCGGTCGGACAGTCGGGCTACCTGCTGGTCATGTCTGCCTCGCCCCAGGGCGGCGCCAGCGTTACCTCCGGGGTGTGCCAGGTGTATTACGCCGGCAATGGCAACAAGGTATATAACCGTTCGCTGATCACCGGAACCTGGTCGCCCTGGGTGGCCAGCGTCGATTCAGGGCAACTGGCAGCGCCGGGCGGCATTGCCACACTGGACGCTGCCGGCAAGGTGCCGCAGGCGCAGATCCCGGGCGTCAACGCGCGGCCGTTGGGCGCTGCGGATGACTTGGATACCTATGCTACGCCGGGCGACTACAGCCAGAACACCAATGCGGCCGCGGCGGCCGGGGCGAACTATCCCGCGCCGCTGGCCGGCCTGCTGTCGGTGAAATTCGGTACCGGCAGCAACAACGCGGTGTACCAGGAGTACACCACCTATACGCTGGCCAATCCGCGCAAGTTCATCCGCAACCGTTTCCAGAGCGCGGGCGTCGCCACCTGGGGGCCGTGGTTCGAACAGGCCCGCGCCGATCAGGCGATGACGCATGTCTACCTGACCGCCGCGACGGACGCCAACACGCTGGTCTCGGACAACACGTTCTACACCTGGGGAGCGGCGACGCCCATGTCGGCCGGATCGAACTGGCCGCCCAGCGCCGCCGTCAATGTCGGCTACATGAATGTCTATTGGTTGTCGGCGGGGATCGTTTGCCAGGAAGTGTCGGTGCTCTTCACCGGCCAGAAGCCGCGCCGCTATGTGCGCCACGGCAACACCACCAACGGCGGCTGGCAACCGTGGCGCGCCGTGGGTAGCTGGAGCAATGCGCTGCAGATGCCGACCGCGGATTGTGGCGACATCTACGTCGACGGCGCGGGCTGGCACCGCTGGAATGGAACGGCCTACGCGAAATACGATCCGAGCGTGGCGCAGGACCTGGTGTTTGATTCCGCCGCCTGGAAAGTCCGCGGCGCGATGGGCTTTGGTCCCAATGCGGGCGGGGTTTTCCAGAGCCTGTCGGGCACGGGCAACCTGAATGTCGCACCCGGCACCGCCGCCGCGGGCAGCCGCGTGAACGTGTGGCAGGACAGCGGCGCCAACGCCAGCGTGCTGTCCTTGCAATGCTTTCCGTCGGGCTCGTACATCACCAGCGGCAGAACCGGGACGGGCGCCTACCAGCCGCTGATATTCGAAGTCATCGGCTATGACTGCGGACGCATCAACACCGCCGCCACCTGGGTCCTGGGCGCGGAATACAGCCGCAATTACCTGGTGCGGCAGGCCATCAACTTCGAAGGCGGCGGCAGCCGCTTCGGCACGCTGTATAGCCCGCAGGCGGACAACACGTCGCCAATCGTGTTCACCAACGCCGCAGGCGGGCTGGTGGGCACCATCCAGACCTCGCCGTCGGCAACCTCGTACAACACCACGTCGGACTACCGCGTGAAGTACGACATCGAGGATATGGACGGCGCATGGGCCTTGCGGTCCGTGCTGCGCATGCGGCCACGCACGTTCCGGATGGTGATGGACGACAGCGCGCAGGATGGCTTCATCGCGCATGAACTGCAGGAAGTGGCGCCGCTGGCCGTGTCGGGCGAAAAGGACGCGGTCATGACCGATGTCCACGGCGCCGCGCCACGCATGAAGCTGCAAGGCGTCGACAGCTCCAAGCTGGTCGCGCGCATGGTCTGCGCCATGCAGGAAATGCACCGGCGTATCGAGGAACTGACCAGACAGGTCGAGCGCCTGCGTGGCGGGGACGGCGAGTCCGGACAACCGCCACGGCAGGCTGAAGAGGAATAGCAATGGGTATTTATTCAGACGTTCAAAAGCTGGAAGTCGGCGCATTGGTCGAGCTGTTCGAGCTGGATGCGACGGCCATCGGCGGCCAGGTCCTGCGTTTCCATGGCTACACGCAAGTGGGACCCATCTGGTGGCAGGGGCAGCAGTACGATCCGTGGGCCATCCGCGCCGAAGGGTTCGAACTGGTGGGAGAGGGCCAGCAGCCCTCGCCGACGCTGTCCGTGGGCAACATTGGGCAGGACGACAAGGGTAAGCCGGTGGTGGGCGTGATCTCGGCGCTTTGCGTCCACCTGGACGACCTGGTGGGCGCGCGCGTGGTGGTGCGTCGCACGCTCGGGAAGTATCTGGATGCGGTCAATTTCCCGCAGGGCAATCCCACCGCCGATCCGCAGGAAGAGTTGCCGCAGGAAGTCTGGCTGGTGCAGCAAAAGACCGCCGAAACCGCCGAGGTGGTCGAATTCTCGCTCTCTAGCGCGCTGGATTTCAACGGCCAGAAGCTGCCCGACCGGCCGATCATCGCCGGCGTGTGCTCGTGGCTGCGCAAGGGCGGTTATCGCGGTCCCTACTGCGGTTACACCGGCAGCCGCATGTTCGACCTGGATGGCAAGCCGGTCAGCGATCCGACGCTGGACCGCTGTTCGGGCCTGATGTCCGACTGCAAGAAGCGCTTCGGCGAATACGAAGTCATCAACTTCGGCGGCTTTCCGTCCGCCGACCTGGTCAGGGGATAGCCATGCTCAAACGCACGATGCAGGCCATCCGCGCCCATGGCGTGGCGACGTATCCGCAGGAATGCTGCGGGCTGGTGGTCAAGGCGGGCCGACGCGAATGGTATGTGCCGTGCCGCAATACCGCCGCTAGCGAAGAGCACTTCGTCATGTCGGCGCAGGACTACGCGGCGGCCGAGGAAAGCGGCCGGATCACGGCCGTGGTGCACTCGCACCCGGATGCGGCGGCGCTGCCCAGCGAAGCCGACCGGGTGGCCTGCGAGGCCTCCGGCCTGCCCTGGTACATCGTTGCCGTGGCCAAGGATCTGGACGGCAAGGTCAAGGCCGGCGAGATCCGCGGCTTCACGCCGGAGGGCTTCCAGGCGCCGCTGCTGGGGCGCCAGTTCGCCCACGGCGTGCTCGATTGCTATTCGCTGGTGCGCGACTGGTATGCGCGCGAACGCGGCATCACCCTGCCGGACTTCCCGCGCGAGGATGGCTGGTGGGAACCTGGCCGCGCCGGCGATCTGTACATGGATCACTACGCCGAGGCGGGCTTTCGCCCGCTGCAGCCGCATGAAGCGCTGGCGCCGGGCGACGTGGTGGTGATGCAGGTGCGTTCGGACCGCGCCAACCATGCCGGCGTCTTCCTCGGCGCGCAGCCGTTGAGCGAAGCGCCGGACCTGTTTCCGCTGCCCGACGCGATGCTGCATCACCTGTATGGGCGCGACTCCGAGCGAGTCGTGTACGGCGGATTCTGGCGTGAAGCCACCCGGGTGGTGTTGCGCCATGGAGAAAAGACATGAACGACAGGACACGAGTGGTCCGGCTCTACGGCTGGCTGGGCGCGCGCTTCGGCCGCGAGCACCGTCTGGCCGTGGCCAGTCCGGCCGAGGCGGTGCGGGCGCTGTGCGCCCTGTTGCCGGGCTTTGAACGCGCGCTCGCGAACAGCGAGCAACGCGGCGTGCGCTTTGCCTGCTTTGCCGGCCGCCGCAATCTGTCGGAAGACGAATTGGGATATCCAGTGGGCGCGGATGCCATCCGCATCGCGCCGGTGCTGGCGGGCGCCAAGAACGGCGGCCTGTTCCAGACGGTACTGGGGGCGGCGTTGATCGCCGCGGCGGCGTTCTACAGCGGCGGCCTGACGGCGGCGTTCACGGCGGGGGGCATGATTCAGGCCACGGCCACGCTGGGCCTGTCGATGATGCTGGGCGGCGTCGCGCAACTGCTGTCGCCGCAGCAGCGGCTGCTCAGCGCCAGGGATCGGCCGGAGAACGGCGCCTCCTACAACTTCAACGGGCCCGTCAACACGACGGCACAGGGCAATCCCGTGCCGCTGTTGTACGGGGAAATGTTCGTCGGCAGCGCCACGATCTCCGCGGGCATCTATTCGGAAGACCAGGTATGAAACAACGACATCGCATCAGGAACAGGGCGCCCGCGGGCGCCTTTTCTTTTGGCGGCAAGCCGCTGGCCGAGGGCCGGGGCCTTGTCGGCCACAAGGGCAAGGGCGGCGGCGGCGGCCGCACGCCGGTGGAATCGCCCGACAGCCTGCACAGCACCGCCTACGCGCGCGTCATCGACCTGCTGGGCGAAGGCGAGATCTACGGCCCCGTGCACGGCATGGACAACGCGCTGCGCGATGTCTACCTGAACGGCACGCCCGTGGCCAACGAGGACGGCTCGCTGAACTTCGCCGGCGCGTCGATCGACTTTCGCACCGGCACGCAGCTGCAGGAGCCGCTGCCCGGCTTTCCCGCGTCGGAAAACACCATCGGCATCAACGCCGAGCTCAAGTCGAGCCAGCCGTGGACGCGTCTGTTCACCAACCTGCAGGCCTCGGCCGTGCGCGTCACGCTGGCGGTCGAAGGCCTGAGCCGCGCGGATACCAAGAACGGCGACATCAACGGCTACCGCGTCGAATACGTGATCGAGCTGAACACCGACGGCGCCGGCTACCAGACGGTGCTGTCGACCGCGTTCGACGGCAAGACCACCCAGCGCTATACGCGCTCGCATCGCATCGAGCTGCCGCGCGCGCGCCAGGGCTGGACCGTGCGCGTGCGCCGCGTGACGCCCAACGCCAACAGCAACACCATCTCGGATCGCACCGTGGTGGACACGGTCACCGAGATCGTCGACGCCAAGCTGCGCTATCCGATGTCGGCGCTGGTGGGCATCAAGATCGACGCGTCGCAGTTCCAGAGCATTCCCACCCGCGCGTATCACGTGCGCGGCCGCATCATCCGGGTGCCGTCCAACTATCACCCGGACCTGCGCCGCTATGACGGCGTGTGGGACGGCACCTTCAAGCTGGCCTGGACCAACAATCCGGCGTGGGTGTTCTACGACCTCATCAGCAACGACCGCTACGGCCTGGGCACGCGCGTGCCGGCGGGCTGGCTCGACAAGTGGGGCCTGTACCAGATAGGCCGCTACTGCGACGAGATGGTCGATGACGGCTTCGGCGGCAAGGAGCCGCGCTTTACCTGCAACGTCTACCTGCAACAAGCGGCCGATGCCTACCGGGTAGTGCAGGACTTCGCCTCGATCTTTCGCGGCATGGCCTATTGGGCCAACGCCGCCGTGTTCGCCTCGGCCGACATGCCGGGCGATCCGGTCTACACCTTCTCGTCGGCCAACGTGGTCGATGGGCGCTTCAACTACGTCGGCTCGGCGCTGACCACGCGCTATACGGTGGCGCTGGTGTCCTGGAACGACATGTCCGAGATGGGTCGCCAGAAGGTCGAGTATGTCGAGAACCGCGAGGGCATTGCGCGTTACGGCATTCAGCAGGTGGAAGTGACCGGGTTCGGCTGCACCTCGCGCGGCCAGGCGCACCGGATCGGCAAGTGGATGCTGCTGACCTCCAACCTGGAGACGCGCTCGGTCACGTTCTCGGTGGGCCTGGACGCCTGCCGTGTGCGGCCGGGCAGCGTCATTCGCGTGGCCGACCAGCATCTGGCGGGCCGCCGCATCGGCGGCCGCATCCGCGAAGGCTCGGCGACGCAGGTCACGGTTGACGCCGAACTCGGCGTGCGGCCGGGCGACCGCCTGACCGTCAACCTGCCCAACGGCCTGTCGGAGACCCGCGTGGTGGCGACCGCGGTGGGCACCGGCCTGACCGTGGACAACACCGTCTTCACGGTGGACTCGACCGAGCTGACCGCCGACCTGGTCGGCCTGCCCGGCACGGTGCTGCACATCACGGTCACCACGCCGTTCTCGCAGGCGCCGCAGGCCGAGTGCGTGTGGACGCTGGAGTCCGAGGCCCTGTCGGCGCAGACGTTCCGCGTGTTGAGCGTCAAGCGCAAGGAAGGCCTGGTGGCCGAGATCGCCGCCGTGCAGCACGAACCCGGCAAGTTCGACAACGTCGATTTCGGCACGCGACTCGATCCCAAGCCGATCACCGTCGTGCCGCCGTCGGTGCAACCGGCCCCTGTGAACATCCGCCTGGCCTCGCGCTCGGTGATCGACCAGGGCCTGGCGCGGCACGTCGGCGTCATTAGCTGGGACGCGGCGCCGTCGGCCGTGGCGTACCAGGTGCAGTGGCGGCGCGACAATTCCGACTGGGTCGAAGCGGGCCGCACCGGCGCGCTGACGCTGGAATTGCCGGATATCCGCGCCGGCGCCTACGTGGCGCGGGTGCGGGCGATCAACGTGTCGGACATCTCGTCGGTGTGGGTCAACTCCACCGAGACAATGCTGGAAGGCGACATCGCGCCGCCGCCGGCGTTGGCGCTGCTGGCCGCCAAACCGCTGGTATTCGGCATCGACCTGCGCTGGGCCTTTCCGGAAGGGCGTTTCACCGCCCAGCGCACCGAGATCTGGTACAGCGCGTCCGACGACCGCGCCAGCGCCGTCAAGCTGGGCGACTTCGCCTTCCCGCAAAGCGCCCATACCCTGATGGGGCTGGCGGCCGGCAAGCGCTTCTACTTCTGGGGCCGAATCGTTGCCCTGAACGGCGAGATCGGCGCCTGGTATCCGGGCGACCAGGGCGTGATGGGCGAGTCCAGTTGGGAAGCCAGCGAGATCCTGGAATACCTGAACGGCAAGATCAGCCGCGACGAACTGGCCCAGGAGCTGACCGGCACCATCGATGGCCTGACCACCGGCCTGGACGAGACCCGCGCAGCGATCACGGCGGAGGAGACCAAGCGGGCCGATGCCGATGGGGCGCTGTCCGCGCGCGTCGACACGGTGATGGCGACCGCCAACGGCGCGGCCGCCGGCGTGCAGGAAACGCGCAATGCGCTGGTGGACGTCGACGGCCAGCTCAAGGCCACCTGGAGCATCAAGGCCCAGGTCACGAAGGACAACAAGATCTACGCAGCGGGCATGTCGCTGGGCGCCTACTCCCAGCCGGATGGCCAGATGCAGACCTCGGTGTACTTCCAGGCCGACCGGCTGGCGCTGCTGAACGTGGCCAACGGCGCGACGACCACGCCGTTCGTGATCGAGAACGGGCAGACGTTCATCAACGACGCCTTGATCGGTTCGGCGAAGATCACGAATGCGATGATCCGGAGCTTGAGTGCGGAGAAGATCAATGCCGGGGTGATGAGTGCGCAGCGTATCGATGTCAATACGATTGCCGCGCAACTTGCCAACGTGGGCCAGGCGTATATCAAGCGCGCCAATATTCACGATGCGCAGGTGGATACGTTGTCGATCGCCGGGAATGCGGTGACGATTCCCGTATCGTGGTCCGGCAAGAAGGGCGGTACGGCAATCATCAACAGCAACGTGGAAGGACCGGTGGTGGTGATTGCGTACCGAGGAGGGTATCCAGCGACTACGTCGAATCTTCGCATCTACGTCAATGGCGAAATGAAGGAGGAAGCCGCTGGCATGCAGACATCCTGGCAGAGCGGGAGCGGTGATGGCTGGCAACCGATTGAGTACTACAGCCTGCCGGTAACCGCTATCGCTATTGGCCAGGCTCGCGCAGGCAACACGGAAATTACCGTGGTCTCGTCGAACTCGGTGAGCAACAACGCCGACATTCGTTTCATCGCTCTCATGGTGAAGAGGTAAGAGCATGTTTACTGCATCATTTTACGATTCGACCGGCCAGATAACCGGCGTCATGCGCGGGCCTCGTGCCAGTGTCGAGGCGACATCCGAGGTCACGGGGGTTCCCTTCGTGGAAGGCGCGTCGGATTCGGAGCGCTACTACGTACGGGAAGGCGCCATCGTCGAAAGGCCGGCGTCCCCCGCCATTCTGTCGCAACACACGCTGTCGGCGCTGCCGGTGCCGTGCACCATCCATGTCGGTAAGTCGGCGTACGCCTGCACTGATACAGTCGCCGAGTTGTCTTTCGAGCATGTCGGCACATTTCACGTCACCGTCGAAGCCTGGCCCTATCTGAACAAGGAGTTCACTGTTGAAAATCCGCCACTATGAACCCTACGCGCCGCTGCGCGCCCGTGCCTATCCCGCCATCGGCGACCAGCTCGACGCGATCATGAAGTTCGCCGCGCACCTGCTGGCGTCGGGCCAGGCGCTGCCCGACGAGGTGACGAGCTGGGTGGCGCAATGTCATAACGTCAAGCAGCGCTACCCGAAGCCGGCCGACGCCGCGGCCGCGCCGCAAGGACTGCCGGAGAGCCAGGCATGACCCAACCCCTCACAACCGTCCGCCTCTACGGCCGGCTGGGCGCGGAGTTCGGCCGGCTGCACCGGCTGGCCGTCTCCAGCACCGCCGAAGCGGTACGCGCACTGTGCGTATTGCTGCCCGGCTTCGAGGCCCGCCTGCTCGACAGCGAATCCCGGGGAGTGCGCTACGCCTGCTTCCTCGGCCGCCGCAACCTGGAGGAAAGCGAACTGGCGCGGCCTGCGGGCCGTGAAGACATCCGCATCGCGCCCATGCCCACCGGCGCCAAGCGTGGCGGCCTGATGCAGGTGGTGGTGGGCGTGGCGATGATCGTCGCGTCCTTCATCCCCGGCATCAACGTCGCGTTGTGGGCGGGCGCCAGCACTTCGCTGATGACCATGGGCCTGGCCATGACGCTGGGCGGCGTGGTGCAGTTGCTCACGCCGCAGCAGCGCGCCCTGAGCGTCAAGGACGGGCCCAATAACGGCGCGTCGTACAACTTCAACGGCCCGGTTAACACCACGGCGCAGGGCAATCCCGTGCCGGTGCTGTATGGCGAGATGTTCGTGGGCAGCGCCACCATCTCGGCGGGCATCTACTCCGAAGACCAGGTGTGACGGCGATTCGCGGATACCGGACGGTTGCCCGTCCGGCCCGCCAGCCCTTGGCGGTCTTCTCGACCTAGAATCAGGCATCGGGCGGAGCGAGCCTCCGCGCCAACAGTGGAGCCGCGACGCCGCATGAAACGCAATTTCAACATCCACGACCTGCGCATCTTCTACACCGTGGTCATGACCGGATCCACCCGGCAGGCCGCGCAGGCCATGCACCTCACGCAGCCGGCGGTCAGCCACGCCATCTCGCGGCTCGAACAGTCGACCGGCGTGCAGTTGTTCGACCGCTCCCACAAGACGCTGCGGCCCACCGAGGCCGGCCAGTACCTGTACGGCGAGGCCAAGTTCGTGCTGGATGAATTGGTGCGCATCGACGAGGCGCTGCATAGCATCGAGCAGTTCGGCGGCCGCGGGCTGCGCATTGCCTGCTCGCCCGCGCTGGCGCTTTCCTACGCGCCCGACGCGGTGCGCCGCTACCTTAAAGCCAATGGCACGAGGCCGTTCTCGCTCGACCTGGAGTCATCGGTGCAGGCGATCAGCGCCGTCGACACCATGCGCGCCGATTTCGGGCTGGGGGCGGTGTCGCAGCAGAGCGCGCGGCTGGCGTTCCGGCCCTTCCTGCGCACCGAGGTCATGGCCATCGTGCATCGCGAGCATTGCCTTGCGCGGGGCGATGCCGTGAGGGTCGGCGACATCCGCCCCGATAGCTACGTGCAGCCCTTGTGGTCCGACTACGTCATGCCCCAGGGCGACATCGCCGAGTCGATGCAGTTGCGTTCCGGCATGCGGGCCCATATGTCGCTGCTGGCGGGCACCGTATGCGCGGTGCGCGGTGTCAGCATGGTCAACGCGCTGTCGGCGGCCGATATCGCGACAGCCTACCCGGAATTGGTGGCGCTGCCGTTGGCTTCGCGCCAGTGGTTCGATTTCGTGTTGATCGCGCGCAACGAGGCGGCCAGCCAGGAGCCGAGCGAGCGCCTGGTCGAGGCGCTGCACGCGGCCGCCCGCGAACGGCAACGGGGGGTGTACGAGCAAACGATCCAGTTGCTCGCTTAGGCGCCGGGCGCCGAGCGCCGGTGGCCGCGCGCCCCGGTGCGGCAGGGGAAGACCTTCAGTCCGCGGGCGGTTGCCACGGCAGCGATTGCAGGTCGCCGTCGATGCTGATGGCCTGTCCGCTGACCATCGCGCCGAAGGGACTCGCCAGGAACAGCGCCATGTTGGCGATGTCAGCGGCGCGCACGAACTGCCCCAGGCTGACGCCGGCCAGTTCGAGCCGGGTTTCCTCGGCCACCGTCACGCCCATGTTGCGGGCGCGGGCCGCGATCACGCGGTCGATGCGCGGCCCCGCCACCAGGCCCGGCAGCAGCGCGTTGACGCGGATGCCGTAGCCGCCCAGTTCCACCGCCAGCGAACGGGTCAGGCCGACCACGCCCCACTTGGTGGCGGCGTAGGGCGTGCGCATCGGCACGCCCATGCGGCCGGCGACCGAGCTGATATTGATAATGCTGCCGCCGCCCGCCTCGCGCAGCGCCGGCAGCGCATGCCGCACGGTATGGAACTGCGCGGCCAGGTTGATGTCCAGCGTCGCGTCCAGGTCCTGCGGGGCGATGTCGCCGATGCCGGCGGTCGGCCCGGCGATGCCGGCGTTGTTCACCAGCACGTCGAGTCCGCCCAGGTGCGACAGCGCCTCGCCCATGTAGCGCTCGATCTCATCGCGCCGGCTCACGTCGGCGCGCGAATGGGGATGCGGGCAGGCCGCCAGCGCCTGTTCGTCCACATCGCACACATGCACCCGCGCGCCGCGCGCCGCGAAAGCGCCGGCGATGGCGGCGCCGATGCCGGCCGCGCCCGCCGTGACGATGACGCGTTTGCCCGACAGGTCCACGGGCAGGGCGCCGATGTCCGCCGGGACGGGGTTTTTCACTGTCATGCTGGTTCCTCCAGGGATGACCCGCGCGGGATCAGGGTTTCATCAGGCGGCAGGTCGATTCGGCCGGCGAGGTATAGATCTGGTCGCCCGGCGCGCGCGCCACCAGTTTGTAGTAATCCCAAGGCCCCTTCGATTCCGCGGGCGCTTTCACCTGCATCAGGAACATGTCGTGCACCATCAGGCCGTCGGCGCGGATCCTGCCGTCTTTCACGAAGAAGTCGTTCACCGGATTGGCCTTCAGCCACTTCATCACCGTGTCGCCATCGGTGCTGCCGGTGGCGGCCACGGCCTTCAGGTAGGTGGTGGTGGCCGAGTAGTCGCCGGCCTGCAGCATCGACGGCTTCTTCTTCATCTTCTCCTCGAAGCGCGCCGCCCACTGGCGCGACGCGTCGTCCTGGTCCCAATACCACGCCGTGGTCAGGTACATGCCCTGCGCCGCCGGCAGGCCGAGCGCGTGGATGTCGGTGATCAGCACCAGCAGGCCGGCGATCTTCATCTTCGGCGTCAACCCGAATTCGGCGGCCGCCTTGACCGCGTTGCTGGTGTCGCTGGCGGAGTTGGCCAGCCCCAGCACCGAGGCGCCCGACGCCTGCGCCTGCAGGATGAAGGACGAGAAGTCCGCCGTGTTCAGCGGATGGCGCACGCGCCCCTTGACCGTTCCGCCCTCGGCCTGCACGACGGTCGAGGCATCGCGTTCGAGCGCCTGGCCGAAGGCGTGGTCCACCGTCAGGAAGAACCAGTCCTTGTTGCCTTCCTTGAGCATCGCCCGCGCCGTGCCGCGCGCCAGCGACACCGTGTCGTAGACATAGTGCACGGTGTAGGGCGTGCATTGCGAATTGGTCAGTTCCGAGGCGCCCGCGCTCACCACGAAGAACGGCGTCTTCTTCTCTTCGGCCACCTTGGCCATGGCCAGCGCGGCCGCCGAGTTGGCGCCGGCGATCAGCATGTTCACGCCTTTCTGGTCGAGCCATTCGCGGGCCCGCGACGAGGCGATGTCGGCGCGGTTCTGGTGGTCGGCCACCAGCACCTCGACCTTCTTGCCCGCCACCACGCCGCCCAGGTCGGCCACCGCCATCTTGATGGCCTCGGCGCCGCCGGGACCATCGGCGTCCGCCGACAGGCCCGACATGTCGGTGATGAAGCCGATGCGGATCACGCCCTCATCGGCCCGGGCCGCGCCCGTCCATCCCAGCACGGCGGCCAGCGCGGCCGCGCACAGTGTCTTTTTCATGTGTGTCTCCTCGATCCCGCGGATCTCGTTGTGGTGGATGGCCTCGCCGCCTTGGTTCAGAAGGCAACGTCCTGGCCACCTTTCAGTTGCAGGGTCGCGCGCGCTTCGTCGGGCGTGGCGATCTGCAGCGACAGGTCTTCCAGGATGCGGCGGATGCGCCGCACCTGGTCGGCGTTGGACCGCGCCAGTTCTCCCGGCCCGTCCCACAGCGAATCTTCCAGTCCCACGCGCACGTTGCCGCCCATCGTCGCGGCCATGGTGGCCAGCGGTGTCTGCTTGCGTCCGGCCGCCAGCACCGACCAGGTGTAGTCGGCGCCAAACAGGCGGTCGGCGGTGCGCTTCATCATCATCACGTCCTCGGGGTGGGTGCCGATGCCGCCCCGGATGCCGAACACGGACTGGATCAGGAAAGGCGGCTTGAGCAGCTTGCGGTCGACGAAATGGGCCGCGGTGTACAGGTGGCCGATGTCGTAGCACTCGATCTCGAAGCGCGTGCCGTTGTCGCCGCAGGATGTCAGGATGTGCTCGATGTCCTTGAAGGTGTTCTTGAAGATCAGGTCGTTGCTGCCTTCCAGGTAGGGGCGTTCCCAGGTGTGCGAGAACGTCTTGAAGCGCTCCAGCAGTTCGTACATGCCGAAGTTCATCGAGCCCATGTTCAGTGACGCGACTTCCGGCTTGAAGCGCAGCGCCGGCGCCATGCGGTCGGCCAGCGGCAGCACCGGCGAACCGCCCGTGGTGATGTTGATCACCACATCGGACGCGGCTTTGATGCGCGGCAGGAACTGCGCATACAGCGCCGGGTCCTGCGTCGGCTGGCCGGTGTCCGGCCGGCGCGCGTGCAAGTGCACGATGGCCGCGCCCGCCTCGGCCGCCTCGATGGCGGAGCGGGCGATCTCGTCGGGCGTGACGGGCAGGTGCGGCGACATCGACGGTGTATGGACCGAGCCGGTGATGGCGCAGGTAATGATGACCTTGTTCCTGGATGGCTTCATGGGCCTGGACCTCTTGGATGTGAAGGCCCGGCTGTCTCCCGCCAGGCGCAGGCCATTCTGTCGCACGCCGCCGGCCGCTGTCACCTGAACAGAAATTATCAATTGATAGGGAATCCGGTGCTGCGGCGCAACGTAGGGAGGGCCGGCGACGGAGGGGGGGCGGGATTCGGGGGGCCGTGCCATCGCTTCCATTGATGCGCCGGAAGGGGCGTTTTCGTAATATGCCGGTTCCGGCGCGCCCGTTCCCTTGCCCTTTTCGATCGATGTCATGAATGCTTCTGTGAACTACGTCCTCGCGGTGGACCTGGGCGGCACGCGCTTTCGCGCGGCGCTGGTCGACGGGGAGGGCGGCATCGCCCATTCCTGCTTCATCGACAGCCCGGCGGGAAACGCGCTTCAGTCCGGTTGCGACGAGATCGACGCCGACGCCTGGTGGCGCGGCCTGCAGGCGCTGGCGGACACCCTGGCGGCGCAGGCCGGCGCGGCGGCTTTCGACGCGGTCCAGGCCATTGCCATCTGCGGTGTCACGCGCACGCAGGTGTTCGTGGACGCGCACGGCGCGGCCATCCGGCCCGCCATCACCTGGCGCGATACGCGGGCGGCGGCGGACCTGCCCGAATGGTTGTCGTCGCTGCCGGCCGGCCATCCGGAAATCGGACAGATCAACGCCTTTCATCCCTGGGCGCGCATCGCCTGGTTGTTGCGCAGGGAACCGGCGCACGCGGCCCGTGTGCGGGCGGTGCTGGATCCCAAGGATTACCTCAATCTGCGCCTGACCGGCCGTGTGGCCAGCGACACGGTTTCGCTGGCTCGCCTGGCGGCTGCGGCGTCCCCTGTTCCGATATACGCCGGGCCGGCGTCCCCGGCTGTCGCGGAGGTGCCGGCTCCGGCGGCGCCCGCCACCGACCTGCTCACCGCCATTGGCGCCGACCCCGCCTGGGTGCCCGACCTGCTCGATCCCCTGGACACCGTCGGCCCGGTGCGGTCCGGCCTGCCGGGCGCGCTGGCCCGCCTGGCCGGCCGTCCCGTGATTGCCTGCGCCAACGACACCTGGGCCGCCGTCGCCGGCCTGGGCGCGTTGCGCCCGGGGTATGCCTACAACATCTCGGGCACCACCGAAGTGTTCGGCGCGGTGGGCGCCGAGCCGGTGCATGCCGAGGGCCTGATGACCGTGGATTGGGGCGGCGGCCATCACCAGGTCGGCGGGCCAGGCCAGAATGGCGCCGACACCATTGCCTGGCTGTTGCCCTTGCTGGGCCGCCTGGGCGCTGAAGGCATGGCCGGCGTCGGCCCGGCGATGGATGCCCTGCTGGGCGCGCCGCGCGATCCGCAGCCGGCGCTGTTCCTGCCGTACCTGCAGGGCGAGCGCGTGCCGTACTGGGATCCGCACCTGCGCGGCGCCTTTGTCGGCCTGAACCGGCGCCATGGCCCGGGCGACCTGGCCTGGGCCGTGCTGGAAGGCGTGGCGTTCCTGAACCGCATCGTGCTGGAGCGCGCCGAGGCGGCGCTGGGCCAGCCCGTGGCCGAAATCCGTTTCGGCGGCGGCGCCGCGTCCAATCCGCGGTGGTGCCAGGCCAAGGCCGACATCTGCGAGCGTCCCGTCATCGTCGGCCAGGCCGACCAGCCCGGCATTCTTGGCGCGGCGGCCACGGCCTGGACCGGGGTGGGGCGTTACGCCAGCTTCGCGGCGGCGCAGGATGCGCTGGCGCGCGTCGCCCGGCGCTACGCGCCGCGCGCCGACCGGGTCGCCGATTATCGGGCCCTATATGCCCAGTTCCGCGCCGCCGAAGCCGCGCTGGCGCCCGTGTCGCATGCATTGACGGCGCTGCGGCTGGGGTAAAACCCTAGGCGCGATCCGGCGCGCCGCTCTGCCGGCGCGCGTGTGCCGGGTATACACTACGACGCCACAGGCCCGGACCACGATCCGGCCGGCGGGCGCGGCATGGTGGACGCCCCGCCATCAATCACATGCAGCAAGGGC
The DNA here is from genome assembly GCF_052698165.1 of Achromobacter sp. CF-sbj1-Ac2-l. Taxonomy (NCBI): domain Bacteria; kingdom Pseudomonadati; phylum Pseudomonadota; class Betaproteobacteria; order Burkholderiales; family Alcaligenaceae; genus Achromobacter; species Achromobacter sp. CF-sbj1-Ac2-l. The sequence continues at coordinate 5,693,743 of NZ_CP199855.1, read as the reverse complement.
GAGTCGATGCGCGGCATCCTGGAAAAGTACGGTACGGCAATCGCGGGATTGGTCCTGGTGGGCTTTTTCGCGATAGCCGCCCCGAATTTCGCCGCGCCCGGCAACCTGCTGAACATCGCCAAGGAAACCAGCTTCCTGGCCATCATCGCCATCGGCTTCACGCTGGCGCTGGTGACCGCGGAACTGGACCTGTCCGTGGCCGACGTGGCCAGCCTGGCCGCCGTGGTCACCGGCGCCCTGGTGCATACCGGCCAACCCGTGCTGCTGGCGATTGCCGCCGGCCTGGGCGTCGGCCTCTTCTGCGGCCTCTTCAATGGCTTTGCCGTCACCCGGCTGCGGGTGCCCTCCCTGATCGCCACGCTCGGCATGGCCGCCATGGCGCGCGGCTTCGCCTTCATGCTGACGGACGGCGTCTCGTACGTGGGCCGCTGGCCCGCCGCGTTCACCGACCTGGCGCGCGGCAAGCCTTTCGGCATTCCCGCGCTGGTGCTGTGGATGGTGGGCGCGGTGCTGCTCGCCTTCTTCCTGGTCAAGTGGACCCGCACCGGCGCCCGCATGACCGCCACCGGAGAGGCCGGCGAGTCCGCCCGCCTGGCGGGCATCAACATCCGCGCCATGAAGAGCATCGGCCTGGCGCTGTCGGGCCTGTGCGCCGGCCTGGCCGCCGTGCTGCTGACCTCCAGCCTGTCGTCCGCCGCGCCCAACATGGCCGGCGACTATTTCCTGTACGCCATCGCCGCCGTGCTGCTGGGCATGACCATGTTCAATCCCGGCCATGCCAACATTCCCGGCACGCTGGTCGCCGCGCTGATCCTCAAGGTCCTGGGCAACGGCCTGGTGCTGATGGGCGCAGCCTATTACGTGCAGGACATCGTCCTGGGCTTCATCATCGTCGCGTCCGTCGCGGTGTCATCGGCCGTGCTCAAGAAAGCGGCCTTCAAATTCGGATAGGAAGGGGAAACAGCATGAACCGATTCATCAAGCGCACGTTGCTGCTGGGCGCGTTTGCCGCGCAGGCGCTGGCGGCCAGCGCCGCGCACGCCTTCGACGTCGGCGTGGTGGCCTTCCAGATGTCCTCGGAGACCCATGCGCGCGCCGCCAACGCCGCCGCCGAGGCCGCCCGCGCCAAGGGCTGGACCGTGACGCAGTTGAACGCCGAAGGCTCGCTGCCCAAGCTGGCCGAGCAGCTCGACACGCTGGTCAACAAGAAGGTCGACGCCATCGTCATCGCCATGGGCAAGCCGGTCGAGACCGACGCCCAGTTGCAGGCCGCCAAGGAAAAAGGCATCGCCGTCGTCGGCGTCATGTCCGGCGCCAGCCCGCACATGCTGTTCGACGTCGAGGTCAATGAATACGCCACCGGCGCGCAATCGGTGCTGTACCTGCTGGGCAAGATGGGCTACCAGGGCAACATCCTGTCGGCCCGCTTCGACGGCAACTCCGGCACCCGCATCCGCGGCAAGATGCTCGACGCGGTGCTGTCGGAAAACACCGCCGTCAAGGACCTGGCCAAGTTCAGCATGGCGCGCACGCAAAGCTGGCGCGACGACGTGCGCAACGGCATGCAGGCGCTGTTCCTGCGCAACCAGGGGCAGTTCAAGGGCGTCTGGGCCTCGTTCGACGGCCAGGCCTACGTGATTGACGACCTGCTGCAGGCGCAAGGCATGAAGAAGGGCGACATCACGCTGGTGTCGGTCGACGGCGGCCCGGAGACCTATCGCCGCATCGCCGATCCCAACAGCCTCATCACCGCCACCATGATGATTCCGTTCGAGCAGTTGGGCGTCACCGCCGTCGACGCGATTGACCGCATCGTCGTCAAGAAGGAACCCAAGGACAAGATCGCGTCCGGCCCCTACCTGTTCATGGACTCGGTGCTGGTCGATGCCAGCAACGTGCAGAAATTCCTGACCCCCGCCAAATAGGCCCACGGCAGGCGGCGTGCCGCGCCGCCCGCCGCCGTATCATTCATGTCCGCTTCCGCCACCATGACCGCCGCTCCGCCCGCCGCGCTATCGCTTCGCCAAGTCCGCAAGTCCTACGGCGCCGTCGCGGCCCTGAAGGGCGTCGACCTGGAGGTGCCGGCGGGCCGCGTCATGGCCATCTGCGGCGACAACGGCGCCGGCAAGTCCACGCTGATCCGCATCATTTCGGGCGCCCAGGCGCCCACGGGCGGCGAGTTGAGCCTGGATGGCAAGCCGGTGGTGTTCGGCTCGCCGCATGACGCGCTGGCGCAGGGCATCGCCACCATCTACCAGGACCTGGCGCTGGCGCCGCGCCTGTCCATCTGGGAAAACGTCTTCATGGGCGCCGAACTGGTGCGCCGCATCGGCCCGCTGCGTGTGCTCGACAAGCGCCGCATGGCGCAGGAGGCGCGCGGCTACCTGCAACGCCTGTCGGTGCCGATCGACGACATGGACCGCCCCGTCGAGCGCATGTCGGGTGGCCAGCGTCAGGCCGTGGCCATCGCGCGGGCGCTGCGCTGGGATGCGCGCGTCGTCATCATGGACGAGCCCACCGCCGCGCTCGGCGTCAAGGAAACCGCGCTGGTCCTGAACCTGGTGCGCAAGCTGCGCGAGGAAGGGCGCACCGTCATCCTGATCAGCCACAACATGGCGGACGTGGTCGCCCTGGCCGACCGCGTCGCGATTCTGAAAAGCGGCGTCAAGGTCGTGGAGCGCGACGTGGCGGGCCTGGACGCCGACGCGCTGGCGCATATGGTGATGACGGGCAAGTCCTGACCGTCCGGGCGCGGACAAAGTCAGGTGCAAACTTCACAGACCTTCACACGGATCCTGCGTAGCATTGGCGTATCTCGTTCCCGAATGCCGCATCAATGACTCCCTACGCCGTCTTTCGTGTCGGCCGCCCGCCTCGACGCCCGCTGCGCTCACGTGCCGCGGGCGTCTTGCTGCTGACCTGCGCCCTGGCGCTGCCGGGCGCCGCCGCCGCGATGACGGCGGGCGCCGCTGTTTCACCGGCCCGTTGCATGCGTATCGTGTTGCAACAGCAGGACGACCGCCTGACGCTGCAATCGGATTACGACGCGACCACGCAGACCGTCGTCCCCGAGCGGTCGGCCGCGCTCCTGTCCAAGGAGTTCCGGCGCGTCTACGACATGCTGGAAGAAAACCGGCGCCTCGACGGCCGGTTTGACGCGCGCATGGCGGTCTTGTCGCATGAACTGCTGGGACCCCTGCTGCCCGCGCTGCGCAAGGCGCCGTGCGTCATCTTCGAGATCCAGCCGACTTCGATGCACTTCGCGCTCGATCTGCTGCCGGTTGACGGCACGCCGTTGTTTGTCCAGAAGCCGGTCGCGTTCCGATTCCTGGCGACGGCCGGAATGTCAGAGGACAGCGCCGCGCCCGGATCCCGCCTGTCGCCCGCCGCGCCCGCGATTGCCGGCGCGCGTCCGCGCGCCGTCGCCTTCGGTCCCGAGGCTCGGGGCTTGATCCTGAGGGACCCGCAGACCGATCCCGACGACGGCACCGGCGACGTGCGCCGCCTCTACCCCGGCTCGGCCTTCCAGCTCACCACGACCGCCACGCCCGACATGTTCGCGCGCAGCCGCTATGATTTCCTGCTGATCAGCGGCGAAGGCGTCGTCAGCCCCACCTGGGGGCGGCCGGAAAAAGACGAGAACGACGCCATCGGCCTGGGCGAGGACGACATGTACCCCAAGGACCTGCAGGGCGCCGCTTTCGATCTGGTCTATCTCGACGCGAGCCAACTGGGCATGAGCAAGGCTTTCATCGACGCCGCGCGCCGGTGCGGCGCCCGGCACTACCTGGCTCCCATCATCAGCAACGAGGCGGGCCATTCCTCGACCCTGATGCTGCGCTACTTCTTCGGCGGCGCGCGCCAGGGCGAGGCGCCCATGGAAGCGCTGTATCGCGCTCGCAAGCGGATCTACCAGGAGTTCGAGGGCAAGGTGAATCGCACCGAGCAGATCTACTACGCGTATCCGTTCCGGTTGTATCTGCTGTAGGGGGTGGGCAGGCTTGCGGCTGCGCCGCGGGCCGTTTTGCCGCTCCAAAAAAAACCGCCGCCGGCGATGCGCCGGCGACGGACTCTTGGCCTGCTCAGGCGAGGACTCAGTCCTTGCGGCTGGTCACTTCGACCAGGTGGTAACCGAACTGGGTCTTCACCGGGCCCTGGACTTCGCCGACCGGGGCGCTGAACACCACGGTGTCGAATTCCTTGACCATCTGGCCCGGGCCGAACGTGCCCAGGTTGCCGCCGTCGCGGCTCGACGGGCAGCTCGAGTTTTCCTTGGCCAGTTGGGCGAAGTCGGCGCCGTTTTCGATGGCGGTCTTCAGTTCGTTGGCCTTGGCTTCGGTCGAAACCAGGATGTGGCGGGCGGAGGCTTGTGCCATGTTGGGCTCCTTGCGGGGGAATGATTGGGGTGGGGAGAGTAACGCATTTGGGCGGACTCGCTACGACGCCATCATAAACGGGGTTCAGGACGCGGCCGGCGCTTGGTGTGCTGTGCTTACATCTTGGAATGGATGGCAGCAGGGCGCACAAGAAAACGGGCGCTCTGGGCGCCCGTTCGTCCTGTCGGATAGCCGTCTTACCGCACCGGCCACCCATACATCAACCCGCCATTCCGATACGACGCGTTCAACCCCCGTGCCAGCTTCAGCGGGCTGCCGGCCCCCAGATTCTTCTCGAAGCTCTCGCCGTAATTGCCGATCTGCTTAATGACGTTGTAGGCCCACTTGTCATCCACGCCCAGGTTCTTGCCCATCCCCGGCGTCACGCCCAGCAGACGCTGAACGTTGGGGTTGGTGCTCTTGAGCATCTCGTCCACGTTCTTCGAGGTGACGCCGTATTCCTCGGCCTCCAGCATCGCGAACAGGGTCCAGCGGACCACGTTGAACCATTGCTCGTCGCCCTGGCGCACCATGGGGCCCAGCGGCTCCTTGGAGAAGTTCTCCGGCAGGATGTCGTATTTCTCGGGGTTTTCGAGATTGGTGCGGGCCGCGGCCAGTTGCGACTTGTCGCCGGTGAAGGCGTCGCAGCGGCCCACCGCGAAGGCGCGGACGATTTCATCCATGCGCTCGACCACCACCGGCTTGAAGGCGATGTTCTGCGAGCGGAACCAGTCGGACAGATTCAGTTCGGTGGTGGTGCCGGGCTGCACGCAGACGGTGGCGCCGTCCAGCTCCTTGGCGCTTTTCACGTTCAGCGACTTGTTCACCATGATGCCCTGGCTGTCGTAGTAGTTCACGCCCACGCCGATCAGGCCCAACGTGGTGTCGCGCGTCATGACCAGGGTGGTGTTGCGCGGCAGGACGTCGACTTCGCCGGACTGCAGCGCGGTGAAGCGCTGCACCGCGCTGACGGCCATGATCTTCGACTTGGAGGCATCGCCGAACATGGTCACGGCCAGCGCGCGGCACAGGTCCACGTCCAGGCCCGTCCAGCCGCCCTTGCTGTCGTTGACCGAGAAGCCGGCCACGCCGGTGGACACGCCGCACTGCACGAAGCCTTTGTTCTTGACGTTCTCGAACGTCGCGCCCGCGCTGGCGCCCCACGACGAGAGAAGAAGCGCGGCGCCTGCCGCGACGGTAGTCAGTGCTTTCATGGTGTCTCCGCGCGGGCGCGCAACTTATGGGTCTATGTCCGCCGACAGGCGGAAATGCGGCGAATGGTATCGGCCGGGCCTGGGGCGGAGAATCAGGGAATTCCCGTTAAATCCACTGGGCGGAATTTACGGGGCCGGATGGCGCCGGCGCGGGCCGCTGGCGTGAGGAGCGCTACTGCGGAAATCCACTGAAACCGTCTGCCCCCGACGCGTAACCATTTCGATAATTCCTTCCGCGCACACTGCCCTCACCGCGTCCGCATCGGCTGACGCGATTGCGAGGGAGATGCATCATGAAGAGTCTAGTCAAAGCCGCCATGACCGCGGGTGCCGCGGCGGTCCTGTCCCTGGGGGCGCTCGCCGTGCCCGGCGTCGCGCAGGCCGGCGTGGCCATCAGCATCGACGTGGCGCCGCCGCCGCCCCGGGTGGAAGTCGTGCCGCCGCCGCGCGTGGGCTATGTGTGGGCGCCGGGCCATTGGGAATGGGTCGGCGGCCGCCATGCCTGGATCGAGGGTGCGTGGCTGCCAGCGCGGCCGGGCTATGTGTATCACGGGCCTGAGTGGCGCCAGCGGCATGGGCATTGGGTGTATTACGAGGGGCGCTGGGGGCGGTATTGAGATCGCGCCTGGCGTGAAGCAATGGATCACGCTCAGGCGGAGGGAGACTCCGCGCGGATCATGATCGCTCGCGCCGGCGCGCCGGCCGCCAACCCAAGCTACCTGACGCTGCGCCGGGTCATGGATGCATTGGGCGTATCGCTCACCGCCGTCGCGAAGGGCAAGGACACCGCGCACGCATAGCGCCGCGCAAACAAAAAGCCGCTCTGCGTTGCAGGAGCGGCTTTTTCAATCTGGTGCCCGGGGCCGGAATCGAACCGGCACGCCTTGCGGCGGGGGATTTTGAGTCCCCTGCGTCTACCAATTTCACCACCCGGGCAGGCTGGTCGCGGAGCCGTCCAGGCGACGGTCGCGGGTAAAGCGAAGACCGCGATTATATGCGGTCTGGGAAAAATTGTCAGGCCAGGGGCCGACGCGGGGCGCGCCGGCCCGCGTGCTTACTTCTTTTCCGGCAGGAACCAGTTCATGACCAGCGCACAGATGCCGCCGGTGGCAACACCCGATTCCAGCACGTTTTTCACGGCGTGCGGCAGGTGCGACAGGATTTCCGGCACCTGCGACACGCCCAGGCCCAGGGCCAGCGACACGGCGATGATCAGCAGGGCGCGGCGGTCCAGGTGGATGCCGGCCAGGATGTTGATGCCCGAGGCGGCCACGGCGCCGAACATGACCATGGCGGCGCCGCCCAGCACGGGTTCGGGCACGGCCTGCAGCACGCCGGCGACGGCGGGGAACAGGCCCAGCAGGATCAGCATGCCGGCGATCCACACGCCGACGTGGCGGCTGGCGATGCCGGTCAGTTGGATGACGCCGTTGTTCTGGGCGAAGACCGAACTGGGGAAGGTGTTGAAAATGCCCGCCAGCAGCGAGTTGGCGCCGTTGACCAGCACGCCCCCCTTGATGCGCTGCATCCACAGCGGGCCTTCGACCGGCTGCTTGGAGACCTTGCTGGTGGCGGTGACGTCGCCGATGGCTTCGAGCGAGGTGACTAGGTAGATGATCAGCATCGGCACGAACAGCGCCCACGAGAAGCCCAGGCCGAAGTGCAGCGGCATCGGCACCTGGAACAGTGCGGCTTCGCGCGCGCCGGTGAAGTCCAGGCGGCCCATGTAGGCGGCGGCGATGTAGCCGACAGCCAGCGCCAGGACCAGTGCGGTGCTGCGGATCCACACCACCGGCACGCGGTTCAGCAGGATGATGGTGCCCAGCACCAGGCCCGACAGCGTCAGGTTCTCGGCGCTGGCGAAGGTGCCGTTGGCCATGGCGCCGTAGCCGCCGCCCATGCTGATGAGGCCGACCTTGATCAGCGTCAGGCCGATCAGCAGCACGACGATGCCGGTGACCAGCGGGGTGATGAGGCGCTTGACGAAGGGCAGGATGCGGCTGATGCCCATTTCGACGAAGGAGCCGGCGATGACGACGCCGAAGATCGCGGCCATCACGGCCTCGACCGGCGTGCCCTGCTTGACCATGACCGAGCCGCCGGCGATCAGCGGGCCGACGAAGTTGAAGCTGGTGCCTTGCACGATCAAGAGGCCCGCGCCCAGCGGACCGAAGCGCTTGCACTGCACGTAGGTGGCGATGCCGGAGATGACCAGCGACATTGACACGATCAGGGTGGTGTCGCGGCTGCTCACGCCCAGGGCCTGGCAGATCAGCAGGCCGGGGGTGACGATGGGGACCAGGATGGCCAGCAGGTGCTGCAGGGCGGCGACGAAGGCGACGGGGGCCGCAGGACGGTCGTCCGGGCCGTAGACCAGGTCGTGGCGGGGTTCGGCGTCGTCGGACGCGCCGTGGGAGGCAGGTTGGGTCAGGGAGGCGGGTTGCATGGCGGGGAGCCGGCCGGGGAGGGGGTAGGGGAGGAAAGTGCGGCATTTTAGCGGGGAAGGCCCTCGGGCGCAGCGCGTCTGCCCGCGGCGGCGGCAGGGGGCTTGATAGAATTCTGATCCGCCAACCAGGGGCCGCCGGCCCGGGAATCGATGCACAAGCGCACCCGAGGGATCGTGATCGTCCTGGTCTTGTTGACGGCCATCCTGCCGATGATGCTGCTGGTCTGGCTGATCGATGACAGTGGCGACGATTTCGCCGCGATCGACCATGGCGAGTCCTACGGCAGCAGCATCTACAAGCGCTACCAGGGCGAGGTCTACGCGGCCGTGCCGAGCAACGGCTATTACCGGATGCGCGAGGCGGATCCGGCGGGTTTCGAGACCTTCGACACGGGCCGCTACGACGGCCGGCAGGCGGCGCGTGACGGCCGCCACGTGTATTGCGGCAACCTGGTGCTGCCGGGCATGCGGCCCGCATCGACGCGCTACCTGGGCAACAGCTATTTCAGCGACGGCTCGGCCACCTACTTTTGCGACTTCGCCTCCGAGCGCAATCTCGAACTGGGCCGGCTGGATGAACTCTGGCAGCGGATCCTGTACCGCGCCGGCAAGGGCGACAAGCCGCAGACCTACCTGTATCTGTTCCTGGCCCTGCCGGCCAGCGCGCAAGCCTACCGGCCGCTGCTCGATCGCCAGTTGGCCACCGACGGCGCCCGCGTGTTTTACGAAGGCCGCGCAATGCCGCAGGCGGATCCGGCGCGGTTGCGTCGCATCGCCGCGATCCAGCGCGGCGAGACGCGGCCAGGCAATGACTTCTTTGCCGATGGCCGCCGGGTCTATTACCGCGAGACGCTGCTGCCGCTGTCGGACGATCCGGCGCTCTACACCTTCATGGTCGGCAATCTCCATAACCAGCCCTATCTGTTCGATCGGCGCGACGGCATGGTGTACCTGGGCGCGCGGGCCTTCGACCCGGCGCATGCGCCATACCGGTTGCTGGACGAGGCCGGCGGCCATGTGCTCCATGCGCTGTTCGCCAGCAAGGACGGCGTCTATTTCTACAACAGCGAAAAGCGCGCGGTGGAGCGGGCCGGTGACGATCCGTTCGCGGCGGGCGGCTTCACGGCGCTGTCGCCCTACGTGTTCCGGGACGGCCGCCAGGTGCTGTTCTTCCAGAGCAAGGAAGTCTGGAACCGCTCGCGCGGCGGCGGCGGCCTGCTGTCCAGGTCCACCCTGATCCTGCGGCTCAAGGATGCGCCCACGGGGCCATGGGCCAAGCTGGGCGACGTCTATCACGGCTACGGTTCGGTCTGGCGCAATGGTGACGCGCTCTATTACCTGGACGAACTGGGGGCGACCCAACTGATCCACAGCCCGATCTATCGCATCCTGGATCCGGCCGCGGCGGATTTCCTGCTGCGCTCCCAGGAGACCCGGCAGATCAAGGCGGATGACATCCGCAAGCTGGTGCGCAGCGGCAAGCTGGCGGCGCCCGAATCCGAAGCGGTGCTGGAGGCCAAGACGCGTTATCGCAGCGGCATCTGGTCCCTTTTTGATTGAGGCCGGGGCGGCGGTCTGGGCTTGTTTGCGCGCGCGCGGCTGGTCGGGAGCCGTTGCTTTGTTGCCGGGCTGAGCGCGCTTTGGCCGCTTTCGCCCGTTCTCCCGCCGGGCGACTCCGCGCCGGTCGGCCGTCACCGCGCGCCGGGCAGGCGCCAGGATGGCCGCCGCATCCCTCCGGGCCTTGAAATATTTCAGATGGCCCCCATCACAATAGCGTTTCCCGGAAAACGCCTGGGCCATGTGCCCCGCGATCCGGCTTCCTTTTGTCCCTAATTTTCCGACTTTTCATACAACGATGAGCCAGAACGCCACGTCCGAAACCCTGGGATTCCAGGCCGAGGTGAAGCAACTGCTGCACCTGATGATCCATTCGCTGTACAGCAACAAGGAAATCTTCCTGCGCGAGCTGGTGTCGAACGCATCCGACGCCTGCGACAAGCTGCGTTTCGAGGCCATCGACAACCCGGCGCTGCTGGAAGGCGATGGCGAGCTGGCCATCACCGTCAGCTATGACAAGGAAGCGCGCACGATCACCATCTCCGACAACGGCATCGGCCTGTCGCGCGAAGAGGCCGTGGCCAACCTGGGCACCATCGCCCGTTCCGGCACGCGCGAGTTCTTCTCGCAGCTGACCGGCGACAAGCAGAAGGATGCGCAACTGATCGGCCAGTTCGGCGTGGGCTTCTATTCCTCGTTCATCGTGGCCGACAAGGTCACGGTGGTCAGCCGCCGCGCCGGCGCCACCGACGCCATCCGCTGGGAATCCGACGGCCAGGGCGAATTCACCATCGCCGCCGCCGACAAGGCCACGCGCGGCACCGACGTCACGCTGCACCTGCGCGCCGACGAAGACGAGCTGCTCAACGGCTGGAAGCTGCGCGAGATCCTGCGCCGCTACTCCGACCACATCTCGCTGCCGATCCGCATGGCCAAGGAAGAGTGGGATTCGGAAAAGGGCGAGCAGGTCAAGAAGGACGAGCTGGAGACGGTCAACCAGGCCAACGCGCTGTGGGCCCGCAACAAGGCGGATGTGACCGAGGAACAGTACCGCGAGTTCTACAAGACGGTGTCGCACGACTACGACGACCCGCTCGCCTGGACCCACAACCGCGTCGAAGGCCGCAGCGAATACACCCAGTTGCTGTACGTGCCCAAGCATGCGCCGATGGACCTGTGGGACCGCGACGGCCGCCGCGGCGTCAAGCTGTACGTCAAGCGTGTCTTCATCATGGACGACGCCGACCAACTGCTGCCGTCGTACCTGCGCTTCGTGCGCGGCGTGATCGACTCGGCCGACCTGCCGCTGAACGTGTCGCGCGAGATCCTGCAGGAAAGCCGCGACGTGCGCGCCATCCGCGAAGGTTCGGCCAAGCGCATCCTGTCGCTGCTGGAAGACCTGGCCGAGAACAAGCCGGAAGACTACGCCACGTTCTGGTCGGAATTCGGCCAGGTGCTCAAGGAAGGCGCGGGCGAAGACCACGCCAACCTGGAACGCATCGCCAAGCTGATGCGTTTTGCCTCGACCCACACCGGCGACCAGGCCCAGACCGTATCGTTCGCCGACTACGTGGGCCGCATGAAGGAAGGCCAGGACAAGATCTACTACGTCACGGCCGACACCTTCGCCGCCGCCAGCAACAGCCCGCACCTGGAGATCTTCCGCAAGAAGGGCATCGAAGTGCTGCTGCTGTCCGACCGCGTCGACGAATGGATGCTGTCGTACCTGCGTGAGTTCGACGGCAAGTCGCTGGTCTCGGTGGCCAAGGGCGGCCTCGATCTGGCCGAGCTGGCCGACGAGGAAGAAAAGAAGCACCAGGCCGAAGTGGCCGAGGACTTCAAGCCGCTGGTCGAGCGCCTGCAGAAGACCCTGGAAGACCAGGTCAAGGAAGTGCGCGTCACGCTGCGCCTGGTGGATTCGCCGGCATGCGTGGTGGTGGGCCAGAACGAACTCAGCCCGCACCTGCTGCGCATGCTGAAGGCCGCCGGCCAGGAAGCGCCCAACGTCAAGCCGGTGCTGGAGATCAACCCGGAACACCCGCTGCTGGCCCGCATCCGCGCCGCCGACGACGGCGAGTTCGACCAGTGGGCCCGCCTGCTGCTCGATCAGGCCCTGCTGGCCGAAGGCGCGCAGATTGCCGACCCGGCGGCGTTTGTGAAGCGGCTGAATGCTTTGCTGCTGAAGTAAGCGGCGGTACGAAGGCAGGAAAAGGGCGCCCGCGAGGGCGCCCTTTTTCATTGGCGAGCGGCGGTTGGGGCCGGACGACCTCGTTGGGGATGGAATCGTGCAACCGGTCCCTGTTGTCCTCGACGCATATTCCCGCTCGGTAATTTCTTGATGAACAACGCGATTTCCGTGGAAAAAATTACCGAGCGGGAATTTTTCTTGTGCAATCCGCGCGCGTAAAACGTTTGGCGTTGACGGGCCGAGCGCGTTCCTCTCTCGAACCCCCCCCCCACGTCATTCATGACTCCAAGTCAAAAGTCTTTCCCCGTTTAGTCGCTTTTTCCGTAAGGGTATACCCGTCATACTGGCCGCCTGTCTTCCGATCAGCCCCGCCCCATGCGCCGGCCGTTGCCGCGACGCCGCTGGATTCCCTGGTCGGCGCATCCAACCAAGGAACCCGTATGTCCACCCATGAAACCCCGCCGGTGAAAGCCGGCCTGCCCTTGCTGGCATTGGCCGTCGGCGCCTTCGGCATCGGCGTCACTGAATTCTCGCCCATGGGCCTGCTGCCCGTGATCGCCGACGGCGTGGGGGTATCCATCCCCAGCGCCGGCATGCTGATCAGCGCGTATGCGATCGGCGTGATGGTCGGCGCGCCGCTGATGACGCTGGCGCTGTCGCGCTGGTCGCGCCGCAAGGCGCTGATCGTGCTGATGGCGATCTTCACGCTCGGAAACCTGCTGTCGGCGCTGTCGCCCAACTACACCACGCTGCTGCTGGCGCGCCTGGTGACCAGCCTGAACCATGGCGCCTTCTTCGGCCTGGGCTCGCTGGTGGCCGCCAGCGTGGTGCCGCGCCACAAGCAGGCCAGCGCGGTGGCAACGATGTTCCTGGGGCTGACCATCGCCAACGTCGGCGGCGTGCCGGCGGCGACCTGGCTGGGCCAGGTGATCGGCTGGCGCATGTCGTTCGCCGCGACCTCGGTGCTCGGCCTGGTGGCGATGCTGTCACTATGGTTCGCGCTGCCGGCGGGCGAAGCCGGGCGGCGCCCGGACATCCGTCACGAACTGGCGGTGCTCAAGACTCCGGTGGTGCTGGTGGCGCTGTTGACCACGGTGCTGGGCGCGGGCGCGATGTTCACGCTGTACACCTATGTGGCGCCGACGCTGGCCGAACTGACCGGCGCGTCGCCCCACTTCGTGACCGCGATGCTGGTCCTGATCGGCATCGGCTTCACCGTCGGCAACACCGCCGGCGGCCGCTTCGCTGACCGCTCGCTGGATGGCAGCCTGATCGCCTTCCTGGTGCTGGTGATCGCCGATCTGCTGGCGTTCCCGTGGCTGGCGCAGACCCCGGTGGGCGCCGCGATCGGCCTGCTGATCTTCGGCTTCGGCACCTTTGCCGTGGTGCCGCCCCTGCAGATGCGGGTGATGCGCGCCGCCACCGACGCGCCCGGCCTGGCTTCGTCGGTGAACGTGGGCGCGTTCAACCTGGGCAATGCGGTGGGCGCCGCGGCCGGCGGCGGCGTGATCTCGGCCGGGATGGGGTATGCCGCGGTGCCGATTGCCGGCGCAATCATCGCGGCGGCGGGCCTTGTGCTGGTGCTGTGGCAGCGCGCCGCCAACCAGCGCCAGCGCAAGTTGGCGGTGCAGGGCTGCTGAGCGTGAAGCGGGGCGACATCGCGATTCGTCCCGTCAGAACTCGAACGTCGCGCCCAGCTCGTACGTGCGGCCTGGCGCCAGCAACACCTGGCTGGTGGCCCGGCCGCCGTAGTAGGCGTACAGCTTGTCGGTCAGGTTGCGCACGCGGAAGGTGATCAGCGCCGGCCGCAGGCGGTAGCTGACCGCCGCATCCACGGTGGTGTGGCCGTTGATGCGGATCTGGTTGGCGTTGTCGGTGTAGATCTTGCCGGTGTGGTTCAGGCCGACGAAGAAGTTCATCGGCAGTTCCTTGAGCCGGTAGTTGGCGTACAGGTTGGCGACGCGCTCGGGCACATTGGGCAGGGTATTGCCCACGCGCGAGGTGCCGTCGGCTTCGGTCAGCGAATCGAAGCGCGCGTTCAGCGCCGCGATGTTGCCGGAGAGGGTCAGTTGCGGCGTGACGCGCCAGTCCGCCGACAGCTCCACGCCGCGCGACGATTGGCGGCCGTTGTTGACCGTCACGCGCGGGTCGTTGGCGTCGCGCGTCAACACGTTCTCCAGCTTGATGTGATAGACCGCCGCGGTCCATTCCACGTCGCCCAGGCTCTGCTTGAAACCGGCCTCCCATTGCTCGCCCTTGGCCAGCGGGAACGAAGCATTGGACTGCGACAGCAGGAACAGGGAGCCGACCGGGATGGTGGCATTGGTGTACTGCGCGTAGACCGAGGACGATGGCGTTACGTCGTATACCGTGCCCAGGCGCATGGAGTTGGCGCTGTAGCGGGTGCCGAAGGCGGTGTGCGTGCCGGCGTTCAGGTCGGTGATGCTGCGCTCGACGCGGATGCGGTCGTAGCGGTAGCCGCCGACCACGGTCCAGCGGTCGGTCAGCTTGAGGGAGTCCTCCAGGAACAGCGCGGCGCCACGCACGTCGGTGGTGAAATCGGTGCGGTTGCCTGGGCCGCTCATCAGCGCGGGGTCGTCGTTGAAATAGCCCACGTCCGGATTCCACAGCGAGACGCGCAAGGCATCGCCGGTGCTGGCAGAGCGGTTCGAGAAGCGCCGTTCGCTGTCCAGGGTGGTCTTGCTGAGTTCCCCACCGATCACGAACTTGTTCGACAGGCCGCCGAGGGTGCCGTTGTGGGTCGCGTCGAAGCGGTCGATCAGGTAGCGCTGGTGGTGCGTGATGATGGTCTGGTCGCGGTCGATCGAGCCAGGGGCGCTGAAGGTGGCCGATTCCGAGTTCTTCCACAGGCGGTCGACCTTGTTCATCGCCAGCTCATTGCGCAGCGTCCACGACGGCGTCAGTTGGTGCGTGACCCGCGCCCGCACCCAGTAGGCTTCGGCCTCATTGCGATCGTCGAGCACGTTGTAGTTCTTGCCAGCCAGCGCGCGGTCCAGGACGCGGCCGTCGGGCGTGCTGACCACGCCGGTGGGGTCCTTGGCCAGACTGCGCGGGATCAGCGGCGTGCCCCAATAGGCGTGGCCGGTGTCGCGCGAGTAGTCGAATGACAGGTCCAGGCGGGTGGCGGGCGCGACGTCAAAGGCCACGCCGGTGGTCAGGTGGTCCAGCTTGTTGCTGTTGCGCGCGATGGTGCCAACGCGGCCGTCGTTGTGGCTGTAGTCGATGCGATAGGCGCCGGTCTCGCCGAAATTGTCGCCCAGGCCGATGCCGGTGCGCGTGCTGCCATAGCTGCCGTACGAGAACATCGCTTCGCGCGAGGGGTTGTCGCGGTCCGGTCGCTTGGTCTGGAAATTGACGATGCCGCCAATGGCGCTGTCGCCTTGCAGCACCGAGGCCGGGCCCTTCAGGACCTCGATGCGCTCGTAGTTCCAGGTGTCCTCGACCCGGTTGGTCGAACCGGCGCCCGACATGCGCAGGCCGTCGTACAGGTACAGGATGTCGGTGAAACCGCGCGAGGACAGCGTGGTGGGCGAGGACGGCGGGCCGCCGCCGGCCAGGCCGGTGGCGCCGCGCAGGGCTTCGCTGAGGGTGGCGGCGCCGCGTTCGCGCATGGCTTGCTGCGACACGATCTCGACCGATGCCGGCGTTTCGCGCACGGTCAGGCCCAGCCGCGAGGCGCTGCTGCTGCGGCTGTCCAGGTGCAGGCTGTCCGCGTCGCTGGCGGCCTCGACGCGGATGCTGGGCAGTTCGGCCTCGCGCGCCTGGGCCTCCTGGGCCTGGACGTTGGGCACGGCGGTGCAAGCCGCGAGCGCGGCGGTGGATACGACTCTTCTCATGACGCTTTCCCGAAACTCGATGGGGGTGAAAAACCTGTCTGTCAGACCACGCGATAGCGGCGCAGGCGCCAGCCAGCCAGCGCCAGCAGCAGCGCGGCGGGCGCCAGCAGTTGCAGCAGCGCGCGCAGGGCACGGCCGCGGACGGCGGCGGGGTCCTCTTCCTGCCACTGGAAGACCGGCATGCCGGGGAAGTCCTCGGGCGTGATGGCGCGGCTGGCCTCGATGCGGGGCAGGAAGAAATCCTTCCAGGCCCGGTGATAGGCATCGATCTGGCGCATGAAGTGCGCGTGGCGGCGCTGCCCGGTGCCGGCCAGCGCAGTGATGCCTTCATAGGCCACCGCCGCCGGCGACAGCACGCTGTACCGGGCGACCAGCGCCTGCTGGCGTGCCATCTGCGCGTCGAAGCGATCCAGCTCGGGCTGCATCGCCGCGTCCACCTGGCGTTCGACCCGCGCATGGCCCAGCGGGCGGCCAGTGATTTCCAGGTGGCCGTCGCGCGGGATCAGGGAGTCGGGTCTGTCCATGTGCCCATAGTCGGTCGACAGCAGGGCGGCGTTGTCGCGCATGGCCAGCGCCGTCGCCACGCGGGTGCGCGTGGCCAGCTCGGCGCGCGACGGCGCCGGACTGGCATAGGCCGCCACCAGGTTCAGGATCACCGGCACCACCAGCACCAGCAGGACCCAGCCGACCATCAGGATCATGGCGTTGGCGGCCGAGGACTTGCCGAAGGCATTGACCGCCACCACGGCCGCGAACCAGAACAGCGCGTAGGCGCCCACCAGCAGCGCCCACCACAGCGTGGCGCTGGCGGCCTGCAAGGCCTGCGGGCGGGCGATCAGCAGCGCCACCACCGGCAGCAGGACGGCCGCGCCCAGCAGTACCGCCGCGCGCAGAACGATCTTGCCGCTGACCAGCGTCAGCAGCGACAGCGGCTGCGACAGCAGCAGGCGCAGCGTGCCGTCCTCTTTCTCGCCGGACAGCAGGTTGTAGCCGAGCGCGAAGATCAGCAGCGGCAGCAGGTAGACCACCACGAACGCCAGGTCGAAGTGCCCGCTGAGCAGGTGCCAGGGGTTCTCGATGTCGTTGTTGTGGATGAAGTTGACCTTGCTGTCGTAGGTCACCTTGAACTGCGAAGGGAACAGGTCGGTCTGGCCCAGCGCCACGGGTGCGAGCGGCACGCTGGGCATGATGGCGTAGTGCGCGCCCAGGCCCCCGCCCATGTTGGCGGGACTGGCCGGGTTGCCGAATGGCGTGGGGGTTTCGCTGCCGTCCATGATGCGCTGTAGCTGCGCAAGCTGGCCGGCGCGGTTCTGCGCATCGGCGCGCGCCAGCGCGGCCTGGGCCTCGTCGCGCAGCGAGGTCTGCAGCAGGCCGTTGAAGACGGCATAGCCCACCAGCAGCAGGAACAGCAGGCCGCACAGCCACAACGCGCGCTCGCGCGTCAGCAGGCGGAGTTCGTGCCGCAGGACCATCCCGAAGCGGCGAAATTGCGTATCGTGCACCAGGGGTCTCCTACAGGGCGGTCTGGCGGGCCACGGCGCGCCAGGCAAAAAGCAGGCTCAGCAGCAGCGCGGCGCCCAGCATCAGCAGGCTCAGGCGCGCGTGGTGCAACGCCCAGCCGGCGGCGGGCGGCTGGTACTTGAAGGGCGGCACCCGCGCCCACAGCGAGGGGCTGGCCTGATACGAGAAATGCAGGTGTTCCTGCGTGTCGGCGTGCGCCACCAGATCGGCGCTGACAATGTCCTGGATCACGCGGCGCTGCCGTTCGGCGGCGGTGGTGAAATCGCGATGGTGGGCGAAGTCGGTGCCGGCCATGGCGGCCGACAGCGCGCGCACGGCCAGCAGCGGCATCAGCCAGCCGGCCGATTCCTGCACGGTCTGCTGCCGTTCCCAGGTGTCCCACAGGCGGCCGAAGTGGCGGTCGTAGACGGCGTAGCTGGACTGGTCGTCGAGCTTGAGCGCCAGGCCCCACTTGTTCAGCGGCACGTCGCGGCTCCAGCGCTCGGTGGTGCCGAAGGCCTGCATCCAGACGCGGTCCGAGGTGGCCTTGAGGTCGTCCTGCAAGGCCTGGTTGAATTCGAGACGGGTCGGGCTGGGATAGAGGCCGCGCGACAGTTCGGCCATGACGCGCGGCGTGATCACCGTATTGGCGATCCAAAGCGCCAGCAGCACCGTGATCGCCACGCGTGACGAGCGCGCCGCCGCCGACACGCCCAGCGTGACAAAGATGAAGATGGCCAGGTACACCGTGTAGCCGCCCGCCAGCACGGCGAAGCGCCACAGCGCGTCGGCGCGCCCGCCGGCCAGCCACACCGCCACGACGGCCGCCAGCGCGGCCGGCACCAGCAGCAGGCCGAGGCTCATGGCCAGGGCGGTGGCCTTGCCCCACAGCAGGCGCCACGGGGCGATGCCCAGGCTCAGCGTCTGGCGCAGGATGCCTTGCTCGCGCTCGCCGGAAAACGCGTTGAAGCCCAGCACGATCACCAGCAGCGGTCCCAGCGCCTGCAGGATCCAGGCGGCCGACAGGTCGCCAAACCGCTGCAGCCCGGTGGCGTCCTGCGCCGGGCGGAACTTGACCTCGCTCTGGCGGTGCGCCTGCAGCCACACGGTGCTGCCGATGTACGGATTGATGCCGGGATCCAGCAGCGCCAGCGTGGTGTCGGGCTTGAAGACGTGCATGCCCTGGTGGGCGGCATCGTGCGGATGGCGCGCGCCCTGGCGCAGCCAGTCGCCGTAGTCGGTGTTCTGGGCCGCGGCCTGCTCGGCGCGCGCTTCCTGCTGGTGCAGGTAGCCCACCGACAGCGCGGTCAGCAGCAGCACCGCGACGATGCCGCCAGCCCAGTACAGGCGCCCGTCGCGCAGGCGTTCGCGCAGGTCCTTGAGGGCGATCAGCAGAATCATGCGCCGGTCCTCATGTGCGCCAGGTACAGCGCCTGCAGGTCGGTGTCGTCGATCTGCTGGCTGTCCAGGCTTTCGACCAGCCGGCCGCGCTTCATGATGCCGACGCGGGTGGCGGTCTGGCGGGCGTGGAACAGGTCGTGGGTGGTGGCGAGGATCGCCACGCCACGTTCGCTCGCGCGTTGCAGCAGGCGGGTGAATTCCGCGGCGGCGGACGGGTCCAGGCCGGAGGTGGGCTCGTCCAGCAGCAGCGCGCGCGCGTCCTTGGCCAGCGCCACGGCGATCCAGACCTTCTGACGCATGCCCTTGGAATAGGCGGCGACGCGCTTGTCGGCCGCGGCCGGGTCGAGGCCGACCTCGGCCAGCAGTTCCAGCAGGCGCGTGCGCGGCGGCGCCTCGCCCAGCGCCAGCGCGGCGAAGTAGCGCAGGTTCTCCAGCCCGCTGAGCGTGCCGTACAGGTTCACCTGCTCGGGGATGTAGGCCACGTGGCGCTTGCTGGCCAGCGGTTCGCGCGCCACGTCCAGGCCGTGGATCAGGGCCTGGCCGCCGTCGGGCGCGATGAAGTTCAGGAACAGGTTGATGGTGGTGGTCTTGCCGGCGCCGTTGGCGCCCAGCAGGCAATAGATTTCGCCCGGCTCGATGCGCAGATCCAGCGGGTGGAGCGCGATCTGGTCGCCGTAGCGTTTGGTCAGGCCGATGGCTTCGAGCACTGCGAGTCCTTCTTCGTCGGAAGATGCGGGGGGAACAATGGGAGGGGTGGGGCGGACCGGTCGGGTGACTTGGCGGTCGAGTTGGGAACGGCTATCAATAGATATGATATAACATAATGTGATTATACTGCGCATACCTCGCGCGGAACTTCGCTCGAATCGACGACACAAAGCAGAAGGGCGCCCACGTGGGCGCCCTTCGTTGCGGTTGCGGTGCGGCGGCGACGCCGCGCGGATCAGGCCTCGATCCGCTCCACCTTGCCCACCAGCAGGATGTACGACAGCGCGCCCAGCAGCGCCAGCGACGACACATACACGATGGCCGGCGCGAAGCTGTCCTTCGACACCAGAAAGCCAATCACGATCGGCGTGCAGATCGACGACAGGTTGCCCACGAAGTTGAACACCCCGCCGGTCAGCCCCAGCAACCGCACCGGCGCCAGCGCCGACACCAGCGACCACGTGATCGACGCCAGGCCGTTGCCGAAGAATGCCAGCGCCAGGAAGAAGATCACCCATGGCGTCGAGTCGGTGAAGTTGGCGCCGATCATCGACGTCGAGATCAGCAGCCCCAGGATGATCGGCAGCTTGCGCGCCAGGCCCACGGTGGCGCCGCGGCGGATCAGGAAGTCCGACAGCACGCCCGAGCACAGCACGCCGATGAACGCCGCCAGGAACGGCACCGACGCCAGGAAGCCCGACTTGATGAAGTCCATGCCGCGGTACTTCACCAGATAGGTGGGGAACCACGTCAGGAAGAACCACAGCGTCGAGGTCAGGCAGAACTGGCCCAGGTACACGCCCCACAGCTTGCGCTGGCTCATCACCAGGCCCAGGTCGTTCCAGTTGAAGGGCGCCTTCTTCTCGGTGACGCGCTTGTCCAGGTCGACCACGCCGCCGCCCTTCTGGATCAGCTCGATCTCGGCCGCGTTGGCGCCCTTGAACTGACGCGGTTCACGGTAGATCAGGTACCACAGCACGCCCCAGACGATGCCCAGCAGGCCGGTGCTGACGAACACCATGTGCCAGCCGTAGTGGTGCTGCAGCCAGGCCAGCACCGGCGTCAGGAACGCCAGGCCGACGAACTGGCCCGAGGTGTAGAAGCCGATGGCGGTGGCGCGTTCCTTTTCCGGGAACCAGGTCGTGACGACGCGGTTGTTGATCGGATAGGCCGGGGCCTCCAGCGCGCCCACGGCCAGGCGCAGCACGAACAGGATCACGAAACTGCCGGCAAAGCCCATGAAGAACGTCGCCGCCGACCACAGGATCAGCGCGGCCGCGTACAGCACGCGCGGCGACACGCGGTCCACCAGCCAGCCGCCGGGGATCTGCATGGCGGCGTAGGTCCAGCCGAAGGCCGACAGGATCAGGCCTTCGTGCACCGTGTCCAGGCCGAACTCGTCCTTGAGCGCGGGCGCGGCGATGGACAGGTTGCTGCGGTCCAGGTAGTTGATGACGACGGTGATGAACAGCATCACCATGATGAGATAGCGGCTGCGCGTCGGCCGCTGGGCGCTTTGCAGGCCCGGGTGGGTGGCGGTGGTCAAGGGGGTCTCCTCTTTCGCTTTTTTCTACCGGCTTACCACTCGGCGAAGCTGCCGTCGGCGTGGCGCCAGATCGGGTTGCGCCAGCGGTGGCCCACCGCCGCGCGTTCTTTCACGTATTCCTCGTTGACCTCGATGCCCAGGCCGGGGCCCTGCGGAATCGCGACCATGCCGTTCTCGTAGGCGAACACCTCGCGGTTGCTGACGTAGTCCAGCAGGTCGTTGGCGGCGTTGTAGTGGATGCCCAGGCTCTGTTCCTGGATGAACGCGTTGTAGCAACCGGCGTCGATCTGTAGGCAGGTGGCCAGCGCGATCGGGCCCAGCGGGCAGTGCAGCGCCAGCGCCACGTCGTAGGCCTCGGCCATGGCGGCGATCTTGCGCGTTTCGGTGATGCCGCCGGCATGCGATGGGTCCGGCTGGATAATGTCGACATAGCCGTCGGCCAGCACGCGCTTGAAGTCCCAGCGCGAGAACAGGCGCTCGCCCAGCGCGATCGGCGTGGAAGTCAGCGGCGCCAGTTCCTTCAGCGCCTCGTAGTGTTCGCTCAGCACCGGCTCTTCGATGAACATCAGCTTGAACGGGTCCAGTTCCTTCATCAGCACCTTGGCCATCGGCTTGTGCACGCGGCCGTGGAAGTCCACGCCGATGCCGACATTGGGGCCGACCGCGTCGCGCACGGCGGCCACGTTCTCCAGGCACTTCTCGACCTTGTCGAACGAATCGATGTACTGCAGTTCCTCGGTGCCGTTCATCTTGACGGCCGTGAAGCCGCGCTCGACCGCACCCTTGGCGGCCGCGGCGGTATCGGCCGGACGGTCGCCGCCGATCCACGAATACACGCGGATGCGGTCACGCACGTTGCCGCCCAGCAGTTGCGACACGGGCACGCCCAGGTCCTTGCCCTTGATGTCCCACAGCGCCTGGTCGATGCCGGCCAGCGCGCTCATGTGGATGGCGCCGCCGCGGTAGAAGCCGCCGCGGTACAGCACGGTCCAATGGTCCTCGATGTTGCGCGGATCCTTGCCGATCAGGTAGTCCGACAGTTCCTCGACGGCGGCGGCCACGGAATGAGCGCGGCCTTCCACCACGGGTTCACCCCAGCCGACGATGCCGGCGTCGGTCTCGATCTTCAGGAAGCACCACCGCGGCGGCACGATGTAGGTAGTGAGCTTGGTGATCTTCATGCTTGGGTCTCCTGGGCGGGATAGGCGCGTTGCCAGGCGGCGACGAAAGCGCGCGCGTTCTGGCCGACTTCGGTGGCCGACAGGCCGGGTTTGTACAAGGCGGAGCCCAGGCCGAAGCCGCTGGCGCCCGCCTGGGCGTAAGTGGAAAGGTTGTCGGGGGTGATGCCGCCCACCGGCACCAGCGCGATCGGCGGGCGCATCACCGCGCGCCAGGCCTTGAGCACGGCCGGGCCGAGCTGTTCGGCGGGGAACATCTTGAGCACGTCGGCGCCGGCGGCCAGCGCGGCGAAGGCTTCGGTCGGCGTGGCCACGCCGGGGCACGAGGCCAGGCCGGCGGCCTTGGCCGCGCGCACCACGGCCAGGTCGCTGTGCGGCATGACGATCAGTTCGCCGCCGGCGTCCTTGATGCGCGCCACGTCATCGGGGTTCAGCACCGTGCCGGCGCCCACCAGGCAGTCGGCCGGCACCGCGTCGCGCATGGCGCGGATGCTGGCCAGCGGCTCCGGCGAATTCAGCGGCACCTCGATCAGGCGAAAGCCCGCCTCGTACAGCGCTTGGGCGACGGGCACGGCCTCGGCGGGCGTGATGCCGCGCAGGATGGCGATCAGGCCGCAATGGGCCATGGCGGTTTGCAGTCCGGTATGGGTCATGATGTGGTCTCGGAAGAAGAGGGGGCGGGCACCAGCCCGGCGGAAACCGCCAGGTGCCACAGGCCTCGTTCGGTGGCGTGTTGCGCCAGTCGCGGCGTGCCCAGGCCGTAGTGCCGCAACGCCAGGATGTAGCGCTGGCACAGCGCGTCGTCGCCGCACAGCACGATGCGCGGCAGCTCGCCCTGCAACCGCAGCATGTCGGCCAGCGCGGAAATCTCATGGCCGATCAGCAGGCCCGACAGGTAATCGGCCTGCGACACGCCGGCCAGTTCGCCGGTCAGCCCCAGCGCGCGGGTGCTGAAGATCGTCGACAGCACGCCGGCGCGGCCGGCCGGCACGCCAGCCACCTTCAGGCCGCGCTCGAAGGCCGCCATGTCGGAGGTCGGCGCCTCGACCATGGTGCGGCCCAGGATGGTGTGGCCGCGCAGCGCGGCGTAAACCTCGCCGGTCATGAAGGTGTCGAAATGCGTGACCTGGCCGCGACGCGCGTTGACCCATTTCGAATGGGTGCCGGGCAAGCCGATCAGCACGCTGTCGGCGGGGTCGTCGGTCTGGTCGAACAGCACGCCGAATACCTGCGTTTCTTCGCCGCGCATCACATTGGGCAGGCCATGCCGCTGGATCAGGCCCGGCACGATGTGCACGGGCGTGGCGCCGTTGCGCTCGACGCGGGTCAGCAGGGTGCCGATGCGTTCCAGGGCCACCGGCACGTCCAGGTAGGCGGCTTCCCGCCAGCCTTGCGCGCTGCCGACCATGCCACAAGCGATCACGGGAAGATGGGGCTCTGCCCGCAGCCAGTCGCCGCAGGCCTGCTCGAACGCCAGTTCGAAGCCCGATTGGCCGCTGGGCGTGGCCGCGCCGTCCTGCAAGGGTTGCGGCAGGCGCATGATGCCCCACGGCAGATGGCGGGTATCCAGCGTGCGGCCGGCGCCATCGAGGCGGTAGGCGCGCAACGAAGAGGTGCCCCAGTCCAGCGCTATGAGAGCCGCGCGGGCAGGCGATCCGGTTGTCATCAGAATCTGTCTCGTCTCGGGCCGGCGGCGCGCTGCGGACGCGGGCGCGCGCATTCGCGGCGTACGCGGCAGGCAGGGGCTGGCCAGCCTTGTTGTCGTCAGGCCCGCGACGGCGCCGGGGCGGCGGCGGACGGGCTGGGAAAAATTCTAGATCAGCGCTTGAAAAATCTCAAAATATAGAATTAAATCCCATATATAGGGAATTAGTTTCCCGTTCGCCAATCCCGGTTTCCAGCCCCTGTTCCCTCCATGTCCGATTCTTCCCCCGCCTACGATCCCGACGCCGCGGCCCCCGCCGGCACGCAGACCCTGATGCGCGGATTGGGCGTGATCCAGGCCGTGGCCGCGGGGGCGCGCGATCTAAAGGACATCTGCGCCCACATCGGCGTGGCGCGCAGCACCACGCACCGGCTCGCCAGTTGCCTGGTGCAGGAGCGCTACCTGCGCTCGCTTCCCGGTGTCGGCTACGTGCTGGGCCCCAAGCTGATTGAACTCGGCTTCCAGGCGCGCGAAGCCTTTCCCATGGCGACGCTGGCGCGTCCGTACCTGGACGGCCTGGCCGCCGAGACCGGCGACACCATCCATCTGGCGGTGCGCGACAACGACGAAGTGCTGTACCTGGAAAAGATCCCCGGCAAGAAGGGCCTGGAGATGCGCTCGCGCGTCGGCCACCGCATGCCATTGGCCGCCACCGGCGTCGGCAAGGCGCTTCTGCTGGATGCCGACGAGCCGCAATGGAAGGCGTTGCACCGCGTCGGCGCGCCGGTGTCCTCGCGCGCGCCGGGCGGCCGCCAGACCTGGGAAGCCTTCCGCGACCGCATGCGCGACTACGCCGCCAACGGCTACGCCTTCGACCTGGAAGACAACGAACCCTCGATCCGCTGCGTGGCGGCGCCGGTGCGCGACGCGTCCAGCGGCATCGTCGCCGCCATCAGCGTGTCCAGCACGGTGCCGTACATGTCGTTGGAACGCATGAACGAGATGGTCGACGTGGTCAAGGACGCGGCGGCGCGCATCTCCGCCGAGCTGGGCTGGAAGGTGCAGGGCGGGCCCGCCAAGACGCGCGACGCCGGCACATAACGCGTCGCGCTGGCAAAAAAAGGGCGACCTCGTCACATGACGCGGGCTGTCCGCCGGCGCCGCCGGCATCGGTCAAATCTCCGACCAATCCATATGCCGCCGCGACCGGCGGGACGCCCTATCGGTGCTAGTCTCTCGCTCAATCATCAATGACGCTCATCACGATTGAGTAGATTCCCGGCGACGAGCAAGTGGCGCCCCAACCTGATGTCGAGCGCCTGTATGCCGCCCATGCCGAGCGGCTGCGCCGTTACCTGTTCCTGAAGACCGGCGAAGCCGAACTCAGCGCCGATCTGGTGCAGGACTGCTTCGCGCGGCTCCTGGCCCACCACGAAGACCTCCCGCCGGACGACAGCGCGCTGGCCTACCTCTACGCCATCGTCAATCGCCTGCTCATCGACCATCGCCGCAATCACCATCAATCCCGCACCGACATGGCGGCGGATGACCTGCTTGAGGACGTGCGCGATCCGCGCACCGCGCCCGACGTGCATGCGCACGTGCGCCGGCAACTGGCGCGTCTGGCCGCGACGCTGGCCGAACTGCCGCCGCGCACGCGGCAGATTTTCAGACTCTGCCGCGTCGAGGGCCTGAGCCATGCGGAGGCCGCGCGCTATCTGGATATCTCGCCCAGTTCGGTGCAGAAGCACCTGGCCATGGCCCTTGAACTGATGCGTGAACGCCTGGGGCGGGATCCGTGAGCCTGCGCAATGAACGCGCGCTCTGGCCACTTTTTTTACTGTCTTTCGCGCCTGGCCCGTTATCCCTTTCATGAAGATCCCATCACGTATCCATCGCGAACGACGCCTGCGTCGCCAGGCCAGTCTGTGGGCCGTGCGCCTGGAGGCCGGCGCGCTCACCCGGGCTGAACGACGCCGCCTCGATCATTGGCTGGCGCGCGACGCGCGCCACGGCCCGGCCCTGGCCGATGCCGAAATGACCTGGGCCCTGGCCGGCCCCTGCCGCGATGCGCCCTCGCTCGCGCAGCCGGCGCCGACGGCGCGGCGCTTCTCCTGGCGTGCCTGTGCCGAGGCATGGTGCCGAGCGCATCTCATGGCGCCCCGACGGCGCGCGTTTGCGCTGGCTTGCGCGGCTTTGGTCGTCGCCGGCACGATCAATGGGCCGGACCTCATCGAACCCTGGTTGGTCGACTATCGCACCGACGTCGGCGAAATCCGTTCCGTGGCGTTGCCCGATGGCAGCCGCGTATTGCTGGGCAGCAACAGCGCGCTCGATGTGGCATACGACGCTTCGATCCGTCGGGTGCGCCTGCTGCGCGGCGAAGCGGTGTTCTCGCCGGCGCCTACGGGGGCGGCCGAGCCGCGCAGGTTCGTGGTGGAGAGCGCGGGCGCCAGCATGACCGCGCTGGGCACGCGCTACGCCGTGCGGCGCCAGGATGCCGGCCACGGCTGGATGGGCGTGTTGCAGCATCGTGTCGAACTCGCGCTGGATCGTCCGCCCACTGCTGGCGTTGCCCACGCGGCGCTGACAGCCGGCGATAGCGCCACCTTCAGTCACGCCGCCGGGATCGGCCGCAGTCCCGTCGCGCCCGCGCGCGGGGCCGCCTGGGCCGACGGCTATCTCATTTTCGACGGCGAACCCCTGGAGCAGGTCCTGCAACGCATCGGCGATTTCCGGCGGGGCCAGTTGATCCTGGCGAACCGCGCCGCGGCGCGCAGACCGGTGCATGCGCTGTTTCACCTGGATAACCTGGACGGCGCGCTGGCCATGCTCTGTAGCGAGCTGCGGCTCACGTGGCTGCGGCTGCCGGGGGTGACACTGCTGTACTGAATTCTCGAATACAAATCATGTGCTGTAAATCCAAAAAACAAATCATGATTTGTATGTGTGAAATACAGCCTATATTGCGTATACGCCATTTACAGCCTATGCTTTGTAAACCTGAAAAACAGCGTGAGACGTGTATGGCCGACTACACCGTACGCACCGCGGAGCAATTGCCGGCATTGCTTCAGGCATTCCGAAAAAAGGCCGGGCTGACCCAGGCCGCCGCTGCTTTGCGGCTGGGTATCACGCAACAGACGCTTTCCGCCTTGGAGCGCAATGCGGAAAAGGTCGGTGCGGATCGGCTCCTGCAATTGCTGAGCATCCTGGGCGTGGAACTGGTGTTGCGCGAACCCGATGAACCGCCGGCAAGCCGGCAGGTGTCCGATCAGGACTGGTGAGCCATGGGACGTCGCTCGCACACACAGTCCCTGCACCTCTGGATGAATGGCGCCATGGTCGGCACCTGGAGCGTGCAGCCCCGCGCCGGCGACATCCTGCAATACGCCGACGCCTGGGTCAGCGCCGATCAAGGCAGGCCGCTATCGCTGTCGCTTCCCTTCACGCCCGGCAACCCGCCGCATCGCGGGGATGCGGTTCGCACCTACTTTGAGAACCTGCTGCCCGACAGCCGGCAAATCCGCGAGCGTGTCGCGCGGCGATTCCATGCGACCGCAACCGATGCGTTCACGCTGCTTGCCGAAGTGGGCCGTGATTGCGCGGGCGCATTGCAGGTGCTGCCTGATGCCACGCCGCCCCAGGACGCGCGCGTGCTTAACGCGACGCCGCTGAGCGAGGCCGAAGTGGCGCAGGTACTGCGCAACACCCTTGCGCCGACGCCCTTCGGCGGCGCCGGCGCCACCGATACCGACGACTTCCGCATTTCCATCGCGGGCGCCCAGGAGAAGACGGCTTTGCTGTGGTTCGATGGTCGATGGTGTCTGCCACATGGCGCGACCCCGACCTCGCACATCCTCAAAATGCCCTTGGGTCGGGTCGGCAATCTTCAGTACGACATGAGCGATTCGGTCGAGAACGAATGGTTATGCTCGGAGATCCTGCGCGCCTACGGCCTGCCGGTGGCGCGCACGCAACCGCTGTTGTTCGAGGACATGAAAGTGCTGGCCGTCGAGCGCTTCGACCGGCGCTGGGCCCGTCGGTCGACGGGGCAACCTTGGCTGCTGCGGCTGCCGCAGGAAGACATGTGCCAGGCGACGGGCACACCGCCGCATCTTAAATACGAGGCGGATGGCGGGCCGGGCATGGGGCCCATCATGAGGCTGCTGTCCACGTCCCTGGACCCTGACCGTGATCGGCGGATCTTCTTTCAGGCACAGGTTATCTTCTGGATGCTGCGCGCCACGGATGGGCACGCCAAGAATTTCAGCATCTTCCTGCGCCCGGGCGGCGCTTACGAGCTTGCGCCGCTCTACGATGTGCTGTCCGCCTACCCCGTCATGGGAGCGCGCGCGAATCAGCTGTCGCCGTTCAAGGCAAGAATGGCCATGGCCGTGCGCACCAGGAATCCGCACTGGAAGATGCAGGACATTCAACGCAGGCACTGGCTGGCGCTGGGCGCCGAGCATGGCGTCGTCACGCCGGACGGGCGCGACGCGCGTTTCGTGATCGACGACCTGGTCGCCCGGACCGGGCAGGTGATACGCACCGTCAGCGAACTGATTCCAACCGGATTTCCCGAAGCGCTCGCGGACAGCATTCTCGGCGGGCTGCAAGCCGCGGCGGAAAAACTGGCTGGGTAATCACCGGCCGCCGCGAGATACGCTTGGCCCGGATGCACGGCCCTGAGTAAGACGAAGTCAGGACGCCTTCGCACCGCTCTCCCTCTGGGAACTGCCTTTTTCGAACTTTTTTTACTGAACTTCGATTCTCAAACGTTAATGGTAATGATGCGCGTTTGCATCAGAGGCAACCAGAGACGAAAGTGAAGAGAAGACAGGTGACGTTCCGTATTGTGAGTCGGATGCTGGCCGCGGGCGCGTTGGCGCTGCCGTGCGTGTCCATGGCGCAAACCCAGGAGCGTGCCGCGGGCATGGCGGAGCCCGCCGATCGGAAGGACGATGAACGTCAACGGACGTTCGTTTTCGACATCCCGGCTCAAGCGATGGCGCAGGCCGTGCTGGCATTCGCGCGTCAGGCTGGCGTTGACCTGTACATGAACGACGTCGATTTGTCGGCCTACACCAGTGTCCCCCTCAAAGGCAGCTTCAACGTCGAGACCGGCCTGACCCGGTTGCTGGGAAACAGTCCTATCGGCTACCGCTATCGCCGGACCGCGGGCGCTGTCCGACCGAACGTGCAACTGGTCGACAACGGTCCCGGCGCGCGTGCGCGGGTGTACTCGATGGCGCCCGTTGTGGTGCGCGGCAACGATGTCAACGAGCGCGTCTATCAGGCCCCCCGCGCCGTCAGCATCGTCACGCGTGAAGAAATGGACCGCGTGCCGGTGCGCCACGCCGCCGAACTCATCCAGGACACCCCCGGCGTCGCCAGCGCCGTCAATCGCCAGAACCCCGGTCTGTCGATCAACATCCGCGGCATGCAGGACTTCGGCCGCGTCAACATGATGATCGACGGCATGCGCCAGGATTTCGTGCAGAACGGGCACATGCAACGCAATGGAGAAATGTATGTCGATTCGGAACTCCTGTCCGAGGCCGTGGTAGAGCGAGGCGTGGTGCGTGGGGTGCATGGCACCGGCGCGATGGCGGGAAGCGTGGATTTCCGCACGCTGGATTTTGGGGATGTGCTGCGCGAGGGCAGGGATATCGGTCTGAAACTGCGCGGCACGTCCGGGATGGGATACCAGGGGAACGGGGTCAATTTCATCGGCAGCGCGGCGGGCGCGGCGCGCGCGGGTGAGAACCTGGAAGTGATGGCGGCGGTGTCGCGGCGGTCGATCGGGGATTATCGGATTGGCGCGCGCGGAGGTATCGAGGGCCAGAATTCAGTGTGGTTCAACGGCGGAAAGATCGAATTCAACGATGTGAAGTTCGCCGCTCAAGAACAGGACTCCGGTCTGTTCAAGGCACGCTGGAAACTGAGTGATGATCAGTCGCTGTTGTTCAGCTACGTCGGCACGCGAGTCGGATACTCCTACACCACTGATGCCGACACGTCAGCACAGGAGAGCGGCACTCCTTGGCGCAAGATGGGAACTTCGAAGGCCCAGTCAAACAGCTTCGCCCTCGATTACAAAATCAAGCCGGCCGACAACCCTCTACTTGATCTGAAAGTGAAGGCATATGGCGTCGAAACAAATGTTGAGAATTACACGACGCCAACCTATCCCTTCTCCAGGTTTGATGGCGAGTTCACAGACGCAGCAAAGATCCGAGAGAATATTGACAATGAGTATTGGGATAGCGGCGCTTGCGAGAAGCCCGATAAAACTCCCTACGCGCTTGACGTTTGCAGACAGTACGGTGTGGGTCGAAATAATCGACTGTCTACCAAGACCCAAGGATTTCAGCTCGACAACACATCGCGTTTCGTGTTCGGGGCGACAACGCTCAGTGCCAACTACGGCGTAGAGTATTTCACTGACCATACAACTTCGAACCAGCGCTGGAATCACGACGGTCGCGAGGTGCGCCCCATTGGCACTACGGGCAAGGATGCCCTCAATCCCCAAGGCCGTCGCAGCATGGGCAGCATCTTCACAGAGCTGAAGCTGGAGGACGATTTCTTCACCATATCCGCCAGCCTTCGTTACGAGCGCTACCGCCTCAAGGGTAAGACGCAAGTTCCCGGAAAGCAGACCGTCCACCTTTCCAGGCTCGACAAATTTGCAAAAGAAATGTGCGCTTATGGCGCCTTTCCAGGCCTGGCACCCAACGAAAACCCGCGCAGCCAAGTTCAATCTGTTTACGGGCCAGGCTGCCGTTTGGCGTTGGCTGGCGACGAATCGGCCATCGCTGCTTGGTGGGCCGATGTGCCGACGTACGTCGACCAACGTGGAAGAACGAAGAACTTCTACATACCTGGCGGGCGTAGATCCTCTGACTACGAAAAGGAGTTTCAGCCTGAAGACCTCGACGACCAGAACGCCTTGTATGACTACGACGTGAGTCGCAGTGCCGGGATGCTGTTGCCCGCGTTGTCCGGAGCGATTCGGCCAACCAATTGGCTGGAAGTGTACGGTAGCTGGGGCAAGTCCTGGAGGCCTCCCGCCATCAACGAAATGCTGATGGTGGGCAATCATCCTAGAGATGGATTTGCCTCCATCTACCCCAATCCGAATGCAGAGCCGGAAACCTCCCGGACCTGGGAGGTAGGCGCCAACACCATATTCCAGGACGTCGCGTTGGATGGCGACAGTCTATCGCTAAAGGCGGGCTACTTCGACACGAGGGCGGATAACTACCTTTTTTCGTCCATGGACGTCATTTTGCCCGGCTCCAACCTGGAAAGATTGCCATTGCCCGGCACAACGGCCTTCGTCAACAACCGCAACCGCACAAAGTTCCGCGGATTGGAATTTGAAGGGCGTTATGAGGCTGGCTGGATCTATGGGGGGGCGAGCTATACCCATTATCTAGGCGGCCCCAACAAGTTCTGCGAAGACCTTTACTTCCTGGGGGCTGGCGAAAACAAATTCGACCGCCCGAATGCAGATGGAAGCTATCCGGTCGAGCATCAGAAAGCCCTCGCGCGCGGGTATGAATCGTGGCGAGCTTGGGCTGATGATCAGGTCGTTTGCGACAACTTCGTCTTCAACAGCGCGATCGCCAAGCCGGTGGATAAAGGCACGCTGCTGGTCGGCGTGCGCTTGCTGGAGCGCAAGCTGGATACCGGCGTGAGATTCAACTACAGCGGTGAAGGTTGGTACAACCGCGATTCTGGTGGCTCCCAGGTTTGGTTCAAGTACACGACTTGGGACTGGTATGCCAGTTATCAAGCCAATGACAACGTCAAGCTTATGGCGTCAGTCGAGAACATCACCAATCGAATGTATGTCGACGGATATTCCGATGCGATGGCACGCACATTCGCGCCGGGGCGCTCCGTTGCGTTGGGCATGGAGGTTCGCTTTTAGGCAAGTAATCGCTCGGGTGGGCGAATGCCTTTCCCGAGAAAGGGACATGCGGATTTTTCGCATGTGCGACGTACACACAGTGCGGCGCTTTTTTGGGTCGGGGATTCACCCCGGCAATTGGTAATAAACGGAGCATGACAATGTCTGCACAAGTAAGCTTTATCGATATCAGCCACCTTCCCACGGGTATCACAACGGAGAGTTCGTTGGAGCTCATGCTGGACGCGTTCCAGAATGGAGGGGTTGCCGGTGAGCACACCAGCGTCCCCAATAAGGGCGGATTCTTCGGTGGCAACGCCTTCAACGGCACCGACTATGGCTATGTCAGCAAAACGGTCGCCAACTACGCCTTCGTGGCTTCGGGTGATCTGCACTACTTCTTCCCTCCTTACAGCGGCCACGCGGGTGACGGCCCGACCGCGCACACAGTGTGGGGTTCATTGGATTCCATCACCCTGGGCGGTGGCCTGGACGGAGCCGGACATGTGGTCGATCCGCTCATTACGTTTACTTTCGATCAGCCTATCGAGGGCGACGTTGCCGATGGACGAGGCAACGAAGTGCATGACATCGTTTGGGGCCTGATGAACGGTTCGGTTGTTGGCACACCAGACAAGATCAGCCACATCACGAACGGAGGTTTGGTCGACGCCTTGGAACAGAACGGGATGGATATGCACACCTCCATCGCCGACCTGGTCGCCCACAACTTCGCCACCGAAACCGACCTCGCCCTGGCGGCGTAAACCACCCGTGAGTTTCCCCGCGCTTTCTCGGGCGCGTGGGTCACGGTCGCGGCGGGCCTATCCCCTGCCGCGACCGTCTTTTTGTTTCTTCATTCTGCGTGTCCCGGCAGTCATCCGGGCAAGGAAATTCAATGCAGCAAACCCAGACGCGCGCGGGCGCGGCACAAGGCGCGGACGTCCTGGATATCAAGGCGCTCCTGACGCGCTTTCGCACGGGCTGGTACAGCGTGGCGGCCTTCAGTGTCGCCGCCAACCTGCTGATGCTGGCGCCGTCGCTCTACATGCTGCAGGTCTATGACCGCGTGCTGGCGTCCGGCAACGTCTTCACGCTGGTGATGCTGAGCCTGATGATCGTCGGTTTGCTCGCGCTGATGGGCGCGCTGGATTACGCGCGCAGCGCCGTCATCGTTCAGATCGGCGCGCGCTTTGACGCGGCGCTGGCCGGGCGCGTGCACGAAGCGGCGTTCCAGCGCGGCCTGGCGGGTGTGCCCGCCAATGCGGGGCAGGCGGTCAACGACCTGAACACCGTGCGCCAGTTCCTGACCGGCAGCGCGGTGTTCGCATTCTTCGACGCGCCGTGGTTTCCGCTGTTTCTGCTGGTGATGTTCCTGTTCCATCCCTGGATGGGCACGCTGGCGTTGGCGGGAACCATCATCCTGGTGGCGCTGGCGTGGCTCAACGAGCAGGTGTCGCGCAAGCTGTTGGCCGAGGCGGGCGGGCTGTCGGTGCGGGCCGGGGTGGAGGCCGAAGGGCAACTGCGCAATGCCGAAGCCATTCAGGCCATGGGCATGCTGGACCGGTTGCGCGCGCGCTGGCAGCGGCTGCATGTGGGTTATGTGCGGCGCCAGGGCTTGGCAAGCCAGCGCTCGGCGATGATCGCGAGCCTGTCGAAAACGGTGCGGATGGCGCTGCAATCGCTGGTGCTGGGGCTGGGAGCGTGGCTGGTACTGCAAAGCCATGTCAGCGCCGGCATGATGATTGCGGGCTCGATCCTGATGGGGCGCGTGCTCAGCCCGATCGATCAGGTGATCGGCGCCTGGCGGCAATGGGCGGGCACGCGGCTGGCGTGGCGGCGCCTGCAGGAACTGCTGACGACGTATCCGAAGCCGTCGACGGGCCTGACGCTGCCAGACCCGAAGGGCGCATTGCGCTTGGAGGGCGTGACGGTGACGCCGCCGGGCGCGGCGCAGCCGACGCTGGTGAACGTGTCGTTCGCGCTGGAGCCGGGACAGGTGCTGGGCGTGGTCGGCCCGTCGGGCGCGGGCAAGTCGACTCTGGCCCGATTGGTGGCGGGTGTGTGGCCGGCCCGCCTGGGCACGGCGCGGCTGGATGGGGCCGACCTGAAGCAATGGGAACGCGCGCGGCTGGGGGAGTGGCTGGGCTATGTGCCGCAGGACGTGGAGTTGTTCTCCGGGACCGTGGCCGAGAACATCGCGCGCTTTCCTGGGCCGGACAGCGATGGCGAGGGGTTGGCCCGTCGGGTGATCGACGCGGCGCGGTTGGCCGGCGCGCACGACATGATCCTGGCCCTGCCGCGCGGCTATGACACGCCGTTGGGCGCCGGAGGCCAGGGATTGTCGGGCGGGCAGCGCCAGCGTATCGCGCTGGCGCGGGCGCTGTACGGCACGCCGCGCCTGGTGGTGCTGGATGAGCCCAACGCCAGCCTGGATGACGCGGGCGAGCAGGCCTTGCTCGATGCGCTGGGCCGGCTGCGCGAGATCGGCGCGACGGTGGTGCTGGTGACGCACCGGCCCAAGGTGCTGGCGGCGACGACGCACCTGCTGTTGCTGCGCGATGGCCGCGCGCAGCGCTTCGGCGCCACCCACGACGTGTTGCGGCCGGGGCCCGAGGGGGCGCCCGGGGCGACGCCGTCACCGCCTACGGCATCCGCCGAGCCGGGCGGCCGTGCGGCGACGATGGCCGGCGCGACGGGGACGGCGGCGTCCGGCGTGGCCGGCTCGCCGGCACAGACGCGCCCGGGCGGATCGGCGGCGCAGGTCTATCCGTTGGCCGGCGGCGCGTTTGCTGGGCGAATCCTCGGAGGCAAGGCATGACGGGGCGCGCCGCGGGCAATCGGGTGGTGGTGTTGCGGCCCGAGCTGAACAAGGGCGATATCGGCGCCGTCGAGGGCGATGAGAACGGCGGCTGGTCGGCCCGCTTCGGCTGGTGGGTGCTGGCGCTGGGCTTTGGCGGCTTCCTGGCATGGGCGGCATGGGCGCCGCTGGACAACGGCGTGGCGATGCCCGGCATCGTCGTCGTGACCGGCGAGCGGCAGGCGGTGGACAGCATCGAGGGCGGCGTGGTGAGCGCCTTGCTGGTGGCCGAAGGCGACCAGGTCCGGGCCGGCCAGGCGCTGGTGCGGCTGGACGACACCCGGGTGCGTGGCGAGGCGCAAAGCCTGCGCGCCCAGCAGGCGGCGGTCATGGCCCGCGAAGCGCGCCTGCTGGCCGAGCGCGATGGGCGGGATGATCTTGCGCCGCCCGATGCCCAAGCGAACGCCGAAGCGGCGGCCGCTTACGCGATGGAGCGCCAACTGTTCGCCAGCCGGCGGGCGGCGCTGGCGGGCGAGCTGGCTGGCATCGACGCGACACTGGCCGGCAGCCGCGCCCTGGCCGCCGGCCTGGAATCGACGCTGGCGCACAAGCGCACGCAACGCAGCCTGTTGCGGGAACAGGTGGGCAACCTGCGCGATCTGGCGCGCGAAGGCTACGTGCCGCGCAACCGCGTGCTGGATCTGGAGCGCAGCCTGGCGCAACTGGACGGTGACATGGCCTCGGACCGGGGCGCGCTGGGCCAGACCCGCCAGCAGATCGCGGAACTGGCGCTGCGCGGGCAGCAACGCCGCGACGCATTCCAGCGAGAGGTGCGCACCGATCTGGCGGAGACCCGCGTGCAGCGCGAACAGTTGACGCAGAAACTGGCGGCGGCGGAATTCGATCTGGCGCACAGCGAGATCCGCGCGCCGGTCAGCGGCACCGTGGTGGCGCTGGCCGCGCACACCGTCGGTGGCGTGGTGCAGCCGGGTTCGCGCCTGATGGAGATCGTGCCCGAGGACGTGCCGCTGGTGGTCGAGGGGCGCTTGCCGGTGGAGTCCATCGACAAGGTGCGCACGGGCCTGCCGGTCGAGCTGATGTTCACCGCCTTTGATGCCAGCCGCACGCCACGGCTGGAAGGCACTGTGACGCTGGTGTCGGCGGACCGGTTCGATGATGACCGCAACGGTCGTCCCTACTATCGCCTGCGCGCCGATGTGGCGCCGGGTCAGTTGCGCCGCATTGGCGATGCGCCGCTGCGCGCCGGCATGCCGGTGGAGGTGTTCGTGCGCACGGGCGAGCGCTCGCTGCTGAACTATCTGTTCAAGCCCTTGCTCGACCGCGCGCGGCTGGCGTGGGGGGACGCATGAATCACTGGCGGGGCGCGCGCGCGGCGGCGTGGATGTTGATGGGGGCGCTGTTGCTGCCCGCGATGGGGGCGGCGCAGGCGCTGGATTTTCAGCAGGCGTACACGATGGCGCTGGCGTCCGATCCCACCTGGCAGGCCGCGCGAGCCCGCGAGCGGGCCGATGCGCAGGAAGAGGCGCTGGGGCGCGGCGGCTTGCTGCCGAACCTGAGCTACCACTACAGCGGCGCCCGCAACGTTACGTCGTCGCGCCAGGAGACGAGGTTTGGCACACTGGAGCAACGGTCGCGCTACGCCAGCTCCGCCTCGGGCTTCACGTTGAGCCAGCCGTTGTTCGACGCGGCGGCCTTTGCGCAGTACCGGGCCGGGCGCGAGCGCGCCGAGGCGGCGGGATTGACGTTGCAGCGCGCCCGCCAGGCGCTGGCGGTGCGCGTGCTGCAGGCGTATACCGCCGTGCTCTACGCGCAGCAAGCCTTGGCATTGACGCAGTCCCAGGGCCGTTCGTTGCAGGAGGACGCGCGCCGCAGCGAACGCTTCGTGGCGGCGGGCCAGGGCACGCGCACGGATCAGTTGGAGATCGAGGCGCGCGCCCGCGTGGTGCAGGCGCAGGAGATCGAGGCGCAAGACAAGTTGCGCGATGCGCGCAATGCGCTGGGCGCGATCGTCGGCCCGGCGCTGGCCGAGCAGCCGCTGGCGCCCTTGCGGGCGGCCGCGCTGGCCGGGCTGGCCGTGGAGGGGCGTGACCTGCCGGCGTGGCGCGAGCTGGCGCTGGCAAGCAACCCCGAATTGCTGGCGCAGCGGCACTTGCTGGAAGCCAGCCGCCAGCGCTACGAGGCCGCCCGCGCGGGACATCTGCCGACGGCGAGGCTGGTGGCCCGCAAGCAGTTGACGCATTCCAATGGCGAGAACCAGATCGGGCAGCGCTATGACACCGGCTCGGTGGGTATCGAGGTCAGCATTCCGCTGTATTCCGGGGGGCGCACGTCCGCGGCCAGCGGTCAGGCGCTGGCCGAGCAGGAAGAAGCGCAGCACAAGCTCGATGCCGCCACGTGGGCGTTGCTGGATGACCTGGCGCGGCAGTTCCATACCTTTGCCAGCAGCCGGGAACGCATCGCTGCCTACCGGCAGGCCGCCGAGGCCGCCGCATTGCGCGTGCAGGCCACGCGGCGCAGCGTGCTGGGCGGCGAGCGCACCAACCTGGACGTGCTGGACGCGGAGTGCCAGCGCTTCGAGGCGCTGCGCGAACTGGACCGTGCGCGTTACGACAACCTGTTGGCGTGGCTGACGCTGCGCTGGCAGGCGGGGGTGCTGGATGATGAAGACGTGGCGCGCATCGGCGCGCTGTTCGCGGCGGGCTAAATCCGCGTTTGCACGGAAGCCGCGGCCGAGAAGGCCCCCACGACCGCGCAACGAGCGCGTGGCAGGCCGCGGCGGCTTGGCGTGGCGCGGTTCGTCATTCGCCGTGCCCGCCTTCCTGGCCGCTTGCGCTGGCTGACAGGCGCGAGCGGCCGGCTCACTTCAGGGGCGGCAACGGCAACAGCCGCCTCGCGATCTGGTCCATGGCCGTTTCCAACTGCGCCGCCAGCGCCTGCGCGGCCGGCGAGAGCG
The DNA here is from genome assembly GCF_052698165.1 of Achromobacter sp. CF-sbj1-Ac2-l. Classification (NCBI taxonomy): domain Bacteria; kingdom Pseudomonadati; phylum Pseudomonadota; class Betaproteobacteria; order Burkholderiales; family Alcaligenaceae; genus Achromobacter; species Achromobacter sp. CF-sbj1-Ac2-l. The sequence goes on along the minus strand of NZ_CP199855.1, from coordinate 5,656,432 downwards.
AGCGGTCGCGCCGGTGCAGCAGGCCGATGGCGCGGCGCGCCGAGGCATCGCACAGCGCCGCCGCGCGCAGTCCCGACAGGTTCAATTCCGGCAGCGCCAGGCGCGGCAGCACGCTCACGCCCAGGCCCTGGCGCACCATGCCGGCGGCGGTGCCCATGTTGGTCACGTCATAGCGCAGCGCGGTGGCGGGCGCGCCGGTTTCCTCGCGCACCGCGCGGTCGAACTGCTGGCGCGCGTTCGAGCCTTGCGACAGCAGGATCAGGTCATAGCGCAGCACGTCGCGCCAGTGCAGCGGGCCGCGCTTTTTCTCCAGGGCATGGCCGGCCGGGTAGATGGCGCAGAAGCAATCTTCGGCCAGCGGCGCGAACGACAGGTCCGGCGCCGGCTCGGCCAGCGCGCCGACGGCGAACTCGATCTGGTTGGTGCGCAGCATGGCCACCAGTTCGTCGTTGTGCGCCTCGACCACGCGCACCTTCAGCGCCGGATGCAGTTGGCGCAACGCGCCGACCGCCACGGGCAGCAGCGCCAGCGCGGTCGAGGGCAGGGCGCCCAGGGTGACGTTGCCGCGCCGCACCGCCGCCAGGTCGGCCAGGCTGCGATAGGCTTCCTCCAGGTCGGCGATGGGCCGCTGCGCGCGGGCGTGGAAGTCCTGCCCCGCCGAGGTCAGGCTGATGCTGCGGGTGGTGCGTTCGAACAGGCGCAGGCCCAGCACGTCCTCCAGGTCCTGGATCAGCGCGGTGAACGAGGGCTGCGTCACGCCCAGTTGGTTGGCGGCGTGGGTGAACGAGCCGGTGTCGACCGCCAGCAGGAAGGCCTTGAGCGATCGGTACTTGATATTCATAGCCATAGGCTAAGAATATAAGAAAAATATCGAATTGTGCCTAATAGTCGGCCGGCCGATGATGCGTCTACCGAGACCTCTGGATTGCCCCGACCTTATGCAAGCATCGAGCCCAAAGCCCTTCCGGTTGGGCGCCGAATGGCGCCACGGCCAGGACGGCGACGCCGTCATCACCTCCATCAATCCCGCCGACGGCAGCGTTGCCGGCATTGTCACGCGCGCCTTGCCGCGCGACGTGGATGCCGCCGTCGCCATCGCCTGGGACGCGTTCCAGCGCCAGCCGTGGCGCAAGCTGCGCCCCGACCAGCGCGCCGCCACGCTGTACGAGATCGGCCGGCGCCTGGCCGCCGAACGCGAGCCGCTGGCGCGGCTGCAGATGATCGACAGCGGCAAGCCGTGGAAGGAATGCCTGAACATGGTCGACAGCGCGGCCGGGCATTTCCGCTATTACGCCGCGGTGTGCGAGACCTGGCAGAACGAGATGACCTCGCCGCGCGGCGAGTATTTTTCGATGGCGCTGGCCGAGCCGTTCGGCGTGATCGCGGCCATCACGCCGTGGAACTCGCCCATCATGAACGAGGCGCAGAAGGCCGCGCCAGCGCTGGCGGCCGGCAACGCGGTGCTGCTCAAGCCGTCCGAGGAGACGCCGCAACTGGCGCTGGAACTGGCGCGCATCTGTGCCGAGGCCGGCCTGCCGGAAGGGCTGCTGACGGTGCTGCCGGGCCACGGCGAGGACGTCGGCGCCGCGCTGGTCAAGCATCCCGGCGTGCGCATGGTGTCGTTCACCGGCGGCACCGAAACGGGCCGCGCCATCGGCGGCATCGCCGGGCAGCGCTTGATTCCCGTGGGCCTGGAGCTGGGCGGCAAGTCGCCGCACATTGTGTTCGATGATGCCGACCTGGACCGCGCCGTGGCCGGCGTGGTGTCGGGCATCTTCGGCTCGGCCGGGCAAAGCTGCGTGGCCGGTTCGCGCCTGTTCGTGCAGAAATCCATCTACGGCCGCTTCATGGAAGCGCTGGTGCAACGCACGCGTCAGGTGCGCGTGGGCCTGCCCGATGACCCGGCCACGCAGATGGGGCCGCTGGTGTCGCGCGCGCATCGCGACAAGGTCGCCGGCTATGTCGACATCGGCCGCGCCGAAGGCGGCCGCGTGCTGGTCGGTGGCGCCGCGCCGGATCGCGCCGAGCTGGCCAATGGCTGGTTCTACCTGCCCACGGTGATAGACGGCCTTGGCAATGGCGCGCGCGTCTGCCAGGAAGAGATCTTCGGGCCGGTGCTGGTGGCGTTGCCGTTCGACGACGAGGACGATGTGATCCGGCAGGCCAACGACACGCCCTTCGGCCTGGCCGCCGGCATGTGGACCGGCGACTATGCCCGCGCCTGGCGCGTGGCGCGCGAGATCGAGGCGGGCTCGGTCTGGATCAACACCTATAAGCAATCGCATATCGCCACGCCGTTCGGCGGCTTCAAGGACAGCGGCATCGGCCGCGAGAAGGGCCTGCATGGCCTGCGCCTCTACAGTCAGGTCAAGAGCCTGTACTGGGGCATGCACAATCAACCGATGGGACTGTGAATCACATGACGACCGACAAGAAAAGCGCGGCGCTGCCGCTGGCCGATGCCCGCATCCTGATCGCCGGCGCCGCCAGCCTGGTGGGCTCGCACACCGCCGACGCGCTGCTGGCCGCCGGCGTGCGCGAAGTGATCCTGCTGGACAACTTCGCCTTTGGCACGCCCGAGGCCATCGCCCACCTGCAAGACAATCCGCGCGTGAAAGTGGTGCGCGGCGACCTGATGCGCCTGCCCGACCTGCTGGCCGCGACCGAAGGCGTGGACGGCGTGCTGCACCTGGCCGCCTACATGACGCTGGGTTTCGCGCAGACGCCCTGGCAGGCGGTGGATGTGAACATCCGCGGGGCGCAGAACATGCTTGAAGCGTGCCGCGCCAACAAGGTGAAGAAGTTCGTGTTCGCCTCGTCCAACGCGGTCTATGGCTACGGCAGCGGCATCGCGGGCCCGCTGGTCGAGAACGGCCCGTTCCATTCCGTCGGCGCGCCGCCGGCGGCGATCCTGTACGGCGCCTCCAAGATCATGGGCGAACAGCTTTGCCGCCAGTACTTCCAGAAGTGCGGGCTGGACTATGTGGTGTTGCGCTATTCCACCGTGTATGGCGAGCGCCAGCACTACCGCGCCGCGAATTCGCTGTACATCATGGAGACCTATGACCGCGTGCGCCAGGGCGAGCGTCCCCTGCTGCCTGGCGACGGCACCGACACCAAGCACTTCGTGCACGTCTCGGACGTGGCGCGCGCCAACGTCGCCGCGTTCCAGAGCGACGCGACCGATGTCGCGGTGAACGTGTCCGGCCCGGCGCCCATCACCACCGGTGAACTGGTGCGGCTGGTGCTCGACTACTGCAAGAGCGACCTGGAACCGGAGATCCGGCCGGACCCTCCGGGCACCGTGCGCCTGACCTCGGGCGGCGCCTTCCATATCCCGCACGACCTGGCGGGACAACAGATCGGCTGGCAGCCGCAAGTGGGCATGGCCGAAGGCGTGACGCGCCTGCTGGCGTGGCGCGAGGCGCAGGAAAGGGGCAAGGTCGGTTAGGGAACAGTTTGACCCGGGGCGGCCGTCGCAGCCGTCCCGCGTGACTGGCCGGCCTGTCCGGCTCATCACAACGCATAACAACAGCAGTACCCACACAGGAGACAACCATGTTCTTTACACGCAAGGCGGCCGCTCGCGCCGCGCTGTCCGTGGCCGCGCTGTGCGCCGCGTGGCCGGCCTGGGCCTGGCCCGACCATCCCATCGAACTGGTGGTGGGCTTCGCGCCCGGCGGCGGCACCGACCTGACGGCGCGTTCGCTGGCGGTGTTCCTGGAAAAGGAGCTGGGCACCACCATCGTGGTGCAGAACAAGCCGGGCGCGTCCAGCGCCATCGCGCTGTCGTACGTGGCGCGCGCCAAGCCCGATGGCTACACGCTGGCCATGACCAACATGCCCGGGCTGGTGTCGCTGCCGATCGAACGCAAGGCCGGCTTCACCACCGCCGACTTCACCTACCTGGCCAACCTGGTGCGCGACCCAAGCGCCTTCAGCGTCGCCGCCGACAGTCCGTACCAGACGCTGGATGCCTTGATCAAGGCGGCGCGCGAGAAGCCGGGTTCGATCAGTTATGGCTCGACCGGCGTGGGCACCGATGATCACCTGGCGCTGGTGCTGTTCCAGAACCTGACCGGCACCAAGCTCAACCACGTACCGTACAACGGCGCGGGGCCGTTGCGCAGCTCGGTGCTGGGTGGGCATACCGTGATCGGCGGCCTGAACCTTGGCGAAGTCATGCCCTATCACGGCAAGAACATGCGCGTGCTGGCGCAGGCCAGCGCGACGCGTTCGCCGCTGGGGCCGGACGTGCCGACCTTCAAGGAGCTGGGCGTGAACCTGGTGTTCGCCTCCGAGCGCGGCATTGTCGCGCCCAAGGGCTTGCCGGCGGATGTCGCCGAGAAGCTGCGCCAGGCCTTGGGCAAGGTCGCCGCCAATCCGGAATTCCAGGCGCAGATGAAGCAGCAGTTCACCGAGATGGATTATCTGGATGGGCCGCAGTGGCAGGAACGCTTGAAGCAGGATGATGGGCGGCTGCGGCAGATCTGGGCGAATACGCCTTGGGTGGAGTAGGGCGCGCGCTACTCCAACGGCAACGTCAACACCCCCTGCGGCGCCGGTCGCATCATCACGCGCCGGTACCACGCCGACAGCGCCGGGGTGTCCGGCCGCTCGATCGGCAGCGCCAGCCAGCGGTGCGCCGAGCACACCAGGGCGATGTCGCCCATGGTGAGGTGGCGGCCGGCGATGAACTCGCGGCCTTGCAGCGCCTGGTCCAGAATCTGGGCGCGGGCATTGCTGCGCTTGACCGACAGCTCGATGGCGGCGTGGTCGCGCTTTTCTTCCGGCGTGCGGATCAGCCCCAGGAAGGCCGGGCCCATGGCACCCTGCCATTCGGTGGTCTGCCAGTCCATCCAGCGGTCGGCGTCGGCGCGCAGGCAGACGTCGTCGGGCCAGAGGGTGCCAGCGCCGTAGCGGGCGGCCAGGTAGCGCACGATGGCGTTCGATTCCCACAGCACGAAACCGCCGTCGTCGATGGCGGGCACGGTGCGGTTGGGGTTGATTTTGGCGTACTCGGGCGTGTCGACCACGCCGAACGGGCCGCCGGCCTCGATGAAGGAGTGCGGCAGCGCCAGTTCGCGCACGGCCAGCATCACTTTCTGCACATTGACGGACGTCAGCCGTCCCCAGATCTTCAACATAACCGGTCCTTGTAAGGGTCAGACGGGCGGCAACTGCCGCCGCGCAAAGCCGCTGTCGCGCCCGAAGCGCGTCCAGTTGAAAGCGGGCCCCGGGTCGGTCTTGCGGCCGGGCGCGATGTGTTCGTGGCCCCAGGCGGCCGCCAGGGGGTAGCGTGCGCGCAGCACCGGCGTCAACCGGCGCAGGGCCAGGTACTGTTCGTCAGTGTAGGGCAGCGTGTCGGTGCCTTCCAGCTCGATGCCAATGGAGAAATCGTTGCAGCGCTCGCGGCCGGCGAAGCGCGAGACGCCGGCATGCCAGGCGCGCGCATCGGTGGAGACGAACTGCACGATGCGGCCGTCGCGGCGGATGAAGAAATGCGCCGATACCCGCAGGCCGCGCAGGCGTTCCAGCCAGGGGTGCGAGCCGTAGTCCAGCGTGTTCAGGAACAGGCCGGCCACCTCGGGGCCGCCGAATTGGCCGGGCGGCAGGCTGATGTTGTGCAGCACCAGCAGCGACACCTGGGCGTCCTGGGGACGCGCGTCGCAGTTGGGGGAGGGCAGCCGGGAAACGCCCGGGGCCGGCGCCAGCCAGCCATGTCGATCCAGAAGCAGGGGCATGGGAGGAAAGCAGGTTGGTATCCAACGTGCATTATGCCGTGCGTGTGAAAAGGGGGCGAATGAGGGCCGGGCCCACCCGGGGGCGGTGCTGTCGTTGCGTCCTGTGATGGGCGAGCCTCTCCGGGCTGGCTGGCGGGCAGGGCGGGCTGGCGGAATGGCGGGCTGGCGGGCCCGCGGATCCGGGCCGGCCAGTCGCTCAGACCCGCCTTTTATTTCGCCGCCGGTCCCAGCCGGGCGTGTTCCTGGCTGCACCAGGTCTGGCCGCCCTGCAGCAGGGCCTCGGAACGCGGCAGGTGGATGCCGCAGTGGGCGCAACGGACCATGGCCTCCGGCGCGCCGGAGGCGGGCGGGTTGGGCGTGGCGCGCGGCTTGGCGCTGGCGGGGGAATCCTGGCGGGCGGCGGCCATGCGGCCGGCGATGCGCGCCACAAAGAGCACGCCGATGATGATGACGATCCAGAACAGCAGTTTGCCCACGTCAGCCTCGATGCAGAATGACTTCCAGCACGAACCGGCTGCCGGTGTAGGCCAGGATCAGGAAACCGAACCCCGTCAGGGTCCAGCGCAGGGCGACGCGGCCGCGCCAGCCCCAGATGTGGCGCCCGGCCAGCAGCACGCCGAAGGTGAACCAGGACAGCAGGGTGAAGACGGTCTTGTGGTCGAACGGCAGAATCTGGCCGGTGAGCTTCATGGAGGCGATGGAGCCCGAGCCGACGGCCAGGGTCAGCACCACGAAGCCGATCCAGATGATGCGGAACAGCAGTTGTTCCTGCACCAGCAGCGGCGGCTGCGAGTCCAGCACGCGGCCGATGATGCTGCGTTCGGCGGGGGCGTCCAGGGGGCGGTGCAGGTGGCGGTCGAGCAGCGCCATCAGCATGGCGTGCAGGGCGGCGATGGTGATCAGCCCGTAGGCGCCCAGCGCGATCAGCAAATGCACGCGCAGCCAGGCGTTGTCGGCGTGAGGCACGAATTGTCCCTGGGGGAACAGGGCGGCCAGGCCGCTGGCCAGGGTGGCGGCCGGCAGTAGCAGCAATTGCAGGCCGTCGATGCGCACCAGCAGGCTTTCGAGCCAGAAGACGACCATGCCCAGCCAGATGGCGGCAGACAGGGCCAGCGCCCACCCGATGAACAGGTGCGGGGCCCCCAGCATGGATTGTTGCAGCCCGATTCCATGGAGAACCAGGGCTCCCAGCAGGCACAGACGGGCGACTTTGCCCGTTTGCTCGACTTCCCCGGCGCCCGCCAGGCGGATCCAGAGGGACCCTCCCAGCACGGCGTACGCCAAGGCGGCCGCTGTGTGAAATACAATGCCTAGTGACATAGAAACCGTTGTCTGGATGGGGCCTGGGGGCGCATGCCGCCCGACAGCGCAGAATCCGCGCCTGCGGCCACCGTTCAATCAACTAGTTTAAGCGGAAACGCCTCTCATGCTCGATAACCTAACTCAACGCCTGTCGCGCGTCGTCAAGACACTGCGCGGCGAAGCCCGCCTGACCGAGGCCAACACCCAGGAAATGCTGCGCGAAGTGCGCATGGCCCTGCTGGAAGCCGACGTGGCGCTGCCCGTGGTGCGCGATTTCGTCGCCCGGGTCAAGGAAAAGGCGCTGGGCGAAGAAGTCGCCAGCAGCCTCAGCCCCGGCCAGGCCCTGGTGGGCGTGGTCCACAAGGAACTGACCGCCCTCATGGGCGGCGACCTGGGCGCCGATTCCGGCGAACTGTCGCTGGCCGTGCAGCCGCCCGCCGTCATCCTGATGGCCGGCCTGCAGGGCGCGGGCAAGACCACCACCACCGGCAAGCTGGCCCGCTGGCTGAGCGAAGGCCAGCACACCCAGCACGGCCGCAAGACCGGCAAGAAGAAGGTGCTGGTGGTGTCCGCCGACGTCTACCGCCCGGCCGCCATCGACCAGTTGAAGAGCGTGGCGGCGCAGGTCGGCGTCGATTTCCTGCCGTCCGATCCCAGCCAGAAGCCCGAGGACATCGCCCGCAACGCGGTCGACCATGCCCGCCGTCACCACTACGACGTGCTGATCCTGGACACGGCCGGCCGCCTGGGCATCGACGAGGCCATGATGCGCGAGATCCGCGCGCTGCATGACCTGGTCAAGCCGGTCGAAACGCTGTTCGTGGTCGACGCCATGCAGGGCCAGGACGCGGTCAACACCGCCCGCGCCTTCGCCGAGGCGCTGCCGCTGACCGGCGTGGTGCTGACCAAGCTGGACGGCGACGCCCGCGGCGGCGCGGCGCTGTCGGTGCGTCACGTCACCGGCAAGCCGCTCAAGTTCGTCGGCGTCTCGGAAAAGCTGGACGGCCTGGAGCCGTTCTACCCCGAGCGCATGGCGCAGCGCGTGCTGGGCATGGGCGACATCGTCTCGCTGGTCGAGCAGGCCCAGAAGAACATCGACATCGCCGAAGCCCAGAAGCTGGCGGCCAAGATCAAGTCGGGCAACAAGTTCGACCTGAACGACTTCCGCGACCAGCTCGGCCAGGTCAAGAAGCTGGGCGACATGGGCTCGCTGCTGGAAAAGCTGCCGGCCCAGTTCCAGCAGGCCGCCGGCCAGTTGCAGGGCGGCCAGGCGGAAAAGCAGTTGCGCCGCACCGAGGGCATCCTCAATTCCATGACGGCTGCCGAGCGTGCCAAGCCTGAACTCATCAAGGCCTCGCGCAAGCGCCGCATCGCGGCGGGGTCGGGCGTGCCGGTGCAGGAAGTCAACCGCCTGCTGGCCCAGTTCGAGCAGATGCAGGGCATGATGAAGCAGATGAAGAAGGGTGGCATGGCCAAGATGATGCGCGCCATGGGCGGCATGAAGGGCATGGGCCGCTTCATGAAGGGCTGACCGGCGCGCCGGCGCCCGGCGGCGGGGGGCCCTCGGGGCTGCCGCTGACCGCGGGCGCTTGCCCCCGGGATTTCCGCCAAAAAAATGGCCAGGCATTGCGCCTGGCCAAATCATCGCGGCAGGCAGGGGGTTCTGCGCCGCGATACGGGCCCGCGAGGGCTCATTCTGTTTCGTGGCTTACGACAGGGGCGGGATGCGCAGCACCTGGCCCGGATAGATCTTGTCGGGGCTGGTCAGCATCGGCTTGTTGGCCTCGAAGATCAGGGTGTTCTTGGCGCCCTGGCCCTTGCCGTATTGCGCCTCGGCGATCTTCCACAGGTTGTCGCCCTTCTGCACCGTGTACATCTTGGCCTCGGGCGCGGCCTGCTTGACCTTCAACTGGTTGTCCACCGCGGCCACGCCGACGGTGTTGCCCAGCGCCAGCGCGATCTTCTCGGCGGCTTCGGTGTTGGCGGCCTCGCCCGTGACGGTGACCTTGTCGCCATCGACCGAGATCTGCAGGCCATCGGCATTCAGGCCGTGCTTGTCGAGTTCCTTCTTCAACTCATCCGGCGTGGCCGCCTTGGCTTCGCTGGCACCGAAGAGTTTTTCTCCAACGTCCTTGATGAAATTGAGCAGACCCATCGTGTTTCCTTTGTCTATGTTGCGGTGAGAGAAAGAGCGATGCGTGTCAGGGCGCTCGGTCCCTGGACTTCTGCGCACGATGCCGGCGTTGCCGTGGTCCCGCGGGCGGGCGGCGGCGTTCAAGCCTGTTTGCCGGGCCGGGCCCGGACGCGCCAGCATCAACGATTATGACTCGCCACGTCGTCGCCTGAGGGGGGTAATCGTGTAACAGGTTGCTAGCCATCCGTCAGGATGATGAAAAAAAGGGCTGCATTGCTGCAGCCCTTTTGCAGGGGGCGATCGCCGCTTGCCGGCCGCGCCGCGGGTCAGCCGCCGCCCACCGCCACAACGATCTCGATCTGGTCGCCGTCGGTCAGCGCGGTCTGCGCGTGCTGGCTCTTGGGCACGATCTCGCCGTTGCGTTCCACCGCCACGCGCTTGCCGGCATAGCCCAGCGTTTCGAGCAGTTCGTTCACCGTGGTGTCGAGCGGAAATTCACGGGCGTCGCCGTTCAGGGTGATGTGCATGGGTCGGTCTCCTCAGCGTTTGGCGTAGGCGTCGGTGGCGGCGATCAGGCGCGCCAGCGTGCCGGGTTCGTCGAAGGCGTGGCCCGCGTCGGGCACGATATGGAACTCGGCCTCGGGCCAGGCGCGGTGCAGGTCCCAGGCGGTGCGCGCGGGGGTGCAGGCGTCGTAGCGGCCCTGCACGATGGTGCCGGGGATGCCGCGCAGCTTGTGGGCGTCGCGGATCAACTGGCCTTCTTCCATGAAGCCGGCGTTGACGAAGTAGTGGTTCTCGATGCGCGCGAAAGCCAGCGCCGCGCGGTCGGCGGCGTGGCTCTGCTGGTGGCGCGGGCTGGGCAGCAGCGTGATGGTGCTGTCTTCCCATTTGCTCCAGGCCTTGGCGGCGCGCAGTTGCTCGGCCGGGTCATTGCCCGTCAGGCGCTTGTGGTACGCCGCCACCAGGTCGCCGCGCTCGGCTTCGGGGATGGGAGCCAGGTACTCTTCCCAGCGATCGGGGAACAGCCACGACGCGCCTTCCTGGTAGAACCATTGCACTTCGGCGCGGCGCAGCGTGAAGATGCCGCGCACCACCAGTTCGCTGACGTGCTGCGGGTGGGTCTCGGCATAGGCCAGCGCCAGCGTCGAGCCCCATGAGCCGCCGAACACCAGCCACTTGTCGGCGCCCATGATCTCGGTGCGCAGGCGCTCGATGTCGGCCACCAGGTGCCAGGTGGTGTTGTTGTCCAGGCCGGCGTGCGGCGTCGAGCGGCCGCAGCCGCGCTGGTCGAACAGCAGCACGTTGTAGCGCTTGGGATCGAAGAGTTGCCGATGCACCGGCGAGCAGCCGCTGCCGGGGCCGCCGTGCAGGAACACGGCGGGCTTGCCCTGCGGGTTGCCGCAGAGTTCCCAGTAGACCTGGTGGCCGTCGCCGGTATCCAGGATGCCGTGGCGGTAGGGTTCGATCGCGGGGTAGAGCATCAGGCGACTCGCTTGAAGATCAGGTCCCAGACGCCATGGCCCAATCGCAGGCCGCGCGTCTCGAATTTGGTCAGGGGGCGGTAATCAGGGCGCGGCGCGTAGCCGTCCGTGGTGTTCTTCAGTTGCGGCTCGTTGCCCAGCACGTCGAGCATCTGCACCGCGTAGTCTTCCCAGTCGGTGGCGCAATGGATATAGCCGCCCGGCGCGATGCGGCTGGCCAGCAGCGCGATGAACGGCGGCTGGATCAGGCGGCGCTTGTGGTGGCGCTTCTTGGGCCACGGGTCGGGGAAGTAGATGTGCACGCCGGCCAGCGAGTCCGGCGCGATCATGTCGCGCACCACCTCGACCGCGTCGTGCTGGATGATGCGCAGGTTGGTGATGCTGGAGTCCTCGATGCGGCGCAGCAGCGAGCCGACGCCGGCGTTGAACACTTCCACGCCCAGGAAGTTGTCGCCGGGGCGGGCCAGCGCGATCTTCTCGGTGGTCTCGCCCATGCCGAAGCCGATTTCCAGCACCGTCGGCGCTTCGCGGCCGAAGGCGGCCGCGGGGTCCAGGCGCCTGGCGGCGTAGGGAATCGACCATTTGCCCAGCAACTGCTCAAGCGCGGCCAACTGGCCCTGGGTGATGTGGCCGCGGCGGTGCACGAAGCTGCGGATGTGGGTGGCGCCCGGGCTGTTGGGGGCGTGCGCGGCGCTGGCCAGCGCGGCTTCGGTCTGGGGGGAAACCGGCGCGGGCGCGTCGGGGTTGCCGGGTGTTGCGGGGGTGTTCACGGGCGGATTCGCAGGGCTGTTCGTTGTCATAGGCGGGATTGTAGTGGCAGCCCCGCCGGGCTGCAGTCCGCGTTTCGGTTTAAATGGGGACTTATCGCTGGCGATCGAATGGGGCGGGTCCCCCCCGGGGTCCGCGCGCTATAGTGCAGCCGCGGCGTCCGCCTGGCGCCGCGCGTCCATCATGAATATCGCCCGCATCGACCTCGTCACGCTCTCGCTTTTCGTCTCGGTGGCCCGCCAGGGCAGCATCTCGGCCGGCGCGCGCGCGTCGCACCTGGCGGTGGGGGCGGCCAGCAAGCGGATCTCGGACCTGGAGGCCGCGCTGGACACCCAACTGCTGTACCGCAACGCGGCCGGCGTCGAGCTGACCGAGGCGGGCCAGGCCTGCCTGGTCCATGCCCTGCGGGTGCTGCAGGAAGTCGAGCAGATGGCGGGCACCTTGTCCGACTATGCCCGGGGGGTGCGCGGGCAGGTGCGCATCGCCGCCAATACCTCGTCGCTGACCCAGTTCCTGCCGGAAGATCTGGCGTCCTTCATGGAAGCGCACCCGGCCGTGCGCATCGACCTGGAAGAGCAGAACAGCAGCGACATCGTCACTGCCGTGCTGGAGAACCGCGCCGACATCGGCGTGTTCGCGGACCGCACCCCGGCGGCGGGCCTGGCCACCGTGCCGTACCGGCTCGACGAGCTGGTGCTGATCGTGCCGCAGCGTCATCCGCTGGCGCGCCATGTCAGCGTGGCGTTCGCCGATACCCTGGCCTACGACTACGTCGGCCTGCCGCCCGCGACCTCGCTGGCCACCCGCCTGGCCGACGAGAGCGGCCGGCTGGGCCGCGACATGCGGCTGCGCATCCAGGTGCGCAGCTTCGACGCCATCTGCCGCATGGTGGCCGCCACGCGCGGGGTCGGCATTCTGCCGCGGCTGGCGGCCGAGCCGCATGCGCGCTCCATGCCGATCCGCCTGATTGCCCTGTCCGACGACTGGGCGCGCCGCTGGCTGCTGTTGGGCGTGCGCGCTGCCGACGCGCTGCCGGTGGCGGCGCGGCTGTTGCTGGCGCATCTGCGCGGCGCGCAGGACCCGGGCACGGCCTAGAGGCCGGCGCGCACGCAAAAAAAGCGCTTGGTGGCGGCCGGCAATCGGTCGGCCTGTCCGGCCGGGTCGCGGCCGCCGCGCCGGGCTTTCTCGATCCGGGAATGCCCCCTTCCCGAATCGTCCATTCCGCCGCCCCGGGCGATGACGCACACTGCGGGCCATCATCGGTTGGATGCGCCCGGGAGGCGACATGGCAGGGCAGATACTCGCCGGCATACGCGTGCTGGAACTCGGACAACTCATCGCGGGGCCGTTCGCCGCCAAGACGCTGGCGGACTTTGGCGCGCAGGTCGTCAAGATCGAACCGCCGGGGCAGGGCGACCCGCTGCGCAAATGGCGCCTGCTGCACGAGGGCACCTCGGTGTGGTGGGAGGCGCAGTCGCGCAACAAGCAGTCCGTGTGCGTGGACCTGCGCCAGCCCGAAGGGCAGGACATCGTGCGCCAGTTGGCGGCCGAGGCCGACGTGCTGATCGAGAATTTCCGTCCCGGCACGCTGGAGAAGTGGGGCCTGTCGTGGGAGACGCTGCACGCGCTGAACCCGCGCCTGATCATGCTGCGCATTTCCGGCTACGGCCAGACCGGGCCGAAGGCGCGCGAGCCGGGCTTTGCCGCGATTGGCGAAGCCATGGCCGGCCTGCGCTACCTGAATGGCGAACCCGGCCGCGCGCCGGTGCGCGCCGGCCTGTCGCTGGGCGACACCATCGCCGGTCTGCATGGCGCGCTGGGCGTGCTGCTGGCGCTGTACCAGCGCGATGCCCGTGGCGGCCGGGGGCAGGTCATCGACGCGGCGCTGTACGAGAGCCTGTTCAACCTCAGCGAGAGCCTGCTGCCTGAGTATTCGGTGTTCGGTGCGGTGCGCGAACCGGCCGGCGCATCGTTGCCCGGCATCGCGCCGTCCAACGCTTATCCGTGCCGCGACGGCTATGTGCTGATCGCGGGCAATGGCGACGCCATCTACACCCGGCTGATGGCGCGCATCGGCCGCGACGACCTGGGCCGCGATCCCGAGCTGGCGCACAACGACGGCCGCGCCCGCCGCGTGGCCGAGATCGACCAGGCCATCGGCGCCTGGACCGCTGAACGCAGCATCGACGAGGTGTTGCAGGCCATGCGCGAGGCCGACGTGCCGTCGGGCCGCATCTATTCGGTGGCCGACATCGCCCACGATCCGCATTACCAGGCGCGCGGCGCCATCACCCGCCTGGAGGCCGCCAGCGGCATCGCCGTGGACATGCCGGCGGTGTTTCCGTGCCTGTCGGCCAACCCGGGCGCGGTGCGCGAGCGTGCGCCGACGCTGGGCGAGCACACCGACGCGGTGCTGGCGGCAGCGGGCCTGGGCCCGGAACAGCGCGAAGCGCTGCGGGCGCGCGGCGTGATCGCATGAACCGCGTCATTCCCCTTAATCCGGCATCGAGGATGCGCTCATGAACACCGGTTCCCCCGTCCTGGAAATCAACGAGGTCGGCCCGCGCGACGGCTTGCAGATCGAGACGCGCATGGTGCCGACCGAAGACAAGATCGCCTTCATCGATGCATTGTCCGATTGCGGCTTTGCCCGCATCGAGGTCACCAGCTTCACTTCGCCCAAGGCCATTCCGGCCCTGGCGGACGCGGGCGCCGTGATGCAGGGCATCCGCCGCCGGCCCGGCGTGATCTATACGGCGCTGGTGCCGAACATCCGCGGCCTGGAGCGGGCGCTGGAGGCCGGCGTCGACGAGATGAACCTGGTCATGTCTTGCAGCGAGACGCATAACCGCGCCAACCTGCGCATGACCCGCCAGCAATCGTTCGACGAACTCAGCCAGGTGCTGGCCGCCGCCGCGCGCGCCGGCGCGCCCTGCAATGTGTCGCTGTCGACCGCCTTCGGCTGTCCCTTCGACGGCGACGTGCAGGCGGAACAGGTCTTGGACCTGGCCGCCCGCCTGGTCGATGCCGGCGCCGGTGGCATCACGCTGTGCGACACCACCGGCATGGCCTATCCCAATCAGGTGGGCGAACTGTGCGCCGACGCCGCGCGGCGCCTGCCGGGCGTGGCGCTTACCGTCCACCTGCACAATACGCGCGGCATGGCGCTGGCCAATGCCGTCACCGCCTGGCAGGCCGGCATCACCCGTTTCGACGCCGCCGCCGGCGGCCTGGGCGGCTGCCCGTACGCGCCCGGCGCCAGCGGCAACGTCAACACCGAAGAACTGGTCCACATGTTCGAGTGCATGGGCGTGCGCACGGGCGTGTCGCTCGAATCGCTGCTTGCCATCCTGCGCGGACTGTCGGGGCTGGTCGGCCGCGAGCTGCCCATGGCGTTGTTGCGCGCCGGACCGCGCCTGGCCGCGCATCCGCCGCCCGCGTGGCTGGCGGAGCGGTTCGGGCCGGCCGGCGACGCCGCCTAGGTTTTGCTTCACACCACGCGCCCGGCCATCGGGCGCTTCATACAAAAACAGCAAGGAGACAACCGCATGACCGCATTCCGTTTCGTTCCCGTTCTACGCGCCTACGCCATCGCGCTGGGCGTGGCCGCCGCTGGCGCCGCCCACGCCCAGGCGGATTTTCCCAATCGTCCCGTCACGCTGATCGTGTCGGCCGCGCCCGGCGGCACCACCGACATCGCCGCCCGGCTCATCGCCCAGCCCCTGGGCGCCGCCCTCGGCCAGAGCGTGGTTGTCGAGAACAAGCCCGGCGCCTCCGGCGGCATCGCCGCGCAGGCCGTGGCCCGCGCCAAGCCCGACGGCTACACGCTGTTGCTGCAGTATTCGGGCTTCCAGGTCATCACCCCGCACGTCACGCCGACCTCCGGCTGGGATCCGATCAAGGATTTCGCGCCGGTGGCCAATGTGCTGTCCGCGCCCCAGGTCGTGGTGGTGCGGCCGGACCTGCCGATCAAGTCGCTGAAAGACCTGGTCGCGTACGCCAAGGCGAATCCGGGCAAGCTCAATTACGCCTCGTCCGGCAATGGTTCATTGCAGCAGGTCGCCACCGAACTGCTCAACCAGATGGCGGGCACGCAGATCACGCACATCCCGTACAAGGGCACCGGCCCGGCGCTGAACGACCTGCTGGGCGGCGCCGTCGACATGACCATCACCACGCCGCCGCCGCTGCTGGGCCAGATCGCCGCCGGCAAGCTGCGCGCGCTGGCCGTCACCGGCAATACGCGCCTGGCGTCGCTGCCGGACGTGCCCACCGCCGCCGAGGCCGGCTATCCCGACCTGATCGTCTCGTCCTGGTTCGCCATGTACGCGCCCAAGGACACGCCCGCGCCGGTGGTGGACAAGATCGCCGGTGAAATCCAGAAGATCATGCAGACCGACGCCTTCCGCCAGAAGGCGGCCGAGCAGGGCGCCGAGGCCGAATTCATGGGGCCGAAGGCGCTGGGCGACTATACCCAGGCCGAGCTGGACCGCTGGGGCAAGGTGGTGAAGGCGGCGGGGATCACGGCGAACTGAAGGCGGTGGCCTGGGGCGGAAAAACCCAGGCTATAATTCCTGCCTCTGCTCCGGTCTTGCGCCGGGGCACGACACCCGAGCGGGTGTAGTTCAATGGTAGAACGGCAGCTTCCCAAGCTTCATACGAGGGTTCGATTCCCTTCACCCGCTCCACCGCATCATTCTGTGGACTTCCGCAGAAGTCCAAGAGAGTCCGCAAGTCGTTGATTCACAAGGACTTTTCCTCTCTTTGACGTTCTGCCGCGGTCCACTGCGATCCATCTACAGCCGGGACTTTTAAGTCCACAAACAAGTCCATTTTTGCGGGCGCGGCTGATTCCGGATTGTTGATGGAGGGGCGAGGTCGACGTGACCAGCATCTGGTTCCTGACTCATGTTCAGGAGCAAGAGCATGGCACTCTCAGACTTGGCCGTTCGACAGGCCAAGGCAACTGGCAAGGCATACACCCTCCCTGACTTGGATGGCCTCTCCCTGGCCGTCACCGCTGCAGGGGGCAGGACTTGGCACTTCCGCTACTACTGGGCGGGCAAGCAGAAGCGGATGTCGCTCGGCACCTACCCGGAGGTGACACTTCGCGAGGCCCGCAGCCTACGCGATGAAGCGCGCGCCCTGCTGGCCAAAGGCACCAATCCTCGCGTTCACCGCAAGCAGAAGCGCACCGCTGTCCGGCTCGCCGACGAAAACACCTTCGAGGCGGTGTATCGCAAGTGGCTCAAGCATCGCGGGCTCAGCCTCAAGGAAGGCCGGCAGACGACCCTCTCGATACTTCCGCGCATCTTCGACAAGGATGTGCTACCCGCCTTGGGCAAGCGGTCGATCTATGAGATCAAGCGCCCCGACCTCTTGGAGGTGATCGCCAAGATCGAGAAGCGCAGGGCGCTCTCCGTCGCCGAGAAAGTCAGGACGTGGTTCAACCAACTGTGTCGCTACGCGCTGGTGATCGTGCCGGGCCTGGAGCAAAACCCCGCCTCCGATCTCGATGTGGTGGCGCTGCCGCTGCCACCCGTCAACCACAATCCGTTCCTGCGCATGGCCGAGCTGCCGAAGCTGTTGCAACGGCTGCGCAGCTATCGCGGCAGGCGGCAGACCCAGCTCGGGCTGCGGCTATTGCTGCTGACCGGCGTGCGAACGGGAGAGCTGCGACAGGCGACGCCGGATCAATTCGATCTGGACCGTGGGCTGTGGATCATCCCGCCCGACGTCGTGAAGCAACTCCAGTTGGATATGCGCAAGAAGCGGCAGCAGCCGAAGGACATCCCGCCCTACATCGTGCCGCTGTCGATTCAGGCCATGGAGATCGTCCGGCACCTGCTGGATGAGTTCAAGCCGGCCCAGCGCTACCTGTTCCGGCACGACAGCGACTTGAAGAAGCGCATCAGCGAGAACACGCTCAATGGTGCCCTCAAGCGCATGGGCTATCAGGAACGCCTGACGGGGCACGGCATCCGCGGCACGATGTCCACTGCGCTCAACGAGATCGGCTACCCGAAGGTCTGGGTGGATGCACAGCTCTCGCATGTCGATCCCAACAAGGTCAGCGCGACCTACAACCATGCCGAGTACGTGGAGCAGCGTCGCCGCATGATGCAGGACTGGGCCGATCGGCTCGACCTCTTCGAGCAGAACCAGGTCGAGGCAGCCAGCATGCCGCTCACCGTGCATCTGGAAGGCGTGCCCGCGTTCCCGTGTGAGCAAACCGCAAGCGCGCCCTCCACGCCGGTTGCCGCTTCGCCAATCCTGCTCGTGACGAAGCCGGGTGACGCCATGCCGTTGGTTTCTGCCGCCGCACATCGGCTGCCGGCGGTTCCGCCCCCTCGATCGGCCGCGCCGCTGGTGCCTTCGGACATTCAGCGCGAGAGGATGGAGCTGTTCGATGTCTTCGAAGCGCCGCACAACCTTCCCGTCGCGGCGTTTGCCAAGATGGCGGGCAAGTCCCGCAGGTGGATCAGCTACGAGATCAAGGCGGGCAACTTGCTGGCGTTGAACGTGGGCAACCGCGGCCAGCGGGTGCCGGACTGGCACCTCGACCCGCTCAAGCACGAGCTGATCCAGTCCGTCCTGAAGCTGACCAGGGGTGCGGACCCTTGGCAGATCTACCATGCACTGCTGCAACCGCGCTCGATGCTGCGGGGGCGTTCGGCACTGGAGGGCGTGACGGCCAGCAATCTCGACAAGCTCGTCATGGCCGTGAGCACAGCCGTGAAGGAAAGCGAATGGACCCTGCCGCGAGTCGTGGTTGCCTAGCAGCAGGAATGCGGGATCGTGGCGAAACCGCGATCCCGGCGTATCTGTCAGGACACCAAGCGCGCGCGGCGGGCGAATCTTGCCTGGGTGTCCGACAAGGAAGCGTTGCGGCGCAGCAGGTAAGCCATCACGATCGTTGGTGCGCCGGCCAGCGGCCGCACGGCGATGCCTCGGCGTAGGTAGCTCGCCAGTCTCGCGGCAGGCGCAATGGCGATCCCGTACCCGGCGGCAACCAGCGTCATCGCCACATCGAATGTCTCCACCGTTTGCTCCCGCTCCTGCAGCGCGTTCTCGAACACGCGCTGCACGGTCATGCGCCATGGTTCATCGGCCGTGGACTGCGAGCAGATCAAGGGCTGCTTGAGCACTTCCTCGCACGGCACTTCACGGTAGGCCAGCAGGTGGGAGCGCTTGGCCACGGCGACCGCCAGCGTGTCATGCCACAGCGGCTCGCATACCCAGCCAGGCCACTGCCGGGCAACCGCAGACAAGGCGAAATCGAAGCCGTCGCCCGGCAGCTCCGCGCCTCGAACGGGATCTGTCCATCCGGCCAGGACGGCATGAGTCTCCGGCTCTTCGGCACGCTGCAGGGCGAGCACGTCGGCGAGCTGGGGAGGCACCCATTCGCCGAGGACGGCCATGCGAATTTCGGCGGTGATGTCACTCGATTCCACGTCCAGCTCCCCCCAGGCGGTGAACTCGTGGCAACTGATCTCGAAGCCGTTGAATGAGTTAAGTTTAACGTGGTTTAAATCGTGACCGTGTTCGACGCTCTTGGCAATGCCAAAGCGTTCGATCCAAAGGGGCCGCCCCACCGGCACCACTACCTACGAAGCGGAACCAGCCATCGCGTTTGGGGCTGCCGTGCGGGAAGAGAGAACCAACCAGGGTATCGCTCAGGAAACGCTGGCTCACATGGCCGGCATCGAGCGGTCTCACATGGGCAAGATCGAGCGCGGCGAGCATGTCCCCACGCTCCCTCTCATCCTCAAGATCGCCCGTGCGCTGAAATGCAGTTCCGCCCACTTGATGACTCTGACCGAAGCCAAGCTGGCAGAGTCGGCCCCATCCGCGGATTGAAGCCGGCCCGCACAGCGGTCGCATGCCTACGCCTGATCGTCGTCCTTGCCCCCAAGGGCTGAATCATCGCGCTTTGCGGCCTCGTTGAGGAGCCGCAGGTATGGGTTGTCTGGCGGCGTCTCCTGGAACAGCGCATCCGGGCTGACGAGCAGGTAGCCGTGCAGCCGGCGCGACTTGCGCGGCCCCGTGACTTCGCAGGTCCAGATGTTCAGCCCGCTCGGCTGCTTGCGGTGCTGTCCCAGCTTCTCGAAGCGCTTCTGTACCCACTGCCACCCCTCCAGCTTCTCCTGCTTGGCCAGCGCGGCGACTTGAAGGTACTCCTGCGCGTAGCGCTGGAACACGCCGGGGCTGACGAGGTAGGTCGTACCGGCGACGGTATGCACCAGGGCCTTGGCGTCGTTGATGATGAGCTTGCGCGTCTGGATGCTCTGGCGCAGCCAGGCCATGAAGTGCGCCCCGGAGGGCTCCGCGCGATCCTGGGAAGGCGCGAGGCTCATTCCTGGCGTGGGCACGGTCGAAGGGGCCGGCTCGGCCTCGGCAACAGGGCAAGTCGGGGTCTCCGATGCTGTGGGAGGAGCGGTGTCGCCCAGCAGATCGAGCAGCGCGGCCACGCCGGTGTCTGTGGCTATGGATGCGATCGGCGCCGTGCTCGCGGGTGCAGCTTCGGTGCCTTCCACGCGCGGCCCATCGGCCACCGCCGGCGCTAGCGGCGGCGGCTCCGCCTGTTCCTCTTCGACCTGCACACGGCCTGCGAACGGCGCCAGCCGGTCGGCGGCATCCCAGATCATGGCCGGCGAGAGTTTCAGGAACGTGAAGGCGTGCGACCAGCCGGCGTCGCTGGTGACGGTAGCCTTCCAGATCGCCTTGCCATCCGGCGTCGGTTGCACGATGCCGTGATCCTGCAGCACGTTGAACACCGCCGTATTGCTCGCCGGGATGCCGTCGATGCCCTGCGACAGCAGATGTGCGCGCAGCTTGTCGGAGACGGTCTTGCTCACCAGCCACAGAGCGTCCTGGGTCAGCCAACCGTCCGCCGGACCGGCCTGGTTCAACTTGAATTCTTCCTTGAGCAGGTAGCGCAAGCCGTCGAGCAATTTGCGTTGCAGCGCATGCTTGGGCGCCGCCAGCGCCTTGCTGGGATCGCCGCCGAGTTCCTGGGCGACCGATGCCTGGTCGGCCTGCACGACCAGCTCGCCGAGCGTGCCGGCGTGCTCGTACTGACCGGCCAGCACGTACAGCAGCGCGGCCCAGAGGTCGGGATAGCCGCTGAGCCAGTCGAAGATGTCCCGATCGAGGATGTGTGCGTAGAGCAGCCCTGTGGCGGCGCTGTGCAGGCGGTACTCGCGCTCCCTTCGGTAACGGAAGCGGTAGGGCTTTCGCAACGGGCCGTGCCAGGGATGCCAGATGCTGCCGTCAGCGTGCTCGACGTACAGATCGACCGCAATCTTGCCGATGTCGTGCAGCAGGGCCGCGTAGGCCGTGCCTGCGGTCCAGGCTTCGGCCTGGGCCGCCTGTGCCTCGGGTGTGACGCCGGCAGGCAGCAGGTATGACTGCCGCAGCTTCAGCGCATAGGCGACGATCTCCAGGCCGTGGTCCAGCATGCCGCCCGGATAGGCGTGGTGGTGGTTCTCGGAGGCCGGGAACTGCTGGACCAGCTCGGCGTAGCGCTCCAGTGGGGCGAGGTAGAGCGTAGCGAACTGCCGGCGCGAGAGCGATGTGCGCTGCCAGATGTGCTCCAGCAGTTTCTGCCGACGCGGCGTGGCCAGCAGCGATGCGGCCGACTCCGGCCGCATCGACCCTTTCGGAGTTTCGATGGCGGAGGTGGGCGGTGTGCCGGCGGCGGGTGGCACCCTTTTGCGCTGGAACAGCGAGAGCATGACGAACCCCGGATGACGGGCTGCTCGGGGGCGCCTTTTGGCCTTTTCAGGATAGGGCCTTTCCCCTTGGCGCCCTTCCTTTGCCCCTTCCCAGCCCTTTGGCCTTTGTCGGAAGCCTTTGGGTATAGGGCCGCTGCTTCGCGGGTGCCACGATGAATGCGGCATGGGGCAATCCCGGCAAGTGGGGCGCTGCGGGACGTTCGTCAGCTCTGGCCCAAGCCGGTGTCGAGGGCGGCGGATTGCGCTGCGAAGTCGTCGGGACGGCGCTTGCGGAAGGTTTCGAGATTGCTCAGCTTCCAGCGCAGTGCCGGCAGTTGAGCAGCGTGTTGGCATTGCACCAGCGACCAGTCCGGTTCTGCGCGCACCAGCCCGCTCAGAAACTGCTTGTGAGCGGTGCTCAGTCGCTGTGGCAGCTCGCGCCGCACCCTGGCGCGAGCGTCGAGCAGTGTCTCCAGGGAGCAGTCCACTTCGGTCATGCCGACAAAGGCCCGCTCGTACTCGCCGGCGATGTCCTTGTCGTTGCCGAACAGCACTTCGTGGGGCGGCCGGTTGTGGCCCGCCAGATAGATCACGAAGCACTCGACCATGCCGTCGCTGATGTCGCCCGACTCAAAGAGCTGCCACACGTCGAACAGGTCGCGGGGGTGCTGCCGATCCAGCGCGGCCACCAGCTTGCTCGCGTACAGCTCGTCCGGTGCCAGAACCGGCAGATCGAACTCGACGCCGAACAGATCGCTGGTCCTGGCGCTCAGCGGCCGCCGCTCGACGGGCAGCACGCTGCCGCGGAACACGACATTGACCTCGATCTTCACCTGGCTGGCGTCGTTCTCGACGATCAGCTTGGTGTCGCCCAGGTCCTTGGCGCGAACCAGGCGTGTCTGCACGCCCAGTGGCGCAACGCGCGTGGCGATGGCGGCCAGCTCCTGGTTGATGGCTTGCAGCGCTTCGTCGCGCGGCGTCTGCCACGGGAGGTACACCACGTCGATGTCCACCGACAGGCGCGGCATGTCCCGCACGAAGAGGTTGATGGCCGTGCCACCCTTCATGGCGAAGATGTCGTTGGCGAACACGTCGGGCGCGAAGGCCAGCAGCAGGCGAACGGTATCCGCGTAGGTCTTATCCATGAGGTCTCAGGCTCAGCAAGGTGCCGTCATCGAGCCGGCTCATCCAACGCGTGTTGCTGCCGGTGCGAACCGGGTACTGCTCCAGCAGGGCATCGACATCCACGAGGCTGGTCTCGCGCGCCCAGGTAAGGAACAGGCGCACGGCCTTCACGCTGGCGCAGCAGGACAGCAGTTGCCCGAGCAAGTCCTTGCGGGGGGAACGCAGCCCATCAAAGAGGTTGCGGGCCTCTTCGAGGCTCTGCTTGACGCCCGCTTCGTACAGCATCTCCAGAACGGCACGCTCGGAGGCAGCCACCCGCAGATCCTCGGGCAGGCCAGGCGGCGTGGTCAGGGTCTTGCTGGCCAGCGCCGTGTCCGGCCAGTCGAACAGGCGGGCGTGGACGTAGCGGGCCGGAAAGCGCGAGGTGAACCAGGCCGGCAACGCGAAACGACCGTCGCCCCACAGCACCAGCGTCTCCCGGCTGCCCAGGTTGTGCCGCACGCCCTGCAGGGCCAGGGCGCTCTTGCCGCCGACGTGCAGGCCGGGCACGCGCTGTTGCAGGAACTTCAGCGCACCGTAGACCCCGAACTCATCGTTCGGGAAGGCATAGACGCCATGGGCCAGGCGCACGAGCCACCCGCCGTCGGCATAGTGGGCGGCGAGCTGGGGCGACACCCCGAACTGGCTCAGGGTGGCAAGGTCGAACGGCGCCCCGCGGGGGAGTCCCGCCTGCAGTCGCTTGATTACCTGGTGCCTAGAATTTCCATCCATATTATAAAAATAACACAGAATCAAATCGACCCCTAGAGCCATTGCAAGAACGTGCATGGAAAGTAGCATAATGTTTGATTTATCGTGCAGAATCTAATCGACCTGCGACCCGAGCCAACTCGGCTCTGCCGGCCGCAACCCGCCCTCCTGATCGCGGTCTATGCTGGAGGGCAGGCCACGACCGGCCGCTCCGCGAGGTGAGGCACCACTGAAGCCGAGGCATATGAGCATGACCACCAACACGCACAACGGGCGCTGGAGCCACCGGCTGGGCCGGGGGGCTGGCCGTGCCTGGCGTGGATACCTGCGCCGCGAGCAGCGTGTCGCCGGCTGGCTGGTGACGCGCGGGGTGCCCGCGGGCGCGGCGACGGCGGTGCTCTGGATCGTCAAGCTCGCCGTGCTCGGTGCGCTGCTCTACTCCGCGTTCTGGCTGGCCCTGCTGCTTGCCTTTGCAGGGATCGCTGCCTGGATGGTACGCAACGTCGATGCCGACGAAAGCAGTGATGATGACGAGCCTCAATGGCGAAACGGCCTGGACGGATACGGTCTCTACCGGGGCGAGGTACGCATCGACGGCGGCAGCGCGGACGACGAGTAGCTCGCCACTCGCGGCGCTACTTCGCCTTCGCTGCTTTGATTGCAAGGTCAGCGCCTTTGCCTCCCGCAGATTTGGCGCCATCGGTGGCTGCTGAGAGCATCTGCGAGATGTTGCCTACGCGGACACCAACCCACGCGAGCGCAGCTACCCAGAAACCCGGTAGCACGATGAACATCATCGCCATGACGAAGTTCAGCAGCATGTCACCGAACGCATTGTTCAGGCCGATCAATGGGTCGAAGTTGGCGTGCGGCCTGTCCGCGCCAAACCCCCAGCCGTAGAGCGCGTCCAGGATCGTGCTGTCGATCCAGCGCGCGAGCTGGAACCAGAAGTCCACGAAGAACAGCGCGAACTGGACGCAGCTCACCGTCATCACCGTCTTCAGGTCGTAGGTGCCGATCAGCAACACCAGCGGGATGCAGATGACGAGCGCCATCTTGAGCATCGTCAGCACCATCGGCAGCGCCTGGCGCACCACGTCCATCGCGGGGAAGAAGGCCAGCGAGCCCACAGTCAGCCCCAGGTCGCCCGCGCCGCGCGTGACGATGTTCGGCAGCGTCTTGTCGATCTGGCCGCCGTAATCGGTGTAGACGGTGCCCTGGTTCATCTTCTGCTGCCGCGGTGAGACGACGGCGCGGATCACCGAGTCATTGACCTCGCTCTGCGACAGGAAGCCCGCCCAGCGCCCGATGCGGGTCAGCAGGTCCGGGTCGACCTGTGCCAGCAGCCGGCTGCGCAGTCCCTGGCCGCCATCGGCCCACCACTGCCGGCAGGACGGATAGCCGCCGCCGCTGTCCACCTGTGCCAGCCCCGCATCGCGGGTCGCGTCGTAGGGCCAGGCCGTGCGTGGGGTCCTGGCGCGATAGGTGTCATAGAAGCCGGGCGTGTCGAGGAAGTAACTCGATCCGATCCAGGTGACGTCGTTCATCTGCTCGTCGGAGAGCGTCGGCCGGTTCATGAACAGCTTGGCGCGCGACGGCCCGTAGCAGTCGTGCGTGAAGTCGGCGACCTCCTGTGCCAGCACCGGATCGTCGATGCGCGTGGCATCCACATCCATGCGAATCTGACGCAGGTCCGTGCCGCAGGGAATCGCCGCCACCGCGGAGCCCGTCACGGCTTTCGACAGTGCGTGCATGAAGAACCACCACACCGGCACCAGCGCGCTCTGGTCGTTGAGCGCCGTGTAGACATTGGACCAGCCCGTGTCGTTGGGCAGCGGGACACTGACCTGGCATTGCGCGGAGCGCGTGGTGTCGAACCTGATCGTGGCGAGATCCACCGGGATGAACGGGATGCCGGCGAACATGATGACCACGATCGCCACCCACACCCGGTTCTCGATGCGCATCGACGACAGCACGCCCTTGTTTCCCTCGTCCGCGCCTTCGCTGCGGGCCTTGAGCCATTCCTGGATCACGATGGCCACGAACGGCAGCGCGAACACGCCGCTGGCCACGAGAATGCTCCAGATGCCGTTGTTGACCACCCAAGCCACCAGGGTCAGGTAATACTCCAGGTAGTCCGTGGTGTAGAGCGTCATGCCTGCCTCCCGGTCTCAGCCGTGCCGCAACAGTTGGCTGGCTTCCAGCGCGACCACGGCGATCACGGCCGCGACCTCCGTGCGCAGCAGGCGCTGATGCGTCTCGCGGGACGGCTCCCGCCGCAACAGGCGCCGACGCATCCACCACCAGCCGTAAGCCGTCGCTCCGTAGAGGCACAGCCGCCACACGAAGAAGTGGCCGGCGTGCGCCTGCAGCCAGTGCTGCCAGCCCTCGACGCCGCCGACCACGTGGATGCCAGCGATGTTCGCCGCCACCGCGGCGGCCACCACCAACAAGGTCCACAACAGCGCCACGCCGACGCGGCGGTTGAACAGCCATGGCAGCCGCAGCCAGGCCAGCCGGCTCACTGGACTACCCTCCTGTCGCTAGCGCGACATCCTCCCCTGGGGAGGTTCGCGCGCCCTTCGGGCGGCCGTGCGGGCGCGCTCATGGCGTACCGCTCCGCGGCTTCTGGACTTCCCGCAGACGGTCGCGCGTGGTGTCGCCCTCGAAGACGCCGCGCGAACCGGCAGCGCGGGTGCTGTGGCGCTGGATGATCGCCATCGCCGAGTTGCCGGCCAGCGTGCGCCGCAGCTCCAGTTCAGTCTTGAGGTTGTTGATCTCCTGCTCCAGTGCGCTGTTCTCCTGGTCGACCGCCTGCACGGCCAGCTCGTTGGCGGCGACGTTCGGCTCCTTCTTGCCGGTCAGCAACGTGCGTTGCAGCAGCAGGGCCTTCTCCAGCACGCTGGACAGCGCAGCCTCAGACGCGAGGCGCCGGCCCAGCACGTCCTGATCGGGCTCGTCGCGCAGCGCCTCGATCACGCCGCGCGTGATCGGCAGCGAGTTGCTGCCCGCCGCGTCGAGGTTGGCGGCCGTCGTGGGCCGGGCGCCCGTCACCAACTCGTGCAGCGCCTGCAGCTTGGTCTCGTACTCCTCCTGGATCAGCGGCGTGAGGCCGACACCCGGCATGGTCTGGGTCTTGGTGCAGCTCTCGCAGGTGCGCTGCTCGCGCTCGCCCAGCACGCGGGTCGCCCACGCGGCCGCGGCCTGCGGCGACGACCAGGTCTGGCAGGTCAGGCGGTTGCCGCAGGCACTGCTCGGGATCGACGAGGTATCGGTGACGCTGCGGCCGTTGAGCAGGTTGTAGCCTGCCTGCGTCACGTCGCTGACCACCTTGATCGAGCTTTGGCCGTTGCCGCCGGCATTGCTGCCGCCAACCCAGGGCACGCCGTTGTTGCCCCGGTTGGACTCGGCCTGCTCGATGGCCGACACCGCATCGGTGCTGCTGACCGCATCGCGCAGCGCCATGCCTTCGGCGAGCTGATCCCAGCCCGCCTGGCCGCCGGCCATGTCCGCCATGCGGTTGGCGATGGCGCGGCACGTCATCTTCGAGCGGTCGAAGTCCAGGCGCGCCTGCAGGATGCCGTTGGTGAGTAGGTTGTACAGGCCCGGATCGGCGCGCTGGATGATGAGAGCCGGGAGTGACGCCACCGCAGCGGTAGCGTTCTGGATCACGTTCGACATGATCGTCTGGAAGCCGTTGGTGATGCCGTTCAACTGGTTCTGCAGCGTGGTAGTGATACTCATGTCGCCGCAGATCAGGTTGCTGTTCCAGCCGATCCCCACGCCGATGCTCTGCATGTTGCCGGCACCACCCATCGACACGGCCCGGCCGCCGCCGATGCTGTAGAGCACGTCGTCGCCGATCACGCTGCCGCTGACGTTCACGCCATTGGGATCAATGCGGGTCTGCGCCCAGGCGACGCCGACGACCAGCGTGATGGCCGCCACGAGCAGCGCGGCCCGCAGGTGCGACCCCGCGCGACGCAGGAAGTCAGGGAGGGAGGCGTTCATCGTGGGTTCCTCACATGAAATCGACGCTGCCGAGGAAGACCTGGCCACGGCGCCGGCAGCAGGAGTACGGCCGCCACAAGGCCCAGGCGTAGTCGCCCTGCTGGGCCTGCACGCGGGTGCGGCTGTGCGGGAAGACCACGCAACTGTTCGAGAGCGTGGGCGTCAGCTCCTGCCACTTGCCCGTCGAGGCGTCGGTCTCCATCAACGCGCCGGCCGGCCAGTACCCGTCGCGGGCGTTGGCCAGCAGGGGCTGGTACACGTGGATCTGGCCGCGGCGCGTCACGATGTCGCCCGCGCGCTGCGCGACCACGGCGCCGCTCTTGTGGTCGTCGGTCTGGTGCAGGAAGCCACCGCGGGGATACACGTTGCCCCAGAGGTTCAGGCCGGTGCGCGTACCGATTTCGCGCCGGCCGGGGATGAGCGCTTCGGGGTAGAACGCTTCCGGGATGTTGTAGCGCCAGGCCAGCGTGTCGAGCGTGCTCAGCAGATACGGCATGAAGGCCGTGCCCGCGCCTTCGCAGGTGTAGCCGGAGGCGCTGGCGAACTGGCTGAACACCATCCCGGCCGGATGGCCGATGACATCGGCGTTCTTAAACTTGGCGAGGTTGTTCTCGTTGTCGTGATTGGTCGTGCCGTCACCGCCAGCCTTGGCGCTCGGGTTGGGCATGCTCATCGCCCTGACTTCCAGCCACGGGTTCTCGCCGGTGTTCGAGTAGCTCGACACCACCGCATCGGGGACGTAGTGGCGCACCTTGACGGAGGTGCGAACCGAGCAGCCGAAGGGCGTGCAGTACAGCCAGTAGCAGATTCCGACCACGCGGTATTCGAGGCAGTCGGGGGACAGCGCCAACGAGACGATGGTGGCGGTGTCCAGGGCGAACGTCGACGTGGCCGCGCTCAGCAGCAGCGAGGCGGCGGTGGCGCGCAGGCGCCGGCGTGCCAGCAGGAGGCTCATGGCTGCGCGCTCCGGTAGGCGTTGATGCGCGCGACGGCGCGGGGCACGTCGGGCTCGCCGTAGACCACGTAGCGTCGATCGACCACCACGGCGGGAATCTTGGCGATGCCCAGTCCCCAGGCATCCGCGACACCTTGGTAGGCGTGGCCGATGCGGCGTTGAAGGGCCTCGCCACCGTCCTGCAACCGCTGCCGCACCAGGGCTGCAGCCTGTTGCGGGTCGGTCGGCAGGTGCGCGGCGAGTTCGACCTCGATGCGCGTGGCCTGGTCCAGCTCGATGACCCGCACGCCGGCCGGAGCCTGCACCGGATGACGGCTGTCGGTGACGACGAGCACGTCGGCTGCTGCCGCGATGGGACCGAGCAGCGCGGCGCAGAGTCCAGCGGCCAGGGGGCGCCGCGAGGCGGCAGGAAGGTTGAGGGAATGAGCCGGCATGTCGCGCCTCCGCGGAGTCGATGCAGACTCGTAGTCGAGCGCAACGCAGATCAGGGAACGACAAAGAAACCGAAACCGGTCAGTCCCGATTTTCTGCGCACCGGCGAAAGGAAACGGGAGCCGAGGGCTCCCGTGGTGATGAAATGAATGCGCGTGGGGTGGTGCTGCTACAGCAAGCCGGCTTCGGCGAACGAGTACGGGCTGCCCTTGCCGACGATGAAGTGGTCCAGCACCCGGACATCGACGGTGGCCAGGGCGCTCTTCAGCCGCTCGGTGATCGCACGATCAGCGGCCGATGGCTCGGTGGTCCCCGAGGGGTGCTGATGCGCCAGGATCAGCGCCGAGGCGTTGAGCGCCAGCGCACGCTGGACCACCACCCTCGGATACACCGAAGTCTGGTCGACCGTGCCCTTGAACAGCGGCTCAAAGGCGAGCACCTGGTGCTGGTTGTCGAGAAACACGACGGCGAAGATTTCGTTCGGCTCCGCAACCAGTTTCAGGCGCAGGTAGTCGCGCACGGCGGCGGGACTGCCCAGCGCTGGACCGGCCTTGAACACACGGTTCTCCAGCAGGGTGATGGCCTGCCGGATGATCCAGTCTTCGTGCTGGGCGGCGATCAGGGTGAGCGACTCCGGGCGGGAGTCGGCGATGACGAGAGACATGGCGAACCTCCAATGGATGAGATCGGAGGGCGCCTGCCCCTGGAGGGCAAACCCTCCTGGGGACGATGGGGATGGAACGGGTGACGAGCGGGCATCCACCGCCGCGGATGCGGTGGCTGTTCGCGTCAATGGATGCGATGCGAACGGGTTTCGATCAACGCGGACAAGCCGCGCCGCAGCCTTGAAGATCGATGGCTACCTGGGCATGTCACCGGCAACGCCGGCGGGCATGTCTGGGGAATCGGCGGGTTCGGCTGCGGTCGTGCTGCCGGCAGCGAGCAGGTCGATGGCCGACAGCAAAGCATCGCCTTCGACGGAGCCGTGCAGCAGGAGGGTCTTGCCGGACTCCCGGTCGCGCAGTTGCAGGGCCGGCGTGGCCGCGATGCCCTGCTGTGCTGCTTCCGCCGCCTGGGCACGGATGACGGCATCGGGGCGATCGCTGTCGAGACAACTCTGCATGGTTGGCGTGACGTCGGGATAGCGCAGGCCCTCCGGCAGGCCCTGGCCGTCGCCACGGGTGTGCGCGTAGAGCCACGCCACGGCTTGCCAGAACGTGGCATGTCCGCCGGTCTCGCCCGCGCACTCGGCCAGGCGTGCCCCGGCGGTCGCGGCCGGCTCGTGCATGGACAGCGGCAGGTGGTGCCACTGCCACTTCACCTCGGGATGGGCGTCGATCCAGCGCTTGAGCGCGGGGAAGTAGGCCCGGCAGTACGGACACTCCAGGTCGGCGTACCCGACCACCGTGAAGCGCGCATCGGCACGGCCATACAGCCAGGGCGGGCCGGCCGGTTTCGATGCTTCGGACCCGGCGGCGGCCAGGGACACGGGCTCGGTCGCCGGATGCGGCGCGCGCAGCAGCATCCACGAGGCAACCCCAATCGTCACCACGATCAGCAGGCCGACCCAGGGATGACGGCGGGCGAATGAAGGCATGCGCATCGTGTTGCTCCCGTCAGGCCAACGCGTCCAGCGCCAGAGGTTCGATGCCCCGCGCACGGTCGATCTTCTCGGCCACGCGGAAGGCGGCATCCAGTTCGCTGATGCCGTGCTGCTGCATCAACTGGAAGCGTTCGGCCTTCTCCTCGGGCTCGGTCATCGCCATCGCCAGGTAGAGGCTGGGCGGCACGGCGCGGAACAGCACCTCCATCGACTTGGACAGGATGACGCCCTCGCTGAACTTGCCGGCTTCCTTGCGTGCCGAGAGCATCAGCGCCTTCTGCGAAGCGTTGAGTTCGCGGAAGCGCGCGATCTTCTCGACTTCATCGGGTGGCATCGACAGGCAGATCCACCACTCGATCATGTTGAGCATGGGCTCGGCCGCTTTCGGCAGGTCGTCCAGGTTCTGCGTGGCGAGCCAGAACCAGGCGCCGAGCTTGCGCCACATCTTGGTGATCTTGACCACGTAGGGCGCGAGCAGAGGGTTCTTGGTGATGATGTGGCCTTCGTCCGTCACGTTGATGATCGGGCGGCCCAGGAACTGGTCGCGCTCGGCGATGTTGTTGACGGTGTTGATGAGCGAGATGTAGGCAATCGAGAGTTGGGCGTTGTAGCCCTCGCGCGCGAAGGTGGCCAGGTCCACGATGGTGATGTCCGCCTCGGGCCACGGCGTGCCGGACCGGTCGAACATCTCGCCGTCCACGCCCTGGCAGAACATATCCATGGCGTCGGCCATCTCCAGCAGCCGTGCGCGCCGCATCTCCGGCAGCGTGGCGTCGCGGGCGCGCTCGCGCAGCGCGTCGCGCACGTCGCGCGTGAGCACCGTGCGCTTGTCCGCCACGCAATGCTGGGCCGCATCGAGAATGCACTGGCGGATCAGGCTGCGGTCGGCGCGCGTCATGCGCGCTTCTTCCTTGTCCTCGCCGCCGGTGATCATCAGTCGTGCAGTGATCTCCAGCTCGCCGAGCACGTCACGCTGCTCATCGCCTTCCACGGCCATGCCGGCATCGGTCTGATCCTCGTCGAGCGCATCGGCGTCCAGCGTCTGTACCTGGCTCGGCGTATCGACCAGGCGCCGGGCGTCGGCGAACGGAGCCAGACTGACGCCCGCGCCCGGCGCGAGCTTCACCCGATGCACGGTGAGGCCCAGCCGTGCCGCGAAGTCGCCGAACAGGCCGAAGCTGTTGCCCGCCTCGACGATGAACAGGCGCGGCCGATAGATCGCCGTCACCTGATTCAGGATGTTGTTGAGCGTCGCGCTCTTGCCCGAACCCGTGGGACCGAACAGGAACAGGTGCGCGTTCATCTGCCGGTCGAGGCGGTTCAACGGATCGAAGGTGATCGGACCGCCGCCGCGGTTGAAGAACGTGATGCCAGGATGCCCCGTGCCCTGGCTGCGCCCCCAGACCGGCGCCAGGTTCGCCGCGTGTTGCGCGAACATGAGCTGGGTGTACCACTGGCGCTTGTCGGCCGCCGGGTCGAACACGCACGGCAGCCAACGCAGATAGCTGTTCAGCGGCGCCACCTCGTCCTCTTCGCGAACCGGTTGCAGGCCGGCGTTGAGCATCACGTTGACGAGCTGCAGGCCGCGCGCATCGAGCTGGTCCAGGTCGCGGCCGCGCAGATAGAACGCCAGCGCGCCGCGGTAGAGCTTGTGCGCGCTGCCGATCAGGCTGCGCGCCTGCTGCACGTCCTGGCGGGCCTGCTCCGAGGCCAAGGTCTCGCCGACGGCCTTCCTGGCGAGGTGGTTGAGGTGTGCCTCCAGCACGTCCTGGGGCGTGGCGACCAGCGTCAGACACATCATCGTGTCCTCGGGCATCTGGTCGAACAGCGCGTTCATGGCATCGCCGCCTTTGCGCGTCTCGCCCGTCAGATGGCCCGTCACGGGTGGCGTGCGCAGGCGATCCATCACGATCACCCGATGTGGCATGCCGTCGAAGAACCACAGGCCGTTGGGCACGTCCGAACGTGGCTGGCCGAAGAACAGGCGCTGCGCGAAGTCGGTGCCGCTGGCGAGTTCGATCTCGCCCTCCTCTCGCTCTTCCGGGTAGCGGGTCAGCGCGTAGAAGCGATCCCGATCTTCGGCAGCGGCGCCGAGCAGGGTCGGACTCGGGTTGAACCAGCGCAGCAGCCAGGCGTGGATGTCCGCCGCGCCGAGACGCCGGGCTTTCACGCCGGCATTCGCCAGCCCGCCGGCGAGGCGGTCGCAGATCGTGGTCAGCGCCTGCTCGGGCGACTGGCTGCGCCGCGGGGTTGAGGCCGCGGACGTGCGGCGGTAGACCACCATGCGCACGCGCCGGACCTGGCCGCGCCACGGCAGGCGCGTCACCGTGGTGTCCTCGAACAGGCCACCCGGCTTGGCGATGGCCCGCAGGTGATGGGCGAAGAAGCGCAGGTAGAAGTCGCTGAACGCACTTCCCTGCGCACGCGGCTGCAGATAGTTCGCCAGGGAGCGCAGATAGTTGGCCCAGTCGGCCTCGTCCTGGGCGTAGAGCTGCACCACCCAGGGGTTGTCGTCCAACTCGTCGAAGGAGTCCTGCAGGGCGTTCTCCAGCGCATCGCGCGCCTGCCATAGCCAGGCCATCTCGCGGCCCTCGGTGCCGACCGGCGCCAGCTCGAAGAAGGCCGCCACCGACTGGCCATCTTCCAGCAGCATGCACTTGGTGTCGGGCAGGTACTCGACCCAGGGCAGCAAGTCCGCGAACGACGGCGCGACGCCATAGAGCGCATCGTGATCGGCCTGGGTGGCCGGCCTGCGCCGGCCCCGGCCGAGCGCGCTGCCCGGCTCGGCGACACCCTGTGCCGCCAGGGCCGTTACGTGCCGTGCCCAGCCATCATCGGTCGCATTCTCGGCGTCAACAGGCGATGCGTCGGACTTGCGTGACCAAGGCAGCGACCAGGCCATCAGTAGTCCTCCACGCGCTCGCCCGGCATCGCGTACTGCACGCGCTGGTAGAGCGGGAACACCGTGCTGTAGCCGGGCACCGGCACCGGGTCGGTGCCCGCCAGGTGCGGGAACACGTACATCACCAGGTCGGGGTTCGGCAGGCGGTGGAACTGGCGGTAAATCTCGTTCTGCGCGGTACGGGTGTAGCGCGCCTGAACGCCGGGCGCCGCTTGCACATCGGCCTCGGCCAGCGGCCGGCGCAGGCCTTGGCGCGCATCGAGCAGTTGCCGCGCGGCTTGGCCGCCGCCCGCGCTGCCGCCGGTCTCCTGATGCCAGATGTCGAGCATGGTGCTGTCGCCGTGTGGCAGCAGCTTCTCCTTGCTGGTGGCGCAGCCGCCGAGCAGGGTGACCGCCAGCAGGACGGCGGCTGCGTCAATCCAGATCCGAGGCATGGGCTTCTCCGGTGCGGTGGTGGACCCGACGCCCCTTGGCGTCGTAGTCGATGTCGAGCGGCTGCTCCAGGTGCACGGCCACCTTGGCGCCCGGCTGCACGTAGACCGCCGCGAAGGCCTGGCCGTAGAGCTTGTTGACCCAATCGGCCATGTCGCGCACGCCGCCCGCGAGGATGCGGCCCATCGCTTCGTTGCCGCTGATGCCGACGGTGCCCAGCGAGCCGTTGCTGTTGGCGACCACGGCCACGCTGCCGTTGTCGGACTTGATGAGCGCGGCCGCGCCGGCGCCGGCCGCGGTGATGAGCGCCTGGCTGCCCAGGTACTGCTGGGCGTTGCTGCGCCGCTCGCCGCTGACGCAGGGGATGCCGTAGGGGTCGCTGATCCAGCCCAGGCCGCCTTGGATGCTGGCGCCGTTGTGCCCCGAGTTGCCGCCGCTGCCGCCCTTGCTGCTGTCCTCCGGCACCGTGCGGATGGTGCCGTCCTGGAACACGAACGTGACCGAGCGGATTTGCCCGCGCACGCACGAGAGCGTCCAGTCGCCCGAGGCCGTGCCGCTGACCACGGCGCCGGCCACGTCGGGGATGTCGATGCCGTTGGCCGTGAGGTTGTCCGGGCCGATCAGCACCTTGAACGGGTACGGGTCGTTCACGGTTCCATCGATCGGCACGCGCCCGATCAGCGCCGTCATGGCAATCGACCCCATGAGCGTCGAGTTCGACGGCACGGTGTAGACAGCCTTCGTGGATGCGCCCACCGCGCGGCTGCCGACGTCGGCGACGGATTCCACTGCGGCCGACAGGCTTTTCTGGGCTGGCCCGAAGCTCAGGGGAAAGCTCGGGTCCTTGCTGCCGTTCCTGGCGTCGACCTTGGCATCGTCGGGCTCGACCCACTGCGTGCCACCGACGCCGCGGTTGAAGCGCTGGCCGTCACCCTCTTCCAGCCCCAGCCCGACGGGCAGGTCGGACGAGCCACCCTTACCGGAAAGGCCCTCCAGTTGCCGCTGCAGATCCTGCAGCAGCCCCTGAGTCTGCTGCCTGTCGCTGGCCACCTGGGTGCGCTCCTGCTCCAGGCGGTTGCGTTCGCCTTCCAGCGCGCCCTGGATGCGTTGGTCGATCGCGCTTTCCCGCGCACGCAGGCGCTCGTTCTCGGCCTTGTGCTGCTTGTTGTCGCCGAGCGCGCTCTGCAGCTCGGTGCGCAACTGCTTCACCTGGGCCACCAGCGTGGCGACGGTATCGCGCGGCGTGTCGCCTGCGATGCCCAGGGCTTTCATCTCATCGGGCGTGAGCGTACTGGCCGCGCCCTTGGGGGCGGGCTGGCCGCCGGGGGCGCCGGAGAACAGCTTGATGCCGACGAACACCAGCAGCAGCGCCATCGGGATCAGCAGCCACTTGAGCAGCGGATTACTTTTCATCGCGCGCTCCTCCGGTCGAGCCGGCCGCGGCGGCCGGCGGCAGGTTCACGGTGGCGTCGATCGGGCTCAGCGCCGGCAGCAGCGACTCGGCCAGGCCGTGGCCGCGCGTGACCAGGTAGAGCACCGTGGTGTCGGACGGGGTGCCAGCCGGCCCCAGGTTCGGATGCTGGAAGGTCGCCGCCACGAAGTTCCCCTGCAGGGCGCGCGGGTCGAGGTCGAGCCAGCGCGCCGAGGTATTGGTGAGCCGCACGGCCGTCACCCACTGGTCTTCCAGGCGCCACGCGGCCAGTGCCCGTGCGTGCACCGGCAGCGTCGGCAGCAAGGTGTCCAGCGCGAGGCCGCGGCGCAGGTTTACGCGCCCGATGCCGGCGACCGGCTCGACGGTGCGCAGCGGCGCGTACAGGTTCTGTGCGGCATGGCGCGTCAGCACGACCGGTACCGGCGTTTCGCGCCGGGGAACGGGTTTGTCCGCGGGCGCATCGGCCCGCTCGTCCGCACCGCTTGCTGCACTGCCGCCGTAGCGCTTCGCGGGGGCTTCCGCTTCCACGATGCGCACCGGCTCCAGCGGCGCCTGGCCGTCCTTCGCCGGATCGGCGGCGATGTCGAGCAGGATCAGCGCGCCGGATTCCACGTCCTGCAGTTGCAGCCGCGTGGGCGGAATCGGCTCGCTCGCCCGCAGGTAGATCGCGCCGCCCGCACTCTGCACGCGCAGGTGATCGCCGACGCTGGCCGGCACGCCGACGCGCACATTGCGGTCGATGAAGACCACGCGCTCCTGGCCGACCACCAGCGGCACCGGCAGGGGCAGGCGCTCCCAGCGCAGGATTTCCACGGCCTGGCTGGCCGGTACGAAACCGAGGATCAGCAGGACGCCGGCCAGGGCCGACAAGGCAATGGGCTTCATGGAGAGTCTCCCTGCAGGTGGCCGGAGGCGTTGGCGGGCGCGCCGGCCTGGGGCGGCGTCGGCGGCGGTTCGATGCGCTGGGGTGCGCCGGCGTAGCAGTCCAGCGCCAGGCCGAAGGGGTTGCGCTCGGGGTCGATGTCCAGCCGGACGACCTTGATGGGGTAGCGCACCAGGGCGCGCTTGACCTGCTCGGAGCCGTAGTATTCGTCCGCGCTCACGTCGAGCGTGACGATCCAATCGCGGTCGGAGAGCACCTTGACCCGCGTGGCCGGATCATCGCCGTAGCCGCGGCCGGGAATCTCGTAGATGCCACGCACGCGCTGACGCAGCTCGCCACTGGCGCGCCGGTACTCGTAGTCCTGCTGCAGGAAGGCCCGGCAGCTCGGCGTCAGGTAGGCCGACAGCGCGCGCAGGTTGCGCGGATAGTCTTCTTCGCCGTTCGTGGGCCAGCGCTGCACCTGCTGCCAGATGTAGAACGAGAAGGCATACACGCTCTCGGGTGGCACGTCCCACCACTTGCGCGTGCTGCCCGAGCGCAAGTCCGGCGGCACATGGATGGTGAGACTCTTCGGCGCGCTCCACCAGCCGAAGCCGAGCAGCAGCGCCACCACGAACAACGCGCCGGCCCCCATACGCAGCGTCTTCACGTGCGCCTGCAGGTGCGCAACCTCGTTCTTGAAACGGCTCATGGCGCACCTCGATCGGCGTTGCGCCGGGTCGTCCAGTAGCCCGAGCGGGTGATGAGGCGCTGGCCGCCCAGGAGCGCTGCCAGCGCCGGATGCCGCAGGGACAGCCGCCACTGGAGCTGCCGGTACAGCCAGGTGTCGGGCCGGCCGCGCTTCTGCGCGCGCAGGAAGCCACCGCCGACGAAGACGCCCAACGCGATGCCGGCGACGATCAGCGTGGGCACCATGGCGATGCTGTGCGTGAGCCAGGCCACCGGCAGGCCGAGCGCGAACCCGGCTGCGGCCGACAGGCCGGCGCAGATCCACAACTCGTCGGCGGTCAGCCCGCGCACGACCACGGGCT
The DNA here is from genome assembly GCF_052698165.1 of Achromobacter sp. CF-sbj1-Ac2-l. Classification (NCBI taxonomy): domain Bacteria; kingdom Pseudomonadati; phylum Pseudomonadota; class Betaproteobacteria; order Burkholderiales; family Alcaligenaceae; genus Achromobacter; species Achromobacter sp. CF-sbj1-Ac2-l. The sequence continues at coordinate 5,619,728 of NZ_CP199855.1, read as the reverse complement.
GGCGGTTCAGCCGGTGCGGCAGGAAGGTCACCAGCGTGTCGCGCGGGATCTCCAAGGGGACGGCCATCGTTTGCCGCCCTCACAGCACGCCGGTGGCCTTGGTGAGCAGCCAGATGCCGACCACCAGCAGGATCGCGCCCACGGCGACCGTCAGGCCGAACTGGCCCCAGGTGGCGCGGCCGGTGTGGATCTCCGAGTAGCGCGTGTAGGCGTGATAGCAGACACCGACGAACATCGAGGCGACCACGAGCAGCGCGATCAGCAGCACGATGTCGTAGCCGTAGTTCTGCAAGGTCTGCAGGATGCCGCTGCCCTGGCCGCGCGAAGGGTCCTCCATGGTCGGCAGGCCTTGCGCGAAGGTCGACAGCGGCAGGCCCGCGAGCGCCAGCGGCAGCAGCGGAGCGGCGATGCGGGACGGAATGCGATGGGATGTCGTTGGAGTGTTCATGGCGTATGGCCCTTCGTGACGGTCAGGAGAGGAGAAAGAAGGTCAGCACCAGATACATCGCCACGAAGCGCACGACGACGGCGAGGAACTGACGCTCGGTGATGCGGTGCTCGGCCCAACCGACGTAGGCGGTGCGCATGGCCCACACGCCCCACAGCAGCAACACGGCGAACACGAAGCCCAGCACCACGGCAGCGACGGCCGAAGGCGCAAAGCCGCCGCTAGCCTGGAAGGCGGCGACCTGATCGGCAGAGGGCGTCATGGCGACGGCTCCTCGTCGTCGGCGCGGTCACGGCGAACGTAATCGCCGGCCAGCGGGACGGGATCGCGCGGCTGGGCGCGCTGGGGCACGAGGTAGTCCTGCAGGCCGGCGCGAACGCGCTTCAGGTCGGCACGCAGTCGGGCGTAGTCGAAGTGGTAGCGGGCGCGTTCCTGCGGAGCGGTACCGGCGGCGTGCTCGGCGAGGCGGTCGAGCAGGTCGAGTTGGCGGGTGAGCGCGGCGAGCTGCTCACGCTCCGAGGCGAGGCTGTCGGCAGCGACGGCAGGCTGTAGTGTCGAGAACGAGACAGCCAACACCACGGCCAGCGAAGGCCATGCGGATGCGCGGCGTTTGGTCTGTCCCATCGTGCCATTCCCCGTTGAAGCGGATGGCCAGATGCTGTGGCGCGCTCTCGCTTTGCGCCGCAGGGAATGGGAACTACGGCATGACCGGATTTCCGGGGCGAGCTGGCGATCAACCGTGCAATGCTCCCGAGATTGCGGAGTTGGCCAGCGCCTACCGCAGCTTGGTAGAATTGGCTAAACTTGGCAATCGTAATCTACGAAAGGCCAGATCGGATGGTTTCCGGATGACTGAAGTCGAGAGCGAGATCCTCACGCTTGAGGAGGTCGCGGCCTACCTCAAAGCCGGGAAACGGACGGTCTATCGCCTTGCCCAGAAAGGCGAGATTCCGGCGTTCAAGCTTGGGGGAACCTGGCGCTTTCGCCGCTCGGAGCTGGATCGGTGGATCGCCGAAAGCATCAGCAAGAAGAAGCCGGAGGCAGAGTGAGCGTGCACCAAATCAGCAACCGAATCACATTCGGGAAAGAACCAAAGGGAGGATTGCTGGCGTGCCAGTTCCCATAATTGATCTTTTTGCTGGCCCAGGAGGGCTCGGGGAAGGATTTGCTTCCCTGCAGGGCCACAAACGGCAGCCATTCTTCGAGATCGCCCTTTCCATTGAAAAGGATGCTGTCGCACATCGCACGCTGACGCTCAGGGCAGTGTTCAGGCGTTTGCGTGGCACCAAGGACGTCAAGCACTACTACAGCTACATACGAGGCGAGATCGATGAGGCCGCTTTCCGCAGGATCCCTGCCGTGGCCAGCGCCTTCGAGCATGCTGCCACCGAGGCGAGGTGCCTGGAGCTTGGCAAGTCAGACGAAGCCAGTATCGACAGGGAAATTCGTGCTGCACTGAAGGGGCAGGAAACCTGGGTGCTGATCGGCGGCCCGCCCTGCCAAGCGTATTCGCTGGCGGGGCGCTCCAGACGCGCCAACGACAAGGACTTTCACAAGGATGAAAAGCACTTCCTCTACAGGGAGTACCTGAGAATCATCCAGGTGCACAAGCCCACCATCTTCGTGATGGAGAATGTCAAGGGTCTGCTTTCCTCAAAGCACTCCGGCGACCCGATGTTCGAGAAGATCATTGCGGATCTTTCGATGCCGACCGAGGGGATCGAATATGAGATCCGATCCTTCACCAAGAAGGGCGACGGCAGTTCGCTGGAACCCACCGACTACCTAATCCATTCTGAGCGCCATGGGATCCCGCAAAGCAGGCATCGCGTGATTCTGCTCGGAGTGAGAAAGGGGCTGGACATGCCTCAACACCAGTTGCTGGCACCAGTAACAAGGCCTGTCACGGTCAAACAGGCCATTGAAGATCTTCCCCGAATCCGCAGCAAGCTGTCGCGTGGCGATTCAGTGGAGGCATGGCGCAAGGCTGTTCAGGCTGCCCCCACTTACGTCAAGGGATGGAGGACAGAAAACGAGTCCGTCATGATCGGGACAATGCGTGCCTTTGCCGCTGCGGCCACCAGCACCACGACCGGTGGCGCCTTCATTTCACGAGGCTACAGAAGGCCGAAGAAGCCAACCGAGCTTCAGCAATGGCTTCACGACCGAAGCCTGGGTGGTGTCTGTCAGCATGAAGCGCGCGCGCACATGGCATCCGATCTTGCTCGCTATCTTTTCTCGGCCAGCTTCGCTCATTTATGGGGATATTGCCCACGGCTGGATGTGTTCCCTCCCAAGCTGCTTCCCGATCACATCAATGTGCATATCGATCGGGAATCCGAAACGATCCCGTTCAAGGATCGGTTCCGCGTGCAGTGCAGGAACGAACCGTCCACCACGGTGGTGGCTCACATTGCCAAGGACGGGCACTACTACATCCACTACGACCCCTCCCAATGCAGAAGTCTCACGGTCAGGGAAGCAGCACGGCTCCAGACGTTTCCCGACAACTACGTCTTCGCGGGCAACCGCACGGAGCAGTACACCCAGGTCGGCAATGCGGTGCCTCCGTTGCTTGCCCACAAACTGGCCAAGATCGTTCGTAGTCTTCTGAACGAGATGAGCAGGAGGAGGCGGAGGCAGGCTGGTGATGCCGTACAGAAGAGGCCGGCGGGAAGAGTGCCGCGAAACCTGCGAGAACAGCTTCCGGTGCTTGCCGAAGCGGGCTAGTCAATGCTCTGACCAATCACCAGGACATCCTCATCGCCATGCAGCCACTCCTCAACCGCTTGCGCAGTCTCCTCGACCGAGTGCTTCAAGGCGCACTCCCAGACAACTGCCACGCGCCAGCCGAGAGCATGGAGCATCTCCGCATGGCGCCTGTCGCGAGCGACATTTCCCTGGAATTTCTGCCGCCAGAAATCTTCATTGGTCCTGGGAGTGGTTGTGTAGCGGCAGCCTTCATGTCGGTGCCAGAAGCAGCCATGGACGAACACCACTGCTCTGCGCTTCGGGAACACAAGGTCGGGGGAGCCGGGCAGCCCCCGCACATGAAGTCGATATCGAAAACCCCTGGCGAAAAGGAGGGAGCGAAGTATCCGTTCCGGCCGGGTGTTCTTTCCGCGAATGCTCGACATCATGCGGCTGCGCTGCGGAGTGGTAGGAACGCGCATGGTCTTGAGCATCTTCCGCCTGAATGTCTGCAGAAATGGCAGCTCCGCGCTTCCGCTTGGCAATGCGAACGGATGAAGACGACACCCGAAGCAGCAATTCGGAGCTTACCATGCACGTGACTCACGAGAAGACGCAAGAGGAAGCCGATGGCTCGTGATCGCAGTCATCCGCCGAGCGCGGCCTGCCTTTCCGAATCGATGCGGGACCTTGGGTACTCGCTCGAAACTGCGATTGCCGATCTGATCGACAACAGCATTTCCGCTGGCGCGGACACCATCGACATCATCTGCGATGTGTCCGGTGAGCATCCTGTGATGGTCATCCTCGACAACGGCAGGGGGATGACGGAAGACGAGCTGCTCGATGCGATGCGTCACGGGACCGGCAACCCCAGGCAGCATCGGTCGCCGAAGGATCTTGGGCGCTTCGGCCTTGGCCTGAAGACAGCCTCGTTTTCCCAATGTCGCTCGCTGACCGTTGTGAGCACACGCGATGGAACTGTCTGCGGAGCCGAATGGAATCTGGATCGCATCGATGCTGCCGACGACTGGATTCTTTCCATCCTGGACGATGCGGACATCCATGGGTTGCCTTATGTCGAACGGCTCGGCGCCCGGGGCACGGCCGTTATCTGGCGAGAGCTCGACCGATTGATGGAGGACGAGGCCGGGGATCGTCGAGACGAGATCGTCAATGAGAAGCTTGAGGCAGTAGGCAGACATCTGTCACTTGTCTTCCACCGGTTTCTCTCGGGTGAGATCAAGGGACATGCCAGGATTTCTCTCACCGTCAATGGTCGTCCGATTACGGCATTCGACCCCTTCTGCAGGAAGAATCCTGCCACCCAGGTGCTTCCGGAGGAGATCGTCCGCATCGGCGAGGCCGAGGTGCGCCTGCAGCCTTACGTGCTTCCACACCACAGTCGTCTGTCCGCGTCCGAGTACGACTACTACCAGGATCGCAGTGACTTCATCTCCAATCAGGGGGGCTACGTCTATCGAAACGGCCGCCTGATGGCCTGGGGCGACTGGTTCAGACTCGTGCCGAAGGGTGAGGCCACCAAGTTGGCGCGGGTACAGATCGACTTTCCCAACAGTCTGGACGAAGCCTGGACCATCGACATCAAGAAATCGCGTGCTCGCCCGCCGCATGGGGTGCGGGAGCGGCTGCGTCAGATCATCAACAGGATCACTGCCCGCAGCGTGACGGTGCATAGGGGGCGTGGGCAGAAGCTCTTTCAGGAGAGCCAAGCCCCGTTCTGGGAGCGCTACGCCGATCACGGCGGCATCCGTTTCGCAATCAACGAGCAGCACCCGCTCATCGCATCCCTGGGCACAAGACTTTCGTCCGAGGATGTGGATCTGCTTCGTGTCCTGCTGGATTCGATTGCCGCCTCCCTGCCGGTGGAGATGATCTATTCGGATTACTCGACCCATCCGCGCGAGATCAACCAGAGGGCGGTGGATGAAAGCCAGACTCTGGAGCGCCTGAAGAGTCTCAGGAAGGTGCTCTACGGCGACGGGCCGGGCGATCCGAATGCCTTTCTCCAGATCGTGCGCTCGACGCACCTTTTCGATGGCCAGATCGAACTGGCCGAAAAATTCATCAGCGAGACCTTTGCATGAGCCTCACAGTCATCACGGAAGAACGAAACATTGCCAACGCGCTCATCTCAGGCCTTGCCAACATGGCCGAGACGCCGACGCGCGAGCAGGTGGAGGAGAAGGCGAGACAGATCGCCGCGATCTTCGGCTATACGGGGGATCTCCGCAATATCGTCACCGAGGCGATGATCTCGGTCGATACGCGCATGGGGGCCGGTGTTTCGCTGGTGGATGTCACTGCGAAGCATGACGATCAGTGGGTCCACAAGCGTGAGGATGTCGCCTGGACGTATGCGGAATCCTATGGAAACTTTCTTCTCAAGGAAAGTTGGCCACCGCAGATGGTCCAGTCTCTGAGCGATGTGACGACCCGCATTCTCGGCCACCTGCAGGATCCGTTAAGCGAGGGCACGACCTGGAACCGTCGCGGCCTTGTCATTGGTCATGTGCAGTCGGGCAAGACGGCCAACTACACCGGCCTGATAGCACGCGCCGCCGACGCCGGCTACAAGTTCATCATCGTTGTCGCCGGCATTCACAACAATCTGCGCAAGCAGACGCAGCAGCGCATCGATGAGGCCTTCATCGGCCGGTCCAGCGATCCCGAGGATCGTCGCAACATCGGTGTCGGCCTCGCGCCGGGCTATCCGCATCCGGCCACCCTCACCAACATCAACGAGGACTTCAACAAGAACACGGCGGAAAAGAGCGGCTGGAAGATCAACGACTTCAGCAAGCCGATCATTCTGGTCATCAAGAAGAACGTCACGACGCTCACGGCTCTTCACAAGTGGCTGAAGGAGCTAAACGCCGAGGGCGATGGCCGGATTTCCGACGTGCCGATGCTGCTGATTGACGACGAGGCCGACAACGCGTCGATCAACACGAACAAGGAGGATCTGGATCCGACCCGAACGAATGCGATGATCCGGCGCATCCTCGGGCTGTTCGCGAAATCGTGCTATGTCGGCTACACGGCGACACCGTTCGCCAACATCTTCATCAACCCCGACGCCTATGGCGATGATGTGCGTGAGGAGTTGTTCCCGCGCGACTTCATCTATTGCCTGGACGCGCCAACGACGTACTTCGGTGCTGAGAAGGTGTTCCTCGACGAGGCGACCAGTCAATCGATCGTGAGGCCGATCGACGATTGCGAGAATCTCATCCCGTACGCCCACAAGCGTGACGATCCTGTCCCCGAGTTGCCCCCCAGCCTCTATCGCGCACTCGACGAATTCATCGTCGCCCGCGCCATCCGGAACCTGCGTGGGCAGACCGGCAAGCATTGCTCAATGATGGTCAATGTATCGCGCTTCGTGCCCGTTCAGAAGGCCGTGCGTGACTTCCTGAGTCTCAGGGAGAAGAAGATCAGGGAAGCGGTTCTCGCCAACTACGCGATGCCGGAAGAGGTTTCCGCAAGAAACGCGTACATGCAGGGCCTGAAGCATGCCTTCGATGCCGAGTATGCCGATGCTGGGTTTACTTGGGCGGAGGTGAAGGCTGCCCTCAGCGGCGTCTTCGAGCACCTCCACCTCTATGTCATCAACAGCAAGAGTGACGAGGTGCTCGACTACGCCCGCTACGCGAAGGAAGGAGTCGGGTTGACCGCGGTCGCAGTCGGTGGTCTGAGCCTCTCCCGAGGCCTGACCATCGAGGGGTTGACCGTCAGCTACATGTACCGCAACACGAAGATGTACGACACCCTCATGCAGATGGGCCGCTGGTTCGGCTACCGGCCGGGCTTCGAGGACCTCTGCCGCGTCCATCTCTCGCGCGATTCGATCAACTGGTACTCCCACATCGCCGATGCCGCCGAAGAGCTTGTACAGCAGGTCAAGCGCATGCGGCGCGATCGCCTTAGCCCGAAGGATTTTGGCCTGTACGTCCGCTCGCATCCGGACAGCCTGCTGATCACGGCGGCGAACAAGATGCGGTCCGGCCAGGAGGTCACGGTCGAGCAGAGTTTCAGTGGGCGATTGCGGGAGAGCTACATTGTCTCCACCGACCCTGACGTGAATGCCAGGAACCTTGTGCTGATCGCCGATCACTGGCGAAGTGGATTCGGCGGGCGACCGGAGGAGTCCACCGAAAAGGGCGTCATCTTCAGGGACGTGCCCGTCGAGGTAATCGACGACTTCCTCACCCGGTTCGAATGCCACTCGACCTTTGCTGGACAGAAGTCGGACGTGGTGAGCTATCTCGAACGGATTGCGACGAAGCGCCCGCTGGCCGATGTTCTGCTGATTTCCCCTTCGGGTGGCTCAGGCGGTGAAAACCCGTTCACCCTGAGGAATCAGGTGCGCGTCGTCGGGAAGGATCAGCCGAACGGCACTTCGTGGCGCCTGAACAAGGACAGGGTTGCCTCGCGTGGCGACGAGAAGCTTGGGCTCAGCGACGCACAACGCAATGAGGCCAGGACGCTGGCTGGCGGCGAAGATGGCTCAGGAGCGGTATCCGACACACATTACCGCATGGTTCGGAACAAGCCGCTCCTCATGATTCACAGCCTGGAGCCCAAGGGCGAGGCCGTGACGGGACCGATCGCCGCCTTCGGCGTCAGTTTTCCCTACGGGGACTATTCGACGACCATCAATGTAGTCGTGAACAAGGTCTGGCTCCAGCAGATGCAGGGTTACGCCGACGATCCTGACGAGGAGGATGACTACGATGCCTGAGTCCTCTCCGTGGGATGACATCGCCGTTCCGGGAGCGGACTTCAATGTCCGCCAGGTTGCGGTGGGAACGGCCGTGCCCTGTTTCTGGGGACGCGATGCCGGTGGCGCCTGCCTGTTCATCGTGGAGCTTCAGGGCGACCACGCAGCCCAGTACCGGAAGAACGCGGTCACGGTGAACGGCATCGATGTCGATCTTCGTGCCGGAGATCAGGGGCAGCAGCACTTGGTCCTCGCCCTTGAAAGGCAGGTCGACCGCGATCTCTTCGAAGGACTGTGCCGCACCCTTGCATCCTCGCTGGAGCACGCCACCGACTCGGCGAGTTCTCTCGCAGTCTCTCTGGCACACATCCGCCGTTGGAAGACCTTCCTGTCAGGCCGGAGTCAGCACCTGTCCATCGAGGAAGTCCGCGGTCTCTTCGCCGAAATCGTCTTCCTGACGGAACTGATCGATCGGCAGATATCGAGCAGTGACGCCGTCGAAGCCTGGCTCGGTCCGGAACGATCACATCAGGATTTCATCTTTGGCAACACAGCCGTCGAGGTCAAATCGCTCTCTGGCGCAGAGCGGAGCAGCGTCCGCATTTCATCGGAAGACCAGCTCGAATCCCTGAACGATGCGCTGTTCCTGCGCGTGTACCGGCTGAGCAGTCTGGCCGACGCGGCAGGAGCTCGATCGCTCAACGAGATCGTCACTGCAGTCCAGGCACGGCTCGGCGAGGCGGACGCCGTCGAGGCCTTTGACCGGAAGCTGGTTGCGCACGGCTATGCGCCGCTCCCTGACTACGATGAGCCTCGCTTTGTCGTCAGCGACGTGCGCAGCTATCGTGTTGGTGACGGATTTCCGCGTCTGATGCGGTCGCAACTGCCGCCAGGGATTGCCAACGTGGCCTACGACATCCGGCTGGAAACGATTGCTCCGTACGAGTGTGACGAAGCAGCCATCTTTGGGGAGGATTGATGGAGCAGACCGGCGAAGAATTCTTCCACGACTTCCGACAGGAACTTTTGGCGGGCGCCGAGGCCAATGGCAGCTTCCAGCTCTCCGAATTCATGGAGGCCATCGCGAACGACCTTGTCGAGACAGGCTTCACGGAAGGGTTCGAACTCTGCCATTTCCGGGCGCAGCGTGGCATGCGCGTGGACGGCTACTGGTTCAATGACGAAGGAGTTCTGGACCTCTTCATCGCGGACTTCGACTCCCGAAACGAGCTGGCATCGCTCACCAGAACGGAAGTGGCCGCGGCATTCAAGCGTGTTGCCAACTTCTTCGAGGCCAGCGCCAACAAGGGCCTGGCCGGCGAACTGGAGGTCACATCGCCGGAGTACGGCCTTGCCAGGCAGATTGCTGATCGCAAGGACGCCATTCGGCAGGTCAACCTGGTTCTCTTCTCCGAGCGCACGCTCAGCGAGAAAATCCAGGCCCTTCCCGATACGGAAGTGGCAGGTGTTCCGGTTGCTCACCACATCTGGGACATCTCACGACTTCATCGTCAGCGAAGCTCCCGCAGCCACAAGGAGCCACTCGACCTCGACTTCGAGCAGATGTTCGGCAAGGGCATCGCCTGCCTTCCCGCACACCTGGGGACCGATGCCTATCAATCCTATCTCATGGTCATGCCTGCCGAGGTGCTGGCGACCCTGTACGAAAGATTCGGAGCACGATTGCTTGAGCAGAACGTCCGTACGTTCCTGCAGGCGCGCGGCAATGTGAACCAGGGAATAAGGGCGACGATCCTGAACGAACCTGGGATGTTCTTTGCCTACAACAACGGGATTACGGCTACTGCACAGAGTGTCGAGACAGGGATGACGGATTCCGGTCTGGCGATCACGAGGGTTGTCGATCTCCAGATCGTCAATGGTGGCCAGACCACGGCATCGCTGTTCCACACACGGAAGCGGGACAAGGCCGATCTATCCCAGATATTCGTCCAGTTGAAGCTGTCCGTCATCGACAGCCTGCAGAGCGAAACGGTCGTTCCAAGGATATCGGAGTATGCGAACACCCAGAATCGGGTGAATGCCGCCGACTTCTTCTCGAACCATCCGTTCCATGTGCGGATGGAAGGGTTTTCCCGACGGATCTGGGCACCCGCGCAGAAGGGCGCCCCGCGCGAGACGAGGTGGTTCTATGAGCGCGCACGCGGCCAGTATGCCGATGCACAGTCGAAGCTCACACCCGCGGAGCAGCGTCGCTTCAAGGCGGAGCATCCCAAGCCACAGATGTTCACGAAGACGGACCTCGCGAAGTTCGAGAATGTCTGGGATGACCACCCCAGGTGGGTGAATCTTGGCTCCCAGAAGAACTTTGCGCGCTACGCCGCCCGAATCGGCAGCGAGTGGGAGAAATCATCCGACGCGTTCAACGAGTTCTATTTCATGAGGGCTGTCGCACGTGGTCTGATCTTCCGCGCCACGGAGCGCATCGTTTCTGCGCAGCCCTGGTACAACGGCGGGTACCGAGCAAACATCGTGGCCTACACGCTGGCGGTACTCGGTGACATCACGAAGCGCAGGAAGGAGAGCATCGACTTTCTGGGCATCTGGAATGCACAGAAGGTCGACCCAGTGCTCGAAAGTGCCATCGCTGTCGTGTCGGGGGTCGTGAACGACGACATCATCAGACCACCGCAAGGCATTTCCAACATTTCCGAGTGGTGCAAGAAGGAGGCGTGCTGGACGAGGATACAGGCTCGTACCGACGCCATTGCCAATCTCCTCCCGCCCGAGTTCTACGATCGACTTGTTCCGCAGGATGATCAGGCAGCGATCGTGAATACTGCGAAGCAGACGCAGAGGATCGACAACGGCATCGAGGCGCAGCGAAAAGTGCTGGCTGTTCCCGCTGCGGAATGGGCTCGCATCCATCAGTCGCTGCTTGAGAAAGATCTGCTCACGCCGAAGGAAGACGGCGTGCTCAGGGTGGCCATGCAGATTCCCTCCAAGCTTCCGACAGAGAAACAGAGCGTGGTGCTGCTGGATATTCTCGACAAGGGGCGGCTGGAAGGCGTGGTTGTGAGTGATCCCTGACCGAAGGATTGAAGAGTCCCTAATCCTGCGTGAAGCGACCCACAGTGATGTTTGCTGCCAGCGCGAGCAGCATCAGCAGTGGTGCAGGGACGCCTGTAGCGCAGGATGGTCCACTTGGCTGGCCTATTCGATCTCCGTTAGCACCATCTCACAGGAGAATTAAAAATGGAGTGCTTCCGGATCGACGAGAGCGGCTACACAGGTTTCGATCTGCTGAACCCGGAACAGCGCTTTCAAGGCGCCACGGCCATCGCGATCAGCGATGACGAAGCCGCACGCCTGATCCGAGAGCATTTCCCCAAACTGCAGGCACCCGAACTCAAGTACCGGTCACTCGCGCGCCGCCCCAGCTACCGACAGCCACTCCTAGACCTGCAGCGCGCCGTGCTGTCCCGACACAAGTGTGTGACCTACATTTGCGACAAGCGCTTCCTGCTGCTGTTGATGTTCCTGGATTACGCCGTCGAACCCTTCTACTACGAGCGCGGACTGGACTTCTATGAGGATGGCCAGAACTACTCGCTGGCTTCGCTGCTCTACACCGCCGGTCCAACCTTGCTCGGCAAGGAGGCATTCGACGCCTTGCTGGTCACTTTCCAGCGCGCAGTCAAGGAGAAAACCGAGGGTGCCCTGCGTGAGCTTGTGTTGGCGGCCAGTCGCCTCAATTGGCGCGAGTTGCCCGAGGCTCTGGGGCCGCTGGTGCAGGCATCACCAGAATGTCTGTCTGCCATCGCCACCACTGGCGTCACGACCGATGCGGCGATCGTAGTATTGCAGGCCCTGATCAGCCGGATGGAACTGATGGCTGATGGAGCGTATCGGGTCGAACATGACCAGTCGAAGAACCTGCTTACCTATCACGACCTGCTTCAGCGCTACATCGACCACCAGCACGAGGTCGAGTTCAGGCAGACCCAGATCGCGAGCATCCAGTTCCCCCTCAAGCTGTCCTCCGTCAGTCAGGTCGACTCGAAGGCCAGTTCAGCGGTGCAAGTCGCCGACGTCATGATCGGCGCTGCCATCGAGGCCGCCAACGGACTGACGGGCCTGCGCCCGCCGTTGCTGGAGCCGCAGGCCGTGATGTCGCTGTATGCGGATGATCAGTTCATCCACTTGGTGCCTTCGATCGACTTCACTGAGCAGAAAGAATTTCGGCAAGGCACGCAGGCGGCAGAGATGATCGACTATTTCGCCAAGCACTTCGGCACAAAGTCTTCGTGAGGCCGTCACGAGACGCAGACCACGGAAGAGACAGCACATGGCAAGAATCAGAAAAATCGAGATCGCCAACTTCCGCGGCATCCAGTTGCTGGCTTGGTGCCCGACGCCTGGCATCAACTGCCTGATCGGGCCGGGCGACAGCGGCAAGTCCACCGTACTGGACGCGATCGACCTATGCCTGGGGGCCAGGCGAAATTTCCAGTTCTCGGATGCGGACTTCTTCGGCCTAGACATCACGACCCCAATCAGCATCACGCTGACGCTCGGCGACCTTGATGACAGCATGAGGACGCTGGAGGGCTTCGGTGCATTCCTGCGCGGATACCACGCCAACACTGGCGTCGTCGAAGACGAACCCTCGGCCGGCGCGGAGGTTGTGCTCTGCCTGAACCTGACGGTCGCCAGTGACCTAGAGCCCTTGTGGACCCTTGTCTCCGACCGCGCCGCACAGCAAGGCATCGTCAAGACGCTCGCATGGAAGGATCGCGTCGCCCTGGCGCCCACTCGTATCGGTGCCCTGGCGGACTTCAACCTGGGATGGCAGCGCGGCTCCGTACTGAACCGCATCTCGGAGGAGCGAGCCGACGCTTCGGCCGCCCTCGTCAAGGCCGCAAGGGATGCGCGCAGTGCCTTCGGAGACCAGGCCGAACAACAGTTGGGAGAAGCGCTGGGGATCGTCACCACCACTGCTCAGGAGCTGGGCGTCAACATCGGCGCCAAGGCCAAGGCGCTGCTGGATTCGCATTCGGTGTCGTTCGGCGGCGGCACCATCTCCCTGCACAACGAAAGCGGCATCCCGCTTCGCAGCCTGGGCGTCGGTTCCACGCGTCTGCTTGTCGCCGGCCTGCAGCGCAAGGCGGCTGGTCAGGCGTCAATCGTGCTCTCGGACGAACTGGAGTACGGGCTGGAGCCCCACCGCATCGCGCGGTTCCTGGGCTCCCTCGGCGCCAAGGAGGCCGCTGCTCCGCTGCAGGTGTTTCTCACCACCCACTCACCCGTGGCACTGAGAGAACTGTCGGGCGGCCAGCTCTTCGTGCTGCGCCGCGGCCCCCTCGGCCACGAGGCTCGCCTGGTCGGCGCCGACAATGACATCCAGAGCACGATCCGCCTCTACCCCGAGGCCTTCCTGGCTGGCTCCGTGGTCGTGTGCGAGGGAGCCAGCGAGATCGGCCTGCTGCGCGGCCTGGACTTGTACAGGCTTGACCAGGGGAATGCGTCACTGGCTGCATTGGGCGTGGCCCTCGTCGACTGCGGTGGCGGGGAGCCGGATCGACCGTATGCCCGGGCCGCAGCGTTTCAGTCTCTGGGCTACCGGGTAATGGTGCTGCGCGACGACGACAAGAAGCCCACATCTGCGGTCGAGCAGGCTTTTGTCGAGAACGGTGGCACCGTCGTCGCCTACCGCGCGGGCCGGGCGCTGGAGGACGAGCTGTTCGGCAGTCTCACGCCGGTTGCCTGCCAGAGGCTGATCGGCTACGCCAACGAATTGCATGGCGACCTGATCGTCGAACACCTGCGCACCGTCTCGAACAACATGCTCACGTTCCAGCAGGTCTGGGACGAGATCCAGAACACCGGCCACCTGTCGGCCGAACGCAGGGCCATTCTTGGTCAGGCGGCGCGCATCCGAAAGGCTGGCTGGTTCAAGCAAATCTCGTGGATGGAGGACGTGGCGAGGACCATCGTTGCACCGGACCTGCATCTTTGCGATCAGGGCTTCCGTGCTCTGATGGACCAGGTATTCGGGTGGGCCGCTGATGGACCACGTTGAAATCGACCTTCGTGCAATCGAACGCGGAACCGTCACCGCACCGGCCGGCTGCGGCAAAACACAGTTGATTGCCCACGCGCTTTCCGGTCATCGGGGCAACAAGCCCATCCTCGTGCTGACACACACGAACGCCGGGGTCGCGGCCCTGCGTGGCCGGCTGGACCGCGCCGGTGTGCCAGCCAGCGCCTATCGATTGAGCACGATCGATGGCTGGGCCATCCGGCTCATCTCGACCTTTCCCGGCCGCAGCGCCCACGATCCGGAGATTCTGCGGCTGGCAGCACCTGCGCGGGACTACCCGGCAATCCGCGACGCCGCCTGGAAGCTGCTGCAAGCCGGGCACGTCAATGAGGTGCTGAAAGCCTCGTATGCGCATCTGATCGTGGATGAGTACCAGGATTGTTCGGTGCCTCAGCACTACATCGTCTATTTCCTCTCGTTGATCTTGCCGACCTGCGTGCTGGGCGACCCCATGCAGGCGATCTTCGGGTTCCGGGGCAATGCGCTGGCCGACTGGAACCAGCACGTATGCGCGCATTTTCCTGTCGTCGGGGAACTGGCAACGCCCTGGCGATGGCGCAACGCCGGCGCGGAAGCGCTGGGACAATGGTTGCTGGAGGCCCGCCGTTTGTTGGCGGCGGGGCAGTCGGTGGATCTGCGTAGTGGGCCACCGGAGCATGTGACCTGGATGCAGGCCGTACCGCCCAACGACCATGCCCAGCGCCTAGCCGCTGCGAGAACGGCATCGCCAACCGCTGACGGGCGCGTGCTCATCATCGCCGATAGCCGCAACCGAGCAGCTCAGCAGAACTTTGCGAGCCAGACGCCGGGCGCTTCGACGGTCGAGGCCGTCGATCTGCAAGACCTCATCGCCTTCGCCAGCAGCTTTGAAGTGGAGGCACCGAATGCCCTCGCGCAGTTATTGGCGCTTGCACAGAGCGTCATGACCAATGTGGGCGTGGCGGAGTTGACGCGGCGCCTGGAGTCGTTGGCAAAGGGAACTGCAAGGAATCCTCCGAACGAGGCAGAAAGCCGCGCACTGGCGTTCGGGCGCGCGCCCTCTCTCGCTGCGGCCGCCGCGCTGTTGTCGGAACTGCGGGCACTGCCGAACGTGCGTGTGCATCGGCCGGCCATCCTCTACGGGGTGCTCAAGGCGCTCCGAGAAGCCTCGTCGGGGGCCGTCCCTCTGGCAGAAGCGGCCCGACGCGTGCGGGAAGAGAACCGGCTGTTGGGGCGCCCGCTACCAAAACGCGCCGTCGGCAGCACGCTGTTGCTCAAGGGGCTGGAAGCCGAAGTCGCGGTGCTGCTAAATATCGAGGACATGAGCGCGCAGAACCTCTACGTCGCCATGACCCGGGGGTCGATGAAGCTCGTAGTGTGTAGCGCCAGCCCAGTGGTCGGTTAGAGGTACTTCTTGAACGTCGCCGCCGCAATGCACACCGCCACGCCGAGCAGTGCGGCGCTGGGCAGCAGAATCAGCAGCGGGTTCACGCTGACCGGCAGTGCCAGGTAAGTCACCCACGGCAGCACGGCCAGCGGGATCAGGCTGGCCCTGGCGCGGTGATAGATGAACCCCGATTCGCGTCCCGCGCCGAAGCGGCGGATGTCCCGGCGCACCAGGCCGTCCACCAGCCCGACGAAGGCGGCCATCAGGAACAGCGGCAGGGTCAGGCACAGCACCAGCAGCCGCACGAGGAAGACCAGCGTCGTGTAGGCCGAGGCGATCAGGTAGCCCTCCAGATGCACGTAGACCAGGCCGATGTAGTAGCGGAAATCCTTGGTCGGGCGATGGCTGCCGGCGCTGGCCTGCGCCGAGGCGTCGCGTATCCAGTCCAGCAGGCCGCTCTGCACGAACAGCCAGTCGTAGCCGTGCTCGACCAGCCGGTGCGCGGTGCGCCCCGGCTCCTGCACCAGCGCGCTGCGCGTGAAATGCACGGAGAGCTGATCCAGCTCGTAGTGCAGCATGCCCTGCGCGTGGCGCCAGCCCTGCTCGGGCCAGAGGAAGTGCATGCCGACGCATTCGATCAGGATGCACAGCAGCAGCGCGCCGCACAACACGCCGAAGAAGCGGAACGGCAGCGTGACCAGGCCGGCGATCAGCCCCTGCTGTCGTTGCTGCTGGCGCTGGGCCGCGACGGCCGGATCGCTCATGCTTCGGCCTCTTCAGACGCGGCCATCTGCTTGAAGTCGTCCAGCAGGTCGTCGGGCAGCGCCTTGTCCTGCAGGCCGGGGATGCCTTGGTTCTCCCACCAGTCTCCCGCCTCGACGTAGTGCTGTCGCATGTAGCCGGCCAGCTCCTGCAGATCCTTCGGCATGGCTTCGTCGGGGTCGGGTGCCGGCAGCGGCATGCGGACTTTCCAGAGGTTGCCGCCCTCGGTCAGCGCGAAGCACTGCCCCTTGGGCAGCGCCACCACATGCGCCGGCTCGATCAACGGCACGCTGTTGCTGCTGATGCGGTCCTGGGTGTTGGACGTGAACGCGGTATTGCCGTGCGGGTCGGAGCTGTCGGTGGCGCCGCTCATCAGTGCCGTGGCATACACCTCAACCTTGGGCAGTTGTCGCGTCAGCAGTTCGGCGGTGGCGGTCTCGCGCACGCGCAGCATGAACAGGTTGTTGAAGTTGCCGACGACCTGGCCGGCCTTGGCACGGTTGCCGATGCGCGCCTCGATGTCGCTCAAGGTCTGCGTGTAGGCCGTCACCTGCACGCCGGCACCGCCGCCCTTGTTGACCATCGGAATGAACTCGTCGCCCATGAGTTCATTGAATTCGTCGGCGTGGACGTTGATCGGAATCTTGGCGCCCACCGCGGCGCCGGGCAGCCCGTCGTCGATGCCGAACTTGTAGATGTGGCCGGCGACCGAGACGAGATCGCTGAACATCGAGTTGCCCACCGCCGCCGCGACTTCGGCGTCGGACAGCGCATCCAGCCCCACGTAGACCACCGCGCGTTTGCGGATGACCTGCATCCAGTCGAAGATCGGTCGCGGGTCGGACAGGTCGGAATAGTTCGGTGCGAGCAGTTGCGCGATCTTGCCGGTGGTGAGCTTCTCCAGCAGCGGCAGCAGCGAAGCGACGATCTTGTCGAAGTACGTCCGGTCGTAGCGCACGGCGCTGCGCAGGCCGTCGAGCACCGGGTCATAGATGCGCACCTGGGACAGGTACTGTTCGAGGGCCACCACGCGCTTCTCGCGCCCGATCATGTTGCGCGGGATGTTCTTGTCGTTCAGCTTCGCTTCGAGCTGGACGATGACCTCCCAGGCCTTCGGCTCGTTCTTGGCGAAGTAGTGCTGGGCGTACTCGATGAACAGCGCGTCGATGTTGATGACGTGGCGCTGGATCAGCAGGTAGTCCGGCCGCTGCCCCAGCTCGACCAGGGCGCGCGCGATGATGTTGACGAAGCGCCATGCGAATTCGCGGAACGCGGCGCTGTTGCCTTCGCCCGAGAGCTGCCCGGCGATGCGCGTGGCCACCTCGGAGATCCGCCCGAACCGGCCCACGGCGTTGTAGCGCGCCGAGATGTCCGGCCAGCCCAGATGGAAGACGTAGAACTCGCCTTCGCGCCCGGCGCGCTTGGCCTCGACGTACATGCGCTTCAACAGATCGGCATCGCCCTTGGGGTCGAAGACGATCACCACCTCGTGCTCGCCGCGAACCTTGCGGCGGATGTCTTGCGTGATGAACAACTCGGCCAGCCGCGTCTTGCCCACGCGCGTGGTGCCCAGCACCAGGGTGTGGCCGACGCGCTCGCCCAGCGGCAGGGTGACGTCGGCCTCGGCCGGTTCGATGCCATGCAGGCGCGGCATTCCGCCGACCGGTGGCAGCGGTCGCGCCGGGTTGAGCGGGCTGTCCCAGGCCAGCGCGCGCGCCAGCGTCGAGACGGGAAACGGGGCGAACTCAAGCCGCTCCTCCAGCCGCCGGGCGGCCCGGTAGATCGCCGTCGGCTCGACATAGCGGCGGAACTCCGGCCGGTAGGTCTGCATCAGCCGGTGCGTGTGCCGCTGCTCCCAGCGAAAGCCCCGGCCGACGAACAGCCGTTGCTGACTCACCGGTACGTCGCGGCTGGTCATTACGTAGCGCGGCAGGCGGCGGATGTTGCGGCGATAGCGCAGGATCGCCCAGGCATCGCGCAGGCGAATCGCGCCGAAGGTCAGGAAAGCCAGCGCCGAGCCCAGGCCAAGCAGCGGGTTCAGCGCAAGCGACCACGGTGCCACCAGGCACAGAATCGCGGCGCCGGTGCAGACCGCCACGGTGTAAAGCTCCACCGCTGGCCGCAGCAGCACCTCGACCGCATGCGGTTGGGCCATTGGCGCACCTACTGCTCGACGCCGGTGGCCGTGATGAGCACCGGGTAGTGGCGCAGGCCCAGGCGCTGGGCCAGGTCGTCGCCGGAGACCGGCGACAGGGTCAGGCCAGGCGCCAGCCTGCGCAGCGCCGTCAGCGCGGCCATCGACTCCACATTGACCACCAGGCCCACGGCCCCCAGCTCGCGCAGCGCGGTCTGCCGCTGCCGCAGCCAGGCGCGCGAACGCTCGTCGTCGCCGATCAGGAACAGCGCCGTCAGGCCCGGCGCCCGGATGACACGGCGCTGCACCTCGCCCGGCGACAGTTGCGTCGAGCGCACCGGCAGCATGGCGGCTTCGGCGTCGGCCGCGTTGCCCACGCGAGGGGCCGGCATCGGGGCCGGCGGTGTGGCCTGATCCGGCTGAGGATTCAGCGACCGGTAGTACGGCAGCGGGGAGTCGCCGCCGCGGTCTTCGACGACGATCAACGGCGCGGAGGCGGTCTGCGCGAAGACGGTGGTCGTGGGCAGCAGCCCGATGGCGGCGATGAGGACGATGTGGTTCATGGCGTGGTGGCCTGGAGGGTGGGAACGGGAACGTCGGGGTCGAGCACGCGGGTCAGGTGCCGATGCACACTGCGCCGGTAGCGCGCTGCGGGTGCCCCGCCGGCGGGCCGGTGGTAGCGGCCGATGGCAAGCAGCCAGTCCTCGCCCGGCGTGTGCTGTTCGCGCAGGATTTCCGCAGCGATGGCGAGGTTGCGGTACGGGTCCAGCAGCTCGCAGGGCTGCGTGTAGCGATGCGTGTGGTAGCCGAGATTGACCTGGCCGAGGCCGGCGTCGATGCGATTGGCCGGCGTGTGGGCGAGCGCACGGTGCAGCCCCGCGCAGGCCTCGGCGCGGGTGGCGTAGCGCTGTGGCGAGCCGGCGACGTTGAGCGTCCACGGCCAGGGGATCAGGCGCCCGCGCAGCATGGCGCCACTCTCCTGCAAGGCCACCGCGTACAGCACCGCCGCCGGCACGTCTGCACGATGCGCTGCCAGTTGATAGGCCGGCGGCAGCACTTCCCGCGCCAGGGCGGCCAACGCCCAGCCGCCGGTGGCGAGCAGCAGCGCGGCGCTGGCGCAGCGGATGGCGACGCGGGATGGCCGACGCTCCCGGCCCGGAGCACCTATTGCCGCTGCCATTGGCCGTTCACCTCGCGCACCACGGCCGGCAGATCGCCCGGCAGGCCGAGCGACAGCCAGCGTCCCGCATCGTGGTTGAGCGTGATGGTGCGGGCGCGCACCCTGGCCGGGTCGATGCCCGCCTGGGTGGCCCACTGCCGGATGCGCGCGTCGTCCTGACGGCTGCCGACCATGTAGAGGTCGAAGGCCGTGCCGGCCGCCTGCAACTGCTGCACGCGCTGCACGCACGGTGCGCAGTCGGCCTTGACGAAGACCGCCAGGCGCCCGGAGCCGGTGTTGCCGGCACCCTGCGCCTTGGCACCGGGCAGGCTCACGCGCGGCTGGCCGGGAAACAGGCGCTGCCACGCCGCGTCGTAGGCCCGCTGGTAGGCCAGCGTCTTTCCGACGCGCCGGGCCTCGGCCTGCACCTGCAACTCCGCGTAGCGCCTGCGCTCCTCCTCGCTGCGGGCCTCGATGCCCAGCGCCGTGAGCGGATCGAGGTTCGGGGAGTAGACGCCGAGCGGCCCCTGCATCAGTTGCCGATAGCGCGCCCACTCCTCGGGGTGAAGCCCCCACTCCCGCGCCTGCCTCTCGTCGAGCGCGGCATCAGCGCCCGGCTGCACCTGGGCGGGCACCATGCGCGAGTTCGTCACCGGGGCCGGCTGGGCGGATGCGCCGAAAACGGCGAACAGAACGACGGCAGCGAGCAACGACCGCAGGATCATGGCGACCTCCTACGGCACCGCGATGCGCTGCGTCTGGCCGTTCACCTGGAACACGCCCGCCTTCGCCTCGATGGACTGCAGTTGCCAGTCGCCCTCGGCATCGCCCTCGCGCAGCAGCCGGGCGCCCGCGAGCGAGGCCGCGGCGGTGGAGGTGATCGACAGAAAGCGTTCGCCTCCCCGCAGCTCCACGCCGAGCACCCGGAACGGCGGCTCCGGCACCGTGGGCTTCGTCGCAACAGGAGCGCGCGGGCGAGCGGCGGATGTCACCTGCCGGGCCTTCTCCAGACGGGTTTCGATTCCGTTCACACGCGCCTGCAGCGTCTGCAGGTCGATGGCCAGGGCCCTCGCCTCATCGGCCTCTTCGAGGCGCGTCATCCGCTCGTCCAGCGCCTGCCGCGCGGTGGCGAATTCGGCCTGGCTGATCGGCGCCGGCCGGTGCTTGCCCGCATCGACCTGTTGTTCGAGATCGGCCACGCGCTGGCCCAGCGCACTGACCTGCGCATCCTGTGCGCTGCTCTGGGTCTGCTCGGCGAGCCGCGACAGGCCGACGCTGTTGATGAGTGCCACGGCACTGATGAGCAGCAGCCAGAAGGCTGCGGCGATCCTGAGCCAGCGCGTGCGGGAATTGCGCTCGGATGGCGCTTGGGGAAAGGTCATGGCTGCATCTCCTCGGGCCGGTCGGCGTCCGGCACGGGCGTGGCGGTGCCGGGCGGGTTGGCGGAAAGGAAGGCGGGAGCACTGTGCCGGCTGAAGCAGACCTGGCGGGTCAAGTCATCGACCGACAGCTCCCAGGCGGGGCCGGCAAGGGTCAGCAAGGCATCGCGCAGCATCAGCGGACCCAGGCGCAGGTGTGCGGCGGGCAGCGGCAGCGCGTAGAGCGTGGCGGCTTCGGTCGCATCGCAGAGCCGGTAGCCGGAGCGCAGCAGCACATGGCGCATGGCATCGCCCACGCTGGCATCGAGCATGGGCGGAATCGAGACCTCCACCGCCTGCTGCAAGAGATCACGCTGCGCAGGTTCCGGCACCAGCTCGACCAGGGTGTAGCGGCCGTAGCGGGCCACAGGCACCAGTCGCTGCTCCGAAGCTGTCTCGTCGGGCGGCGCTGCTATACGGTCAGAGGTGGCCGGCGTCGTCGTGCAGCCGGACAGCAGGCCGCTGAGCACGGCGAAGATGCAGAGGAAACGAGGCAGAGACGGCAGCATGTGGCACCCCATGGCGATGAGATGCCTTCACCATTGCAGAACCGTGCTGCGCGGGATGCCGGAAATCCGAAACGCGCGGCGCCCCGTTTCCGAGGGAAGTCAGGACGGGTTCGGGCCCGTCATTTCGCCGGTGGCGATGGCGCTCGGGTTCGCCGTTGAAGACGCCGCCCGGTCCGGCAAGTGCGGCCGCACCGGTTCGATCCGCTCGATGAACCGGCGAAGTTGCTCCGGTGACTCGGCGCTCCGACACGGCAGCTGGTCTTCGATGATCAGGATGCGCATGACGGCACCGTTCCAGACGGATGCCGTCAATCTATGGCCAGCTTCGCGACCGGTCTACTGAAGTGTTTCTGACTTTCCCATCAGGATCGGGCGCGGGGACCGGCCTCACGGCGTAGCCTCCCCGTGCCGTCGGAAGGCGCGCCAGAGCGCGAGGTCATAGGCAATCTTCAGCGCGCCACAGGCCACCAGCGGCGCGGCCAGCCAGCCGGCGGCGAACAGCGCGCCACCGATGGCCGGGCTCACCGCGGCCGCGAGGCTCCTGGGCACGGCGGTGAAGCTTGCCGCCGCGGCGCGCTCAGCCGGCGTGACTACCGCCATGACGAAGGCCGAGCGCGTCGGCACGTCCATCTGCGACAGGGCGCTGCGCAGGAACAGCAGCGTGAGCGCCACCGGCAGACTCTCGGCGAGGGCGGCGAGGATCAGGCAGACGCTCGACGGGATGTGGGTGAACACCATCGTGTTGACGAGGCCGATGCGGCGCGCCACCCAGGGCGCTGCGAGCTGGGAGCCTGCCGAGAGCAGCCCCGCCCAGAAGAAGAAGTGGCCGGCGGCGGCGAGCGAGAGGTCGAAGCGCTCGAACAGCCAGAGCGCGAGCAAGGTGTTGACGATCAGTCCTCCGGCGAAGGCGTCGACCGAGAACAGCGCGGCCAGTTTGATCACGATGCCGCGCGAAGGCCCCAGTGGTGCGGGCGGCGCCGCCTGTGCGTGGACCGGATGGTTCGGCAGCGTGCGGTAAAGAAGGAAGATCGCGACGCCGGTCAGCCCGTAGGCGACGAACATGAGGCGCAGCGCGTCGAGCTGCACCAGGCCCGCATTCGTCAGGGTTTGCGGAATGGCCGTCGCCAGAGAACCGGCCGCGGCGCACAAGGCGCCGACGAAGGTGTAGCGCGCGAAGAGGAAGGTGCGCGCCTCGCCCTGCGCCGACTCGGCCAAGCGGGCGTGCTCCAGCGGCAGGAAGACGCTGACGTCGCCGGAGCTGGGATTCATCGTGCCGACGAAGGCGACGAGCAGCAGCGGCCAGAAGTCGCCAACGCCACCCAGGCCGGCCAGCAGCAGACCGGTCAGGCACATCAGTCCGGCGGCGGCGAGCAGCAGCCGGCGCTGCGGGAAGCGATGTCCCCACTGGCCTACCGCCAGGGTCGCCAGCGCCGAGCCGAGCAGTGTGGCGGTACTGATCAGCCCGACTTCCCACGTGCCCAGCCCCAAGGCCAGCAGATAGACCGGCAGCAGGATGGCGACATAACCGTCGGTGAAGGCCCGCAGCGCCCGGCCGGCGAGCAGCAGGCGCGCCTCGGGCGCGGCCCCGGCGGGTAGCAGCATCACTTCGAGCCGAGCAGCCGCGCGACCTTCTTCAGCGGCGTATCCGCGCACCAGGCGTAGAGCGCGTCGTACATCACCATGCCTGCCTTCAGCATCTCGTGGTCGTCGGCGAAGTTGAGCGACAGCCCTTTCGAGATGGCCAGCAGGCCGGCCGCCTCCTTCGCGAGTTGGGGCTGGCCGCAGTCGGCGGCGCGCACGATCAGCGCCAGCTTGTTCAGGGCCGGGTCGATGAGCTGATACTTCTCGATGAAGGCGTCGAAGCTACAGTGGTCGCCGTGGTGGCCGAGCTCGACATTCGGCACGTCATAGGGGATGGCGCCGGTGTCGGCGGCGAGGCGCATCACGTCGCCGGCCGGCACGTAGAGGAACTCGGGGGCCTCGTCGATGAAGCGCGCCACCAGCCAGGGGCAGGCGATGCGGTCGATCTTGGGGCGTTCGCGGGTGATCCATTTCATCGGGGTCGTCTCCTGTTCAGAAACCTTCGGCTTCGCTTTCCTGATAGGCCTGATAGGCGTTGCGGCCATTCAGCTCCTTGAAGTTGGCCAGCGATTGCCAGGCCGAGGCGTCGAAGCCCGACTTGGCCGGTTCGATGTCGGTGCCTGTCTTCACCGCATCGTCCATGTGGCGCTTGAGCCGCGTCAGGTAGTCGCGGGTCGGATGCTCGAAGGCGGCGAGCGGCGCGGGCTCGCCATGCCCGGGCACGAAGATGGCGCTGTCCAGGGAGCGCAGCGCATCGAAGGCCTCAAGCCAGCCCTTGACGCTGCCATCCGGAATCAGGGCCGGCAGTCGGCCGTCGTACAGGATGTCGCCGGCGAACACGGTGCGGTCGGGGCGCACCTCCGCCACCAGGCTTCCCTTGGTATGGGCCGTGCCGGCGTGGCGCACGCGCAGCACGACGCCGCCGCCGAGATCAAGATCGGCGGACTCGCCCGCGCTGAGCAATCGATCCGGTGCGGCCGGTACGGGCCATTCGGCAATGCCGAGAATGCCCGCCGCCGCGCCCACCATCGTGGCGCCGTCCCGCGACATGCGCTCGGCCGCATCCCGGCCGGCGAGGATGCGGGCGCCGGCCCGGCGGAAGACATCGTTGCCGAGAAAGCGATGGGGCTGCGAATTGGTACTGACCACATAACGCACCGGCAGCGCGGTGCGCGCGCGGACGTGGCGCAGCATCGCCTCGGCCATGTCGGGTGAATAACCGCTGTCGATGACGGCCACCGCCTCCTCGCCGACAACGAAGCCGAGATTCATGCGGAAACCCCGATTGGCCTTGCTCGGGCCCTCGTACGGGCCAATCCAGGCCCAGGCATGGGGAGACAACTGTCGAGGTGCAGGCAGAACGTCGGCGTATGACGCTCCCACCCCCAGCAGGCTCAGGAGCACGAGGCCGATCGACCGCGCGAGGCACTTCATGGCTCGACTCGCGCCGCCTCCATTCGGCGTCGGCCGGCCGATCGGTTCATGCGCGAACGATGCCGGGGCAGTGGCGTGCTTCATTCAGCCCTCCACGTTGGCCAATGCAGCCTCGGCAGCCGCCCAGGACAGGTTCTGCATGAAGGCGTCCACATAAGCTGCGGCCTTTGCGCCGAAGTCCATGTGGTAGCTGTGCTCGTACATGTCGAGGGCGATCAGCGGCGTGGCGCCGGCCAGGTTGTGGGCGTGGTCGGCGGCCCAGGCGTTCACGAGACGCTCGCGGCGCGGGCTCCAAACCAGCAAGGTCCAGCCGGAGCCGCCGCCCTGGGCCTTGCCCATGGCCGTGAATTGGGCGCGCCAGGCGTCCATGGAGCCGAAATCGCGCACGATGGCCGCCTTCAGCGTCCCGCCAGGGTCGCCTCCCGCGCCACCGAGGGAATCGAAGTACACCTCGTGCAGGATCATGGAACCGCTGGCGATCATCTCCTCGCGCTTGAGGCCGTTGATCTCGAACACCGGCGCCGCTCCCCAGGTCAATTGCGCCAGCTGTTGCTCGATGGCGTTGAGACGCTTGACCGCACCGCCGTAGTTGTTCTCCCAGTGGCTGACGATGAGCTTTTCGGACAGGCCGGTGAGCTTGGCTGGATCGCACGAAAGGGGCTTCAGTTCGTAAGGCATCTTGGCTTCCTCAGCAAGGTGGATCGGAAACGGCGCGACGAAGGCTGACTCGATCAGGTTCAGCCTTGGTTCGGAAACACCAGCCAGCCCGCCAATCCCGCCGCGAGGATCACGACGACGACGTTGAGCTTGTTCTTCCAGGCATAAAGGAACGCCAAGCCTGCGGCGAAGATCGACATGCCCATCGCCAGCGATGGGACACGTTCAGCCGTGACCTGCGCCAAGTCGAGGGTAGTTGCGCCGATCAGGCCGACTACGCCGGCCGCGACGCCGTCCAGGAACGCGTGCAGCCGTTTGTTCTCCACGACAGCCTCCAGCCGGTCGTAGAAAATCAACGAGAACGCAAAGGCCGGAAGAAAGACACCCACCGTCATGGCCACCGCCCCGATCGGCCCCCCTGCCACATAGCCGACGAACGTGGCGAAGATGATGAGGGGTGCCGGCAGCACACCGGACAGCGCCAGGCCGTCCAGGAACTGCCCATCCGTCATCCATCCGCGCCCGACGGCGTCATTGCGAACGAACGGGATCGCCGTGTAGGCACCACCGAAGGTGAGCAAGCCGGCCTTCAGGCCCGAGGCGAAGATGAGCAGCACCGAGGCTTGGCCCTGAACGACCGTTTCCACCAGCTTCGCCGCCGGCGCATCCCACCAAGCCACGGCCGCAGCCAGCGCCACCGCGCCCAGTGTCACCAAGAGCGCCAAGGCCCGATGCTTCAGCACGAGCAGCGCGTACACCAGGCCGCTCGCCGGCAGGGTGATCCAGAAGTCGACACGAGCCATGGCGGCCAGCGCGCAAACGATGGCAATGGCCCACAACCAGCGATCGAGCAGGATGTGCTCGCCGATACGGTGCACGGCGCGCACAATCAGGGCGATCACGGCCGCCTGGATGCCAAGGAACGCCGCGCCCAGCGAGGTGCCAACGAATTCGATCTGGAAGTACAGCCAGGACAGCGCGAACATCAGCAAGAACCCGGGAAGCATGAACCCGAGTCCCGCCAGTACGCCCCCCAGCCGCCCCTTCGCCCGGATGCCCAAATGAACGCATATTTCGTGCGCTTCGGGTCCGGGCAGCACCTGCATCACCGCAAGCAGCTTGTTGTAGCGTCTGCTGGAGATCCAGCGTTCCTCGTCCACGAGCTCGCGGCGCAACATGCCGATCTGAGCCACAGGCCCGCCCCATGCGAGCAAGCCGAACTTGAGGAAGCGCGCGAAGAGCTGCAGGTAGCTCATCGCTGGAGGGACCGCTTCAGTCGTGGCAGCGGTCTGAGGACTGGTCGGGGCGTTCACGTTGTTTTTTCCTCGTAACTCTTCAATAGCCAGTCAAAGACTTCGCATGCGCGGGCAAGCAGCGCGTCGTCGTCGGGTTCGAATGCCCGCAGGCCGGCGAGCAGCGATTCGATGCCCAGCGCTTCCGCGACCGGGAGCCCCCCCACATCCAGGCAATGCACGAGCTCGCCCAGACGTACCAGCGCAGGGGCGGAATCAAGTCCGAAACTCGCCAGCAGCGTCTCGAAGGTGACCTTGGTGCCCACGTGGCTGAAGGCGGCACCGTCGAAATCGAAGCCAAGCCAATCGGCTTTGCAGTCGGCGGGACTCGCCAGCCAGACGATGCGGGCCTTCGGGTCGATGAACCGGCGGATCAGCCAGCCACTGGCCAGCCGGTCCACCCACGGGCGCGCCCGCGTGGCCCAGGTCCTGCCCTGATAGTCGGCGCGGTCCAGCCGCGGAACATCCGCCTGCCGGGCGGTCGGCTCGTCGGGAGACAGGCGGCGGGTGATCGCGTCGCGCAGGTCGTCGAGCAGGCTCAGGGTCTGCCGCTGCGCCTCGCCGGGAAAGAAATCGATGCGCGCCACCTGCTCGAAGCGGCGCACGAGCGGCTGGAGTTTGCGCGCGGCGGCGGCGCCATCCAGGGATGCCAAGCTCCGCCCGAGTTCCTTGATCTCCTCGGCGATGCCGGCGTACTCCTCGCCCCGGTCGAACAGGGCGCGCAGCGCGCCCTCCTGGGCTTCCTCACACCCCGAGAGTCGATAGACCTCGCCGCTGCCCCCGACTTCCACCGCCTGCGCCGCCACTTCGTCCAGCGCTGCGGCGCTGTCGGCCGAGTCAGGCAGCAGGTAGACCCCATCGCGCAGCGTCGCGCAGCCCAGCGCCTTGACGGAGCGCCAGACGCGCATGCGGCCGGTCGATGCCTTGGTGGGCAGGCTGATGAACAGCGCGAGAAAGCTCAAGCACGGACTCCTTTATCGCCAAGGGGTTGGTAATGAGTTATATATCTTACTGCATGTTATAGATCAAACGAAATCTAAGAAGTTGCGTAGCGAGTCCGTCGGATCTGATCCCAAATCGCATGGTGCCCGCCGATGCGCCGACCAGCCTTATCAAGGAACGCTGGGAGAAGCTGGCGATGGCCGATGCTGGCATTGACCGGCACTACTACGGCCGCGCTTTTTTGTTTTCTGAAACGCTCCCCTGAAATAGCGACTGCGGCAACGACCGAAGACAAGAATTCGGCCCCCGAAGGGGCCGACCAAGAGTGAAACAATCTCAATGCACCAACTGCCGCGCCAGTGCCACTTCCACCGAGTCTCCGTCCTGGTTCAGGACATCCAGCCCGGATTCGGGCACGTCTCCCGACGTGCTCTGCGACACCATGATCTTCCTGGCCATCAACCCCAGGCAGGTCATCTGCGAGGAGTTGGCGTAGCCGAGGTAGATCACGCGCACCGACTGCTTCTGACCGATACGCCATGAACGGCGTGCGGCCTGCTGCAGCGAATACACGTTGTAGCCCGACTGCATGAACACGATCGTCGGGAACTCCAACAGGTCCAGGCCGGTTTTCACCAGTTCGGGATTGGTGACGAGCACGTCGATACCGCGGTCCAACTGCTCGGCGATCCAGTCTTCCCGGCGGGAGGCATCCACGCTCGCGCGCAGTACCGCCACCTTGAAGCCTTCCTGCTCCAGCAGCACCTTCAGGCGCGACGTGGTGTCGCGCGTGCCGGTGTAGACCGTGTAGACCAGGGTCTTGCGACCTTCTGCTTTCTCCTGCTTGCAGATATCAATCAGCTCGCGCTCCTTGGGCATCACCTCCAGCTCGTTGAACTGAGCCGGGACGAAGGCCAGGGTGTTGCGCGTGCGTGGATGCACCACCGTCTCCGACCGGAAGCAGCAATCCGGCCAGGCCAGCAGCACGTTGAGGACCACACCCAGCAGCGTCGTGTCGCGCTTCGCCAGGGCCTGCTTCAGCTCCTGGGTCAGCCGACCCGCCAGATCGCGGTAGGCCGCAGCTTGCGCCGTGTCCATCGCGACTTCGCGGAACTCCTCGTCGTAGGGCGGCAGCACATTGCCACCGATGTCCTTCAACTTGAGGAAGACCGTGAACGGCAGGACGCAACGCAGCACGCCCTTGGGACCGAAACCCGGCGCCTTGACCGTGCGCACCGATACCTTGGTGCCCTTGGCCGTCTTGTGCGCCGTGCCGGTGCTCTCGGAATAGATGTCCTTGAGCACGCCGTGATCGCGCATGAACGCCATCGCGGCCGACGTCATGCTGCCGCTCTTCGTCGGCCGGTAGCCGTCTTCGATCATCCGCCCCGGAAGGGCTCGGAACAGCAGGTGGAACAGGTCGTCGCCGTAGCCGCCCATCAGCGTGCCGGTGAGCAATAGCGTCTTGCGCGCCTTGGCCGCCAACACCCCCATGGCCTGGCCCTGTGCGGAGCCGCCGTTCTTGTACTCGTGCGCCTCGTCGGCGATGAGCAGGTCGAACGTGCCTTGGGGAAGCTGCCTCTTGATGAACTCGGACGGCTGGTAGCCGCCCTCGCCGAAGCCGAACTCCATGTTGGCCATCGCACGTTCCATCCGATGGGCTTGCCGGTCCGAGAAGACCAGCTCGCCGTTGCCATCCATCAGGTTGATGAACTCGTGGATGTTGTCCCCGAGCATCGACGCGAGGAAGGCGTCACCGAACTTTTGCATCAGCTTCTGCGCGGTGACTTCCCCGATGGTTGGAATACGCTTCAGTGCCTTGAGCACGGTCGAGGACTGGTCGCTGGCGGACAGGCCTCTGGGACGGATCAACGACCACAGCGGTGCACGGCAGTGGCTGCACTTGCGGCGGGACTCCTCGGCTTCCAGCTCGACCGGATTGATCGGCTCGCCGTCGAGGTCGGTGATGACATGCCCGCAATCCGGGCAGGCCCCCACGTCGCCGTGAGGCGTGCGCCGCCGAACGAAGACAGGCTTCCAGTGGAACCCCATCCGCATCCGCACGCGGCCCAGGACGAAGAACTCCTGGCCCTGGGCCGGCACGCCCAACTGCTCTCGCAGTTTCAGCAGCTTGACCAGCGTGTCCGGGCCATTGAGCACCCAGACCTTGGCACTGGCCACCGTCTCCTGGATTTCGCGCCGCCACTTGTAGACCAGGTGCGGCGGAGACAGAACCAAGGTACGGCGGTAGCCTTCGGCGTTGAGCACGGCGGCGGTGGCAATACCCACCGTCGTCTTGCCGCAGCCCATCTCGCCATTGACGATCGCGGCGCGTTCGCCACGATCGACCAACAGCTCGGTGACGGCGTGGACCACATCGGCTTGCGCCGGGAACAGCTTGCGCTTGAGCGCGGCGAGGATCAGTTGCCGATGCACCCGCACCTGGCCGGTGTAGACCGGAGGATTGGCGCGGTTGAGCGAATCGAGCAGCTCGTCGCCGAACTCCGATACGAAGTCCTGCAGGCTGAGGGTGAGCGGAGAAGATGCGGCTTCGAGCAGGTCGCCCTGCACGGGCGAGGCATCGGAAACAGCCGCGGGAACAGTTTCGAGATCGAGTGACATGGTGATGCTCCAATGGAAATGGGGCATGCACCGACCCCTGCGGGGCGATGGCATGCCCCAGGGGTGGGAAGAGAAAGACGGCCGAGCCGTCAGAGGACGATCAGTACTCGGATGGCAGCAGCAGCGTGGTGACGCTGCGGTCCCACTCGGTGATGATCCAGAGCTTCAAGGTCGGCGTGACCTGGTAGGACGAGAACAAGCGGTCTCCGGACTTCAACGCGGCATCGTTGGAACGCCGGTCGCAGTCGTCGAGATCGCCCCAGTCACCACGAAGGTGGCGACGCAGATAAGGCACCGGATTGAACTGGCCCTGCTGGACCAGATCGTTGATGCCGGCGGTCATGACCACTTGCCCGGATGGGAACCGTGGTTGCGAGACGAGATTGAGAACAGCGAGTGCCATGGTGATTTCTCCTTCAGGGAAAAGAGGCCACGGCGCCCCATCGGGGCGACATGACCCCGGTGAGTGGACAAAGAAGGCGGCGAAGCACTGGCGGCTTGCCGTCGGGGAACGACGATCAGCGGATGGTCAACACCTCGCCCCGCGTGGCGGAGCCCGGTGTCATGTCCCAGGCGCGGATGACCGGCACGAACTTGTCGGTGAGGATGCGTGTCTCGGCCACGGAGCCGTCGTCGCGCTCGGTGTACTCCGTCTGGAGAGTCTTCTCCTTATGGGTATCACCTTTCACGACGAGCGTTCTGCCGCTCTTCGAGGTCACGACGCCCGAGATCGCGCCCGCGGCCAAGGCCAGAGCGAGATGCCAGTGGGACAAGGCCCGCGCCGGTGGACGCAGCGACTGCTGCGCGCCCCCCAGGTGCGTATCGAGCGCCGGCCAGAGTCCTTGCAGCCGGCCGACTTCATCGGCGAACTGCTCGGGCTCCATCGTCACGCGATAGAAGTGCTCCGGCTCGGCCGGGCTGGCAGGGACGGTGTACGGCAGGAACGGCCATTCGAGCGGCAGCTCCTCGGCTTCGGCGTCGCCCTGTCCGATCTGCAGCAGCAGACCGCGGGTGGCCTTGACCGAATCCGATGCCTGGTCGCGCTGACGAATCCTGCGACCGAAGATCACCACCTGCTTGAACTGCGTTTCCACCGCACGGTAGATGCGCAGGTCGGCGAAGTGGCGCGTCAGCCATCCGACCAGCTCGGCGTCGAGCACGTAGGACGGCACGATGAAGATCAGCACGCCACCGTACTGCAGCAGCGGCAGCGCGCGCTGATAGAACAGCTTTTCCAGCCGCGCACGGCCCTGGCCCTGATAGCCGATGTTGCCGTTCACGTCCTTGCTCAGGTCGCCATACGGCGGGTTCAGCCACAGCAGCCCGAAGGACTGGCGCGAGATCAGCGAGTCCATCAGGTCACCGTGGATGCAGCGATCGACCAGTTGCCGTGCGTGGCGGGCACGCTCGGCGTCGTACTCGACGGCGAAGGCCTGGACCTGCTCGCGCCCGAGGGCGTGGGCGGCTTCGGCAATCGCCACGCCTTCGCCGGCGCAGGGATCGATGATGGACATGGAGCCGGGAGACGGCGCCAGTGCGGACAAGGCCCGCTCCAGCGTCGGCTCGTCGGTGGGGAAGTAGCCGTTACGAATGAAATTGCGCGCCAGGCGCGGAAACATGAGTGCCATGGATTTCTCCTGATGATGGATGAGGGAAGGCGGGCACGCGCGGCGCGCATGCCCGTGGGGATGGCTCACGCCACACGCCGAAGCGGTGCGTTCGCGGCCAGTTCGTACTGCGTGGCACCGAGGGTGCCGTTGCGGATCAGCTCGCCCAGCGCCTTCGTCAGCGCCGGGACATCGAGGGCCAGCCGATGGCCTTCCAGCGGCCCGAGGGCCAAGGGAAGACCGGTCAGCATCCGCCGTGTCTGCAACAGCTCCAGCACGGTGTCGCGCCAGTGGTCGAGCAGTGGCAGCGGGCAGGTGTCCTGCACCAGCGTCCACAGCCGGTCGAGCCGGTGAGCGGAATCCCTGGGCAGAAGCGCCAGCGCGCTGGCATTGGCCTTGTCTGGCTTCACGCAGCGACGGTCGAACAGCCACACATTCGTCAGCGAACCGAACAGCGTCCGCCGATAGGCGCGGGTGATGCGCTTTTCCAGGTTCTCGACGTTGCCGACGAAGACCGGGATGGATGCGCCCTGCTCGGTGATGACGTGGAACTGGTCGAGCCCCTGTTCATCCCGGCCGAGAGTCAGGCGGGCGAGGAACTCCTGAACGGCGGTGTCGCGCGCCCAGATCGAGAGAAAGACGAGATTGCCCTGCTCGTCACCGACGCAACCGTCGGCCATGAGGTCGGGGCATTCGTCGATGCGGTACAGCGGTTTCGCGGAAGAAGGTGCAGGCATGGTGATGTCCTCTTGGAAATGAAGGAGCAACCACAGCCCGCGGGGCCATGCTCGCCCCGGTTGGGTGAAGGAAGATGCGTGCCGCTAGACAGCGCGGCCCGCGTGGAAGCGGTGAACCCGCTCGCGCCACTCGGGGCTTTGCACCGGCGCCATGTCGAGATAGCGCAGCGGGCACGAGTAGTAGTACGGATGCACGGACTCATCGAGTGACTTGTAGCCCCAATCGCCGCCCGAGCTTTCCAGCAGATGGCAGCCGATGTAGCAGACGGACTCACCGGCCGCGAGGCCCATGACGCCCGCCTGCCTGGCGGTGACGCGAACCACGGTCCACAGAACGTCGCCGTCCAGTGTGTGGTCGATGACTTCGCAGCAAGCGCGGTCGGACGCCTGCGGAGCGAGCAGCTCGCGGATCAACTGATCGCGCGTCTGACGAACGAAGGTCCAGCCCATGAGGGTCTCCTTGAAGAAAAGGCCGGAGCCCTCCCCGTCGGGGGAGAACCCCAGCGGGTGGCGGAATGCCGCGCAAGGCGGCGGATGAATCAGGCAGCTTTGAGGTGCCAGTCCTGGGACAACGGAGCGAACTCGTAGCCGAGCTTGTCGAGACGGTCGCGCTGCTGACGCAGCACACGACGATCCACGGTCGCATCGAGCTTCACGGTCTCGCCCAGGGGCCACAAGGCACCGAACAGCGCCGCGTCGTCTGCCTCGGCCGAGGCCGCAGCGGACACGGGAGCCGGTTCGCTGCCGAACGGCGTGGTATCGACCAGGGGATCGCGCGGACTGCGCGGCTTCGCCTTCGGCTTGGCCGGGGGCGTTGCCGGCACGGGCGCCTGCGCCTCCTCGTCGATCGGATCGACTTCCTGCGGACTCAGCCGGCGGGCTTCGTCGCGGCTCAGGGCGTCGATGTTGGACAGTGTCATCCCGCCCAGATGGGCGCGAATCTCGATGACCATGCGGCCGTTGGCGTTGTACGTGGAGGGACGAATCTCGACGATGACGAAATCACCGTCGTACTTGCCCTCGCGGTACTGATCGAGTTCGGCGTTCTTCACGACGAACTCGCCGATCGAGGTCGCCAGGCGGCCGACGTTGAAGTCGCCGTTCCTGCCGTGGATGGTCTTGATGGCCAGTTGGCCGGGGATGGTGATCATGAAGGTCTCCTGCGGACGAAGAGAAGACAAGGCCCCGGGGATGGGGCCTTGCGGATCAGAACGACTCGGCAACGGCCAATGCGGGGGCATCGGCTGCGTCGTCGGCAGCATCGGCGACGGGCTCGGAAGGCTCCGGTGCCGAGGCTTGCTGCGCGGCGGGCGCGTCGGACGTCACAGGGACTTCCGGGTCCCGCTCGTCGGTCTCGGTCGGCTTGGGCTCGGCCTTGTAGACGAGCTTGCCGTCGACCTTGATCCAACTGACGAACAGCAGGCGGGCCTTGAGGCTCACACCCTGCTCGCCGGCACGCTTGCCCTTGGAGTAGGTGAAGGTGTCGGTCCACAGGTCGCCCATGCGGAAGCCGATCATCACCTTCTTCTCGGCGTCGACCGCCTGAATGCAGCGGCGCACCAGGTGCTGCGCTTCCGATCCCGATACGCGCGTGTCGAAACGCACATACGAGACGTCATCGCTGGGACCGTTCAGAGCCGCGATGTCGCAGGCCAGGAACGCATCGCCTTTCTTGGGCTTCACTTCGCGGATGCGATTGAGGTACCCGAGGCCGGTGATGTGCAGATCGAAGTAGGACTTCTCGTTGGAAGTGGTCATGGTGAATCTCCTGGGAACAATGAGGCGGAGACACACCCGACCCAAGGCGGGGAAGGTGTGGAACCCCCGCGTGGGTTGATGGAACAGCTTGGTGGCATCGCCATCGAGAACCGATGGCCGTTCGCGCATGGATGCCGGTGCGAACTGGGGTGATCAACGCGGTCGGAACCGCGTCGCAGCCTTGAAGATCGTGGCTGCCTGGGCATGTCGCTGACGGACGTCAGCGGAACATGGCCGGAAGCGTGGCGCCGGGACGGCGCGCAGGCGAGCGGCAATCGGCACTCGCGGCTGTCCGCATTGCCGGGAAGAAAGAGGCCCCCGGAGCGGGGGCCAGGGATGGGCGGTCAGTTGCCGTTGGGTGTGGGAGGAACCGCCTGCAGCGACAGGTGTGTCGTGGTGGCGGACACGTCGAGGTCGTCCTCGCTGTGCAGGATGCGCGCAAACACGCCCTCCTGCGGATCGAAGAACTCGCCGAAGTCGTCGTCGCCGAACTCGGCGCGCGCCAGCTCCCACCAATAGTCGAAGGCATCGACATCCGGGTTGCAGCCGGCGGCGTAGGCGATGGTCTTCTGGCGACCATCGGGCCGGCGCTCGCCGCGCTCGGCCAGGAAGTACACGCCCTGATCCTTGACCAGGATGACGCGGCATTGATTCGCCACCGCTTCGGCGAGCACGGGCCGCAGCTCCGTGCCTTTGAATCGAACAGTCATGGGTGTGATCTCCAGGGAGGCAGGAAGAGAGGCTTCCCGCCGCGAGGGCGGGAAGCTGCTGGGAGGGTCAGTGCCGGACAGCCTTGCGACCCGACAGGCACTGCACGCGAATGCGTTTCCAGCTCCCGTCGTCGATCAGCCGTTCCAGCGTCTCGCCGAGGGTGTCGAAGAACACCTCATCGACCCGTTCGATCAGCTCGCCGTCGCGGTGCAGCTCCACCGCGTAGAGGTCGAGGCCACGCTCATACAGCACGGTGACGCGACCCTGGAACTTCATCGTGGCGACGGTGAAACCGATGGCCGGCGGCGTGCGGATCATGTCGGCGGGCAGCGGATCGACCCAGGTGATGTCCCGTGCACCGGCATCCACCAGCATGTGGGTGATGCGCCGGAAACCATCGGGAGCGGGCAACTGCTCCAGTTGGTCGATCAGTTCCTGCAGCTCGGGGCAGCGCGGCTCGGGGATCGGCAGCTTCGCCGGTGCAGACCCGAGCACGAACCGCTTCACCGTGTAGGGCTGGCCGTCGGCGGTGAACTCGGTCTGCTCCTCGGGCGTGTCCGCCCGCTGACCGTCGAAGCGGCGTCTGACATAGGTTTCGACCTGCACCTTGGCGCCCTCGTCGGGCACCTCGGTCACGAGCGTTCGATCGAGCACCGCGAACTCGGCTCGCCCCGTCTTGACGACGATGGCCTCGTCGGTGGTGGCGATGACCTTGCCCTCGAAAGGCTTCGGGTCGATGTGAAAGCCCAGCGTCGAAACCTTGGGCTGGCCGTCGAAGATGTTGAACTTGAACGAACGGACGTTGGAAGGCACATGACCGACGACAAGCGTTGGCATCTGTGCACGGATGGCTTGGGTATCCATGGGGAGACTCCTTGTGGCAACCAAGGGACTCCCGCCCGCAAGGGAGGTCTGTCCCTTGAGGGTGAGGTGGATGGACGCAGGTGCGCCCGGAGAACGAAACAACCAGCACGGCGAACCGCGCCGCAGTCTTGAAGGTCTCGACTGCCTGGGCATGCTGCCGGCAACGCCAGCGAACATGCGGCCAGCGTGCGGCACATGGCGGCGGCCGTCCGCCGGGAATCGGCAATGCGCCGGCACCGCGTTCCGCGAAAAAGAAGAGCCCCGCACGGGGCTCAAGAGGGGGTTACTCGTCGTCGTAGAGCGTCAGTCCGTCCAGCACGGGCGCGTCGGCATCGAAGATCAGCAGCCGCACGTCGGCGAGCGCAGCCAGGTGCAACACTTCCACGAGGGACTCCGGCATGCCCTTGGCCCGGTGCTCCTGCCGAAGCTCTTCGGCGGTGATGCCCTCGACATGCTGCAGGTTCGCATCCGTCCAGGGCGTGGCGATCAGCTTCATGCCGACCGCCGGGCTGTAGGGAATGCGGAAGGCCACGAACAGAAAACCGCTCGGCGTGGCGATGTCCGCCAGTTCGGCGAGGAAGCGACCGGCCTCCTCGGTGATGTGCGCCGAACTGATTTCCCAGGCACGGCTGTAGAACCCGGTCTCGAAGCGCAGGCGGCGTACCACCTCGCGCGCGGCTTCCTCGGAGTAGGTATCGCCGACGTGCAGCGGCTGGCCGGCTTCTTCGGCCATGACGGTGTAGACGAGGTTTCGGGCGATGCCGTGGCTGGGACACTGCGCGTCCAGCTCGGGCGGCACGTTCTGGCCCTCGGTGATCAGCGCGAAGTCGTCGCAGAAGACGCAGGCATGGCGCTCGACCTGGCTGTCCGGCAGGTGCGACTGCGAGACGTGCAGCGGCAGATAGCTCAGCGGGCAGTCGTCGTCGTAGGAAATCGCCAGCAGCCGCTGCACGGACAGGCCATCGTAGCCGCGGACGAAGGGGTTTTTGGAATGAGACATGGGATTCCTCCAGCAGAGGATGGCCGAGGCAATCCCCTGCCGGGGATTGAACCCCAGTAGGTGGATGAAGTGGCAGCCGGTCAGCCGGCCGCGGC
Organism: Achromobacter sp. CF-sbj1-Ac2-l; assembly: GCF_052698165.1. NCBI lineage: Bacteria > Pseudomonadati > Pseudomonadota > Betaproteobacteria > Burkholderiales > Alcaligenaceae > Achromobacter > Achromobacter sp. CF-sbj1-Ac2-l. Next base: position 5,583,133 of record NZ_CP199855.1, on the reverse strand, counting down.
ATCGGGCCGCCCTGGTGGCGGGCGGTGCAGGTCAGTGGAAGATGCTGATTCGGGACATGGCCGCTCCTGCGAAAGGAAGGAGGGACATGGCCCCGAACGGGGACGCATGTCCCTCGTGGGGTGGGATGAAAAGACGGTGGGTTGCCAGGCGCGGCTCACCAGCCGTTGTAGTGCAGCGTGAGGTCGGCGATGACCTGGCGCCGTTCCAGATTGAGGCCGCCGAAGTCGGACAGCCCCTCGAAGCCGCAACGCTTGAGCATCGCGCCGCCCTCGCGGGAGTTGTAGAAGCTCACCATCGCGGACAGGAACATGCGTTGACCGCTGCTCAGCACGCCCAAGGCGTCGTTGAGCATCAGCATGTTGGGCCGCAGGTCCCACTTGGTGGTGGCACGCTGCAGACCTTCGCGTGTGCCGTCGCCGAACCACTCGTGGCCGGCGATCTGCGCGCCGCGCTTCCAGGCCTCGAAGAAGGCCTGCGGTGCAGCGTCGAAGTGCGCCTGTTCCAGCGCCATCTGATCGAGCACGTCTTCGGGTAAAGACAGATTCATGAGAGAACTCCTTGAAGGGTGGGAATCAGGGGTGAGCGCGCTGTGTCCAGGCATGGGCATCCAGGGCGCGCTGTGCTGCGAGGTGGTTCGGGAAATACTCGACGGACTCCCGCGATACCGGGCCTTCGTCGTCTTGCGTGCCGATGTAGTGGCCGGCCGCGCTGCGCAGCACCTGTAGCGGCAAACGCTTGCCGGTCCAGGCCAGCGCCAGCGCACCACTGCGCACTGCGGTTGCAGAGGAAGATGCGGAAGGTTCAGACATGCCGTGCTCCTTGGTGGGTCGGGGAGCACGCATCCCGCAGGGGATGGGGTTCCCCTCGGGTGGTTGAGAAAAGTGCATCGTCGCCAGGCCGGCGAGCGTCCGCGGTGGGCGATGCGAAGCGGACTGGATCGGTCAACGCGGCGAACCGCGTTGCAGTCTTGAAGACCGAGACTGCCAGGGCATGCCGCTGACGACTGTCAGCAACGCATGGCGTGAGGATGGGCGCGAAGCATGGCTGCCGTCGCAGGGAAAACCGAATCGCGGACGGCCCGCTTTAGGGCAGGCCCGCGTCACGGGACAAGGCAAGGGCCAGGGCGACGAAGGCCACGCGGGCCTTCGGCTGGAGAGGAAGGAAAACCACCTGTGGGCTGCGTCAGCGCAGGCCGTCGTCAAAGCCGTTCGCTGCGTCAGCAATCGCACCCGGCCCGTTTCGTGGCTGGGGCCGGAAACCTCTGGCGTGCATCCACACACAAAGGGAGCCCGTTGTTCCGCCGGCGGGCACCGGCACGGAATACCCTCGGCCCAAGGGGCCTCCTCACGGCTCACGCGGCGGCAAGGCGTCAGGAAGCCCCTCGTGGCCGAGGCAAGGCACACCGATCAAGGGAATGGCGGCGGGCGCGATTCGTGGAGCAATGACCTTCTCGCCCCGTCGCCCGATGGTGGGCAGACGGGGCGCGCACACCGTTGCAGAAGGAGACGCGCGCTTTGGAGTCCCGCGCGGTGCGGGACGTTTGCCTCGCCGCCAGTGAAGGGCTGGCGCGGCAGGGGGAAGCGAGGATCAGGACGCCTTGGAGGCAGCGCGCCGCTTGCGCGGTGCGCTGCGCCGGCCCGTCGGGGACTCGATCGGCAACGTGCCCTTGCAGTCCGGGTAGCGCGAGCAGGACCAGAACGCGCCGCTTTTGCCCGTGCGCTGCTGCATCGGTGCGCCGCACTGCGGGCAGGCCGGCGCCGGCGGCAGCTTGAGCGAGAGCGTTGCGCCGCGGTACTGCTGCACGAGCTGGCCGACCCACACGGACTGCTTCTCGATGAAGGTGTCCAGCGCCATCTGGCCGGCCTCGATCATGTCGAGCGCCTGCTCCCACACCGCCGTGGTGCCGGGGTCGGCGATGGCCGAGGGCACCGCGTCGATGAGCGTGAATGCCGCGTCGGAAGCGCGGACGGCGCGGCCTTTCTTGACCAGGTAGCCGCGACCGATCAGACCGTTGATGATGTTGGCGCGTGTCGCCTCGGTGCCGATGCCGGTGGTATCTCGCAGCTTCTGTTTCAGGCGCGGGTCGGTCACGAACTTGGCGACGGTCTTCATGGCCTTGATCAGCTCGCCCTGCGTGTAGGGTTTGGGCGGCAGCGTCTTCAGCGCCTTGAGATCCACCTTTCCGACCGGGCAGGACAGGCCCGCATGCAGGGCGGGCAGCACCTGGCTGTGCTGCGCATCCTCGCCACCGGCATCGTCCGGCCCCGGCGTCGCCAGCACCTCACGCCAGCCGATGACGGCAATCTGCTTGCCCACGGCCGCCAGCGACTGACTGCCGCACGAGAACTGCGCTACCGTCCGGTCGAACTCATGGTGCGGGAGGAACTGCGCGAGGTAATGAGCGCGGATCAGCCGGTAGACGGCCAGTTCCTTCTCGTTCATGGCCGACAGGTTGGCGGGCTCCAGCGTCGGGATGATGCCGTGGTGAGCCGACACCTTGCCGTCGTTCCACGCACGCGAACGCTGGTTGCGATCCAGGCGCTCGATCAGCGGCCGCAGGCTGGGGTCGGTCTTGACCAGGCTGTCGAGTACGGTCGGTACCTCGGCCAGCATGCTCTCGGGCAGGTAGCCCGAATCCGAGCGCGGGTACGTTGTCGCCTTGTGCGTCTCATACAGCGCCTGGGCAATGTCCAGCGTCTCCTGCACGTCGAGGCCCAACTGCTTGGAGCACACCTCCTGCAGCGTGCCCAGGTCGAACGGCAGCGGCGGCCCTTCGCGAACGCGCTCGGTTTCTACCGACACGACCTGCGCATCGCGTGCCGCGCGAATGCGATCCGCAGCCTGCTGCGCCACCGGCTGCTGAAGGCAGCGACCCGCTGCATCCGTGCTGCCTTCGGGCGGTATCCAGCTCGCGGTGAAGGACTGGCCGGCATGGGATAGCAGCACGTCCACGGCCCAATACGGCACGGAGACGAAGCGCGCGATCTCGCGATCGCGGTCCACGACCAACTTCAGCGTCGGCGTCTGCACGCGCCCCACCGACAGCACGCCGGTATAGCCGGCCTGGCGCCCCAGCAGTGTGAACAAGCGGCTCAGGTTCATCCCGATCAGCCAGTCGGCGCGCGATCGGGCGAGTGCGGAGAAATACAGCGGCAGCGTCTCGGCGGACGGCTTGAGTGCACCCAGTGCCTTGCGGATCGACGCATCGTTGAGCGCCGACAGCCACAGGCGCTGAATCGGCCCGTGGTAGCCGCATAGGTCGATGATCTCGCGGGCGATCATCTCGCCCTCGCGGTCGGCATCGGTCGCAATCACCAGCTCGCCCGCCTTGGCGACGAGCTGCTGCACGACCTTGAATTGCGCTGCGGTCGCCGCCTTGGGCTCGACACGCCAACGCTCAGGAAGAATGGGCAGTTGCTCGATGGCCCAGCGCTTGTATTGCTCGCCGTAGCCTTCGGGTGGAACCGCCTCCACCAGATGACCGATGCACCAGGTCACGACGACACCGGCGCCGCTGTAGCAGCCGTTGCCGCGTTGGCTGGCGCCCAGCACACGGGCGATGTCCTTGCCCTGGGACGGCTTCTCGCACAGGAACACGCGCATGAAGCCTCCTTGGAAATGTGCGGTTCATTGGATGGGCGTCAGCTTGGCGGGGCCAGGAGATGCCGGCAGCAAGGAAGCCGATTGATGCAGACACCGCTTTGTGATCGGCAGGCGGTCCGTTGCCGCAGCTGTGCGCATGGACCACAGGAGCTGGCACAGCAAGAGCGTCGTTTCGGGAGGGCGGCTGGAACTCTGTGGACGACCTTGGAGCTATCCCCTGGGGATAGCTCGCTGGTGCATCGCGGGCGTATGACGGTTGCTACAGCCGCCCTCGGGGGAACGGCGATGGGCGAATTACTGTCCGCCGGCGGGCTTGGCGCTGAGCGCCACCGACTCGATGCGGTACGGCAGGATGCCCACGCGCCGCGCCTCGACCTTGAACGTCACGCGCTCGTTCTCGTCGGCGTCCTCCCATTCGTCGCGCACGGTGCGGCCCTCGACCAGCACCCGCATGCCTTTCTGGTACAGCGTCTTCCAGTGCTCGGCGTCGCGGTGCCACAGCTCCACGGGTGCCCAGAAGCCGCCGCGATCTTCGTACTCGCCGTCCTTCTTCGGGATCGGGTTGTCGAAGTAGACGTTCAGGCGAAGCAGCCGGCGTGGCTCGTCGTTGCCGTTCGGAAATTCGCGGTAGTCCGGCGCAGAACCGATGCTGCCCTCGCCGACGAAGTGCGTGCTCATGGTGACTCCTTGGTGGTGGGTGGAACGGACGCGGTATGCCCGTGGACGCGCCGCAGGTAAGCCACTTCGGCCTGGGCGGCCTTGTTGGCGCATTCCAGGGCTTGGCGAGCGATGCTGTGGGTCAGACTGATCTGCATGTTCAGCACGATGCGCTGCAGTTCGATCGCGTACAGCTCGTCGATCAGCGAGGCCGGCGTCGCGGGGTTGGCCAGCAGGGCCTCCCACAACGCCACGCCCATGGAGGAACGGTCGAGGTTGCGCCAGCGCAGGAAGGTCGTCCCTGCGCCAGTGGCCTGCTGGGCCAGTTGCACGTCGAGCAGACTGAATGGGTAGGCGCGCGCCTGGGGCAGCACGCGCCGCTGCGCCAGGCCAATCACGTCGTCGCGCAGCGCTGCGCACTGGCTGGCCCAGGTCTCCAGACTCCCCTTACCCTTAAAAGGCTGTAAAAGGCCTTTTAGGTAGCCTGCGTGTTCCAGCCGCTGGAAGTCCGCCTGTTCCAGCGCCACGAAGCGCGTGGAGTGGCTGATAGGGGGCGATGCTGTCATGCGCCCGCAGCCTCATCGCCCGCCGCACCATCGGCTGTGCCATCCGTGTGAGCCGGCGCATCGGGCTCGATGGCGGGCGCTGCAGGCGGCGTGCCGGGCTTGGTCGTCCGCCGCGCGATCGGTGGCGCGAAGCGCGAGCGGCGCGTGCCTTCCAGCACGTCCTGCGGCAACTCGCCGAACTTCTCCAGCGCCGCTCGCGCCGCCGCGTTCTTCGCCGCGAAGTCGTCGCGCGTGGTGCCCGAGTAGCGGTACTGCTGGGCCAGCGAGAACAGGCTGCGCAGCGCGTGCGCACCATCATTGAGCCAGCGCTCCAAGGTGCTGCGATCGATCAGCGCCGTGTGGTGCGCCAGGATGAGTTTGCGTGCCAGGTCGTCGTAGTCGGCCAGCAGATACACCGCCATGAAGCCGAGCTGGGCGTTCACGAACAGCGGCAGCTTCACCGGCTGCACGTTCATGTTCTCGCCCAGGGACAGCGCCGCTGGCACGTCGGCCAAGGCCTGATCCACCTGTTCGCGCAGGGTCTGCAGACGGGTCTTGGTGTCGGCGAGCTTGTCCTCGATCCGCAGCATCCACCAGTCCGAGTAGGGGTCGTCCTGCTCGGCGCCGCGCTTCATTTTGTTCATGGCGCCGATGAAGCCGTTGAGACCGATGATGCCTGGGCGCCCCTCGGTCGGCGCGCGGCCGTGCCAGATGCGCGATGCATGGTGCGTGTGCAGCGTCAGCGACATCGCGCTGCGCAGCGATCCGAGATTCAGTTGCAGGGGTTCTGTGCGTTCGTTGGCCATGGGAGCGACTCGCGGTGAAGGGGCGAGTCGCCAGCATCGGCATCGGCCGGAAGGCCGTCAGTCAACAAACCGCAGCCCATGCGCGCCCGGTTTGTTCCGCACGGAAGGCTGTGTGTGCCGGCTATCCCCTGGGGATAGCTCGGCGGCGGGCCGAAGGGTGGAGTGCGAATCCGCGCTGTGGAGTCAGCGCGTCCAACTGGATTGGTCGCGGGGCAGTCGCCCGTCGGGATCATTGACCTCGACCGAATTGCCATCCCTGAGCCGATCCACGAACACCACGATATTGGTGCCGCCATCGTTCGCCTGGCTGGGGAACAGGATTCCGGTATGGCCCTGGGCCAGCACCATGTCGCCCAGCACCCAAGTGGGCGGCTCGATGTGAAGGTCGAATTTCAGATGGCGCCAGTCCTCGCGCCAGTCGTGCCACAGCTCGTCCCAAGGTTCGCCGCGGTGGAGCTGCCGCAGATCGACCAGCTCGCGCAATGCCACGGTGTACGAGCACATCGTGCAGGGCGGCAGGAAGGGCGAGGTCTGCTGGTATTCGCGTAGCGCGGTCGCTTCCTCCAGCGACAGATACAGCGCCTCGACGCCCTCCCGGTTGAAGCGCCCGCCCTTGGCCGCCGCACCAGCGCCGCTGGTTGGCCGGCTGGCCCACTGCGGGGTGTGCGCGCGAAACAGCGTGGTGCCGGGCGGCAGGTCGAGGAGGATCATCCGGTGAACCCTGCACTGATCGACTCCAGGTAGTCGATCGCATCGTCGGTGCGTCCTTCCTGCACCAACTGCAGCAGGGTCTTGTGGTGGAACGTCGGGATGGGCTCGTTCTTGACCATGAAGAATGCACGCGCGGTATCCGGCTGCACCGCCGAGGCGGCCGATAGCACCCGCATCAGGTCACGAAGCGCGGCCTGGAGTCGCGGTGACTCGGGGTGGGTGCGCAGGGTGTTGCGGTGCACGCCAGCCAGCGTGGCCAAGTCCTGGTACTGCAGGCCCAGGGCATCGGCGACGTTCGTGGCGGAAAAGCGGGACGTGCCGGCTTCACGCACCGATTCGAGCACATCCGCGAAAGCGGTAGAGGCCATGACGTTGCTCCCAAAGGCAAGGAATCACGAGCACATTATACGCACAGTTTGAGCACAGTTCCAAGCGGTCTGCTCCCCCAGCTGGAAGGCGACCTGTTCCGTCTATCCCCTGGGGATAGCTCAGGGATCGCGCAAGGCTGAACGCAGCCGTGCGAGGTAGGCGCGCGCCACCTCGGGGTCGGCTGGGCGGGAAGCCGAAGGCGACGACGATGGCGCCGGCCCCGCAGCTCGCGGCGCGGGCGGCGCTGCTGCGTCGTTGCCCGCCCACGCCTTGAACTCCCCGCGGATCGCCTTCTGGATGATGCCGAACAAGTAGCCGGCGGGATTGCGCACCGTACTGCCGCCACAGCGTGCCGCCCACTCGTCGAGCACGGCCTGCCGCTGCGCCTCGTCCACCTGCTGCAGCGCCATCAGCGCGCCGGCCTGCTGCTCGTCCTTCAAGCGCAGGAAACGCTCGGGCAGCCGCAGGTTCTGCAAGGCCCTCGCGCGCGGTACTGTACGTACTTCATTTATACGATCATTACGTACTGTACGGTCCTCCTTCGGAATCCGAAGAGAGCCGTCCGGCGCGGGTTTCGGCCCTGCTTCGGATTCCGAAGACGGGCGCGCGTCATTCCGAAGCAGGGCTTCCTGGCCTTCTTCGGATTCGTGGTCCGCACCCTCCTGTGGATAACCTGGCGTCGTCCAGCCATGCCGCGCCATGCGCTGCGCCAGCACTTGCAGACGGGTCGGCAGCGTGCGCCCGCTGAGCAGGGGGTCTTCGGCGATCTCTCGCAGCGTGTTCATGCCCACGACCTGCACCGCCTTCGCCGCGTGCGTGAGCGCCTGACTCACCAGGCCCAGGTAGTCCGGGTCGAGCTGCATCGCCTCGAAGGGCGACAGCGGTTCGTCGTGCAGCACGTAGAGGTTGCCTTGGATACGGCCGGTCTTGGGATCGCGCCGCCGCCGCACCAGGCTGAGCCAGCGCGTCAGCCGCAGCAGCGTCAAGGCGCGCGCAACGGTCTCGTGCGAGGCTTGCGCCGCACAGGGCATGGACGCCAGATAGGGGCGGAGCTGGTCGTAGGTGGGAAAGGCGGTCACGCCGTCGTCGTTGAGCTGCAGGCGGAACACCTGCCAGGCGTTTCGCTCCAGCGGCGTCAGGCGCCGGTCGAGGAACAGCCTGCGCGGCACGCTCTCATGGCGGTTGCCGCTGTAGAGGAAACCGTCGGCGGCCGGCGCCGTTCCCTGCGCCGGCTGCAGGTGCTGCAGGGCCTCGTCGAAGAGCGCGGACAGCGCAACGGGGCCTTCGCGCCGTGGTGCGCCGCCCGTGGTCATGGCCTATACCAACCCATGGTCGATCCAGTTCCGTATCGCCGACCAGATCACCGACATGGGCAGGGTCATGGCCTCGGCCAGATCCATGGTCAGCGCCACCATCGCCATGTCGTCGTTCAGCGCGATCTGCCGCTCCGTGATGCCGGCCTTCCAGCGTTCCCACAAGGCCACCTCCTGCGCCTCGTCGAGCACCGGATGCCGGCCCTTGCGCTTGGGCAGCCCGAGGATGTCGCGGCGCAGCGCCACTTCCTGATGCGTGAGGCCGTAGAACTTGCTGACCATCTCCGTGCTCGCCCCCAGGCGCAGCATGCGGTCCACCGTGGCGATCTCCCGCTCCACGTCGTGCACCTGGCTCAGCAGCCGCTTCAACACTTCCCGGTTCACCGATACCGAACACCACGACACCGTGGCATTCACCAGCATGCTCACGAGCTCGGGGTGTTTCAGCGCATCCAGCTCCTCCTCGCCGAAGCCCATGGCCTTGCAGCGGCGCAACTGGCCGTTGCGCAGGTCATGCAGGGCCTGGGCGATCACGGCCTGGTTGAGCGGGTGCGGTGCCGACATACGGGAGCCTCCTGCGCTCAGGAATCCTGGCTCGCTACGCCGGCTTCCAGATCCAGCAGCCGGCGCGCCAGGCGCAGCAGACGGAACAGCTTCACCAGCGCAGCATCGCTCAGGCGTGTGGCCGAGCCGCCATGGCCATGGAGCAGCGCCGCCAGCTCATCGGCCAGCCGCGCGCGGTCCAATCCGTTCGCGGCGGGCGGCGCTGCACTCAGCGCATGCAGCAGGGTCAGCACCGCCCGCGCGAACACCGGCAGCGCCTTCGCCTGGCCCACGGCCGGCGCCACGCAGACGAAGCCGATGCCGCCGTCGCTGGCCTCGATGTGGTCGGCTACCGCTGCGTCCCCGGCGATCTCGCGCGCGAATTGCGCGATGTGCACGCGCAGGCGATCCGGCACGTCCAAGCTCGGCTCGATGTACCAGACGTCCGAGATGGGATAGAGTCCGCCCGCCTGCACGGGGATCGCACGCAGCGCATCGGCCTCGAAGTCGGGCAGCTTGTCGCCGAGCTGGTCCGCGACCATCCGTTGGATGGACTGCAGGCGCTCGGTGGTCGGCGCCGGCGTCACGATGTGCCCTTGCAGGCGCTCGTCGCGCTGCCCGTGCTGCTCCTCCGGCGCCTCGGGCGGTGCAGGCGGTGTTGCTGCTGGCGCCGGAGGCGCGGCTGGCGTGGTGTCGCGCGGCACAGACGAGGCGGGTGGCTGCTGAGGCGCGGAGACCGGCGGGGGAGGTGCAGCAGGCACGACAGGCGCTGCCGCTGGCGTCGGCGCCGCCGGTTCGCTGGTCAGCGCACGCTGGCGGCTTTCGCTGTCGTTGATCTCCAGCGCCAGCGTGTCGTAGTCCGCCTCCAGCAGCTCGGCCATCTGGCCCACCAGCTCGTCCTGTACTCGCTGCGGCGAGAAGTCGTCCGGCTGTGTGTCGAACTGCGTCAGCACGTCCTGAAACAAGGTGGCGAAGTCCACGGCCACAGTGCGGCCCAGCGCCCGCCGCTCCCAGGTGCGCTCGCACGCCTTGCGCAGCACTGCGAGCCGGTCCACCTGATGCCGGCCCAATCCGCCGTACAGCAGCGTCGGGATCGCCGGCAGCAGATAGCGCACCGCATCGTTCATGCGGCTGATGTGTGACTGCGGCACCGGATAGCCGTCGGCCGTCAGCCGCCGCGCGAGTTCGCTCTGTGACAGCGCCTGGCCGCTTTCCTGCTCGTAGAACTCGCGCGCCTTCTCGATGCCCAATGCCCGCTCGATGAAGGTCAGCCCGCCGCGCAGCTCGTTCTCGGCCAGATGCCCGGTCAGCGCCACGATTTCGCCGCGCGCCGGCCACGGGCGGAACAGGCACGCAATGCGGAAGAAGCGTTCCTCCTTGGTCTCGCTCCACAACTCGCGCAGGATCGCCAGCCGCGTGTTGCCGCCGTTGCGAATGATGTAGTGCGCCTCGCCCGGCCTGCGCGTGATCGCGGGGGGCGCGTCCAGCCCGCGTTCGCGGATGGACGCCTTGATCTCCGCATAGGCCGGGTTGCGCGTCACGCGCGGGTCGTGGTCGTAGGGCCGCAACTGGTCCAGCGTCACCACCATCGGCGTGTCGGCGATGGGGTCGCTCAAGGTCGCGGCCGAAGGGCCGCTGCGCTCGAAGCCGGTGGCCAGAAGCTTGGCAGCCATGTCCTGCGGCGTCAGCTCAGCCACGGCCGTTCTCCTGCGCCTGCCGGTCGGCGCGGCGAAGTTGCGCGCGTGCATTGCGGTCGGCACGGTGGTCGCTCGCCGTCGAACTGGTGTAGATCGACGCGCAGCCTTGCTTCGTGAATTTCAGGTGCCCGCCGGACGTGCGCACCACGCGCCAGCCTTCGCCCAGCGCGAACTCGATCAGCGCGCGCAGCCGTTCACGGCCGCGCGCCAGTTCATGTGCGCTCGCCATGGCTGGCCCCTCCCGCATCGGCCCGGCCGGTGACCAGCGCGAAGCACTCCCGCCACGCGGGGAACAGCTCGCCGGCCAGCGTGCGCATGGTCTCCAGCGCCGCGGGCGCCGTGCGCCCAGCCGGCTGCCGGTACTCCACCCGGTGCACTGGCAATCCTCGTGTCGCAGCGCGCGGATAGGCTTCGATGGCCGGCACGTCGGTGCCCAGCACCTGCACGCCGGCCTGTTCCTGGAACACCTGTCGCAGCGCCTGCTGGACCAGCCGCGCGTTCGACGACACCGGATGCACACGGTTGATGAGCAGGCGCAGCGGCGGCGGCTCGATGCCCAGGTGCCGATACGGCGCGATGTCCTCGATCAGTTGCAGCGTGCCGCGCCGCAGCTCGCGCGCCGCGAGGATTTCCGGCGTCACCGGCGACAGCGCCAGGTCGGACGCCAGCACAGCCATCTCCAGCAGCACGCTGCGCGCGCCCTGGGTGTCGATCAACAGCAGGTCATAGTGCGTGCGGAAGACGGGCAGCAAATGGCGCAGTCGCAGGCGCCCATCCGGAGCGTGCAGCAGCAGCGTGTTCAGTTCACCGCGGTCGTCGTTGGAGAGCACCAGGTCCAGGCCCGCGATCGCGGTGCGTGACACCAGTTGCTCGATGCGCCGCTCGTTGAAGGCCAGCATCTCGTAGATGCCGCCGGGCGCGCGCGCGTCCAGCGTGAAGTAGCTCGACAGCGTGGGCTGCACGTCCAGGTCCAGCAGCAGCACGCGCAGCCCGGCATCGGCGATAAAGCCGCCCAGGTTGGCCGCCGTCGTGGTCTTGCCCACGCCGCCCTTGGTCGAAATGATGGACACCACCTGCATGGGCTTCTCCTCGTCGAATGGCATGAACCGAGAAGAAGCGTCAGGCGCGTTCTTTGAGGCGATCGGCGATCCACTGTTCGATCTCCACCGAGTCCCAGCCCACCGCGCGCACGCCCAGGCGCAGCGCCTTGGGGAACTTGCCTTCCTTCATCAGGCTGTAGATGTGCGCGCGCTTGAAGCCGGTCTTGGCTTCGACCTCGGCGCGGCGCAGGATGCGGTGCTCGGTCGGTGCCGCCGTGGCGGTGGTCTGCGAAGACATGAGGGTCACTCCTTAACGCTCAGTGGCGCTGATTGGCGTGACTCGCATTAAGAACGCCGCGCTGAGGAAAGACACCGCAAATGCGGCATCCGCGACCGCAGATACGGTCTGGCATCGCTCAGGAATTTGTGCTCTGCAGATTGCGCCGAGCCAGTGCGAACTTGGCCTGCAGCGTGCGCTCGGTGATGCCCATCGCGTTGCCGTGGTGCGCCACCATCGCGCTGATGATGGCTTCCTGCGTCAGGAAGCTGGAATACGGCATGCCGCTGGGCGACTTGCCCAGCAGTAGCGTCAGTAACCCGCCAACGATGTTCAGGTAGGTCGATTCGCTGCGCGGCCCAGGCGTGCTCGCACGCTCCGCGTCGGCCGTGTAGGCGGCGTGCGTCTTCAGCAGCGCCTCGTGCTCGGCGCGCAGCGTCTCGTGCACGCCCAAGTGTTCCGCCAGCCGCGCCTTGATCGCTTCCCGCTCGGCCATCAATGCGCCCACTGTGTCCAGGCTGATCGCCGGGTGAAGCGCACGCTCGATCTCATCGAACAGAAACGCCGGTTTCTCGCCGGGGTAGTAGTGCGCCATCCAGGCTTTCAGATCGACGTGCCGCACGGTCAGCGACGGGTCGTCCATCGTCAGGCCCTGCGTGTCCCGCGCCAAGCCGTCCTTGCCATACGGCAGCTCGCCGTGAGCCAGCGCATCGAAGATTCTTTCGGCGTTCAACCGCAGCATCGGCCAGCGCGGAAACTCCGTTGCCTCCGGCAGAGGCCGCTGTCCCAAGGTCGCCAGGATGCGCCGCTCGAAGCGCAGCAATCCGCTCCAGCGGATTGCCGCCTCGATCGGGCGGTAGTTGGTCTTGGCGCCATCGGCCAGGCTGCTCGACTTCGGCATATCACGCGCCTCCATTCGTCATCGCACCGAGTCCACACACACGCACCCGCCGTACAGGCGACGTGCGTGGCTGTCCAGAAATCTCCGGGCGAAACGAGCAAGTGGCGAAGCGGCGAAGACCGTGGCATCGACGATGCCGCCGGTTTCGTTGCGAGATGTGCGTCTTGCCGCGCATGGCGCCATCACTCACAATTCGCAAGCCGCGAAACATGCTGTCACCAGCATCATTCGCGGGCACCATGCCTGACCCGGATAACCAGGCCAAAGTCTTTGCAGGGGAAAAGGCCCAGTAAAGCGCGATCAGCTCAACACGCCAGAGCCGATGCGCATACGGCAAGCACTGTTGCGCCGCGCGTCTTCGCTGTGACGCGACGCGATGGGCATGCAAGTCTCATCGCAGGATGCCAACCGCAAGCGCGAGCAGCCTGAGTGCAGCACGCCCGTGCACCGCGTCAATGGAACCCCGCTATGACAAAACGGGTCTGGCACCTTGACCAAAATGGCATCGCCCCAACCCGCCTGAAGCAGCCTCATGCGAGCCGTTGCGTATCCAACGGCATATGGCCGACACGCTGAGCACGGTCGATGAAGTGGCGCAGCGGCTCCGACATCGCGCCCTCGGGATGTAGCAGGTAGGTCGTCAACGCCGCCGAGTCCTCGTCCAGCGGCCGGACGATCACGTCCGCCTGCCGGCATGCCACCGCGTGCGCCGCGGTGGAAAATCCCACGCCATAGCCGGCCGCCACCAGGGCCAGCATCAACGAGTGGGTCGTCACGTACTCGGCCACGACCGGCGGTGTCTCCACCAGGCGCAGCAGGCGCTCGCATTGCCGGCTGCACTCCTGACAAACCTGCGGGTGACACAGCACCAGCGGGTAGCCCACCACCTCGTCCAGCGGTACCCGCTTGTGCGCCAGCAAGGGGTGCCGCGCGGGTATGGCCACCACCAGTGGATCTTGCCACACCGGCCTGGCGACCACCCCGGCCGCCATCTCGCCGGCCATCGCAAAGGCCGCGTCGTACAGGTCGTTGCCCAGGCCGCCCACCACCTGCGACAGCGGCGCCTCGAACAGCCGGATGCCCACTTCCGGCGCCTCCTCGCGGCACAGCGCGAGCAGCGCCGACAGCCGGGTCCGCCCGACGCCGCCGGCCAGGGCGATGCGCAGGGTGCCCCGGTGTCCCACCGCCACCGCCCGCGTCTTGGTCTGGGCTTGCTCAAGGGTCAGCAGCACGCGCCGGGCCTCCTCCAGAAACACCTGCCCGGCCGGGGTCAGGCGCACGCCGCGCGGCGTGCGCTCCAGCAGCGCCACGCCCAGGTCGGCCTCCAGTTGGCGGATCGTGCGCGACAGGGGCGACTGCTCCACATGCAGCCGCCGCGCCGCCCGGCCAAAGTGCAACTCTTCGGCCACGGCGATGAAACAGCGAAGATGGCGTAAGTTCATGTAATTCCCCCCAGAAAGTGGAGTCCATTCCTCTGGCCGTAGGGAACCGCATGAGTGCTTCCCGGTGGCGATGCCGGTCACAGAGGCTTTCCAGTTGCCGCCATCCGGCCTCAGTCGCCGGCACGAGGCGGCGAGTGTCCAGGCGAGGCCGGGTGATTCCATCGGTGTTGCCATATCACATAAAACCACGGACAATCAATAATAATTCTCATTAGTATCTGTGTCTGAATGGAGTGAAGCCGATCAAGCCCGACGCGGCGAACCTGTCCGTCACCACCCACGGCAGCGTGTCCTGGAACGACGAACGCATGGGCGATGGGCAGCTCGCGCAGCGGCTGCAGGCCTCCGCGCCGCGTCAACCGCAGCCCGAGGACTTCATCCGCGGCGACCGCTTGGTGGGCCCGCCAGCGCGTCGCCCAGGTGTTGGCGGCTACGCAGAAGTCCGGGTGTTGAAACTGAGCTTCGTGACCGACCCGGGCAGCGACCGGGGTGAGCCGAAAGACACCCTCATGAAACTGCATCGGCACGCCCGCCCTGACGCCGGCGTGTCGTCGTCGGCTGCACTGATCGCGGACACGAGCCACACGCGCGCACCTGCGCGCGGTGCCCGGCGCACCGCTGCCCGCCCTGGCATGGCAGCAGCAGGCGCTGACCATCAGCATTCAGCCCGGGCTGTGCGCCGGCCTGCTCCGCGCGTGTCGGCGACGGGCCTGCTCCCGACAGGCATGAGTGCTTCGACGCGATGCCATCGAAGGAGGTGCTGACGGGATGCGGATGTAGATGCTGGCGCCCGAGAGGCCGAACCAGAAGAAGACAAACAGGAGGTGGCCTTGGATTTCAGATTGCTGCGTTACTTCATCGCAGTTGCGGAAGAACTGCATCTGGCCCGTGCAGCCGAGCGTCTGGGCATCGAGCAATCGCCTGTGTCGCGTGCGATGCGCGACCTGGAAAGCCAGCTTGGCGTGCAGTTGTTCGACCGCAGCACACGCCTGACGCGGCTGACCTGGGCCGGCCAGGTGTTCCTCGGCGAATGCCGGCGCGTGCAGGCCACCGTGGAGCAGGCAGTCAAGAGCGCCAAGGCGGCGGCACAGGGCTACCAGGGCCATCTGCGCATCGCGATCTGCGACAGCCTGGCGCAACCCCGCATCGCCACCTTGCTGGCACGCAGCCGCGAGGATGAGCCCGAGCTGGAGATTCGCGTCTTCGAGCTGCCGTTCGCGCAGCAGCTCAAGATGCTGCACAACGATCTGCTGGACATCGGCTTTGGCTTGTCAAACGCGGTGCATGATGGCCTCGTCGCCGAGCCGGTGTGGACCGATCCGCTGTCGGTGATCGTGCCCGCACGCCACCCCTTGCTGGCACACGTGCAGGTGCCGCTGCCCGAAGCCTTGAAGTTTCCGCTGGTTCTGTGCCACCCCGAGGCGGGCTCCGGTTGCCGCCACCAGATTCAGGCGGTGCTGCAGGACACGAACATGCCGCTCAAGCTGGTGGACGAAGTGACCAGCCTGGGCGTGATGCTGACCCTGGTCGGCGCCGGCTACGGCATCGGCTTCGCCATCGCCTCGCAGGTGCAGACGCTACAGCGCCCGGACATCTCCATTCGTCCCCTGGCCGGCATCCCACCGATGCTCTCCACCTACCTGCTGCGCCGCCGGGGCGAACCCTCGGAGCCCATGAGGCGGTTCATCGAGCGGGTGAAAGACGGGGCCGCGCCGGTCGATGATGAGCCGGTCCTTTGAGGACGCAGCTCGCCTGTCCGTTGCGGCCTGTGGCGTTATGTGCCGGTGGACAGATAGACTTCGGAATGAAATCCGATGCTCTGGCTGTTGATGGATGTGCTTGGCTCGCTTTGGATCACCCGCAACGGCCTGCGTTGACCAGGCCGAAGACTTGAGTCCACAATCGAGTCCATTCCGTGACGCCTGGATCGGAAAAAACGTTCGTAATAAATGAGTTAGCAGGCCGTTGAAGAACCCTGAATGAACGCGCGTTCCGCCATCGCTGGATGTTCTGGCAAGTTCATACAGTCCTCGGGTTCCACCCGGAAGGCCGCGGCGCGTGTGTTTCACCGGCATTCATGCATCCGCAAGAGGGCATTTCGACCTCTTCGCAGCTCATTGGACGCACCCCGGGCATGGCTGCGCCAGGTTGCGCAGTCGTGTGAGGTTGTAGGCTGTCATCGTCAGGGTCAGAAGCTGGTCCACCTTGTCCAGTCCTTGCACCATCACCTGACGGATCGGCCCGATGAGCTTGCCCCACCCGAAGCACTGCTCGATGCGCTTCCTCTTGCGCTGGCTGACAGCGTAGCCAGAATGTCTCGTGGTGCGCCCGTCAATGGCGCTGCCGCCATTGCGGCTCGTGTTCTGCGCAACGTGCGGCGTCACTCCGATCTCCCGGCACACCTTGACGAACCCCTTGGTGTCATATGCCTTGTCGGCACCCACCGTCACGCGCTTGCCCGGTCTTGCAACGTCGCCCAGCATCTGCGCGGCGACCTCGCGCTCGGCCGTGCCGTCCGCGGTGCTGGCCTGCACGTTGACCACCAGGCCATGGCGGTTGTCGGTCAGCACATGCCCCAGGTAGCTCGGCAGCGCAGGTGCGGCGTTGCTCTTGCGGTACAGCCGCGCGTCGGGATCCGACGTCGATTCGTGCGTGTCGTTGCTGCGGGGCTGGCCTTTCCAGTCCTCGGGTGGGCGCCCGTCGTCCGAACCGTCCTTGCGCCGCATGCTCTTGTGGCTGGCCCAGGCCTGGATCAAGGTCCCGTCCACGCTGAAGTGTTCGCCCGACAGCAGCCCGCGCTGGTGCGCCATCTCCACCGTGGCGTTGAAAAGCTCGGTCACCACATCGTGCTCGATCAGCCGGTCGCGGTTCTTGCTGAACACCGAGTGGTTCCACACCTCGTCGTCGATGGACAGCCCGACGAACCAGCGGAACAGCAGGTTGTAGCGAATCTGCTCGACGAGCTGGCGTTCGCTGCGCACGCTGTAGAGCACCTGCAGCAGCATCGCGCGGATGAGCTTCTCGGGCGCGATGCTCGGGCGACCGCCCTTGACGTCGGCTGCGTACATGGCCGCGAACGTATCGCCCATCTTGCCCAGCGCGTCGTTGACCCAGACGCGAATCGGCCGCAACGGATGCTCGGCCGGCACGAAGTCCTCCAGCCGTATCGTGCTGAACAGAGCCTCGTTGTAGCTGTCCGCTCCTCGCATCGTCGCCTCACCGTTCGTCGATCGATGGCCTCATCTTCCTGCTTTGCAGGTGAGGCGTCGATAGGTATTTCAACGGCCTGTTAGCGACCGGGTGCTGTTCCCTTCACCTCCACTGCATCGTTCCAGGGAATTCTGAGAATGTCCAAGAAGCATCGTAAGTCGTTGATTCTGGTTGAGTTTTCGACACCTCGATGTTCCAGTGGGCTCCACGGAAATCCACCTTAAGCCACGACGTTTATGTCCATTTTTGTGTCCATTTTTGCGGGCACGACGGCTTCCGGATTGTTGCTAGCAGGCTGGTGAGAAACCCCGACCGCTGCTCCGGGCGCGGGTTTTGAGGCAGACTCCTGCCTCGAATCGTCTTTCTGCTTTTCCCGATTTCCCATGCGCGGCCAAGAGAATCCCCAAGCGTCGATGTTCAGCTACGTGAGCCTGGAGCAACGCGTGCCGAAGGACCACCCGCTGCGCACTCTGCGTGCGCTGGTCGACGGCATTCTCGCCAACATGAGTGCGCTGTTCGATGAGCGTTACTCGCACACCGGGCGCCCGTCGATTCCGCCCGAGCAGCTGCTGCGTGCGCTGCTCGTGCAGATCCTCTTCACGATCCGCAGCGAGCGCCAGCTCGTCGAGCAGCTCGGCTACAACCTGCTGTTCCGATGGTTCGTTGGCCTGGGCATGGATGACGCGGTGTGGGACCGCACCGTCTTCAGCATCAATCGCGACCGTCTGCTCGGCACCGACGTCGCACGCCAGTTCTTCCGTCGCGTACTGCATCTTGCCGAGTGGCAGGGCTTCGTCTCCGACGAGCACTTCAGCGTCGATGGCACGATGATCGAGGCCTGGGCCAGCCACAAGAGCTTCGTTCCCAAGGACGGCAGTGGCCCGGACAAGCCTGCCGGGCGCAACCCGGAGGCGGACTTCAAGGGCAAGACGCGCAGCAACGCCACACACCAGAGCACAACCGACCCGCAGGCGCGGCTCTACAAGAAGGGCGAGTTCGCGGAAGCGAAGCTGCGCTACATGGCGCACGCGCTCTCCGAGAACCGCAACGGGCTCGTCGTCGATGTCGAGAGCACGCAAGCCACGGGACGCGCCGAGTGGGAGGCGGCGATCCGGATGATTGATCGCAGCGTGCGCAAGCCGGGCGCGACGGTGGGTGCGGACAAGGGCTATGACACGGCCGAGTTCGTTGCCGCACTCGAACGGCGCGGCATCAAGGCACACGTGGCGCGCAAGGTCAGCGGCAGCGCCGTCGATGGACGCACGGCGCGTGGCAAAGGCTACGCGATGAGTCTGCGCCGGCGAAAGATGATCGAAGAGGCCTTCGGCTGGATCAAGACGGTGGGTGGTTTGCGCAAGACGCGGCACAAGGGGCTGGAAAAGCTCTCGGGCCAGGCACTGTTCGCGTTCGCGGCGTACAACCTGACCCGAATGCTGAGCCTGATGCGAGCGGCTGCCGCGTAGAAGGGACAGATGCGTCCGCTGCCCGGCGAACAGCGGAATGCGAGGGTGAGAGAACCCTGAATCACACGCCACGGCGCACTTCCGGTGCCGGAAAAAATGATCGGAAGGACATGATCCGGAAGGATTCAAGGGTTTCTCACCAGCCTGCTAGGGCGCTGAGGTCGATGGGTTAAGCATCTGGTTCCTGACTCATGTTCAGGAGCTAGAGCATGGCACTCTCAGACTTGGTGGTCCGCCAAGCCAAAGCCACCGGCAAGGCCTACACACTTCCAGACGGACGCCGACCTTGCCGCGGCTGAGGCGCAGCTCCAGGAACTGCTGGGCAAGAAGAAGCCGCCGGCTACGCCTGGCGCGATGCCTAAGCGCACCGCCTTGCCGGCGGACCTGCCGCGCGTGGACTGCCACCACGAGCCCGAGAACACCCGCTGCGCGTGCGGCTGTGCGCTCAAGCGCATCAGCGAGAAGCTGGACTACACGCCGGGCGTGTTCACGGTCGAGTGCCACATCCGCGGCAAGTGGACCTGCGCATAGATGCCGAACGCTGACCCAGGCGCCGGTCCCGGCGGAGATCATCGCCAAGGGCATCCCCACCTCCGGGCTGCTCGCGTAGGTGCTGGTCGCAAAGGACTCCGACCATCTGCCGCTTACATGGTCGTCCCTAGGCAAGCAGGAATAAGCTGCGTGAGTGAATCGGGAGGTTTGCGTAGCTGATGGCTGGCCAGCAGCGTCTGCGCCGGCGGCTTCACCGGCACGAAGCGCATGTGCGGGCGGGTTGCCGCCTCGCAGATCGCTGCGGCATCGGCCGCACCGTTCTTGCGTCCCTTGCCGGCCATGCGGTAGGGCGTGACGAAGTGGCCTGCAATCAGCCGCGCATCCAGCCCATAGCCGCGCAGCTTGCGTGCCCAGTGATGCGCACCGCCGCAGGCCTCCAGGGCCACCAGGCAGCCGGGAGGCAGCTCCGCGCACCAGGCCGCAAACTTGTCAGCGGCCAGCGCCTTGGCAACCACCACGCGCGTCCACCGCATGCACCTAGATAACCCGCTTGGCCAGATCCACCCCGACTCGGGCAATCTCGTTCATGGACTTCCCCTTTCACATGGCAGCAGATTGATGACTTGGGGAGCACCATCGCGGTGGCAGCCAACATTTGTTTCCTGGCTGCTTACGATTGAGTCACATCAATCGGCCAGCAGATCGCTGGATGTTGACTCTTGACTTTCGGCATTTTAGGTACAATATCTTGCAAAGTCTTGCAAGAACTTCCTCAGGCGAGGCCGCGTGACGACGGAACTTGTGGGGGTGGTATGACAGCGCGCCAGCAGGCGATCTTCACACTCGACGAGTTGGCTGCCTACTTGAAAGTCGGCAAGCGGACGCTTTACCGGCTCGCCTCGCACGGGGAGATTCCGGCCTTCAAGGTCGGCGGGACGTGGCGGTTTCGTCAAAGTGAAATCGATCGATGGATCAATGATCAGATCCAAGCAGGCAGAAAGAAGGAGGTGATACGCACAGATGAGCAGCCAAAGTCAGCGGAACACTCCGTGTCGTCTGGGCGCGCTGTCCGTCGCCGCAGGCAAACGGAGTGAGCGAGAGTCTTCAATTTTTCTTCTGGAGGTGTGACATGGACATTGATTTCAAGAAATTGGCTCCCTGGAACTGGTTCAAGAAGGAGCAGGAAGAACAACAGAGCACTGCCTCGCTCCCGGTGCAGCGCAATGACCTGCCGGTGGCGGGTGGGCCCGTCAGTCCCATCCTGCAATTGCATCGCGAGATCGACCGCCTGTTCGACGACGCGTTTCGAGGCTTCGGTTTCCCGACGCTGGCCATGCCACGCTGGCCGTCGGACTGGCCGGGCATGCTGAAGCCGGCGCTGGACATCCAAGAGACCGACAAGCAGTACAAGATCGCCCTGGAAGTACCCGGCATCGAGGAAAAAGACATCCAGATCACGCTCGACAACGACGTGCTGCTGGTGCGCGGTGAAAAGCGTCAGGAGCAGGAAACGAAAGACGGCGGTTTCCATCGGGTGGAGCGCTCCTACGGCAGCTTTCAGCGCGCTCTGAACCTGCCGGCCGATGCCAACCAGGACACGATCAAGGCCGCTTTCAAGAACGGCGTGCTCACGATCACGATGGAAAAGCGCGAGGCCAGTACGCCCAAGCAGGGGCGCTCGATCCCGATCAACGGCTGACGCGGGGCAGCGCGTTTTTCTCAAAAACCACAAAGAGATGAGGCACCGTGATCGGCGGTGCCTCGTCAGATCAATCTTTACAGGAGCATCAGCATGGCCAGAAAACAATGCCAAGTCTGCGGCCAGCCCGCCACGGTGCGGGTGGAAGCCAATCTCAATGGTCGCCACAGCACCATGCTGTTGTGTGACGATCACTATCGCCAACTGGTGCGCCAGCAAAAGCGCACCGTCTCACCGCTGGAGGCCTTGTTCGGCTCGCGCAGCGGGCTGTTCGAAGACTTCCTTGGCAGCGACTTCTTCCGCATCGGTGACGACGCACCGTCCATGGCGGCCGATACCGACGAGGTCGTCGATGCCTCGTTCGGCGAACCCGCCCCGGCCGGTACGGGCACCGCGCGCCGTCGCGGCAGTGGGCTCGCCAGCCGTATCAGCGAACAGTCCGAGGCCCTATTGCAGGAGGCCGCCCGACACGCTGCAGAGTTCGGGCGCGCCGAAGTCGATACCGAACACCTGCTGCTGGCGCTATCCGACAGCGACGTGGTCAAGACCATCCTGGGGCAGTTCAAGATCAAGGTCGATGACCTCAAGCGCCAGATCGAATCCGAAGCCAAGCGCGGCGATAAGCCGTTCGAGGGCGAGATCGGCGTGTCGCCCCGGGTCAAGGACGCGCTCAGCCGTGCTTTCGTGGCCTCCAACGAACTCGGCCACTCTTATGTCGGGCCGGAGCATTTCCTGATCGGGCTCGCCGAGGAAGGCGAAGGTTTGGCGGCCAACCTGCTGCGCCGTTACGGCCTCACGCCGCAAGCGCTGCGCCAGCAGGTAAGCAAGGTGGTCGGCAAAGGGGCCGAGGATGGCCGCGCCGAGACGCCGACCAACACGCCGGAACTCGACAAGTATTCGCGCGACCTCACCAAGATGGCGCGCGAGGGCAAGCTCGATCCGGTCATCGGCCGCGCGCAGGAGATCGAGACGACCATCGAAGTGCTGGCCCGGCGCAAGAAGAACAACCCGGTACTGATCGGCGAGCCCGGCGTCGGCAAGACCGCCATCGTCGAAGGGCTGGCGCAGCGCATGGTCGCCGGCGAAGTGCCCGAGACGCTGCGCGACAAGCGTCTGGTCGAACTCAACATCAACGCCATGGTGGCAGGCGCCAAGTACCGCGGCGAGTTCGAGGAGCGCGTGCAGAAGGTGCTCAAGGAAGTGACCGAGCACCAGGGCGAGCTGATTCTCTTCATCGACGAGGTGCACACCATCGTCGGTGCAGGCCAGGGTGGCGGCGAAGGCGGGCTGGACGTGGCCAACGTGTTCAAGCCGATGATGGCGCGCGGCGAACTGAACCTGATCGGCGCCACCACGCTCAACGAGTATCAGAAGTACATCGAGAAGGACGCCGCGCTGGAGCGTCGCTTCCAGCCGGTGATGGTGCCCGAGCCGACGGTAGCGCAGACCATGATGATCCTGCGCGGCCTGCGTGACACCTTCGAGGCGCACCACAAGGTCAGCATCACCGAGGATGCGATCATCGCCGCCGCCGAGTTGTCGGACCGCTACATCACCGCGCGCTTTTTGCCTGACAAGGCCATCGACCTGCTCGACCAGGCGGCCGCACGCGTGAAGCTGTCGGCCACGGCCCGCCCGGTGGCGGTGCAAGAGCTGGAGTCCGAACTGCACCAGCTGCGGCGTGAGCAGGACTATGTGGCCTCGCGCAAGCAGTACGACAAGGCCGCCGAGCTGGGCAAGCACATCGAGGCCAAAGAGGCCGAACTCAAGAAGCTTGTCGAGGAATGGGAACGCGAGCGCGCCTCGGGCAGTGCCGAAGTCAAAGCCGAGCATGTCGCGCAGATCGTCTCGCGCCTGACCGGCATTCCGGTCAACGAGCTGACGGTGGAAGAACGCGAGAAGCTGCTGCATCTGGAGCAGCGGCTGCACGAGCGCCTCGTGGGCCAGGACGAAGCGGTGCGCGCGGTGGCCGATGCCGTGCGGTTGTCGCGCGCGGGCCTGCGCGAAGGCAGCAAGCCGGTGGCGACTTTTCTGTTCCTCGGGCCGACCGGCGTGGGCAAGACCGAGCTCGCCAAGGCGCTGGCCGAGTCCATCTATGGCGATGAAGGTGCGCTGCTGCGCATCGACATGTCCGAGTACGGGGAACGCCATACCGTGGCACGCCTGGTGGGGGCGCCTCCGGGTTACGTCGGCTACGACGAGGGTGGCCAGCTCACCGAGAAGGTGCGGCGCAAACCCTACAGCGTGTTGCTGCTGGACGAGATCGAGAAGGCTCACCCCGACGTCTACAACATCCTGCTGCAGGTGTTCGACGACGGGCGGCTCACCGACGGCAAGGGCCGGGTGGTGGATTTCACCAATACCATCATCATCGCCACCTCGAACTTGGGCTCGGACATCATCCAGCGTCGGCTGAAGGCCCGTGGCGCCGCCGGCGAGGAATACGAGAAGACCAAGGGCGAGGTGATGGACGTGCTGCGCGGACACTTCCGCCCCGAGTTCCTCAACCGCATCGACGAGATCATCGTCTTCCATGCGCTGGGCAAGGAGGAGATCCGCCATATCGTCGGCCTGCAGCTCGATCGTGTGGCCCGCAACGCCGCCAGCCAGGGCGTGACGCTGACCTTCGATCAGACCTTGATCGATCACTTCGCGGAGGAAGGCTACAAGCCCGAGTTCGGCGCGCGTGAGCTCAAGCGGCTGATCCGCAGCGAGCTGGAAACTGCTCTGGCGCGCGAGATGCTGGGTGGCGGTATCGGCAAGGCCGATCACGCCAGCGCCCGCTGGGACGACAAGGCCGAACGGGTGGTCTTCGAGCGCCAGGAGCCACCCGCGAAGCCGGCCGAGCCTGAGAAGCCCGATGCCGCGAACGTGGCCGAGACGCCGCCGAGCGACGCGAGCAAGCCTGCGCGCAAGAAGAAGTCAGCGGGCGGCGAATCTTGAGTCATGGGGAGGCTGTCGTGTCCGACCCCAACGGGCTGACATGGGCAGCCACCCTCGTGTCGCTGGCGGTCGCTATCCCCACAGCGGGGCACGCGGTCATCTACAAGCGTGACCCTCGATCGGCCACGCTGTGGGTGCTGCTGATCGCGCTGTTGCCGCTGGGCGGTTCGCTGCTGTATGGGCTGTTCGGCATCAACCGTTACCAGCGGCGGGCGCGGCGGCTGTTTCCGGGGGCAGATCCTGCTGTTCGGCAGGACCTCGCGCCTACGATGCCCCAGGCCGTATCGGCGCCGTTTGCCGGCCTGGCGCACCTGGTGGGACGTGCCACCGGCCAGTCGCTGACCAGCGGCAACCGCATCGAGCCGCTCGTCGATGGCGAGCAGGCCTACCCGGCCATGCTCGCTGCCATCGAGTCGGCGCGGCACAGCGTCGCGCTGGCTTCGTACATCTTCGACAGCCAAGGCATCGGGGCGCAGTTCGTCGATGCGCTGCGCCGGGCTCATGAGCGCGGCGTGCAAGTGCGGGTGCTGATCGACGACGTCTATGCCCGCTGGAGGCCCCGCAGCGCCTACCGCGCCTTGCAACGCGCCGGCGTTCCGGCGGCGACGTTCAACCCGACGTTGATTCCCGCGCGCCTGCATGCCGCGCATCTGCGCAATCACCGCAAGCTGCTGGTGATCGATGGCGAGACGGGTTTCACCGGCGGCATGAACATCTTCAGCCCGTATTGGCGGCCCGATGCGCCGGAGCAGGCCTGTCACGATTTGCACTTTCGTCTGCGCGGGCCGGTGGTTGCGCATCTGATGCGGTGCTTCACCGATGATTGGTGCGATACCACGGGCGAGCGGCTCAGCAAGGGTTTCTGGGGCGAACCGCCCGCAACGGCTGATGAGCAAGGAACCTCTTGGGCGCGCGGCATCGAGGCCGGTCCCGATGAGGCCCTGGACAGGATGCGCTGGACCTTCATGGGCGCTTTGAGCGCGGCGAAGCATTCGGTGCGCATCTGGACACCTTACTTCGTGCCCGATCAGCCGATGATCGCGGCGCTGAGCACGGCCGCGTTGCGCGGCGTGCGCGTCGAGGTGCTGACGCCCGCAAACGGCGACCATCCCACGGTGCAATGGGCCGCGCGCGCCCACTACTGGCAGGTGCTGGAGCACGGTGTACGCATCTTCGAACGGCCTGGCCCGTTCGACCACAGCAAGCTGATGCTGATAGACGGCCAGTGGTGCTGCCTGGGTTCGGCCAATTGGGATGCGCGCAGCCTGCGCCTGAACTTCGAGTTCAATGTGGAGGTGTACGACACCGCGCTGTCTACGCGGCTGGAATCCCTTTTTGATGCCGCCCGTGATGCATCGAACGAGATATCGGCCATGGCGTTGCGCGCCCGCCCGCTGGCCATCCGCTTGCGCGACGGGGTGGCCCGTCTGTTCACCCCCATTCTCTAGCGGCACGACTTGCGAGGAACATTGCCCATGGAAAAGAAAGATCAATGGAACATTGGCTACTGGATCGTCGCCGGCCTGTTGCTGCTGACGCTGCAGAACTACTGGCAGGCGGCCAAGACCGTCGAGCCCGTGCCCTACAGCGAATTCGAGAAGGCGCTGGCCGAGGGGCGCGTCGCCGAAGTGCTGGTGTCGGACCGCACGGTCACCGGGCGCCTGAAATCGCCGGACAGCCGGGGCAAGACCACCATCGTGGCCACTCGCGTCGAACCCGACCTGGCCGAGCGGCTGTCCAAGTACGACGTGCCTTACGCGCGGGTGGTGGAAAGCACCTGGCTACGTGATGTGCTCTCCTGGATTCTGCCGGCGGTGGCCTTCTTCGGCGTCTGGTTCTTCCTGTTCCGCCGCTTCGCCGAGAAGCAGGGCATGGGCGGCTTCCTGAGCATCGGCAAGAGCCGCGCCAAGGTGTTCATGGAGAAGAACACCGGCGTCACCTTTGCCGATGTCGCGGGTGTCGATGAGGCCAAGGCCGAGCTGGTCGAAATCGTCGACTTCCTGAAGAACCCGCAGGATTACGGCCGCCTCGGCGCGCGCATCCCGAAAGGTGTGTTGCTGGTTGGCCCGCCCGGCACGGGCAAGACCCTGCTGGCCAAGGCCGTGGCGGGCGAGGCCGGGGTACCGTTCTTCTCTATCTCCGGCTCGGAGTTCGTCGAGATGTTTGTCGGCGTGGGCGCGGCGCGGGTGCGCGACCTGTTCGAGCAGGCGCGCGGGCAGGCGCCGGCCATCATCTTCATCGATGAACTCGACGCGCTGGGCCGTGCACGCGGCGTCGGCGGGCCCATCGGCGGCCACGACGAGCGTGAGCAGACGCTCAACCAGCTGCTCACCGAGATGGACGGCTTCGACAGCTCGGTGGGGCTGATCATCCTCGCCGCCACCAACCGCCCCGAAATCCTCGACCAGGCGCTGCTGCGTGCCGGCCGCTTCGACCGCCAGGTGCTGGTGGACCGGCCCGACAAGAAGGGACGGCTGGACATCCTGAAAGTCCACGTCAAGAAGGTGACGCTGGCTCAGGATATCGATCTCGAACAGGTGGCTGCGCTGACCACAGGCTTTTCGGGTGCAGACCTCGCGAACCTGGTCAACGAGGCCGCGCTGGCCGCGACCCGGCGCAAAGCATCCGCCGTGGAGTTGCAGGATTTCACCGCCGCCATCGAGCGCATCGTGGCGGGCCTGGAGAAGAAGAACCGCGTGCTCAGTCCCAAGGAGCGGGAAACCGTGGCCTATCACGAGATGGGCCATGCGCTGGTGGCGCTGGCGCTGCCCGGCACCGACCCCGTGCACAAGATCTCAATCATCCCGCGCGGCATCGGCGCGCTCGGCTACACGCTGCAGCGCCCCACCGAAGACCGCTTCCTGATGACGCGCGCCGACCTGGAACACAAGATTGCCGTGCTGCTGGGCGGGCGTGCCGCCGAAAAGCTGGTGTTCGGTGAGTTGTCCACTGGGGCCGCCGATGATCTCGCGCGAGCCACCGATATTGCCCGCGACATGATCACCCGCTTTGGCATGGACGAAGGACTGGGCTACATCGCCTTCGAGGCGCAGCGGCCACGCTTTGTCGATACACCGGAACTGGCCCACGGCGGCTGCCGGGTGGCCGAATCGACCCAGGCGCGCATCGATCAGGCCATCCGCGACATCGTGATGGGCGTGTTCGAGCGCGCCTACCGGATCCTCGACACCAACCGCGCGGTGCTGGAGCGTTGTGCGCGCGAACTGCTGGCGCGGGAAACGCTCGACGAGAACGACATCCTTCAATTGACCCAAGGACTTGTTCTTGATGGAAACGAAAAGTAGTAGGCGCTATTCAGAGTGAGCCGGCGGCTCTGTTCGGTGCGTCATCCAATTCGCCGGCATTGTTCAAGGAGAACCGATATGTCTGCATTGACTCCGTGGGACCCCTTCCGAGAACTGGATGAATTGCAAAACCGCCTGGCGACGATGTTGGGACGGACACCCCAGCGACAGGGTGCCCGTACCGGCAACGAAGCCATGACCACGGCGGACTGGGCACCAATGGTGGACATCAGCGAGGATGAGAACGCATTCCTCCTCAAGCTGGATCTGCCGGAGGTCCCCAAGGATGCCGTGCGCGTCAGCGCGGAAAACGGCGTGCTCACCATCAGCGGCGAGCGCAAACTGGAAAAAGAGGAGCAGGGCAAGAAGTTCCACCGCATCGAACGTGCGTATGGCCGCTTTGTGCGCAGCTTTGTCTTGCCTGACAACGTTGATCCGACCAAGGTGACGGCTTCGATGAAAGACGGCGCGCTGGAAGTGCGGCTTGTCAAGGCCGAGCAAGCCAAACCGAAACAGATTGAAATCTCAGTCAACTAACTTTAATTAGGAGCCCAAGATCATGAATATCAAACAGCCCCAATCAACCTTCTCCGCACTTGCCCTGGCGGTCGTCGTCGGACTGAGCGGACCGGCCCAGGCCCAATCGGCGGCAGGTTCTAGCCCAGGTGCTGCAGCACCCTCTGCCGCATCCAAGGCGGCGCAGCCACAGGTAGATGACAAGGCCGCCCGGGAAGCCGAAAAAAAGCGTGCTGAGCTCACTCAGGACGCCATCACGGCGCTCACCAAGACCCAGGAGGCTTTGACACTTCTTGATGCAAAGAAGACCAAGGAGGCGCTCGCTGCGCTGGAACTGGCCAGCGGAAAGCTGGAACTGGTATTGGCACGCGACGCCAAACTTGCTTTGGCGCCGGTCAATGTACGCGTCATCACCCGCGATATCCACGCCAACGTGGAAACGGTGAAGAAAGCGGTCAAGTTGTCTCGGGAGTTGTTGGGTGATGGCGAGGTGCAAAAGGCCCGGCCCATCGTCGCCAATCTGGCCAGCGAAATCGTGATCGAAACCGACAACCTGCCGATGGCAACGTACCCGGCAGCGATCAAGTCGGCCGCACGGCTCATCGACAGCGGCAAGATCGACGATGCCAAGGCGGAACTCGCCCGAGCACTGAACACGCTGGTGGTGACCTCGGTCGCCTTTCCTCTGCCCGTGCTACGGGCTGAAGCCGCGATGGCAAAAGCTGAAAAGCTGGCCGAGACCGACAAGCGCGATGCCAAGCAGAACGAGGAGCTCAGCACCTTGCTGTCGTCCGCGCGCACGGAGATCGAAATGGCGCAGATCCTGGGTTATGGCAAGAAGGCGGATTTCAAACCCATCTTCGATCAGGTGAAGTCCATTGAGCAAAAGTCGGCTGGTGGCAAAAGCGGCAAGGGATGGTTCGACGAGTTGAAGACGCGCCTCCAAAAGCTGTTTTGAGGTGATGAAGGGGCCGACTGTTCGGTCGGTCAGTCTCGCGATGTTCGCAGTCAGCCCCAATAGATTCGCCTATTTTCACTAACTCATACGAGGCATATCATCATGAATGAGCAAACATCGAATCCCAATGCGACGAACAAAGAAATAAACGAACAGGCCGCGGTAAGCAGCCTTCCTGTCAGTCCACAGGCCAAGCCTGAAGTCGTCACGGAGGTACAGCCTGAGGTTCAGAAGGAAACGGACTCGCAGGCTGCAGACAAACGTAAACAAGTCCTCGATGAGGCCGTCTCGGCCTTGGCGCTGACCAAATCAGCGCTGGCCGCACTTGACGGCAAGGACGCTGCACGCGCATTGGCAACGCTGGCCGAAGTGACGGGAAAGCTGGAGCTGATCGTTGCGCGCGAACCCACGCTTGCCCTGGCCCCCGTTGATGTGCGCACCATCGTGCACGACTTGTTCGCCAACACGGAAACCATTGAGGCGATGACCGACGAGGCGCTGGATGCCCTCAAACATGGCGAGGTGCAACAGGCACGTCACGTGCTGGCTTTGCTGGCAAGTGAAATCGTGATCGCGGTCACCAACATCCCTCTGGCGTCCTATCCCGCAGCCGTGAAGTCAGTCGTGCCGCTGATCGATCAGGGCAAGATTGAAGAAGCCAAAGCCGCGCTGCAGGCAGCGCTCAGCACGCTGGTCGAGACGCGCAGCGTGCATCCGCTGCCCGCCCTGCGCGCCAGGCTGCTCCTGAAGCGCGCCGAGACCTTGGTAGAAGATGGTCAGCGGAGCGAAGCGTCCGATAAGCGCCTGGAGACATTATTGAACGAAGCGCGGCAGCAGTTGGAAATGGCAGAACTGCTGGGCTATGGAAAGAAGAAGGACTTTGAGCCCCTGTATGCTGAACTCAAGAAAGTCAAGCAAAAGACGGCTGGGGGAGGCGGCGGAAAAGGCTGGCTCGATGAAATCAAGGCAAAGCTGTCCAAGTTGTTCTGAAACCGCTGGATAGGGCGTAAGAGGGGCGCGTCGCGCCCCTCTCTTGGCTCAGGAGTGTTTGCTTTTTCACCCCATTAGATCTTTAGGAGATATAGCATGAATACAGACACCATCACCGATTCCAGTGCGGATGAGCCCACCAAAACACTGTGTTCATTGACCGAAAATTGGTGGATTTTTGCGTTGCGCGGTGTCTTGGCATTGATTTTCGCAGCCCTTGCGTTCTGGATGCCACAATCGGCTCTGTTGGCCATGACCTTAGTGTTCGGCGCATTTTCCTTGGTCAATGGCGCTTTCAACTTGGTTGCAGCGGTGCGCCATATCCAGAAAAAAGAGCGCTGGGGCTGGCTGCTGTTCAGCGGCATTGTCGGCATACTTACCGGCGTCGTCGTCCTGGTTGCTCCTTGGGTCGCCACGATGGTCATGGCTTCTTTTTTATGGGCTAGCGTGGGGTTCTGGGCGATTTTCACCGGTGTGCTGGAGATATCCGCCGCCGTTCGGCTGCGTCAAGAAATCAAGGGTGAAATCTGGCTTGCCTTCAGTGGACTGCTCTCGATTGTCCTTGGCGCTATCGTCTTGTGGATATTTTTTTCCCGTCCGGTCGAGTCATTCCTGGCCGCAGGCTGGCTGTTGGGCTTCTATGCGGCAGTCTATGGTGTCACGCTTTTGTTCTTGAGTTGGCGTCTTCGCAAAACGCGCCAGGGATAAGAGCGGGTCAAACTAAATTCTATGGATATGAGCATTTTCGGTTCGTGCCTCCATAGAAATGACATTAAAGGAGTCATACATGCAGATGCAATATAGCTATCGAGCTATCGACAAAGAGTTTCATGAACCATGGCAGAGAGCTTTGGGAAATGTGATCGAGCACGCCCTCAAGCCATTGCTCGACAAACACACTAAAGATTCAGTGCGACTTCAAATCGTCCTTGATCGCGACAAGACCAAGCGGCAATTTCTGGCCAGTGGCTATATGCACCTGCCCGGCAAAAAGATTGTCAGCGTTACTGCATCACATGACGAGCTGACGCCCCTCGCGCAGATGCTCGCACAGTCGTTGTTCCGTCAGGCCAAGAAGCATTTTGACCGGCTGCATGCTCAGGACCAAATCAAGCGCAAAGCACGACGCGAGCGCTTGCGCGAGCTCAAGGTGCGAATTGCCGCAAAACCCGCGTCAGCCGCCCATGAGGCCAAAGTGAACCGAATGCCTCTACTGTCGAAACTTGAGGCTGTCGCAAGGCGTGAGCTGGCTTATCTGCGTGCCGTCGGCGATTTACCGCGCGATTATCCGACGCTGCGCGACGTGGTGGATGAAGCGATTGTCCAAGCTGAGGTGGAATGGCAATCCGTGCCGGAAGAAAAAGCGGCTTACTTCGGTCTTCTGAAGCATCTGTTCGCCGTCCTGGATCACGAAGTGGCAAACAGCCGGCAATTTGGCGAATTCGTTTCTCTGGACGCGCCGGTCGAAGCGGATGCCCAGGACGTCGCCGAGGCCATGGTGGAAGAGGAAGTCTTCGAATTTTATCAGCCCGATGACACACTCAGGCTGGCCGATATCATCGCTGACAGTCAGCATCCCGATGCCGCAACGATCGCGGAACAGCAGGAGCTAGTTGATCGGTCGAGCGAGTTCGCTTTTGCATTCGACCTGCTGAAGGACATGCCGCGTTTGTGGCGGCGCATTTTTCTGCTTATCCGTGTGGACGGGCTGGATGCCAGCAGCGTCTCTGAAATCCTGCTGATTCCTAGTAAGGAAGATACTGTCCAAAGGTGGCTCATGCAGGCCGAAGCGTTCATCGCTGCTCATTTGGAAGAGGCCGGAGTAAGCAAAGACGGGAACGATTGGCTCCAAGGCGTTGATTGGTCGGCATTGTCTGTGACCCGAAGCGCGGCAGCCTCACTGTGGTCCAAGGAGGCGAACCATGAAGAATGATCTTCACCTCGTCTGTCCGCATTGCCAGTCCATCAACCGCGTACCGACTGCGAAGCTATCGGAACATCCCAACTGCGGCCGCTGCCAGCAGCCCTTGTTCACGGGCGAACCCATCGAGTTGACCACGGCGACGTTCTCGCGCCACGTGGAGCGCAGCGACCTGCCACTGTTGGTCGATTTCTGGGCACCTTGGTGCGGGCCGTGCAAGATGATGGCGCCGCAGTTCGAGCAGGCGGCCTCCCTGCTTGAACCCAAGGTGAGGTTGGCCAAGGTAAATACCGAGGCCGAGCCTCACCTGGCCGCCCAGTTCGGTATTCGCAGCATTCCAACCCTGATTTTGTTCCGAGGGGGACATGAGGTTGCACGTCAGGCGGGCGCCATGGGCGCGCAGGACATTATGCGCTGGGTGACATCCCGCTTGCCGCAATGACCCGGCGCAAACCACCCTGCTTATCAGTTGTTCGATCCTTGAAGAAAGTGCGTAGCCGCGATGCATAGCGACCCCAACCACACAATCTTTGACGAAATGCGTTCCCAGTTGCAGAAACTTTGGAACCTCTGTTTCACCCATAAGGAGCGTCACCTTTGAACGAGGCTCCTCAAATCTCAGCCCGACACTGTGGACAGATTAACCAGAATGCCCATTCTGGCAGTTGGCATCTCGATCTTGGCTCGCAACTCCTCACTTGCTCCGATGAAGCCTGCCGCGTGCTCGGCCTGGATATTGGTGCGCCAATAGCCTTCGAGCGATTCCTGCAGTGCATTCACCCTGAAGACCGCCCCCTCTTCGATAGGGCATGGGATGCTGCCATGTGCGGAAAGTCCCTTGATCTGCGGTATCGCATCGTCAGCGGAGGGCAGGTTCGCTGGATACACCTGCGGGCAACATTCAAGGGCGACGCCTCTGGTCGGCCCAGAGCGGCAGACGGGACGGTAGAGGACATCACCGATCTCAAGAGGGTCGAGCAGGCGCTGAACTCTATGCACCGGCAGCGAGAAGAATTGGCCAGCCACGTTCCCGGTATGCTTTACCAATACCGTCTTCGTCCGGACGGCAGCTCGCACTTCCCTTATGCCAGCGCGAGGATACAGGAAATATACGGGGTTGCACCGGAGGATGTTGTTGAAGATGCCACTCCTGCGTTCGCTGCGCTCCATCCTGAAGACCGCGACCGTGTGCATGAAACCATACAGGCGTCGGGGCAGTCACTCGCGCTTTGGCATGACGAGTACCGAGTGCAGT
Organism: Achromobacter sp. CF-sbj1-Ac2-l; assembly: GCF_052698165.1. Classification (NCBI taxonomy): domain Bacteria; kingdom Pseudomonadati; phylum Pseudomonadota; class Betaproteobacteria; order Burkholderiales; family Alcaligenaceae; genus Achromobacter; species Achromobacter sp. CF-sbj1-Ac2-l. The sequence goes on along the minus strand of NZ_CP199855.1, from coordinate 5,550,476 downwards.
TTCCAGACGGTCGGGTGATCTGGGTCGAAGGCGAGGCGTCGCCTGAAGCCATGCCTGATGGGAGCATCCTCTGGCACGGCTATATCCATGATGTCACCTCACGCAGAAGATCCGCGGAAGAGCTTCGCCTTGCAGCTAAAGTTTTTGAGCACGCAGGAGAGGGCATCCTCGTTACGGACGCTCAAGGCCACATTGTCAACGTCAATCGGGCGTTTTCCGTGATCACTGGTTATGCGCGGGAGGAAGTAATGGGTCAGACACCTCGTCTGCTCGAGTCCGATCGCTATGACGATGAGTTCTATCAGACCGTTTGGCAGGCTCTGCGTGAGCACGACTATTGGCACGGAGAGCTCTGGTGCCGACGCAAGAACGGCAGTCAGTTTGCCGCGCTGCTGACGATCAGTGCAGTCCCGGATATGCGGGGCAATATCGAGCATTACGCAGCCATGTTTTCCGACATCACAGCGCTGAAGGAGAACCAGCAACAGCTTGAACGCGTTGCTCATTACGACCTGCTCACCGGCTTGCCCAATCGACTATTGCTTGGAGACCGCCTTAAGCAGGCCATTCGTCAGACACGTCGGCGTGGCATGCACCTGGCGGTTGTCTTCATCGATCTGGATGGATTCAAGAAGGTCAACGACCAGCACGGCCACGGAGTCGGCGACAAATTGCTTTCCGTCCTGTCCAGGCGTATGACGCAGGTGTTGCGCGAAGGCGATACCTTGGCCCGTCTTGGTGGTGATGAGTTTGTCGCTATTCTGGTCGACCTGCCGGATATTTCCATCAGCGTACCGATTCTCGATCGCCTGATCGAGGTGGCTGCACAGCCCGTACCGATTGGTGACGCACTGTGCGAAGTGAGCGCGAGTATCGGTGTGAGCTACTACCCGCAACTCGAAGACATCGACGCCGACCAACTACTGCGGCAGGCAGATCAGGCTATGTATCGTGCCAAGCAAGCCGGCAAGAATCGATATCACGTTTTCGATACGGAGAAGGATCGTACGCTGCGCACCCGTCACGAAGGATTGGACAGCATAGAGAATGCACTTGCCAATGGGCAGTTTCTGCTTTACTTCCAACCTAAGGTCAACATGCGCACCGGTGAGGTGCTGGGCGCCGAAGCCTTGATCCGCTGGCAACATCCGGCGCGTGGCTTGTTATCTCCTGCCTCCTTCATACCCATCATTGAGAACCATCCGCTCGGGGTTGACGTGGGGAAATGGACCATCGAGGCTGCGCTGACCCAGATCGAAGTTTGGCGCAAGGCCGGCCTTCATGTCCCGATCAGCGTGAATATCGGTGCGCGGCACTTGTTGCAACCGGACTTCACCATGCATCTACGGGGTATGTTGTCACGACATCCCGGCGCCCAGCCGCAAGACCTTGAACTGGAAATCCTCGAAACCAGCGCCGTGGAGGACTTCGTTCAAGTGTCTCAGTTGATGGCGCTGTGCGAGAGGATGGGATTGCGTTTTGCCCTCGACGATTTCGGCAGCGGCTATTCATCGCTGACCTATCTGAAGCGCCTGCCCGCGCACCTGCTCAAGATCGACCAAGGTTTTATACGCGACATGCTCGAGGATCCGGACGATATCGCCATCCTGGATGCGCTACTGGCACTGGCAAGGTCGTTTGGCAGGAACTGCATCGCGGAGGGAGTCGAATCCATTCGGCATGGTGAAATGCTGCTGCGTATGGGAAGCGAGTGGGGCCAGGGCTATGCCATCGGGCATCCGATGCCGGCGCATGAATTCGAGCAATGGCTACACACCTGGCAGGTACCTTTATCCTGGAAGGGATTCAAACCTGACAGTCGCGCCGCGCTGCCCGTGCCGTTCACATACGCCGACCACCGGGTCTGGATTTCCCAGATGATCGACTATCTGTCAGGTAAGACCCAAGTGCCGCCTCAACCCGAAGCACTCCAATACTGGCGGGATCAAAGTGGCCGCCCTACGTTCTTCGGCAAGGATCCTGATGATCAGGTCGATGTCCTGCATCAGAGCATCCAGCAGTTAGCGCACACCCTGAGTGAAATGAAAAATGCCGGCCGTGTCGAGGCATTGAGGGCTGGCATCGACAAGTTGCAACATTTGCAGGCGGATCTGCTGGGATTGCTGCCGCCAGACCAGAAGCCGGATTGATGCCATGCATGGGACAAAGGGTTGACGTGCAAGAGGCTGATCCACCCATCGGCGGCGCCACGGGCGCGCAGGGCATTATGCGCTGGGTGGCTTCGCAATTGCCTCGGCAATCCAGGTGTAATCGAGTCGTCCTCTCGGACTCCCCGTTCCATTAACGTTTCATTGAAAGAGAGAGCACAACGCTTATGCATAAAGAATCTGGCCACACGGCCCTTGACGAGATACGCTCCCAGTGGCGGTTGATGACGGTTTACGAGCGCTTCGAGCAGGTCGTTGCCATCACGCTTTCGGGCGTCATGTCGATGGTGGTTGTGATTTCGCTGATTCAGTTGATTCGGATCGTCTTCACGCTGCTCGTCATGGATGCACTGAATCCACTGGATCATAAGGTTTTCCAGCTGGTATTCGGTGCCACCATGACGCTGCTGATCGCGATGGAATTCAAGCATTCGATCGTCAAAGTGGCGCTGCGCAAGGAAAGCATCATCCAGGTCAAGACCGTCATTCTGATCGCGATCCTGGCGCTGGCCCGCAAGTTCATCATCCTCGAACCCGATGTTGCGCCTGCCAAAGTGGCCGCACTGGCGGGGACGGTACTGGCGTTGGGGCTGACTTATTGGCTCATGCGTGAACGCGACGACCGGAAGAGCGAGTAATTGGACCATGGCCCTTTATGGTCTAGCCGGCCGGCACGATGCCAGGTCGAGGCACCGCTGGCTCAATCGCTTTCAAACCGTACTGCTGGTTTTGACCCTGGTGGGGATCGCGGCTGCCGCTGGCAGTCTGCTGTTCGGCGACAACGGCCTTTGGCTGGCGCTGGCAACCTGCGCATTGACCCTGCTGATCGAACCTGTCGCTGCCTCCGCGATGACCTTGCGCCTCTATGGCGCCCGTCTCTTGCATTACCAGGAAGCCCCCGCAATCTGGTCGTTGCTGCGAGCGCTCGCAGCTCGCGCAGGATTGCCGAACACGCCGGTTCCGTACTATGTGCCCAGCGACATCGTCAATGCCTTTGCCACCGGCTCCAGGCGCCTTGCCTCCATTGCCCTCACCGATGGCCTGCTCCGCAGCCTGAGTATGCGCGAACTGCAAGCCGTGCTGGCGCATGAAGTCGCGCACATCGCTCAAGAAGATCTGCGTGTCATGGGCCTGGCTGATTCGATCAGCCGGCTCACGAACCTGCTGGCGTTGTTGGGTCAGGTCGCGCTCCTGATCAGCATGCCAGCCTTGCTGGTCGGTGCAGCAGAAATTAACTGGATTGGCTTACTGTTGTTGGCCGCTTCGCCGCAACTGGCACTGCTCGCACAGTTGGGTCTGTCACGTGTGCGAGAGTTCGATGCCGACCGGATGGCAGTAGAGCTGACGGGAGATCCGCACGGGCTCGCCTCGGCGCTGGCGAAGATCGAGCGGGTGAGCCGCTCGTGGCGAGCCTGGTTGTTGCCCGGCTGGGGGAATCCCGAACCGTCCTGGTTGCGCACGCATCCGGCGACAGAGGATCGTATCGCGCGCCTGATGGCGTTGGCGCCTCAGCCATCGCAGGCCCTGCCGTTCCAAACGGAATATCTCGCGCCAAGGTCGTTCGCCCCGATGCGCCCGCCACGCCGGGGCCTGAGCGGCCTTTGGCGCTAAATCACTCGAAAGGAACCCCCGCCATGGCTTACCACGATCCTTACCCACAACGCCCAGCTCCGGATCATTTCGTCCGGCGGTGGCTCTTCATCACTGCGTGCGTTGCCGCACTCATGCTGTTCTGGCAGTTCCTGCCCGCCATCGAGGCCTGGTTCAGCCCGCGCCAAGCCGCTGAGCGCACCGTCACGCCGCGTGGCGATCTGGCCGCTGACGAACAGGCCACCATCGAACTGTTCGAGAAATCCCGGGCATCGGTGGTCTACATCACGACGTCCCAACTGGTACGAGATGTCTGGACGCGCAACGTCTTTTCCGTGCCGCGCGGGACGGGTTCGGGTTTCATCTGGGATGACGCCGGTCATGTCGTTACCAACTTTCATGTGATTCAGGGGGCGTCGGAGGCCACTGTCAAACTGGCCGACGGCCGCGATTACCAAGCCGCGCTGGTCGGCGTGAGTCCGGCCCACGATATCGCGGTGCTCAAAATCGGCGTCGGTTTCCAGCGCCCGCCGGCCGTGCCGGTCGGCACCAGTGCCGACCTCAAGGTGGGTCAGAAGGTGTTCGCTATCGGCAACCCCTTCGGCCTGGACTGGACGCTCACCACCGGCATCGTCTCCGCGCTCGACCGCTCGTTACCCGGAGAAGCGGGCGGCCCGGCCATCGATCACCTGATCCAGACCGACGCCGCCATCAACCCTGGCAACTCCGGTGGGCCGCTGCTCGATTCGGCAGGAAGGCTCATCGGCATCAACACGGCGATCTATAGCCCCTCCGGCGCCTCGGCCGGGATTGGTTTCGCCGTGCCGGTGGACACCGTCATGCGCGTAGTCCCGCAACTCATCAAGACCGGTAAGTACATCCGTCCGGCGCTGGGCATCGAGGTGGACGAACAGCTCAATCAGCGCCTGCTTGCACTGACCGGAAGCAAGGGCGTGTTCGTGTTGCGTGTTACCCCTGGTTCGGCAGCGCACAAGGCCGGCCTCGCGGGTGTCAAAGTCACGCCGCAAGGCATCGTGCCGGGCGACCGCATCATCGATGTTGATGGCAAGGCGACGGACGATGTGGCCAAGCTGCTCGCGCGGCTAGACGACAGGAAGGTCGGCGATGTGGTGGTCTTGTCAGTGGAACGGGCCGGCAAATCGCGCGAGGTGCGTGTGGAGCTGCAACCCGGGAATTGATTGAACTGAACCTGTGGATCAGGCGGTAGTGCAGCGTCGCGGTGATTGAGGTTCTCAGGTCTTCGGCCAGGTAGCGTTCCGCCTCAACCTCCGTAATTTTCGGATGCGATCTGCCTATCCGAATAGGCAAGCATGCAACGCCGGAACCTCTTGCCAATCATCGAAGGAGAAAGCGAGGCGCAATCCGCATGAGGTGGACGCAGGCCAGGAACGAGGCAAACAGGAGGCCGCATTGGAACTCAGACTACTGCGCTATTTCGTTGCGGTCGCGGAAGAACTGCATTTCGCGCGAGCGGCCGAGCGCCTTGGCGTAGAACAATCGCCTGTGTCGCGCGCAATGCGCAATCTCGAAGCCACGCTCGGCGTGCAGTTGTTCGACCGCAGCGCGCACCAGACGCGACTGACCTGGGCCGGTCAAGTGTTCCTCGGTGAGTGCCGGCGTGTGCTGGCCACCATGGAGCAGGCGGTGAGTGCCGCAAAGGCGGCGGCGCAGGGCTATCAGGGTTATCTGCGCATCGCCATCTGCGACAGCTTGGCGCAGCCCCACATTGCCACCTTGCTGGCGCGCAGCCGCGAGGAAGAGCCCGAACTGGAGATTCGCGTCTTCGAGCTGCCTTTCGCGCAGCAGCTCAAGGGCCTGCACAACGATCTGCTGGACATCGGCTTTGCGCTGTCGGACGCGGTGAGCGAAGGCCTTGTCGCCGAGCCCGTGTGGACCGATCCTCTGTCGGTGATCGTGCCCGTGCGCCACCCCTTGTTGGCGCACGCGGAAGTGCCATTGGATGAAGCCTTGAAGTTTCCGTTGGTACTGTGCCATCCGGACGCGGGATCGGGCTGCCACCACCAGATCCAGGCGGTGCTTCAAGGTGCGTCCAAGCCGCTCAAGCTGGTAGATCAGGTGACGAGCCTAGGCGTGATGCTGACTCTGGTCGGTGCCGGTTATGGCCTAGGTTTCGCCATTGCCTCGCAGGTGCAGACCCTGAACCGCCCCGACATAACCGTTCGCCCCTTGGCCGGCTCGCCGCCCATGCTGTCCACCTACATGCTGCGCCGCAGCGCCGAACCCTCTGAGCCCATGAAGCGGTTTCTGCAGCGCGCCCGCGAGGAGTTCCTGCCAAAGGGAAATGAACCGGCCTCGTGACGTTGAGCGCTCGGGTACATTGGCTACTGCTGGCTGTCCATGGCTCGCACTGGACTTGGTCGGAGCGCACGTTGACCAAGCGTGGTTTTTCAGTCCATAATTATGTCCATCTCGGTTCGCCGAGTGCGGAAAACTCGTTATCAATCAACGAGTTGGGAACACGATGATGTTCCCATCGCCCGCTCCAATTCGCCAGTTCCCTGTCTGACTCGCAACGGGCCGTGTGCCATGCTCGCATGGGCCGCCGCGCCAGCGGGTGTGCGCGGCGTGACATCCGCGTCAATCGCGCATCATGCGGCAAGGCGGAAGGCCTCTGCCATTCGGTCCTGTTCCCATGCGGATAGGCCCAGTCTTTGGGCCAGGGTTCGCCATTGGCCGACAATGTCCCGGAAATCGTTGATGATTTCGTCTGCTTCATGAAGGGTCAGGCGGAAGTAGCTGGCAATCTGTCGAGTCAATTCCAGGTCCAGGGCATTATCCGCATCGGTAATGTTCAGCTTGAGACCGTCGGCGTAAGGGACGGGGTTCATGTCGTACGCCGGGGAGAGTTTCCAGCCCAGGCCCGGCACCAGGATGAAGCCATGGTTGCGAAGGTGATCGTCGGCGTTGGATACGAGGATGTTGAAGACGATTCGCGACCATAGTTCTCGCAGATCTTCATTGGGTTGCGCGCCCTGGTTCATGAGTGCCTCCGCCAGTTCCAGGTAACTGGCCCCCGTCGAGGCGTCGTCGCCATCGCTGTGGCCAGTCAGGGTCATCGCAGAGGCGAAATGCAGGCGATGGCTCGCATCGGTGCGATCGAAGCGGCGCACAATGAAGCAGTGATGATCGCTGGCAAACTTCCGGGCCTGAGCCGCCGCGACATTGAGGCCGCAACCGCTGGCCAAGGCGTTGACCACCATTTCCCATCCGCCGACGTCATGGGTATCTCGTGTGCTCGGAAACTTGGCAATGTAAAGACGACCGGCGTCGTCCACGACGCTCGCCTTGGGCCTGGCGCCGCCGAGTGAGCCGCCCGGCGCGATGAGCATGCGCAGCCAGTCCTGTCCCCGGACCGCGACGTTGTCGGGGTCTCGCTCAAGCGCACGGCTGGCCTGCTCCAGCGCGCGGATTTCTGTAAACGGCGGGGCCGCAAGGTTGATGCGATTGTCGAGGAAATCTCCAGTGTCCTCGCGTCGGTACCGCAGCGCGCCCACGCGGTACACATCATGCACGCCAAGCAGGTAATCCGACTCGTATAGACGGGCCCCCGCCGGCACCAGACCTTGGCGTTTGTCACGCTCGAATCTTCGATCCATCAAAAGGCGGCCCCAACGGTCGGGGCTGGAATCTTTGAAGACCCCGAATTGGTCTCTTGGTGCGACGGGGTACTGTGGTCCGCCGAAGGCGTGAATGCCCGGGTCCAATTGCAGCCCGCGGAAAAGCGGGGAGGTGAGCGCGGCTTCGTCATATTCGAATTCGAATCGCTCAGTCGCCCGGGTCTTGCGGCTGTGCAAGAAGCCGAGTCGTTGGGGGCCGGGCAGTCCATCCCAATCCGCATATACGGCGATCATGCTCATGACGGCGCATTCCCTTTACGTTTCGGTTTCCGAAGCAAAGAGGCCAGGCTGTCCGTACTCGCGATGTCGACGCTTTTCCCTGGTTTGCCTTCCACCGGCTTCCCCGCGGTTGCAGCCGCCGGCTTGCGGACCTTCGTTTTCGCGCTATTGGTCTGGGTTGAGGAGGCGTTGTCCCGCGCTCGGGCGTTCGGTGACGGGTGGCCGACCGTCTCCGGGGCGGTCCTGTGTTGGCGACGCACAGAAGCATTCCTGATCAAGCGAGCGTCCTGAAGTTGTCGGCCGAGTTCGTCGGCGCCCGCAAGCTTGGCGAGATCGTCGGCCAGCCCCAGGACTTGCATGACGGACAGGTAAGCCCCGATCGTGACTCCCGACCCGCCGGCCTCCAGGGAACGCAGGGTCATGGGAGACATGCCCGCTCGCTCGGCGACTTGTTTGGCGGACAACTTGCGGCGCAGGCGCGCAAGCTTGAGCCGCTCACCGAATTCGACGAGGAGCTTGCTGGTTCCTGGCAGGAGAGGGGCGGTCTTTTTTGCCATGGCTAATATTTTAGCTATTTAATATATTAGATGCCAAAATATTAGCATTTATGAGGTGTTTTCTGGGAGTCAGGGAGGCGCTTACGTCTTTTCCAGCAATATGGGAATGAAAATATTTCATTCTTTTTTGATAATAATGGCCAAAATAATTACATCCAAAGTGCCAGGCGTGATTCAAGTACCCTATAGCCCATCACCCGCGCCAGAATGACAAGTAATGCAAGAAGATCTTTTCGGCGACGCGCTGCCCGTCCCTCCGGCCGAGGCCCCGCGGCAGGCAACGCCTCCTGACATCCCCGAGCTTTCCGCCCTCCGGGGCATGGCCAAAGTGCTTCCCGCGCCCGCGGGGCAGGAATGGCGCGCGCTCGCCCAGCAGTTGCCCGCCCAATTGCGCTTTGGCGTCTCCACCTGGTCGTATCCCGGCTGGGAAGGGCTGGTCTGGGACGGCGAATACGATTCGAGCACACTGTCCAGGCACGGCCTGGGCGCCTACCACCAGCATCCGCTTTTGCGCACGGTCTGCGTGGACCGCACGTTCTGGCAGCCGTTGACGGCGAGCCAGTACGCCGCTTATGCGGGGCAGGTCGATGAGGATTTCCGTTTCGTCGTCAAATGCCCCGCCAGCGTTACCGATGCCCAGGTGCGTGGCGAAGCAGGCAGGACGCGGCAGGCCAACCCGCTTTTCCTCGATCCGTCGGTGGCTGTCCAGGAATTCGTGCGTCCGGCGCTCGAAGGCCTGGGGGCCAAGCTCGGCGTGCTGGTGTTCCAACTGAGTCCGTTGCCTCTGGGCATGTTGAGCCGCTCGGCATCGCTGTTCGAGAAACTGGGGCGCATGCTGGCCGCCGTGCGGGAGGCATTGTCCGCGCATGATGCCGTGATCGTCGCCGTGGAAGTGCGCGACCCGGAACTGCTGGGTCAGGCGCTGGTCGACACGCTCAAGGCGCATGGGGCCACGTTCTGCCTGGGGTTGCATGGCAAGATGCCGCCGATCGACGCGCAACTGCCGATGCTGCGCGCGCTGTGGCCGGGGCCGCTGGTCTGCCGCTGGAACCTGAACCGCGTGTTCGGCGCATACGGTTATGCCGACGCGCAGAAGAAGCATGATCCGTTCAATGCCCTGCTCAGCGAGGATCTTCCCACCCGCGCGGCGCTGGCGCGCACGATCCGCGGCATTACGGGCGCGGGGCAGCCGGCCTACGTGACGGTCAGCAATGACGCCGAGGGCTGCGCGCCGCTGTCCATCCAGAAACTGGCCCAGGCCATCGCCGGGTAGATCGGGCCTGTCCGGCTCGCCCCGCCCGGCATCGAGCTTGCCGGGCGCCCCCGCCGGGCGCGGTAAAATCCGCTCCCCATGCGCTACGCCGATTTCCACCAACGTCTCGCCGCCCTAGGCGCCCAGCCTGCCCATCGCGGGCGGGTCATGCGCGCCTGGCTGACCGGTCAGGCGTTCGACAGCGACACGTGGCGGCGGCGCTTCGACAACTATCTGCCGCTGGCGCTGCGCGAGGCGCTGCCCGCCCTGGCGGCGGAACTGGACGGCCTGGCCCGCGTCCGTTCCGAACACGCAGGCCACGATGGCTCGCGGCTGCTGGTCGACCTGGCCGACGGCCAGATGGTGGAAAGCGTGCTGCTGCCGCGAGACGGGCTGTGCGTGTCCACCCAGGTCGGCTGCGCGGTCGGCTGCCGGTTCTGCATGACCGGCAAGAGCGGCCTGATCCGCCAGGTGGCCAGCATGGAGATCCTGGCGCAGGTGGTGCTGGCGCGGCGGCTGCGCGCGGTGAAGAAAGTGGTCTTCATGGGCATGGGCGAACCGGCGCACAACCTGGACAACGTGCTGGAAGCCATCAACCTGCTGGGCACCGAAGGCAATATCGGCCACAAGAACCTGGTGTTCTCCACCGTGGGCGATCCGCGCGTGTTCGACGCGCTGCCGCGACAGGCCGTCAAGCCAGCCCTGGCGCTGTCGCTGCATACGACCCGCGCCGAGCTGCGCGAGCACCTGCTGCCGCGCGCGCCGAAGATCGCGCCGCGGGACCTGGTGGAAATGGGCGAGCGCTACGCCCGCGATACCGGCTACCCGATCCAGTATCAGTGGACGCTGCTCAAGGGCGTCAATGACGGCGACGACGAACTCGACGCCATCCCGCGCCTGCTCAAGGGCAAGTTCGGCGTGCTCAACGTGATCCCGTTCAACAGCATGGAAGGCGACGACTACCAGCGGCCCGAGGCCGAACGCATTCGCGAGATCGTGCGCACGCTGCATCGCCGCGGCGTGCTGACCAAGATCAGGAACAGCGCCGGGCAGGATGTGGACGGCGGTTGCGGCCAGTTGCGTGCCCGCGCGGCGGGGGCGGAGCAGGTGGTGGAACTGCGCCGCAACCGCGCCACCACGCGGCAAGCCGCGTAGACGCGGCCTTGCCCGGGGCGCGGCGCGTCGTGACGGCCGGTCAGGCGTCGGCGGGATTGATCAGCGACGTCAGCACGTGGTCCGCCCAGCTTCCGTCGATTTTCAGATAGGCCCGGGCCGTGCCTTCGCGCTCGAACCCCAGGCTGCTCAGCAGGCGCGCGCTGCGCGTGTTCTCGGGGCGATGGTTCGCCATGATGCGGTGCAGCCCGTGCTCGGCAAACATGAAATGGGTCGCCGCGACGAGGCATTCCCGCATCAGGCCTTGGCCTTCGCGGTCTTGCGCGACAGAGAAGCCCAGATGGCAGGCCTGGAAGGCCCCCCGCACGATATTGGTGAAGTTGCAGGTGCCGACCAGGCTGTCGTCGGTCCTGTCGAACAGCAGCAGGTGCACCGCCTGCCCGGCGGCGGCACTCGTTTCCATCGCGGCCAGCCGTTCTTCGGTCGACGCGGCGGTGTAGAACGCGTCGGACCGGGCGGGCTCCCAGGGCCGCAGGTGGGCCCGGTTGGCAAGGTGGTACGCCAGCAGGGCCGGGGCATGTTGGCGAGTCGCTTGCCGCAGCGACAGGCGGGGCGTGAGCAGGGGACCGGCCGGGGCCGTCGGGGTGGGGATCATGGGGCGCGGGATGAGCAGCAATGGAAGGCGAGAAGATACCGCGGACAGGTGAACGGCGGAAACGGTGAACGGCGGAAACGCGTGGCGTTGACCGCCCGGGTCGACTGGCGGGCTATGCGGGCATGTCGGCCGGGTGATCAGCAGGCTCGCGGTTGAGCTTCGCGTGCCGGTACAGGCCCTCCCGATCCAGGATCGTCATGCCGCCATAATGCGTGCGCAGCACCCCCGCCCGCGCCAGCTTCGTCAGCGCGGCGTTGCAGCGCTGGCGCGACACGCCGCACAGGCCGGCGATCTCTTCCTGTGAGATCTTGAGGCGGCCGTTGGTGCCGGAATGCTGCTCGGCGTTCAACTGCGCGGCGACGGCGCGGGCCACCGTGGTGTCCACGTCCAGCAGCACGTTGCCGGTATAGCAGGCCATCAGCCAATTGACGCGCTGCGCCAGGTGGGTCATCAGCGCTTTGGTGAACGCGATATTGTTGTTCCACAGGCGCTCGCAGGTGTCGCGCGGCAGGATCACGACCTGGCTCGGGCGCAGCGCCACCACTTCGTATTCGAACGGCTCGCGGCGGATCATGGTGGCCTCGCCGAACCAACTGCCGGTGCTGAAGCCGGCCAGCGACAGCGACCGACCGTCCGAGCCGCGCGACGACCATTTCACCAGGCCGTCCACCACGCCATACCAGCCCAGCGATTTCGAACCCTCGCGGAACAGGCGTTCGCCCGCCTGCAATGACACCACCCGCAGCTCGGCCCGGACCACGTCGCGTTCCAGCCGCGGCAGGCCGTTGTACCAGGGCACGACGGCCAGCATCCGGTCCACCGGGTCTTGCTTGGCTCGCCGCTTCGGGCTGGCAGGTTCATGGCCGGTTCCGGCTGCCGGTGCGCGCATGGTTGTCCCCGTTCCGCCGTGGTGAGGGCGCCCAGGTAAACCCTAGGGCGCTTTGTCAACATGATGACTGTTTGCTGGCGGGGCCAGTCCGAGAATATTCGGGGCCCCAGAGCCAAAAAACCATAAGAGGAGACAGGTATGTTGTCAATGCCACGCAGGTTTTCGCGCGCTGTCCTGGCCGGCGCCATCGCCGGCGCGCTGCTGCACGCGGGCGCGGCCCGGGCGCAGATTTCCGACGACGTGATCCGGATCGGCTTCATCACCGATATGTCGGGCGTCTATTCCGGGCCGGACGGCCCGGGCGGGGCAGAAGCCATCAAGATGGCCATCGAGGAGATGGGCGGCGAGATCAATGGCAAGAAGATCGAGCTGCTGACGGCGGACCACCAGAACAAGGCGGACATTGCCTCGGCCAAGGCGCGCGAATGGTTCGACCAGCGGGGCCTGGACATGCTGATCGGCGGCACCAATTCGAGCACGGCGCTGGCCATGTCGAAGGTGGCCGCCGACAAGAAGAAGCCGATCATCGTGGTGGGCGCGGGCGCGCCGGCCCTGACCAACGAGCAGTGCACCCCATACACGCTGAACTATGCCTACGACACCGTGGCGCAGGCGCGCGGCACGGGCGCGGCGGTGGTGAAGGCGGGCGGCAAGAGCTGGTACATCCTGACGGCGGACTACGCCTTTGGCCATGCGTTGCAGGCCGATACCACCAAGGTGGTCGAGGCGGGCGGCGGCAAGGTGGTCGGGTCGGTCAAGCATCCGCTGTCGACCAGCGATTTCTCGTCGTTCCTGTTGCAGGCGCAGGCCAGCAAGGCCGAGATCCTGGCGCTGGCCAATGCCGGCGCGGACGCCACCAATGCGATCAAGGCGGCCAACGAATTCGGCCTGACCAAGACGATGCGGCTGGCCGGCATGATCATGTTCATCAACGACATCCACGCCATGGGCCTGGAGACGGCCAAGGGCATGTACCTGACCGACAGTTGGTACTGGAACGCGTCGGACGAGACGCGGGCCTGGGCGCGGAAGTTCTACGAGCGCCGCAACGCCATGCCGTCGTCGCTGCAGGCGGCCGACTATTCGGCGGCCATCCAGTACCTGCGCGCGGTCAAGGCGACGGGCACGGACGATGCCGACAAGGTGCTGGCGTATCTGCGCGAGAACAAGCTCGACGACGTGTACATCAAGAACGGCGTGGTGCGTCCGGATGGCCGCGTGGTGCACGACATGTATCTGCTGCAGGTCAAGACGCCCGAGGAATCGAAGGCGCCCTGGGACTACTTCAAGGTGGTCCAGACCATCGATGGCAACGAGGCCTTCACCACCAAGGCCGAGACCCGCTGCGCCCTTTGGAAATAAGAGAATCGCCATGGCAAAACGCAAAGTGATCGTGACCATTGCTCCCACCGGGGGCATGGCGTTCAAGAGCCAGAACCCGCATCTGCCGACCCAGCCGGCCGAGATCGCCGAGGACGTCTACCGCTGCTACAACGCCGGGGCCAGCGTGGTCGCGCTGCATGCGCGCCGTCCCGACGACCAGGCCACCTGCGACGCGGCCATCTACCGCGACATGAACCAGCGCATCCGTGAGCGCTGCGACATCGTGCTGAACAATTCCACGGGCGGCGGCGTGCACGGCGACATGGTCAGGGAAACCACGCCGGGCACCTGGGAGATCCTGTGGGAAGAGCGGCTCAAGGGCATGGACGCCGGCGCCGAGATGTGCACGCTGGACGCCACCACGCTGAACCTGGCCTTCGGCGACCGCGAATACCTGATGAACACGCCCTTGTCCCGCGCCCGCGAACTGGCGGCCGGCATGAAGGCGCGCGGCATCAAGCCGGAGTGGGAGGTGTTCAGCCCGACCCATATCCTGCAGGACGCGACCACGTTGATCAACGAAGGGCTGGACGAGGAGCCGCATTTCATCAACCTGGTGATGAATGTGCACCGCAACTTCCAGAACGCGATGCCGTTCTCGCCGCGCCATTTGCAGATGATGGTGGACCTGCTTCCCAGGAACAGCATCTTCTGCGTCAGCGGCATCGGACCGTCGCAGCTCGAAGCCAACATCAGCGCGCTGCTGCTGGGCGGGCATGCGCGGGTCGGGCTGGAGGACAACCTGTATTACCGCCATGGCGAGCTGGCGACCAACGTGCAACTGACCGAGCGCATCGTGCGCATCATCCGCGAGCTGGACATGGAGCCCGCGACGCCCGCCGAGGCGCGCGAGATCATGGGCCTGCCGCTGCGGGGCGGCGTGCGGCCGGCATTCGCGCTGTGAGACCGATGCGGCATTTTTCAAAGGATGAAGCCTGATGATCGAATCGTTGCAAGGCAAGCGGGTCCTGGTCACCGCTGGCGCGGGGGGAATCGGGCTGGCGATCGCGCGCAAGTTCCTGGCGTCGGGGGCGCAGGTGCATATCTGTGATGTGGCGGCAGAGGCGGTGCAGGCCGCCGTGCGGGCGCATCCGGGCTTGAGCGGCAGCGTCACGGATGTATCCGATGAGGCCCAGGTGCTGGCCATGTTCACGGACCTGGCCACGCGCTGGGGCCGGCTCGACGCGCTGGTGAACAACGCTGGCGTGTCGGGCCCCACCAGCCGGCTGGAGGAGACGGACCTGGCGGCGTGGCGCGCCACGCTCGACGTCAACCTGACCGGCACGTTCCTGTGCGCGCGCGGCGCGGTGCCGCTGCTGCGCGAGGCGGGCGGCGGGGCGATCATCAATATCTCGTCGGTCGCGGGGCGCCTGGGCTTTTCGCTGCGCAGCCCCTACAGCGCCAGCAAGTTCGGATTGGCGGGGCTGACGCAGACCTGGGCGATGGAGCTGGGACCGTCCGGCATCCGCGTCAATTCGGTGCTGCCCGGCGTGGTGGCGGGCGAGCGGGTCGAGCGCATCATCGCCGCGCGCGCGGCGGCCGGCGGCGTCAGCAACGATGTCATGCGCGCGCAACTGGTGGAGAAGGTGTCGCTGCGCAGGATGACGCAGCCCGAGGATATCGCCAATCAGGTCGCGTTCCTGTGCTCGGACGAGGGCGCGATGATCAGCGGCCAGAGCATTTCGGTGTGCGGCAACGTCGAATACCTGGGGTGACGGGGCATGGCGGGCGCCGCGCCCGACAGGGCCGCCTGATCTGCGGCATGGCCGCGCGGGTCGATCGCCGCGACGGCTAGCGGCACCGCGGCCCGCCGGCGTTTCACTTTTTTTCACAAATCCCACACAAAAGGCGGCGGAACGGCCGCCGGCTTGTTTTCTATCATCCCGGGGCGCGCATCCGCCGCGGCCCGCGCGATCCGCCATTGCGGCCGTCCGCGCGTTTCCATCATCCCTCTCCGCCCGCCCTCGCTGCGCGGACGCGCCCGCCGCCGGCCCGAAGGCTACTGATGCTCAGATTTCTCATTCGTGTCGTTGTCGTGGTGCTGATCAGCCTGGGGCTGGCCTATCTGTTCGTGGACAAGGGGCTGGGGGCGCTGCTCAAGCCGATGGTCGAAGAGGTTGCCTTCCAATCGCTGCGGGGCCAGTTCTACGAGTTGCATGAGCGGTTGGACGCGGTGCCGCCGGCGCGGCGCGAAGACGTGCTGCGCGACCAGGTGCAGCCACATTACGGCATCGCGATGCGCTTGCTGCAAGCGCATCAGGTCCACCTGACCGAGGATGAGCGCGAGCAATGGCAGACCATGGGCGTCGTGATGCGCGACGATTTCGACACCCACCTGCTGCCGTTGCCGGGCGAGCCCGCGCAGTGGCTGGAGTTGCGCCTGCCCAACGTGTTCGACACCGTGGTCGCCCTGTCCGTCTGGCTGTGCCTGGGGATCGTGGTGGCGATCGGCCTGCTGGCGCTGTGGGCGTTGCCGATGTGGCGCGACATGGACGCGCTGCGCAATGCCGCGCTGCGCATGGGGCACGGGGAACTGAGCATGCGCGTGCGCCTGTCGCGCATCGCCGGGATCCGTCACGTCGGCGAGAGTTTCAATCACATGGCCGAGCGCATTGCCGCGTTGATCGAGAATCAGCGCAGCCTGACCAACGCCGTCTCGCATGAGCTGCGCACGCCGCTGGCGCGGCTGTCGTTCGAGGTGGACCAACTGGGGCGCGGCGGCCTGCCGCCAGCGCATCAGCCGGTCTTGCGCGACATGCGCGCGGACATTTCGGAGCTGGAGAGCATGGTGGCGGAGCTGTTGGTGTACGCGCGGCTGGAACGGCCCACCGAAGAGGCCGTGCGGTTGGAAACCGTGGACACGCGCGACTGGCTGGGCGAGGCCCTGGCCCAGGTGGCGCACCAGGCCGAGGCGCGCAATGTGCGCTGCGTCGTGGCGGACGGCCATCCCCCGCACGTGTGCCTGCATCCGCGCTATATGAGCCGGGCCCTGCTGAACCTGGTGCAGAACGCGGTGCGCTATGCGCGGGGCCGCGTCGAAGTCGCGCTGACGCACACGTCAGCGGGGCATTTCGAGCTGATCGTGGACGACGACGGACCGGGCATTCCGGTGGCCGATCGCGAACGGATTTTCGAACCCTTCATCCGGCTGGATGAAAGCCGCGATCGCGGCACCGGCGGCGCCGGGCTGGGGCTGGCGATCGCGCAGCGCGTCGCGGTCGGGCACCGTGGCGCCATCAGTGTCACGGACAGCCCGATGGGCGGGGCGCGCTTCGTGTTGCGCTGGGCGGTGCCAGCGTCGGCGGCATAGCATTCGACTGGCCGCCAGGCATAGGGGTCAACCCGCAGGCGTGGGCGGTCGCGCCCGGCCCGTTGCATGGCGGATTGCATTTTGTGGCACACGGGGCGCAAAAATGGTGTTTGATACAGGGGTTTGATTTCCCCCTCATAACGAGAACACCATGAGACACTTCCTGCCCGCCCTGGGCGCAGCCCTCGTTTTGTCCCTCGGCGCCCATGCCGCCTCGGCCCAGCAGGCGCCCGCCGCCGCCAAGCCGCCGCACGATCCTTTCTTCTGGCTGGGCGAGATCAACAAGGCCACGGCCGTGATCAACACCGACCAGGGGCTGCTCGACAAGGCCATGGCGCCGCGCCTGGCGGCGGGCGTGGCCAAGGTGATCAATGATGGCAACCAGCCCGGCGCCAAGCGGCCGGCCAGCGTCATCACCTTCGAGCCGCTGCTGATCAAGGCCGCGGGCGAGGACGTGACGCTGCTGCATGCCGGCCGTTCCAGCCAGGACATGCACGCCACCTACCGCAGCGCCATCCTGCGCGACAAGCTGCTGGAACTGGCGGACCAGCTCAATGCCACGTCAACCACGCTGGTGGAGCTGGCCGCCAAGCACAGCGCCACCATTGTGCCCAACTACACCAACGGCGTGGCGGCCCAGCCGAACAGCTATGGCCACTACCTGCTGGGACAGGCCGCCGGCCTGGCGCGCGACGCCCAACGCATCCGCGAAGCCTACGCGCGCATCGACCGCTCGCCCATGGGCACCACCGTGCTAAACGGCACCAGTTGGCCGCTGGACCGCAAGCGCATGGCGCAGTACCTGGGCTTCACCGCGCTGGTGGACAACGCCTATGACGCCTCGCAGATCTCGTCAATGGACCAGCCGGTGGAAGTGGCGTCGATCGTCACCAGCATCGCGCTGCGCACCGGCAACTTCGTCGAGGACGTGATGACGCAGTATGCCCAGTCGCGGCCCTGGATCCTGCTGGAAGAGGGCGGCGGCAACACCTACGTGTCCAGCGCCATGCCGCAAAAGCGCAATCCGGGCCTGCTCAATGACACCCGCAGCGACGCGTCGACGGCGGTGACGCTGGCCATGGGGCCGGTGATCCAGACGCACAACATCACGCCAGGCATGAGCGACCCCAAGGACGTCAAGCAGAACTCGGCCATGGTCGACGCCGGCATCTCCGCGCTCAAGCGCTGGGACCGCGTGCTCAAGGCCATGGTGATCAGCCCGGACCGCGCGCTGGAGGAACTGAACAGCGACTGGACCGCTTCGCAGGAACTGGCTGACGTGCTGATGCGCAAGTACAAGCTGCCGTTCCGCGACGGCCACCACTTCGCCTCCGAGGTGGTGAGCTACGCCAAGGCCAACAACATCAAGCCGCTGGACTTCCCGTATGACCAGGCGCGCCGCATCTACGCCGAGGCGATGAAGGGTTCCAAATACCCGAACGAACTGCCGATGAGCGAGGCCGAGTTCCGTTCGACGCTGGACCCGGTCGCCATCGTCAAGAACCGCGCCACCAGTGGCGGGCCTCAGCCGGCGGAAATGGAGCGCATGATCAAGGAGGCGCGCGAGCAACTGGCCTCGCAGGACAAGTGGATCAAGGAACGCCGCGCCCACATCGCCGATTCGCTGGCCGCGCTGGACAAGGATTTTGACGCGCTGGTGGCCAGCGCGCCGAAGGACAAGGCCCAGTAAGCGGCCGCCCGGCCGCGCGATGCCGGGCGGCGCGCCGCGCCGGCCGGGGTCAGCGGCACGCCATCGAGTAGTCGCAGCGGATCTGGTCGGGCAGGTCGCGGCCATCGAAGCCGCCCAGGTCCTTGCCGGCAAGGCCTTGCTCGATGTCGGCCTTGACCTGCGCATAGGGTTGGGGAATCAGGTAGTAGCGGCCCGGTCGGCGTCGGTCGCCTCAGAACCCGGTGGGCGGCACGTGCACCCGGCCTTCCATCAGCACGCGCGCGCTGCGGCTCATGATGGCCTTGGTGACGGTCCATTCGCCGTCGATCAGTTGGGCCTGGGCGCCGACGCGCAGCGTGCCCGAGGGGTGGCCGAAGTTGACCTGGTCGCGCTGGCCGCCGCCGGCCGCCAGGTTGACCAGCGTGCCCGGCACGGCCGCGGCGGTGGCGATGGCGACCGAGGCGGTGCCCATCATGGCGTGGTGCAGCTTGCCCATGGACAGGGCGCGCACCAGCACGTCGATGTCGCCGGCGCCGATCTGCTTGCCGCTGGAGGACGTGTAGGCCTTGGGGCGGGCCACAAAGGCCACCTTGGGCGTGTGCTGGCGCGCGGCGGCTTCTTCCAGTTTCTGGATCAGGCCCATGCGCAGCGCGCCGTGGGCGCGGATGGTCTCGAAGCGCGCCAGGGCGGCGGCGTCGCCGTTGATGTCGTCCTGCAGCTCGGTGCCGGTGTAGCCCAGCGCCTCGGCGTCCAGGAAGATGGTGGGAATGCCGGAGTTGATCATGGTGGCCTTGAAGGTGCCCACGCCGGGCACTTCCAGGTCGTCCACCAGATTGCCGGTGGGGAACATCGAGCCGCCGTCGCCTTCCTCGGCCGGGTTCATGAATTCCAGTTGCAGCTCGGCGGCCGGGAAGGTCACGCCGTCCAGCTCGAAGTCGCCGGTCTCCTGCACCGCGCCGTCGGTGATCGGCACGTGGGCGATGATTGTCTTCTGGATGTTGGCCTGCCAGATGCGCACCACGGCGATGCCGTTGCGCGGCACGCGGGCCGGGTCCACCAGGCCATTGGTGATGGCGAAGGGGCCGACGGCGGCCGACAGGTTGCCGCAGTTGCCGCTCCAGTCGACGAAGGCCTGGTCGATCGAGACCTGGCCGAACAGGTAGTCGACGTCATGTTCGGGGCGGCTGCTCTTGCCGATGATGACGGTCTTGCTGGTGCTGGAAGTGGCCGCACCCATGCCGTCGATCTGCTTGCCGTAGGGGTCGGGGCTGCCGATCACGCGCATCAGCAGCGCGTCGCGGGCCGGGCCCGGCACGCGGGCGGATTCGGGCAGATCGTCGAGCTTGAAGAACACGCCTTTGCTGGTGCCACCGCGCATGTAGGTGGCGGGAATCTTGATCTGGGGGGCATGGGCCATGGGGCAGTCCTGATGTCTTGGGTGGGGAAGGCGGGCGCCGCGGCGCCCGCCATGCTGTGGGGGGTCAGCCGGCCTTCTTGGCCGAACCGGCGGCCGATTCGGCTTCCAGGAAGTCCTGCGCGAAGCGTTGCAGCACGCCGCCGGCTTCGTAGATGGACACTTCCTCGGCGGTGTCGAGGCGACAGGTCATCGGCACTTCCAGGGTCTCGCCGTCGCGGCGGTGGATCACCAGCGTCAGGTCGGCGCGCGGCTTGCGCTCGCCCACCACGTCGTAGGTCTCGGTGCCGTCCAGGGCCAGCGTCTTGCGATTCACGCCGGGCTTGAATTCCAGCGGCAGCACGCCCATGCCGATGAGGTTGGTGCGGTGGATGCGCTCGAAGCCTTCGGCGGCAATGGCCTCGACGCCGGCCAGGCGCACGCCCTTGGCGGCCCAGTCGCGCGACGAGCCCTGGCCGTAGTCGGCGCCGGCCACGATGATCAGCGGCTGCTTGCGGTCCATGTAGGTCTCGATGGCTTCCCACATGCGCATCTCCTTGCCTTCCGGTTCCACGCGGGCCAGCGAGCCCTGCTTGACCGTGCCGTCGGCGTTCCTGACCATCTCGTTGAACAGCTTGGGATTGGCGAAGGTGGCGCGCTGCGCGGTCAGGTGGTCGCCGCGGTGGGTGGCGTAGGAGTTGAAGTCCTCTTCCGGCAGGCCCATCTTGTGCAGGTATTCGCCGGCGGCGCTGTCCATCAGGATGGCGTTGGACGGCGACAGGTGGTCGGTGGTGATGTTGTCGCCGAGCACGGCCAGGGGACGCATGCCGCGCAGCGTGCGCTCGCCGGCCAGCGCGCCTTCCCAGTACGGCGGACGGCGGATATAGGTGCTCTGCGGGCGCCACGCGTACAGCGGCTCGACCGCGGCGTCGCGTTCGTTGCGCAGGCCGAACATGGGCGCGTAGACCTTGCGGAACTGTTCCGGCTTGACGGCGGCCTTGACCATGGCGTCGATCTCTTCGTCGCTGGGCCAGATGTCCTTCAGGCGGATCTCGCGGCCGCTGGCGTCGGTGCCCAGCACGTCGCGCTCGATGTCGAAGCGGATGGTGCCGGCGATGGCGTAGGCCACCACCAGCGGCGGCGAGGCCAGGAAGGCCTGCTTGGCGTAGGGGTGGATGCGGCCGTCGAAATTGCGGTTGCCGGACAGCACGGCGGTGGCGTAGAGGTCGCGGTCGATGATCTCCTGCTGGATCACGGGGTCGAGCGCGCCCGACATGCCGTTGCAGGTGGTACAGGCAAACGCCACGACGCCGAAGCCGAGTTTCTCCAGGTCGGCGGTCAGGCCGGCTTCGTCCAGGTACAGGGCCACGGCCTTGGAGCCGGGCGCCAGCGAGCTCTTGACCCACGGCTTGCGCGTCAGGCCGGCGCGGTTGGCGTTGCGCGCCAGCAGGCCGGCGGCGATGACGTTGCGCGGATTGCTGGTGTTGGTGCAACTGGTGATGGCGGCGATGATGACGGCGCCGTCGGGCATCAGGCCCGGTTGGTTCTCGACCGTGCCGGCGATGCCGCGTTCGGCCAGGTCGGAAACCGGCAGGCGGCGGTGCGGGTTGGACGGGCCGGCCAGGGTGCGCACCACGGTCGACAGGTCAAAGCGCAGCACGCGCTCGTACTCGGCCGTCTTGAGGCTGTCGGCCCACAGGCCGGCGGTCTTGGCGTAGGTTTCCACCAGCGCGATCTGCTCGTCCTCGCGGCCGGTCAGGCGCAGGTAGTCGATGGTCTGCTGATCGATGGCGAACATCGCGGCGGTGGCGCCGTATTCGGGCGCCATGTTGGAGATGGTGGCGCGGTCGCCCAGCGTCAGGCTGGCGGCGCCTTCGCCGTGGAACTCCAGGTAGGCGCCCACGACTTTTTCCTTGCGCAGGAATTCGGTCAGCGTCAGCACCACGTCGGTGGCGGTGATGCCGGGGCCGGCGCGGCCGGTCAGTTCGACGCCGATGATGTCGGGCAGGCGCATCCACGAGGCGCGGCCCAGCATCACGTTCTCGGCTTCCAGGCCGCCCACGCCGATGGCGATGACGCCCAGCGCGTCCACGTGCGGGGTGTGGCTGTCGGTGCCGACCAGCGTGTCGGGGAAGGCCACGCCATCCTGCGTGTAGATCACCGGCGACATCCGCTCCAGGTTGATCTGGTGCATGATGCCGTTGCCCGGGGGCACCACTTCTATGTTGCGGAAGGCCTGCTTGGTCCAGTCGATGAAGTGGAAGCGGTCTTCGTTGCGGCGGTCTTCCACCGCGCGGTTCTTGGCGAAGGCGTCGGGATCGTTGCCGCCGTATTCCACCGCCAGCGAGTGGTCGACGATCAGTTGCACCGGCACCACCGGGTTGACCTTGGCGGGGTCGCCGCCCTTGTCGGCGATGGCGTCGCGCAGGCCGGCCAGGTCGACCAGCGCGGTCTGGCCGAGGATGTCATGACAGACCACGCGCGCCGGATACCACGGGAAGTCCAGGTCGCGGCGGCGTTCGATCAACTGCTTGAGCGCGTCGGTCAGCAGCGCCGGATCGCAGCGGCGCACCAGGTTCTCGGCGTGCACGCGCGAGGTGTAGGGCAGGCGGTCGTAGGCGCCGGGGGCGATGGCGTCCACGGCGGCGCGCGCGTCGAAATAGTCCAGGCGGGTGCCTTGCAGGGGCTTGCGATAGGATTTGTTCATGCCTCGGTGCGCTTCAGGTTGCCCTGAGCGATCTGTTTTTCAATGTTGAGACGGGATGCGCGGATGTGGCGGCGCATCAGGAGTTCGGCCAGCTCGCCATCGCGGTCGGCGATGGCGTCGAGAATGCGGTGATGCTCGGCATACGACTGCCGCGGGCGGTTGGGAGTGGTCGAGTACTGGATACGGTACATCCGCGCCAGTTGGTAGAGCTCGTCGCACAGCATGCGGAACAGCATCTGGTTGCCGCTGCCCTTGACGATGCGGTAGTGGAAATCGTAGTCGCCCTCCTGCTGGTAATAGCCGGTGCCGGCCTGGAAGGCCTCGTCCTTCTCGTGGGCGTGCAGCACCTGGCGCACCTGCTCGACTTCGGCCGGCGCCATGCGCTCGGCCGCCAGGCGGCAGGCCATGCCTTCGAGCGATTCGCGGATTTCGTAGAGTTCGGCCAGTTCCTGCGGGCTGAGCGACACCACGCGGGCGCCGGCGTGCGGCACGCGCACCAGCAGCCGTTGGCCTTCGAGCCGGTGCAGGGCCTCGCGCAGCGGGCCGCGGCTGACGCCGTGGATGCGCGCCAGTTCCGGTTCGGAAATTTTGCTGCCGGGGGCGATCTCGCCCTTGACGATGGCGGACTGGATCTTGCGGAAGATGTGTTCCGCCAGGGTCTCGCTATCGCCGGAGGCGGCGCCGGGCAGCGTCAGCACTTTGCTCATTGTGTCAACAATCTGATGATTTTTCCAGTGAAAAACCGATTAAAGCCCGTTCGGGGCGATTGATTGTCAACAATTTACCTTCCGTCCGATCTTGGCGCAAGCGCCCTGGGGCGCATTGGCGTCTGCGGCGAACCGGCGCTTCAAGGCGCGCCGGGGCGGCGCCAGACACGTGTCGTGGCGCATCGCGCTGGCGAAAGTGCGGGAAGTGGCCGTGGTGGACGCCGGCCAGGGCGCTCAGGGGCCGGTGTCCGGGTAGTTCGGGCCGGCGTCGTGGAAACCGCCGCTGCTGTAGGGATTGACCGCGCCCGGATGCGGCGGGCCGCCGGGACCCAGCGAGGAACAGCCGCCCAGTATCAGCAGGGCGGCCAGCAGGGCGAGTGTGCGAGTGGCGGTGGTTTGCATGGCGATCTCCGGCGGCTGCCCCTCGGCGGCCGCATACAGCTTGTCGTCACGGTTCAGTTTACGCCTGGCGCGGCCCGTCCGGGCGGTGCGCCGGCGTCACGAGCGGGGCAGGATGCCGTGGGTCGCCATCAGCGTCAGGTCGCCGCCCAGGCGGGGCTCGTCGTACGGCCCGGCGGCGTGCAGGGCGTCGAAGACGTGCGCTTGCGGCGCATGGCGGCGGTAGAACTCGACCCAGCCCGTGAATCCATGCGGCTGCCGGTCCTGCTGCGCCACCCCGGCCTGACGCGCGAACCAGGCGCTGTCGCGGTAGCCCTCGGCCACGCGCCGCGCCAGCCGGCCAAGCGCGCCGTCGCGGTAGCCATACCAGTCCTGGCCGTCTTCAAAGGCCAGCTCGGCCATTGTCACCAAGGGCGCGGCGGCATAGTCGTGATAGTGCAGCGCGCGGCCGCCGCGCGCCATTTCCATGGGCAGGCTGCCGTCGGCCTGGATGTCGTCGATGCCCTTGCGGTAGATCGTCTGCGCGCTGCGCAGCAGGCCGGCATCGCGGGTGGCGAGGGCGGTCGCCATGACGCCGACACCGGTCCAGTAATAGTGGTTGTTGCGCTTGTGCCGGGGATCGTCCCAGTAGGCGAGGTTGGCGCGCGATAGCTGTTCGAGCCAGGAGGCGATGAGGCCGCGCTGCGCCGGCGTGGCCAGCGGCAGGGTCTTGAGATAGGCCATGGCCGCCGCGCCGTGGGTCCATTCGCGCAGGTAGTCGGCCTGGTCGTTGTTGCCGTGGATCATGCGGCCGAGCATGGCGTCGTCCTTGGCCCAGGCTGCAAGCCACGCCAGCGCGCATTGGCCGGCGGCGGCGTCGCCATGGGCCAGGTAGGCGTCGGACAGGTCGGCAATGCGGCGGGCGTAATCGTTCAGCGGCTTGGTCTGGGCCTGGTTGCGGGCCTGCAGCGCGGGGTCGATCTTCGAGTGGGCGGCGTCGGTGTAGTAGCCGGTGCCTTCGAGGTCGCGCGGGCCGGGCGGCGCCGGTTCGCACTGGCGCGGCGCGGCCAGCGCCTGGGCGCCCAGCAGGATCAGCGGCAGGCAGGCGAGGTAGCGCCAGCGCGCGACGGCGGGCAGGGCGCCGCCACGGAAGGAGAAAGAAAGAGAACGCATTGCGGGTGCCTTTGTCCGGTCGGGCGGGTTGCCATTCACCCGCCTGCCCGGGGGGCGGTGGTGGCCGCCGGCCTGCCGGAGGGCGTGGTGTGGTGGATCGACCGCGCGCCGGGCGGAAAGTTGCACGGCGCGCGGCGTGTCAGGCGACCGTCAGGCAGGGCGGCGCACGCGCGCCTGCTCGACGCACCAGGCGAGCCGGGGATCGCCGGCGGCCATGATGTCGGCCTCCACGTCCAGGCGCAGGCGCGGCAGCAGCCGGCCCAGCAGTTGTTCGCAATCGCGCCGCAGGTAACTGGGTTCGCCGGTGAGGCGGCCGATGAGGCGCAGCAGGGCGGCGTCGCGCGCCAGCACCAGCAGCCGATAGCGGCCGCCGGCGGCCGGGCGCAGCAGCCAGGCGCCGGTGGCGATGCGCAGCAACGGGTCGAGCGTGTCGGCCAGCTTGCCGAGCTCGGCGGGCGACAGGTCGTGCGGATGGTAGCCGTCCGCCGCGTCCGCGCGCGGGGGGGATTGCTGCAGGGCGTCGGCCCGGCGGCGGTAGTCCTCGGCCAGTGCGTGGTCGCCCGCGCGCAGGGCCGCCAGGCTGAGCTGGCGCAGGCTGGGCAATTGTTCCGGGCCGGCGTGGTCCGCGACGCGAAGCCAGTGGTCCGCGGCTTCCCGTGGATGCCCCTCGCGCTGGCGGCAGCGCGCCAATTGGGCCAGCAGGGCGGGATGGCCGGGCGCCAGCCGCAGGCCGTCTTCGGCCAGCAGGGCGGCGCCCGCGACGTCGTCGTCCAGGGTGCCCCGCAACCAGGCGCAGCGCGCGGTCTCGTCGGCCGACAAGGCGCGGATGCGGCGTTTGCGCAGCAGGTCGTGGTACTGGGCGGTGAGCGCTTCCCGCTCCTGGCGGACCTGCGCGGCCTCGTCAGCCGATTGCGCCGCGCAGCACGCGTCGAGCCGGGCCGCCAGGGACGCGCGCTGGCCGGACAACCAGGCCTGCGCGGCGGTGGGGGCGGCGCGGCGCCACGGCAACGGCCGGGCCGGATCGGCCGCCAGCGCGGCCAGGCGATCCGCCAGTGACGGGTGTGTATCGCCGTCGGCGGTCGTGGCGCAGAGGGCGGCGTGCAGCCAGACGCGGGCTTCGGCTTCGTCGGCAGGCGCGGCCAGCGCGTCCCGCGCCGCCAACGCCGCGTAGGGCCGCGGCGGATCGCTGGCGGCGAGCAGCGCCGGCCAGGCGTCGCGCAACGCCCGCCATAGCAGCGCCATGGCCGACAGCGCCTCGGCCATGGCGGGCTGGCCGCAGACGCGCGCGGCTTCGGCATCGGCCTGGACTTCGCACTGCCGGGCGAAGTCCAGGCTGACCGCCAGGAAGCGCGGCACGTACCAGGCCACGAACAGCCGCAGCGGCGCGCTGGAGAGGCGCCGGCGCCGGTCCAGCCGGCGGGCGACTTCCTGCCATTGCAGGCGCGCGAAATACACGCGGCCGGCGTAGCGGCCATGACGTTGCGCGATGTGGGCGTATTCATGTGCCAGGATGGCGCGGCAGGCCGATGGCGACAGCATGTCGAGCAGCGGCAGCCCCAGCCACAGGACGTTGCGGGTCTTGCCGCCCAGCCTGCGGTGTTGGCGGATGGCGGCGTTGAATTCGCCGTCGAGATAGATCGCATCCAGCGGCGGCGCGGCCATCGCGTCGCGGATGCCGTCGAGCGCTTCGAACAGGCCGGGCGCGTCGTCACGCCGCAGCGGCAGGCCTTCCTCGCTGGTGTCGGGGGCGGCGCTGAACGGCGTCCTGAGCATGATGACGCCGGACACTAGCGCGGGCAGCGTGAGCGCCACGCCCGCCAGGGCGGCCGCGCCCGGCAGCAGCGCCCAGGCCAGCAGCGGCAGCGCGCACAGCGCCGCGCCGCCGGCCAGCAGCACGCCGTCGCCCAAGGCCAGCCAGGCGCCGATGCGCCAGCGTTGCGGGTTTGCCCGTCTATTGTCCATGGGTGTCCGCGCGGGCGGGCTGGCGCCGCAATTGCGCATCGATGAATGCGATGATCGCCCGGGTCTGTTCGTTGTCGCCGCCGACATCGGTATTGATTTGCCCGTGATTGCGCGCCACCGGCAGCACCTGCGCCTGGCCGCCGTGCTCGCTCAACCGTTGCGCGTAGTCGCGCGAACGCTGGCATGAGTGCGGCCGCAACGACGAGCAGACCAGCAGCGTCGGCGGGTTGGGGCCGCTCAGTTGCGCGGCGGGCGAGGCGGCGCGCCAATAGGCCGGATCGCTGCCGAATGCCTTGTCATAGAACGGCGCGTGCTCGGCGGCCATGATGCCCGGCAGATCGAAGGGCGTGCCGTCCAGGATGATGTTGGCCAACCAGGGGCGGGCGCCGGTGCGCTCGCGTAGCGGGGCGTCGGCCGCCAGCAGGGCCTGCAGATGGCCGCCCGAGGAATGGCCCATGATCAGGATGCGCGCCGGATCGGCCCGCCAGCCGGCGGCCTCGCGCTGGGCCCAGGCCACGGCCAGCCCCAGGTCCTCGGCCTGTTCCCGCGGCCCCGCGTCGGGCAGCAGGCGGGTATTGACGGAGACGACCACGAAGCCCAGCGGCAGCCAGCGCGCCAGCTTGCCCTGGATGAAATCGGGTGCGGCCTTGTCGCCGTGCAACCAGGAGCCGCCATGCACCAGCACCAGGATCGGGGCGAGCGGCGCGCCGGGCGCGGCGGGCAGATAGACGTCGGCAAGTTGCGCGGCGTCCGGACCATAACGCTGGTCCGTGAGCGTGGCGGCCGACGCCAAACCGGGCGGCAGGCAGAGCAGCGCAAGCAGGCAGAACAGGCGGAGGGCGGACATGGCGGTGGCGCGGGTGGTCGGGATGCCGGGTAATGTAGCCCGGCCGGCGCATGCGTGGGCGACGCGGAGCGGCTCTGTGGCATGCTGTGGGCTGCCCGCCGTCTCCCGACTATCACGCATGTCCAGATTCCTGTCGCGCCTGTGCGATTTCCTGTTGTTCTTCGCCACCGCGTCTTTGTTCGGCGCCCGCCTGACCGCCAAATTGCGCACGGGCAGCTATGGGTTGGAAATTCCCGAGGCGCCCTATATGTACGAGCGCGTCGATTTCTTCCTGCACGCGGCATTCGCTGGGCTGGCCGCGACGGCGGCCCTGGCGCTGGCGGAGCGATTGGCGCGCAGCCGTCTCCCGGCGCTTGGACGCGCCGGGCTAGTCGCGGTGGCCGCATTGCTCGCCATCTACCTCGGGCCGCCGGACCCACAGGTATTCGGCGCCACCTGGGCGCGCTGGGAGGCGACCTTCGAATTGTTCCTGGCGCAGTGGGATATCGCGCTGCCGCTGGCGCTGGCCGCCGCGGCCGTGCGCGGCGTCCTGCCCGGCGCGGCTGGGTCGCCGCGCTAGCCGCGCAACCTGCGATCCAGTTCCAGCACGGTCTGGTACAGCACGCGGGTGCCGTCCAGCAACTGCGCCGGCTCGATCCACTCCTCGGGGCAGTGGCTGCGTCCGTTCAGGCAGGGGATGAAGATCATGCCGATGGGGCCGGTGGGCGCCATGTAGACGGCGTCGTGGCCGGCGCCGCTGGGCAGGCGCATGCTGGCGTAGCCGAGCTGGTCGGCGGCGGCCTGCACCGCGTCCATCACCAGCGGGGTGCAGTCGGTGGGCTGGGCCCGGCTCAACTGCACGAAGCCGGCGGTCAGGCGCAGGGCCTTCAGGTCGGCGGCCACGCCGGCCATCAGGGTTTCGGGGAAGGCGTCCAGCACCGGGTTGCTGTCGCTGCGCATTTCCAGCGTCAGCTCGACGCGGCCGGGCACGGCGTTGGCGGCGTTGGGCGTCATGGCGAGCTTGCCGACGGTGGCGACCACGTAGTGCGGATGGCCGCTGGCGGCGCTGGCCTGGCGGCTGGCGGCGTCGATGATGCGGGCCGCGCCCACAAGGGCATCGCGGCGGATGTCCATGGGCGTGGTGCCGGCGTGGTCGGGCTGGCCTTCGACCGTGATCAGCACGCGGCGGATGCCGACGATGTTGGTGACCACGCCGATGGGCAGCTGGCGGCTTTCCAGCACGGGGCCTTGCTCGATGTGCAGTTCGACGAAGGCGGCGGTGCCGTCCGGGCCGCGCAGGGGCCGGGCCAGCGCGCTGGGGTCGCCGCCGATGCGGGCGATGCCCTGCGCCAGCGTCTCGCCGTCGGCGTTGCGGGCAGCCAGCATGTCGGCGCTGAGTTGGCCGCTCAGGGCGCGGCTGCCGACGCAGGAGATGCCGTAGTCGCTGGGTTCTTCCGACAGGAAGTCGATGACCTCGAACGGGTGCTCCAGTTCGATGCCGTGTTCCCGCATGGTGTGGGCGACCTCGATGCCGGCCAGCACGCCGATGATGCCGTCGAAGCGGCCGCCGCTCATGACGGTGTCGCAGTGCGAGCCGGTGGCGATGGGCTTGCGGTGCGCGTTGCGGCCGGCGCGCGTGCCGATGAGGTTGCCGCCGGCGTCCAGGCGGGTGGCCAGGCCGGCGGCCTCGAACTCGCCGCGCAGCCACTCGCGCGCTTGCAGGAACAGCGGCGAAAAGGCGCGGCGGGTCCAGGGTTGGTCGGGCAGGGTGTAGCGCGACAGGGTCTCGACGCGGGCCCAGAGGCGTTCGGCGTTCAACGGCGGAAAGGACATGGCCATGCCGTTCATGCCTTGCGCGGGCGCAGGAAGCGGCCGTCGCCCGGGTTGTTGACGATGCGGCGGCCGTCATAGACCTGCTGGCCGCGGCACCACGTGCCGGCCACGCGCACGGTGAACTCGCGGCCCTCGAACGAACTCCATTGCACCGCCGACAGGCTGGTGGACGGATCGTAGGCATGGCGTTCCGGCGTCAGGAT
Organism: Achromobacter sp. CF-sbj1-Ac2-l; assembly: GCF_052698165.1. NCBI lineage: Bacteria > Pseudomonadati > Pseudomonadota > Betaproteobacteria > Burkholderiales > Alcaligenaceae > Achromobacter > Achromobacter sp. CF-sbj1-Ac2-l. The sequence continues at coordinate 5,520,830 of NZ_CP199855.1, read as the reverse complement.
GACGATGTCGGCGTCCTTGCCGGCCTCCAGCGTGCCCTTGCGGTCATCCAGCAGGAAGTGGCGCGCGGGGTTGTCGCACAACTGGCGCACCACCATCGACGGCGAGATGCCGTGTTCCTCGCAACCGGTCCAGAAGGCCGGCAGCAGCGTTTCCAGGCCCGGGCCGCCGGACGAGTTCTTGAAGACGTTGGGGTTCTGCTTGCGCTCCAGGCCCCAACTGACGTGATCCGACGACACGAAGGTGCATTCGTCGTTGGCGATGTGGGTCCACAGCAGGTCGACCTCGGCCTTGGGGCGGATCGGCGGGTAATGCTTGGTCTTGGCGCCGAAGCGGCGCGTGTGTTCCTCGTGGTTCAGCATCAGGTACTGCACGCAGGTCTCGATGCTGGCGCGGTGGCCGTTGCGGCGGTACATGTTGCAGATCTCGAAACCGCGCGAGGTCGAGACGTGCACCGCGTGGGCGCGGGCGCCGGTCTCGGCGCCGATCTCGTAGATCAGCGCGGTGGCCAGGTTCTCGATCAGCGGCGTATGGGCGCGCATGAAGGCATCCCAGCCGGTGTCGTCGGCCTCGATCAGGCGGGCGATGTTCTTGCGCGTCATTTCCTGCATCTGGTTGTGCACGCCGCACACCAGGCCGGACGGCGCGATCAGGCGGAAGGCCTCGTACAGGTCGTCTTCCTCGATACGCGGGAAGCGGCCCGGGGTGGCTTCGAAGGTCGAGAACTTGAAGGCACAGACGCCGCCTTCGATCAGGCCGGCGGCGGCCGCCAGGCCGTGTTCCTTGTTCAGGGTGCCGAACAGCCCCACGTCGACGTGGCAGTCGCGCTCGACCTCGGCGATCTTGGCGTCCAGGTGCGGGCGCGAGGCGACCGGCTCGGGATCGTCGTAGGGCATGTCGACCATGACCGTGACGCCGCCGGCGGCGGCCGCGCGCGAGGCCCAGCCCAGGCCTTCCTGGTTGGCCTGGCTGCCGGAGTGCACCTGGCCGTCGACCACGCCGGGAATGATCCACTGCCCGCTGGCGTCGACGCTGTCGCGCGCCGCGGGGGGCGCGCCGATGCCGCGCGCGGCGATCCTGCCGTCCCGCACGGCCAGCCAGCCGTTTTCCACGATAACGTGCGGATCGACGATATTGCCGCGCACCACCCAATCGAAATCGCTCATGACCCCTTCCATCCAATGAAGAACTGTAGGGCAGTGTAGTAAGCGCGATTCAAAACGTCTTATGCTTATATGTGCATGGGAATTAACATCAGGTTAAGCATATGAAATTGAATCTGCGCCAGATCGAGGTCTTCCGCGCCATCATGTTGAGCGGCTCGATCAGCGGCGCTTCCAAGCTGCTGTTCGTGTCCCAGCCGGCCGTCAGCCGGCTGATCGCCTACACCGAGCAGCGCCTGGGCCTGATGCTGTTCGAGCGCATCAAGGGGCGGCTCTACCCCACGCCGGAGGCGCGTCGGCTGTTCGTCGAAGTGACCGCGCTTTACCAGAACGTGCAGCGCGTCAACGAGGTGGCCGACAACCTGGCCGAGAACCGCGAGGGCCAATTGCGCCTGGCCTGTAGCCCGAGCCTGGGCCAGTCGCTGCTGCCGCGCGCCATCGCCCGTTTTCGCCAACTGCATCCGGAAATCCGCATCGTGCTGCAGACGCAGATTCCGGCGGCGATGGAACAGTCGCTGCTGACCCAGCAGGTCGAGCTGGGCGTGGCCTACATGCCCGTGAACCATCCCAGCCTGGCGACCCGGCCGCTGTACGAGAACCGCATCGTCGCGGTGCTTCCCGCCGGCCATCCGCTGGCCGGACGCCGCCAGGTCACCGCCGCCGAACTGGCGCGCGAGCCGCTGATCGGCTACAGCGCCGACATTCCCTTCGGCATGCTGGTGCACAAGCTGTTCGGCGCCGAGGACGCGCAGCCCGAGCCGCGCATCGAGGTGCAGCAGGCGCACGTGGCCTGCGCCCTGGTGCAGGCCGGCGCCGGCGTGGCGCTGGCGGACGAGATCACCGTGGCCGGGCCGATCTGGTCGGATGTGGTGACGGTGCCGATCGCCGACACGGTCAACGCGCCGGTCAACGTGTTCCACCTGCAATTGCAGCCGCTGTCGCGGCTGGCGCAGGCCTTCATCGACGTGCTGGTGACACTGGATCTGCCTGCCGGCGCCTGATCTTCCCCCTGCCGCCGCCTGGGGATATCCCTAGGTCCGTTCCGTCCCGGGATTGCCCCTTGCCCGGGGCGCGCCCCACCGTTAACCCAATGTTATGAACAAGGCATAAAAGGTAATACGACATTAAAGGGATTGGTTCCTATGATGCGCTCGTCTGTCTAGCGCGCGCGCCGCTGGCGCTGCTAACGCAATCGGGAAAGGAAGGGTGCAGCAATGGGAAGAATCTTGACGATGCGGGACGTCGAGGCCGCGGTCAGGGGCGGCTCGGTATTCGCCTGTGGCGGGGGCGGCTGGGCCGAGCATGGCCGCGAACTGGGATCGCTGGCTGTGACCATCGGCCGGCCCGAGCTGGTGTCGATGGACGAAGTGCCCGATGACGCCTGGATCGCCACCGCCGCCGCCATTGGCGCGCCGGGCGGCCTGACCGACTGGCAGATGCTGGGCATCGACTACGTCAAGGCGGCCGAGCGCCTGCAGGATGCGCTGGGCGAGCGCCTGTATGGCCTCATCATCGGCCAGAACGGCATGTCCAGCACGCTCAACGGCTGGCTGCCGTCGGCGGTGCTGGGCACCAAGGTGGTGGACGCGGTGGGCGATATCCGCGCCCATCCCACCGGCGACATGGGCTCGCTGGGCCTGGCCGGCAGCCCCGAGCCGATGATCCAGTGCGCCGTGGGCGGCAACCGCGCCAACAATGCCTATATGGAGCTGACCGTGCATGGCGCCACCGGCAAGGTGTCGCCGGTATTGCGCCGCGCCGCCGACATGGCTGGCGGCTTCATCGCCAGTTGCCGCAACCCGATCCGCGCGTCCTACGTGCGGCGCCACGCCGCGCTGGGCGGCATCAGCCGCGCGCTGGCGCTGGGCGAGGCGATCCTGGCGGCGCAGCCCAAGGGCGGCAGCGCCATCATCGAGGCCATCTGCAAGGCCACGCAGGGCGAGATCATCGGTTCGGGCAAGGTGGCGCGCAACACGCTCAAGTACACCGAGGAAGCCTTCGACATCGGCACCATCGAAATCGGCGAGGGCGCGGGCAAGCGCGTCATCCACGTCATGAACGAACACATGGCTGTGACCGACGCGCAGGGCGTGCGCATCGCCTGCTATCCGGACGTGATCACCACGCTGGACGCCGACGGCAATCCGGTCAGCGCCGGCAAGCTGCGCGAGGGCCTGCAGGTGTCCATCCTGCACGTGTCCAAGCAGCACATCCCGCTGTCATCGAGTGTCACCGACGCGTCGGTCTACCCCATCGTCGAGAAGGCACTGGGCATGGACTTCACCGGCTACGCGCTGGGCGGAGTCGGCAAGAAGGACATCGACCGCATCGACACGATGGCGACGCGGGTTTGAAAGGCAACACATAACAGCCCCGGACACGGGGCGAATCAACGGGAACGTCAATGAAAAACATCGCAATCAACCCGGGCGCGGGGATGGCGGGGGGCAATGCCGCCCACGCGGGCGCCGACGAGCACAAGGGCGCCAAGAAGGCGGTCATCGCCGCCTCCATCGGCAACGCGCTGGAGTGGTACGACTTTTCGGTCTACGCGCTATTCGCGGTGTATATCGGGCAGAACTTCTTCCACAATGCCGATCCGACGGTGCAACTGATGGCCTCGTTCCTGGCCTTCGGGCTGGGCTTCGTGGTGCGGCCGCTGGGCGCGCTGGTGCTGGGGGCCTATGGCGACCGCGCCGGCCGCAAGGCGGCGCTGACCATGACCATCATGCTGATGGCGCTGGGCACGCTGCTGATCGCCATCGCGCCGCCGTACGCCGCCATCGGCGTGGGCGCGCCCCTGCTGATCGTCTGCGGCCGCATGCTGCAGGGCTTCTCGGCCGGCGGCGAAGTGGGCGGCGCCACCGCCTTCCTGGTCGAGCACGCGCCCGCCGGCAAGCGTGGCCAGTATGCCTCGTGGCTGCAGGCCAGCATGGGCATCTCCAACCTGCTGGGCGCGCTGGTCGCCACGCTGGTCACGACGCTGCTGACGGAAGACCAGGTGGGCGAATGGGGCTGGCGCATTCCGTTCATCGTCGGCCTGTCGATCGCGCCGGTGGGCCTGTGGATGCGCCGCACGCTGGACGAGACGCCGCATTTCCGCGAGGAACAGCAGCGCCAGGCCGCCAGCGGCAAGCCCGTCAAGGCACCGCTGTTGAGCGTGCTGCGCGATTATCCGCGCGAGCTGTTCACCGGCCTGTGCATGTCGGTGCTGTGGGCCATCGGTCCCTACGCGCTGATCATCTTCATGCCGATCTACGTGCAAAAGAGCATGGGTTTCACCAGCTCTCAGGCCTTCCTGGGCGCGCTGATCGGCAACCTTTTCCTGATCGGCGGCTGCTTCTTCTCGGGCACGCTGTCCGACCGCTACGGCCGGCGCGCCGTGCTGCGCGCCTCGGCGCTGTTGCTGCTGATCGCGGTGTATCCGCTGATGATGTGGCTGCAGGCCAACCATACGCAGCTCGCGCTGATCGTGGTGCAGTCGTCGTTCTGCCTGCTGGTGGCGCTGTACGTCGGCACCGCGCCGTCGGCGCTGTCGGAGGTGTTCCCGACGGCGGTGCGCTCGTCCGGCATGTCCCTGGCCTACAACACCGCGGTGACGGTGCTGGGCGGCTTCGCGCCGGCCATCCTGACCTGGATCACCTACACCACCGGCGTGGCCTTCGCGCCGGCGCTGTACGTGATGGGCGCCTGCGTGGTGGCGCTGGTGGCCTTGACCGTGCTGCCGCAGAAGAACCACGCCTGAGGCCGACGCGCCGGGCGCGGCTGTGGATGGCGCGGCCGCGCGCTGCCCGGGGCGTGGGGGAGCAGGCTGGAGCCTTCGCCGCCGGGGCCGCTGACGATGGGCTTTCCGCTGGAACACTGTGTTGCGCCGTGGGAGCCCGCGGCGCGGCCGGCGGGCGTTTGCTTGCGGGCGATTTGCGCTACATTTGCCCGACGCGCGCGGGGCGCCAGCCAGGCGTCCCGCCTGTCACGATCGTCATCCCTTACCGCCACCGGATCTCCAGGAGCTCCCCCGCATGTCCTCCCTCGACGCGTTCGCCATCACCCGGAAATGGCCGGCCCAGCATCCCGACCGCATCCAGTTGTATTCGCTGCCCACGCCCAACGGCGTCAAGGTGTCGATCCTGCTGGAAGAGCTGGGCCTGCCCTATGAGCCGCATCGGGTCAGTTTCGACTCGCAGGACCAGTTCTCGCCGGAATTCCTGTCGCTCAGCCCGAACAACAAGATCCCGGCCATCCTCGACCCCAACGGTCCGGACGGCAAGCCGCTGGCGCTGTTCGAGTCCGGCGCCATCCTGGTGTACCTGGCCAGCAAGACCGGCCAGTTCATCCCGGCCGACACCGCCGGCCGCTACGAGACCCTGCAATGGGTGATGTTCCAGATGGGTGGCATCGGCCCGATGTTCGGCCAGTTGGGCTTCTTCCACAAGTTCGCCGGCAAGGACTACGAGGACAAGCGTCCGCGCGACCGCTACGTGGCCGAATCCAAGCGCCTGCTGGGCGTGCTGGACAAGCGCCTGGAAGGGCGCGACTGGGTCATGGGCGAGCAATACACCATTGCCGATATCGCCATCCTGCCGTGGGTGCGCAACCTGGTCGGTTTCTATGGCGCCGGCGATCTGGTCGAGTTCTCGCAGTTCAAGAACGTCGCCCGCGTGCTGGAGGCCTTCGTGGCGCGTCCGGCGGTGGTCAAGGGTCTGACGATCCCGGGCTGAGGGTGGTCATTGGCGCGGGTCGGCGCGGCCGCCAGGTCCGCCGCTCCCGCCCCAAATCTGACCGCTTCCCGATTCTTGCCCTGTTAATGAGTCGGAGGACGCGCAGTGGTTTGCGCCCCGTCAAACAACCCCGATCCTTTAATGCTTTTCGGTAATATGGTTATTACTGAAAGGCGTAAGCTGCCTCCATAAGCTGGACGACGCAGTACGAACCCCCGACGTGCGCGCTGCCCGGCACGCAACGGAGGGTCAGAATGAAGCATTTCGGGATCAAGGCGGTGGCGCTGGTGGCGCTGCTGGGAATAGGCGGCGGCATCGGCGGCGCGCACCTGTTGACCGCCATCCGCAAGACGGACGCCACCGCCGCCGTCGATCCGCAGGATCGCCGGCTGGCCGAAGCCGGCGCCTACCTCGCGCGCACCGCCGACTGTGTCGCCTGTCACAGCGTGCCGGGCGACAAGCCCTTCGCGGGCGGCCTGGCGATGCAGACGCCGGTCGGCACTATCTACTCTTCCAATATCACGCCCGACAAGGCCAGCGGCATCGGCGCCTACAGCTACGCCGATTTCAAGAACGCGGTGCAGTACGGCATCCGCAAGGACGGCGCGGCGCTCTATCCGGCCATGCCGTATCCGTCGTACGCCATCATGCCCGACCGCGACATCCAGGCGCTCTATGCCTACTTCATGTCGCAGGTCGAACCCGTGGAGAAACCCAGCGCCGACTCCACCATCCCGTGGCCCCTGAACATGCGCTGGCCCATGGCCTGGTGGCAACTGCTGTTCGCCGGCAAGCGCGACTTCGCCGCGCCAGCGGGGGCCGACGAGCAGATCAGGCGCGGCGCCTACCTGGTGGAAGGCCCGGGCCACTGCGGCGCCTGCCACACGCCGCGCGGCCTGGCCTACCAGGAAAAGGCGCTGTCCATGGCCGACGGCGACGCCTTCCTGTCGGGCGCCGTGATCGACGGCTGGCGCGCCAAGAGCCTGCGCGGCGAGGCCCGCGGCCTGGCCTCCTGGAGCGCGGCCGACATCGCCCTGTTCCTGAAGACCGGCCGCACCGACCGGGTGGCGGTGTTCGGCGCCATGGCCGACGTGGTCGAGCACAGCACGCGCTATTTCACCGACGACGACCTGGCCAGCATCGCCGCTTACCTGAAGAAGCTGCCGCCGGTGCCCGGCAAGGCGCCGGTGTTCCCGGCCAAGGCGGACGACACCACGGCGTCGCTGCTGGCCGGCCGCTACGACTCGCGCGGCGCGGTGATCTACATGGAGCATTGCGTCATCTGCCACCGCGCCGATGGCCGGGGCATGCCGCGCATCTTCCCGGCCCTGGCGGGCAACTCGGCCATCTTCGCGCAGAACCCCCAGTCCATCATCCAGATCACGCTGGAAGGCGGCAGGATGCCCGCCAATGGCCATGACGCCATGGCCTTTGCGATGCCGCGCTTCAACCACCTGAGCGACCAGGACATCACCGACGTCATCAACTTCATCCGCACGGCCTGGACCAACCAGGCGCCGCCGATCGCCAGCGACGAGGTCGCGCACATCCGTGGTTTCCTGGCCAGCAAGAAGCCGAACATCGTGTCGGGAGGCAAGCATGAATAAGCTCTACAAGATCGCCGCCGCGGTGGCGCTGGTGGCCGGGGGCGGCCTGGCCGCGTTGGCGGCGCCGCCGGCGCCGGTCGGCGAAACCAGGACTTTCGCCGTGCTCGACAAGGACGGCAAGCGGCTGCCCGACTACACCATTCCGTCCGACACCCTGATCGACAAGGCGCCCAACGCCGAGCAGATCCGCTACGGCCAGCGCCTGCTCAACGAGACCCGCCGGCTGCTGCCGGACAATACCGGCGCCAGCCTCAATTGCAGTAGCTGCCATGTACAGCAGGGCAAGAAGCCGCTGGGCGCGCCCTACATCAATTCGGTCAATTCGTTCCCGCAGTTCAATCCGCGCGCGGGCCGCGAAGTGACGCTGGCGGACCGCATCAACGGCTGTTTCCAACGCTCGATGAACGGCAAGCCGCTGGACAAGGAGTCGCCGGAAATGCTGGCGATGCTGGCCTACATGAAGTGGCTGGCGCAGGACGTGCCGCACGGCGCCCAGGTGCAGATCAAGAATGCCTGGCCCATCGACACCAAGCTGGTGCCCGATGCGGCCCGCGGCAAGACCCTGTACGCGGCGCAATGCGCCGCCTGCCACGGCGCCAATGGCGAAGGCAAGCGCGACGGCGCCGGCAATATCGTGTTCCCGCCGTTGTGGGGCGAGGAATCGTTCAACATCGGCGCCGGACTGGCCCGCACCTACAAGGCGGCGGCCTTCATCCGCAACAGCATGCCGATGGGCGTGAATACCCATGGCAACTGGGGCGAGGGCAAGGTGCTGTCCGACCAGGACGCGGTCGACGTGGCCGAGTACTTCACCCACATGCCGCGGCCGGACTTTCCGCCCAAGGACAAGGACTGGCCGGACGGCAAGAAGCCCAAGGACGCGCGCTATTGAGCAACCGAGCCGGACGCGCGGGCCTGTCCCGTCCGGGGCGGCCCGGATCCGGGCAGGGGGATGGCGCGCTCCACGCCCTACAATCGGCGAGTCTTCCCTCGTGATCGTCCCGGGCCCGCCATGGAACTGCGCCAGCTTCGTTATTTCGTTCGCGTCGTCGAAGCCGGCAGCATCGGCCGCGCGGCCATGTCGCTGGGCATGGTGACGTCGGCGCTCAGCCAGCAGATCAGCCGGCTCGAAGGCGAGCTGGCCACCCGGCTGCTGCAACGCAGCGCCAGCGGCGTGGTGCCCACCGATGCCGGGCTGGCGTTTTTCCGCCAGGCACAGCTCGCGCTGCGCCATGCCGACGACGCCGTCCATGCCGCGCAGCAGGCGCGCCTGGCCGGCCACGTCAGCGTCGGCCTGTCGTCCACGACCGCCTCCATCCTGGGGGCGCCGTTCGTGCAGGCCATGAACGCGCGCTATCCGGACATCCGCCTGCACCTGGTCGAGGCGTTGTCGGGCCACCTGGCCGACATGCTCAACGGCCGCCAGCTCGACCTGGCCATCGTGTTCCATGCCGAAGCGGCGCGCCGCTGGAGCGTGACGCCGTTGCTGGACGAGCCCCTGTACCTGTGCGCCGGGCGCGGCATGACGGGCCTGCCCGCCGGCCCCGCCACCCGCCTGGAGGAGATCGCGGGCCTGCCGCTGGTGCTGCCCAGCGGCCGCCACGGGCTGCGCGCCCTGGTCAGCCGGGGATTCCAGCAGCGCGGGTTGACGCCCCGCGTGGTGGCCGAAGTCGATGGCCTGGCGTTGTTGATGGAGGTGGTGCAACTGGGCTACGCCGCCACCATCCAGCCCAGTTCCGCCACCGCCCGCATCGCGCCGGGGCAGTTGGCCATGGCGCGGATCGACGACGCCGACCTGTTCCGGCCCAACCTGCTGGCCAGCCTGTCGGACGACGAATTGTCGCCGGCGGCGCTGGCCGCGAGGTTGGTGCTGGCCGACGTCTCGCGCACCCTGGCGCGCGACGGCAAATGGGCGGTGACCGCGCTGCATGCGTCTTGAGCGGGCGGCGCGTGCTGCCCATGAGCGGTACTCACACAGTGGCGGAATACCGCCCTTCACGAATCATGAAGACCCGTTGACGGCGCGCTGATATCGCGGCGCGCGTCGTCGGCCTACAGTCCGTTCCTTGATCCGGGAACGATGACATGGTCGATGTATTGGTGATAGGCGGAGGCAACGCGGCGCTGTGCGCGGCCCTGATGGCGCGCGAGGCGGGCGCCAGCGTGTTGCTGCTGGAGGCCGCGCCGCGCGAATGGCGCGGCGGCAATTCGCAGCACACGCGCAACCTGCGCTGCATGCACGACGCGCCGCAGGACGTGCTGGTGGACGCCTATCCGGAAGATGAATACTGGCAGGACCTGCTCAAGGTCACCGGCGGCCAGACCGACGAGAAACTGGCGCGGCTGGTGATCCGCGAATCCGCCACCTGTCGCGACTGGATGCGGCGCCATGGCGTCAATTTCCAGCCGCCGCTGTCGGGCGCGCTGCACGTGGCCCGCACCAACGCCTTCTTCATGGGCGGCGGCAAGGCGCTGGTCAATGCCTATTACCGCAGCGCCGAGGCCCTGGGCGTGCGCATCCGCTACGACGCGCCGGTGGACGCGCTGGAACTGCGGGACGGCCGCTTCAAGGCCGCCCGCATCGGCGCCGAGCGCATCGAGGCGCGCGCCTGCGTGCTGGCGGCGGGCGGCTTCGAGTCCAACCGCGACTGGCTGCGCGAGGCCTGGGGCCGCAACGAGCGCGGCGAATGGCCGGCCGACAATTTCCTCATCCGCGGCACCCGCTACAACCAGGGCGTGCTGCTCAAGTTCATGCTGGACGCCGGCGCCGACCGCATCGGCGATCCGTCGCAGTCGCATTGCGTGGCCATCGACGCGCGCGCGCCGCTGTACGACGGCGGCATCTGCACCCGCATCGACTGCGTCTCGCTGGGCGTGGTGGTCAACCGCGACGCGCAACGCTTCTACGACGAGGGCGAGGATTTCTGGCCCAAGCGCTACGCCATCTGGGGCCGCCTGACGGCCATGCAGCCGGGGCAGATCGCCTACTCCATCATCGACGCCAAGGCCGTGGGCCGTTTCATGCCGCCGGTGTTTCCCGGCGTCACCGCCGATTCCGTGGCGGAACTGGGGCGGCGACTGGGACTGGACCCGGCGGCGTTCGAGCACACCATCCGCGCATACAACCAGGCCTGTAGGACCGGCACCTTCGACCACACGACGCTGGACGACTGCCGCACCGAGGGCCTGGCGCCCGCCAAGACCCACTGGGCCCGGCCCATCGACACCGCGCCGTTCTACGGCTACGCGCTGCGGCCCGGCATCACCTTCACCTATCTGGGCCTGAAGGTGGACGAGACCGCCGCGGTCCGCTTCAACGGCGTGCCCAGCGACAACCTGTTCGTGGCCGGCGAGATGATGGCGGGCAACGTGCTGGGCAAGGGCTACACGGCGGGCGTCGGCATGTCCATCGGCACCGCGTTCGGCCGGATTGCCGGCACGCGCGCCGCGGCCGCCGCGCGCCAATCGCATCACGCAGGAGCACAGCATGCGGCAGCTTGAAACCCTGGCCCGCGAGGCCCAATCGTTCGCGCAGGCCGCGCCGGCGATGGTCGAACAGCCGGTGCGCTGGCATGGCCGTGGCGCCGCGCTCAGCACCGACGAAGCCGAAGTGGCGCGCGTCATGCAGATCTGCAATGCCTGCCGCTATTGCGAAGGCTTTTGCGCCGTCTTCCCGGCCATGACCCGGCGCCTGGAATTCGGCAAGGCCGATCTGAACTACCTGGCCAACCTGTGCCACAACTGCGGCGCCTGTCTGCACGCCTGTCAGTACGCGCCGCCGCACGAGTTCGCGGTGAACGTGCCGCAGGCCATGGCCAAGGTGCGGCTGCAGACCTACACCGAGTACGCGTTTCCGGCCGTGCTGGGCAAACTGTACCGGCGCAACGGGCTGGCGCTGTCGCTGGCCACGGCGGCGGGACTGGCATTGTTTCTGGCATTGACGGTGATGCTGACGGGCGGGCTGTTCCACGCGCCCATGGCGGGCAATTTCTATGCGGTGTTCCCGCACAACACGCTGGCGCTGATGTTCGGCGCGGTGTTCGGCTTCGCCATGCTGGCGTTGGGCATCGGCGCGGCGCGCTTCTGGCGCGACGTCAGCCCAGGCGCGGCCAGCGGCGCGGCGGTGGCCGAGGCCGCGCATGATGCGCTGCGCCTGCGCTACCTGGACGGCGGCCATGGCAAGGGCTGCAACAACGCCGATGATGCGTTCACCCTGTGGCGCCGGCGCTTCCACCATTTCACGTTCTACGGCTTCATGCTGTGCTTTGCCGCGACCTGCGTGGCCACGCTGTATCACTACCTGCTGGGGCAGCAGGCGCCGTATCCGTTCTGGAGCGCGCCGGTGCTGCTGGGCACGGCGGGCGGCATCGGCCTGTTGATCGGGCCGGCGGGCCTGCTGTGGCTGAACCTGAAGCGCCATCCGCTGCAGGGCGACGCGGCGCAGAAGCCGATGGACCGGGGTTTCATCGCCTTGCTGCTGCTGACCAGCGCCACCGGCCTGGCGCTGCTGGCCGGCCGCGATACCGGCGCCATGGCCCTGCTGCTGGCAGTGCACCTGGGCGTGGTGATGGCGCTGTTCCTGACCTTGCCCTACGGCAAATTCGCCCATGGCATCTATCGCTCGGCCGCGCTGTTGAAGTGGTCGATCGAGAAGCGGCAGCCCGACAAGTTGCAGTTGGGCGCCGATTGAGCCGCGGAGCGGCCGCCCGCCGGCCGCTCCGCGCATGACGGCGTCCTCGAAGACGCCGCGATCCCAATATTCCCCAGGAGACTTGCATGATCCCTCATCGCCTTGCCCGCGCGGCATTCGCCGCCGCCTGTCTGCTGCCGGCGCTGCCGGCCGCGCACGCGCAGACCTTTCCCGCCAAGCCCATCACGCTGGTCGTGCCGCATTCGGCCGGCGGCACCTCCGACATCCTGGCGCGCACGGTGGCGGCCGAGGCGGCGAAGACGCTGGGGCAGACCATCGTGATCGACAACAAGGGCGGCGCCAACGGCACCATCGCCGCCAAGCAGGTGGCATCGGCCGCGCCCGACGGCTATACGCTGCTGCTGGCGACCGCCAGCACGCACGGCATCAACCCGTCGCTGTATTCGCGCATCTCGTATGACGCGGTCAAGGACTTCGCGCCGGTCACGCTGCTGGCCACCGTGCCCAACGTGCTGGTGGTCGGTCCCAACGTGAAGGCCGCGACCGTGTCCGACCTGATCGCCTACGTCAAGGCGCAGGGCGATCGCAGCAACATGGGTTCTGCCGGGGCGGGGACGCCGGGCCACCTGGCCGGCGAGATGTTCAAACGGGCCGCCGGCCTGCAGTTCACGCATGTGCCGTACAAGGGCGGCAGTCCGGCCATCACTGACCTGATCGGCGGTCAGATCGACTTCATGTTCACAACCATTCCTGGCGTGCTGCCGCACGTCAAGGCGGGCACGCTGCGCGCGCTGGCGGTGACCTCGCCGCAGCGCTCGCCGGCATTGCCCGAGATTCCGACCATGGCGGAGTCGGGCCTGGCGGGGTTCCAGGCGCTGTCGTGGCACGGCGTGGTGGCGCCGGCGGGCACGCCGGACGCGGTCGTGGCGCGCTTGAACGAAGCCTTGGGCGGGGCCTTGGCCGCGCCGACGGTCCGGCAGCGCCTGATGGAAGAGGGGGCGCAGGCATCGACCCTGCATACGGCCGCATTCGGCGCGTTCATCGACCGGGAGATCGCGGCCTGGGCGCAGGCCGTGAAGGATTCCGGCGCCACCGCGAACTGAGCGTGTTGCGCGGCGGCGTCCCGCCTCAGCGGTGAGGCGTCAACCTGCCTGGTAGGCGTCGCACAGGGCCAGGTATTCGTCGCCGCTGATCGCCAGCGCCATGGCCGGGATCAGCACGCGCTTGCGATCCGGCAGCGAGGTCTTAAGCTGGATCTGGCGGCCGATCGGAATGCCGACGTAGGTCTGGTTGACGTAGGTGTTCTCGTTGATGGCGCGCCACGGGATGAGCGTGCCGTCCGTCACGCGCAGGCCTTCGCGGGTGAAGGTGATGACGGGCTTGGGGGCGCCGAACGCGCGCATCAGGCAGCGGATCACCAGCCACACGCCGATGGCCGCGATGGCGGCGAAGAACGCCATGCCGCCCAGATTGCCGCGGGCGCGCGCGGCCAGCGCGCCGAATGCCACCGCGGCCACTGTCCAGATGACGGCGCCGGCGATGAGGCGGTTGCGCGAGTGGTAGACCGGGCGATCGGCCAGGGTCTGGGCTTGGTGCGAGGCGGAGCTGTAGATTTCCATGTCTGGGTTGAAGGGCTAAGGGTGAATGGCCGCCATGCGGGCGGGCGTTGAATCAGGCGGGCAGGTAATGCCGCAGGCAGGCCAGCAGCACCGGCTCGTTGTCGATGCCGGAGCGGTCGACCTTGTGGGTCTTGCCGCGCGCGACGATGATCAGCGTCTCGTCGGTCTCCATGCCTTCGCTGTCCGATTGCGTGCGGATGGTGTCGATGCTGGCCCACGGGATCGGCCGGCCCTTGTGGACCAGGCCGGCCGCGTTCATGCCCAGCGCGCCGAAGGAGACGGTGGCGCCGGCATCGATGCGGCGCCGGACGTCGGCTTCGAGATGGCCACCCACGCGCGCGTCCAGCAGGTCGAGCAATGCGTCGGCATGGTCCCAGATCGCCAGCCGCAGCCGCACGCGCCGGCCATTGCCGAGCGTCAGCAGCAGGTGATCGCGGTTGTGCCGATGGCGCATCGAAGCGACGTCGCCGTAGGGCACCGTGAGCGCGCCCAGATGCAGCGCCCGCTCATCCAGCGTCAGCGTGGCGGGCGCGCGCCACCAGGCGACCAGGTCCGAGCCGCGCCACAACAGGTAGCCCACGGTCGGCAGGGTCAGGAAGAAGATCAGCCACATGGCGCGATAACGCAGCATCTCGACCAGCAGCCGGCGCGGCAGCAGCCAGATGTCGACGGTGGCCAGCAGTTGCGCGGCGAACAGGTAGAGCAGCGCAGCCGCGCCGAGGTAGCAGCCAAGCGCGTAGCGCGGCAGGATGCGAGGAAAGGAAGCCGTCATGCGAGCAGCGGGCCGCGACGCGGCACCGTCCTGAACTTTGAAGGCTTGGCACTCTAAGGCGATGTCCGGCGGGCCGGGGTTTCCATCTGTATCAATATCGCGTATTTCATGTCGCCATCAGCTTGCCCAGCGTCGCCATGCCTTGCTCCATCGCCTCGTTCCAGGGATGGCCGCAGTTCAGCCGCAGGAAGTTGCCGAACGCGCCTGAGCTGGAGAACAACGGCCCCGGCGCGATGCTGATGCCATGGTCGAGCGCGGCGCGGTGCAGGCGCAGGGTGTCGATGCGCGCCGGAAGCTCGACCCAGGTGAAGTAGCCGCCCAGCGGCCGCGTGGCGCGCGTGCCCTTGGGGAAGTAGCGCGCCACCGCCTGCAGCATCTCGCCCTGCTGCAAGGCCAGCGTCTGGCGGAACTGGCGCAGGTGGCGGTCGTAGCCGCCCTGCGCCAGATAGGCGGCAATCGCCGCCTGCGTCGGCGCGGCGGTGGCCAGGCTGGTGGTGAGCTTGTTGCGCATGATGGCGCGGGTGTAGCGCCCGGCCGCGACCCACCCGACGCGATAGCCCGGCGCCAGCGTCTTGGAGAACGACGAGCAGTGCATCACCATGCCCTCGGTGTCGAAGGCCTTGGCGGGACGCGGCCGCGTGGCGCCGAAGTACAGTTCGCCGTAGACGTCGTCCTCGATCAGCGCCACGCCGTGGCGCGCCAGCAGCCGGACCAGCGCTTCCTTCTTGGCCTCGGGCATCAGGCTGCCCAGCGGATTCTGGAAGGTTGTCATCAGCCAGCAGGCGCGCGGCTGGTGCTGCACGATGGCCCGCTCCAGCGCCTGCAGGTCGATGCCTTCGCGAGGATGCGTGGCCACCTCGATGGCGTGCAACTGGTTGCGTTCGAGCGACTGCAGGGCGGCGTAGAACGTCGGCGATTCGACGATCACCGCGTCACCCGGCCGCGTGACCGCGCTCAGGCACAGGTTGAGCGCGTCGAGCGCGCCGTTGGTGATGATGATGTCGTCCACCGGCACCGTCAGTCCGTCGGCCAGGTAACGCAGCGCGATGGCGCGGCGCAGCGCGGGGTCGCCGGGGCTGAGATCGTCGATCGACCCCCACGGGTCCAGTTGCTGCACCGTGGTCGCCATGTAGCGCGCCAGCCGGCCGTAGGGCAGCAGCGACGGGCTGGGAAAGGCCGAGCCGAACGGCAGCATGTCGCGCCGCAGGGTGGCGTTGAGCACTTGCAGCACGTTGTCGCTGACATCGACCGGATGGCGGCCGGCGGCGGCGCTGGACAGGCCGTCGGGCTCGGGCAGCGCGGCCTGCGAGGCGCGCAGCACGTAGTAGCCCGAGCGGTCGCGCGCGCGGATCAGGCCGCGCGCTTCCAGCAGGTAATAGGCCTTGAACACCGTCGACGGGCTGACGCCACGGCTGGCGCTGGTCTGGCGCACCGAGGGCAGCCGGTCGCCCGCCTGCAGCAGGCCCGACAGGATCGAGGCGGTGATTTCTTCGGTCAGCCGTTCATAGCGCTTCATGGGGGGATCCGTGGAGGACTGCGGTTCAGGTCGACATGCCGATGGCGCGCATCACCAGCCGCAGCGCGCCGGCGGCCAGGCCCAGCGACGCCACGCCGCCGGCCCAGATCAACAGCAGCCACAGCAGCCGGCTGCGCCAGGAGGGCAGGGAGGTCGGCGCGGCCATCAGTGAAACGCCTCGCCGGTGCGCACCTTGCCGCGGAACACGTAATAGGACCAGGCGGTGTACATCAGGATAATCGGAATGATGGCGAGCGCGCCGACCAGGGCGAAGCCCAGGCTCTGCGGCGGCGCGGCCGCGGTCCAGATCGACACGTCGGGCGGGATCACGGCCGGCCAGATGCTGATGCCCAGGCCGCTGTAGCCCAGGAACACCAGGCACAGCGCCAGCACGAACGGCCCCGCGGCGGGCGCGCCGCGCACGCGGCGCATCAGGTCGATGCCGGCGGCCGCCACCAGTAGCGGCACCGGCAGGAACCAGAACATGTTGGGCAGGCTGAACCAGCGCTGGGCGATATGCGGCTGCGCCAGCGGCGTCCACACGCTGAGCGCGGCGATCACCGCCAGCAGCGCCAGCGTCAGCGGCCGCGCCAGCGCGCACATGTGGCGATGCAGGCGGCCCTCGGTCTTCATGATGAGCCAGGTGCAGCCCAGCAGCGCATACGCCACCACCAGGCCCGCGCCGGTGAACAGCGAGAACGGGCTGATCCAGTGCCACGGCCCGCCCTGGTAGACGCGGTCGACCACCGGGATGCCTTCGATGTAGGCGCCCAGCGTCACGCCCTGGAAGAAGGTGGCGCAGAGCGAGCCGAGCACGAAAGCGCGGTCCCATAGCGCGCGGTGGCGCGGGTCGGCCTTGAAGCGGAACTCGAACGCCACGCCGCGGAAGATCAGCCCCAGCAGCATGAACACCAGCGGCAGGTGCAGCGCGCTCAGGATCACCGAATACGCCAGCGGAAACGCGGCCAGCAGTCCCGCGCCGCCCAGCACCAGCCAGGTCTCGTTGCCGTCCCACACGGGGGCGACGGTGTTGACCATGGCGTCGCGTTCCTCGGCGTCGCCGATCAGCGGAAAGAGGATGCCGATGCCCAGGTCGAAGCCGTCCATCACCACGTACATCATCACGCCGAACAGGATGATGACGGCCCATATCAATGCAAGGTCGATGCCCATGGCCTCAGGCTCCTTTGAATCCAGGTTGCGCGGACGGGGCGTCCGCCGAGGTGGAGGCGGCCGACAGCGGCCGCGACGGCTGGCGCGGTTCGCCCGGGCCGCCGGACAGCGGCGCGTGGCCGGGCGCCGGGGTCGGGCCCATGCGGATCAGGCGCAGCATGTACGACACGCCGGCGCCGAACACGAACAGGTACACCACCACGAACAGCGCCAGCGTCAGCGTCAATTCGCCCAGGCCGTGGCGGGTGGCGGCGTCGGCGGTGCGCATCACGCCATAGACGACCCACGGCTGGCGGCCGATCTCGGTCACGTACCAGCCGGCCAGGATCGCCACCAGCCCCGACGGCCCCATCCACAGCGCGAAACGCTGCAGCGCGCGCGACTGGTACAGCCGTCCGCGCCAGCGCGCCCACAGCGCCCAGCCGGCCAGCAGGATCATCAGCATGCCCAGCCCCGCCATCACGCGGAACGACCAGAACACCACGGTGGCATTGGGGCGGTCTTCGGGCGGATACGACTTCAGGCCGGGGAACTGGCCGTCCCAGCTATGCGTGAGGATCAGGCTGCCCAGGCGCGGCACGTTGAGCGCGTAGCGGGTCTCTTCGCGCTCCATGTCGGGAATGCCGAACAGCGTCAGCGGCACGCCCGCGCCCGGCTCGTTTTCCCAATGGCCTTCGATCGCGGCGATCTTGGCGGGCTGGTGCTTGAGCGTGTTCAGGCCATGGAAGTCGCCCACCACCGCCTGCAGCGGCGCCGAGATTGCCAGCATGGCCATCGCCATCGCGAACATCTTTTTCACCGCCGGGCTGCGGTCGCCGCGCAGCAGATGCCAGGCGCCGGACGCGCCCACCATCAGCGCGGTGGCCAGGAACGCCGCGATGCCCATGTGCGCCAACCGGTAGGGGAACGAGGGATTGAAGATCACCGCCAGCCAGTCGGTCGGCACCACGCGGCCGTCCAGGATCTCGTAGCCCGCGGGGGTCTGCATCCAACTGTTGGACGCCAGGATCCAGGTGGCCGACACCAGCGTGCCCAGCGCCACCATGATGGTCGAGAAGAAGTGCAGCCCCGGGCCCACGCGCGACCAGCCGAACAGCATCACGCCGAGAAAGCCGGCTTCCAGGAAGAAGGCCGTCAGCACCTCGTAGGCCAGCAGGGGCCCGGTGACGCTGCCGGCAAAATCGGAAAAGAAGCTCCAGTTGGTGCCGAACTGGTACGCCATCACCAGTCCGGACACCACGCCCATGCCGAAATTGACGGCGAAGATCTTGGTCCAGAAGTGGTAGAGATCGCGGTAGACGGTGTTGCGGGTGCGCAGCCAGCAGCCTTCGAGCACGGCCAGGTAGCTGGCCAGGCCGATGGTGATGGCCGGAAAGATGATGTGGAAGGAAATGGTGAATCCGAACTGTATTCGGGCAAGCAGTAGCGCGTCGCTATCCATGGCGGGTGATTCCTGACTTCAAGGCCCGCGCGTTCCTGCCGCCACCGGGCGGCGCGCGCGGACAGGCTGATGCCTGTAGCGTCAAGATAGGCCGGCCTTGCTGAGCAGTACAGATTCAGAAGGCGGCGAAAAAAGCGGATCAGTTTGGCGGGCGTCGACTGGGAAATGGCGCGCCGCCATAGGGAAGACCGGCCGTTTTCATGAAAAGGGCCAGATCCGGCCGTTACAAAAAAAACAGCACAGCGGGACCGCTGTGCTGCCTGATCCTGCCGCCGGGGCAGGGCAAAGGGCATTCGTGTTCAGCCGCGCGCCGCTTTGCGGCGCGGGAGACGTCTATGTCGAACGCGTGGCGCGCTGGCGCTGGCGCAAGACGGTGACGGTTTCGCCGGCCACGCCCCAATTGTCGGTATCGACTTCCTCGATGACGACAAACGTGGCTTGCGGGTCCTTGCCGAGCACTCGCACCACCAGGTCGGTGGCGCCGCGGATCAGTTCGGCTTTCTGCTCGCGCGTGGCGCCTTCGCGGGTGATCTGGATGTTGATGTAAGGCATGTCTGTTCCTTGGCGGTTGGCAGCCGGCGCGCGCGCGCCGGCCAAAAGGCGTTGCCTTGCGGATTACCACCGGCCGGCAGTGGCTCCGCCATCGACGGGGATCACGGCCCCCGAGGTGAATGACGAGTCGGTCAGGTACAGCACCGCATCGACCACGTCCCCGGTGTCGCCGCGCCGCCCGGAGGGCGAAAGCCGGTTCAGGAAATCCGCGTCGCCGTTTTCATGCATCGGCGTTTGGATGATACCCGGGGCCACCGCGTTGACCCGGACGCGGTGCGGCGCCAATTCCAGGGCCAGTGCCTTGGTGGCCTGGTTCAGGCCGCCCTTGACCAGGACGGGAAGCAGCGCGGGCACTTGTTGCAGCGGTTGCATGGCGATGCTGGCGGTGATGTTGACGATGTGCCCGCCGCCATGGGCGGCCATATGCGCCGCTGCCAGTTGCGACGGATAGAAGAAGCCCTTGAGGTTGGTGCTGAACAATTGGTCGACGTCGTCGGCGGTGTAGTCGCCCACCGGCTTGGCGATGAAGATGCCGGCGTTGTTGACCAGCACGTCGACCTTGCCGAAGGCCTGCGTAGCGCGTTCGAACAGGGCGCGCGCGGTGTCGGGATCGCCGATGTCGCCGGGCACGCCGATGAAGCGAGGCGGATTGCCCAGTTGGCGCGCTGCCTGGGCCAGGCGCTCGGCGCCGCGGGCATTGCCGACGACATTGTCGCCGCGCTCCAGGTAGGCGCGGGCAATGGCCAGGCCGATGCCGCTGGAGGCGCCGGTCACGATGATGGTTTTGGCGGGATGGGTCATGTCTGGACTCCGGATAAGAAGGGGTAGCGCCACTCTACTTATGACCCGAAACGTGATAAACACCTCAAAGATCAAATCTATGCATACATCA
Source organism: Achromobacter sp. CF-sbj1-Ac2-l (assembly GCF_052698165.1). NCBI lineage: Bacteria > Pseudomonadati > Pseudomonadota > Betaproteobacteria > Burkholderiales > Alcaligenaceae > Achromobacter > Achromobacter sp. CF-sbj1-Ac2-l. Next base: position 5,500,728 of record NZ_CP199855.1, on the reverse strand, counting down.
TGTAATGAGTCTGGCGGGCTCCGCCAGGCCTGCCAGGACGACATTCATGCAACGTCGCTTCGAAGACCTGATGCTCGGCAGCGTGGAGCTGTTCTGCCTGGCAGCCGAACTGCAGAGCTTTACCGCCGCCGCCAATGCGGCCGGCGTGACGCCGGCCGCCGTCAGCCGCTCGGTGTCGCGGCTGGAAGAGCGCCTCGGCGTCCGCCTGTTCGTGCGCACCACACGCCAGATCCGCCTGACCGCGGCGGGCCTGCGCTACATGGAGCAGTGCCGTTCTGCCCTGGCGTTGCTGACCGAGGCCGAACGCGAGGTCACCGGGCAGCAGGCCGAGCCCGCGGGCAAGCTGCGCATCAGCATGCCCACGCCGTATGCCCATCACCGCGTGCTGCCATTGCTGGGCGAGTTCCGCCAGCGGTACCCGCAGGTGCAGGTCGATGTGCACATCAGCAACCGCAATGTCGACTTTGCCGAAGAAGGCTACGACCTTGCCATTCGCGGCCGGCTGCCGCCGGACTCGAATCTGGTGGCGCGCAAGCTGGAAGACGCGGAACTGGTGCTGGTGGCGGCCCCTGGCTATCTGCGGCGCGCGGGCACGCCGCGCACCCTGGAGGATCTCGACGGGCACGACTGCATCCAGTTCGAGTTGCCCAGCACCGGCCGCAACATCCCATGGATATTCATGCGTGACGGCCGGCAGATCGATGTGCCGACCCATGGCGGCACCAGTTGCTCGGGCGATGTGCTGGGGGGCGTCAGTTTGGCGCGCCATGGCGCGGGGTTGTTCCAGGCGTACCGCTTCACCGTGCAGGAGGATCTGCGGCGCGGCGATCTGGTGGAGGTGTTGCCGCGCTTTGGCGGCGCCACGCGGCCATTCACTTTGCTCTACCCGCACGTGCGCCATGTGTCGTTGCGGGTGAGGACATTTGCCGACTTCCTGCTGGAGCGCCTGCGACGCTAGCCGCCGCGCCGCGGATCAGGCGCCCATGTCCCCGAGCCTGGCGCTGGACCGGCATCTGGCGGATGGCCGCATCGACCTCGTCCAGGGGGGGCGATGCGGCCATCCGTGGCGGAGGCGTCAGTACATGTGCTGCCCGCCGTTCATTGCGACATTGCTGCCGGTCATGAACGCCGCCGCGTCGCTGCAGATGAATGCCACCAGCGCGGCGATCTCGTCGGGCTGGCCCAGCCGGCCCAGCGGAATCTGCGGCAGGATCTTCTCCTTGAGCACCTCCTGCGGCACCGCCTCGACCATGCGCGTGGCCAGGTAGCCCGGCGACACGGTGTTGACCGTGACGCCTTTCCTGGCCAGTTCCAGCGCCAATGACTTGGTGAAGCCGTGGATGCCGGCCTTCGAGGCGGCGTAGTTGGTCTGCCCGAAGGCGCCCTTGGATCCGTTCACCGAGGAGATGTTGACGATGCGTCCCCAGCCGCGGTCGGCCATCGGCCCGCACAGCGGCTGCGTCATGTTGAACATCGAATCGAGATTGCTGCGCAGCACGTCGTTCCAGTCCGCGTAGCTCATCTTGCGCAGGCTGGCGTCGCGGGTGATGCCGGCGTTGTTGACCAGGATGTCGATCTGGCGGCCCTCGTCCGCCAGGCGCCGGGCCAACGCCTGGCACGAGTCGTAGTCGGCCACGTCGACCTTGGCCATGTCGTAGCGGCGGCCGGCGGCCGCCTCCTCGTCGAGCCATTCGCGCGTGGCCGCCTCGTTGGAGTGGCAGGTAACGATGACGTCATGGCCGGCGTCGAGCAGGGCCCGGGCGATGGCGCGTCCCAGGCAGCCGGTGCCGCCAGTCACGAGCGCGGTGCGTTTATTCGCCATGGCGCGCTCCGAACTGGCTGGCTTCCCGCATGGCCGAGCAGGCCGAGGTCATCTGGTCGCAATACGACGACCACATGCGCGTGAGCGGCGACTCCGCCAGGCCGCCGCTGGCCGCGGCCGAGGCGTTGCGCAGCCAGCCGCTCACCGCCTCGCTGACGCCCGCGGCCAGCGCCGCCTGGTCTTCCAGCGCGGCGTGGGTGATGGCCTGGCTGGCCTCGAGTTGACACTGCCATTGCTTGCGCGTGACCTCGCCCAGCGCGGGGGCGATGTTCTGCCAGTTGCCGTCAAGCTTGAGCGGCGCCAGGGTCGACAGGTACTGGCCGGTGCCGTCGCTGGCCAGGCGCTGGCCCAGCTGCAGCCAGCGCTGCTGGCTCTCGCGCGCCAGTTCGCCCAGGCGCTGGCAGTAGGCGGCATTGGCGCCAGCGAGGTCCTGGGGCGTGGAAGCGGTGGTCTTCTCGGTGGTCTTCTTCATGATGCGTCCTTTTAAAAGAGTGGTAAGGGGCAACGAATGCACAGGCCTCACGCCATCTGGCTGAGGGTCTTGCGGAAACGGGTCAACGAGAAGGCGAACAGGACGCTGCCGATCAGCGCCAGCGCCAGGAACGGTTGCCATACGACGCCAAGGCCGGCGCCACGAAAGAGAATTGCCTGGCCGAGTTCCACGAAATGGGTGGTGGGCGCGGCCAGCATGATGTTCTGCACGAAGTCCGGCATGCTCTCGCGCGGCGTGGTGCCGCCGGACAGCATCTGCAGCGGCAGCAGCACCAGCACCAGCAGCATGCCGAATTGCGGCATGCTGCGCGCGAGGGTGGCCATGAAGATGCCCATGGAGGTGGTCGCGAACAGGTGCAGCGCCACCCCGGCCAGGAACAGCGCCACCGATCCCTCGACCGGCACCTGCAGCAGGCCACGCACGACGAATGTCAACGATAGCGCAGCCGACACCAGGACGACCAGCCCCATGGACCAGACTTTCGCCAGCATGATCTCGGTCGGCGTAACCGGCATGACCAGCAGGTGCTCGATGGTGCCATGCTCGCGCTCGCGGATCAGCGCCGCGCCGGTCAGGATGATGGACAGCATCGTGACGTTGTTGATGATCTCCATCAGGCTGCCGAACCAGGCCTGCGTCAGGTTGGGGTTGAAGCGCATGCGCACCGCCAGGTCCACCGGCAGCTCGGTCGGCTTGCGGTAGCGCTTGACGAATTCGTTGATCTCGTCGGTGATGATCTGCTGGATGTAACTGCTGCCGGTGAACGCCTGGCTCATGCGGGTGGCGTCCACGTTCAACTGGATCTCGGCCGGCCTGCCGGCCAGCACGTCGCGCTGGAAGTTCGGCGGCACGTTAACCACGAAGGTGTAGCGCCCGGCGTCCATGCCGGCGTCGGCCTCGGCCGAGGTGACCATCGCCGGTCGCGTGAAGTGCGGCGGGTAGAACGCCGAGGTGATGCGCGCGGACAGCGGCGAGACGTCCTCGTCCACGACCGCGATGGCCGCGTTGTGCAGCGACTCGGGCACGGCGGTGGCGGCGGTGTAGATCATCAGCGTGAACGACACGAAGATCAGGACCAGCATCATCGGATCGCGCGCCAGGCTCCACAGCTCCTTGACGCCCAGGCGGAAAATATTGGCGGCATGTCGCGGCATGGTTCAGGTCTCCTGCTTTCTCAAAAGCAGCACCGACGCGCCCAGGATCACGGGGATCGCGACGATCAGGGGCCAGAACGACCCCTGCAGGTTGGAGAAATCCAGCGCCTTGCTGAACACGCCGCGGCTGATGGTGAGCATGTGGGTGGCGGGGTAGACCTGCCCGATCAGCTTGCCGCCGCCTTCCAGCGACGACACCGGGTTGAGCAGGCCGGCGAACTGCACCGCCGGCACCAGCGTGCCGATCATGGTGAAGAACAGTGCCGCGATCTGGCTGCGGGTGAAGGTCGAGGCCAGCAGGCCGATGGCGGTGGCCACCACGTTGTAGATCAGCGCGGCCGCCAGCAGCGTGAGGAAGCTGCCGGTGATCGGCACGCCGAACAGCGTCACCGCCAGCAGCGTCATCAGCAGGAAGTTCAGCATCGCCAGCGCCACGTAGGGCGCCTGCTTGCCCAGCAGGAATTCCAGCCGCGTCACCGGCGTGACGTACAGGTTGATGATCGAACCCAGCTCCTTTTCGCGCACCACCGCCAGCGCGGTCAGCATGGCCGGCATCATCAGCAACAGCAGCGGGATCACGGCCGGCACCATGGCCGGCAGGCTGCGCACGTCGGGGTTGTAGCGAAAGCGCGTCTCGATGCCGACCTGCTGCGTGGCGCCGGCGCCCAGCCGTTCGCGCGCCTGCTGTTGCAGCCAGCCCTGGTGCATGCCCAGCACGTAGCCGCGGATGGTCTCGGCGCGCTGCGGCATGGCGCCGTCGATCCAGACGCCGATCTGGGCATCGCGGCCGCGCGCGGCGTCGCGCGCGAAACCCTGCGGAATCTCGATCGCCAGCGACAGTTCGCCGCTGCGCATGCGCGCATCCATGTCCTGGTAGCTGGTGATCGGCGGCTGCTCGATGAAGTAGCGCGAGCCGGCCAGGTTCAGGCTGTAGTTCTGGCTCAGCGCGGTCTGGTCGCGGTCCATCACCGCGTAGCGCAGGTCTTCCACGTCCAGGCTGATGCCAAAGCCGATCACGAACATCAGCAGCAGCGAGCCGGCCAGCGCCAGCGTGGCGCGCACCGGATCGCGGCGCAGTTCCAGCGCCTCGCGCCACATGTAGCTGAACATGCGCTGCAGGCTGAAGCCGCGCGGCGCGTGCACCGGTTCCGGCGCTTGCGCGACGGGCGCCTGTTCGATCGCCGGCGACGCGTCGGGCGCGGTGCCCGCGCCCGCGTCGATCAGGTAGGCGATGAAGGCTTCCTCCAGCGTCTTCGCGCCGCGCATCCGGGTGATTTCGTCGGGGGCGGCGCTCACCAGCACCTTGCCGGCGTGCATCAGCGACATGCGGTCGCAGCGCTGCGCCTCGTTCATGAAATGGGTCGAGATGAAGATGGTGACCTGGTCCTGCCGCGCCAGCGCGATCAGCAGGCGCCAGAAGTTGTCGCGCGCCACCGGGTCCACGCCCGAGGTCGGCTCGTCCAGGATCAGCAGCTCGGGCTTGTGCACCATGGCTACCGCCAGCGACAGGCGCTGGCGCACGCCCATCGGCAGCTTCTCGGGCAGATCGTCCAGCGCTTCGCCCAGCTCGAAGCGCGCCACCATTTCGTCCACGCGGCCGGGGATGTCCGCTTCGGGCACGTGGAACAGGCGCGCGTGCAGCACCAGGTTCTGGCGCACGGTCAGCTCGCCGTACAGCGAAAACGCCTGCGACATGTAGCCGACCCGGCGGCGCGTGTCGAGGTTGCGCGGATCGACCTCGGCGCCGAACAGCCAGGCCTGGCCTTCGCTGGCCGGCAACAGGCCGGTCAGCATCTTCATGGTGGTGGACTTGCCGCAGCCGTTGGAGCCCAGAAAGCCGAAGATCTCGCCCTTGCGGATGCGGAAGTTGACATGGTCCACGGCGACGAAATCACCGAAGCGCATGGTCAGGTCGCGCGCCTCGATGGCGATGGGCGCGTCATCGCCCAGCGCCAGCGGCGTGATCTCGACCGGCTTGTGCCCGCGCCGCTTCTCTTCGGGCAGCAGCGCGATGAAGGCGGCCTCCAGCGAGTCGGCCCCGGTCCGCTGGCGCAGTTCGTCGGGCGTTCCGGTGGCCAGCACCCGGCCGTCGTCCATGGCGATGAGCCAGTCGAAGCGCTGCGCCTCGTCCATGTAGGCGGTGGCGACAATCACGCTCATGCCCGGGCGTTCGCGCCGGATCTGATTGATCAGGTCCCAGAACTGGGCCCGCGCCAGCGGGTCGACGCCGGTGGTGGGTTCGTCCAGGATCAACAGATCGGGGTCGTGGATCAGCGCGCAGCACAGGCCCAGCTTCTGCTTCATGCCGCCGGACAGCTTGCCCGCCGGGCGCGACAGGAACGCGGCCATGCCGGTGCTGCGCGTCAGGCTGTCGATGCGGCGGCGGCGCTCGGCCTCCCCATGGCCGAACAGGCGGCCGAAGAATTGCAGGTTCTCTTCCACCGACAGGGTGGGGTAGAGATTCTTGCCCAGGCCTTGCGGCATGTAGGCGATGCGCGGGCAGACGTCATCGCGGTGGCGCTTGTCGGCCATGTCGCCGCCCAGCACCTCGACGGCGCCTTCCTGCACCGCGCGCGATCCCGCGATCAGCGCCAGCAGGCTCGACTTGCCCACGCCGTCCGGGCCGATCAGGCCGACCATGCGGCCGGCGGGGATGTCCAGCGAAATGGCGTCCAGCGCCAGCGTCTTGCCGTAGCGCAGCGATACCCCCGACAGCTTGACCACCGGAGCGGGGGAGGCCGTCGTGGTCGCGGCCATCACGGCACCTTGACTTCAAGGTTGGCGGGCCACTGCGCGTCGGCATCCAGTTTCAGCCAGGCCACGCCGGGCAGGCCGGTCTTGACCTGTTGCAGGTGCTGGCGCAGCAGTTCGGGATCGATCTGCGCCTTGACGCGGAACATCAGCTTCTGGCGCTCGGTGGCGGTCTCGACGGTCTTGGGGGTGAACTGCGCGGTGCTGGCCACGAACGACACCTTGGCGGGAATCACGTACTGTGGCGCCGCGTCCAGCACGATGCGCACGTCCTGGCCCAGCGCGACGCGGCCGGCCGCCTGTTCCGGCAGGAAGAAGGTCATGTAGACATCGGCCAGGTCGACCATGTTCAGCACCTTGCCGCCCGCGCCCAGCACTTCGCCGGCCTGCGCCACGCGGTACTGCACCCGGCCGTCGCGCGGGGCGCGCAGTTCGCTGTCGGCGATGTCGGCCTCGATGCGGGCGATGGTGGCCAGCGCCGCGTTGACCGCCGACTGGGCGCCCACCTGCGCCGCCTTGGCGGCGTCGATGGCCGCCTGCGCCGCCTTGACCTGGGCGCGCGCGGCGTTGACGGCGGCCTGCGCGCTGCGCATGCGGGCGCGGTCGTCATCCAGTTCCTGGATCGACGAGGCGCCCTCCCTGGACAGGGTCTCGGAGCGCGCCAGGCGCCGGCGCGCGGCGTCCAGCTCGCTTTCGCGCTGCGCCACCACGGCCTCGGCGGCCAGCTTGTCGCTCTCGCGCTGCGCGATCTGGGCGCTGGCGCTGGCGGCGTTGTTGATGGCCTGCTGGTGTTGGGCGCGCGCTTCCTCGCGCTGGGCCTGCAGCGTGTCGATCTGCATGCGGGCCAGCGGCTGGCCGGCGCTGACGAAATCGCCCTCGGCCACCAGCACGTCCTGGACCCGTCCGGCCAGCTTGGTGGCGACGTCGACCTCGGTGGCCTCGATGCGGCCATTGCCGCTGACGAAGCCCGCGCCGGGGCCGGTGTCGGACAGCAGGCGCCAGCCGTAGTAGCCGGCGGCAGCCACGGCTACGATCGCGAGCAGGGGAATCAGTTTTCGGGTGGGCAACTTCATGATGCGGATCCTGTGTTGAGCGGCAGGGGGCCAGGCGGGGTCGCGGGCTGGGCGGCGGCGCGCGCCTGCGTGCCGCCGCCCAGCGCGGCATACAGGCCGACGCGGGCAGACAGCAGCGCGCGGCGGGTCTGCACCAGCGTCTGCTGCGCGGCCAGCAGGTCGCGCTGCGCGTCCAGGACCTCCAGATAGGGCGAGGCGCCGTGGTCGTAGCGCAGCTTGGCCAGGCGCGCGCGTTCGGCCTGCGCGTCCACGGTGGCGCGCAATACCTGGACCTGTTCGGCCAGCCACCGGCGCGCCGACAGGGCGTCGGCAACGTCCTTGAAGGCGCCCTGGATGGCGCGCTCGTAGCTGGCCACGGCCTGATCGCGCCGGACTTCGGCCAGGTCGAGATTGGCGCCGCGGCGTCCGGCGTCGAAGATCGGCAGGTCGATGCTGGGCGCGAAATTCCAGGCGCGGCTGCCGCTGCCGAACAGGCCATCCAGCTCGGCGCTGGCGGTGCCGAACGCGCCGGTCAGCGTGATGCGCGGAAAGAAGGCGGCGCGGGCCGCGCCGATGTTGGCGTTGGCCGCGCGCAGTTGGTGTTCGGCGGCGACGATGTCGGGCCGGTTGGTCAGCAGGTCGGACGGCAGTCCCGCCGGCAGGTCGCGCATGACGCTGTCGTCGTCCAGGCCGGCGCGCGGCAACGGCAGCGTCAGGGGCTGGCCGGTCAGCAGTTCCAGCGCGTGGGCCTGGGTGGCGCGGGCCTGTTCCAGATCGGCGCCCAGCGCCCGGGCCTGCTGCCACAGCGTCTCGACCTGCGTCAGGTCCAGCTTCGAGATCGAGCCGACTTCGTAGCGCCGGCGGAATATGCGCAGCGACTCCTCGCGCGAGGCGATCGTCGCGCGCGTCAGCGCCAGTCGCTCATCCAGTTCGCGCAGCGACAGATAGCTGTCGGCAACCTGCGCGATCAGGGTCAGCGTGGCGGCTTCGGCGGCGGCGTCGGACGCCAGGTAGTTCTCCAGCGCGGCGTCCTTGAGGCTGCGCACGCGGCCCCAGAAGTCCAGCTCCCATGCCGCCATGCCGACGCCGGCCTGGTATTGGCTGGCCACTTGCGGCTGGCCGGTGACGTTCAGGTCGCCCGGCGTGCGGGCGCGGGTGCCGTCCGCGCGCAGGCCGATGGTGGGAAACTGGTCGGCGCGTTGAATGCCATAGAGCGCGCGCGCCTCCTCGACGCGCAACAGGGCCACGCGCAGGTCGCGGTTGTGGGCCAGGGCGTCGCCGATCAGCCCTTGCAGCACGGGATCGGTGAAGTAGCCGCGCCAGTCGACCCGGGCCGCGCTCAGCGCCGCGCCGCCAGGCGTGGCGGCCTGGTCGGGGTAGGCGGCGGCCACCGGCGCCGCGGGCCGCGCGTATTGCGGCGCCATCGACACGCAGCCCTGCGCCAGCAGCACGGCCAGGGCCACCGGCGCCAGCCGGGCGGCGCGCCATCGCGAAAGGGGGCGGCGGGTCATGCTCATTTCTCCATCACATAAGCGCCGGGCGCGTCGTCCAGCGCGGGATAGCCTTTGCGCGCGGCGCCCAGGGCGGGGCGGCGGACCGGCTGGCCGGACAGCGCGTCGAGCCAGCCGCGCCAGTGCGGCCACCACGAGCCTTCATGTGGCGTGGCCGCCGCCAGCCAGGCCTCCGGGGTCAGCGCCGGCTGTCCCGCCGCGCGCAGCAGGCTGCGAAAGCGCCGCCGCGGATGGCCCGGTTCGCTGACGATGCCGGCGTTGTGGCCGCCGCTGGTCAGCACGAACGTCAGCGGGGCCGGCGACAGGCCGTGCAGCTTGTAGACCGAACGCCACGGCGCCACATGGTCCGTCTCGGTGCCGACGCAGAAGATCGGCAGGCTCAGGTCCTCCAGTCGCACCGGTCGGCCATCCACGGCGAAGCGGCCGGCGGCCAGGTCGTTGTCCAGGTACAGGTGGCGCAGGTACTGGCCGTGCATGCGCGCGGGCATGCGGGTGGCGTCGGCGTTCCAGGCCTGCAGGTCGGTCATGGGGCGGCGCTGGCCTAGCAGGTATTCGCTGGTCATGCGCGACCACACCAACTGGCGTGCGCGCAACAGTTGGAACGCGCCGCTCATCTGGCGCGCCGGGAAATAGCCCAGCGCCGTCATTTCGGCCTCCATCAGCGCAACCTGGAAGGCATCGATGAACAGGCCCAGCTCGCCGGGTTCGCTGAAGTCGGTCTGCGCCGCCAGCAGGCTCAGGCTGGCCAGGCGGCGGTCGCCGTCGCGCGCCATGGCGCTGGCGGCCATGGCGAGCAGGGTGCCGCCCAGGCAGTAGCCCGTCGCATGTACTCTGGCGCCGGGCACGATGGCCTCGATCGCCGCCAGCGGCTCGCGCACGCCCAGGCGCAGGTAATCCTCCAGGCCCAGATCGCGATCGGCCGCCGTGGGGTTCTTCCATGACACGCAGAACACCGTGTAGCCCTGGCCGACCAGATAGCGGATCAGCGAGTTGTGGGGCGACAGATCGAGCACGTAGTACTTCATGATCCAGGCCGGCACGATGAGGATCGGCTCGGGCCGCACCCGGCCGGTCGTGGGCCGGTACTGGATCAGCTCGGCCAGGTGATTGCGCAGCACCACCTTGCCGGGGGTGGCGGCAACCTCGTGGCCAGGGCGGAAGTGTTCGGCGCCGGCGGGCGGCAGCCCGGCCCACTGGCGCAGGCCGTCCTCCCAGGCGTGGCAGGCGCCGCGCAGCAGGTTGGCGCCGCTTTCTTCCAGCGTCTGGCGCCACACCAGGGGATTGGTATAGGGATTGTTGTCGGGCGCCAGCGGTTCCAGCCACTGGCGCGCGGCGAAGGCCGCCAGCGCGCGCTGGTGCGGGTCGGCCAGGGGCAGGGCGCGGGCAAACGTGTCCCAGCCCTGCTCGGCCTGCATGAACCCCTGGCACCACAGCGCAAAGGGCCACTGCTGCCAGGCGTCGTCATCGAACCGGCCTGCGTGCGCCGCATTCTGCTGGGGGGCTGGCGGGGGCGTGATCGGCATGAGGGCTCCGGGGCGCACGGGGGCGGGATTGCCTCGCGTGGGGACGGATCGTCGCGCAACCGGGCTTGTGGCCTGGCGTCGGACAAATCCGACTTCGAAACCATTGTGCCGCCGCCTGCCTGATCAATCCTTGATCAGGATCAAGCTAACGACTGACCGGTCGGTTTTTAATGGAGCGGTTGGCCGGCGGTGCGTCCGCGCGCCAATTCGCACAGGGAGCAGTGGTGATGAGCACGCAACGTCTGCGTCTCCCTCCGACCGTGCGCGTCGGGCAGATCCTCGACGCCGCGCTGCAGGAGTTCTCGGCCGCCGGCTATGCCGGCGCCCGCATGGACGACATCGCCTTGCGCGCGGGGTTGTCCAAGGGAGGCCTGTACGCGCACTTCGCCAGCAAGGAAGAGGTCTTCGAGGCGCTGCTGGCGCGCTACCTCTGTCCGCCCCGTCTCGATGCCCGCGCCCTGGTCGAAGGCTCCTCCAGCCCCCGCCACCTGGCCGAGCGGCTCGTCAATCATCTCTATGCCAGCCTCGCCAACCCCGCCATGATCGCCGCCATGCGCCTGCTGCTGGCCGAAAGCCTGCGCGTGCCGCACCTGGCGCGCCGCTGGCGCGAACAGACCGCCGACGCCCACCAGGCCGACATCGCGCAATTGCTGGAACTGGCCCGCGCGCGCGGCCTGTGCGGCGACGGCGCCGCGTTGCGGCACCCGTGGCTGCTGTTGTCGCCGGTGGTCCACGCCATCTTCATGGCGATCCTGCTGGGACCGGATGAACGCCTCAACCTGCCGCAGCGGCGCGAGGCGCACGTGGCGCTGATCTGCGACCTGCTGTAGCCCGTCACTACCAACGGTAGCTGGCAGTGGCGATTACGGTGCGAGGATCGCCGTAATAGCAATTGCCGTAGCCGCAGTTGGCGAAATAGGTCTTGTTGGTCAGGTTGCGAGCGTTCAGCGCCAGGCTCCAGCGGTCGATGTCATAGCCGATCATTGCGTCGAACAGCACGAACGACGGCACCTGTTTGGGGGCCTGGCTACCATCACCGTAGTTGGCGCCGGTGAAGCGCGCGCCCACACCTACCTTGATACGCGATTCGAAGCGGTAGTCGACCCACAGCGAGGCCCGGTTCCGCGGCACGGCGGTGGCCTGCCTGCCGATTTCATCGGGGTTGCTGCTGGCCGTGACCGCGGCTTTGGGCGTCCACGAATACGCGGCGATCACGTTCAGGCGCGGAATCGGCTGCACGGTGGCCTCGAATTCGACGCCACGCACCGTGACCTCGCCGGTTTGCCGGGGAATGGAGTCGGCGTCGTAGGTAATGTAGTTGCGGCGCCGCAGGTCGAACGCCGCCATGCTGTAGCTGTCCTTGGTGCCGGGAGGCTGGTAGCGCAGTCCGGCCTCGTACTGGCGGCTGGTCTCCGGCTTGAATGGCTTGCGCTGCGAGGAGTCGACGGTGGCGGTGGGAATGAAGGACTCGCCATAGCTGACGTACGGTGCCCAGCCGGTCGGATCCACGTAGACCAGGCCGGCGCGGCTGGTGAACTTGTGGCTGCTGATGCGGGTGGTGGTGCCGTCCTGGCGGTCCCGCAGCTTGTTGTCGGCGCTGTCATAGCGGCCGCCCAGGGTGGCGACCCAGCGCTCGTTCCATTTGATCTGATCCTGCAGGTACACCCCCGTCTGCGCCAGCGTCAGGTCCGCATCCATCCAGGGCTTGGCGCGCGTGATCGGCCCCTGGCGGTACTTCGGGTCGTTGATGTCCAGCGGTGGCGCCTTGCCACCGCTGAAGCTGACCTGGTCGATGCGGTTGCGCTGGTAGTCCACGCCCACCAGGATGCGGTGGTGCCAATTGCCCAGACTCAGGTCGGTCTGGACCTGGTTGTCCACGTTGAAGCTGGCGATATGTTCGCGGCTGCCGAACGCCGAGCGCCGCAACACCTGGTAGTTGGCAGGATCCGTGACGTCGTCATTGACGCTGGCATAGCCGCTGGCTTGCACCGCCGAATAATCGAGGTCCAGGTGGCCGTAGCGCAGGTTCTGGCGCAGCGTCAGCGCATCGCTGACGCGGTGTTCCAATTCGTAGCCGGCCATCCACTGGGTCTGGTTGAAGTAGTCATAGCCGGGTTCGCCGACGAACAGCGATGCCGGGATGTGCGTGCCGGCCGGCGTCGGCACCAGCGAGCCTACGGCCGGGCGGGCCCGCGTGTAGGTGCCGCCGCGCTTGGTCGCGTACTGCGTCAGCAACGTCAGGGTGGTGTCCGTCGACGGCCGCCAGGTCAGCGATGGGGCCAGGTACAGCCTGTCGTTGTCGATGCCATGGGCAGGCAGTTCGGAGTCCAGGCCCATGCCGACGAAACGGTACAGCCACTTGCCGTCTTCATCCATCGGGCCGGTGAAGTCGGCGGCGAGGCGGCGGCGCTGATGGTCGCCCACCTGCGCCTGCAACTCGCGCAGCGGCTCCTCCTGCGGGCGCTTGCTCACCACGTTGATCAGGCCGCCGGGGCCCGTCTGCCCGAACAGCACCGATGCCGGTCCTCGCAGCAGTTCGATGCGCTCCGCGCCGTAGTTTTCGGTCTGCCAGATGCCCCAGTTGCCGTTGTTGCGCAAGGGCAGCCCGTCCAGGTAGAAGCCGGGCGTATAGGCGTCGAAGCCGCGCAGCGACACCCAGTCGTAGCGGGAGTCCGAGCCATAGGTCGTGGTGGAGACGCCGGGCGTGTAGGCCAGGGCGTCCTTGATGTTGGTGGCGCCCAGCGTGTTGTAGCGGTCCGCGGTGATGACCGAGATCGACTGCGGTGTCTCGATGATAGGCGTGTCGGTCTTGGTCGCGGTGGCGCTGCGACGCGCCACGTAGCCCTGCACCGGGCCCCAGGCGTTCTCGGCGGCGCCGGTGACGCTGATCGGCGTGAGTATCGGCACCGCCTGTGCATTGCGCTTGAATGTGAGCGCCCCGCCGGGCAGTACCACGGGCTCCAGTCCCGAACCGGCGGTCACGTGGCGCAGCGCCTCATCCAGCGTATAGCTGCCATGCAGCGCGGGCGCGTCCAGGCCCCGCATCAATGCCGGGTCCACTGACAGCACGCGGTCATTCTGTACCGCGATGCGGTTGAGCGTGGTGGCTAACGGCGCGGCAGGCAGGTCGTAGACCAGTCGCGCCGGTTGCGCGAAGGCGGCGGGGGCGGTCAACGCGGCCGTCAAGAGCAGACTGGCGCGGGAGAGGCGGGGCATGTCGGGGGATCTCCGGGAGAGCACAAGTGGGTGGATTTACCCGGAGGTGTATCGGCGGCGAAAAACCGGACACGCAATTTGTAATTAGTTGTTTTCAACACGGCGGGGAACCGCGTCATGCCTGATCGACCCACGTCAGCCAGCCGCCATAGCGGGTGATCTTGAGTCGCAGGGTCGCGGCCAGCGCCGCCCAGGCCTGTTCCGGACGATCGAGCGAAAAAACGCCTTGCACCCGCAGGACGGCGGCGCGTTCGGAAAGGTGCAGCGCGCCGGGCATGTAGGGCCGCAGTGCATCGGCTACCGCGGCCAGCGGCGCGTCCAGGACCTCGAGCCGTCCCTCACGCCATGCCGCCAGGGAGGCAGCGCGCTCCGCCGCCAGCGGGCGGATGCCGCTGGCGTCATAGCGGGCCACCTGGCCTTGGGCCAGGTCGAGTTGGTGGCCGGCGCGGGTGGTGATGCGGATCTCGTGCGCCAGCACGGCCGCGACACTGTGGTCGGCTTCCTTGCGTACCATGTACTCGGTTCCGCGGGCCCAGGCGTTGCCATCGTCGGTGGTGACGCAGAACGGACGGTGGGCATCAGGAGCGATGGCAGCGACCACCGCGCCCCGCAGCAAGCGCACACGCCGTATCTGGGGGCTGAATTCGAGCCGGATCTTGCTGCGGGCATCGAGCTCCAGCCGGCTGCCGTCGTCCAGCGAGATCGACAGACGCTGTGCAGTGTCGGTGTGCCAGTCGCCGCGATCCCGCCAGAGGCGGGCACCGAGCCACGCGCCACCGACGCCCACCCCGGCTAGCGCCAGTGTCTTGCCCAGAAACTGGCGGCGGGACGGGCCGCGCGCCAGCAAGTCGCGCACGGCCGAGCCCGGCGTGGCCGACAGGCCGGCCGCGCGTAGCGCCTGCAGCGGCTGGCCGACGCCGGCCTGCAGCGCCTGCCATGCGTCCGCATGCGCGGGCGCCGCCTCACGCCACTGCCGAAAGCGGCTGTGGTCGGCGGCGCTGGCGGTGCCGGAACTGAGCAGCACCATCCATTGCACTGCCTGGCGATCGGCTTCGCGGGTCATGCGCGTTCCTCGCGTTGCACCCGCAGGCAGCGTTCCAGCGCCTGCGCGAAGTGGCGCTGCACTGTGCGTACCGACAGGCCCATGCGCAGGCCGATCTCGGCGTAGGTCAAGCCGTCCAACTGGCTGTACAGAAACACCGCGCGCACGGCGGGCGGCAGGCCGGCCAGCATGGTGTCGACGCGCAGCAGCGTTTCCACCGCCAGGGCCTGGGACTCGGGCGAGGGGGCGCTGTCGGCTGCGTGCAGCGTCAGCCATTGCAGATAGGCTTGCTCCAGTTCGCGGCGCCGCCAGAAGTGGAACAGGAGACGTCGCGCGATGGTGGACAGGTAGGCCTTGGGCTCGGCGATCGGAACCGGTTCTCGGACCGAGGCGACCTGCAGGAAGGTTTCCGAGGCGAGGTCTTCGGCGTCGGCATGATTGCGCAGGCGAAAGCGCAGCCGATCCACCAGCCACGGGCGATAGTCCACATACAGGGAAGCGAGGGCGGAGAAGGCGGACGGCTTTCCCATGGGACATACCAAATGATAATAATAAGTATCATTCAGTATATGGGAAAAACATCCATTCGAGCTATTGCGGCGCACTCGCGCGCCGGGCCGCGCCTGCCTGTATCCTTGCGTCTCCCCATGACTGACGTTGCGAGGACGATGTGCCCACTTCAGGAATGACGGTCCGCGTGCCGTCCTGGCGCTATTTCCCGGTGGCGCTGGCCCTGGTGCTGCCCGTGCTCGGCTGCATCGGCTGGACCTGGCTGCACGCGTTGAGCACCGAACGCGCCGAGGCCGCCACGGCGGGGCGGATCGTGCGCGTGCAGACCGAGCAGATCCTGGCCCGCGCCCTCGATATCCTGCCGCGCGTCACGGCCCTGTCGGCGCAGCCCTGCCAGACCGCGCGCGCCGACCTGTACCGCTGGGGCACGCTCAATCCGTATTTCCGCTCGCTGTTGCTGGTCAAGCAAGAACACATCTATTGCTCGTCGGCCCTGGGCGAGGTGGACTATGAGACCGGCGCGTTCCACCGCTGGCCTGTCGGTACGCCGCCGACGCAATGGTTCGTCAGCGTGGCCGGCACACCGCTGGCGCCCGACCGTTCGGCCCTGCTGCTGGGCATGGCCGGCGAGGACGGCCGGGGCGGCGTGGTGGTGGTCGACGGGCGCTACGTGCAAGACCTGCTCAACGCGGTGTCGTCGCTGGGGGCTTACCAGATGGAGGTCACGTTGGGCGGCGGCGCGCCCATCCGCAACGACGCATGGGGCGGGGCCGCCGTCGAGCGCTTGTTCGAGTCGGCCGAGCCGGTCGCCGGTCGCGGCGACCTGGTCGTCAGGGTGATGGCGCCGGCCGAAACCGTGGTGGAGGCCTGGCAGCAGTTGCTGGTGGGTTATCTGCCGGTGGCCCTGCTGTGCGGCGCGTTGCTGGCGTTCGGCGCCTATCGCCTGCAGGTGAGCCGGCAATCATTCAAGGAGCAACTGCGCCGCGCGATGGCGGCCGACGAATTCCATGTCGAATACCAGCCGGTGTACGGTAACCGCAGCGGCCGTTGCGAGGGCGTCGAGGCGTTGATGCGCTGGACCCGCCCGGGCGTCGGTCCGGTGCGGCCCGACATCTTCATCGCGGCGGCCGAGGCCGACGACATGATCGTGCCGCTGACGCAGCATCTGCTCAGGCTGATCCAGCGCGACATGCAGGGCTGGACCACGCCGCCGGATTTTCACGTCGCCGTGAACGTGGCGCCGGAGCATCTCTCCAGCCCGTCGCTGGTGGCGGATGTGCAGGCTTTCCGCGGCGCCATCCGGCCTTCGCTGATCGTGCTGGAGATCACCGAACGCAGCCTGATCTCGGACGGCGGGCAGGCCCGAAGGAATATCGACACGTTGCGCGAGCGGGGCGTTTTCGTGGCCATCGACGATTTCGGCACGGGGCATTGTTCACTGTCGTACCTGCAGAAGTTCCCGGTCGATTACCTCAAGATCGACAAAGGATTCGTGCACGCGATTGAACCCGGCGGCGAGGAAACGCCCGTGCTCGACGTGATCATCACGCTGTCGCACCGGCTGGGCCTGGCGGTGGTGGCCGAAGGCGTCGAGATGCCGGAGCAGTTCACCTACCTGACGGCGCGCGGTGTGGCATACATCCAGGGCTACCTGTTTGCGCGGCCGATGCGCTCGGCCGACTTCGTCCGTTGGTATGCCGAGAACGCGGCGCGCCCGCCCGTCACGTTATCGGGCAACGTCTAACGTTGCGGCTAGCGCGCAAGGGGCGGCGGGCCTGTAGCCGCGCCCTCGCCGCAAGGGGCGGCCTCAGCCGGCCTTGGCCTGCGGCGCGGCTTTGGCGAAGAACAGTTCGGTGATCGACTGGCTGTCCAGCGGCTCGCCATTGATGGCGCGAGTGAGCAGCTCGGCGCCGAGCAATTGCACCGAGAACACCAGGTCCGGCTGCACCCGGCGGATTTTCTCCAGGTGTTTGCTGGTGTTGACCAGGGCCACGGTCTTGGCGCCCTGGTCACCGGTGGCTTCCTTGGCGGCCAGCACGATGAAGGCATTCTCGGCGTCGTCCTCGCGCAACGCCAGCACGTAGCGCGCGCGGGCCACGCCCGCGCTGCGCAGCACCTCGACGCTGGACGGGTCGCCTTCGATCAGGTCGGTGGCGGGCGGGTATTCCTGCGGCGTACCGGATGGAACGATGACCGTGACCTCATCGCCTCGGCGGCGCAGGCCGTCGTAGACGCTCATGGCCAGGGGAGTGGCGCCGGCGATGATGATGTGGTTTTTTCTCATGGCGTTCGAAAACCGGCCCTTGACCAGCCGTTTCAGGTTGCCGCCGATCACCGGGCCGGCGATCGCGCTGATGGAGGTGGCGAAGACGGTGATGCCAAGGATGATAATCGACGCGGTGAACAGCCGCGCCGCGTTGCTGTGCGGCGTGATGTCGCCATAGCCCACCGTCGACATCGAGACGATCGAGAAGTACAGGGCGGTGGCCGCGTCCCTGATCGGCGGATTGAATTCCTCGCCCATGTAGAGCGTGCCGAAGACCGCGTAGATCAGCAGCGACACCATGCTGACCAGCGCGAACAGCGAGCCCGCGGTGACGCTGGCGCGGTCGAAGCGGCGCCAGTACGCGATCAGCGCGACCACCAGCACCAGCGTATAGATGCCCAGCCCGGCTCGGCCGTCGTGGCCCAGGATGGCGAAGGTGCCGATGCCGATCAGCAGCACCAGCGAGAACGCCCAGGCGATGCGCGCCTTCAGGATCAGTCCGAGCGCGATGATCTGCAGGCCCACGCCCAGCACCAGCCGGGGGATCTCCAGCAGGCCGACTACCCGCATGACGTCATGCCAGTTGTCGAGCGCGAGCCAGAAGGAATACTCGCGGGCGCGCACTTCGCGCAGCACCGGATGCATGAAGGCATATCCATCCAGCGCCACCAGGATGGCGAGGCACCAGTTGGGCGGAACGAGGGCGATGGTGCGGCGCAATCTGCGCGTGGCGCGGGTCAGCAGAGGGGGCATGGCGGGGGCGTCCTTTGACGGCATTCTATCGGCCCGGGCGCGGGGCTCGCTATATCCAATATGTATAGAAGGCTATCAACAAAGAATTACTTGAATTGCGGCCGACGTCCTAAACTTCGTTCATCACGCGGCTATCCGAAAGGAACGCCGCTGATACGGGCGACTAGCCCGCCAGCTGCTAGGGCGGACGAAATCCCCGGGCGTTAATCACGCTGCAGCTTGGGCGGGGACTAGAGACCCCAACCGGGCTCACGGCTAGCCCGTGCGTGAGTTGTACGAGGCACGAATGTTGGAATCGCGTGATCTAGGTAGAAGGCATCAGTGCCGGCTGATGACTCCAGGCTCACGTGTTGTTTTAGCGCGGCGTCTTACCTTCGGGGCAGCGCCGCGTTTTTTTCGCCTGGCGCCAGCCGCCTGGCCCGTAGCGTATCAGTAAGAGGGCGCGTTCGCATCCAGCGTGTAGCGGCGCCAGTCTCCCTGTCCTTCCGGACGACCTTCCTCTCCCCCCTCCCGCGGTTCCAGTTCCAGCGTGATGTCCGCCGCGAACATATAGCCCCAGCCATGCACGGCGCGGATCGGCAGCGTCATGTGATTGGCGGCCGCCTTGCGCCGCAGCCGGCTGATCATGACGTCGACGAAGCGGCGCCGCGTGATGGCGCCGTCGGCGTCCTCGGCGCCGTCCGGATAGAACGCATCGCGGCTGACTTTGCGGTCTGGCGCATTCACCAGTCGGGTCAGAAAATCGCGTTCTCCCGTGGTCAGCCCGAGGCTGTAGCCTCTCGGGCTGATCAGCGTCCAGCCCTTGTTGACCAGCCGCCAGGCTTCCTGCTGCGGCTCGTCGGCGGCGCTGTCGGCGATATGGTCGGACATGTCCAAACCCACCGCGCGCCGCACCAGCGCCTGCAGCACGGCCGCCAGTTCCAGGCCGGTGACATCGGGCGGCAGGCAGGCATCGGCGCCACAGAGCAGGGTGCGGATGCGGCTTTCTTCGCTGCCGAAGGGCGCAATCGCAACGATCCCCAGGCCGCGGTCGATGGCGCGCAGCCGCACGGCGGCATTGTGGATGTCGGGCAGCGGCGCTTCCAGGATGATCAGCGGGCTCGGGCGCCGGGAATAGCGGTCGTAGACGTCGGCCAGGTCATGGCAGCGGCGCACGCTGAATCCAAGGTGCGACAGGGCTTCGACCAGCCGGGCATGCCTGGCGTCTTCCAGGCCGAGAAAGATGACGTCCAGCGTATTGTTCATGGATGCCCGCCTGCGCCTGCGTTGCGTGTCATGCCCCTCTCCCTCTGCTGCGCCATGATGTGGCGGCATCTGGCGATGTTGTCTGATGGCGGGCGAAGGTCTGAACTGTTGATCCGTGCCGGGGCCACGGCCCGCTGAGGCTACGGTCGGGGTCTGAGACGGCGCCTGGCTTGAGCGCGCTGCGCGCAGGCCGCCGATGATCCGATTCCGCATGGAAGTCACGCCCGTGTTTCATTTAAACACGGGCGTGTTTTTTTGTGAAGATACGTTTCTGTAGTTTCTGCTGGTAACAGTGGTCTCGCCGCATAACCCCGCGAAGCCCTTGAAACACTGTTTTTTTATGCAGTTGCGACAATAAAATATTAAGTATTACCGATACATTATTTTCTATTTTTAATCGGTGAATACCCATAAACTCGGGCCGGCTTTTAATCCCCGGCCTGGCGGTTGCGGACCTTGGAGGAGGCGGGCGGGAGCGGGGGCGACGCCAGCGCGCAAACCGATGATAGCAAGGGGTTTTTTTGATCCGTTGTAGGTCCTGGCGCTGGCCGCGGGTGGCGCGCCGCAACGGGCGGCGGAGCGCGCAGCGATTTACGGATTAGCCCCGGAATTGGGGTGTAATCCCTTTCTTTGGCGGCAGTATTGAGATGTTTTAATCAAATAAATAAATTCATATTAATGTCTCAGGTTGATCGATTGGACACGTTTAGCCATCGTCTGCGCACTGCAAGAATGCTTCAGGGATGGACACAGAAAGACTTGGCGGTCGCGAGCAACCTGTCGCAAAGCGCTATCGGCAACTATGAGAGCGGCCAACGCCAGCAGCCCTCCAGCGACGCGCTCATCAAGCTGACGCGAGCGCTGCGGGTCAATCCCATGTGGCTCAGCACCGGCGAAGGGCCGATGCTCAACCCCGGTTATGCCGAGCCCGCCATGAATGCGAGCAATCATCCCGAGCAGCCGCCCTGGCCGTTCGAGACGGTGTCGTACGCGACCTATGCGCGCCTGAGCCAACAGGAAAAGCGCCAGATCGAACAGGTGCTGGCGGCTTACATCAAGGCGCGCGGCGAATAGTCCCCACGGCGGTGGCGGCGGCGCGCCGTCGCGGCGTTTTCCTGCGCGCCGCTTCGGGCGCGTTGCCCGCGTCCGGCGCCGCTGGCGGCTGCGTCGTGCGCAGGCGCCGGCGCAGGCGTTCCACCGGATCGGCGATCAGGCTGTTGAGCAACGCGGCAAAGCCGATACAGCCGGTCACCACCAGGGCCGTGAACATGGCGGGCTGGCGCAGTTGCGCGCCGTCGAGCAGCCAGCCGAAAAAAAGAATGACCAGCGCGTGGCCAATGTAGATCGGGTAGCTGAGTTCGCCGATGGCCTTGTCCAGCCGATGGCGCGCCTGGAACAGGAAGGCCAGCGGCAGCAGCGCCGCGAACAGCAGCACCGCGAGGCCGTCGCGCAGCGTATGCGGCATGCCGATCGAAAAATGCACCAGCACGTACAGCGTCAGCAGGCCGGTGCCCAGCTCGGGCAGCCAGGCGACGCGGCGGCTCCAGGCCTGCCAGCGCGGCAGCAGCATCTGGTGCGACAGCGATCCAGCCAGGAACAGCGCCAGTTCCGTGGGGAAAAAGCGGTAGGTCCACGGGTCGCTCAGGCCGATGCCGCTGGCGATCAGCGCCACGCGCAGCGCCAGGGACGCCGCCAGCAGGACCAGCAGGCGCCGGGGCGAATGCAGCACGAAGGGGGCGATCAGGTAGAAGCTCATCTCGACGCCCAGCGTCCAGGCCTGCGGCACCAGCAGGCCCTGGTACAGCGGCACGTCGCTGCGGGCGAAGCTGCCGGTGAAGGCCAGCGCGCCGTGGTCGATACCGAAGAACATCAGCCAGTCCTGGCCCAGGATCAACAGATTCGACAGCGCCAGGAACAGCGTGGCGGCCAGCGGCAGGCCGTCGTAAACGCGCCAGAACCCCTCGCCGCCGACGGCATAGGCCAGCAGCGTCAATACGGCCACGGCCAGGTAGATCGGGTACAGGCGCAGCGCGCGGTTGGCGTAGAACCGGCCGGGCGCGTCGCGGTAGTGGTCAGTGGCGGTCAGCACATAGGAGATCAGAAAGCCCGATATCACGTAGAAAAGCTGCACCGCGAGGCGCCCGCCCACCAGCCAGTCGGTCGCGCCGCCGCCCAGGTGATCCAGGACGACGGACAGCGCCAGCAAAGTTCTCAGCATGCCCATCGCCGTGTCTCCGGAAATTGTCTTGGTCGTCAGCCGGGCCGTTGCCGGCCGGGCGCGAGGCGTCAGCCGATTCTGCGCGCCACGGCGGCCCGCCGCCATGCGGCATACGATGCACCCCTTCCAGCGCGCGGCGTAACGCGCCTCGCCCCGCGTGCAGCTTTGGGATTCGGCTGTCGGGAGGAGGGCACGGGACGTGCTGGGCCCATGCGGTTACAGTCGAGGCTGTGTCTTTTCAGGAGTGCTGTCCATGTTTACCTTCCTGTCTACGCCTTGCCGCCTGGTCGGCGCCGGAATGCTGGCCATGGCGCTGGCCGGCTGCGCCGGATCGACCGGAGGCGCGCGCGCCGAGGGCGCCGCCGCCGCCAACGCGGCCAGCAGCGCGGATTCACTGGCCCAGACCAGTTGGGAGCTGGTGCGCTGGACGCAGTCCGGCGGCGCCCTGCGCGAGATTCCGCATGGCGACAACGGCGAGCCGATCCGCCTGACCTTCCTGGCGCAGGGCAAGCAATACCGGGTCGAAGGCTTTTCGGGCTGCAATCGCTACATGGGCAGCTACAAGCTGCAAAGCGGCAAGCTGGCGATCGACGCGCCCGCCGCCACGCGCATGGCGTGCGTGCCGGCGGCCCGCGCCGCGCTCGAAAGCGACTACCTGCGCGGGCTGGGCGCGATCGACACGTTCACGCTGGACAGCGGCGGCGCGCCGCGCCACCTGACCTTCAACCTGCGTGGTGGCGACGTGCTGGAATTCGAGCGGCGCCAGGACCCGCCGACGCCCTGACGCCGGATCCCGTGCGTGGCGCCCGTCCAGGACGTGGATGGCGCCCCGGAGCGGACCGAGGCAACCGCGCCCTTCCCGTGACCTCCAGGGAATGTGCAGGTGTTTCAGTATGTTTTCCGGCGCCGGGCGGGCGGCCGTGCCGCGCCTACAATTGGCGCTGCCGGCTGCCCGGCGGGCGCGCCGCGGCGCGCATCCTGGTTTCTTGCGGGAGAGATTTGCATGTTCTTGTCCACTTCCTGGCGCTGGATCGCGCCTTGCGCGCTCGGCCTGACGCTGGCGGCCTGCGCGGCGCCGCCACGCACCGCCGACGGACGCGACCCGCGCTTCCAGCCGGCCGCCGCCTCCGACGTGCTGGCGCAGACCAACTGGGACCTGGCGCGCTGGACCCGCCCCGGCGGCGCGCTGCGCGAGATCCCGCATCCGTCCTCCAATTCGGTGCCGCTGACCATCGGCTTCATCCATGACCAGGGCGCCACGCGGGCCACCGGTTTCGCCGGCTGCAATACCTACAGCGCGCCCTACACCGTCGCCAACGGCCAGTTGATCATCCCGTCCAACCCCGTGGCGACGATGAAGGCCTGCGCGCCGGTCAACATGAAGCTCGAACAGGAGTTCCTGGCCGGCCTGACGCGCATCACCGCCACCTCGTTCGACAACACCAGCAATCCGCAGCGCATGACCTGGGCCTTGAGCAACGGCGACACGCTGGATTTTGGCCGCCGTCTCGATCCGGTCGCCGGCGGCCAGGTGGGCGCGACCAAGCTGGTCTACGTCAACGCCGAACGCGTGCCGTGCAACGCCGGCGCCGGCCGCGCCATGTGCTACCAGGTGCGCGACACGCCGACGCAGCCGTGGCAGCTCTGGTACGGCGACATCACCGGCTTCAATTTCCAGCCCGGCATCCGCTATCGCCTGCGCGTGGTCGAGGTCCGGGACCCGAATCCGCCGGCCGACGCCTCGGGCCTGCGCTGGGTGCTGGATACGGTGGTGGAACAGGAAATCGTGCGGCGCTGAGCCGGGAGGGCGGGGCCCGCGCTTGACCCGCGACAAGCGGGCCGCGCGGGGCAGCGATTACTATTACGGCCTTCGCCGTTTTTTGCCCCGCTTTGCCATGTCTTCCGTCGTCAATATCGCCGCCTACAAATTCGTCTCGCTGGACGCGCTGCCCGAGCTGCGCGCCCGGCTATTGGCCGAGGCCGGGGCGGCGGGCCTGAAGGGAACCATCCTGCTGGCGGAGGAAGGCATCAACCTGTTCCTGGCGGGCGCCGCCGATGGCATCGAGACCTTCCTGCGCGGCTTGCGCGGCGACGCCCGCTTCGCCGACCTGGAAGTGAAGTTCAGCCACAGTGCGCAAGTGCCGTTCCGCAAGCTGCTGGTGAAGATCAAGCGCGAAATCATCCGCATGAACCACCCGGCGATCCGGCCCGAGGCCGGCCGCGCGCCGGGTGTGGATGCGAAGACGCTGGCGCGCTGGCTGGAGCAGGGGACCGACGACAGCGGCCGTCCGGTGGTCATGCTGGATACGCGCAATGCCTTTGAAGTCGACGAGGGCACCTTTCGCGACGCCATCGACTGGCGCATCGACCGCTTCACGCAGTTCCCGGCGGCGGTGCAGGCGCATCGCGCCGAGCTGGAAGGCAAGACCGTGGTCAGCTTCTGCACAGGCGGCATCCGCTGCGAGAAGGCCGCCATCTACATGAACGAAGCCGGCATCGACAACGTCTACCAGCTCGACGGCGGCATCCTCAAGTACTTCGAGGAAACCGGCGGCCCGGGGTTCGACGGCAAGTGCTTCGTGTTCGACGAACGTATTTCGCTCGACCCGGCGCTGGCGCCGAGCAAGGATTGATTCCGTCCCGCGAGGACCGGCGCGCCGCCGCCGCATGAAAAAAAGCCCGCAGATTGCGGGCTTTTTCGCATGGCTCGGGTGTGCGGATCAGCGCACGCGCATGCCGGGCTTGGCGCCGGGGAACGGCTCCAGCACGTAGATGCCGGCGTCCACCGCCTCGTCGGCATGGCTGGCGGCCAGCACCATGCCTTCCGAGACGCCGAACTTCATCTTGCGCGGCGCCAGGTTGGCGACCATGACGGTCAGCTTGCCGATCAGGTCTTCGGGCTGGTAGGCCGACTTGATGCCGGAGAAGACGTTGCGGTGGCGGCCTTCGCCCACGTCCAGCGTCAGGCGCAGCAGCTTGGTCGAGCCTTCGACGTGCTCGCAGTTGACGATCTGCGCGATGCGCAGGTCGACGCGGGCGAAGTCGTCGATCGAGATGGTCTCGGCCAGCGGCTCGCCGCCGGGGATCACGGCGGGGGCGGCGGGCGGCTCGAACAGGTCTTCCAGCATCTGCGGCTCGACGCGCTGCATCAGGTGCTTGAACGGCGCCACGCGCTGCGGCAGCACGGCGGCGTCGGCCCAGGTGAAGTCGGCCTCGGCGGCGAACAGTTCGCGCGCGACGCGCTCGGCCAGGGCCGGCAGCACCGGCGCCAGCATCACCGACAGGGCCTTGAAGCCGGCCAGCGAACGCGAGCAGATGTCCTGCAGCGCGGCCTTCTGCGCCTCGTCGGCGGTGGCGATGCCCTTGGCCAACACCCACGGCTGGGCCGTGTCGAACGCCTGGTTGATGCGGTCGGCGTAGGCCATGATCTCGCGGATGGCGCGGTTGTACTCGCGCGCCTCGAAGGCGGCGCGGATCGACTCGGCCTGCGCGGCGTATTCGGCCGACAGCGCGGCGGTGTCGCCCGCATAGGCCAGCTTGCCGTCGAAGTGCTTGGTGATGAAGCTGGCGGCGCGGCTGGCGATGTTGACGTACTTGCCGACCAGGTCGCTGTTGACGCGGGCGATGAAGTCCTCGGGGTTGAAGTCCATGTCCTCGACCCGGGCGTTCAGCTTGGCGGCGATGTAATAGCGCATCCACTCGGCGTTCATGCCGAGTTCCAGGTAGCGCAGCGGCGAGATGCCGGTGCCGCGGCTCTTGGACATCTTTTCGCCGCTGACGGTGATGAAGCCGTGCACATTGACCGCGTCCGGCGTCTTGCGGCCGGCGAACTTCAGCATCGCGGGCCAGAACAGCGCGTGGAAATAGACGATGTCCTTGCCGATGAAGTGGACCTGCTCGGTGCTGCCGGCCGGGTCGAGCAGGGCGTCGAAGTCCAGCCCTTTGACCGCGCAGTACGACTTCAGCGAGGCCAGGTAGCCCACCGGCGCGTCCAGCCAGACGTAGAAGTACTTGCCCGGCGCGTCCGGGATCTCGATGCCGAAATAGGGCGCGTCGCGCGAGATGTCCCAGTCGCCCAGCTTGGCCTCGCCGTCCTCGGCGCCCAGCCATTCGCGGGTCTTGGCCAGCATTTCGGGCTGCAGGTGCTTGCCGCCGTGGGCGTTGCTGCCGGTGGTCCATTGCTGCAGGAATTCGACGCAGCGTGGATCCGACAGCTTGAAGAAGAAGTGATCCGACGACTTCAGCACCGGCGTGGCGCCGGTCAGGGCCGAGTACGGATTGATCAGGTCGGTGGGCGCGTAGACGGCGCCGCAGACCTCGCACGAATCGCCGTACTGGTCCTTGGCGTGGCACTTGGGGCATTCGCCCTTGATGTAGCGGTCGGCCAGGAACATGCCCTTGACCGGGTCGTAGAACTGCTCGATGGAGCGGGTCTCGATCAGGTCTTGCGCCTTGAGCGCGCGGTAGATGTCCTGCGACAGCGCGACGTTCTCGGGCGAATCGGTGGTGTGCCAGTGGTCGAAGCGGATGTGGAAGCCGTTCAGGTACTGCGGGCGCTCGGCGGCGTAGCGCGCCACCAGGGCCTGCGGCGTGATGCCTTCTTTCTCGGCCTTCAGC
Organism: Achromobacter sp. CF-sbj1-Ac2-l; assembly: GCF_052698165.1. Classification (NCBI taxonomy): domain Bacteria; kingdom Pseudomonadati; phylum Pseudomonadota; class Betaproteobacteria; order Burkholderiales; family Alcaligenaceae; genus Achromobacter; species Achromobacter sp. CF-sbj1-Ac2-l. The sequence goes on along the minus strand of NZ_CP199855.1, from coordinate 5,474,555 downwards.
ATGATCGGCGCGCCGTGCGCGTCGTCGGCGCCCACGAAGTGCACCGTGTGGCCCGCCATTCGCATCGAACGAACCCAGATGTCGGCCTGGATGTACTCCATGATGTGGCCGATGTGGAAGGATCCGTTGGCGTAGGGCAGCGCAGTGGTGACAAAGAGGGTGCGAGACATGGTTGTCGGTCGAGGTTGAGGGGAAAAATGGGTTGGCCGGCCATTTTAGGGCAATGGCGGCGATGCGCCCGCAGGGCGGGGGACGGGCCCCTTGAAACGACACAACCCGCCGGTCGCGCACGCGGGCGCCAGGCGGGTTGGGGAACAGCGAGCCGGTCGTTCGGCCACGAGTGCGCGGCGCGGGCCGCCGCGGGAGGCGGCGGGCGCCGGCGATGCCGCGCTCAGCGGATCTCGCGGGCCTCGACGTCGATCACGTCGCCGCGCGGCTGCGTGGCGAACGGGGCGGTGGCGGACTGGAACGGGCCCGGACGGGCACCCTGGCGCTGGCTCCAGTAGGCGCGCACGCCGAAAGGCTTGCCGCGCACCTTGGCGACCACGTACAGGATCGCCACGGCGATCGCCGTGGACAGCATGAAGACCAGCGCCATTGCCATGCCGATCAGGGCCAGGGCGGCGAATAAGACGGCTCGGAAGAAGCGGATAAGAGTATTGGTCATGAAGGTCGGATGCAAAACGCAGCGAAAGGTTCCCGTGTATCCGCTATCCTTTAGGGGATGGCGGCCCGCAGACGCCGCGCTGCCTACGGAACCATAGTGACATGAGTATAACGATAGAACACCTGCGCGCCGCCCTGCGCGCCGCGCACGACCCCAATACCGGCCTGGACCTGGGTGTATCTGTAAGAGATCGTGACATCCAGATCGATGGCGGCCGCGTCGCCGTGGCGCTGGAACTGGGCTATCCGGCCGACGCCGTCCGCGACCAGGTGCGCGAGATCGCCGTGGCGGCGCTGGCCGCCGCCGGCGCGCCCGGCGCCCAGGTGAGCGTGTCCTGGAAGGTGGCCGCGCATGCCGTGCAGAAGGGGCTCAAGCCGCTGCCCAATGTGCGCAACATTATTGCGGTCGCCTCCGGCAAGGGCGGCGTGGGCAAGAGCACCACGGCCGTGAACCTCGCGCTGGCCCTGGCCGCCGAGGGCGCCAAGGTCGGCCTGCTGGACGCCGACATCTACGGCCCCAGCGTGCCGACCATGCTGGGCGTCTCGGGCCGTCCCGAGAGCCTGGACAACAAAAGCATGGAGCCCCTGACCGGCCATGGCCTGCAGGCCAACTCCATCGGTTTCCTGATCGATGCCGACTCGCCCGCCATCTGGCGCGGCCCGATGGTGACCCAGGCGCTCGAACAATTGCTGCGCCAGACCAACTGGCGCGACCTGGACTACCTGATCGTCGACATGCCGCCGGGCACCGGCGACGTGGCGCTGACGCTGGCGCAGAAGGTGCCGGTGGTGGGCGCGGTCATCGTCACCACGCCGCAGGATGTCGCGCTGCTGGACGCGCGCAAGGGCCTGCGCATGTTCCAGAAGGTCGAGGTGCCGATCCTGGGCGTGGTCGAGAACATGGCCATTCACATCTGCTCGCAATGCGGCCATGCCGAGCACATCTTCGGCGAAGGCGGCGGCCAGCGCATGGCCGAGCAGTACGGCACGCCCTGGCTGGGCAGCCTGCCGTTGACGCTGGCGATCCGCGAGCAGACCGACGCCGGCACCCCCACCGTGGTGGCCGATCCTGGCAGCGAAGCGGCGGGCCTGTACCGCGCCATCGCCCGTAAACTCGCGGCCGGCGTTGCGGCGCTGCCCCGTGACATGGCCGGGAAATTCCCGTCCATCGTCGTGCAGCAGCCGTCGTAACGCATGCGGTGGGCGGCCCGGGCCTTCTTGGCTGGACTTTGCGTAGTGGCGGGCGAGGCGGTGGCCAAGCGCCCGGAAATCATCGTGGACCCCGGCGGCGTGCCGCCGGCGGCGCTGCAGGCGATCACCGAGGCGGTGGGCGCCATCGCGCGCCTGGCTGAAGACCAGGACGGCGGCGAAATCAACCGCCTGCGCCGCCGCGCCCGCGACGCCACGCTGGCCGCGCTGGCCACCCAGGGCTACTTCTCGCCCACCGTCACGCTCGAGGCAGGGACCGACATCGGCGGCGAAACCTGGGATATCGGCATCGTGCCGGGCAAGCGCACCACGGTGTCGTCGGTCGACCTGACCTTCACCGGCCGCATCACGCGGCCGGAATACGCGCAGCGCGTGCAGAAGCTGCGCGACGACTGGCTGCTCAAGCCGGGCCAGCCGTTCATCAACGCCGACTGGAACAAGGCCAAGTCCACCCTGCTGGACGAGACCTCGGTGCGCGACTTCATGCTGGCCCGCATGACGGCCTCCGAGGCCGACGTGCAGGCCGACACGGCCTCGGCCGCCCTGCGCGTCACCATCGACAGCGGGCCGCAGGTGCGCATGGGCGAACTGAGCACCGAGGGCCTGGAGCGGGTGCCGCCCAAGCTCATCACCCGCTACGTGCGCTATTCGCCGGGTTCGCCCTATGACCAGAACCGCCTGGACGAATGGCAGCAGGACCTGCAGTCCACGGCCTTTTTTCGCGGCGCCTTCGTGGCGTTGCGGCAGCCGGGCAGCGACGCGCAGACGACGGAGCCATTGTCCGACCGGGCCCGCGCGCCGGGCGCGGCCAACGCCGCCGAGGCCGCGCCTGCGGGCGATCCGGTGGTGTCCGGCGCCATGCCGCCGGCGCCGCCCGCCTACGATTCCGACGGCGAGGTGACGCTGCCGGTGCAGGTGCGCGTGGTCGAGGCGCCGCCCAAGCGTTTTTCGGCCTCGATCGGCGTCGACGACGAAGCCGGCGTGCGGCTGGAATCGCTCTACCGCCAGAACGTGGTGTTCGGCCAGCCTGTGACAATGGAGTCGGGGTTCAGCGTGGACCGGCTGCAGCAGCGCGTCTACACCGACATCCTGCTGCCCCCGACCGAGCGCGGCTACAAGGATTCCGTCGGGGTGCTGGCGCAGCATTCCGACATCCAGGGCCTGGCGGTGACCCGCTATGCCCTGGGCGCCACCCGCAGCCAGGAGCGCCAGGGCGCCGGCGACAGCCGGGTCACCTACGAAACCCGCTGGGGCCTGCTGCTGGCGCACGATGACGTCAAGATCGACGGCGGCGACGAATATTCGCTGCCCACGCTGACCGCCACCGGCGAGTGGCTGCGGCGCGACGTGGACAACAAGTACGATCCGCGCGAGGGCAACCTGATCGCGCTGGGCGGCGGCGTGGGCGTGACGCTGGATACCGGCGAGCCCTACACCCGAGCGCGTTTCCGTGCCCAGAAGTGGTGGCCGATCGGCAAGCTGGACGTGCTGACCGTGCGCGGCGAGGTCGGCCGCGTCTGGGCCAACGGCAATGTCCAGGTGCCGGACGACTTCGGCTTCCGCACCGGCGGCGCGCGTTCGATACGCGGCTACAAGTACCAGAGCATCGGCCTCAAGCGCGACAAGGCCATCGTGGGGGCGCCCACGCTGGTGGTCGGCAGCATCGAGTACGACCATTACTTCAACGAACGCTGGGGCATGGGCGTGTTCGTCGATGCGGGCGACGCGGCGCAGTCGTTCGGCGACATGTCGCTGGCGGTCGGCTACGGCGTGGGCGCGCGGGTGCGCACGCCGGCCGGCCCGCTGTTCCTGGACGTGGCCTACGGCCAGCGCGAGCGCGACCTGCGCCTGCACTTCTCGCTGGGGATCGCGTTTTGACGGGGCTGCGCCGGTTCCTGCGCCATGTGCTGGTCTGGTGGTTGCCCGGGCTGGCGATGCTGGCCGTGCTGGCCTGCAGCTTCGTGTTCTGGCTGCTGGCCTCGCAGACCGGATCGCGCCTGCTGCTGACCACCGCCGCCCAGCAACTGGACGGCCAGGCGCTGGACGTGCGCGGCTCGGTCTTGCGCGGGCTGGACGTCGGGCGGCTCGACTTGAACATCAGTGGCACGCGTATCGGCATCAGCGACCTGCGCCTGAGCGTGCATTGGCGCGCGCTGGGCAACCGGCTGCTGCATGTGCGCGAACTCTCGGCCACGAATGTCGAGATCGGCCTGACCGCCAGCGAGGACGCGCCGGCCGATGACAAGCCCGAAGAACCCTTCAGCCTGCCGGCGCTGCCGGTGGACATTGCGGTGGACCGGTTGGCGCTGGGTGAATTCCATCTGCTGCAGGACGGCCAACCGCTGCCGGTCGAACTGGGCGACCTGAGCGCCACGTTCGCGGCCGGCAAACAGGGCGCGCAGCTACGCATCGCCAATCTGCGCGTGGGCCATGAGATCGGCCAGGCGCAGTTGAGCGGGCAAGCCGAACTGCAGGGCCTGGCCGACCCCTGGCCGTTCGCCGCGCGGCTGGACGTGATGGCGCGCGGATCGGGGCCGGCGTCGCCGCTGTGCCAGGCCGACCAGTTGAGCGGCAAGTTCGCGCCACCCGCGAAACCGCAAGAGGAGCGGCCCAAGGCGTCCGAGGCGGCCAAGCCCCGGGCCGGCAAGGCCAAGGGGGAAACCGCCAAGGCCGCCGCCGCAGGCGCCAAGCCGTCCTCCGCCACGCCGCCTGAGGGCGCCCCGGCCAAGACCACGGATGCGTTCGTCGGCCCGCCGGCGCCGGCCTGCCAGGTGATGTTGCAGGCCGATGCGGCGGGCTCGCTGGACGGCATCCAGGCCAAGCTGGATGGCACCGGCGCCGGCCTGGCGTTGGAGGTGATGGCCGATCTGGCGCCGCGCACGCCGCTGGTGCTGCGCAGCGCGCGGGCCGAGGCGCGGCTGCCGGACCAGTCGACGCTGTCGGCGCGCCTGGACCTGCGGGCGGTGGACGGCCAGCCGGGCCGCGACCGCATCGTCGGCACCGTGGGGGCCCGGCGCCTGGACCTGTCGCCCTGGCTGGGTGACGCGATTCCGCCGGCGATCGTCAGCGCCAGCGCGCAGTTGAGCGCCGAGTTCGAGAACCTCAGCCAGTTGCGCCAGGCCGCGATCGACCTGCGCTTCGAAGACGGCGCGCGCTGGAACAAGCAGGCGCTGGCGGGCGCGGTCAAGGCCCAGGTGGATATCGCCGCGCCCGCCACCGGCCCGCAGGCCAGCGCCAGCGCCGTGGCGTCGGGCCCAGATGCCGCGCCGGGAGCCCCCGAGGCCGCGGTCAGGCCCGCCGCCGATGCGCCCGATGCCGCCGTCAAGCCCGACGCCGCTACACCCGCCGCGGATCTGCTGGCCGGACTGCGCATCCACGGTCTGGACGTCGATCTCAAGCTGGGTTCCAACCGGATCCGGGCGCAGGGCGAGATCGGCGGGGCCGACGGCGCGCTGACGCTGGACGCGCAGGCGCCGCAATTGGATGCATTCTGGCCCGGCATTCCGGGCGGCGCCGACCTCAAGGGCAAGCTCGGCGGCACCATCGCCGCCCATAAGGCCGAGATCACCGCCGGCTACAACCCGCCCAAGCCGCGCCCCGGTGTGTTGGGCGAATCGCGGGCCCAGGCCACGCTCGCCTTCGCTGGCGGTTGGGGCAAAGGCGCGGCGGGGGCGGCCGACGCCGCCCTGACCGGTTGGCGCGGCACGGTTTCGCGCCTGACGGCCGACAGCGCCGGCTTCACCGTTTCGGTCGACCGGCCCGTGACGCTGTCTTACCTGCCGGCGGCGGTGGCGCCGCAATGGCAGTGGCAGGTGGGGCAGACCGTGCTGGGGGTGGCCCTGCCGGGTAAGGAAAAACTGGCGATCGCGCACAAGGGCTCGCGCGGCGACGCCAAGCGCTGGGAAACCGCCGGCCAGGCCGACAACCTGGTCATCACCGCCGCGATGGCGCGGCAGGTGATCGCCGCCGTCGACCCGGAGGCCGCGGCCAAGATGAACAAAGGACCGAAGCGCGTCAATGCTACGGTGGCGGAAAGCCAGCGCCGCATCGCGCTGGACGCGTCCTGGGACCTGAAATTCGACGGCCGCCTGGCCGGCCGCGCCCGCATCGCGCGGCGCGATGGCGATCTGCTGATTCCGGGCGATCCGCCGGTGCCGCTGGGGGTGAAGGCGCTGGTGCTGGACCTGACCGCCACGCCGACCTCGGCCAACGCCAGCCGGCTGGACGCCAAGCTGGACCTGGCCACCGACAAGATGGGCAAGATCGCCGGCAATGGCACGGCGGTGCTGGCGGTGGACGCCAAGGGCGGCATGGCGCTCGATCCGCGCCAGCCGATCCGCGCCAGGCTGGATGCGGATATCACCGATCTGGCCTGGGTCGGCCTGTTCGTCGGCGACTCCATGGAGGTCGGCGGCCAGGTCAAGGCCAACCTGGAAGCCCAGGGCACGCTCAGCGGCAAGTGGAGCGCCAGCGGCGCGATCCGCGGCGACAAGCTGCGCGTGGTGCGCATCGACGACGGCGTGCGCCTGATCGACGGCACGCTGGCTGCGCGGCTGGACGGCGACAAGCTGGTGCTCGACAGCCTGCGTTTCCCGGCCTCGCTGCGCGTGATGCCGGCCGAATGGCGCACCAAGGAATGGATCACCACCAACCCCGAGGCCAAGGGCGGCTATGCCGAGGCCAAGGGGCAATGGAACCTGATCGACGGCGGCGGCAACGTGCGCCTGACGCTGTACCGCTTTCCGGCGCTGCAGCGCTCCGACCGCTATGCCATGGTCTCCGGCACCGTCGACCTGAACGCCGCGATGCCGCGCATCGACATCGTCGGCGACCTGAAGGCGGACGCCGGCTGGTTCAGCCTGGAGATCCTGCAGGGCGTGCCGTCGCTGGACGACGACGTCAAGGTGCGCCGCGCGGGCGACGACCCCGGCACCGTGTCGACGCCGCTGCAGACCAGCATGAACCTGAAGTTCGACATGGGGCCGCGCTTCTACATCACCGGCATGGGGCTGGACGCCGGCCTGCTGGGGTCGATCCAGATCCTGCTGAACGACGGCCGCCTGACCGGCGTGGGCGCGCTGCGCACCCGAGGCGGCGGCATCGAGGCCTATGGCCAGAAGCTGCGGCTGCGGCGCGGCACGCTGACCTTCCAGGGCCGCCTGGACAACCCGTTGCTGGATATCGAGGCGCTGCGCACCGGCGAGCAGGTCGAAGCGGGCGTAAAAGTGGTGGGCACTGCCCAGCGTCCGCGTATCGACCTGGTGTCGTACCCTGACGTCAGCGACGTCGAGAAGCTGTCGTGGCTGCTGCTGGGCCGGGGCCCGGACGAAAGCGGCAGCGACGCCGCGCTGTTGCTGTCGGTGGGCACGGCGCTGCTGGGCGGCGGCCAGCCCTTCTACAAGCAGTTCGGGCTGGACGACGTCAGCGTGCGCACCGGCAACCTGGGCAGCTCGGGCAGCATCCTGCCCGACCGCACCGTGGCCGGCGACGTCAACCGCGACAGCGACAGCCAGTTGGCGACGCAATTCCTGGTGGCCAGCAAGTCGTTCGCCAACGGCATCACGCTGAGCGTCGAGCAGGCGCTGGCGGGCAGTGACACGGTCGGCCGCGCCAGCTACCGGCTGGCGCGCGGCCTGTCGCTGGACCTGAAGGGCGGCTCGGTCAACGGCATCGCGCTCGTGTACCGCACCTTCTTCGGCGATTGACGCCCGTGGCCGTTCCGTTCCCGTTCGGGGACGGGGCGGCGCGCTCGGGATAAAATGACGCCCATTCCATTTCCCCAAGCACTCTCGCCACCATGAGCATCAAAAGCGACCGCTGGATCCGCCGCCAGGCCGAAGCCGGCATGATCGAACCCTTCGAAGCGGGTCAGGTCCGCACGGCCAATGGCGGGCGCATCGTCAGCTACGGCACCAGCAGCTACGGCTACGACGTGCGTTGCGCCGACGAATTCAAGATCTTCACGAACATCAATTCCACCATCGTCGATCCCAAGAACTTCGACGAAGGCTCGTTCGTGGACTTCAAGGGCGATGTCTGCATCATCCCGCCCAACTCGTTCGCGCTGGCCCGCACGGTCGAATACTTCCGCATCCCGCGCAGCGTGCTGACGATCTGCCTGGGCAAAAGCACCTATGCCCGCTGCGGCATCATTGTCAACGTGACGCCGCTGGAACCCGAATGGGAGGGCCACGTCACGCTGGAATTCTCGAACACCACGCCGCTGCCCGCCAAGATCTACGCCGGCGAAGGCTGCGCGCAGATGCTGTTCCTGGAAAGCGACGAGATCTGCGAGACCTCGTACGCCGACCGTGGCGGCAAGTACCAGGGCCAGCGCGGCGTGACGTTGCCGCGCACCTGATCGTCAGCCGCGGGGGGGCGCCGCCCGGCGCGCCCCGCCATGCCTGAACGCCCGTCAGGAGCGCCCTGGCGCCGGGCGCAGGTATTCGATGTCCCATTCGCTTTCCGACACCTGCGCGAAGCCGTGGCGGCGATAGAAGCGGTTCGAGTCGCTGCCGCGCAGCGCGCCCACGCTGACCGGCAGGCCGCGCCGGTCGGCATCCTGCAGCAAGCGGCCCAGCACCTGGCCGCCCACCCCCAGCCCCTGCGCCGCGGGCACCACATACAGATGATCCAGCCGCAGGCCGTCGCCGTCCGGACGCAGCGCGTAGAAGCCGACACGCGCGCCGTCGCGCTCGATGATCCAGGTGTGATCCGGCCGGAAGGTATCGCGCAGGCGCGCGCGGGCCCGCTCGGGGTCGAACCGGCCCAGGCGTTCCAGGCTCTCGCGCATGGCCTCGATGCGGATGGCCAGCAGGGCTTCGAAATCCGCGGGAGTGACCGGCACGTCGCGTAGCGCGCCCGCCGCCAGCGCGTCGTAGCCCTGGCCCAGGAACCGCAGCAGGCAGATGCCATGACCGAACGGATCGCTCAGGTGGGCGATGCGTCCCCAGTCGTGCGATACCGGGGCATCCTCCAGCGTGGCGCCCGCCGCCACTGCCCGTTCGACAGCGCTGTCGACGTCGTCGACCACCACATCCAGATGCACCGGCGTCCAGTGGCGGGCGTAGTCGCGCGCTTGCCGCGCGGCGCTCGCGGCGGGCGTGCCGGCGGCCTTTTCCAGCAGGTAGATCGGCGCCGACGCGCCCAGCATTTCGGCGGCCCCGGGACCGAGGCGGCGATGCAGCGCCAGGCCGAAGGCGCGGCGGTAGAAGTCGATGGCCGCCTCGAGATCGGGCACGTCGATGTTGACCAGGATGCGCATGAGGTTTTCCGCAAGAAGGGATCGCAAAACATAGCATGGCGCGCACGCCGCGTTGCAATCGCGCCGGCGGCCTGCGCGGCGCTAAAGAACCCGGGGGGGCGACCGTAAAATGACATATGTGTTTGCCGATTTGGCGACGTCATCTCAGCAAGCGTGAGCAAGGCCTATCCGTGCGTTACCCCCATATCCCCTGGCTGCCCCTGTTGTTCTATCCTGCGCTGCCGGTGATTGCGGCGGTGGGGCTGTTGTTGTGGCGCCAGTGGCCGCCGGCGCTGACGCTGATCGTGCCGTTCGTGCCGTGGGTCATGGCGCTGGTCGGCGCGGCGATCTGCCTGATGTACCAGCGTTCGCAGACGCTCGCGCTGATGCTCGGCGTGCTGATGGCCGTGGCCATCTGGCCGACGCTGGCCAGCGAGGCGCCGTGGGCGCTGGGGCCCGCGCTGGTGTGGTGGTCGCTGGCCTACACCATCAACGCGCTCTGGCCGGAACGCGCCGGCATGCTGTGGGACCTGGCCGCGCGCATCGCTCTGATGGCGGTGGGCGCCGCGGCCATCGCGCTGGCCGGCAAGGACGGCGCCGGGCAGTGGTTCGGCACGCTCGCCGTGCAGGGCATGCTGGCGCGGCTCGGCATCCCGGCCGAAGCGCTGGCGGCGCTGCTGGTCACCGGCCTGACCCTGACCCTGCTGCTGTTGCGCTATGGCCGTCCGCAGCAGGCTGGCCAATGGCTGGGTTTCGTCTGCATGGCCTGGGCGCTGCCGCGCGGCGGCGCCCATCCCATCGAGCTGGCCGTGATGGCTGCCGCCGCGCTGACATCGCTGTCTATTTCGCTGGCGCACGAGGGTTATCACATGGCCTTCCGCGACGAACTGACCGGGCTGCCGGGCCGCCGCGCGCTCAATGAGCGCCTGCAACGCATGGGCCGCGTCTATACGTTGGCGATGGCCGACGTCGATCACTTCAAGGCGTTCAACGACACCCACGGCCACGACGTCGGCGACCAGGTGCTGCGCATGGTGGCGGCGCAACTGCGCCGGGTGCCGGGCGGCGGCTATGCCTACCGCTACGGCGGCGAGGAATTCACGCTGGTGTTTCCGGGCAAGACCGCCGTCGAGGCCATGCCGCACCTGGAAACGGTGCGGCGCGCGATCGAGGCCTACCAGATGCGCCTGCGCGACAAGCCGGCGCGGCCCAAGGCGGACCAGGTCGGCCTGCGCCGGCGCGGCGGCCGCGGACGCAATGTGCGGCCGTTGCGGGTCACGGTCAGCATCGGGGTGGCCGAGCGCGGCGAGACGTTGCGCGCGCCGGACGCCGTCATCAAGGCGGCCGACCAGGCGCTTTACAAGGCCAAGGACGGCGGCCGCAACCAGGTCTGGGCCTACGGTTCCCGACGCCGCGCCGGCGCCGCCTAGCGGCCGGACAGGGCCAGCGCCATCAGTACCTCGTCGTAGAGCTGGCCATTGACGCACAGCGCCTCGCGCTCGAGGCCGTATTCCTCGAAGCCGAGGCTGGCGTACAGCCGGCGCGCCGCCGCGTTGTTGGCGGTGACGCTCAACTGCACCGTGCGCACGCCGCGCATGGCGCCGGCGTGATCGATGGCGGCGCGCATGAGCAGGCGCGCCAGGCCCCGGCCGCGCCACTCGGGCGCTACGTAGACGCTCCAGATAAGTGCCTTGTGGCGCATCTTCAGCTTGCGCTGGCGGGTGACGCCGGCGATGCCCGCCAGCGCCGTTTCCGAGAACACGCCGAACATCGCGCTGTCGTCCGCCGGCGCGATCCAGCCGCGGATGTCTTCCAGTGTCAGCGTATGTTCCTCTTCGTAACTCGATCCGAACGCTTCCGGAGTCTCGCGCAGGGCGTCCAGGCGCAATTGGCGCAGCGCCTGGGCATCCAGGGGGATCAGACGTCTGACGAGGAGGCCGGATGCGGAGGTCACGGGACGCGGATTGTTGGGAATAAGGTACGGTTGGGGCAGTATAGGCGCCCCGGCTGCCTATAATGGGGCAACGCCGCTTGCGGTTTTCACAAAGGAGCCAACGATGTTCGGTTTCCTCAAGATAAACCATGAGGCCGAGCGCGACGAGGTCCAGGAAGAGTTCGTGGCCCGCGTGGCCCACGCCGCCGAAGATTTCGTCCAGGCCGCCGGTTCCGCCGGAGCCGGGCTCGACTACACACCGTCGAGCGTCCATGCGCTAGACGATGCGCTCGAAGCCGCGCATGTGGGCACATTGCCACTGACTCCCATGCAGACTGTCGGCGCCGCCGCCTACCTCTACGAGGTGGCCCGGCGCGCCCATGGCGGCCTGTACGAGGTCTGCGACGACGAGGACCCGGTGGTGCTGGTCTGCGGCGAGCCCGAGGCCGAGGTCTGCTTCGGCGCCATCGCCAAGGTCGAGCGGCGCATCCGCTACGGCGCCGCCGAGGCCATCCCGCCGTACTTCGACCGCTTCATCGCGGCCCTGGAGGCGGGCGAGGCCCGCACCCTGCGGTAGGGCCGCGCGAGCTTCTCGCGGGAGCCTTGGCCGGCGCTCTCCCGGCCGCCCCGCGGCGGCCGCTCGCGGACGCGTTGCAACGGTCTTCGGGAAAACCATAGGGCCTGGAGAAAAACGGCCCTACAATTCGGCCATTCCCGCCGCCGGCGGGAACCTCGCGCCCGCCTGTCATCAGACGGTTTTTCACTAGAAGTACACTCGCGTCCGCCAACCCGGTCCGATTCGCCTTGCCCCCAGGAGCGCCTGCATGAAATTCCGCTTCCCCATCTTCATCATCGACGAGGACTACCGTTCCGAGAACGCGTCCGGTCTGGGTATCCGCGCCCTGTCCGCGGCGATCGAGGCCGAGGGCGTCGAGGTGATCGGGGTGACCAGTTACGGCGACCTGAGTTCGTTCGCCCAGCAGCAGAGCCGTGCCAGCGCCTTCATCCTGTCGATCGACGACGAAGAGTTCGACGTGGATTCGCCCGAGGACGTGGCCAGCGCGATCAAGAACCTGCGCACCTTCATCGGCGAACTGCGCTTCCGCAACGCCGACATCCCCATCTACCTGTACGGCGAGACGCGCACCTCGGAACACATTCCGAACGACATCCTGCGCGAGCTGCACGGCTTCATCCACATGTTCGAGGACACCCCCGAATTCGTGGCGCGCCACATCATCCGCGAAGCGCGCAGCTATGTGGACAGCCTGCCGCCGCCGTTCTTCCGCGAGCTGGTCAAGTATGCGCAGGATGGCTCCTATTCCTGGCACTGCCCCGGCCACTCCGGCGGCGTGGCGTTCCTGAAGAGCCCGGTGGGCCAGATGTTCCACCAGTTCTTCGGCGAGAACATGCTGCGCGCCGACGTCTGCAACGCCGTCGACGAACTGGGCCAATTGCTGGACCACACCGGCCCGGTGGCCGAGTCCGAACTGAACGCGGCGCGCATCTTCCACGCCGACCACTGCTACTTCGTGACCAACGGCACCTCGACCTCGAACAAGGTGGTGTGGCACGCCAACGTCGCCGCCGGCGACGTGGTGGTGGTGGACCGCAACTGCCACAAGTCGATCCTGCACGCCATCACCATGACGGGCGCGATCCCGGTGTTCCTGCGCCCGACGCGCAACCACCTGGGCATCATCGGCCCTATCCCGCTGGAAGAGTTCCATCCGGACAGCATCCGCAAGAAGATCGAGGCCAACCCGTTCGCGCGCGAAGCCGTGAACAAGAACCCGCGCATCCTGACGCTGACGCAGAGCACCTACGACGGCGTGATCTACAACGTCGAGATGATCAAGGAACACCTGGGCAGCTACGTCGACACGCTGCACTTCGACGAAGCCTGGCTGCCGCACGCCTCGTTCCACGAGTTCTACCAGGACATGCACGCGATCGGCCAGGACCGTCCGCGCAGCAAGGACGCGATGGTGTTCGCGACCCACTCCACGCACAAGCTGCTGGCCGGCATCTCGCAGGCCTCGCAGATCATCGTGCAGGAATCCGAGACCCGCAAGCTGGACCGCAACGTCTTCAACGAAGCCTACCTGATGCACACGTCGACCTCGCCGCAGTACGCGATCATCGCGTCGTGCGACGTGGCCGCGGCCATGATGGAGCCGCCGGGCGGCACCGCGCTGGTCGAGGAAAGCATCCGCGAAGCCATGGACTTCCGCCGCGCCATGCGCAAGGTGGAATCGGAGTTCGGCAAGAACGACTGGTGGTTCAAGGTCTGGGGCCCGAACCGCCTGGTGTCCGAAGGCATCGGCAACCGCGATGAGTGGATCCTGGAGTCGAACGACCACTGGCACGGCTTCGGCGACCTGGCCGAAGGCTTCAACATGCTGGACCCGATCAAGGCCACGGTCATCACGCCGGGGCTGGACATGTCGGGCAGCTTCGGCGAAACCGGGATCCCGGCCGCGCTGGTCTCCAAGTACCTGACCGAGCACGGCGTGGTGGTCGAGAAGACCGGCCTGTATTCGTTCTTCATCCTGTTCACCATCGGCATCACCAAGGGCCGCTGGAACACGCTGCTGACCGCGTTGCAGCAGTTCAAGGACGACTACGACCGCAACCAGCCGCTGTGGCGCATCCTGCCGGACTTCTGCCGCGGCCATCGCCGCTACGAGCGCATGGGCCTGCGCGACCTGTGCCAGCAGATCCACGAGGCCTACCGCGAACGCGACGTGGCCCGCCTGACCACCGAGATGTACCTGAGCGACATGGTGCCGGCGCTCAAGCCGTCCGACGCCTTCGCCCGCATGGCGCACCGCGAGGTCGAGCGCGTGGATATCGACAAGCTGGAAGGCCGCGTCACCGGCGTGCTGCTGACGCCGTATCCTCCGGGCATTCCGCTGCTGATCCCGGGCGAGCGCTTCAACCGCACCATCGTCCAGTACCTGCAGTTCGCGCGCGAGTTCAACGAGCGCTTCCCGGGCTTCGAGACCTACATCCACGGCCTGGCCGACGAAGTGGGTCCGGACGGCGAGAAGCGCTATTACGTTGATTGCCTGATCGAAGACTGATCGGGTCCGGAGTCCTGATGTTCGATGTCGCCGTTCTCGGCGCCGGCGCCGCTGGCATGATGTGTGCCGCGGTCGCCGGTCAGCGCGGCCTGCGCGTGGTGCTGGTGGATCACGCCGAACGGCTGGCCGAGAAGATCCGTATCTCGGGCGGCGGCCGCTGCAACTTCACCAACATCGGCGCGGGGCCCGCCAATTTCCTCTCCGACAACCCGCATTTCTGCCGCTCGGCGTTGGCGGGCTACACGCCGCAGGACTTCCTGGCGCTGCTCAGGCGCCACCGCATCGCCTGGCACGAGAAGCACCGCGGCCAACTGTTCTGCGACGATTCCAGCGAATCCATCATCGAGATGCTGCGCGCCGAATGCGATGCCGGCGGCGTGCAGTGGCGCATGGCTTGCCAGGTGGCCGAAGTGGCCCATGGCGAGGCGGGCTTCGAGCTGCGCACCAGCCAGGGCGTGATCCGCGCGGCCAAGCTGGTGGTGGCCACCGGCGGCATGGCGATCCCGCAGTTGGGCGCCACCGATTTTGGCCTGAAGCTGGCGCGCCAGTTCGGCCTGAAGGTGGTCGAGCCGCGGCCGGCGCTGGTGCCGCTGACCTTCGACGCGGCGCAGTGGCAGCCGCTGGCCGAGCTGTCCGGCGTGGCGCTGGAGGTCAACCTGGTGACGGGGCAGGGCAAGGCGCGCGGCGAGTTTCTTGAAGACCTGCTGTTCACCCATCGGGGCCTGTCGGGCCCGGCGATCCTGCAGATATCCAGCTACTGGAAGCCGGGCGAGCCCATCGTCATCGACCTGGCGCCGGGGCGCGACCTGGCGGCCGAACTGCTGGCGGCCAAGTCCGGCAACCGGCAGCAAATGCATACGGTGCTGGCCGGCCTGTGGCCCAAGCGCCTGGCCGACCGCTGGCTGCAACTGGCGGAGCAGGGCGGCAAGCCGGGCCTGGCGGCGCTGCGCCTGGCCGATGCGCCGGACAAGACCCTGCGCGCGCTGGCGCAGGACATCCACCAATGGACCCTGGTGCCCAGCGGCACCGCCGGCTACAAGAAGGCCGAGGTCATGCGCGGCGGGGTCGATACGCGCGGGCTGGACCAGAAATCGATGCAGGCCCGCGCCACGCCCGGCCTGTACTTCATCGGCGAAACCGTGGACGTCACCGGCTGGCTGGGCGGCTACAACTTCCAGTGGGCCTGGGCATCCGGCGTGGCCTGCGGCAAGGCGCTCTAGCCGTTCCTGGCGCTGCCCGCGCTCCCCGCGCTCCGGCCGCATTCCTTCCCGGGCGCGACGCCCGCTTTGTCCAACACTTTTCCCGCCGCCGGCGCGGGCACGCTTCGTGCTGCTCGCCAAGGGCTGTCTGGCCCATAGCCTGCCTGCATGACAGGCATTGCAACGTTATCGTTGTCGTATCAAATAAAAATACCTATCATTTGTATTTTCAAAAATAAGACGCTCGCCATTGTCGGCGGCGTTGCCCGACGGAGATCGCCTTGGCCTACACCCTGCCGCCCCTGCCTTATGCCTACGACGCGCTTGAACCGCACATCGATGCGCTGACGATGGAGATCCACCACGGCAAGCATCACCAGACCTACGTCAACAACCTGAACGCCGCGCTGGAAGGGGCCGGCATCGCCGCCGACGAGCCGGTCGACGCCCTGGTGGCGCGCATCGACCAGTTGCCCGAGGCGATCCGCGGCGCGGTGCGCAACAACGGCGGCGGGCACGCCAACCACAGCCTGTTCTGGGCGGTCATGTCGCCGCGCGGCGGCGGCGAGCCCGACGGCGCGCTGGCCCGCGCCATCGATGCCGAGCTGGGCGGCCAGGCAGCCTTCCGCGACGCCTTCACCAAGGCCGCGCTGACGCGCTTCGGCAGCGGCTGGGCCTGGCTCAGCGTGACGCCGGGCGGCAAGCTGGCGGTGGAAAGCAGCGCCAACCAGGACAGCCCGCTGATGCAGGGCAACACGCCGATCCTGGGGCTGGACGTGTGGGAGCACGCCTACTATCTCAAGTACCAGAATCGCCGTCCGGAATACATCGGCGCCTTCTACAATGTGATCGATTGGTCCGAGGTGGCGCGCCGCTACGCCGCCGCCGTGGGCTGAGCCGGCATTGCGCGGGGGCAGTGGACCATGAACACCTTCAGCCGTCATCGCATCCGGCCCGCGGCCACCAGCGTCAGCGTCTGGACGCTGGCGGTGCTGGTCGCCTGCCTGGGCCTGCACCAGGCGTGGGTCTATTTCGATGCCAATGCGCCACACGTGGCCGACGCGCTGCTGGGCGGCATGGTCGCCGCCGGCGCCACCGCGGCGGGCACGCTGCCGATCCTGTTCGCGCGCACCATCCCCCAGAAGATGCAGGACAGCATGTTCGGCTTCGGCGCCGGCGTGATGCTGGCGGCCAGCGCGTTCTCGCTGGTGGCGCCGGGCATCGCGGCGGCCGAGTCGCAGGGCGCCGGCCCCTGGGGCGCGGGCCTGACGGTGGGCGCCGCCATCCTGCTGGGCGCGGCGGCGCTGCTGCTGATGGACCGGCTGTTGCCGCACGAGCATTTCATCAAGGGGCGCGAGGGCATCGAGGCGCACCGCCTGCGCCGCGCCTGGCTGTTCGTCTTCGCCATTACGCTGCACAACCTGCCCGAAGGCCTGGCCATCGGCGTCGGCTACGCCGGCAACGATCCGCTGCGGGGCACCGCGCTGGCCACCGGTATCGCCATCCAGGACATCCCCGAAGGATTGGTGGTGGCGGTGGCGCTGATCGCCGCCGGCTACAAGCGCGCGTTCGCGGTGGCGCTGGGCATGCTGTCGGGCCTGGTCGAGCCGGTCGGCGCGGTGCTGGGCGCGGTGGTGGTGGGCTGGTCGACGGCATTGCTGCCGTGGGGCCTGGGCTTTGCCGCCGGCGCCATGCTGTTCGTGATCAGCCACGAGATCATCCCCGAGTCGCACCGCAAGGGGCACGAGGTCTACGCCACCTGCGGGCTGATGCTGGGCTTCGTGCTGATGATGCTGCTGGACACCGCGCTGGGCTGACACGGGCGCGGCGCGGCGACCGGCCAGCGATCACGGATCAACAACGGAACCGCGTTTCGCGGTATGCTTTCGGCGCTGTCACGCATGTTGCGGGAGAGAGCGGCCGTTCGCGGCTGCCGCCGAAGGCGCAATTCGCCCGGAATCGCTCAGGTATCCCATACCGCGCATGCTTGCCCTGTCCCGGTTTTCACCGCGCGGACGCGGCAAAGCAGCACTCTGGAGAGACCTGGCGCCGCTGCCCAATCAGGGACATAGCGAGCAGCCCAGGCGCCGAAGGTGCAAACCCGCCACGCGGGGCAACTCTCAGGCAAAAGGACAGAGGGGCGGAAGATTCAGCCGTTGCGTGGGCGCATCCCGTCCGCCGGCGGCATTCCGTAACCCTGGCAACGCTGCCGCTCCGGAGTACCCGCGCATGTCCGCACCCCTCAAACGCACCCCGCTGGCCGACGAACATATCGCCTCTGGCGCCCGCATGGTCGACTTCGGCGGCTGGGACATGCCCCTGGCCTACGGCTCGCAACTGGAGGAGCACCACGCGGTGCGCCAGGACGCCGGCATGTTCGACGTCTCGCACATGCTCAACGCCGACATCACCGGCCCCGACGCCTACGCCTTCCTGCAGCGCCTGGTGGCCAACGACGTCGCCAAGCTGACCGTGCCCGGCAAGGCGCTCTACACCTGCATGCTGAACCCGCAGGGCGGCGTCATCGACGACCTGATCGTGTATTTCTTCGCCGCCGATGAATGGCGCGTGGTGGTCAACGCCGGCACCGCCGACAAGGACATGGCCTGGATGCAGCGCGTCAGGCAGGCCGGCAAGTTCGACGTCACCATCACGCCGCGCCGCGACCTGGCCATGATCGCCGTGCAGGGCCCCAACGCCCGCGCCAAGGTCTGGGCCGCGCGCCCCGCCTGGCAGGCCGCCAGCGAGCCGCTGACCCCGTTCGTGGCCGCCCGCGTCGGCGACGACACGCTGGTCGCGCGCACCGGCTACACCGGCGAAGACGGCTTCGAAATCGTGCTGCCCGCCGCCGAGGCGGTGCAACTGTGGCGCGACCTGGCGGCCCAGGGTGTGCGCCCGGCCGGCCTGGGCGCGCGCGACACGCTGCGCCTGGAAGCCGGCATGAACCTCTACGGCCAGGACATGGACGAACTGACCCAGCCCGGCGAAGCCGCGCTGACCTGGACGGTTTCCCTGAAGAACCCCGAGCGCCGCTTCATCGGCCGCGACGCGCTGGAGCAGTTCGCCACGCCCGCCGCCTTCGTCGGCCTGAAGCTGCAGGAACGCGGCGTGATGCGTGCCCACATGGCGGTGCGCACCAAGAACGGCACGGGCGAACTCACCAGCGGCACCATGTCGCCGACGCTGGGCGTGTCGATCGGCTTTGCCCGCCTGCCGCAAGGCGTGGTCGCGGGCGACACGGTCGAGGTCGACATCCGCGGCAAGTGGGTGCCCGCCCTGGTCTGCAAGCTGCCGTTTGTCCGTAACGGCAAAGCCGTCGAACACTCGTAAACTCGAAGCTTCGCGCGGGAGGCCCGCCCCTTTCGGGGCGCAGGCCGCCGGCGCGAGGCGCGCAACACCATTTCCTTATCCGAATCCCCCCAGGAGTTCCCATGAGTCTGCCCACCGATCGCAAGTACACCGAGTCCCATGAATGGGTCAAAGCCGAAGGCGACGTGTTCGTCGTCGGCATCACCGATACCGCCCAGGACCAACTGGGTGACCTGGTCTTCGTCGGCGACGTCAAGGTCGGCGCCAAGCTGAACGCGGGCGAGACCGCCGGCGTGGTCGAGTCGGTCAAGGCCGCCTCCGACATTTACGCGCCCGTGGCCGGCGAAATCGTCGCGTTCAACGACGAGCTGGAAAGCAACCCCAACCTGATCAACGAATCGGCCTTCACCGCCTGGATCTTCAAGATCAAGCCGGTCAACGCCGCCGATGCCGACAAGCTGCTGGACGCCGCCGGCTACGAAGCCGTCGCCAACGGCTAAGCCGGCCAGGGCGGGCGCGGCGCTGGCGCCGCCGCCCGTCCATGCATCACCGTCCGTCCCTCCCGACGACACCGCCATCCCGAGATCCCCCATGTCGCGCGCCCTAGACACCCACACCGACTTCATCCCCCGCCACATCGGCCCCTCCGACGCCGACCAGGCCGCCATGCTTGCCGCCATCGGCAGCCCCAGCCTGGACGCCCTGATCGAAGAAGTCGTGCCGCCCAAGATCCGCAGCCAGGCGCCGCTGGCGCTGCCGCCGTCGCGCAGCGAAGCCGACGTGCTGGCCGAGCTGAAGCAGATCGCCGGCCGCAACAAGGTCTACCGCAACTACATCGGCCAGGGGTACTACGGCACGCAGACGCCCAACGTGGTGTTGCGCAACATTCTCGAGAATCCCGCCTGGTACACGGCCTACACGCCGTACCAGCCCGAGATCTCGCAGGGTCGCCTGGAGGCCCTGCTGAACTACCAGACCATGGTCGCCGACCTGACCGGGCTGGACATCTCCAACGCCTCGCTGCTCGATGAAAGCACCGCCGCCGCCGAAGCCATGACGCTGGCGCGCCGCAGCGCCAAGTCGCAAAGCCCGGTGTTCTTCATCTCGCGCCACGTGCATCCGCAGACCATCGAGGTCGTGCGCACGCGCGCCGAGGGCCTGGACATCCAGATTGCCGTCGGCGACGAGGCCGATGGCCTGCCGGAGTGCTTCGGCGTGCTGCTGCAGTACCCGCACAGCACCGGCTCGGTGGCCGACTACCGCAAGCTGGCCGAGACCGCCCACGCGCAGGGCGCGGTGGTGGCCGTGGCCACCGACCTGCTGGCGCTGGCGCTGCTGGCCGCGCCCGGCGAATGGGGCGCGGACATCGCCATCGGTTCGGCCCAGCGCTTCGGCGTGCCGTTCGGCTTCGGCGGCCCGCACGCCGGCTTCATGGCCTGCAAGGACGCCTTCAAGCGCAACATGGCCGGCCGCCTGGTCGGCGTGTCCAAGGACGCCCAGGGCAACCCGGCGATGCGCCTGGCGCTGCAGACGCGCGAACAGCACATCCGCCGCGAGAAGGCCACCTCGAACATCTGCACCGCGCAGGTGCTGCTGGCCGTGATGGCCGGCATGTACGCCGTCTGGCACGGCCCGGCCGGCATCCGCCGCATCGCCGAGCGCGTGCAGCGCTACACCGCCATCCTGCGCGCCGAACTCGGCAAGCTGGGCATCAAGGTCGCCAACGACACCTTCTTCGACACGCTGCTGCTGGAAACCGGCCCGGCCACGCCCGCCATCATCACGGCCGCCGAGTGCGAGCACATCAACCTGCGCCGTGTCGACGGCGCGCGCCTGGCCGTGTCGCTGGACGAGACCGTCACCGCCGCCGACCTGCAGGCGCTGGTGAACGTGTTCGCCGCCGGCCTGGAACGCGACGACGTCGAACTGGACATCGAGGCGCTGGACGCCAAGGCGGCCGGCGGCATCCCCGCCGCGGTGGCGCGTGAAAGCGCCATCCTCAAGCATCCGGTGTTCTCCAGCGTGCAATCGGAAACCGACATGCTGCGCTACCTGCGCAAGCTGGCCGACAAGGACCTGGCGCTGGACCGCACCATGATCCCGCTGGGCTCCTGCACCATGAAGCTGAACGCCACGGCCGAGATGATCCCCATCACCTGGCCCGAGTTCGCGCTGGTGCACCCGTTCGCGCCCGCCTCGCAGAGCAAGGGCTACGACGAGCTGATCACGCGCCTGTCGGCCGCGCTGTGCGAAATCACCGGCTACGACAACATCAGCCTGCAACCCAACTCGGGCGCGCAGGGCGAATACGCCGGCCTGCTGGCAATTCGCGGCTACCACCAGGCCAACGGCCAGCACCAGCGCAACGTCTGCCTGATCCCGTCGTCGGCCCACGGCACCAACCCCGCGTCGGCGCAGCTGGCCGGCATGGACGTGGTGGTGGTGGCCTCCGACGCCAACGGCAACGTCGACCTGGGCGACCTGCGCGCCAAGATCGAACAGGTCGGCGACAAGCTGGCCGCGCTGATGATCACCTACCCGTCCACGCACGGCGTGTTCGAGGAAGCCGTGACCGAGATCTGCGACCTGGTGCACCAGGCCGGCGGCCAGGTGTACCTGGACGGCGCCAACATGAACGCCATGGTCGGCGTGGCCAAGCCGGGCAAGTTCGGCTCGGACGTGTCGCACCTGAACCTGCACAAGACCTTCTGCATCCCGCACGGCGGCGGCGGCCCGGGCGTCGGTCCGGTGGCGGTGCGCGCGCACCTCGCGCCGTACCTGCCCGGCGTGGTGAACGAGCAGGGCAAGCTGCCCGGCGAAGCCAAGGTCGGCCCGGTCTCGGCCGCGCCGTTCGGTTCGGCCGGCATCCTGCCGATCCCGTTCGTGTACATCGCGCTGATGGGCGCGGACGGCCTGCGCCGCGCCACCGAAGTCGCGATCCTGAACGCCAACTACATCGCCACCCGCCTGCGCGGCCACTACCCGGTGCTGTACGCGGGCCGCAACGGCCGCGTGGCGCACGAGTGCATCCTGGACGTGCGTCCGCTCAAGGAAACCAGCGGCATCAGCGCCGAGGACATCGCCAAGCGCCTGATGGACTACGGCTTCCATGCCCCCACCATGAGCTTCCCGGTGGCCGGCACGCTGATGGTCGAGCCGACCGAATCCGAAGGCGTGGCCGAGCTGGACCGCTTCATCGAGGCGATGATCTCGATCCGCGAGGAAATCGCCCAGGTCGAGCGCGGCGAACGCGATCGCGAGGACAACGTCCTGAAGAACGCGCCGCACACCGCGCAGATGCTGCTGGCCGAGGAATGGCTGCACGACTACCCGCGCCAGCAGGCCGCCTACCCGGTGGCTTCGCTGCGCGAGGCCAAGTACTGGCCGCCGGTGGCGCGCGTGGACAACGCCTATGGCGACCGCAACCTGGTTTGCGCCTGCCTGCCGGTCGAAGCCTACGCCTGATGCCGCGTGACGGCCCGCCCCTTGGGGCGGGTCATCGAGGCTTGCCTGGCGACAGGCAAAAAAAACCCCCATCGCACGATGGGGGTTTTGCTTTTTCGCGGCCGTCTTACTTCCTGGCCGGCGCCGCCGTGATGGCGGTGGCGAATTCCTCGGTGATGCTGAAGTAGGTGTTCAGCAGGATCTGCAGGTTTTTCTTGCCGATGCCGCCTTCGGCGTTCATGTCCATCTGCAGCACGGCCTGGTTCTTGTCGTCCAGGTAAGCGCGGGTCCAGCGGTACTCCTGGTTCCAGGCGTTGATGGCCTTGAGCGTGGCCGGCTTCTTGCTGGCGTAGGTGGCGGTGGCGACCAGGTCGTAGCACTTCTCGGAGAAGTCATTGCACAGGAATTCCAGGCGCAGGTCGGTGGCGCCGGAATTGCTGGCGTCCAGGATCAGCACCGGACCTTCGTCGCCGTCGGTCTTGCGGGTGGTGTAGCCCATGTCTTCCAGCATATGGACGACCATGTCGACGTCGAACTCATTGACCACGTCGGCGTTGCTGGTCGCGGCCATTTCGTCGTCCATGGCGGTGGCGCCGGCGGCCGGTTCGGCTTCTTCCTCGTCATCGTCCATCGCGCTGTTCATGCCGGTCGCGCCCAGCAGGCCCGAGAACAGTTCGTCGGCGGGAATCTTCTTGCCGTTCAGGTCGCCCATGCCGTCGGCGAAGTGGAACTTGCCGACGATGTTGTCGCCGTCGTTCTTGCCGACGTTGAACATCTCGGCCATGCCGGACATGCTGCGGATGTTGTCGGCGGCCTCGGCTTCGGCCTTGTCGGCGGGCATGCCGTCCTTCTTGATGGCGTACTGCACCATCAGGTCCTGCACCATCGGCTTGGAGATCACCAGCGTGGCGTCGATCTGCTTGATGGCCTTGACCACGATTTCCTGCGGCGTCAGGTCCTTGACGTTGGGAGGATTGGCCAGGTCCAGCGTGACGTTCAGCTTGCTTTCGCCCTTGGCGGTCTTCCAGCTGATCGGGTCGATGCTGAACGACGGATTGCCGGCCAGCAGCTTGCCGGCGTTATCCAGCAGCACCTGGAACTGTTCGTCGTTCAGGCCCTCGTCGTGGGCATCGGCCATGTATTGGCGCATCAACTGGTTGTAGGTATCGGACAGTTGCTTGACCGCGGCGCCGTCCAGCCGGGCCAGCTTGATGACGGCCTGGCCGTTGCCCAGCGGCACGTCGTTGACGTTGATGTCGCCGGTCTGGTAGGCGGCCTGGATGTTGATGTTCTTGTCGTCCTCGGCCAGCTTGACGGTGTAGCTGAAGTTGTCGAGGATCACCTTGGCGTCGGCGTCCGGCTTGATGACTTCGATGCGCTTGATCTTGATGCCCGAGTCGCCGACCGACAGGCCGAACTTGCCCATGCGGCTGTCGACGTCCATGGTCAGGCCGGACATCGCCATCTTGATCGGATCGCTGCCCTTGGTGCCGTCCACCGCCAGCGTGTCGGTCTTGGCATTGGCGGTGATGGCGGCCAGTCCGCGGTCGAACGTGCCGGTGATTTCCATGCCGCTGAAATCGACCGAATTGCCCTCATGCGTCACCTTCACCGGCGCGATGCGGGCGGTCGATGCCGTGCTGCCGCCAAAGCTGACCATGGCATCGGTGACCAGGGGCGAGACGTCCTTGGTCAGCTCGAACACCGGCTTGACGTTGTCCGTCTTGGCCATTTCGGCGTGGACGAAAGCCAGCTTGGGCGCGATGGCGCCGCGCGCCAGCGCGCTCTTGGGGAACGGGCCGTGCTCGATTTGGGCATCGAATTCCAGCATGCCGTCCGGCATGTCGCTCAGGCTCTTGTCGCTCTTGACGAACGACACGCCGTAGCGCGCCTGCGTCGAGAACAGGCCGCGCTCGTATTTGATCTGGTCGATGCGCAGGCCGAACAAAGGCGTGATCTTGGCCAGCTTCTCGTTGGCCTCGGCCAGGCGGCGCTGCGCGCCTTCTTCGATGCGCTTGCCCGTGTACCAGGTAGCACCCACCCAGCTTCCCGCTCCCACTATGACCACGGCTAAGGTGATCGCTACGCTCTTTTTCATGTTTTGCTTTGTCGTTGATTGTCGAGTCTTGTCCATGCGGCGCGGCGCCGTCGAGCGGCGCGGGCAATGGGACATATTCATCGGCCTGTCAGGACCCGCGGCGAGTATACCGAGGCGGGGTAGCCAGTTGCAGTGCGTGCCGTTACCGAAGATTTCAAAATGAAAGCCGGCGCCCTCGGGCGCCGGCCATATTGTCGACAACGCGTGCTTTACAGGGGATCGAGCGGGTAGATCGGCCGGCGCACGTGCTTGAAGTCGAGCTGGCCGTAGTCGGAGGTGGTGACGCCCACGCCGGTGCACTCGATGATCTCGGTGGCCATTTCGGAGAAGCCGGCGCGCCAGTGGACCCGGCTCTTGAGCACCACATAGCGCTTTTGCAGCGGATCGATGCCGGCCGACAGCAGGCAATTGATGTCGAAGGGTTCCTGGTGCCGCGATACCACCACGATCTCGACCCGTCCGGTATCGATCACCACCGTCAGGCCGGTGTCGTTGCGCACGCCACGGTACATGGGGCCGCGGTTCAGGTAGACGCCGTCGAACACCAGCTTGACGCGGCCCGTCACGGTCAGCGGTTCGCCGCGGCGATTGATGGCGGGCATGTCGACCTTGCCCCCCAGCGGCAGCGTGACGGTGCTGCCCACGCCCGCCGTGGCGGCCTCGCGCGCCGCCTGGGGATCACAGATGGCGTAGAACACCACGTTGTCCAGTTCCTGGCGCAGCACCTCGGCCAGCACCGCGGTGGTGTCCATGGTGCCCCCGGAGCCGGTGTTGTCGTAGTGGTCCAGCAGCACCACCGGTCCCTGCTCGATGGCCTTGGCCCGGGCAATGGTGGGCGCCAGCGGCTCGGAATGGAACACCCATTTCGCCCGGTCGTTCCAGGCGCGGTCCAGCAGCTCGTCGCGGTATTGCTCCGCCTGGGCCAGGTTGGCGTCCGTACAGACCACGGCGCTCAGGCCGGCCTCGCGGATGTCGGCGTGGGGGAAACCCACGAACACCGAGGCCGCCAGCACGCCGTCGGCCTCCATCTGGCGGCAGCGCTCCTGCAGCGACTTGTTGGGATCGGCGTGGGTGCCCTGGCACATGACGTGCGGCAGCATGGGCTTGCCGCCCCAGGTCATCACGGGCTTGATCTCGCCCTTGAGCGTGCGCACGATGACGTTGGCCGCGCGCACGCCGGCCTCGCGGATGTCCACGTGCGGATAGGTATGGAAGCCGCTGATGACGGTGGCGTTGTCGACGATGTCGGCGTAGATGTTGGCGTGCATGTCCAGCGTCACGGCCACCGGCGTGTTGGGATCGATCTCGCGCAGGCGGCGCAGCAGGTCGCCCTCGGCGTCTTCCACACCCTCGGCCACCATGGCGCCATGCAGGTCCAGCAGGATGGCGTCGTAGCCGCCCTTGCGGACCTCGTCCAGCACCCGCTTGCACAGCAGTTCGTGGGTCTCGGCGCTGGCCGGGCCGCTGGGCCAGGACTCGGCGGCCACCGGCACCACGATCTCGGCGCCGACGCGGCGCGCCACCTCGATGTAGCCGCCCAGGCCGCTGTCGGTGTTCTCGTAGGCGCGGATGGCGCGGTCGCCGGCCAGGATTTCAGGATTGCCGCGGAAAAAGCGCGCGAGCGGGGTCGGCACGGGCGAGAAGGTGTTCGTCTCGTGCTTGATCATTGCCAGAAGCCAACGCATGGAAATTCCTGTGGGTTGCCAAAGGGGAAGGGGAGCGGGACGGCGTCAGGCCCGGGGCGGTTGCGGCCAGGGCTGCTGGGCCGGGCGCATGCGCTCCCAGGCGCGAGCCACGCGCAGCACGCCCAGATCGTCGAAGCGCGCGCCGGCGATCTGCAGGCCGATCGGCAGGCCCGACTTGGTATAGCCGCAATTGACCGAGGCGGCCGGCTGCTCGCTCATGTTGTAGGGCAGGGTGTAGCCGATGTGGTGCATGGTCGTGGCGACCTCGTTGGTGGGTGCGGCCCACTCGGCGTTGTAGGCCACCACCGGCGCCACCGGCGACAGCACGTAGTCGTAGGGGGCGGTGGCGGCGACGGTCCTGGCGCGCACGTTCAGGGTTTCGTAGTAGCTGCGGAACACGGCCTCGCCGGATTGGCCGCCGCCGCTTTCGGCCCAGGCGCGGATGAACGGCAGGATCTTGTCGCGGCGTGCCTGCGGCAGGGCCCCCAGGTCAATGGCCGAGCGGGTGCGCCAGAAACGGTCGACGCCGTCCAGCATCTCCGGCGTCATCCACGGCTTGAGCGGCGTGACGATGGCGCCGGCCGACTCGAACAGTCGGGCCGCGGCTTCGACGGCGGCGCGGATCTCCGGGTCCAGCGGCAGGCCGCAGCCGGCTTCGAGCTGCAGGCCGATGCGCAGGCCGCGCACGTCCAGCTCCAGGTTGAGCCAGTCGAAGTCCTGGAACGGCAGGCTCATGTGGTCGCGCGCGTCGGGTTGCGACAGCACGCCCATCATCAGCGCGGCGTCAGCGATGTCGCGCGTCATGGGGCCGGCGCAGCGGCCCATGAAGGGCGGGTCGATGGGAATGCGGCCCAGGCTGGGCTTGAGCGTGGCGATGCCGCACCAGGCGGCCGGCAGGCGCACCGAGCCGCCGATGTCGGTGCCGATGTGCAGCGGGCCGTAGCCCGCCGCCGCCGCCGCCCCGGCGCCGGCGCTGGAGCCGCCCGGGTTTTTGCTCAGGTCCCAGGGGTTGCGCGTCAGCGCATGGAAACTCGACAGTCCCGAGGAGAGCATGCCGTAGTCGGGCATGGTCGTCTTGCCCAGCACCACGGCGCCGGCCTCGCGCATGCGCGCCGCCGGCGGGGCGTCGGCCGCGGCCGGCGTCAGGTCGGTGGCGGCGGTGCCCAGCGGCACCGGCACGCCGCGGGTGGCGATGTTTTCCTTGATGGTGGCGGGCACGCCGTCCAGCGAGTAGCCGCCGCAAGCCTGCGGCTCGCCCTTCATCCAGCGCGCCTCGGAAGCGCGCGCCTGCGCCAGCGCCTGGTCGGGATCGAGCGCATAGGTGGCGTGGATGTGCGGTTCCCAGCGCGCGATGTGGTCGAGCACCGAGCGGGTCGCCTCGACCGGCGACAGGGTCTTGTTGCGATAGGCGGCCAGCAGTTCCTGGGCCGAGAGTTCATGCGGTTGCGACATGGCGGGTTCCGATTGCGTGGGATGCCTGGGTTGATTGGGACGCCTCAGGCGGCGGGGGCCGCCAGCCCGGCCGCCACGGGCCGGAAATTGCGGAAGTCCCAGTCGCGCCCGGGCGCCGCGTCGATCAGGGCGCGGGTGTACTCGTGGCGGGGATCGGTCAGCACGGCCTGGGCGGCGCCGGTCTCGACGACCTTGCCGCGCTGCATGACCATGATGGTGTCGCAGATCTGCGCGGCCACGCGCAGGTCATGCGTGATGAACAGCACGCCCACGCCGGTGCGCTCGCGCACCTGCTCGAGCAACTCCAGCACCTGCGCCTGCACCGACACGTCCAGCGCCGACACGGCTTCGTCGGCCACCAGGATCTCGGGGTCCATCACCAGCGCGCGGGCGATGCAGATGCGCTGGCGCTGGCCGCCGGAGAATTGGTGCGGATAGCGCCGCATGGCGTCGGGGCTGAGCCCGACCACCGACAGCGTTTCGCCGGCGCGTTGCTCGGCCTTGTCGCGGGGCACGCCGAAATTGAGCAGGCCTTCGATGATGGATTCGCCCACGGTGCGGCGCGGGTTGAGCGAGCGGTACGGGTCCTGGAACACGATCTGGATGCGGCGGCGCACCGGGCGCAGCGCCGCGCCGGACAGGGTGCTGAGGTCTTCGCCGCCCATCATCATGTGGCCGGCGGTGGGCTCGATCAGGCGCACGATGCAGCGCGCCACCGTCGATTTGCCCGAACCGGATTCGCCCACGATGCCCAGGATCTCGCCCTTGCGCAACGTCAGGTTGACGTCGGCCGCGGCGATCACGTTCTGCGGCGCGCGGCGCGAAAACAACGCGCGCTTGCCGCCGTAGGTGCGCCCCAGGCCCTTGACGTGCAGCACCGGCTGGCCGGCGGGCGCTTCGCGGTGCGAGGGCACCAGGCTGGGCACCGACGACACCAGGCGGCGCGTGTACGACTGCTTGGGTTCTGCCAGGATTTCGTGGCGCGTGCCGCTTTCGATCAGGTCGCCGCGGTTCATCACCACGATGCGGTCGGCGATCTCGGCCACCACGCCAAAGTCGTGCGTGATGAACAGCACGGCGGTGCGGTGCTTGACCTGCAGTTCCTTGATCAGCAGCAGGATCTGCTTCTGCGTGGTGACGTCCAGCGCCGTGGTCGGCTCGTCGGCGATCAGCAGCTTGGGCTCCAGGATCAGCGCCATGGCGATCACGATGCGCTGGCGCTGGCCGCCCGAGAGCTGGTGCGGATAGGCATCGTAGATGCGCTCGACGTCGGGCAGGTGCACCGAGCGGAACATGTCCAGCACCTTGGCGCGGCGTTCGGCGGCCGACATGCGGCGATGCAGCCGCAGCACTTCATCGACCTGCTTGCCGACGGTGTGCACGGGGTTCAGCGCCGTCATGGGTTCCTGGAACACCATGGCCATGCGGGTGGCACGCAGCTCGCGCAGGCGCCGCGGCGTGGCGGTGGCCACGTCCTCGCCTTCGACGCGGATCGAACCCGCGCTGATGCGCAGCACGCCAGGCGGCAGCAGGCCCATGACGGCCAGCGAGGTGACCGACTTGCCCGAGCCGGATTCGCCGACCACGCACACGGTTTCGCCGGCGTGCACGTCCAGGCTCAGGTTGCGCACCACGCGGTTGCCGGCGCCGCCGACCTCCACCGACAGGTTGCGGATCGCCAGCACGGCGGACGAGGTATCGCCCGCGGGGGGAGTGGGAGAGTAGGTCATCGGCATCAGATCCTGCGCACCATTTTCGGATCGAGGGCGTCGCGCAGCGCGTCGCCCAGGATGTTCACGCTGAGCACGGTCAGCGACAGGAACAGTCCCGGGAACAGGATCAGGCCGGGCAGCATGCGGAAGTACATGCGGCCCTCGGACATGATGTTGCCCCAGGAGGCGATCTCGGGCGGGATGCCCGCGCCCAGGAAGCTGAGGATGGCCTCGGTCAGCATGGCCGAAGCGAACACATAGGTGCCCTGCACGGTCAGCGGCGCGATGGTGCTGGGCACCATGTGGCGCCACAGCAGCAGCGGCAGCGGCGTGCCCAGCGCCAGCGCGGCCTCGACGTAGGGCTCGCCGCGCACGGTCAGGATCTGGCCGCGCACCAGCCGCACCACCCGCGGGATCTCGGGAATGGTGATGGCCACCAGCACTGTCGTCAGGCTGGCGCCGGTGACCGACACCAGCGCGATCGCCAGCAGGATGCCGGGGATCGCCATGATGGCGTCCATGGTGCGCATGATGATGCCGTCGAGCGAGCGGAACCAGCCGGCGATGACGCCGACCACGAGCCCGATGGCGACGCTGACGACCGCGGCGCCCAGGCCCGCGATCAGCGAGACGCGCGCGCCGTAGGCCACGCGCGACCAGACGTCACGGCCGAAGGCGTCGGTGCCGAACAGGTAGTCGGTGAACGGCTGCTTCAGGCGCGCGCCGGGATTGATGAAAGTCGGGTCGACCGTGCCCAGCAGCGGGGCGAACAGGGCGATGGCGACAATGATGAGCAGCACCACCAGGGCCAGCATCACCGGCCAGCTTTTGAGGCCCTGGCGGATCTGGCGCCAGGCGGTGACGTGGGGCGTGCCGCCGCCGGGAAGATCGGCGGCCGCTTGCGCGGCGGCGTCGGTTGGCGTTTGCATGGCGTGGCCTCAGTATCGGATACGGGGGTCGAACACCGTGTAGGCGCAATCGACAACCAGATTGATGAACACGTAGACGAAGGCGAAGAACAGCGTCAGGCCCTGGATCACGGGGTAATCGCGCGCCAGCACGGCTTCGACCACCAGCCGGCCCAGGCCGGGGATGTTGAACACCGATTCGGTCACCACCACGCCGCTGATCAGCAGCGCGATGCCCAGGCCCACCACCGTGGCGATGGGCACGGCGGCATTGCGCAGCGCGTGGCCCAGCAGCACGCCCGTCTCGGTCAGGCCCTTGGAGCGCGCGGTGCGGATGAAGTCCTCGCCCATCACCTCGATGACGCTGGTGCGCGTGATGCGCGCGATCAGGGCGATGTACACCGTGGACAAGGCCAGCGACGGCAGGATCAGCCGGTGCAGGAACAGCCAGAAGCCATTGGCCAGCGGCGTGTAGCCTTGCACGTTGAACCAGCCCAGCTTGATGGCGAAGGCCCAGATCAGCAGGTAGCCGGTGACGAACACCGGCACCGAAAAGCCCAGTACCGAAAAGCCCATCACCGCCCGGTCCAGCAGCCGGCCCTGGCGCCAGGCCGCCAGCACGCCCAGCGGAATCGCCACGACCAGCGTGAAGACCAGCGTCAGCAACGCCAGGCTCAACGATGGTTCGAGGCGCTGGCCGATGAGCTGGGTGACCGGCACGCCGGACATCAGCGAGGTGCCAAGGTCTCCCTGCAGCAACTTGCCGCCCCAGATGAAGAACTGCTTGGCGACCGGCTGGTCCAGGCCCATCGTCTGGCGGATCTGCTCGATCCGTTCGGGCGTGGCGCCGTCGCCCGCCATGATGATGGCCGGATCGCCCGGGCTCAGACGCAATATCGCAAAGACCACCACCGCGACCATCACCAGAACGGGGATGGTCGCGAGGAGCCGGCGTGAGACGAATGCCAGCATGTATTTCCCCCTGAACTACTTGCCCGTCAAGGGGCTTTTTTCACATTCCAGAACGCGAACACCGGCGCATGCACCAGGCCCGAGAGCTTGGTGGTGTACACGGTGGGCACGGACATCTGGCCCAGCGGCACGTACAGGCCTTCGTCGATGCCGATGCGCTGCAATTCATCGGCGATCTTCTTCTGCTCGGCCGGATCGGAGGTCAGCGCGAACTTGGTGCGCAGTTCCTCGACCTGGGGGAAGTCGGGCCAGCCGAACCAGGCGTTGTCGCCGTTGGCCGCGGCCGGGGCCGAGCGCACCGGGTCCATCACGTCGGTGGCGTACCAGTTGGTGTTGTGGATGTTCCAGCCGCCTTCGGCCGGCGCCGCCTTCGAGGCGCGGCGGGTCGCCACGCTCTGCCAGTCCATCGCCGCCAGGTTGACGTTGAAGCCGGCCTTGCGCAGCGCCTGTGCCATCACCACCGGCTGCGCCGACAGCGTGCCGACGTCGGTGGCGTGCATCACCAGGATCGGGGTGTTGTCATAGCCGGCTTCCTTCAGCAGGGCCTTGGCCTTCTCGATGTTCGAGGGCACCACCACGTC
This sequence comes from Achromobacter sp. CF-sbj1-Ac2-l, assembly GCF_052698165.1. Classification (NCBI taxonomy): domain Bacteria; kingdom Pseudomonadati; phylum Pseudomonadota; class Betaproteobacteria; order Burkholderiales; family Alcaligenaceae; genus Achromobacter; species Achromobacter sp. CF-sbj1-Ac2-l. The sequence goes on along the minus strand of NZ_CP199855.1, from coordinate 5,443,058 downwards.
CTTGCCGATGTCCGATTCCAGCGGCGTGCCGCAGCCCCACAGCGAGGCGCAGGTTCGCCAGTACTTGGGATTGCCCACCAGCGCCTTCATCACGTCTTCCTGGCCGATGGCGTACATCGCGGCCTGGCGGATCTTCTTGTTGTTGAAGGGCGGGTACTTGAAGTTGAAACGGTACATCGTGAAGTAGCCGACCGGGCTGAGCGACTCTTCCTTCAGGTCCTTGTTGCCCTCGACCATCGGCAGCAGGTCGTACGGGAACTGCTCGACGAAGTCGATCTCGCCGCCCAGCAGCGCGTTGGCGGTGGTCAGGGCGTCGGGCATCACGTCCCACTCGACCTTGTCCACGTTCACCACCTTGCCGCCGGCCAGGCCGCTGGCGGGCTCCTTGCGCGGCACGTAGTCGGCATTCTTGGCGTAGACGGTCTTCACGCCCGGCTTGAACTCGATGACCTTGAACGGACCCGAGCCGGTCATGTCGGTGATCGGCTGGCCGATCGGCAGATCGGCGATGCGTTTGGGCATCATGAACGGCGCGGTGCCGGTCGGCTTGGACAGGGCGCGCAGCGCCAGGTCCGTGGGTTCCTTCATGACGATGCGGAAGCTGTTGTCGTCGATGACTTCGATCTTGTCGGTGAATTTCAGCAGCGTGCGGCCCATGCCGTCGCCCGCGGCCCAGCGCTTGATCGACGCGACGCAGTCCTCGGCCGTGACGGGCTTGCCGTCATGCCATTTCTGGCCCGGGCGCAGCGTCATGGTGTAGGTCTTGCCGTCGGCCGAGACATCCCACTTTTCCAGCATCTGCGGCTGGATCTTGTTGTCGGCGTCGGTGGCCAGCAGGGTGTCGTAGATCATGTAGCCATGCCACGTCGTGATGTACGCGGTGGTGGCGTGCGGATCGGTCAGGCGCAGCGGCGAATGCATCACCGCCTTGATGACGGTGTCGGCGTAGGCGCCATGGGCCATCAGCAGGGTGGCGCCGGCGAACGCGGCCGCGCGGACGAACTTGAGCATGAAATTCCCCTTGTATGCGTAGTGAGCGGCGCGTTTCGCCGCTACGTCGTTAACGCGCCGCGCCCAGGGGCGCGGCGAGCGAGGGTCAGTCGGTCGCGGCGCCGGCAAACACCGGGCCGCAAGGCGCCATTCTGATGCCGGGACGCAACCGTGTCCATGGTTGTTTTGCCGCATCCATCAGCATGGAACCCGGCGCGGCGCAAACCAGGATCGTGTGGGCGATCGGGGTGAAGTCGGCGCGGAAATGCGCCGAGCTTTTCACCGCCAGGATGGCCGCGCGGCGCGGCTCGATGCCGGCGAAGCGGAACATTTCCTGGTCGGCCATCTGCACCTTGTTGGACGCCACCACGATGCGCACGCCGCCGATGCGCAGGCAGGCGCTGGGGCCCAGGTCCATGTGGAAGCCGCGATAGAACGCGCCATGCGTATCGAAGCGCCCATCCGAAGTTTTCTCCACGATGAACTCCGCGTCCAGCGGTTCGTCGTCGGGAATACCCGAGTGTCCACCCAATGCAATGCGGACCGATTTACCCACGCCAGCGCGGTGCGCGGCCAGCGCCGCTTCCGGATCGACGATCAGTCCGATGGCGGCATCGCGCGCCTGGTGGCGGATCAGCGCGCGCAGCAGGCCGGTGGTGTCGGAACTGCCGCCGGCGCCCGGATTGTCCTGCGCGTCGGCGATGACCACCGGCGCGTTGGCCTCGCGCGCCAGGCGCAGGGCGGTCGTGACCGCGTCATCGGGCGAATACAGGGTGCCGCCAAAATCCCGTTCGGCATCGAGCACCGCGCGCGCCAGCGTGTCGGCGGCCGCGTCGGCCTCGGCCTGGGTGGCGCCGTAGGCCCATACCGCCGGCAGGCAGTCGGGAAAGTCCGCGGCGGGAAAGCCGGTGGCCAGCGACGCGCTCTGGGCGCCGCGCGCCTCGATGTCGCCGACCATCTGGTACAGGCTGCGCGCCGGCTCGATGTCGGTCGATTGCCAGCACAGCGGAATCAGGTAGGGCAACTGCCGCAGCGCCACGCAGGGACGAGGCGCGCCGGCCAGGCGCCGCGCCAGCAGCGCGGCGGCGCGCTGGCCGGTCTCGGCCATGTCGATGTGCGGATAGGTGCGGTAGCAGACCAGCGCGTCGGCGTAACGCACCATTGCCGCTGTCATGTTGGCGTGCAGGTCGAGGCTGGCCACCACCGGCACGTCAGGGCCAACCAGCGCCCGCACGCGCTTGAGCAGTTCGCCCTCGCCGTCGTCCAGGTGCTCGGTGACCATGGCGCCGTGCAGGTCCAGGTACACGCCATCCAGCGGCATGGCCGCTTGCAGGCCCTGCAGGATCAGGGCGCTGATGCGTTCGAACGCGTCCTCGGTGACCGGGCCCGACGGGCTGGCCGCGGCCCACGTGGCCGGCAGCAGCGTGTGCTGTTGCATGGCCTCGATGAAGCCGGCCACGGGAATGTTGGCGCCGGCCACGGCCTGGAACATCGCCGGACCGCTGACCAGTTTCGGCCAGCCGCCGCCCTTGTCGGCAAAGTCCTCCCACGCCGCGCGCGAGGGCGCGAACGTATTGGTTTCATGCTGAAAGCCGCCTATCCCGATGCGCATCAGGATTCCCCTTGTTGTGTGTCTTTCGGCAAAACCCCGGCCTCTTGGCGGGCCGGGGCGGTGTGGGCAGGATTACTTGGCCACGGGCATGGTGAATTCCGCGCCCTTGGCGATGCTGTCCGGCCAGCGCTGCATCACGCTCTTGTAGCGCGAGTAGAAGCGGATGCCTTCCTCGCCGTAGGCGTGGTGGTCGCCGAACAGCGAGCGCTTCCAGCCGCCGAACGAGTGCCAGGCCATCGGCACCGGGATCGGCACGTTGATGCCGACCATGCCCACCTTGATCTGGCGGGCGAAGGCGCGCGCCACGCCGCCGTCGGACGTGAAGCAGGCCACGCCGTTGCCGAATTCATGGGCGTTGATCAGCTCGACCGCGGCGGCGAAGTCGGGCACGCGCACCACGCACAGCACCGGCCCGAAGATCTCTTCGCGGTAGATGTTCATCGCGGGCTTGACCTTGTCGAACAGCGTGCCGCCCAGGAAGAAACCCTTTTCGGCGCCCGGCACTTTCAGGCCGCGGCCGTCGACCACCAGCTCGGCGCCGGCGGCGACGCCGTCCTCGATGTAGCCGATGACCTTGTTGCGGTGCTGCGCCGTGACCAGGGGGCCCATTTCGGCGTCGCCCTGCATGCCATCCTTGACCACCAGCGCCTTGACGCGCGGGATCAGGCGTTCGATGACTTTGTCGGCCACGTCGCCCACCGCCACGGCCACCGAGATCGCCATGCAGCGCTCGCCGGCCGAGCCGTAGGCCGCGCCCATCAGCGCATCGGTGACCTGGTCGAGATCGGCGTCCGGCATCACCACCAGGTGGTTCTTGGCGCCGCCCAGGGCCTGCACGCGCTTGCCGCGGCGCGTGCCTTCGGCGTAGATGTATTCGGCGATCGGGGTCGAGCCGACGAAGGACAGGGCCTCGACGTCGGGGTGCGCGATCAGCGCGTCCACGGCCTGCTTGTCGCCGTGCACCACGTTGAACACGCCCGGCGGCAGGCCGGCTTCGGTCAGCAGCTCGGCCAGGCGCAGCGAGGCCGAGGGATCGCGTTCGGACGGCTTGAGCACGAAGGTGTTGCCGCAGGCGATGGCCACCGGGAACATCCAGCAGGGCACCATCATCGGGAAGTTGAACGGCGTGATGCCGGCCACCACGCCCAGCGCCTGGCGCATGCTCCAGTTGTCGATGCCGCCGCCGATCTGGTCGGAATACTGGCCCTTGAACAGTTGCGGAATGCCGCAGGCGAATTCGACCACTTCGATGCCGCGCATCACTTCGCCCTTGGCGTCCGAGAACACCTTGCCGTGCTCGCGCGTGATCAGTTCGGCCAGTTCGTCCTGGTGCTTGTCCAGCAGCGCCTTGAAGTTGAACAGCACGCGGGCGCGCTTGAGCGCCGGGGTTTCCGACCAGGCCGGAAAGGCGGCCTTGGCGGCGGCCACGGCCAGCGCCACTTCGTCGGTGGAGGCTAGCGGCACGGACGTGATGATCTCGCCCGTGGCCGGATTGAAACCGTCGGCGTAGCGGTTGCTGCGGCCATCGTAGGGCTGGCCGTTGATGTAGTGGGAGAGGTTCTTCTTCATGGGAAAGCTCGGAGCGGGGTTCTTTGAAAACGCCGGAGGGCGGCCCGGGGCCGCCCGCCATTGTGTGCGATGCGCGGCGCCTGCACCGCGCCGGGGACTACGCGACTTCCTTGAGCACCTTGCCGATCTGCTCGAAGATCTGGCCGATCTGGGCCTCGTCGATGATCAGCGGGGGCGAGACGGCGATGATGTCGCCGGTGTAACGCACCATCAGCCCGCTGTCGAAGCACTTCTGGAACACCTCGGCGGCGCGCGCGCCCGGCGCGCCGGCGCGCGGCGCCAGCTCGACGCCGGCCACCAGGCCCAGGTTGCGCACGTCGATGACGTGCGGCGCGCCCTTCAGGCTGTGGGCGGCCTGCTCGAAGGCGCCGGACAGCTTGCGGGCGCGGGCGAACAGGTCCTCTCGGCGGTAGATGTCCAGCGTCGCCAGGATGGCGGCGGCCGCCAGCGGGTGGGCCGAATAGGTGTAGCCGTGGAAGAACTCGATGCCGCCGGCCGGGCCGTTGACGATGGCGTCATGCACCTCGCGGCGCACCGCGACCGCGCCTGCCGGCACGGCGGCGTTGCTGACGCCCTTGGCCATGGCGATCAGGTCCGGCGTCACGCCGAAGAATTCCGACGCGGTGGCCGCGCCGAGGCGGCCGTAGGCGGTGATGACTTCGTCGAAGATCAGCAGGATGCCGTGCTTGGACGTGATCTCGCGCAGCTTTTCCAGGTAGCCCTTGGGCGGGATCAGCACGCCGGTGGAGCCGGCCATGGGTTCCACGATGACCGCGGCAATGGTCGAGGCGTCGTGCAGCGCGATGATGCGCTCCAGGTCCTCGGCCAGGTGCGCGCCCCAGGCCGGCTGGCCCTTGGAATAGGCGTTCTGCTCCAGGTTGTGGGTGTGGGGCAGGTGGTCCACGGCGGGCAGCAGCGCGCCGGAGAAGGTCTTGCGGTTGGGCGAGATGCCGCCGACCGAAATGCCGCCGAAGCCCACGCCGTGGTAGCCGCGCTCGCGGCCGATCAGGCGGGTGCGCTGGCCTTCGCCGCGGGCGCGGTGGTAGGCCAGGGCGATCTTCAGGGCGGTGTCGACCGATTCGGAACCGGAGTTGGTGAAGAACACGCGGTCCAGGCCCTGCGGCATGAAGCTGGCGACGGCCGTGGCGGCCTCGAAGGCCAGCGGGTGGCCGAGCTGGAAGCCCGGGGCGTAGTCCATGATGCCGGCCTGGCGCGAGATCGCCTCGACGATCTCCTGGCGGCCGTGGCCGGCGTTCACGCACCACAGGCCGGCGGTGCCATCCAGCACCTGGCGGCCATCGGCCGAGGTGTAGTACATGCCCTTGGCCGCCGCCAGCATGCGCGGATGCGCCTTGAACTGCTTGTTGGCGGTGAAGGGCATCCACAGATGGGACAGGTCGGGCAACTCGGCGGGGGCGTTCATGGCGGCTCCAGGGGAAGGACAGGCGCCGGAGCCTGCGCGCGTGTCGGGCGGGCGGCCGGCGGGATGCGATTGATTCTGGTACGTCCGGCGAGGAATGAAAATATACAATCCGCGCAAACCGGGCTAACTGTATAGTTGCAAGCATGACAACTGTATAGATAGCGTAGCGCCGTGATCGACTTCCAGCCCGTGCGTGCCCGGGGGCAGGCGCCAACCCTGGTGGACCAGCTCGTGGCCGCCGTGCTGCGCGCCATCGAGGCGCAGGAGCTGCGTCCGGGTATGTCCCTACCCTCGGTGCGCGACTTCGCGCGCCAGTACCAGGTCAGCACCTTCACCGTGGCCAGCGCCTACAACCGCCTGGTATCACTGGGGTGGCTGGCGGCGCGCCCCGGCGCCGGCTATCGCGTGGCCTCGCCCGACGCGCCGCCGCGCCGGGGCGAGCCGCAGTCATGGGAGCCGCCGCGGCTGAACGCGGCCTGGCTGCTGTCGGACATCTTCGCGGACCACTCCATTCCCATCAAGTCGGGCTGCGGCTGGCTGCCGGGCGAGTGGCTCAATGAAGAGGGGCTGCACATGGCGCTGCGCCACATGGGCCGGGTGCCGGCCATGCGCATCGCCAACTACGGCCATCCCTATGGCTACGCGCCGCTGCGCGAGACCATCGCCGCCACGCTCAGCGCGCAGGGCATGGAAGTGGAAGTGTCGCAGGTGCTGCTGACCCAGGGCGTGACGCACGGGCTGGACATGGTGATCCGCACGCTGCTGCGTCCGGGCGACACCGTACTGGTCGAGCAGCCGGCCTACGCCAACCTGTTGCAGATGCTGCGGTTGGCCGGGCTGCGGGTGGTGCCGGTGGCGCGCACGCTGGATGGCCTGGATTGCGAGGCGCTGGAGCTGGCCGCGACGCAGCACCGGCCGCGCGCGCTGTTCGTCAACACCGCCCTGCAGAACCCGTCCGGCGCCAGCATCAGCATGGCCAATGCCTTCCGCATCCTGCAACTGGCCGAGCGCCACGGGCTGTGGGTGGTCGAGGACGACATTTCCCGCGAACTGGCGCCCGGCGTCACGCCCATGCTGGCGGCCCTCGATGGCGGCCGCCGGGTGGTCTACCTGGGCGGCTATTCCAAGGTCATCAGCCCGTCGGTGCGGGTCGGTTACGTGGTGGCGCACCGCGACCTGGCGCGCGATATCGCGCGCACCAAGATGGCGGTGGGACTGACCTCGCCGGAGATCATGGAGCGCATCGTGCACCAGGTCATCCGCGAGGGCCGCTACCGGGCGCACATCGAGCGCACCCGCGAACGGCTGGCCCAGGCGCACGCGACGGTGGCCGGGTTGATGGCGCAGCATGGTTTCGAGATCTACGCGCGGCCCCAGGCGGGCCTGTTCCTGTGGGCCAAGGTGGCCGGGCAATGGCGCGAGCGCGGCGCCAACGGCCTGGCGGGGCTGGCGCTGAAGGACGGCATCTGGCTGGCGCCGGGGTCGTATTTCGAGGCCGACGAGGCCGATACGCCTTGGGTGCGCTTCAACGTGGCGTATTCGGAAGCGCCGGCGCTGTGGCGCTTCATGCGCAACGAGGGCGCGGCGTAGCCTTTGCGGCCGGGCGTTCCGATGCCGCCGGGCGCGGCGGCGGCGCCGGCCGCGGTCATCCCCAGGGCGGGGTTCAGGCGCGTTCGTACGTCACGAAATCGTAGCGGTAGCCGTTTTCCTCGGGCTGCGCCTGGCGCGCGGTTTCGCGCCACTGGAAGCCGGGCAGCAGCGGGAAAAAGGCGTCGCCCTCGACTTCGGCATGGACTTCGGTGGCCAGGATGCGGCTGGCCTGCGGCAGGGCCTGCGTGTAGATCTGCGCGCCGCCGATGACGAAAGCCTCTGCGCTGTCGCCGCAGGCGGCGACGGCGGCCTCCAGCGTCGGCACCACGGTGGCGCCCGCGGCCTCGAAGGCGGGGTTGCGGCTGATGACGATGTTGGCGCGGCCGGGCAGGGGGCGGCCCAGCGAGTCCCAGGTCTTGCGGCCCATGATGATGGGATGGCCCAGGGTGCTGCGCTTGAAGTGCGCCAGGTCGCCCGGCAGTTTCCAGGGCAGGGCATTGTCGCGGCCGATGGCGCGGTTGGTGGAATAGGCGACGATCAGGGTCAGGCGGGCGGACATGCGGGGGCGGGCGCTCGGAAGGGGAGCCGGCGTGGCCGGCGGGAAGACCCCAAGCGTAGCAAATCTGGCCGGCAGGGGCGGGCGGCGGGTAGAACCGCCGCGTCGCGGCGGGGCGTCCGCGTCGGCTCAGCTTGAGGCGTGTTCCAGGAATTCGTCGGCGGGCATCGGCTTGCCCAGCAGGAAGCCCTGCAGCGAATCGCAGCCCAGGCCCGTCAGGAATTTCTGCTGCGCGGTGGTTTCCACGCCTTCGGCCACGATGCGCAGGTTCAGTTGTTGCCCCAGCGCGACGATCGCCGAGATGATGGCGGCGTCCTCATTGTCGTTGTCCAACTGGTTGACGAAGCCGCGGTCGATCTTCAGTTCGGTGGCGGGCAGGCGCTTCAGGTACAGCAGGCTGGAGTAGCCGGTGCCGAAATCGTCGATCGAGATGGTCACGCCCAGGCCGGACAGGCGCTTGAGCACCGTCAGGCTGGCCTCGGCGTCGCGCATCGCGGTCGATTCGGTCACTTCCAGCGTCAGGCAGGAGGGCGGCACGTCGTGCCGCGCCAGCGCGGTGCGCACGGTCTCGACCAGGCCGGAATGGGCGAACTGCAGCGCCGAGATGTTGACGGCGATGGTCCAGTGGCCCTGGCCGGCATCGATCCACTGGCGCATCTGGCGGCAGGCTTCGTTGATGACCCATTCGCCGATCGACAGGATCAGCCCGGTTTTTTCCGCCGTCGGAATGAACTGGTCGGGACCCACCAGGCCGCGGGTCGGGTGGTTCCAGCGCAGCAGCGCCTCGGCGCCCATGATAGGCCCGGCGGGCGCCTCGTACTTGGGTTGGTAGTGCAGCACGAACTGGCCCCGTTCCTGCGCCAGGCGCAGGTCGTGCAGCAGTTCGATCTGCTCGTGCGCGTCGGCGTTCATCGACGGCTCGAAGAAGCTGTAGCCGGTGCCGCCCAGGCGCTTGGCGTGGTACATCGCCGCGTCGGCGTTGGTCAGCAGGGCGTGGGTGTCCTCGCCGTCGTTGGGGTAGATGGCGATGCCGACGCTGGAAGTCACCAGCACTTCATGGCCGTACACCATGACAGGGCGGGCGATCGCCTCGATCAGGCGGTCCGCCACGTTGGCGGCGTCGGTTGGTTCCACCACTTCGCTGAGCACGATGAATTCGTCGCCACCGAGCCGCGCCACGGTGTCGTGGGTGCGCAGCGTCTGGCGGATGCGCTGGGCCAGGTCGATCAGCAGGGCGTCGCCGGTGTGGTGACCGTAGGCGTCATTGACCGCCTTGAAACCGTCCAGGTCGAAGAACAGCACCGCGAAGTAGCCCTTGCGGCGGCTGGCGCTCTCGATCGCTTGTTCCAGGCGGTCCTCCAGCAGGATGCGGTTGGGCAGCTTGGTCAGGGTATCGTGGAGCGCCAGTTGCACCAGTTCTTCGTTGGCCTCGGCCAGCGACGAGGCCAGCGCCGAGGTGCGGGCTTCCAGGCGGTTGTCCAGCACCGCCACCACCAGGGCGATGGCGAGCACGCTCAAGGTCACGGCGGTGACCGCGATGGCCAGCCAGCCGGCCGAGATGCCGGTGTTCGCCGCCATGCAGATGCTGTCGGCCGGAAAGCCGGCGGCCTTCATGCCCGTGTAGTGCATGCCGACGATAGCCAGCCCCATGACCACCGCCGCCAATGGCCGCGACAGCGCCACCCGCGGGCCGTCATGGCGCAGGCGGTAGGTGATCCAGAGGGCGGCGCCCGACGCGGCCACCGCGATGGCGATGGACAGCGCGAACCAGGCAGGGTCGTAGACGATGCCCGGCATCATGCGCATGGCGGCCATGCCGATATAGTGCATGGCGGCGATGCCGGCGCCCATCAGCAGGGCGCCCACGATCAGCCGGCGCCAGGGCAGGTCGTCCTTGCAGACGATCCACAGCGCGAAGGCGGAGCAGCCGATGGCGATCGCCAGCGACAGGAGCGTCAGCGGCAGGTCGTAGCCCATCGGGATCGGCAGACTGAACGCCAGCATGCCGACGAAGTGCATGGACCAGATGCCGATGCCCATGGCGAGCGCGCCGCCCGCCAGCCAGTAACGCGCCGCCGGCAGTCCGTTCGCGGCCCGGACGCGGTTGGCCATGCCCAGCGCCGTGTATGACGCCAGGATGGCGACCCCTAGGGATACGAGGACGAGCGAAGGGTTATATGTTCCAACGAGCATTTTTGGGGTCCTGTCCTAAGCGCATACAGCCGCCGCGCCGGCCTCAATTCAAATCAATTAGTAGTCAACAGTTGCAAACGAGCCGCAAGAGGATCCTGCTGTCGACGCTGGCGATTTACGTACTCACTAGTCTGGATGGGGGGTGCGGCGCTGCACTGCAGGCGGTCGGCGAGGCCGGGCGGCTTGCCCGGCTACGCGGCGAGTGGCAGGCACGGCGCGACATGGGCCGTTCAGAAACCAAGACGCGCAGGGCTTGCTTGCCGCGCGTCCGAGGCTAAGGGATGGGTTATACCGAAAACGCGCCTCCAGAAGCTCACCAATCTTCACCTGCGCGAGAGGGCGCGCCCGGCGCCTGCGCGCCCGGCCTTTGGCCGGTGTGCGAATGCCGTTCGCCGCTCTCAGACCGCCATGGGCGCCGTCAGCGGAGCGTGGTGGGTGTAGCCCTGCAGCGAAAAATCGCCCGGCTCGACCTTTTCGAGCCATTCCGGCTCGTAGCGGCCCGTCTGGGCGAAATCGGGGATGCGGTCGGACAGCACCAGCCGCGGCGCTTCGTGCGGCGTGCGGGTCAGTTGCTCGCGCAGCATCGGCAGATGGTTCTCGTAGATATGCGCGTCGCCGATGAAATAGGTGAACCAGCGGGGCGTGTAACCGGTGAGCCGGCCCACCAGGTGCAGCAGCGCCGCGCCCTCGGTCAGGTTGAACGGCGTGCCCAGCCCGACATCGTTGGAACGGATGTACAGGCACAGCGAGATTTCGCGGGTGGTCGCGTTAGGCAGGAACTGATATAGCAGGTGGCAGGGCGGCAACGCCATTTCCTCGATCTGCGCCCAGTTCCAGCCGTGGAACAGGATGCGGCGGTCGCCCGGACGCTCGTGGATGGTATCCAGGCACTGGCGCAACTGGTCCACCGCTTTATAGAGCAGCACCCTGGATACGCCGCCGTCCTGCAGGTCGGCCACCTTGGTGTAGCCGCGCGCCAGGGCGTCATCGACCTGGCCGGCGCGGTCCGCGTCCAGCACCTTGTACGCCGGCCACTGGCGCCACTGCACGCCGTAGACCGGGCCCAGGTCGTCCGGGCCCTCGCGGTACGGATTGGCCAGCCATTGCGCGTTTTCGTTGGCGTTCTGGTCCCAGACCTTGCAACCCAGTTCGCGGAATTGCGCCGCGCTGCGCACGCCCCGCAGGAAGCCGACCATCTCGCCGATGGCGGACTTGAAGGCCAGCTTCTTGGTGGTCACGGCCGGAAAGCCCTGCTGCAGGTCGAAGCGCAGCGAGGCGCCCGGCATGCTCAGCGTGCGTATGCCCGTCCGATTTTCCTGCCACGCGCCGGTGTCCAGGATGGCTTGAACGAGGTCCAGGTATTGTTTCATGGGTACAGAATCTGAAAAGGCTGAGGTGGCGTCGGCAACGGGCCGCGTCAGGCCGCCGCGGGGGCTTCCTGGGTATCGACGATCTCCACCGAGAAGGTCAGTTCGGCGGTCTTTTCGAGCATGGCCGAGGCCGAGCAGTATTTCTCGTGCGACAACTGCACGGCGCGCTCGACCGCCGCGCGCGGCAGGTTGCGGCCAGTGACGGTGAAGGCGAAGTGGATGCGCGTGAACACCTTGGGGTCGACGTCGGCGCGGTCGGCCTGCAGCTTGACGCTACAGCCGGTTACGGCATGGCGGCCGCGCTTGAGGATCAGCACGACGTCATAGGCGGTGCAGCCGCCGGTGCCGGCCAGCAGCATTTCCATGGGGCGGGGCGCCAGGTTGTGGCCGCCGCCGTCCACCGCGCCGTCCATCACGGCCACGTGGCCGCTGCCGGTGCTGGCGGTGAAGAGCATGCCGTTGGGGCCGCCCCAGTCGATCGTGCATTCCATTTGTCAGGTCCTTGTGCTTGAGCGCAGTCAATGGCTGATGATACCCGTTGCGTACAATTCCGCATGAGAGCCCCGCCCCGCATCAGGGGTGTGCGGCAAATTCAGGAGCCGTCCATGTCCCCCACCTTGCCCCAATCCGGTCCCGCCGCCTTCCTGCGTCGTTCCAATCCGCTGGATGCGCTGTTGGCGGAAGCCGACCGGGCGCTGCGCGTGCTGTCCGGCAGCGCCAGCGCCGGCCGCGCCAATCCGGCCACGGCCGAGGAGGCGCCGGACACCCTGTCGGCGCAGGAAAAGCGCCACGCGGCCGGGCTGATGCGGGTCAACCACGTGGGCGAAGTCTGCGCCCAGGCGCTGTACCGCGGGCAGGCGGCGGTGTGCCGTGAATCCGGCCCGCGCGCCTTGCTGCTCGAAGCCGCCGGCGAGGAAGTCGATCATCTGGTCTGGTGCAACCAGCGCCTGACGGAGCTGGGCAGCCGTCCCAGCCTGCTCAATCCGGTCTGGTACGCAGGCTCGTTCGCGCTGGGGCTGCTGGCCGGCTATGCGGGCGCGCCGCGCAACCTGGGCTTCATGGCCGAAACCGAAAAGCAGGTCGAGGCGCATCTGGAAGGGCACCTGCGCACCCTGCCGGAGCAGGACACCCGCTCGCGCCAGATCGTGCAGAAGATGAAGGATGACGAGGCCCAGCACCGCGCCAGTGCCGAGGCGGCGGGCGGCGTGCCGCTGCCTGGTCCGGTCAAGGCCGCGATGCGGGCAATGTCCAAGGTCATGACGACGACCGCCTATTGGGTCTGACCGCGACGCCCGGCATCCGGGGCGGACGCCGCCAGCGCCCGCATGCCTGCCCATGGGGCATGAAAATGTTGCGATGCGCAATAATTGCAGCATATTGGTGCCGTATGCACCTTTCCGGTGCAAGGCATAGGCCGGGAATACCCGGAATCAGCTAGGGTAAGTCCGTACGGGGTTTACCCCTTCGGCAATAACCCTCCGTTTTTGGAGGTCATTGCTGTATGCGGCTTTGCGGGCGACGGCCGAGGAGTTTGCGGCAAAAATGCAACGTGAAATGGTGCAGTGCGCAGAGCTCAAAAAAATTCTTGCATCGCACAAAAAAACCCGATACTATGCATCTCATCGGATGTTGAAACGCAGTCGGCGCGGTTCAAAAGCAAGACCCAAGCAAAATGAACCCCGACAGCGCAGCGAATGAAAGCCGCTCCCAACATGCCACGGTTGTCTCCTCCACCCTCCTCCTTTGGTGGATTTAGCCCGAGATCTCACGATCTCGGGCTTTTTTTTAAGCCGAATCAATGCGTCCCCATTTAAGCCCGCTGCCGACCATCCGCATCGGACGAGTCGAGGCGCAACCGCCGCGATCATGCCTGGGCGCCCTCCGCGTTTTCCCTTGGATATTTCGCGTGTGCGGAGGCGGAAAGCTCTACAATTACTGCATGAAATCCGTATTTCCGCGCGCTGCCCGCCGCGTTGCCGCATCTCCCGTGAACCGGGGATGCCCGCACGTATCCGGGTCGGGGTTGCGGACGTTACGTTCTGTCCCGGTGATTTGCACTTCCTTATCCCTCCCATATATGGGCGTTACACCTGCCATTGATAATGGCCGGCCTGTCTCGATAGACCAACCAGAGGTGACCCTGTGACCTGGCTGTACATATGCGTGGTCGCGTTCATGGTGGGGGGACTCATCGTGGCGTCGGAGCGCTGGCATGGCGCCTTCACCGGCGACAGCGATCTCAACAAGCCGCAAGCGAATCATTCGCGCGCCACGCCCCGCGTCGGCGGCCTGGCCGTGCTGGCCGGCACGCTCCTGGGCCTGTTGGTGCTCGGGCCCGACAACATGACCCTGACCTGGTTGTGGCCGGCCCTGTTCGTGTCGGCGCTGCCCGTGTTCGTGGCGGGCCTGCTCGAAGACATCACCAAGGACATCGGCGCCAGCAAGCGTCTGCTCGCGGCTTTCCTGTCCGCTGCGATCGCGTGGTGGCTGCTGGGTGGCGTCAGCCGCGTCGGCATGGCCCCGGTGGATTATGTCCTGTCGTACTGGCCTGTTTCCCTGGTGTTCACCATGTTCGCGGTGGGCGGCTGTACCCACGCCCTGAACATCGTCGACGGCATGAACGGCCTGGCCGGCATGGTCGCGACGCTGATGGCGGTGTCCATCAGCCTGGTCGCGCTGCAGGTTGGCGATGTGCCGATCTTCCTGATTGCCGCGGCGCTGGCTTCGGCCACGCTGGGATTCCTGGTCTGGAACTTCCCGTTCGGCCGGGTCTTCCTGGGCGATGGCGGCGCGTATTTCCTGGGTTTCATGCTGGCCGAGCTGGCCGTGCTGCTGGTGGTGCGCAACCCTTCGGTGTCGCCGTTCTACGCGCTGGCGGTGTTGTTCTACCCCGTATTCGAAACCGGCTTTTCCATCTGGCGCCGCCGCTTCAAGCGCGGCGTGCCGGTGGACCAACCGGATGCCTTGCACCTGCATCAACTGGTGTTCCGCCGCCTGGTGCGCGTGACCTTCAGCCGCGGCCGCCGCCATGCGGTGCCGGCGCTGTGCAATGCGTTGGCCTCGCCCTACATGTGGGTGCTGGCCCTGATTGGCCTGGTGCCCGCCACCATCTGGTGGGACAACGCCTGGGCGCTCAGCGCCAGCCTGGTGGTGTTCGCCAGCGTCTATATCTGGCTGTATGCGCGACTGGTGTCGTGGCGCCGTCCGGGGTGGTTGCTGTTGCCCTCCGTCCTGCGAGCCGATTAAATATTGGGTGCCCCGGCGACCACCGTCGGGGACCCTGTCATTCGTCACCCGACCATATTATTTAGAATGCCGTAATCGTTTTACGGCGAAGGGAGAGTTATGTTGCGTATTCAGGATGTGAAGCTCGCGGTCGTCGGCCTCGGCTATGTCGGTCTGCCGCTGGCGGTGGAATTCGGCAAGAAGCGCTCTGTCATCGGTTTCGATATCAACACGCGCCGGATCGACGCCCTGAAGGCCGGGCATGACCACACGCTGGAAGTCAGCGACGCCGAACTGGCCGAAGCCAAGCAACTGACCTATACCGCCGACCGCGCCGAACTGGGGCAGGCCAATGTGTTCATCGTTACCGTGCCCACGCCGATCGACGAGTACAAGCAGCCCGACCTGACCCCGCTGGTCAAGGCCAGCGAAACCATCGGCGCGGTGCTCAAGCGCGGCGACATCGTCATCTACGAATCGACCGTCTACCCCGGCGCTACCGAGGAAGACTGCGTGCCCGTCCTCGAGCGTGTGTCGGGCCTGAAGTTCAACGTCGACTTCTATGCCGGCTACAGCCCCGAACGCATCAACCCGGGCGACAAGGCACACCGCGTCAGCACCATCAAAAAAGTCACGTCGGGATCGACGCCGGAAGTGGCAGAGCTGGTGGACCAGCTCTACAAGCAGATCATTACCGCTGGCACCCACAAGGCGTCCAGCATCCGTGTGGCCGAGGCTGCCAAGGTGATCGAGAACACCCAGCGCGACGTCAACATCGCGCTGATCAACGAGCTGGCGCTGATCTTCAACAAGATGGGCATCGACACCGAGGCCGTGCTGCAAGCGGCCGGTACGAAGTGGAACTTCCTGCCGTTCCGTCCGGGCCTGGTGGGCGGCCACTGCATCGGCGTGGATCCGTACTACCTGACGCACAAGGCGCAGTCGATCGGCTACCACCCCGAGATCATCCTGGCGGGTCGCCGCCTGAACGACTCGATGGGCAGCTACGTGGTGTCGCAACTGGTCAAGGCCATGACCAAGCGCCGCATCCACGTGCAGGGCGCGCGCGTGCTGGTGATGGGTCTGGCCTTCAAGGAAAACTGCCCGGACCTGCGCAACACCCGCATCGTCGATATCGTCAAGGAGTTGGGCGACTACAACGTGGAGGTGGACGTGTACGACCCGTGGGTTGACGCGGAAGAAGCCGTGCACGAATACGGCATCACGCCGGTCGCCAAACTCGAAGAAGGCAAGTACGACGCCGTGATCCTGGGTGTCGCACATCACCAATTTGCAGACTTGGGTGCCGCCGGCATCCGCAAGCTGGGCAAGCCGGAACACATTCTTTATGACCTGAAGTACGTGTTGTCGCCTGCCGAATCCGATTTGCGCCTGTAAGGAGGACGTTGCATGACCACACGCTTCGAGACCGTCACCCAGGAACTGGCCGCAGTGCCGCGCAAATGGCTGGTGACAGGCTGCGCTGGCTTCATTGGCTCCAACCTGCTGGAAGCCCTGCTGAAGCTGGACCAGACTGTCACCGGTCTGGACAACTTTGCCACCGGACACCAGCACAACCTGGATGAAGTGAAGGCCTCAGTCACGCCTGAACAATGGGCGCGCCTGACCTTCATCGAAGGCGACATCCGCGACCTGGATGCGTGCCGTCGCGCGGTGCAAGGCGTGGACTTCGTGCTGCATCAGGCGGCGCTGGGTTCGGTGCCGCGTTCACTCAAGGACCCGATTACCACCAACGACGTGAATATCGGTGGTTTCTTGAACATGCTGGTGGCGGCCCGTGATGCCGGCGTGAAATCGTTCGTGTATGCGGCCTCCAGCTCGACCTATGGCGACCATCCGGCCCTGCCAAAGGTCGAGGAGAATATCGGCAAACCGCTGTCTCCCTACGCCGTCACCAAGTTCGTCAATGAACTGTACGCCGATGTGTTCGCGCGTTCCTACGGCTTTGAGACCGTGGGCCTGCGCTACTTCAACGTGTTCGGAAAGCGCCAGGATCCCAACGGCGCGTATGCGGCGGTCATTCCCAAGTGGACGGCGGCGATGATCCAGGGCGAGGACGTCACCATCAACGGCGACGGTGAAACCAGCCGCGACTTCTGCTTCGTCGACAACGCGGTGCAGGCCAACATCCTCGCAGCAATGGCGCCGGCCGAGGGCCGTAATCAGGTCTATAACGTGGCCGTCAGCGGTCGCAGTACCCTGAACCAGTTGTTTGGATTCCTCGTGCAGGCGTTGGCCAACCAGGGCGTGACTTACGGTAAGCAGCCCGTCTACGCCGACTTCCGCGCGGGCGACGTGCGCCACTCGCAGGCCGACGTCAGCAAGGCCGGCCGCCTGCTCGGCTACCAGCCCACGCACACCGTGCTGCAGGGCCTGGAAGTGGCGATGCCCTGGTACACGCAATTCCTGCGTTGATTTGAAAGCACTCGTCCGCAAACTCGGCAGCATCCACCCGGACCACCAACGCATTTTCAAAGGTGCGTTCCGGGTGGCGGTGTTCCTGCTGCTGGGCAAGGCCGCCGGCGCCATCAAGGAGATGGCGGTGGCGTACCGCTACGGCGTCAGCGACGCCGTGGACGCCTATCAATTCTCGATGACGATGGCCACCTGGCTGCCGGTCACGATCGTGGGCGTGCTGTCGGTGGTGCTGATTCCGGTGCTGGTGCGGCTGCGCCGCGCCGAGGACGCCGAACGCGAGCAATTCATCCGTGAGCTGCAGGGCTGGGTGGCGGCCGCGGGCATCGCGCTGGCCGCGCTGACCTGGTTCGCCTGGCCGCAAGTAGTGGGCGCGCTGGGCCAGGGGCTCTCGGCCCGGGTCCGCGACATGACGGGCGAACTGTTGCTGGCCTTCGCGCCCGTGGCGGCATTATTGCTGATCGCGGGTATCAGCGCGGCGCGCCTGCGCGCGCATGAGCGCCACGTCAACACGCTGCTGGACAGCGTGCCGGCGGTGGCGACCCTGGCGTGGGTGATGCTGGCGGCCAGCGCCGAAAGCGTGGGTCCGCTGCTATGGGGCACGCTGGTGGGCTATGCGATCCAGACCGCCTGGCTGGCCTGGCTGGCCGCGCGCGCCGACGGCGGCTTCTGGGGCGCGCCCAGGCTGACCCTGCGTTCGCCGCACTGGCCCGAACTGATGAGCGCGGCCGGTGTGATGCTGATCGGGCAGGTGGCCATGAGCTTCGTCGGTCCGCTGGATCAATATGCCGCGGCCAACCTGGGCGCCAATGCCAACGCCACGCTGGGCTACGCCAGCCGGTTGCTGTCGCTGCTGCTGGGGATCGGCGCGGTGTCGGTCGGACGCGCGGCGCTGCCGGTGCTGGCCGACGTGCAGGCGCGTGGCGACACGGCGCGCGCGCGCGGCATGGCGCTGAAATGGTCGGTGCTGATGGTGGCTGCCGGCGGCCTCGCCGTGGCGATCGGCTGGGTGCTCGCGCCCTGGGGCGTGTCGGTGCTGTTCCAGCGCGGCGCCTTCACCGCCGAGAATACCGCCGCCGTGGCGCATGTACTGCGCTGGGGCCTGTTGCAGTTGCCGTTCTATTTCGGCGTGCTGATCCTGGTGCAGTTGCTGGCCAGCCAGAACCGCTATCGCATCATGGCCGCCATCGCGGTCGGCAATTTCGCGTTGAAAGCCGCGCTCAATATGGTGCTGGCGCCGAAGATGGGCGCCGCGGGCATCATGCTGGCCACCAGCCTGATGTACGTGCTGTCCTATGCCTGCTATCTGGTGGTGGCCCTGCGCCGCGCCGAACCCAAAGAGGCCGCCTGAATGTCCGCCGCTCCCGAGTCCGGCCGCCCGTTGCGCGTGCTGCTGTTCATCCATTCGTTGCATGGCGGAGGCGCCGAGCGGGTCGCCGCCGACCTGAGCGCGCATTGGGCCGGCATGGGCCGCGAGGTCATGGTGGTGACGCAGGCGAGCGCCGACGGCGACGTCTACACGCTGCATCCGAAGGTGCGGCGCGAGGTGCTGCACACAGCGGGCGAGGGCGGCGGCCTGCGCGGCATCTGGAGCAATGTGCAGCGCGTGCGCGCGCTGCGGCGCGTGATCAAGGCATTCCGGCCCGACATCGTGCTCGGCATGATGACCACGGCGTCGGTGCTGTCCGTGCTGGCGTGCGCCGGCCTGTCGTGCCGCGTCATCGCCACCGAACACACCCATCCGCCGTCGCAGACCCTGTCGGGCTTTTGGCAACGCCTGCGCCGCCTGACCTATCCGCGCGCCGCGCGCGTGGTGGCCCTGACGCGCGGCACCGCGCAATGGATCGAACAGCACGTGCCGGGCTCGCGGCTGGCGGTGATTCCGAATCCGGTGCATTGGCCATTGCCCAAGGGCGAACCGGCGTTGACGCCGCCTGCGGGCGACGGCCGCAAGCGCCTGCTGGCGGTGGGGCGGCTGCATGCCGACAAGGGCTTTGACCTGTTGCTGCGCGCCTATGCCCGGCTGGCCCCGTCGCATCCGGACTGGGATCTGGTTATCCTGGGCGAAGGCGACGAGCGCCGCGCCCTGGAAGCGCAGGTGCGCGAGGCCGGCTTGCAGGAGCGCGTCAGCCTGCCGGGACGCGCGGGCAACGTGGGCGATTGGTACCAGAGCGCCGACCTGTACGTGCTGACGTCGCGCTTCGAGGGGCTGTCCAATACCTTGCTGGAATCGATGGCGAGCGGCCTGGCCGCGGTGGCGTTCGATTGCGATACCGGACCACGCGAGATCGTGCGCGAAGGGGTCGACGGCGTGCTGGTGCGGCCCAATGGCGACGTCGACGCGCTGTGCCGCGAGCTGGATGCGGTGATGGGCGACGAGGCCTTGCGCCAGCGCATGGCCGAAGCGGCCACGGCGGTGCGCGAGCGTTTCTC
The DNA here is from genome assembly GCF_052698165.1 of Achromobacter sp. CF-sbj1-Ac2-l. NCBI lineage: Bacteria > Pseudomonadati > Pseudomonadota > Betaproteobacteria > Burkholderiales > Alcaligenaceae > Achromobacter > Achromobacter sp. CF-sbj1-Ac2-l. Next base: position 5,423,661 of record NZ_CP199855.1, on the reverse strand, counting down.
CGCCGAGCGGGTGCTGGGCCAATGGAAAGAACTTTTTGACGGTGTGCGCGGATCGGCCCGCTAGGCCGCGCGCGACACCGTTGCTGCGGTGACCACGAGAACCTGAAATCATGTGTGGAATTGTCGGAATTTGGGGCCCCCTGGGTGACAAGGCGCAAGTGCTGGCGGAAAGCTGCCGCCGCATCCGCCACCGCGGGCCGGACAGCAACGGCTTCTGGGAAGACGCCGGCGCCGAGCTGGCGCTGGCGCACGTGCGCCTGGCGATCCAGGACCTGACCGAAGCCGGCCATCAGCCGATGGTGTCCGCCTGCGGCCGCTACGTCATGGTGTTCAACGGCGAGATCTACAACCACATGGACATGCGCCAGCAGCTCGAGGCCTCGGGCCTGGCGCCGTCCTGGCGCGGCCATTCCGACACCGAGACGCTGTTGGCCGGATTCACCGCGCTGGGTATCGAGGCCACGCTGCAGGCCTCGGTCGGCATGTTCGCCATCGCGCTCTGGGACCGCGCCTCGCGCAAGCTGGTGCTGGCGCGCGACCGCATGGGCGAAAAGCCGCTGTACTACGGCTATTCCGGCGCCGAGCTGGTGTTCGCGTCCGAACTCAAGGGCCTGATGCCGATCCCCGGTTTCGGCCGCAGCCTGAACCGCAATGCGTTGGCGTCGTTCATGCGGCACAACTACATTCCGGCGCCGCAGTCCATCTACGAAGGCATCGCCAAGCTGCCCCCGGGCACCTGGATCGAATTCACCGCCGACGATACCCGCAGCCGCCGCATGCCCGAGCCGCGCGTGTACTGGTCGGCGCGCGAGGCCGCCGACACCGCGGCGCAATCGCTGCTGTCGTTCGAGTCCGACGCGCAGGCCACCGACGCGCTCGAAGGCGTGCTGTCCAAGGCGGTGGGCGGCCAGATGCTGTCCGACGTCAGCCTGGGCGCGTTCCTGTCGGGCGGCATCGACTCGTCCACCATCGTCTCGCTGATGCAGGCGCAGAGTTCGCAGCCGGTGCGCACCTTCGCCATCGGCTTCCATGAGAAGGGCTACGACGAGGCGCAGCACGCCAAGGCGGTGGCCATGCACCTGGGCACCGACCACACCGAGCTGTACGTCACCGCCGACGACGCGCTGGCGGTGGTGCCGAACCTGGCCGACATGTACGACGAACCGTTCGCCGATTCGTCGCAGATTCCGACCTCGCTGGTGACGCGCATGGCACGCCAGCACGTCACCGTGGCCCTGTCCGGCGACGGCGGCGACGAACTGTTCGGCGGTTACTCGCGCTATTTCCGCGTCAACAACTGGTGGCAGAAGTGCGAGCGCATTCCGTCGCTGCTGCGCACGCCGGCCGGCGCGCTGCTCAGCGCCTCGACCCACCTGCCCGGGCGCGGCGCCTGGCGCGGCAAGGTCGGCAAGCTGGGCGAACTGCTGCGCGCCGATTCGCGCGGCGATTTCTACCGCCTGTTCGTGTCGTACTGGTCGGACCCGGCGCGCGTGGTCAAGGGCGGCGTGGAGCCGGTGTCCGAATTCGCGCAGGCGATGCGCGGCTCGACCTTCGAATCCATGATGAAGCTCGATACCGTGACCTATCTGCCGGACGACATCCTGGTGAAGGTGGACCGCGCCGCCATGGCGGTGAGCCTGGAGACCCGCGTGCCGCTGATCGATCACCGCGTCTATGAGTTCGCCTGGAGCCTGCCGCACCAGTACAAGGTGCGCGGCGCCACCGGCAAGTGGCTGTTGCGCCAGGTGCTGTACCGCCACGTGCCGCAGGCGCTGGTGGATCGGCCCAAGCGCGGCTTTGCCGTGCCGCTGGCGGCCTGGCTGCGCGGCCCCTTGCGCGATTGGGCCGAGGCGCTGCTGGATCCGGCGCGCCTGCGCCAGGAAGGCTGGTTCGAGCCCGAGCCCATCCTGCGCAAGTGGCGCGAACACGTGTCCGGACATCGCAATTGGGATAGCCATCTGTGGGGCGTGCTGATGATGCAGGCCTGGCTGGACCGCTACCGCGCCGGTGGCGAACAGGGAGGATCGGTTGGGAGTCGCTGACGAATGAAGATACTGATGCTGGTCAGTTCCATGCATGCCGGGGGCGCCGAGCGCGTGGCCGCCACGCTGGTCAACGCGTGGGCCGAACGCGGCGACGACGTCACCCTGACGCCGACCTATTCGTCCAAGGGCACCTGCTTCTACCCGCTGTCGGACAAGGTCAAGCTGGACTGGCTGGCGGACCTGGCCGGCACGCGCGTATCGGGGCCGATGGCGGCGTTCAAGCGCCTGCTGACGCTGCGCCGGCATATCCGCGACACCGCGCCGGACGTGGTGGTGTCATTCCTGACCAACGTCAACGTGGCCGCCATCCTGGCCACCCGTGGCCTGCGCGTGCCGCTGATCGTCTGCGAGCGGACCAACCCGGTCGCCGAGACCACCACCGGCACGATCTGGCGTCGGTTGCGCCGCCTGCTGTACCCGCGCGCCGACATGGTGACGGTGCAGGCGGCCGACACGGCCGGTCCGTTCTCGCGCCAGGTGCCGGGCATCAAGCGCCTGGCCGTGATTCCCAACCCCTTGCCCGCGCCGCTGCTGGACGCGCCGCTGGTGCCGCAGCATGACGACGGCGCGCCGCGCACGCTGCTGGCGATGGGGCGGCTGGTGACCGACAAGCAATTCGACCTGCTGATCGATGTCTTCGCGCAACTGGCGCCGGACTTTCCCGACTGGAACCTGCGTATCTGGGGCGAAGGCCCCGAGCGCGGGGCGCTGGAGGAACAGGTCGCGCGCCTGGGGCTGCAGTCGCGGATCAGCCTGCCTGGCCGCACTGAAACGCCCTGGGATGAATTGGCCCAGGGCCAGGCGTTCGTGCTCAGTTCGCTGGTCGAGGGCTTTCCCAACGTGCTGCTCGAAGCGATGGCGCTGGGCCTGCCCTGCGCCGCGTTCGACTGCCCCAGCGGGCCGCGCGAAATGACGCGCGACGGCCAGGACGCGCTGCTGGTGCCCGCGGGGGACCGTGACGCGCTGCGCGAGTCGCTGCGCCGCCTGCTCGGCGACGTGACGTTGCGCCGGCAATTCGGCCAACGCGGCGCCGCCGCGGTGCGCCAGCGTTATGCGCTGGCCAGCGTGCTGATGGAATGGGACGAATTGTTCGAAGCGGTGAGGGAAGGCCGATGAGCGGAGCGACCTTGCGCGTGGTGCACGTGATTGCCGGCCTGGGGCAGGGCGGCGCCGAATCCGTGCTGTGGCGCCTGGCCACCTATCCGGGGCAGGCGGTCGAGCACATCGTCGTGTCGCTGACTGACGAAGGCGTCTACGGCGAGCGGCTGCGCGCCGCCGGCGTGACGGTGCAAACGCTGGACATGCCGCGCGGCCGCATCACGCTTGGAGGTTTCCTGGCCTTGCGCCGACTGATCGCCGCGGCCCGCCCCGACGCCGTGCAGACCTGGATGTACCACGCCGACCTGATCGGCGGCCTGGCGGCGCGCCTGGCCGGCGTGCGCGCCGTCGCCTGGGGCATCCGCAATTCCGGCGCGCATCTCGAGCGCAGCAGCCGGTCTGCCCGCATGGTGCTGCGCGCCTGCGCGCTGCTGTCGGGCGTGCTGCCCGGCGCCATCGTCTGCGCCGCGCAGGACGCGGCCGAACGGCATGGGGCCAAGGGCTATCGTCGCGATCGCATGGTGGTGATCGCCAACGGCTACGACCTGTCGCGCTATGCGCCCGACGCGGCAGCGCGGGAACGGGTGCGCGGCCAGTGGGGCCTGGCCGGCGATGTGCCAGTGATCGGCTGCGTGGCGCGCTGGGACCCGTTGAAGGACCATGCCAACCTGCTGCGCGCGGTGGCGGCGCTGGTGCGCGATGGCCGCGACGGCGGCCTGCGCTGTGTGCTGGTGGGACGCGGCATGACCGTGGACAACCCTGAATTGATGGCGCTGGTCGACAAGCTCGACCTGCGCGAACGGCTGGTGCTGGCCGGCCCGAGCGACGACGTGCCGGCCGTGATGAACGGGCTGGACCTGCACGTGCTCTCCAGTTGCGCCGAAGGCTTCCCCAACGTGGTGGCCGAGGCCATGGCCTGCGGGGCGTACTGCGTGGCGACGGACGTGGGCGACGCGGCCTACATCATCGGCGACACCGGTGTGGTGGTGCCACCCGAGCAGCCCGAGGCGCTGGCGCGCGGCATCGAGACCGCGCTGCGCGAGGTGGCGGCGCGCGGCCGCGGGCGGGCCGGCGAGGCCGGACGGGCCCGGGTGCTGGAGAATTTCGACCTGGCGCGCATGGTGCAAAGCTACGCCGCGGTGTGGCGCCGTCTGTCCGGAGCATCGGCATGAGCGCCGCCCGTCGTCTGCTGTTCGTGGTCAACAACCCGGCGTTCTTCATGTCGCACCGGCTGCCGGTGGCGCAGGCCGCGCAGCGCGCCGGCTATGACGTGCACGTGGCCACGATGGACGGCCCGGCCGTCGCCGACATCGTCGCGCTGGGCATGACCCATCACGTCATTCCGATGACGCGCAGCGGCAAGCATCCGCTGCAGGAGCTGGGCACGCTGCTGGCGCTGCTGCGCCTGTTCCGGCGACTGCGGCCCCAGGTGGTGCACCTGGTGACCATCAAGCCAGTGCTGTATGGCGGCATCGCTGCGCGCCTGGCGCGCGTGCCCGGCATGGTGGCCGCGATTTCCGGCCTGGGCTTCGTGTTCCTGTCCAATTCCCTGAAGATGCGTCTGGTGCGCTCGGTGGTGGCGCGCCTGTATCGCCTGGCGCTGGGCCATCCCAACAGCCGGGTGATATTCCAGAACGCCAGCGACCGCGACATGCTCAAGTCGCTGGGCGCCGTGCGCGACGAGCAGGTGGTGCTGATCCGCGGCGCCGGCGTCGATCTGGATCTGTGCCAGGCGCTGCCGGAGCCGCCGGCGCCGCCCGTGGTGGCCACCATGGTGGCGCGGCTGCTGCGCGACAAGGGCGTGTGGGAATTCGTCGAGGCGGCGCGGCTGCTGCGCGCGCGCGGCGTGCCCGTGACCATGCGGCTGGTGGGCGGCGTGGACGCCGGCAATCCGACCTCGGCCACGCCGGCCGAGGTCGAGGCCTGGCAGCGCGAGGGTTGCGTCGAGGCGTTGGGCGAGCGCTCGGATGTGCCGCGGCTGTATGCGGCGTCGCACATCGCCGTGCTGCCGTCCTATCGTGAAGGCCTGCCCAAGTCGCTGATCGAGGCGGCCGCCTGCGGCCGCGCGGTGGTGACGACAGACGTGCCGGGCTGCCGTGACGCGATCGAGCCGGACGAGACCGGTCTGCTGGTGCCGGTGCGGGACCCGCGGGCCCTGGCCGACGCCATCGCGCGGCTCGCCGAGGACGCTGCCCTGCGCCAGTCGATGGGGGCGGCCGGCCGCGCCTTGGCCGAGCGCGAATTCAACATCGAGCGGGTGGCACGCATCCACGTCGAGTTGTACGACACCCTGAGCGCCTGAAGCGGCCTCAGTGGCCCAGCGCGGCGCCGTCGCGCCGGGGGTCGGCGGCGCCATCCAGCCCTTGCGGCGTCACGCGGATCGCGGCGGCGCCGCTTTTCATTTCCACCTGTTCGATCTTGTGGCCCTGCGCGGCCAGCCGCGCGGCGGTTTGCTCCGGGACGCGGCCTTTCTCGATCTGGCTGCGGCCGGTGTTGCCTGCCACGTGCGGCAATGCCAGCGCATCGGCCGGGCGCAGGCCCCAGGCCAGCGTGCCGACCACGGCCTGGGCGATGTAGTCGACGATGTAGCCGCCGCCCGCCGAGCCGGTGACCAGCGCCAGCTTGCCGTCGCGGTCGAACACCATGGTGGGCGCCATCGAGGTGACCGGCCGCTTGTTGGGCGCCATGGCATTGGGCGCGCCCTTGCCATGCGCCGACGAGAAATTGGTCAGCGCGTTGTTCAGGAAGAAACCGTGCGGCATGAGCCACGAGCCGAAGTTCAGATTGATGGTGGTGGTCATCGACAGGGCGTTGCCCTGCGCGTCGACGATGGCGACCTGGCTGGTCTCGGTGGTGCCGGGCGCCTCGGCGCCTGCCGGCGCCGGCACGCCCGCGAACACGCCGGGACGCGGATGCGTCACGGCCCTGGCGGACAGCAGCGCGGCGCGTTCTCGCGTGTAGTCGGGCGCGATCAACTGGCGCACCGGCGCCTTGACCTGGTCCGGATCGCCGATATAGGCCAGCCGGTCGGCGCGGGCGATGCGGGCGCTGTCGATCAGCAGGTGGTCGGCCGCGGCCGAGCCGGGCGCGAGCGTGTCGATGCGGCGCGCGGCCAGCATGCCCAGTTGCTGCAGCACGGATACGCCGCCGAAGCTGGGCGGGGGGAAGGTGCAGACTTTCCATGACAGGAAGGGGCCGCAGATCGGCGTGCGTTCCGCCGGGCGATAGGCGGCCAGGTCCTGCGCCTGCATCAGGCTGGGATATTTGCCCGCGCCCACGGCGGCGAGGACGTCGGCGGTCAGCGCGCCGTGGTTGATGGCATCGGGATCGGCCGCGACCTTGCGCAGCGCGTCGGCCAGCAGCGGATTGCGGACCGTGGCGCCGACCGGCAGCACCTGGCCCTGCGCGTCGTAGAAGATTTTGCGGATCGCCGGATTCTCGGCCAACTGAGGCAGCCGCCGCAGGCTGTCGTGCAGATAAGGCGACATCGGGAAACCGTCTTCGGCGCTGCGGATGCCGGCCTGGAACAGGCTGGCCCAGGGCAGCTTGCCATAGCGCTGGTGCGCCAGCGCCATGACGCGCACGGTGCCGGGCACGCCGACCGGCCGGCCGTAGCGCGCCACGTCCTTGAGCGGCAGGGTGTCGCCGTTGACGTCGGTGCGCAGGCTGGCGGTGACGCGCGCCGGCGCCGCGGCCAGGCCGTCCAGCGCCGACAGCGTGGCGCTGCCCTGATCCCACACCAGCATCAACGAACCGCCGCCCAGGCCGGACGATTGCGGTTCCACCACGGTCAGCACCATCTGCACGGCGATGGCGGCGTCGACTACGCTGCCGCCGCGCTTGAGGGCGTCGAGTCCGGCGGCGGCGGCCAGCGGATTGGCGGCGGCAACCATTCCTGCCAGGGGCTGGGTCTGTGTGTTGGTCTGGGCCTGGGCGGAGGCGGCCGCGCACAAGGCGAGGGCGGCCAGGAAACGCGCGGGGCTGCGGGCTAGCGTAGGCATGGGGCGCTCCGGGAAGGACGACGGGCCATTATTCGCCCGTCATGGCGTCCTGTCCATAGCGGCCCCGGCGCGGCCTGGCGCGCCGCTGCAGCACCGGGCCAGCCGCCGTGGCGGGGGGGCTACGCCGGAGCGCGTCGCGCGATGGCGTCGATCCAGAAGCGGGTGGAGGGGTCCTGCGGCGCGACCTGTTGCGACGGCGAGTCCAGCTCGCGGATGATGTTCTTGGCCAGGGCCTTGCCGAATTCCACGCCCCACTGGTCGAACGGATTGATGCCCCAGATAACGCCCTGCGCGAACACCTTGTGCTCGTACAGCGCCAGCAATGCGCCCAGCGTGTAGGCCTCCAGGTGCGGCAGCACGATCAGTGACGAGGGCCGGCCGCCAGGATGCACCTTGTGCTGCGCCAGCAGGCGCGCGCGCGCCGGATCGGCTTCGACGCGCGAGGTCTCCGCGAGCGCTTCCTCGAACGATTTGCCGCGCAGCAGCGCGGCGCGCTGGGCCAGGCAATTGGCGATCAGCAGTTCGTGGTGGCGGGCATAGGCGTGGTCGGGCTGCTCGCACAGGATGAAATCGACGGGCGCGCCCGCGGTGTCCTGGTGCAGCCATTGGAAGAAGGTGTGCTGGCAGTCCGTGCCCGGCATGCCCCAGACGGCCGGACCGGTCGGTACGCCAGTGGGGCTGCCGTCCGCCGTGGCCACCTTGCCGAGCGATTCCATCTCGAGCTGCTGGGCCCAGGGGACCACGTGGAAGAGGCGCGAATCGTACGGCGCGATGACCAGCGAGTCGAAGCCCAGCACGCTGCGGTTGACGACGCCGGCCAGGGCCAGTTGCAGCGGCGCGTTTTCGGCCAGCGGCGCATGGTGGAAATGCTCGTCCATGGCGGCGGCGCCCGCCAGCAACTGGTCGAAGGTGTCGTTGCCCAGCGCCAGCGCGACCGGCAGGCCGATGGCCGACCACAGCGAATAGCGCCCGCCGACCCAGTCCCAGATCTGGAAGATGTGGTCCGGCGAGATGCCCAGGTTGAGCGCGGCCTCGACGTTGGCGGTTACGGCGACCACTTGCTTGATCGGATCCGCCACGCCGGCGTCGCGCAGCCAGTTCATGGCGACTTCGGCATTGGCCAGCGGTTCGGTGGTGGTGAACGATTTGGACGCCACGATCACCAGCGTCTCGTGCGGGTCGAGGTGCACCATGGCGTCGGCTACCGAGTGCGAATCGACGTTCGAGGCAAAGTGGACTTCGCGATGGATGCCGCCGTAACGCAGCGCCCGGTTGACCAGGCGCGGCCCCCAGTCGCTGCCGCCGATGCCCAGGTGCAGCACGCAGCGGTAGCGCTTGTTGGCGTCGGCCTCGCGCACGAACTGGCGCACGCGTTCACGTTCGGCCAGCACGGCCGCGGCCACCATGGCAGGCGGCTGGGCCGCGCGCAGCGCGGTATGCCAGGCCGGGCGCTGCTCTGTCCAGTTGGCGTTGCCGCCGTCGAACAGCCGCGCGCGCGCCGCCTCGAAGCCTTGCTGCTCCAGCAGCGCGGCCGCGGCCTCCTGCAATGCCGGCGAATGCGCCTGCGCGGTCAAGTCCAGGCGCAGCCCGGGGGCGTTGATCAGTCGCAGTTGCTCGCCGCGCCGGTCGGCGTTGCGTGCCGCGGTGGCGAAGCGGGTCCAGGCGGGGCTGTTGAGCAGTGGCATGTTTTCTAAAAGGGCAGGGAGGCGTCGGGCGCCAGTTTAGCCAGTTCGCGCCGGAAGTCACCTTGGATACGGGCCAGCGCCTCGGCGGTTTGCGCCTCGAAGCGCAGCACCACGACCGGCGTGGTGTTGGACGGGCGGGCCAGGCCGAAGCCATCGGGATACTCGGCGCGCACGCCGTCGATGGTGACCACGCGCGTTGCGCCGGGGAACTGGCCCTGTTCCTGCAGCGCCTGCACCAGCGTGAAGGGCTGGCCTTCTTCCATTTCCAGCTTCAGTTCGGGGGTCGAGACGTCCTGCGGCAGGGCCTCCAGCGGCGCGCCGGCGTCGGCATGGCGCGACACGATTTCCAGCAGGCGGGCGCCGGTGTAGAGTCCGTCGTCGAAACCATACCAGCGTTCCTTGAAGAAGATATGGCCGCTCATTTCTCCGGCCAGCGGCGCGCCGGTTTCGGCCAGCTTGGCCTTGACCAGCGAGTGGCCTGTCTTCCACATCAGCGGTTCGCCGCCCGCCGCCTGCACCGACAGCCCGACATGGCGGCTGCACTTGACGTCGTAGATGATGGTGGCGCCGGGATTGCGTTCCAGCACGTCGCGGGCGAACAGCACCAGTTGGCGGTCGGGCCAGATGATTTGGCCCGACTTGGTCACCACGCCGAGGCGGTCGCCGTCGCCGTCGAAGGCCAGGCCGAGCTCGCAGTCGGTGGTGGCCAGGCAGTGGATCAGGTCCTGCAGATTCTTCGGTTCAGCGGGATCGGGGTGGTGGTTGGGGAAGGTGCCGTCCACTTCGCAGAACAGTTCGGTGACCTCGCAGCCCAGGGCGCGGAACAGCTTGGGGGCGATGGCGCCGGCGACGCCGTTGCCGCAGTCGATCGCGATCTTCATGGGGCGGGCGAGCTTCACGCCCGAGGCGACGCGCGCGATGTACGCGGCCACCAGGTCCAGTTCGCGGCGCACGCCAGTGCGGGCCGCGGGCGCGTCCGGGCCGCCGTTCATGCGGCGCGCCAGGGCTTGCACGTCCTCGCCGTACAGCGCGCGGCCGCCCATCATCATCTTGAAGCCGTTGTACTTGGGGGGGTTGTGGCTGCCGGTGATGGCCACGCCCGATCCGGTCTGCATGATGTGGGTGGCGAAATACACCAGCGGCGTGGGCACCTGTCCGATATCCAGGGTATCGACGCCGCCTTCCAGCATGCCTTCCTGCAGCGCCTGCGACAGCATCTCGCTGCTCAGGCGGCCGTCGCGGCCCACCACCAGCGTCTGCACCCCCTGGTCGCGCGCGACCGCGGCCAGCGCCGCGCCCAGCGAGCGGGCGAAGCGCGCGTCGATCAGATCCGGGACGGTGCCGCGGATGTCATACGCCTTGAAGACGGAGGAGGGGAATTGAACGTTGTCGGCCACGTTGGATCCTTATCGTTTGCCACGGCTTGCAGCGGCGGGACCGTCCAGGATGGTGACGGCCTGCTGGTAAACCCGGATGCCAGCGCATGCCGGCTCCAGGGGACGGACTTGAATTATCCTCCATTGGGCGTTCGCGTGCCGCCCTGATCTGGTGCGCGATCGACTCCCTTTTCGCCTTGTTCCGGTGCGCCGGAGCAACGGAACCGGACCTTTCCTGACCTGTCGGCCGGTGGCATGGAACTTGCTGGTCATCCGAAGGTGATACGCTTGTCATGCAAGCGGAGAGACCAGAAAGACCGGAGGGGCCCATGGGAGCCAATGTATCCACAGTCACGTCATCGGGCGGCGCCCGGCGCAGGCGCGGGCCGCCCACGGACTTCGCCGGGCCGGCCGCCGGGCGGGAACGCCGGCTCGACATCCATGTATTCGTATCGCCCGAGGGCGAGCTGGCCACGGGCCGCGCCTGGGAGCGCTGTGTCTGGCGCGACGCCCGCGTGTTGATCGCCGAATGCCCGGCGCCGCATCTGCCGGCCTCGGTCGAAAGCGCCTTGCGCGGGGTCGCCGCCAGCGTGGCGCGGGACCGCGCCTGGCAGGGCATGGGCACGGTGGCCTTTTCGCTGGATGACCGCAGCGGCGTGTTCCGCGTGATCCGCGCCGAGGCGCAGCCGCGTTCGGGCGCCGCGGTGGCCGATTTCGAACCGGTCGCGGCGCATGCGCTGGAAGTGCGCATCGACGGTTGCGCCGACCGCCACATGCCGTGCACGCACCTGCTGGTGTGCGGCGCGACCCGCGGCGAAGCGCTGCGGCGCGCCTATCGTGCCCTGTCCGAAATGCCGGGCCCCGCGGGCGTGGACCGGGCGTTCCTGATGAACCGCATCGCCTCGCGCGCCTATTGCACGGGCCTGACGGGGACGCGCCTGGACCAGGCGGTCGGCTAGACCGGGCCCCTCGGCTCTGCCAGCCTCTACAATAGTCCGCACCAACCTTGAACAGCGCCCGGGCGCGGCCCGGCGCGATATTTCCGTGCGGCGCCTATGACCTTGTTGAGCGAATTGCAGTCCCTCCTGGGCGAGTCCCATGTGTTGACCGGCGCCGATGCCGAACCTTTCACGCTGGACTGGCGTCGTCGCTATCGCGGCCAGGCGCTGGCCGTGGTCCGGCCCGGCTCCACGCAGGAAGTGGCCGACGCCATCAAGCTGTGCGCGCGCCAGGGCGTGCCGGTGGTGCCGCAGGGCGGCAATACCGGCCTGTGCGGCGGCGCCACGCCCGACGATTCCGGCAGCGCCGTGGTGTTGTCCACCGCGCGCCTGAACCGGGTGCGCGGGCTCGATACCGACAACGACACCATCACCGTGGAAGCCGGTTGCATCCTGCAGGCCGTGCAGCAGGCCGCCGCCGACGCCGGCCGCCTGTTCCCGTTGAGCCTGGCTGCCGAGGGCAGTTGCACCATCGGCGGCAACCTCGCCACCAACGCCGGCGGCACCCAGGTGCTGCGCTACGGCAATACGCGCGACCTGGCGCTGGGCCTGGAAGTGGTCACCGCCGAGGGCGAGATCTGGAACGGCCTGCGCGGCCTGCGCAAGGACAACACCGGCTACGACCTGCGCGATCTCTACATCGGCAGTGAAGGCACGCTGGGCATCATCACCGCCGCCACGCTCAAGCTGTTCCCGCGGCCGGTCGCGTCCTGCACCGCGCTGCTGACGCTGGACAGCATCGACAACGCGGTCGAGCTGCTGTCGCGGGCCCGCGCCGGCTTCGGCGCCGCGCTGACCGGCTTCGAGCTGATGGGCGGCGACTGCCTGCAGGCGGTGGTGCGCCTGTTTCCCCAGCAGCGCCTGCCGTTCGAGGGCGCGTCCGCCGCCTCGCCCTGGTTTGCGCTGCTGGAGCTGTCCGACAGCGAAAGCGAGGCGCATGCGCGCGAGCGCTTCGAGACGGTGCTGGGCGAGGCCATCGAGGCCGGCCTGGTGAACGACGCGGCCATCGCCGCCAATGTCGCGCAGAGCAAGGCGCTGTGGCACCTGCGCGAGAGCATTCCGCTGGCCGAGGCGGAACTGGGCAAGTCGGTCAAGCACGACGTATCGATCCCGATCTCGGCCATCGCCGGCTTCGTGCACCAGACCAATGGCCTGCTGCAGGCGCGCTTTCCGGGCGTGCGCCACGTGATCTTCGGCCACCTGGGAGATGGCAACCTGCATTACAACGTCGCCAGCGCGCCAGGCCAGACCGAAACCGAGTTGCTGGCGCTGCAGGGCGACATCTATGGCGTGGTGCATGACAGCGTGCATGCACACGCAGGTTCCATCAGCGCCGAACACGGCGTCGGCCAGCTCAAGCGCGACGAGCTGCCGCGCTACAAGAGTCCGGTCGAGCTGGCCCTGATGCGCCGTATCAAGCGCGCGCTGGACCCGCAAGGCCTGATGAATCCGGGCAAGGTGCTGCAAGCCTGAGCGGGGCGGCACAACCTTCTTTCCACGGGGAGCGAGAACATGGCGGCCAGTCCCGCAGCGGGTGCGAATCACCGGATCCTGATCGTCGAGGACGATCACATCATCGCCGGCAATCTCTACACCTTCCTGGAAGCGCGCGGTTTCCTGCCCGACGTGGCCTACAGCGGTCCGGCCGCGCTCCAGCGCCTGGAGGAGCAGCGGTTCGACGCCATGATCCTGGACATCGGCCTGCCTGGCATGGACGGCAACGCGGTCCTGCACACGGTGCGCGCGGACCGGCGCCTGCCGCTGCCGGTGCTGGTGCTGACGGCGCGCGACAGCCTTGACGACAAGCTGGCCGGTTTTTCCCATGGCGCCGACGACTACCTGACCAAGCCCTTCGCGCTGCTCGAGGTCGAGGCGCGCCTGCTGGCGCTGATCCAGCGCGCCAAGGGCTCGACCGTGGACACGGTGCGGGTGTTCGGAGAGCTGGCCTATGACACCCGCAGCCGCATGGTGTCGATCGGCGGCAAGCCGGTGCACCTGACGCGCAAGGCCATCATCATCCTGGAGGCGCTGCTGCGCGACCCGGGCCGGGTGGTGTCGCGCGAGGAGCTGGAATCGCAATTGTGGGGCAGCGAGCCGCCGTCTTCCGACGCCCTGCGCAGCCAGGTGCACCTGCTGCGCCGCGCCCTGGCCGACGCCGGCTTCGACGGCATCGAGACCCTGCACGGCACGGGCTGGCGCCTGGTGACGGGGGAGCGCAGCGCATGAGCCGGATCGCGGGCGGCGGGACCCTGACGCAACGGGTGGTGTGGGCGTTGACCGGCACCGTGGCGCTGTTCGTGACGGCGCTGGCCCTGCTTGCCTACCTGACGTTCGACCAGATGGAAGACGATCTGGTGAACGATATCCTCAACACCGAAATGGACCGTCTGGTGCAGCACGCCCGCACCAGCGACCAGTTCCTGCCGCGCCGCGGCGCCCGCGAGCTGGGCGGCTCGATGCGCGCCTGGCTCAGCATCGACGGCCAGGCGCCCGTCGGCATGCCGGAGGAGATCCGCGGGCTCGACAACGGCCTGCACCTGATCGAGCCCGGCGCCTACACCTGGCACGTCATGGTGGCCGACACCGGCAACGGCAAGGTCTACCTGCTGTATGACGCCACCGACAACGAAGAGCGGGTGCATGATTTCGGCCTGATCGTGCTGGGGGTCGGCGCGATCTGCGTGGTCGGGGCCTACGCCCTGTCGCGGCGGGTGGCGGCGGTGGCGGTTGGCCCCTTGCTGGAACTGACCGACCGCCTGTCGACGTGGGCGCCGGGCGCGCCCGACCTGGCCGTGACCCGCGACGACGAGGCGGGCCGGCTGATCGAGGCCTTCAACCGGGTGCAGAACCAGGTCGACCGCTCGATCGCGCGCGAACGCGAGTTCGCCGGCAACCTCAGCCACGAGGTGCGCACGCCGCTGGCCGCGATCCGCTCCGACAGCGAGCTGATGCTGCTGACCCAGGACCTGACGCCCGACCAGCGCCAACGGCTGACGCGGGTGATCGACAACGTCGACGACGTCATCGTCTGCCTGGAAAGCGCCCGCGCCATGGCCCGCGACCAGATGCGCCCGCCCGAGCCGGTCGACCTGTCCGAATGCATGCTGGACGCCTGGCGTGGCTACGAAACCCAGGCCGGCATGGCCGATCTGCGTTTCGACAACGCCATCCCGGCGGACCACATCCGCATCCTCGACCGCTACGCCTTGCTGACGGTCCTGCGCAACCTGGTGCGCAACGCGGTCGAGCACGCGGCGCCGGCGACGCTCACGGCCAGCCTGGGCGCCGATGGCGCGCTGCAACTGAGCGACGACGGCAAGGGCATCGCCGCGGACGACCTGCCATTCCTGTTCCGCCGTTACTACAGCGGCCGCCTGCGGGACTCGGGGACTGCCGGACGCGATGAAACCGCGCGTGGCCTGGGGTTGGCCATCGCCAAGCGGGTCTGCGACATGCAGGGCTGGACGCTGACGGTGGATTCGTCGCGCGAGGGACCGCAGCGCGGCACCCGGTTCACCTTGCGCCTGGACGCGGCGGGGGGCGCGGCGTAGGGCGACGGCGGGGGCGATTGACGGGGCGCCGGCCCCGTCCCGGCGAGGCCGAATTTGACGAATTTTCGACTATCGGCCGCCTAAGCTGCTTGCTTCGGCCGACCGCCATCGTCCCCCGCGCTACATGTCACCCCTATATCCGCCAGCGGCCGACCGGCCGACGCCCGCCTTCTACTTCTCCACGCATGTCCTCGGGGTGACGCTGATGCTGGCGTGCCTGGCATGGTGGGTCAACGCCTCGGGCCTGGACCTGGCTATCGCCCGCGCCCTGTTCAGCGCGCCGCTGGACGACTTCCCCCTGCACACCAACCGCTGGCTCGAACTCGTCGGCCATCGCATGGTGCTGGCCCTGCCCATCGGCATGGCGCTGGGCGCGATCGCCGTGGTCGCGGCCAGCTACCGCATTCCCGCGTGGCGCCACCTGCGCGGCGCGGCGCTGGCGGTGGCGGTGACCTGTATCGTGGGGCAGTTGGCCGTCACGCAGCTCAAGCACCACACCACGTTGCCGCGCCCCTATGATCTGGAGACGCTGGGCGGATACACCCCGTATCCGTTGTCATGGTGGACCTGGGATCGCGCCAAGTCGGGCGGGGCGCTGCCGAGCGGCCACGCCGGCGCCGGTTACTCCATGCTGACCCTGTATTTCGCCGGCTGGGCCGCGCAGCGGCCCGGATGGCGCTGGTGGGGGCTGGCCGTGGGCATCGCCGCGGGCGTCGGATTCTCGATCGTGCGCGTCCTGCAGGGCGCGCATTTCCTGAGCCAGACGCTGTGGTCGGCGGCCCTGATGTGGCTGCTGGCCGCATTGTTCTTCTGGCCGGTGCTGCGGGGCCAGGCCGCGCCCGGCGGCCCGGCCCGCATGCCGGGCGTTCAGTTCAGCAGCACCCCCGGCAGCCACAGCGAGAACGCCGGCACGTAGGTGACCAGGGCCAGCGCGGCCAGCAATGCGCCATAGAACGGCCAGATGGTCCGCATCACCGTCCCGACCGAGACCCCGCCGATGGCGCAGCCCACGAACTGGGTGGTGCCCACCGGCGGCGTGTTCAGCCCCAGCGCGCAATTCAGCAGCATCACCATGCCGAACTGCACCGGCCCCATGCCGTACTGCATGCAGATCGGCAGGAAGATCGGGGTGCAGATCAGGATGGTCGCGGCCATGTCCAGGAACGTGCCCAGCACGAACAGGATCACGTTGACCATCAGGAAGATCGCCCACGGACTGGTGGACACCGACGCCATCAGCTCGCCGGTCTTCTCCGCCACGCCATAGAAGCTGATCAGGTAGCCGAAGGTGGCCGAGATGCCGATCAGCAGCAGCACCACGCCGGTCGTCTTGACCGCCTTGCTGGCGGCGCGCACGAACTGGTCCCAGGTCAGCGAGCGATACACGAAGATCGTCAGCGCCAGCGCGTACAGCACGGCCACCGCGGCCGATTCCGTGGCGGTGAAGACCCCGCTCAGGATGCCCACGATGATCAGCACCACCACGAACAGCCCCGGCGTCGCGGCCACCAGCGAGCGGGCCACGATGCGCCAGCCGGGGAAGGTGCCCGCCGGATAGCCGCGGCTGCGTGCCACGAAATACGCCGCGGCCAGGTTGCACAGCGTCAGGATCAGCGCCGGCACCACGCCTGCCGCGATCAGTGCCGCGATCGAGACCTTGCCGCCCGCCGCCAGCGTGTAGATGATGATGTTGTGGCTGGTCGGCATCAGCGCGCCCACCAGCGCCGCGTGGGTGGTGACGTTGACCGCGTAGTCGGCGTGATAGCCCTCGCGCTTCATCATCGGGATCATCACCGAACCCATTGCCGAGACGTCCGCCACCGGCGACCCGGACACGCCGCCGAACAGCGTGCAGGCCACCACGTTGGACATGCCCAGGCCGCCGCGGACGTGGCCCACCAGCGACTTGGCGAAGGCCACGATGCGGTCGGCGATGCCGCCGTACAGCATCAGCTCGCCGGTGAAGATGAAGAACGGGATGGCCAGGAACGAAAACGCATTCATGCCCGAGGTCATCTGCTGGAAGGCCACCGCCAGCGGCAGATCCTCGTACATGATCGCGGTGATCGACGACAGCCCGATGGCGAACGCCACCGGCACGCCGATCACCAGGAAACCCATGAAGGTGAAGGAGAGTAGGGTCAGCGCCATGCCGGTACCACCTTTTGGTTGCGCAACAGGGCGATGACGTGCTCGATCGAGAACAGCGCGATCAGGACGCCGGACAGGGCCGCGGGCACGTACTTCCAGCCATTGGAAATGCCCAGGTTGGGAATCCTGTAGGCCCACACGGATTCGGCCAGCAGGGCGCAGTTCCACGCCATCAGCGCGCCGAACAGCAGCACCAGCAGGTGGATGAAGATCTTCAGGCGCCGCTGGCCCGCCGCCGGCAGCGCGTCGACCAGCGATTCGAAGCCGATGTGGCCGGCGTCGCGCACGCCGACGGCCGCGCCCAGCATGGTGACGTACAGCACCAGCAGCAGCGCCAGGCTCTCGGCCCAGGTGGGCGTGCTGTTCAGGACGTGGCGGCCGACGATCTGCAGGGTGACCGCGACGATCAGGCAGACCAGCCCGAACACGCTGGTCCACATGCACAGCCGCGCCAGCCGGGCGCAGCCGCGGGAATAGGCGTCCAGCGGGGCAGCCAGGGCATGCGCCCGGCCCCCCGCCGCGACATCCGGGTCATTGGTAGAGGTAGCCAACATGCGGATTCCTTATTGGACGGCCTGGATCTTGGCGACCAGGTCTTTCATGTCGGGCGTGGTGACGAAGCGGTCGTAGACCGGCTTCATCGCCGCCTGGAACGAGGCCTTGTCGACCTCGACGATCTGTGAACCGGCCTTCTCGACCACCGCGCGCGACTTCTGCTCGCGCTCGTCCCACAGCTTGCGCATGTAGGGCACCGACTCGCGCGCGGCTTCGCGCAGGATCTTCTGGTCGTCGGCCGACAGCTTGTCCCACTGGCGCTTGGAGAAGATCAGCATTTCCGGCGTCATGGTGTGCTCGGTCAGCGCGTAGTATTTGGCGACCTCGTAGTGATGCGCGCTTTCGTAGCTCGGGTAGTTGTTCTCGGCCGCGTCCACCAGCCCGGTCTTGAGCGAGGTATAGACCTCGCCCATCGGCATCGGCGTGGCGTTGCCGCCCATGGCTTCCACCATCGCCACCGACAGGTCCGACTGCTGCACCCGAATTTTCAGGCCCTTGGCGTCGGCCAGCGTCTTGATCGGCTTGTTGCGTGTGTACATCGAGCGCGAGCCGCTGTCGTACCAGGCCAGGCCGACAAAGCCCGCCGCTTCGCACGACTTCAGGATCTGCTCGCCGATCTCGCTGTCGAGCACCTTGTGCAGATGCTCCTTGGAACGGAACAGGAACGGCAGCGACGGCACGCGCGTGGTCTGGCAGATGTTGTGCATGGCGGCGCTGGACACGCGCGCCATGGCCAGCGCGCCCATCTTCACCTGCTCGATCGAGTCGTCTTCATTGCCGAGCGCGCCGCCGGCATACACCTTGACGGTGATGCGGCCGTTGGTGCGCTGCTTGACCAGTTCGCCGAACTGGCGCACGGCCTGCACGGTGGGGTAATCGTCGGGATGGATGTCCGCGGAGCGCAGCTCGGCGGCACGGGTGGCGGGAATCAGCGTCAGCAAAGCGGCCGCGGCCAGGATGGCGCGGGTCAGGGTCGGGCGCAACATGTCTACCTCCGGTCGGGAGTACGGCGTTTCGTTGAGGGCCATTGCGGCCCCGAAGCTCTTTGATGTGTACGGACCTGCTCACTACTCGTGCGTGGGCGCTTGGGGCGCCGCGGTCGGGTGCTAACCGGCGCTTGCGGTTTCCTCCAGGCCCCGCGCGCCGGGGCGCAGGATGAAGACGGCGCCGGCGATGGAATCGGGCGCGGCATCGGCGGGGCGGATCGACGTGACCAGCAACTGGTCCAGTCGGGGGCCGCCGAACGCGCACATGGCGACACGGGCGGCCGGCACTTCCAGGCTGCGGTCGAGGCGGCCGTCTGGGGTGTAGCGGTAGACGCGGCCAGCCTCGTTGCCGCAGATCCAGTAGCCGCCATCGGCATCGACCGCGGCGCCGTCGGGACGACCGGCCGGCAGTTTCGGGATGAAGACGCGGCGGTTGCGCGGCAGGCCGTCGGCGATGTCGTAGTCGAAGGCCCAGACCACCTGCCGCGACGGGTGCGAGTCGGACAGGTACATGGTCCTGCCGTCGGGGCTGAAGGCCAGGCCGTTGGGCACGATCAGGTCATCGACGATCGCTTCCAGCGGTTGGCCGGGGGCGTAGCGGTACAGTTTGCCGGCGTTGCGGGCCAGGCCCATGTCCATGACCATGGTGCCAGCCAGGAAGCGGCCCTGGCGGTCGCAGCGGCCGTCATTGAAGCGCATGCCGGGCACGCCGTGGCGCACCGGCGCCAGCGGCGCGGGCCGGCAGGGCTGGCCGGCTTGCAGCGGGCCGCAGGCGTACAGCCCGTCCTCCATCGCCAGCAGCCAGCCGTCGCCGCGCGGGGCGATGCAGCCGGCCATCTGCGGCAGCGCCCAATGATCCAGCCGGTCGCTGGCCGGCGTCCAGCGCCACAGCGCGCGGCCGGGAATGTCGGTCCAGTGGAACGACTGGTCGGCGCTGCGCCACACGGGGCTTTCGCCCACGCCGCAGAGCACGGTCCCGATGCGTTCGGCAGAGGTCGCCATGGTGGGAAGGGGCCGGTGTCAGCGCGGCGGAAAAGGGAACGGGCCGGCCTTGACGAAGGCGCCGCCCTGGTAGCGCGCGGCAGGATCGTCGGCCGGCAGCGGCGGCAGCGCCTCGACCTGCGCGCGGAATATCTCGGAAGAGTCCTTGGGCGCGAAGCCGAGCGCGGCGGCGCCATGGTTGTCCCACCAACTGTCGCGGTTGGCCGAGGCGCCGTAGGCGATCAGGTGGCCGACATTGGGCGTGAACAGCGAACGCACCACCAGGTCGGTCAGGTCGTCGTAGCTGAGCCAGGTCACCATCATGCGGCGGTCCTTCGGCTCGGGGAACGACGACCCGATGCGCAGGCAGACCGTCTCGATGCCGTAGCGGTCGTAGTAGAAGCGCGACAGGTTTTCGCCATAGGCCTTGCTCAGGCCGTAGTAACCGTCGGGCCTCAGCGGCACGTCGGCGTCCAGGCGCGTGCCCTGCTCGTAGAAGCCAATGACGTGGTTGGAGCTGGCGAATACCACCCGCCGCACGCCGTGGATGCGCGCGGCTTCATACACGTGGTAGACCCCCTGGATGTTGGCCGGCAGGATTTCCTCGAAGGAACGTTCCACGGAAACGCCGCCCAGGTGCACAATGGCGTCGACGCCGCGCACCAGTTCCGAGACGGCGGCGGGGTCGGCCAGGTTGCAGGGCACGACTTCCTCGCCGTCGGCGGCGGGCGCCATGGCCGCGACGTCCGACACCCGCAGGACGTCGGCACAGGCTTTCAGGCGCGGCCGCAGTACCTGGCCCAGGTTGCCGGCGGCGCCGGTCAATAACAAACGATGGCAGCGGGGGGAGACAGGCATGCGGTCGACAGCTAGGCTCATGGCGCAACGCTCGGTGGGGTGGACTCGCCTGGTACGTTATCGTACAACTGGTCCAAAGTATAATAAGCACGAATTTTTGCAGTCAAGCGCCACGCAACCGCTTTGGGACAATCCCTGATGAACGCTCCTGTCGATACCCCCGTCCTGCCGCAGCGTCGTCCACGGAACCTGGCCCAGGGCCTGGTGGAGAACATCTCCGAACGCATCCGTAGCGGCGAGATCCGCCCAGGCGACAAGCTGCCCACCGAATCCGAGATCATGCGGCAGTTTGGCGTCAGCCGCACCGTGGTGCGCGAAGCGCTGTCGCGGCTGCAGGCCTCGGGCCTGGTCGAAACCCATCACGGCGTTGGCACCTACGCGCTCGAACCCAGCGGCGGCGGCGATTTCCGCGTCGACCCCGCCGACATCGCCACGGTGCGCGACGTGCTGGTGCTGCTGGAACTGCGCATCTGCCTGGAAAGCGAGGCCGCCGGCCTGGCCGCCGTGCGCCGCAGCGAAGTCCAACTGGCGGAGATGCGGCGCGCGCTGGATGCCTTCAAGGCCGCGCTGGACAGCGGCGGCGACACCATCACGCCGGATTTCCAGTTCCACCTGCTGGTGTCGCAGGCCACCGATAATCGCTATTTCGCCGACCTGATGTCGCACCTGGGTTCGGCCATCATCCCCCGCACCCGCATCAATTCGGCCAAGTTCGCGCACGAGGACCGCGCCGCCTACCTGTCGCGCGTCAACCTGGAACACGAGGATATCTACAGCGCCATCGTGCGCCAGGATGCCGAAGGCGCGCGCGCCGCGATGCGCACCCACCTGAGCAACAGCCGCGAGCGCCTGCGCCGGGTGCAATGACGCCTTTTAGGTGAAATCTGATGTCGTACAACATGACAGGGGTGTCAATCGCCTGACATTGGCGCGCGCCCGACCGCCGGCGGCGCTGCGGCGCGTCAATCCGCGTTAACCTTGGCCGTTTTCAATCACCGGACGGCAGGCATGGTTTGGCTGGGTAATCGCGGGCAGGGTAAGCGCGGCGCATCAACGGATTTCATTCGTCAGGGGAGGGCCGTCGCATGCGCCGCCTGACGCTCCGTTTCATCGTGTCCGTGCTGGTTCTGCTGACGCTGAGCCGGCTGGGCCTGTCGTTGTGGATGTGGGACCGGGTCGAGGCGGCCGGCGGCCTGTGGCCGGTGCTGTTCGGCGGCCTGCGTATCGACGTCTGTCTGCTGTCCATGGTGATCGCGCTGCCGGCGGTGTTCTCGCCCTGGCTGGGGCACCGTCCGTGGGCCGCGCGCGTCGCCGCCTGGTGGTTCCGCGTCTGGTGGATGCTGTACGTGCTGCTGGAAGTCTCCACGCCGCAGTTCATCGCCGAATACGACACGCGCCCGAACCGCCTGTATTTCATCTACCTGCTCAACCCGAAGGAAGTCGGCTCGATGCTGTGGCAGGGCTACAAGGGCGTGCTGCTGGCCGCCCTGGTGGTGCTGCTGGTGGCCGCGTGGCTGGCGGTCAAGTTGTTCCCAACGCGGGTGCGCGATCCGTTCCTGGCGTGGTGGAAGCGGCCGTTGGCGTCGCTGGCGATTCTGGCGCTGGTGGTGCTGGGCGCGCGCGGCACGCTGGAGCATCGCCCCATCAACCCGGCCAAGGTCGCGTTCAGCTCGGATGCCATGGTCAATTCGCTGGCCCTGAACTCGCTCTACAGCGTGTTCGATGCCGCCTACCGCATGCGCGACGAACGCTCGTCCGCCGCGATGTATCCGAAGATGCCGGTGGACGAAATGAACGCCATCGTGCGCGACAAGGCCGGCCTGACGGGCGCGCCGCTGGATCCGCGCTACCCCAGCCTGCACGAGCAGAAGGCCACGGTGCGGCGCGACAAGCCGCTCAACCTGGTGATCATCCTGCAGGAAAGCCTGGGCGCGCAGTATGTCGGCAGCCTGGGCGGCAAGGACTTGACGCCCAACATCGACCGCCTCGGCAAGGAAGGCTGGATGTTCCATCGCGCCTACGCCACCGGCACGCGCTCGGTGCGCGGCATCGAGGCGGTCACCGCGGGCTTCCTGCCCAGCGTGGCAGATGCGGTGGTGAAGCTGCCGCGCTCGCAGACCGGCTTCTTCACGCTGGCGCAGGTGCTGGGCAAGCATGGCTACCATTCGCGCTTCGTCTATGGCGGCGAGTCGCACTTCGACAACATGCGCGCCTTCTTCCTGGGCAATGGCTTTGACGAGATCGTCGATCGCCCGAAGTTCGAGAATCCGGTGTTCGAAGGCTCGTGGGGCGCGTCCGACGAAGACATGTTCACCCAGGTCGACCGCCTGCTGCGCGCCGACGGCGACAAGCCGGTGTTCACGCTGGCGTTTTCGGTCAGCAACCATTCGCCGTGGGAGTATCCGGCGGGCCGCATCCAGCCGGTGGGCGATCCGGCCAGCGTCGACAACACCGTGCGCTACGCCGACTGGGCGCTGGGCCAGTTCTTCGACAAGGCGCGCAAGGCGCCGTACTGGGACAACACCGTGTTCCTGGTGATCGCCGATCATGATTCCCGCGTCTACGGTTCGATCCCGGTGCCGGTGCGGCACTTCCAGATCCCGGCCCTGATCCTGGGCGCGGGCATCGCGCCGCGCCAGGACGAGCGCATCGTCAGCCAGATCGACATGGCGCCCACGCTGCTATCGCTGATCGGGCTGGATAACGTCAACCCGATGCTGGGCGCGGACCTGACGCAGCGCGATCCCAATCGCGCGCTGATGCAGTACGCCGACAACTTCGGCTACCTGCAGGGCGACAAGCTGCTGGTGCTGGAACCGTCCAAGGCGCCGCGCGAATTCCGTTATCGCGCCGCGCCGGTCGGGCAGGACGAGACCTACGAGCCGGTCGAACCGGCGGACGAGGCCTTGAGCAAGGAAGCGCTGGCGCATGCCTTGTGGGCCAGTTGGGTCTACCGCGAAGAAAAATACCGCCTGCCTTGACTTCGCCCCGTCTGGCCCGGGGGCCGGTTTGATCCCGCTCAAACCGGCTCGCGGCCAGTCCTCGCACACTCGCGCTCATGACTTTTCCCGATCCGCTCGCCGGCCCGAGCCGGCCCCCTGTCGCTGACGCAAGCGACGCGCCCGCGTCCGCTCCGGCCGCGCGTTGGCGCGGTTGGCCCGTGCCACGCGGCCGTCTGGCCTGGCTGACTGGCGTCTTCAGCGTGATGATGATCGGCGTCAGCACGCTGTTCTGGTGCCTGCTCCTGTTCCCCCTGGCGCTGCTGAAACTGGCGCTGCCGTTTGCCGCGGCGCGGCGCCGCATCGATCCCGTCCTCAATGGCATCGCCACGGCCTGGATCAGCGTCAACACCGCCTGGTTCTCGCGCATCCAGCGCGCGCCCTGGGACGTGCGCGGCCATGCCGGCCTGCGCTACGCCGATTGGTACCTGGTCAACTGCAATCACCAGTCCTGGGTCGATATCTTCGTGCTGCAAGGCGCGCTGAACCGCCGCATTCCGTTGCTGAAGTTCTTCCTCAAGCAGCAGCTCATCTACGTGCCGGTGATCGGGCTGGCCTGGTGGGCGCTGGACTTTCCGTTCATGAAGCGCCACGGCAAGGCCGACCTGCGCCGCAATCCGGCCCTGGGGCGCCAGGACCAGGAAACCGCGCGCCGCGCCTGCCAGAAGTTCTCGCTGGTGCCGACCAGCGTGATGGTGTTCGCCGAGGGCACGCGCTTCACCCCGGCCAAGCGCGATGCTCAGGGCTCGCCGTACCGCCACTTGCTCAAGCCCAAGGCGGGCGGGCTGGCGGTGTCGTTGAACGCGATGGGCACGCGCTTTCGCTCGATGATCGATGTCACCATCGCCTATCCGGCGGCCGTGCCCAGCTTCTGGGACATGGCCTGCGGCCGCATGGGCCCGGTGCGGGTGCGCATGCACCAGGTGCCGGTGCCGCCGGCCTTCTGCGACGGCGACTACAGCCGCGACAAGGCCTTCCGCACCGAATTCCACCACTGGCTGGGCCGGCAGTGGCAGGCCAAGGACGACGAGATCGAGGCGTTGATGGCCGATGCGGCCGCCACGCCCCGATCCTGACGGACTGCCCTTACACCCGCGCCGGCAGCACGGTGCCCGAGCATTCGCCGAAGCCGATGCGCGGATAGCCGGCCTTGACGCACTCGGCGCGCATGATGACCTGGTCGCCATCCTGCAGGAAGGTGCGCTTCTCGCCCCAGGGCAGCTCGATCGGCTGCTTGCCGCCGTGGTTCAGTTCCAGCATCGAACCGGCTTCCGAGGGCTGCGGGCCGGACAGCGTGCCGGTGCCGAGCATGTCGCCCGGCTGCAGGTTGCAGCCGTTCACCGTGTGGTGCGTGATCAACTGCGCCACGTTCCAGTACGCATCGCGGAAGTTGCTGCGCGACAGCCGCGCCGGCGCCTGCTTGCCGGCGCGCGACTGTTCGGTCGCGAGCAGCACTTCCATCTGCACGTCGTAGGCGCCCTTGGCGCGGTTGGCGTCGGAGGCCAGGTACGGCAGCGGCTGCGGTTCGGACGGGCCGCGGTTCCATTGCGTGCGGAACGGTTCCAGCGCTTCCATGGTGACAATCCACGGCGAGATGGTCGAGGCGAAGTTCTTCGACAGGAACGGGCCCAGCGGCTGGTATTCCCAGCCCTGGATGTCGCGCGCCGACCAGTCGTTCAGGATGCACAGGCCGAAGACGTGCGCATCGGCGTCCGCCAGCTTGATGCGGTCGCCCTGGGCGTTGCCGGTGCCGACGAAGATGCCCAGTTCCAGTTCGTAGTCCAGCCGCGCGCACGGGCCGAATTGCGGCGCCTCGCCTTCGTTGGCGGGGCGGGTCTGGCCGACCGGGCGGGGGAACTTCTGGTCCACGCCGATGCTGGAGGCGCGGCCGTGGTAGCCGATCGGCACCCACTTGTAGTTCGGCAGCAGGGGATTGTCGGGGCGGAACTGCTTGCCGATGGCGGTGGCGTGGTGCACCGAGATGTAGAAGTCGGTGTAGTCGCCGATGCGGGCGGGCGTGGTGTATTCGGCGTCGGCCTGGGCCACCAGCAGCGGCTCGACCGTGGCGCGCAGCGCGGCGCCTTCGCGCAGCGCGCGCGACAGCGCCAGGCGCAGCGCGCTCCAGTGGGCCTGGCCCAGGGCCATCAGCGCGTTCAGGCTGTCGCCCTGGCAGGCGGCCAGCGCCTCGGCGGCGGCGCCCTCGAACGGCTTGGCGGCGGCCAGCGCCGCCAGGTCGACGATCTGGTCGCCGATGGCCACGCCGGGGCGGAACGACTCCTGCGAGCCCTTGCGGCGGAACGCGGCGTAGGGCAGGTTCTGCACCGGGAAGTCCGACGCGCCGGTGTTGGCGCTGGCGACCCAGCTCTTGAGCGACGGGTCGTGGGTTTCGTTGATGGCGGTGGTCATGAGGAATGTCTCGTTCAATGTGTTTATAAGGGCGCGGCGGGCGCCGGAAAAATCCAAAGCCAAACGGCGATGCGCTTGCGCGCATCGCCGTGGGCGGGCGTGACGGGAGAGAAAACGGTCACGCCTTGGCGGGATCGAAATGCTTCTGCAGGCCCTGCCAGCACCGGTAATAGTCGCCCTGCAATTCTACCGAGGCCAAGGCCTGCGCCGTCGGGCGGATTACGCGCCGCGTCTCGAACATGAAAGCCATGGTGTCGCGGATGTAGTGCGCGGTGCTGGTGTCGGCGCGCGAGGCCTTCTCGAAGGTCTCGGCGTCGGGGCCGTGGCCGCTCATGCAGTTGTGCAGGCTCGCGCCGCCCGGGGCGAAGCCGTCGGCCTTGGCGTCGTACACGCCCTGGATCAGGCCCATGAATTCGCTGGCGACGTTGCGGTGGAACCAGGGCGGACGGAAGGTGTTCTCCATCGCCAGGATGCGCGGCGGGAAGATGGCAAAGTCCATGTTGGCCGTGCCCGGGGTGTCGGACGGCGCGGTCAGCACCGTGAAGATCGACGGGTCCGGATGGTCGTAGCTGATCGAGCCGATGGTGTTGAAGTGGCGCAGGTCGTACTTGTACGGCGCGTGCGTGCCGTGCCAGGCCACCACGTCCAGCGGCGAATGGCCGATCGCGGCGCGCCAGAAGCCGCCGGTGAACTTGGCGATCAGTTCGAAGTCGCCTTCCAGGTCTTCGTACCAGGCCACCGGCGTCTTGAAGTCGCGGGCGTTGGCCAGGCAGTTCGAGCCGATCGGGCCCAGTTCCGGCAGGCGCAGCGCGGCGCCGAAGTTCTCCAGCATATAGCCGCGCGCGCTGTCGTCCAGCAGTTGCACGCTGAAGCGCACGCCGCGCGGGATCACGGCGATCTCCAGCGGCTCCAGGTCGATCAGGCCCAGTTCCGTCGCCAGGCGCAGGCGGCCCTGCTGCGGCACCAGCAGCAGCTCGCCGTCGGCGTTGTAGAAATAGCGGCCCTGCATCGAGCGGTTGGCGGCATACAGGTGGATGCCGACGCCGCTTTGCTCATCGGGGCCGCCGTTGCCGCCCCAGGTCTTCACGCCTTCGATGAAATCGGTGGGCGCGGTGGGAATGGGCAAGGGGCTCCAGCGCAGCTGATTCGGCGTGACCGGGCCGTGACCGAACGCGCTTTCCCAGCCCTTGACGCCGCCAAACGGCTCGAACGGCTTGTGCTGTGCGCCCGGGCGGATGCGGTAGAGCCAGGAGCGGCGGTTCTCGCTGCGCGGCGCGGTGAAGGCGGTGCCAGACAACTGCTCGGCGTACAGGCCATAGGGACATTGCTGGGGCGAATTGCGGCCCAGCGGCAGCGCGCCGGGCAGGGCTTCGGTGGCACAGTCGTTGCCGAAACCGGTCTGGTAGTGCAGTTCCATGGAATCCTCCTGGGTGGCGCGCGATGCGTGGCCGCGCGGTCTTGGTCGTGGCGCGCCGGATGAAATGCTCCGACGTCGATACGCCATTGTCGGAAAATTCCCCCACTATGGCTACGGGAATGCAAAAATAGCAACTATAAATTTTGTGAATAGTAGGGGTGCCTGATGGCGGACTTGCGCGACGTCGACCTGAACCTGTTGATCCTGTTCCAGCACTTGCTGGAGGACCGCAACCTGTCCGCCGTGGCGCGGCGGCTGGACCTGTCGCAGCCGGCGGTCAGCAACGCCCTGCGCCGGCTGCGGCTGGCGTTCGGCGACGAGCTGTTCGTGCGCACCGCCCAGGGCATGCTGCCGACGCCGCGCGCGCAGCGGCTGGCCGGCCCGGTCAGCGAGGCGTTGGCCCTGTTGTCGCAGGCCTTGCAGGACCAGGAGGCGTTCGATGCCGCCACCAGCACGCGGCGTTTCCGCGTGGCCATGACCGATGTCGGCGAGATCCATTTCATGCCGCGCCTGATGGAAGTCTGCGTGCAGGTCGCGCCGCAGGTGCGCATCGATTCGGTGCGGGTGCAGGGGCCGGACCTGCCGCGCGAGATGGAGGCGGGCCGGGTCGACCTGGCCATCGGCGCCTTCGACGAGATGGGGGCGGGCACCTTGCAGCGCATGTTGTTCCGGCAGGGGTACGCCACGCTCTTTCGCCAGGCGCATCCCACGGCCCACCCCGGCATGGGGCTAAAGGCGTTTCGCGCCGAGCGTCATCTCATCGTGTCGCGGGCCGCGCCCTATGGGCAGGTCAACCAGTCGATGGAGCGGGCCGGCGTCGCGCTGGCCGAGCACTTCAGCGTGCCGCATTTTTCGGCCGTGCCGTACATCGTCAGCGCCACCGACCTGCTGGCGACCGTGCCCGAAAAACTGGCGGCGAGCGCCGCGCAGCCATTCGGCCTGCGCTACATGACGCCGCCGGTGAAGGTGCCGGCGCTGCAGACCAATATGTACTGGCAGCGCCGCTACGATCGCGATGGGGGCAACCAGTGGTTGCGCGCCCTGATCGTCAATGCGTTTGCGGTGGGTTCGCCGCCGGCGTGACCGACGCGCGGGCCTGCGCCAGCGCCTCGCGCAGCACCGCCATGTCGCCCAGGTGGTTGGCCAGCAGCAGGATCAGCGCGGCGTTCATCTCCTGGCTCTGCTCGTTGCTCAGGTCGCGATGGGCGTCGATCAGCGCTTCGTAGAAGTCGTCCGGTGCGGCCAGGTTGGTTTCGGTAATCAGCATGGAAAGGGCCTCCGTATTCAGGCGCGGCCAATGGCGCGGTTGACGGCCGACGCCACCGCGTCGGGCTGGAAGGCGCGCCAGCGCGCGGCGATGTGCTGGTCGGGGCGGATCAGGTAGGCGGTGCCGGACAGCGCGTCATATCGTTGGGCCAGCAGCCCTTCGACATCGATGACCCGCGCCAGGTCATCCGGCCAGCCGGCGGCCTCGCAACCCGGGCTGGCCACCAGCACGGGTGAGACCGGCACGGCCGCCAGGCGCAGCGCGCGCAGGGCCTGCAGGGTCTGGGCGTCGGGCGGGGCGTCGCCGCAGAACAGCGCCAGCGTGAAGCCCGCGCCCAGCTGCGACAGCCACCAGGGCGAGTCGCCAGACCCGCGCACCGGCGCGTCCAGCGCCACCGCGCCGGGCCGCATGCGGCCGGCGAAGGTGTCGCTGTCGGGGCTGTTCAGCGGCGAATCGACGTAGGTGGCGGGCAGCGACAGCCGGCCGCTGTTGACCAGCGAGCGCGCGAACGCATGGGTGCGGGCCAGGTTCAGCACCGCGTTGCGGAAGCTGCGGCTGATGTCGCTCTTGGGCGTGATGAAATCGGTGGCGCGCGACGAATTCAGGATGTTCTCGTCGGCGGCATGCTCGCGTTCGGCGGCGTAGCTGTCGATCAGCGATTCGGGCGCGTGGCCGGCCAGCACCAGGCGCAGTTTCCAGGCCAGGTTCTCGGCGTCCTGCACGCCGCTGTTGGCGCCGCGCGCGCCGAACGGCGAGACGCGGTGCGCCGAGTCGCCGGCGAACACCACGCGGCCGTGGCGGAACTTGTCCATGCGCTCGCAGGCGAAGGTGT
This sequence comes from Achromobacter sp. CF-sbj1-Ac2-l, assembly GCF_052698165.1. Classification (NCBI taxonomy): domain Bacteria; kingdom Pseudomonadati; phylum Pseudomonadota; class Betaproteobacteria; order Burkholderiales; family Alcaligenaceae; genus Achromobacter; species Achromobacter sp. CF-sbj1-Ac2-l. The sequence continues at coordinate 5,394,455 of NZ_CP199855.1, read as the reverse complement.
AGACGCTGACCCATTCCAGGTCGAACTGCGCGTCCGGGCCGAGCAGGGCGCGGATGCGCGGCAGCACGTTCTCGGGCTTGACGGCCTCGACCGGGTCGGCGTTCCAGCCCAGTTGGAAGTCGATGCGCCAGACGTTGTCGGGCTGCATGTGCAGCAGCACCGATTGATTCGGGTGGAAGGGCGGGTCGAACCAGAACCAGCGCTCGGCCGGGAAGTCGGCCTTCATCTTGACGTCGGCGATCAGGAAGCGGTCGCGGAAGATGCGGCCATGGCTTTCCTGGCCGATCAGCTTGCGCACCGGCGAACGGGCGCCGTCACAGGCCACCAGCCAGTCGGCGCGCAGCGCGTAGCCGCCTTCGGGCGTGTCGATCGACAGCACCACACCGTCGCCGGCCTGTTCCAGGCCCACCACCTTGTTCTTCCAGCGCAGGTCGATGTTCGGTTCCTGGCGCGCCTGCTCGTACAGATAGCCCTCGGCGTAGTACTGCTGCAGGTTGATGAACGCGGGGCGGCGGTGGCCGGGCTCGGGCAGCAGGTCGAAGCGCCATACTTCCTGGTCGCGGAAGAACACCTTGCCCACGTTCCACGACACGCCCTTGTCGACCATGCGCTGGCCGACGCCGAGGCGGTCCCAGATCTCCAGGGTGCGCTTGGAAAAGCAGATGGCGCGCGAGCCGGTGGACAGGCGGTAGTCGTCATCCAGCACCACCACCCGCACGCCCTGGCGCGCCAGGTCCAGCGCCGTGGTCAGGCCGACCGGGCCGGCGCCCACCACCACCACTGGATGGCGCGCCTGCGTCGCGGCGGCCTGGTCGGCGTGTTTTTCATAGGCGAACTCCATCGCCTGAAAGTCGATGTCTCCCACGGTTGTCTCCTGTGTGGGTCATTTTGTTTTTATGCGCGGCGCCGCGCGCTGCCCGCGGCCGCTGGCCGGCGGGCCGTGCGGCGCCGTTTCAATCGGTGGAACGGCGGCCGGCGAGCCGGCCGCGCGGGATCAGCCCTCCAGCTGGGCCCACATTTCCAGGTCGCGCTTGTCGGTCCAGATGCGCGGATGGACGTGGCCGGTGGCCTCGTCGTAGGCGCGCGATACGTCGAACGGCATGCAGTGGTCGAAGATGACCCAGTCGCTGTAGCGCGGCTTCATGAAGTCGTAGACCTCGCGGTAGATCGTCTTCAGGTCCTTGCCCTCGGCCACGCCGCGGTTGACCGCGCCGTACAGGTCGGTCAGGAAGGCGCGCGTGCCGGCCAGGCCCTGGCGCACTTCGGTGGCGTTCTTCAGCGCGGGGCCGCGGCCAGGCACCATCTTTTCGGCCTCGAAGCCCGACAGCGCATCCAGCGTGCTGGGCCAGTCGCGGAAGTAGGCGTCGCCGCAGTAGGGGGTGGACTGGTATTCGACCAGGTCGCCGGCGAACAGGATCTTCTGCTCGGGCAGCCAGGCGATGGTGTCGCCCTTGGTGTGGCCGCGGCCGACCTGCAGCAGCTTGACTTCCAGGTTGCCCAGGTTGACGGTCATCTCGCCCTTGAAGGTCATGGTGGGCCAGACCAGGCCGGGGGGAATCGATTCGGCGTTGCGGAACAGGCGCGGGAAGCGGCCGATCTCGCTGGCCTTGTCCTGCTCGCCGCGCTCGGCGATCAGGTCGTAGGTGTCGCGGCTGGCCAGGATCTCCTGGGCGTTGTAGGCCGAGGCGCCGAACACGCGCACCGCGTGGTAGTGCGACAGCAGGATGTACTTGATCGGCTTGTCGGTGACTTCGCGGATGCGGCGGATGACGTCCTGCGCCATCACCGGCGTGGCCTGGGTGTCGACCACCATGACGGCCTCGTCGCCGATGATCACGCCCGTGTTGGGGTCGCCTTCGGCGGTATAGGCATAGGCGTTGTCGGACAGCTTTTCGAACGACACGACCTTGTCGGCCAGGTCGGCGTGCGAAGCGAATTGCTTGCTCATGGAGGCTCCTTCCACTTTTATAGGAATAGGGTGTGTGGAGGGACTATAGCGTGGCGTTAGTGGTTGTGCAATACGTTTGCTATAAACGAATAGACCCTTTTTGGCAGGGATTTCCCTGGGATTTCGGGCGGGGGCGCCCAAATGCGTCCGGGCCGCACTGGGCGGCCCGGAGGGGAACCTTTCAGGCCGCGGACGGCCCCAGGGAATTGGATGTGCTGGCGTGCGCGCTCAGGTCTTCTGGCACTTCGGGCAGTAGTACGTGGCCCGCTGGCCCTGGACGATGCGCTTGATCGGCGTGCCGCACACCCGGCAGGGCTGGCCGGCGCGCTCGTAGACCGCTGCGTGGATCTCGAAATACGCGCCCGGTTCGCCGGTGGCGCCGACATAGTCACGCAGGGTGCTGCCGCCGGAGGTCAGGGCGTCGGCCAGGGTGGCGCGCACCATGTCCGCCAGGCGGTCGCAGCGGGCGCGCGACAGTTTGTTGGCCGGGGTCTTGGGATTGATGCGGGCCCGGAACAGGCTTTCGGAGGCGTAGATATTGCCCACGCCGACCACCGCCATGCCGGCCAGCAGCACCTGCTTGATCGCGGCGCCGTGGCTCTTGAAGTGGTGGTGCAGCCAGGCGCCGTCGAAGCGCGGGTCGAACGGCTCGATGCCGAGCTTGGCCAGCAGGGGGTGGTTTTCGACCGGTCCGTCCGCTTCGGGATGCCACAGCACGGCGCCGAAGCGGCGCGGGTCGTGCAGCCGCAGCACGGCCTGGTCGAAGATCCATTCGACGTGGTCATGCTTGCGCAGGAATTCGCCCGGGGCCACGCTGCGCAGCGACCCGGACATGCCCAGGTGCACGATCTGGGTGCCGTGGTCAAAGCGCAGCAGCAGGTATTTGCCGCGCCGGCCGCATTCCTGCACGGTGCGCCCACCCACCAGGGCGGGCAGGTCGGCCGGGATGGGCCAGCGCATCCGGGACTCGTGGACGATCAGCCGCGTGAGGGGGCGGCCGGTGATGACAGCGTCGATTCCGCGACGCGTGGTTTCAACTTCAGGCAGTTCCGGCATGAGCCAGTGTAAGATCATCAATTGCGTGTACGAAGATTGTGCCACCAACCGGACGGGCCGCGTGAAGTCGTCTTTCAAACAAATGAATATCGGGATTGCCGCGCTGGCGCTTGCGTTGGCCTCCGCCCTGGCCCCTCAGGCCCAGGCCGCCGACAGCCGGACGCGGGATGCGACCGGCCCCCGCATGGCGCCCCAGAACCGCCAGCCAGAAACCGAGGTGATCCGCCTGCGTCCGGGCCAACTGCCCTACGTCTCGCTGACCGCCGACATCTTCTACCGCGTCCTGGCGTCGGAAATCGCCGCCCAGCGCGGCATGTACGGCACCGCCGCCAACACCATGGTCGGCCTGGCCCGCGACACCGGCGATCCCCGCCTGGCGCGCCGCGGCCTGGAATTCCAACTTGCCGGCGGCAATCTGCCGGGCGCCCTGGACGCCGCCCGGGTCTGGGCCCGCCTGTCTCCCAACGATCTGGAAGCCAGCTCAACCGAACTGGCGCTGGCCGCCGCCAATGGCCAGACGAAGGGCCTGTCGCAGGCCCTGCGCAACCGCATCGAAGCCTCGCGCGACAAGCCCGCCGCCATCGGCCAGGCCCTGGCCGTGCTGAGCCGCCTGAACGATCGCCGCCTGGCGCTGCGCATCCTTGACGAAGCCCTCAGCGACAGCGTGCGCAAGCTGCCGGCCGCCCATCTGGCGCTGGCCGACGTGGCCTCCGCCGCCGGCGACTACCCGCGCGCCTCCCAGGAGGCACGCGCCGCCCTGGCCGCCGATCCCAAGTCTGAACCGGCCGCCCAGCGCGTCCTGGAGTACGGCGCCAAGGTCGACCCGCAGCGCGCTCAGGCCGATGCCCGCGCCTATATCAACCGCAATCCCAACGCCCGCAAGGTGCGCCTGATGCTGGCCGGCCAGATGGCCGACGCCGGCGACTACAGCGGCGCGCTGGCCGAGCTGCAGGCCATGTCGCGGCGCTCGCCGGAAGACTTCGACCTGCTCTTCATGCAGGCCCAACTGGCCTACAAGGCCGGCCAACTGCCGCAGGCCAAGACGCTGCTGCAGCAGTACCTGGACGTGCAGAACCAGCGCCAGCGCGCCATCGTGCCGGGCGCCACCGACGCCGGCGCCGCGGCGGCCGACGCCCACGTGCTGCTGTCGCGCATCGCCGAAGACCAGGGCCAGTACGACGAAGCCATCGCCGAACTCGGCCGCATCGACGATCCGTCGCTGCGTTTCTCGGCGCGCATGCGCCAGGCCGCCCTGCGCGCCAAGTCCGGCCGCATCGACGACGCCATCAAGATGGTCGACGCCGCCGCGCCCCAGGACGAGGAAGAACGCACCCTGGGCGTGCTGACCAAGGCGCAGATCCTGCGCGACGCCGACCGCGTCGGCCAGGCCGTGTCGGTGCTGGAAGCGGCCGACCAGGCGCTGCCCGACACCGTCGAAATCAAGTACGAGCTGGCCATGCTGTACGAGCGCCAGGACCGCCTGGCCGACCTCGAACGCATGTTGCGCCAGGTCATCGCGCTGGATCCCGAGCACGCCCACGCCTACAACGCGCTGGGCTACACGCTGGCCGACCACAACCAGCGCCTGCCCGAGGCGCTGGATCTCATCACCCAGGCGCTGGAACTGTCGCCCAACGACCCGTTCATCCTGGACAGCATGGGCTGGGTCAAATTCCGCATGGGCGACCAGGTCGCCGCGGTCGATTACCTGCGCCGCGCCTATGGCGTGCGACCCGAGGCCGACATCGCCGCCCACCTGGCCGAGGTGCTCTGGACCCAGGGCAAGCGCGATCAGGCGGTCGAGCTGCTGCGCGCCGCGGTGCAGAAGGATCCCAAGAACAAGACCGTGCTCGACGTCATCAAGCGCCTGGGGGTCAGCCTGTGACGGCAGCGTTGCGCGGCAGCCTGGGTTGGATGCGCTGGGCGCTGCTGGCCATGCTGGCGTTCGTGCTGGCGGCCTGCACCACCACGCCCAAGCCCATTGAAGGCACGTCGCCGGATGCGTTCTCGCGCATCGGCCGTTTCGCCATCACGGTCAACGAGGAAAGCGGCAGGCAGAATGCCGTGCAGGGTGGTTTTTCCTGGTCTGACGACGGCCGTCGCTACGTGCTCGACCTGACCAACCCGCTTGGATCGACCGAGGCGCGCGTCGAGGGCCAACCCGGCGCGGCCAGCCTGACCAAGGCCGACGGCACCCGCCTGGTGGCCGATAACCCCGACGCCCTGGCCGAAGACGCCTTGGGCAGCAGCATGCCGGTGTCCGGCCTGCGCGATTGGCTGCGCGGCAGGCTGCCGGGCCAGCCCGAGGCCAGCGATGTCTCCAACGACGAGCTAGGCCGCCCCGTGGCGTTCGAACAGGGGGGCTGGCGCGCGCGGTTGTCGCGCTACGACACGCTCGGCCCCCAGATGCTGGTGCTCGAGCGCCAGGAGCCTGGCCGCCGCATCATGGTGCGGCTGGTCGTCAACAAGCCCTGATTCCCGCCGCTTCATGACCCGCGCGACGGCCCTTCGGGGCCGTTGTCTCGTCCGTCGGTAGCACGTCCCTCCGGCTTCAATTTGGCAAATAAGCGTTGCAAAACCGACTCTGTTACTGATTGATAGATTCTGTTTAGCCTGAATAATCCTCCGATCCCCGCGCGCACGACCCCTGCGCGCGGCATGCAAGGCCGGCGGTCGCGGATCGCGCCGCCGCTTTTTTACGGAGAATGCCAATGTTCAGGAATACGCGAATCGCGACGATGCTCTTGGGGATCATCGCGCTGTTTTTCACTTTCCAGTTGCTGGTGGGCGGCATGGGTTTCGTCGCCCTGCGGCAGACCAACCAGGACGTCGGCCAGCTCTATCGCCTTTCCTCGCAACAGGTCAATGCCGTCAACACGGCGGCGTTGTCGCTGGTCGCGGCGCGCACCGACCTGAGCCGCTACGCCACCCGGGTGGCGCAGGGCAATGCCAGCGACACCACCGCGCTGCGCCTGGCGCGCCAGCGCATCGCCGCGGGCGACCGCGCCTTCCAGGGCTTCGCCGGCGGCCTGTCGGCCGACGAGAAGGTCGTGTCCAAGGACCTGATCGAGGCCTACACCAACCTCAGCAACAACCTGCAGAACGTCGGCAAGGTGCTGGAGGCCGGCGACATGGACGCCTACTTCAAGCAGGGCACGCAACAGGTGCAGGAGCTGCTGGTGTCCGAGCGTGACGCCTTCATGAAGCGCGCCGAGACCACCGGCCAGGAGGTGATGGACGAGATCTCGCTGTTCCACATGATCTTCTCGTACCTGCTGGCCGGCATCCTGGTGCTGGGGCTGTTGATGGCGGTGGGCGCGCATGTGCTGATCCGCCGCATGATCGTGCGGCCGCTGCTGGAAGCCGGCGAGATCTTCCGCCGCATCGCCGAGGGCGACCTGACGCGCCGCGTAGCCGATCGCGGCCGCAACGAGATCGGCGCGTTGCTCAACGCCCTGCGCGCGATGCAGGACAGCCTGGTGCGCACGGTGTCCACGGTGCGCCGCGGCGTCGATGAGATCAACGTCGGCGCGCGCGAAATCTCGTCCGGCAATGCCGACCTGTCCAGCCGCACCGAAGAGCAGGCCGCCTCGCTGGAGGAAACCGCCGCCAGCATGGAAGAACTGGCCACCACCGTGAAGCAGAACGCCGACACCGCGCGCGAAGCCAACCGCATGGTCGCCGCCTCGGCCGCCGTGGCGCAGCGCGGCGGCGAGGCCGTCTCCAGCGTGGTCGAGACCATGCGCGCCATCCAGGGCAGCTCGTCGCGCATTTCCGACATCGTCGGCGTGATCGACGGCATCGCTTTCCAGACCAACATCCTGGCGCTCAATGCCGCGGTGGAAGCCGCGCGCGCCGGCGAGCAGGGCAAGGGCTTTGCCGTGGTCGCCAGCGAGGTGCGCACGCTGGCCCAGCGCAGCGCCGCCGCCGCCAAGGAAATCAAGCAGCTCATCGAGGACTCGGCGCAGAAGGTCGGCGTCGGTTCCGAGCAGGTCGAAACCGCCGGCGCCACCATGCGCGAGATCGTCGATTCGGTGCAGCGCGTGACCAGCCTGATGGGCGAAATTTCCGCCGCGTCGGAAGAGCAGGCCACCGGCATCGACCAGGTCAACCGCGCCGTGACGCAAATGGACGGCGTGACCCAGCAGAACGCCGCGCTGGTGGAGCAGGCCGCGGCCGCGGCCGGCGCGCTCGAAGAGCAGGCGCGCCAGCTGGCGGGCGCGGTGGCAGTGTTCAAGCTGCCGGAAGGGCAGGTGATCGAGGCCCCGGCGGAACGCCTGGCCGGCCGCGTCGCGCCGCAGATCGCCTGATCCGTGGCCGAGGGGGGGCGTCGGGGGCCGGGTGATCGCTAAAATCGACCCGTCTGTCTTTTTTTCCGATCCGCCGTGACCCTCTACGACGTACCCGCACCCGCCAAGGTCAACCTGTTCCTGCACGTGGTGGGCCGCCGTGCCGACGGCTACCACCTGCTGCAGACCGCCTTCCGCTTCATCGATCTGTGCGACACGCTGCATTTCGAGGCGCGCGCCGATGGCGTCATCAGCCGCGCCGCGGAACTGCCCGGCGTGTCCGAAGCGGACGATCTCACCCTGCGCGCCGCCCGCGCGCTGCAACAGGCCACCGGCACGCGCCAGGGCGCGCAGATCGCGCTGGAAAAGCGCATCCCGCAGGGCGGCGGCCTGGGCGGCGGTTCGAGCGACGCGGCCACTGTGCTGATCGCCTTGAACCGCCTGTGGGGCACCGGGCTGTCGCGGCGCGAGCTGATGGAACTGGCGTTGCCGCTGGGCGCGGATGTGCCGGTGTTCGTGTTCGGCCAGTCCGCCTTTGCCGAGGGCGTGGGCGAAAAACTGACGGCGCTGGACCTGCCGGCGCGCGCCTATCTGGTGGCGCAACCGGACGCGAGCGTGCCGACCGTTGGAATTTTTTCCGCACCCGATTTGACAAGAGATTCTTCTTACATCACAATAGCGGACTTTCTTGCTTCGCCTACATTTTCCTTCGGGAAAAATGATTTGGAGCCGGTGGTCTACCGACTTTATCCTGAGGTTCTCAGGGCATCGCGGTGGCTTGCAGAGCAGGGTGTGTTGAAAAACACGGGAACCCAAGTTCGCATGTCGGGATCTGGCGCGTGTTTGTACGCCGAGTTTTCCGAGCTGTCGGAGGCCGTTTTGGCGAAAACGGAAATTACCGCTACAATGCGCGGCGCTGTTGAAGCAAACTGCAAAAACGCAGATGACACAGACAGCACAACGCATCCACGGTTCCGGTTAGTGCAGGCGTGTCCTGGGTTGACTGAACATCCGTTGCGGAATTGGATTGCAAGATAGTTGGGGAGTCGCCAAGCTGGTTAAGGCACCGGATTTTGATTCCGGCATGCGAAGGTTCGAATCCTTCCTCCCCAGCCAACCGAATACATAACAAAGCTGTTGAACACGCCTGTAAGACACTGGCCCGGGTTCAGCAGCTTTTTTATTTTCCGGTTCCAGCAGGTTCTCGCATCACCTCGTTAGTGTCTCGAAACGACCATCGCATCATCCATCATGGCAAACGATAGCTTCATGATCTTCACGGGCACGGCCAACACTCGGCTGGCCGTGGACGTAGTCAACCACCTCGATATGTCCCTGGGCAAGATGACCGTCGGTCGCTTCTCGGACGGCGAGGTGATGGTCGAGATCAACGAGAACGTGCGCGGCAAGGACGTCTTCGTCCTGCAGCCCACCTGTGCGCCTACCAATGACAACCTGATGGAAATCATGGTGATGGTCGATGCCCTGCGCCGCGCCTCGGCCGGCCGCATCACCGCCGCCATTCCGTATTTCGGCTACGCCCGCCAGGACCGCCGCCCGCGCTCGGCGCGCGTCGCGATCTCGGCCAAGGTCGTGGCCAACATGCTGCAAGTGGCTGGCGTCGACCGCGTCCTGACGATGGACCTGCACGCCGACCAGATCCAGGGCTTCTTCGACATTCCCGTGGACAACATCTACGCCGGTCCGATTTTGCTGGGCGACATCTGGCGCCGCAATTTCTCGAACCTGGTCGTCGTGTCCCCGGACATCGGCGGCGTGGTGCGCGCCCGCGCGCTGGCCAAGCAGCTCGAAGCCGACCTGGCCATCATCGACAAGCGTCGTCCGCGCGCCAACGTGTCGGAAGTGATGAACATCATCGGTGAAGTCGACGGCCGCACCTGCATCATCATGGACGACATGGTCGACACCGCCGGCACGCTGTGCAAGGCGGCCCAGGCCCTGAAGGACCGCGGCGCCGGCGCCGTCTACGCCTATTGCACGCACCCCGTGCTGTCGGGCGGCGCCATCGACCGCATCGAGGCGTCGGAACTGGACGAACTGGTCGTCACCGACACCATTCCGCTCTCCGAGCAAGGCCAGGCCAGCGGCAAGATCCGTCAGTTGTCGTGCGCCGCGCTGCTGGGCGAGACCATCCTGCGTATCTCGAACGCGGAATCGGTCAGCTCGCTGTTCGTCGACTGACGTCAGCCCCCACCGTTTTTTGTGTCCTGCTGGTCGCGGCAGGACACAAGCAACACGGCGCACCTGTTGTGCGCCGTGTCTTTAACCGGTGAAGTCCGCTTCGCCATTTTTTGTTTTTGGAGTTTTCCATGAAATTCACTGCCACTGCGCGTAGCGTCCAGGGTTCGAGTGCGAGCCGCCGCCTGCGCCGCGCGGGCCGCGTTCCCGCCATCGTCTATGGTGGTTCGGCTGCCCCGCTGAACATCGAACTCGACCACAACGAGATCTACCACGCCCTGCGCAAGGAAGAGTTCCACGCTTCGATCCTGCAAATGCAGCTCGAAGGCGCCAAGGACGAACAGGTCCTGCTGCGTTCGGTTCAATGGCACGCCTACAAGCCGCAAGTCCTGCACGTGGACTTCCAGCGCGTCGACGCCAACCAGGCGCTGCGCACCAAGGTGCCGCTGCACTTCGTGAACGCTGAAGTCTCGCCGGCCGTCAAGCTGAGCGGCGCGATCATCAGCCACGTCGCCACCGAACTGGAAATCACGTGCCTGCCGTCGGCGCTGCCCCAGTTCATCGAAGTCAACCTGGCCGATATCCTGGCCGGCGCTTCGATCCACCTGGCCGACATCAAGCTGCCGATGGGCGTGACCTACGTCCCGCACGGTGGTGAAGAGAACCCGCTGCTGGCCGCCGCTGTCGTCAAGGGTGGCGCTGCCGCCGACGACGCCGACGCCGCTCCGGCCGCTCCCGCCGCCTAAGTCCTGTCGGAAAGCCTCGGCTTTCCGGCGGCTTGCGCCCGAAACCCTGCGTGTGCATTTGCATGCGCAGGGTTTTTTGGTTTAAACACCCCCCATCATGTCTATTCCCATACGCCTCATCGTGGGATTGGGTAACCCCGGTCCCGACTACGAAACCACCCGCCACAACGCGGGCTTCTGGCTGGCCGACCACCTGGCGGACGACCTGCGCGCCTCGTTCGCGCTGGAGAAGTCGTTCTTCGGCATGGTGGCCAAATCCCGCCTGGGGGCCGACAACGTGCTGCTGCTCAAGCCCAACACCTACATGAACCGTTCCGGCCAGGCGGTCGGGGCGCTGGCGCGCTTCTACAAGCTGACGCCGGAGCAGGTGCTGGTGCTGCACGACGAACTCGACCTGATGCCGGGCCAGGTGAAACTCAAGCAGGGCGGCGGCCACGCCGGCCACAATGGCCTGAAGGACATCCAGGCCGCGCTCGGCAGCCCGAACTTCTGGCGCCTGCGCATCGGCATCGGTCATCCGCGCACGCTCGGCCTGGCGCAGCAGGTGGCGGACTTCGTGCTGCACCCGCCGCGCCGCGAGGAGCAGAAGGAGATCGAGGCGGTCATCGACCGCTGCCGCGCCGTGGTGCCCGCCATGCTGGCCGGCGACTTCGCGCTGGCCACCCGCCAGCTGCACAGCGGCAACGACGCCTGATGGACGGCGCTCCGGCTTCCGCCGAATCGCGCAAGCTGCGCTTCCGCAGTGAGCTGGCGGATTTCTGGCGCTTCGTGCGCCGGCCGCGTCCGCTGCGGCGTCTGTCCGGCCGCACGCCGGCGATCGGCTGGGTGTCGGACTGGTGGCCGGGCGTCGGCCCCGGACGCCTGCTGGCGTGGGCCGCGGTGCTGTGGCTGATCAACCTGTTCGCCCTGGGGCCGGTGGCGGTCGCCGCGGCCGGCGTCGGCGGCGTCACGCATCGGCTGGACCCGGCCAACATCCCCTGGCTGACGGCGGTGATCTGGGCCCCGCTGGTCGAGGAAATGCTGTTCCGCTACGGCCTGCGACGTCCCAGGCAGGCGCTGTGGCTGTGCCCGGCGTTGCTGCCGGTGGTGCTGTACGGCCCACGCATCTGGACCGGCCTGCTGCTGGCCGCCTTCGTGCTGCTGGCCTGCTGGTCGCTGCGGCCGCGCCCCGAACCGCTCAAGGGCTGGAACACCGCCTGGCGGCGGCATTACCTGAAACACTTCGGCTGGGTCTTCCACCTGGTGGCGCTGACCTTCGCCGCCGTGCACCTGACCAACTTCGTCTTCAATCACACGCCGTACTGGCTGCTGCCGCTGCTGGTGCTGCCGCAATGGGTCACCGGCCTGGTGCTGGGCTGGATCCGCATCCGCCGGGGCATCGGCGCGGCGATCGCGCTGCACGCCATGTTCAACGCCGGCCCCATTTTGCTGATCTGGGTCGTGATGCGCTGGGCCCCCACGGCGGCCGGTTGAGCCGTCCGTCCCCCCGGGCGCGGTCATCATGGCGCGCCGCCCGGCGGGGTAAACTAGAACGTTAACGATCAATACCGTACTTACACAGGATTCCCATGGCTCTGCAATGCGGCATCGTCGGCCTGCCCAACGTTGGCAAATCGACACTCTTCAACGCTCTGACCCGCGCCGGCATCGCCGCCGAGAACTATCCGTTCTGCACCATCGAGCCGAACGTCGGCGTGGTCGAGGTGCCGGATCCGCGTCTGCAGAAGCTGGCCGAGATCGTCAAGCCCGAGCGCATCCTGTCGGCCACGGTCGAATTCGTCGACATCGCCGGCCTGGTGGCGGGCGCCAGCAAGGGCGAAGGCCTGGGCAACCAGTTCCTCTCGCACATCCGCGAAACCGACGCCATCGTCAACGTGGTGCGCTGCTTCGAGGATCCCAACGTGATCCACGTGGCCGGCAAGGTCGACCCGATCGCCGACATCGAGGTCATCGAAACCGAACTGGCGCTGGCCGACCTGCAGACCGCCGAAAAGGCCCTGCAGCGCCACCAGAAGACCGCCCGTTCGGGCGACAAGGAATCGCAGCGCATCGTCGCCGTGCTGGAAAAGTGCGTGGCGCAACTGAACGAAGCCAAGCCGATCCGCGCGCTCGACCTGTCCACCGAGGAAAAGGCCGACATCGCCCAGCTCTGCTTCATCACCGCCAAGCGCGCGATGTACGTGGGCAACGTGGCCGACGACGGCTTCACCAACAACCCGCTGCTGGACCGCCTGACCGAATTCGCCGCCGCCCGCAACGCGCCGGTGGTCGCCATCTGCGCCGCCATCGAGTCGGAAATCGTCGACCTGGACGACGCTGACCGCCAGGCCTTCCTGTCGGACATGGGCATGGAAGAGCCGGGCCTGAACCGCCTGATCCGCGCCGCTTTCAAGCTGCTGGGCCTGCAGACCTACTTCACCGCCGGCGTCAAGGAAGTGCGCGCCTGGACCGTGCCGATCGGCGCCACCGCGCCCCAGGCCGCGGGCGTGATCCACACCGACTTCGAACGCGGCTTCATCCGCGCGCAGACCATCGCTTACGAAGACTTCATCGCCTACAAGGGTGAGCAGGGCGCGAAGGAAGCGGGCAAGATGCGGGCGGAAGGCAAGGAATACATCGTGCAGGATGGCGATGTGATGAATTTCTTGTTCAACGTCTGACGATTTTTGCTGGATCTCGGTGGCGCTCAGTAGCGTTTGGTGGACAGATTGGCCCGTTTTAAATCAATGGGCTGCGTAAACAATACGGTCTGCTGAGCGTTCCTATTGTTCATCGAGGTCCAGAAAATTCGGGGGTAGCGTTGGGGGTACTCGTGTTCAACCGTGGGGGTACATCTCCCCGCAGTGGAGTCCAACGATGCCCGAGAATCTACTCACCGACCTCAAGGTCAGGTCGGCCAAATCGACTGATCGAGATTGGAAACTATCAGATGGCGGGGGCCTGTTCCTGCTGGTCAAGCCCACCGGCGGCAAGCTCTGGCGGTGGAAGTACCGCCTGCAAGGCAAGGAGAACCTCTTTGCCATTGGCGGCTTTCCTCAAGTAAGTCTTGCGGACGCGCGTGCGGCCCGAGAGAAAGCGCGTGCCTTGGTCAAGCAAGGTATCCACCCTGCGCATGAGCGGCAGCAGGTCAAGCAGCGCAACCTGGAAGTGCTGGAGGAACGCAAACGCGCAAAGGAAAGTTCGTTCGCCAAGGTGGCGCGGGCGTACCTAGCCGAGATCAAGCCAGTTTTTGCACAGAGTTCCTACCGCACGAAAGAGTCTCGCATCAGGAAGTACCTGTCGCCCAAGTTCGATGGGATGCCAATGAGCGACATTGGCGTGAAGCAGATTCGCCCTCTGCTGGAGGAATGCAAAGCTCATGGCGCGTGGGCGGCCATTCACGTCAAAGGCGATCTTTCGGCCATCTTCGAGTTCGCGGTGGTGCGTGGTTTGGTCGAGGCCAATCCGATCCCCAGTCTGCGCGGGCTGCTGCGCGTGCCGTTCAGCGAGAGCAAGGCGGCGATGACGCGAGAGCAAATCCAGAAGTTCTATCAGGAGTTGCGCGGCTACCGGGGCTATCCGGAAACTTCGTTGTGCCTGCGGCTGATTGCGCTGACCGCCTGCCGTCCAGGGGAAGCGGCGGATGCCGAGTGGGACGAGTTCGACTTTGAGGATGCACTGTGGCGTCGGCCTGCTGCGAAGATGAAGGCGCGGCGCGACCATGTCAGCCCGTTGTCTGTGCAGGCCATTGCCGTGCTGAAGGATTTGCAGTGCATCACGGGCGGTGGCTGCTATCTGTTCCCACACCGGAGCGGCAAGGGCTTCACCACACCCAACCGGTTGACCTACGCGATGCGCGATATGAACCTGGGCCGGGGTACGACGCCGCATTGCTGGCGGACGACCTTTTCAACCTGGGCCAACGAGAACGGATACCGGCCTGATGCGATTGAGCGGCAGCTTGCCCACGTGGAAAGCAACAAGGTTCGGGCCACGTACAACAAGGCGCTGCTGCTGGATCAGAGAAGGACACTGTTGCAGGACTGGGCGGACTACCTGAGTGCTGCGGAGGGCAGCGGCACAGCATAGAGACGGTTTGGCCGGGTATCGCAGCAGCGAGTGGGCAGAGCGGCCTTTTCCTTTTCTGGATAGGGCCGTTGTCCCTTGAGTGCCGTTCCCTTGCCGTTTGCCTTTGCCCTGAGTTGGGCCTGGAAATGGGGTAAACAATGGGGAAAATAGGGTAGTTGTGAAATTATTACCCTTTTTAGGCATTCCCTTCCTGGTCGGCCATGCCGGCCCCTCGCGATCGGGCCTACGTTCAGGAAATGGGGTAATCAAACACCTTTAATGAGGTATTTCTAGAGACAATGCCCCATTTAAAGACTATGATTACCCCCATTTAGACAGCCTGGGCTTACATTTCCATGCACTCGCTCACACCCGAGTACCTTGTCGCGCTTCGCTTCGATGGCACTCAAGCCGCCACGTTGCGCACACTGGGCGAGTACCAGGGTAAGCAGCAACTCTACGCCGCACAGTCGCCCGAAGCCCTCAAGGGCCTGCGCCAGATCGCGGTGGTGGAGTCCACTGAGTCGTCTAACCGGCTGGAAGGTGTTGTCGTAGCGCCTTCGCGGCTGAAGTCTCTGGTCATCCGCAACGCAACACCAAAGGGCCGCTCCGAACAGGAGATCGCCGGCTACCGTGACGCCCTGGCGCTGATCCACGAATCGGCCGCGCACATGTCCTTCAGCGAGGGCGTAGTGCTGCAACTCCACACCCTGCTGTACCGCTATATGCCGCAGGTGGGAGGGCGCTGGAAGGCTACCAATAACGACATCATCGAACGTCACCCGGACGGCACGTCACGTCTACGTTTCCAGCCGGTCGCTGCGCACCTCACACCCATGGCTATGACCGATCTGGCCGGGCGCTACGCCACCGCGCTGGATCAGCACCTGGCCGATCCCCTCGTACTGGTGCCGCTGGCGATGCTCGACTTCCTGTGCATTCACCCCTTCCCGGACGGCAACGGTCGCATGTCCCGCTTGTTGACCTTGCTGCTGCTCTACCACTTCGAATATGCCGTGGGCCGCTACATCAGTTTGGAACGCATCTTCGAGGACACCAAGGAAGGCTATTACGAGACGCTGGAAGCCAGTTCGCAGGGATGGCACCAGGGGCAGCACGACGTAAAGCCCTGGCTTGACTACTTCTGGGGCGCCTTGCTGCGGGCCTACCGCGAGTTCGAGGAGCGTGTCGGCACCATCGAACGGGGACGTGGCAGCAAAGGCGACCGGGTGCGGAAGGAAGTTCTGGGGCGTACCTTACCGTTCTCGATTTCCGAGATTGAAGAAGCCTGCCCGGGCGTGAGCCGGGACATGGTGCGGCTGGTGTTGCGGGCGATGAAATCAGATGGGTTGATCGAATCAACCGGAAAAGGCCGAGGGGCGAAATGGCTCCGTACCGCAGAAACACTGAGCACCACAGAAAACAGAGCGCTGGCATCCAGCCAAGCCGGCAACGAAGATGGATATTGAAGTGACAAGCACCGAACAGAAGACTGACCGCTTTATCAGCAAGCTCGAAGCCGTGGGAGGTTCCGCTGGGAATCAGCGGCTCCGAGAGGCGTTGGGGTGGCAAGAATCCACCTATGACAGCATCAAGCAGCAACTGATCGAGGAGGGGCGGATCATTCCCGGTCGAGGGCGCGGCGGTTCGGTTGCCCTGGCTACGACAGCCTATGCGGCCAACAAAAAATCAGCGACATCGTTGGAAGTACGCGAAGCCCCCGTGCCGTACCTGAAGACGAAGACGAAAGCAGATTCGTCATCGCGGGACCGAGCGACTGCTACCCCAGCCGCCAAGACGCTTACTCCGCGCAACGGTGTGGTCAAGAAATCCGACCTCTACAGCTCCATCTGGGCCTCCTGCGACGAACTGCGCGGCGGCATGGACGCCAGCCAGTACAAGGACTACGTGCTGTTCATGCTGTTTATCAAGTACATCAGCGACAAGTACGGTGACAGCGACGACTTCGCCCCGCCCGTGGTCATCCCACCGGGCGCGTCATTCAAGGACATGGTGGCGCTCAAGGGCAAGGACGACATTGGCGACAGGATCAATACCCAGGTTATCCAGAAGCTGATCGACGCCAACACCAAGCTGGCACGCAGCGACTTCCCTGATTTCAACGACCCCAACAAGCTCGGCGAAGGCTCGGCAATGGTCGAACGGCTGGGCAACCTGATCGCCATCTTCGAAAAGCCCGAGCTAAACTTCGCCAACAACCGCGCCGACAACGACGATTTGCTCGGCGATGCCTACGAATACCTGATGCGCCATTTCGCACAGGATTCCGGCAAGAGCAAGGGCCAGTTCTACACGCCGGCCGAAGTCAGCCGCATCATTGCCCAGGTGATTGGTATCTCGCACGCCAACACCAAGGCTTCCACTACTGCGTATGACCCGACATGCGGCTCGGGCTCGCTGCTGCTGAAAGTGGCTGCTGAGGCAGGTCGGCAGATCACCCTGGAAGGCCAGGAAAAGGACGTGACCACCGCTGGCCTGGCGCGGATGAACATGATCCTGCACGACTTCCCCAGCGCCACCATCCTCAGTGGAGATACGCTGGTGAACCCCAAGTTCAAGGATGGCGAACAACTGCGTGCCTACGACTACGTGGTCGCCAACCCGCCGTTTTCCGACAAGAAATGGTCCACCGGCCTCAACCCGGCCAACGACCCGTACCTCCGTTTCACCTGGGGCGAGCCGCCCGCCAAGCAGGGCGACTACGCCTACCTGCTTCACATTATCCGCAGCATGAAGGCCACCACCGGCAAGGGTGCCGTCATCCTGCCGCATGGAGTGCTGTTCCGTGGCAATGCGGAGGCCCATATCCGCAGGCAACTGGTGCGTTCCGGCATCCTCAAGGGCATCATCGGCTTGCCTGCCAACTTGTTCTACGGCACCGGAATTCCTGCCTGCATCCTGGTGCTGGACAAGGAAAATGCCAGCGCCCGCAAGGGCATCTTCATGATCGACGCCAGCAAAGGCTTCATCAAGGACGGCCCCAAAAACCGACTGCGCGAGCAGGACATCCACCGCATCGTCGATGCCTTCCGCCGCAGTGCGGACGAACCGCGCTATGCCCGCATGGTGCCGCTCGACGAAATCGCCAGCGAAAAGAACGACTACAACCTCAACCTGCCACGCTATATCGACAGCAGCGAGCCGGAAGACCTGCACGACATCGACGCCCACCTCAACGGCGGCATCCCCGAGCGCGACATTGACGCCTTCGCCGCCGATTGGCAGGAAATGCCTGCCCTGCGTCAGGCGCTGTTCGAGGCCGAGCGCCCCGGTTATGCGCGGCTGCGCCAGCCGATAGCCGAAGTGCGTTCCGTTATCCTGGCCCATCCGCAATTCCGGCAATTCCGCAGCAAGGTGGAAACCCTATTCGGCAAATGGCAGCAGGCCGTCACGCCGCTGCTCACCGGTATCCAGCCCAGCGACAAACCCAAGGCGCTGATAGCGAAGGTCTCCGAAACCCTGCTCACCACCTTCCACGCTGCACCGCTGCTCGACCCCTACGACATCTACCAGCACCTGATGGACTACTGGGCCGAGACCATGCAGGACGACGCCTATCTGATCGCCGCCGATGGCTGGGTGACCCTGCCCCGGCGCATCGTAGAAACCGACAAGAAGGGCAAGACCAAGGACAAGGGCTGGACCTGCGATCTGCTGCCCAAACAATACATCGTCGCTCGCTACTTCGCCGCCGAGCAGGCCGAACTGGAGGCAAAGCAGGCCGAACTGGAAAGCATTGCCAGCCAGATCGCCGAACTGGAAGAAGAACACGGCGGCGAAGACGGCGCCTTCGCAGGCTTTGACAAAATCAACGCCGCGCCGGTCAAAGACCGCCTCGCCGAAATTGGCGCTGATCCCGACAGCGCCGACGAACGCGCCGTGCTCAAGCAGTGGCAGCAACTCAGTGCCCGCGAAACCGAGTTGAAGAAAAACATCAAAACGCTGGAGGCGGAACTCGACCGTCAAGCCTATGAGCACTACTTCACTCTGAGCGAAGCCGAGGTCAAAACGCTCGTGGTTGAAGACAAATGGTTGGCTCACCTACAAACCGATGTGCAGCAGGAGCTGGATCTCATCTCGCAAACCCTCTCCCAGCGCATCCGCGAACTGGCCGAACGCTACGACACCCCGCTGCCCAAGCTGGAAGATGATGTGGTAGCCCTCAGCGCCAAGGTGGAAGCGCACCTGAAGAAGATGGGGGCGGTATGGAAGTGAAGCCGAGGTACAAGCAGACGGAAGTAGGGGTGATTCCGGAAGATTGGCGAATGGTTCACCTTGGAGATATTGCTGTCATTAAAGACGGGACACACCAAACTCCAAAATATGTTTCTTTCGGAGTTCCGTTTTACAGCGTTGAGCAAGTAACAAGCGGGAATTTCTCTGACACTAAATACATTTCGCCGGAAGAGCATAAATTTCTTACTCGCTCTTGCAAGATAGAGAAGGGCGATCTTTTGATGACCCGGATTGGGTCTATTGGCGATTGCAAACTGATTGATTGGGAGGTGGATGCCAGCTTCTACGTCAGCTTGGCACTACTGAAAATTCATGGCGCTTCTGCGGGTTATGTAGAGCAGTACTCCAAATCCCTCTCATTTAAGAGGGAGGTAGAGCTTCATTCCTTGCCTTCCGCAATTCCAAAGAAGATAAATCTAGGGCCCATATCGGATATACGAATTCCCCTTCCTTCTCCAGGAGAGCAGTCTGCCATCACCACCGCCCTCAGCGACATGGACGCGCTGCTGGACGGACTGGATCGCTTGATCGCCAAAAAGCGCGCTATCAAACAGGCCGCCATGCAGCAACTCCTCACCGGCCAAACCCGTCTGCCGGGGTTCAGGGGGGAATGGGAAGTGAAGCGGTTGGGTAATATCGTGAATATTGACCCCGAAAGCCTTGGCGGCGACACTCAAAAAGATTTTCAGTTCAATTACATGTCGCTCGAAGACGTAGATGAAGGCATCTTAAGAAGCTACTCGGAACAGATATTCTCTACATCTCCATCGCGTGCTCGTCGGAGAATACGTGAAAACGACGTGCTCGTTTCCACCGTTCGCCCCAATCTGAAATCACACCTGCTCTTCAAGAAAGGTGCTGGCAGTTGGGTATGCTCTACTGGTTTTTGTGTTCTACGTTGTCCGGAAGGCGTGATACACCCTGGCTACATTTTCTTCCATTTGTTTGCTAGTCATGTGAATCGTCAAATTGACGCTCTCCTGACAGGGTCAAACTATCCAGCCATCAACAGTAGTGATGTTCGTGCCTTGGAGGTTCCATTTCCCGGGTATGCCGAACAGGTGGCCATTGCCAGCGTCCTCAACGATATGGACGCCGAAATCACTGCGCTGGAAACCCGCCACACCAAGACCAGCGCCCTTAAACAGGCCATGATGCAGGAACTGTTGACTGGCAGGACGCGGTTGGTAATGCCTGATGTCAAACCGGCTGGCGAGGTGGTGGTACGAACAGAAGGACGCAAGGCGAACGTCCATTTCCTGAGAAGCGTGCTGGCTGCCGAAATCATCGACCAGTTGCACGACCAGCCGACTTTCGGTCACGTCAAGTTCGAGAAGATGATGTTCCTCGCCGAGCATCTGTGTGAGGTGGATACCGGCTCTACCTACCACCGCAAGGCCGCTGGCCCCTATGACAATCGGGCGCTGCGCTCGATAGACAGCCAGTTGCAGAAGCAGCAGTGGTTCGAGGCGCGCAAGCAAGATGGGCGTTACCAATACGTACCGTTGGCGAAGCGTGGCGGACACAAACCCTACTTCGAGCGGCATTTTCCCGGGATCGTCGAGACCCTTGAGAAGATTCTGGACACCTTCAAAACCGCCAAAACGGAGCAGTGCGAAATCGTCGCCACCTTGCTGGCGGCATGGAGCGATTTGCTGCGTGAGAAAGGAACCGTCTCCGATGAAATGATCGTGCATGAGGTGCTGCACAACTGGCACGAAGCAAAGCAGCGGATACCTGAAGATCGCTGGTTGAAGGCTCTAGGCTGGATGCGAGAAAAAGGTTTTGTGCCCAAAGGAGTGATATTGCCATGACCGACAAGCCAGTCTCCCTGACTTCAGCCCCACAAGGCTATGCCGACTGGCTGGCCGACCTGAAGGGACGCATCCACACCGCGCAGCAGCGTGCGGCGTTGGCGGTCAACCGGGAACTGGTGAGCCTGTACTGGCAGATCGGCCGTGACATCTTGGCGCGGCAGGCCGAGCAGGGCTGGGGAGCGAAGGTGGTCGAGCGGCTGGCGCATGACTTGCGTGCCGCCTTCCCGGAGATGAAGGGTTTTTCGCCGCGCAACCTCAAGTACATGCGGGCGTTTGCCGAGGCGTGGCCGGATGCCGAAATTGTGCAGCAGGCTGCTGCACAATTGCCTTGGGGTCATAACCAGGTATTGCTGGATCGCCTGAAAGGGCCAACGGAGCGCTTGGCTTATGCTCGCGCCGCCATCGAGCATGGCTGGTCGCGGAATGTGCTGAACATCCACATCGAGACCCGCCTGCTGGAGCGCACGGGCAAAGCCGTTACCAACTTCGATCAGCGCCTGCCTGCACCGCAGTCCGATCTGGCTATCGAGTCGCTGAAAGATCCGTACCGCTTTGATTTCCTCGGCCTGGGCGAGGAAGCGCAGGAACGCGAGATCGAGAATGCGCTGGTGCAGCACGTCACCGATTTCCTGCTGGAACTGGGTGCGGGCTTTGCTTTTGTCGGGCGGCAGGTGTTGCTGGACGTGGGCGGCGAGGAGTTCTTCATCGATCTGTTGTTCTACCACCTCAAGCTGCGCTGCTACGTGGTGATCGAGTTGAAGGCGGGCAAGTTCAAGCCCGAGCACCTGGGGCAACTGGGCTTTTACCTGACGGCGGTGGATCGGCAGGTGAAGCACGCGCAGGACAACCCGAGCATTGGTCTGCTGCTGTGCAAGAGCAAGAACAAAGTGGTGGCCGAGTACGCCCTGGGTGATAAGTCGCAGCCTATGGGTATTGCCGAATACAAACTGGTGGAGTCCCTGCCGCAAGAGCTGCAAACTGGCCTGCCGACGATCGAGCAGATCGAGCAGGAACTGGGCAAGTCTATGGACGATGGCACCGAGGAATGATGCGATGACCCAATCCATGCTGCGCTCCGAGCGCAACAGCCAAAACCGCGTGACGCGTCTGTTTACCACTCCACTGGCCGATGGCGGCCTGGGCTACGAACACCTGGGCAACTGGAGCAAGCGCGACCACAACCGCGCCATCGAAACCGAGTTGCTGCGCGCCAATCTGGCCGCTCGCGGCTACTCGCCCGCCCACATCAGCGCAGCCTTGCAGAAGCTGGAAGTTGCGGTGGATGTCACCGGCATCACGCCCTATCAGGCCAATCTGCGCACCTACCAGTTACTTCGCTATGGCGTGCCGGTGCAGATTGCGGCGGGTCAGTCGCATGAGACGGTGCAGTTGATCGACTGGGTGCAGCCCGGGCGCAATCACTTCGCGCTGGCTGAGGAAGTGACGCTGCGAGGCGGGAGCACCCGTCGGCCGGACATTGTTCTGTACATCAATGGCCTGGCGGTGGCGGTGATCGAACTCAAGCGCAGTTCGGTGGATGTGGGTGACGGCATTCGCCAGTTGATCAGCAATCAGGAAGAAACCTTCAATCAGGGCTTCTTCAGCACTGTGCAGTTGCTGCTGGCGGGCAGCGATGCGCAAGGTTTGCGTTACGGCACTACCGGAACACCGGAACAGTTCTTCGTGCAGTGGAAGGATGAACAACCGCCAGCCATGGCAACAGCGGGCGCGCTGCTGGATCGCCCGTTGGCGCAGATGTGCGAGAAGGCGCGGTTGCTGGATTTGATCCGCAACTTCGTGATCTTCGATGCGGGTTTCAAGAAGGTTCCCCGGCAGCACCAGTACCAGGGCATCAAGGCCGCGCAGGAACGCATTGCCAAACGCGAGGGTGGTGTGATTTGGCACACCCAGGGCAGCGGCAAGAGCATCCTGATGGTGTTGTTGGCCAAGTGGCTGCTGGAGCATGATCCACAGGCGCGGGTGCTGGTGGTGACCGACCGCGATGAGCTGGACAAGCAGATTGAAGGCGTGATGCGCAATGCCGGGGTGATCGGCGAAGGATCGGCTCCCCCGCGCATCACTTCACGCGCAGACTTCGTGCGAAAACTAGGCGTTACTACGCCGCGCTTGTTGTGCGCGCTGATCCACAAGTTCGATGCGGCCGATCTCAAGGGCGAGCCACCGCCCATCCATGGGCGTTTCTACGTGTTCGTGGACGAGTGCCACCGCACCCAGGGCGGCAACATGAACAAGCAGATGAAGCGCTGGCTGGCCGACGCCATCTTCATCGGCTTCACCGGCACACCGTTATTGCGCAAGGATCGGCAGACTACCCGCGAAGTGTTCGGCACGTATATCCACACCTACAAGTTCCACGAAGCGGTGGCTGACAAGGTGGTGCTGGATCTGAAATACGAGGCGCGGGATGTGCCGCAGCGGCTGACTTCACGCAAGGCCATCGATGCCTGGTTCGAGAAGAAAACGCGCGGGCTGAACAACTTCCAGAAGTCCATTTTGCGCAAGCGCTGGGCCACGATGGAAGAGCTGATGAGCGCCAAGGAGCGCAAGGATCGCATCGTCGCCAACATCATCGAGGACTTCAGTCTCAAGCCACGCCTGGACAATGACCGCGGCACGGCGATTCTGGTGGCCGCCTCGATCTACGATGCGTGTCATTATTTCCGGCTGTTCCAGAACACGCATTTCGGCCCCTATGTGGGCATCATCACCTCGTACGAACCCAACCCGGTTGCCATCTCGAAAGAATCGGCCGGCAGCGACGAGCGCTACAAGTTCGACACCTACAAGCAGCATGTGTTGCGTACTGGCCAGACCACCAAGCAGTACGAAGACGAAACCAAGCGCCGCTTCATCGAGGAACCGGCCAACATGAAGCTGCTGATCGTGGTCAGCAAGTTGCTTACCGGCTTCGATGCACCCAGCTGCTCCTACATCTATCTGGACAACGAACTGCACGACCATAACCTGTTCCAGGCCATCTGCCGTACCAACCGGCTCGACGGTGACGACAAGGACTATGGCCATATCGTCGATTACAAGGAGCTTTTCGGTGACGTGCAGCAAGCCATTGCGGTTTACAGCTCCGACGAGTTGGACATCGATGCGGGCAATGGCGGCGACAACAACATCCATCTGAAAAATTGGCTGGAGGAAGGCCGCAAGCAACTGGACGAGGCCCGTGAAGCGCTGCATTACCTGTGCGAGCCGGTGCCGCAGCCGCGTGAGCTGGAGCAGTTCATCCACTATTTCTGCGGGCATGCCGGTGATCCGGAAGCGCTGCTGGAAAGCGAGGCACTGCGCATTGCCTTCTACAAGGCGGTGGCGACCTATCTGCGTGCCTTTGCGGATATCGCCCAGAACTTGACCGAGGCGGGTTATTCCGACAATGAAGCCGACACCTTGCGCCGGGAGTCCGAGTTCTATGCCGAAGTGCGTTCGGCCATCAAGCACTACAGCGGTGAGGAGCTGGACATCAAGCCCTACGAAGCCGACATGCGCCACCTCATCAACACCTATATCCAGGCCGAGCCAGCGCAAGCGCTGGGGGAACTGGCCGAACTGTCGCTGACCGAGCTGATCATCGAGACTGGCATCCACGATGCCATCGCCAAGAAACTCAATGAGAAGGGCAAACTGTCGAAGAATGCCATTGCGGAAACCATCATCAACAACGTTCGCAAGACCATCATCCGCGACCGCCTGACCGATCCGCGTTTTTATGAGCAGATGTCCAAGCTACTCGATGACTTGATCCAGCAAAGCCGTGAAGGCACCGAGGCTTACGAAGCATTCTTGAGCAAGGCGGAAGGCATCCTGAAGAAGCACCGCGCGAAACAACACGACATCGATGAGCCTGCCATCTTGCACGGCAATGCAGGTGCGCTGGTGATTTATCGCAATCTGCCTGACATCATTTCCGGCGATGTGCTAGCCGATACGGATGGTGTAGTCAAAGAGCCACAGGCCGAATACGGAGATCCGTTGGCCTTGCTGGCGCTGAAGATCGATCGTGTGATGCGTGACGAAGCCCCGGCAGGATGGCGTGGCGACGAAGCCAAGGAGCGCATCGTGCAGAATTTCCTGCACCCGTTGACTGGACGCAACCGCGAGGCCACGCTCAAACTATTCGATTTGCTGAGAAATCAGCCGGGTTACTGATGGAGCAGACGCACATACGTCTGGGGGAACTGGACATCGCCGTCACGTTCAAGGCGGTGAAGAATGTCCATCTTTCCGTGCATCCGCCCGAGGGTGTGGTGACGCTGGTGGCCCCGATAGGCACGCGGCTGGAGGTTGCTCGTGCCTATGCTATTTCCAAGCTGCGTTGGATTCGCCAGCAACAGGCGCAATTACAGGCACAGTCCCGCGAAACTTCTCGCCAGTTCGTCACCAGAGAAAGCCATTACGTCTGGGGGCGCCGTTATTTGCTCACGGTGCTGGAGCGCGATGCCCCACCTTCAGTGAAGATGGACCACCATCGCATCACCCTGCATGTTCGCCCCGGCACCAACGCAGCCAAGCGCGAAGCCATCTATCAACGCTGGCAACGCGGTTTGCTACACCAGGCCATTTCACCCCTGATCGAATACTGGGAACCACGTATCGGCGTGAAGGTCAATGGCTACTTCCTGCAACGGATGAAAACCAAATGGGGTAGTTGCAATCATCGCCAGGCCCACATTCGGCTCAACACGGAACTGGCCAAGAAGCCTCGTGACTTGCTTGAATATGTGATCGTGCACGAAATGATCCATTTGATCGAGCCGACGCACAGTGAGCGGTTCATATCGTTGCTGACCCGACACTATCCTGCCTGGCGGGATGCTCGTGCGGAACTGAATGCGCTGCCGCTGGGACAGACGGTTTGAATATTGCTACCGGCCAAGATAAATCGAGACTACACCGACTCGCCCATGCCCTAGTTCAAGACTGATATGTAGTCGGACCTGGTGGTCTTGTAGGCGTTGTTCAGCAGACATGGCCGAAGAATGAATTCCCCCGGCCACAGGCGCCTTCCACCCCATCAGCATCTCATACCGCATCTGCGCATACCGATGCCGCAGCCCGTGCATGTTGCTCAACCCCGCCGCCTTGCACTGGCCGTCGTAAACATGCCGCTGCTGGATGTAGGTCTTGTACGCCGGGATCAGTGAGCCCGACCCTGCCAGCCGATGAGCTTCGTCCAGCACCGCACGCTGCTCCGGCGTCGTGATTGGCACCGTCCGATCACGCCCGCCTTTTGCCCATGATCCTTTGATGGCGATCTGGTCGCCACGGTCGGCATAGCGGGGTTGGAACTTGATGGACTCCTCCCGCCTCAGGCCGAAGGCAGCCTGTAAACGCAGGCTCATGAGGACATGAGGGTCGGTGATCCTGTCCAACCTATCGCCCAGCTCCTTGGCCTTGTTTTCATTGGTCACATAGCGGCGGTCAGGGATACCCAGCCTGGTGTTGTCCGTTGGTAGGATGCCTGCCTTGCCGACCTTCTCGGCCCACCAGCGCAGATGCGCCATGCGGTTCTTGATCGTGCCAGCCGACAGGCCTTCAGCTTGCCAGCGCTGTAACAGAGCTTCGACATGCTTGCCCTTGAGCGAGGTGGCCCGCATCTGGCGAAAGCCTGCTTCGCGCAGTTGGCAGGCGACCAGGGTCAGCGACCGTTGCCGGTCGGCTTGGGTGGCGTGGCTGCCGTCGCGGTTGCGCAGGCAGAGCTGGCGTAGGGTGTAGGTCAGGTCGTCCATTTGCGGCCTCCCAGTAAAGCGCCGTACTGCGTTGTCCTGAAATTCAGTGGTTAGTGTTGGTGCCAGCTCGCCAAGGCGAGATCCCGTGAGGGCAAGGGCATGGTGTTCAGGAGACACCAGAGCCTCGAATGAGGCGTCCGTCTTGCTCCCTGCTGGAAGCCCGGACGGAGGTACTACAAGACGAAAGTGATGCGAACGTGGACGAGTCCTCCTATGAAGTGAGTGGGATGAGAAATGCCGCGGGAACCCTGTGCGTTGTGCACAGGCAATTGCCGCAAAGGACAGTGCGCCAGATGGCGCGGTAGGGATGAGTTCAAACTGACGAAGAAGGCTCTGCCCTGAGTAGGGCCGGTATGCGGTCGGAGCCTGGGCATACCTGGGGTGGTTCCACCCTGTCGGGCCAGCGCTTGCAGGAACCTGCGCTGTTGGGGTTGCCGATGTACGAAGCCCATCGGTCATGGCAACTGTCCGGTCAATGTAGTGCGGACATCATCATGTAGGCCGCACGCAATAGGAACTGGCTTTTGCCCGCATTGTTTGCGGTGTTGCGCGGGGCGTCACTGCGGCGTGCAGTGACGCCCCGTTTCGCGGCAGCATCTACTGCTACGCAGGATGCGGCTGCCATCCCTTGGCCTGCATTGCCTGTACCGCGATATCCCCAGCGTTCGTCGGAGCATTCAGCATCTTGCGGATGTTGGCGATGTGCGCCAGGGCGGTTTCACGCGATGCCGGTTGTGCCGTCGTTCAGGGCGGTCTTCGGTGCGCGGCGGAGCTGCAGGCCGATTCTCGGCAGTCCGTGGGGTGGCAGACGCCTCCTTGCGTCCTGCCCACAGACGGAACTCGCCCGCAAATACGCGCTTCACCAAGGCAAAGAAGTAGGCCACGACATTGCGCACGGTGCCGCTCTGGCTGCGTGCCTGCAACTCATCGAGTACTTCCTGGCGATGCTGCGGCGGCAGCCGCCGCAAGGCGGCCTGCACGTCCTTTTGCTGATCTGCCTGGGCATTGCTCAGGCAAGGCGGCAAGCTCACCGACTGCGATGCCGTATTGCCGTCGCCTTCGCGCGCGCGGTACGTACGTTCTTTTTTATACATATACGTCTTATACGTACTGCCCTGCTCAGCCGTCACGTGGCGAGCGTGTCCGGTCTGTTGCGGAACAAGCGTGGTGCCAGCGGAATCGCCAGACATTGGCAGTGGGGCGGCTGCCTCGCTCGCCTGCGGCGGCGGAGTAGGGGGCAAATCATCGTCATCGTGGCGCTGATCGTGGGTCGCAATGGAAGCGGCTTCAGGTGCCTGCGCCAGCGTTGCCTGAATGTGGACGGCTACCCGATCCACCTGGTTGTTTTCGTGACCGATAGACGCTTGCAGAAGCGCAGGCAGACTGGCATCGAGCGCGCAGGCTTGTTGGAAGTCCAGGGTGCTTTCGTGAACCTGATACAGCTCGCTGAGCACATGGCCGGTAAGGGGATCGCGTTGCTGGCCCACCAGACTGATCCACCCCGTCAGCCGAAGCACGACGAGGACACGCCGGGCCGTCTCGTACCCGGCCCGCTGCCCCAATGGGGTAGAGGTGAGATAGCGTCGCAACTGTCCCAGGTTCGCCAGCGGGCTGATGCCCTCGGCAGAGCGCAGCATGCGCAGAACCTGCCAACCATTGCGCTCCAGCGGCGTGAGGCGAGCATCGAGCATGAGCGAGGCAGGTGTAGCGAACAGGGCATCTTGCCCCAGCGAGTTGTGGCGGGTGTGGTGGTCTGCCATGAGAGTTCTCCAAGGTCTGGGCCACAGTGGCCCGTTCCCCTGCATCTCATCGCGTACCGCTCCATGCGTCAGCCAACAATGCGGTCTGCGCCATACCCGTTTTATCCGGCAGGCGTAGCGCTGGCACCGGCTTCCAGACTGATCTATCATCCAGGTACCCCCTTGGGGGTACAACTGGGGGTACTTCCAGCGATTCCCGCAAAGGCCGTGGCCCGATTTCCCCGCGAAACCTAGCATTCACGGCCGTTTGCCGACCGATCAACGTTTAAACGTGTGATCAACGTCTGATCGTTTTCAAGCGCGCCAGGTCGCGCTTCATGGAAGGGGCAGGTCCTTGGCATCAAGGGCCTGCCCCTTCCATTTAGAACTTCGCCTGCAAGCTCAACGTCACCCGCCGCGGCTCGCCGTAGATCAAGCCGTTATAGAACCCATACTGCCGATAGTACGTCTTGTCGAACAGATTGCTGACGTTCAGCATGGCTGACAGATGGCGGTTGATGTCGTAGCGCGCCATCGCGTTGAACAGCGCATAGCCCTTCAGGGGAATCGGCGAGTCGTCGAAGCCGCCGCGGCCGTCCGGCCGGCCAGGGTAGGGTTCGGACACCGTCTTGCCTTGCCATGTCAGGCCGCCGCCGATGGTCAGCCCGCGCAGCATTCCCTGCAGCCGGTAGGTGGTGTTCAGCCGCAGCAGATGGCGCGGGTCGGGGCGCTCGGCCGTGTCGGTGTTGCCGACGTCCAGATAGGTGTAGCCCAGATAGACGTTCCAGGCGGCCGTCACAGCGCCGGCGATTTCGGCGTCGACGCCTTTGACGATGACGCCCGTGCCCGTCCGGTAGGCCTGGTCGCCATCGGGCGTCAACCTGTCGCCGTCTTTCAGGGCGACATTCTTCTGCAGGCCGCGGAACGCCGACACGGCGGCATTGAGCGCGCCATTGAACCATTCGCCCTTGATGCCGGCTTCGTAGCTGGCGCCCGTGATGGGCTTGAGGGTGTCGCCGCTTTCGTTCTTGCTGGTCTGCGGCGTGAATACGTCGGTGTAGCTGGCGTAGACCGAGTAGTTGGGCGTCAACCCGTAGACCAGGCCGTAGTAGGGCGTCCAGGCGTGGGCGGCGTTTTCGCCGGTGCGCGCGCCGCGGACACCCGCCGCGTTGTAGTTGTCGCTGTGGATCTGGTAGGCGCTGCGGCGCAGCCCGGTGATCAGGGTCAGGTCGTCGGCGAGTTCGAAGCGGCCCGCGACGTAGCCGCCATAGAGCGTTGTCCGGGTGACGCGGCGGGCATCGGTGCGAAACGCGCGGATGTTGCCGTATTCGTCGCCGCGCCAGGCGCGCCAGTCCGCGACGGGCAGCTCGGTGCGGTATTGGCAGCGGCCCCGGAAGCCGGCGATGCCGTCGATGCTGCAGTTGCTGCTGTTGAAGGTCCACGACGGTTCGTCCATGCGCGAGCCGTTCAGGCCGACGAGCAGTTCGTGCCGGCGTCCGAACAGTTCCAGGGGGCCCGAGAGATCCAGCGAGAATGCGTCGGTTTCGCCTTCCGTCTCCGAATGGATGGCATTGAGATAGGCGCCGCTGCCGTCCTGATTCCAATGGGGCCAGCGGACCCTGCCGTTGTTGACCTTCACCGCGCCCTTGTTGTTCAGGTCCGCGCGCGAGGTGTGGGCATAGTCGGCGCGCAGCTTCCAGTCGTTATCGAAGCGGTGGTCGAGCGAGGCGAACAGC
Source organism: Achromobacter sp. CF-sbj1-Ac2-l (assembly GCF_052698165.1). Taxonomy (NCBI): domain Bacteria; kingdom Pseudomonadati; phylum Pseudomonadota; class Betaproteobacteria; order Burkholderiales; family Alcaligenaceae; genus Achromobacter; species Achromobacter sp. CF-sbj1-Ac2-l. Next base: position 5,364,862 of record NZ_CP199855.1, on the reverse strand, counting down.
GTCTTCGCTTCCATGTCGGTCTTGCTCCAGTCCGCCGCCAGGTTGACGTTGCGGCGGAAATGGGTCGGCGATCCGTCTGCGAACCAGGCGGGCACGTTGGCGCCCCATGAGGCGCCGTGGAAGATGCTGTGCTCGTACTGGAAGCCCAGGCCCACCTGCGTGCGGGCTGTCACATCCATGGCGATGCTGGCCAGGAACCCCTGCCGTTCGATGCTCGAGTGGTCGCGGAACACGTCGGAGTTCTCGCCGCTGAATACCAGGCGCGAGCGCACGCGCCCGTCCGCCGCCAGCGGGATGTTGATGTCGCCGACGGCATTCTTCTTGTTCCAGCTTCCGGTGCGCAGGGTCAGGCTCGCGCCGAGCTCGCGGCCGGGACGTTTGCGCACCAGGTCGACGGTGGCGGAGGGGTCGCCGGTGCCGCCCAACAATCCGTTTGCGCCCCGCACGATGCTGACGCGGTCGTAGAGATCCATGTTGATCGCGCCGCTGCCGCCGCTGTTGAACGAGGACCCGCCGATGACCGACAGGCCATCGACCTTGTAGTTGGTGATGTTGAATCCGCGTGCGCGGTAGGTGGTGCGCCCGCCGTTGTCCATTTCGACGAAAGTGATGCCCGTGGTGCTGCCCAGCACGTCGCCGATGGACTGCATGCCCTGGTCGTCCATCTGCTGGCGGGTCACCACCGACACGGACTGGGGCGTTTCCTTGGGGCTGAGCGTCAGGCCGGTGGAGGCGCGGGTCGCGGGCACGGTATAGGCGCGTGTCGCCTCGGTGGGTTCGTCTGCCTGGCCGCTCACTTCAATGGCCGGCAGCGTGGCGGGGCCGGGCGATGCGGTGCCGGCGCCATCCGGCTGCCGCGCCTGGAGAGGGGCGGACGCGGAGGCCAGGGCAAGCGTGATCAGGCCAAGCAGTACGGAAGAGCCCGACGAGTGGTGGTGCATGACAATCCATCCCGGTTCATATGGAAAAAAGAAGCGCCATTGATTGGCATTTTTATTTATGCAATTGGCTGCCAGGGAATATGCCGGATGTCGGCCGGGTTGGCCCACGCTATGCGCAACGGGTCGGCAAAAGAAGACTTGTTTAAGGGGGCCAGCCGCGAGAGCGGGATCAGGCTGTGCGATCACGCGGTGCGCGGGGCTTCACCGCCATGCCGACGCGTCGGCATGGCGGAAGGCTTACCAGGGCTCCAGCAGCCAGCCCTGTTGCGTGGCCCGCAGCCTGTCCGTGAGCGCCAGGTTGTCCAGGAACGCCTCGTCGTGCGATACCACGACCAGCGCGCCGGCATAGCCGCGCAGCAGGCTTTCGAGGGCGAGCATGGAGGGCAGGTCGAGGTGGTTGCCAGGCTCGTCCAGCAGCAACAGGCGGGGCGGCGGATCGGCGTAGAGCGCGCACGCCAGCGCTGCCTTCAGCCGTTCGCCGCCACTGAGCGAGCCGCTGGGCGCCAGGCTTTTGCGCGCATCCAGGCCGAGGTGGGCCAGGCGTGTGCGCAGTTCGCCTTCGTCCAGGTTGGGATTGGCGGCTTGCAGTTGTTCGAGCACGGGCTGCTCCGAAGCCAGGCCGGCCAGCCGCTGGTCGAGATAGACGCTTTCGGGCGCAGCCTTCCTCTCGCCCGACAGGGGCGCAAGCTGGCCCGCCAGCACCTTCAGCAAGGTCGATTTGCCGCAGCCATTCGGGCCGGTGACCGCCACGCGTTGCTGGCCGCCCAGCAACAGGCTGACATGGCGGGTGGCCGCCGCGATGAACGGCAGCGTGACGTCGTCCAGTTGCGCCACGCGCCGCTGCGCCGCCTGCGCGACGGGCAGGGCGTGCAGCGAGATCGCTGCGTCCTTTTCGACTTGCGCCGCGGCCTCGCGCACGGACTGCGCCAAGCGTTCGTGGGCGGCTGCGTGTTGCTGCTTCAATCTGCCGGCCGAATCCTCGCTGCGGCCCTTTTGACGGTCGAGCAGGATCCTGGCCTGGTTGGCCTGCTTGCCGTGCCGCTGGCCGCGCGCCTGCCGGCGCTCCTGCCGTTCGCGCTGGGCCTGCATCGCCTGTTCTTCGCGCCGGCGTTCGAGCTTGCGGTGTTCCAGCCGCTCCAGTGCATTGGCGCGTTCCTGCGCCTTGCTGGCGGCATAGACGCCGTAGTTGCCGCCATAGCCGCGCAGGCCCAGCGATGACAACTCCACGATGCGCGCCAGGGTGTCGAGCAGTTGCCGGTCGTGGCTGACGACCAGCAGGCCGCGCGGCCAATGGCGCAGTTGTTCGATCAACGCCTCGCGGTTGCGGCGGTCCAGGTGGTTGGTGGGCTCGTCCAGGATGAGGAAGTCGGCTTCGGACAGCATGGCGCTGGCCAGCGCGACGCGCATGGCTTCGCCGCCGCTGAGGCTGCTGGCGGGTGTCGCGGCGTCGAGATGGCCCAGGCCGTCGCGTTCCAGCGCGTGGTGCAGGCGCTGGCGGATGTCCCAACGGTCGCCGACGCATTCGAAGTCTTCCGGCGCGCTGCTGCCGGCCTCGATGCGCGCCAGCGCCTCCAGCGTGGATTGCACGCCTGCCAGACTGGCGACGGTGGCGCCGGGCGGCGGGGAGACCTGCTGGGCCAGATAGAAGACGCTGCCCGATCGCAGGCAGCGTCCGCTCGATGGCGGCAACTCGCCGGCCAGGATCCGCGCCAGCACGGTCTTGCCAACGCCATTGCGCCCGACCAGACCAGTGGGACGCGAGTCGAAGGTTTCGTCGAGTCCGGAAAAGAGGGGGCTGCCGTCCGGCAGCAGATACGACACGCCTTCCAGCGTGAGATACGGAGTCGTCATGCGTGATGCTTCCAGGGATGCCAGGAACTCCCCCTGCGAGTGGGGGGCGGGTGGAGACTGGCCGTCATTGCGACGGCGGCATCAATGGCGCATGGGACGAATACCTCGATGACTGTGATCCAGGCCGATACTGTAAAAGCCCTCGGCGGAATTGGCAAAATTCGCGCGAGGCAAGGCTGCCCGAGTTGACGGGGGCGTGCGCCGTTTCAGGCCTCCAGAGCCTGCGCCACGGCCCATCCCGCCAAGTACAAGCCTACGCCGAACGACGCATGCGCCATCAGGCTGCGTAGCCGCGCCACCGCGGGCTTCGGGGTCTTGCGCGCCGCGAGGCCGGCGCCCATGCCCGGTTGCAGGATCAGGAATGGCGCGGCGACGGTGGCGATGCCGACGATCAGCGCCGGAGGCAGCGTGGGCCGCGCGGCCCAGGCCGGTCCCCAGATCGCCAGCAGCAGGAGCGCGAACAGGATGCCGATGGCGTAGTGGGCGATCCAGCCGATGGCGCGTTCGCCCGCCACGGGGGCCGAGCGCGCGATGCCGGGATGGGTCAGCCGTCCCTGTGGCAGATGGCCGAGCCAGCGGCCCACCATGGCGTAATCCAGCGATGGCACGCCGAACAGGCGCTTGAGCAGCAGGGCCCACAGGTCCATGACGAGGGTGGCGCCGACGCCGATCAGCACGGCGCGAAGGAATAGCTCAGGAAACATGCGGGTTCCGGCAAGTGAACAACAATCAATAGATTGATTGAATGTTATTCAATAACGTTTCCGAGTGTCAACGTCACGGACCGATGATGGGCATATTGCCCGCGCGAAGCGGCGCCGGTGGGAAGGCCTTTGCCTGTGGGCTTGCAGCGCGGCCACGGGCGGCCCCGGCGCCGTTATTCGCCCTTGCCGCCACCCGCCGCGCGCAGGAAGTTTTCTTCCAGCACGTTCAGCACCCGGTTCAGCGTGTCGATGTCGGCGGCCGACAGGCCCTTGAGCGATTCGTCGAAGAAGGCCGCCCGCTTGGGCAGGGCCTCGTCGACCACGGCCTGGCCGGCCGGCGTGAGGCGGGCGTTGGTCAGCCGGTTGTCGTTCGGATCCACGGCGCGCGCGATCCAGCCGAGTTTCTGCATGGCCTGCAACTGGCGGGTGAGCGAGGCGGGATCGAGGCGGCAGCGCTCGGCCAGGTGCTTCTGCGAGCACTGGCCGCATTCATGCAATGCCAGCAGGATGCGCCAGCGCGGCAGCGCGTGGCCGACCCGGCCGCTGAAGGCGCTCTGCATGACGCGGTAGGTCTGGCCCATGTGCTGTATGACCTGCAGGCCCTGTTGTTGTTTGGGCAAAAGCTACTCTCCGACGCTGGCGGGCTCCGGCTTGGAGACGCGCGCCAATTGCACCAGGGGGACGCGCCGCACGCACCACAGCGCCAGCACCGCGACCGCCAGGGCGATGAGTTGCCCCTCGTGGATGGCGCCGACCAGCGCCACCCGCGCGATCTCGATCAGCGACGTTCCATCCTGGCCTTGATGCGCCAATTGTGCCAGGAACTGCGTCTGGGCCTGGGGATTGACCAGCATCTGCGGGTCGTCCAGTTGCGGCAGCCAGCGCGCCGAGGCGCCGCGCAGCGTCGATTCAACGCCGCTGAAATAGCTGTGGTTGACCATGGTGCCGACCACGGCGGTGCCGAGCATGCCGCCGATCATGCGCAGCGATTGCAGCAGCGCGGTGGCGATGCCCAGGTGGCTGCGGCCGGCGGTCTGCTGCGCGAACACGGTCAGGTTGGGCATGATGAAGCCCATGCCGAGGCCGGCCATCAGCATGTAGGCGGCAATCAGGCCGTGCGGCGTGTAGTTGTGGGTGGTGACGATGCCCATACAGGATAGCGCCATCAGGATGAAGCCCGCGTACAGCATGCGGTTGGGGTTGCGGATGCGGGTGATGATGCGGCCGTTGATGATGCTGCCCACGGTGATGAAGACCACCATCGGCGTGATCAGCAGTCCGGCGTCCTGCGGCGACAGGCCGAAGCCGCCCTGCAACAGCAGCGGTGCGTAGAACAGCAGCGAATACATGGTCACGCCCACCAGCAGCGCCAGTATGAACAGCATCGCCAGGCCGCGGTTGCGGAACATGTCGAACGGCAGCAGCGGATGCGGGCAGCGCCGCTCCCACCAGTACAGCAGGCCGAAGGCGGCGGCGCTGCCGGCGCCCAGCAGCACGATGGTGGCGCTCAGGCCTTCCTTGGGCAGCAGTTCCACCAGCAGTTGCAGGCCGCCCAGCGCGGCGGCGATCAGCAGCGCGCCCTGCCAGTCCAGGCGCACCTTGCCGGTGGTGTGATTGCGCAGGTGCGGCAGGTAGCGCGCGACGAACCAGAGGCCGAGGATGCCGATGGGCAGGTTGACGTAGAACACCGAGCGCCAGCCATAGTGCTCGGTCAGCGCGCCGCCCAGCGTCGGCCCGACCGCGTTGGCGATGCCGAAGGCCGAACTGAGCATGACCTGCCAGCGCAGCCGCACGTGCGGGTCCGGGAACAGGTCGGGGATGGAGGCGAAGGCGGTGCCCACCAGCATGCCGCCGCCCACGCCCTGCAGGGCCCGCGCCAGCACCAGCGTGAACATGCTGTCGGCCGCGCCGCACAGCACCGAGGCCAGCGTGAACAGCACGATCGCCGCCACCACGAAGGGCTTGCGGCCATAGTAGTCGCCCAACCGGCCGAAGATCGGCACGGTGATGACCGAGGTCAGCAGGTAGGACGTCGCCACCCACGCGTACAGCTCGAAGCCCTTGAGCTCGGCCACGATGGTGGGCAGCGCGGTGCCCACCACGGTCTGGTCGATGGCCACCATCATCATGACGAAGCACATGCCCAGCATGGCGAGCAGGGTCTGCCGGAAGGGGAGCACCTGGCCGGGCGAATAAGGGGTGCTGGGGGCGGGGGCGGGCATTGTTGGATGGATCAATGATTGATGGATCAATCATTCTAGCTCTACAATCCGCAAGACAGAAAACCGTCAGTTTTGCGCCCGGCGCGCAGGTGGGCCCGATTTGTTACGATAGCGGTATGTGCACGCTGGTCATGCTGGCGTCTTCAGCAGGTCTTTCCATGGCAGTTCCTCTCCGCTTGGCGTATCGGCCCCTGGCCTGACGCACGCGGCGGCACGCGATCGAAGACGGATAAATCAGTAAGCCTCGCGCCGGGCGCGACGGCATAGCGCCATTCCCGCGCCGGACGCGGCGGATGGCATTCAAGGATTACCAGTCGAGGTACCGACGGGGCGGCAATGAAAACGTGGTTCAAGCGCATTCTGATAGGCCTGGTGGTGTTGGTTGTCGTGGCCGTCGTTGGCCTGGCCATCTTTCTGCTGACGTTCGACCCCAACGCGTACAAGTACAAGCTCGAAGAGCTGGTCCAGGAACGCTATCACCGCACGCTCACGATCGACGGCGAGATCGAGCTGTCGCTGTTCCCGCGCATCGGCCTGTCGGTGCAGGGCGTGTCGCTGTCCGAGGTCAATAGCACCGAGACCTTCGCCTCCATCGAGAGCACCCGCCTGGCGGTGGCCGTGTGGCCGCTGCTGTCCAACAGTTTCGTGGTGGACCATGTCGCCATCAGCGGCTTCAAGGCGCGCCTGGTGCGGGGCAAGGACGGCCAGTTCAATTTCAGCAACCTGGTCGGCGGCACCGCGCCTGTGGTGGCTACGCCCGCCAATCCCGCCGAGGCCCTCGCGGGGGCGGCGCAGACCGCCGCGCAAGCGCTGACCAGCGGCGCGCTGCCGCCGTCGCGCAACAACATGCAGATCGACATCGCCGGCCTCGACCTGAAGGATGGCGAGGTGCTGCTGCAGGATGAGATGTCGGGCATGGCGGTGGCCGTGACCAAGATCAACGCCAATACCGGCCGCGTCACCTTCAACCAGCCGTTCGACGTGCGCCTGACGGCGCGCCTGGAAGGCGGCAACCCGCGCATCGACGCCAACCTGACCGGCCAGGCGTTGCTGACGCTGGACCCGTCCGCCAAGCGCTACGCGGCTCAGAAGCTCGATCTGCGCATGGACGGCAAGCTGCCGGGCGCCGAGGCCAAGAGCCTGGCGATGCGCGGCAACCTGGCGTTCAACGGCCAGAAGTCGGCGCTGGACGTGGCCGGGCTGGAAGTCGTGTTCCAGGGCGACGTCACCGATCCGGCCGCGCGCGCCACCAACGTGGACGCCAGCGTGGCCATGCCCAAGCTGTCGATCGACCCGCACAAGAGCCAGTTGCAGATCGAGAAGCTGGCGGTGCGTGCCAAGGGCGGCGTGGCCGACGGCCCGTTCGAATTCGCCGTGGACGCGCCGGCGCTGAACATTTCGCCGACGCAGGCCACGGGCGAGGCGCTGACCGGCCGCGTGCGCATCAGCGGGCTGGACGCCAGCTTTGGCCTGAACGGCATCAGCGGCAACGCCACCGAACTCGACATCAAGGAAGCCAAGCTCGACAGCACCTCCAAGAAGGGCGAGCGCGTGGTCAAGCTGACCTTCGCCTCGCCGCTGTCGCTGAACCTGCTGCAGCGCCAGGGCAGCCTGGCGGCGCTGCGCGGCGATGTCAACATCACCGACCCGGGCCTGCCCAAGGGCAGCCTGCAGATTCCCGTGATCGGCAGCCTCAATGTCGATCTGACCAAGGACACGGCCAGCAGCAAGATCAACGCGGTGCTCGAAGGCGGCAAGTTCGACCTGACCGCCGACATCGCCAAGCTGAGCGATGCGCCGCAGGTGAATTTCGCGCTGGCCGTGGATACGCTGGACCTGGACAAGCTGGTGCCGCCGGCGGCCGCGGCCGCGCCGGCCAAGCCGCCCGCCGACGGCAAGAAGGACGAGAACAAGCCGGTTGCGCCGGCGCCGGCCGCGCCCGCGGATGATTCGATCAACCTGTCGGCGCTGGTCGGCCCGAGCGTGAACGGCACGCTCAAGGTCGGCAAGCTGGTGGTGCGCGGCCTGAAGGCCGATGACGTCGCCGCCGCCGTCAAGCTGGACCGCGGCAAGCTCGATATCTCCAGCCTGACCGCCGGCCTGTACGGCGGCAAGCTGGCCGGCGCGCTGTCGGTGGACGCGGCGCAGGGCAACCAGTTGGCGACCAAGATGTCGCTGGCGGGCATTTCGATCGAACCGCTGCTGGTGGACCTGGCGCAGCGTAACGTGCTGAGCGGCACCGGCAGCCTGGCGCTGGATCTGAAGACCGCCGGGGCCAACGCCTACGCCATGAAGAGCGGCCTGGGCGGCACGCTGCAGGTGCGGCTGCGCGACGGCGCGGTCAAGGGCATCAACCTGACGCAGACGCTGCGCGAGCTGAAGGCCGCGCTCAAGCCCGAGTCGCAGGACGAAACGGTGGCGGCCGACACCAGCAAGCAGACCGCGTTCTCGGAAATGGATGCGGACCTGGCCTTCACCAAGGGCGTGGCGAGCGTCAAGCGCCTGAACGTCGTGTCGCCGCTGTTGCGCGTGACGCAGGGCGAGCCGGCCACCATCGACTTCGTCAAGAGCGAGCTGGACCTGGTGGCGCGCGCGCGCGTCGTCAATCCGGCGGCCGACCCGGAAGGCAAGGAATTGATCGACCTGAAGGACGTGACGATTCCGGTGCACGTGCGTGGTCCGTTCGAGAAGCCCACCTACACGCTGCTGTGGAAGGACGCCGTCGCCGGCATCCTCAAGCGCAGCCTGGAAAACAAGCTGCGTGAAGCCGTGACCGGCAAGGGCAAGGGCGGCGCGGCGGTGGACAAGGCCCTGAAGGGCCTGCTGGGCAAATGAGCGCCGCCACCTTCCAGCCCATCGCCCAGTGCGGCGTGACGGCGCAGGCCGAGGCCGCGCCGTATCATCGCCAATGGCTGGTGGCCAACGATTCGGGCCAATGGCTCAACCGCGAGCTGTGCCCGCGGCTGGCCGATGTGGCGGTGGAACTGCGCCTGGGCTACCTGGTGCTGCGCGCGCCGGGCATGCTGCGCATGGATATTCCGCTGGACGTGATCGAGGACGACGACAGCGTGCGCTACAGCATGAAGGTCGGCGAGCAGGTCATCGACGTGGTCGACGAAGGCGAGCTGGCCGCCGCCTGGATCTCGAATTTCGTGCAGGTGCCGTGCCGCATCCTGAAGGTGCATCCGGACACGCCTGTGTCGGTCTGGCCGGACTGAGTCTGGCGCGGGAAATCCGGGGGCGCGCCGCTGCGCGACGCGCTTGTCATCGGCAACGCATGAAGCGGCAGCTTCAGGCCGCCGGCCTGCGTTTGTATTCGAACACGGTGTGGGCCAGCAGGCCCGCCACCAGGCCCCAGAAGGCCGAACCGATACCCCAGAAACTGAAGCCCGAGGCCGTCGCCAGCAGCGTGATGAGCGCGGCTTCGCGCCGTTGCGGGTTGGCCATGGCGGCGGCCATGCCGCCCATGATGGTGCCCAGCAGCGCGAGGCCGGCCAGCGCCGCCAGCAGCGCGGCCGGCAGCGCCTGGAAGAACACCGCCACCGCGCCGGCGACGATGCTCAGCGCGAAATAGCTGACGCCGTAGGTGGCCGCGGCGATGTAGCGCTTGGACGGTTCGGCGTGCGCTTCGGGGCCGGTGCAGATGGCCGCGCTGATCGCGCCCAGCGTGACGCTGTGGGCGCCGAAGGGCGCGGCCAGCAGGCCGAGCAAGCCGGTGGCGGCGACCAGCCGCGAGGCGGGCGGACGGTAGCCGGCGGCCTGCAGGATGGCCAGGCCGGGCAGGTTCTGCGAGGCCATCGCCACCACGAACAGCGGCACGCCCAGGCTGATCGCGGCCTGCATGCTGAAGACCGGCGTGGTCCAGACGAACTCGGTCAGGTGCCAGTCGAGCTGGTCGACCCGCATCAGGCCCAGGCCGGCCGCCATGGCGACCGCCACGGCCATCACCACCAGCACCGCGTAGCGCGGCGCCCAGCGCCGGCACACCAGGTAGGCGGCGCACATGGCCAGCACCAGCGCCGGCTGCTTGCCGACGTTGGTGAAGATGCCCATGCCGAAGTTGAGCAGCACGCCGGCCAGCATGGCGGCGGCGACTTCGCCGGGAATGCGGCGCAGGATGGGATCGATCCAGCCGAACAGGCCGCAGGCCAGCGTCAGCGCGGCGGCCAGCACGAAGGCGCCGATGGCTTCGGGGAATGGCACCCCCGCCAGCGCGGTCACCAGCAGGGCCGCGCCGGGCGTGGACCAGGCCATGACGATGGGCAGGCCGGTGCGCAGGCTGTAGGCCGCGCCGCCCAGGCCCAGCACCAGGCTGAGCGAGCCGATCCAAGAGCCGATGCGGGCGGCGTCCAGGCCGGCGGCATGGCCGGCCTGCACCATCAGCACGGCGGTGCCGCCGAAGCTGACCAGCACGGCGACCAGGCCGGCCGCGATCGCCGAGGCGGACAGGTCGCGGCGGGCGTTGGGGCGGGTGGCGGGGGGATCGAAGACGGGTTGCGCGGTGTCGCTCATGCGGCACCGGTCAGGCGGCGGTACTTGGCCATCAGTTGTTCCTGGCCTTCATTCCATTGCGGGTGCAGCTCGATGCATTCCACCGGACAGACCACCTTGCATTGCGGCTCGTCGTGATGGCCGACGCATTCCGTGCAGCTGTCAGGGTCGATGACGTAGTATTCCTCGCCCATGGAAATCGCGTCGTTCGGGCACTGGGGCTCGCAAACGTCGCAATTGATGCATTCTTCGGTGATGGTCAGGGCCATGATGAGGGGCTACGGAATCCGGCAGGGATACTGCAATTGTACTGCCGGGCCCGACGGGCGCCCGGCAAGCCCCTGGCGCCGACCTGCCCATCCCGGCGCTTGCCGTCCGCCAAAACGCAGGGAGGGCGCACAAGGCGCCCTCCGGGAGGGTTCGGTGAGGCGGGGAGCGGCAGCGCTCAGCCCGGCCAGGATTGCTCGCGGCGTTCCTTGGCCTTTTCCTGCAGCCAGCGTTCCACCGAGGGGAACACGAACTTGCTGACGTCGCCGCCCAACTGGGCGATTTCGCGCACGATGGTGCCGGAGATGAACTGGTATTGATCCGACGGCGTCATGAATAGCGTTTCGACGTCGGGCAGCAGATGGCGGTTCATGCCGGCCATCTGGAATTCGTATTCGAAGTCGGACACGGCGCGCAGGCCGCGCACGATCACGCGCCCGCCCTGGTCGCGCACGAAGTCCTTGAGCAGGCCGCCGAAGCTCTGCACTTCCACGTTGGGATAGTGCCCCAGCACTTCGCGCGCGATGTCCACGCGCTCGTCGATGCTGAAGAAGGGCTTCTTGTTGCGGCTGTGCGCGATGCCGACGACGACTTTGTCGAAAAGCGTGGCGGCGCGGCGGACCAGGTCTTCGTGGCCTCTGGTCAGCGGGTCGAAAGTGCCGGGGTAAACAGCGATGATCATGCGAGCTCCGTACCGTTATTAGTGGTGTACACCATCCTCCGAAGCTCGGATTATTGATCTATTTGCGCAATGCAGCAAATTCCAGCAGATGGTAGTGGACCGCGCCTGCCTTGTCCTGGCGCAGGATCTCGAAGCCGTCGGGCGCTTCGATGGGGCTTTCGGCCTCGACGTAGACCAATCCGCCCTCGGCCAGGATGCCGGGCAGGATCGGCCACAGGCGCGGCAGCCAGCCCTGTCCGAAGGGGGGATCCAACAGGATGAGGTCAAAGCGGGACGCATCCATTCTTTCGACGACCTGCATCGCATCGCCCACATGGATGCGTATCATGTCGGCTTTGAGCTTGTCGCGCAGTGTCCGCAGCGCGGACGCGGCAGTCTTGTCGCGTTCCACCATCTGCACATGCGCCACGCCGCGCGAGGCCGCCTCGAACCCCAGGGCGCCGCTGCCGGCGAACAGATCCAGCACCTGCTTGTCGGCGAATTCGCCGCCCCACAGGTGATTGAGCCAGTTGAACAGCGTTTCCCGCACCCGGTCGGGCGTCGGGCGGAGCGTCTCCACGTCGGGCACGACGATAGGGGTGCGCCGGTATTGGCCCCCGACGATACGAATATACTTGTTACCCATGTTTAGCCGCTTCTTCAAGAAAAAATCCCCTCCGCCCGCCGCGCCGGCCCAGCCCGCGCCGCCGCCGGAGCAGGTGGATGCCGGGATCGCGCCGCAAGCCGAGGCCGAGGTCCCCGCCCAGCCCGTCGAACCCGCCGTTCCGGCGCGCGAATTCGCGCCCGTCGCGACGCCCGAGGTGACCCTGCCGGTGCCGTCCGCCGAGGTGCCCGCGCCGGCGTCGGCCAGCGTGCCGCAACCGTCGCCGGCCGTGGTGCCGCAGCCGCAGGCCTCGGCGCCCGTGGTTGCGCCTGCTGCCACGCCCGCTTCCACACCTGCTTCCGCCGCACCCGCTTCCGTGCCCGTGGCTGCCGCGCCGGCCGTTGCCCCGCCGCCGGTTGCACCCGCGCCGGTGGTGGCATCGCCGCCCGCCGTCACGCCTCCGGCCCCGGTCGCCGCTGCCCCCGCCGCCATCGCGCCGGCGCCCGCCGCGCCCGAACCGGAAGCCGCGCCCAAGAAGGCGTCCTGGCTGTCGCGGCTCAAGCAGGGCTTGTCGCGCACCGGCCAGAGCATTGGCGGCATCTTCGTCGGCGTCAAGGTCGACGAGAACCTGTTCGAGGAACTCGAATCGGCGCTCATTATGGCCGATGCCGGCCTGGAAGCCACCGAGAAGCTGCTGACCGCGCTGCGCGCGCGGGTCAAGAAAGAGCGCATCGAGGACCCCGCCAAGGTCAAGGCCGCGCTGCGCCAGTTGCTGGCCGATCACCTGCGTCCGCTGGAGCGCGCCTTTGACCTGAAGCGCGCGCAGCCGCTGGTGGTGATGATCGCGGGCGTCAACGGCGCCGGCAAGACCACGTCCATCGGCAAACTGGCGCACACCTTCCAGCGCCAGGGCGCCAGCGTGCTGCTGGCCGCGGGCGACACGTTCCGCGCCGCCGCGCGCGAGCAACTGATCGAGTGGGGCAGCCGCAACAACGTCACCGTGATCTCGCAGGATGGCGGCGACCCGGCGGCGGTGGCGTTCGACTCTGTCAACGCCGGCCGCGCGCGCGGCATGGGCGTGGTGATGGTGGACACGGCCGGCCGCCTGCCGACCCAGTTGCACCTGATGGAAGAACTGAAGAAGATCCGCCGCGTCATCGGCAAGGCCGATCCGGCCGCGCCGCACGAGGTGCTGCTGGTGGTGGACGGCAACACCGGCCAGAACGCGCTGGCGCAGATCCGCGCGTTCGACGCGGCCATCAACCTGACGGGCCTGGTCGTGACCAAGCTGGACGGCACCGCCAAGGGCGGCACGCTGGCGGCGGTGGCGGCGGGCAGCCAGGGCGTGCGGCCGATCCCGGTTTACTGGATCGGCGTGGGCGAAAGCCTGGAAGACCTGCAGCCGTTCGTGGCCGACGAATTCGCCGGGGCCTTGCTGGCCGACTGATCCGTCCCGCTGATACCGGCACGGGCCTCGCGCCCGGCGCTGAAAACACCGCGCCCCACGTCTGCTGCATCGCAGGCGTGGGGCGCGGTGTTTGCGGCGGGCGGAAACGCAATCCGCGAAGGATCGCGCCGCCTTATTTCCAGAACGGCTTGCTGCCGGCCAGGTCGTCGAATGCCTGTTGGGCATCCACCGCCAGCTCTTCCAGGCGCGCGCTGATCCAGCCCAGCGCGAACCAGGCCTGCGGATGCGTGGCCGTACACGACTCGTAGTAGTCCTTGGCCACGGCCAGGTCGTTGATCTCGCCCAGGATGTCCTGCACCCGCGACAGCAGCTTGCGGTAGCCGCGCAGCTTGCTCGGGGGCAGCAGCGATTCGGCGAAGGCCAGGCTGTAGCGCAGGCGCTTGCCGCGCTTGCGCAGCTCGTGGCGCGTGGGGATGTCGAGCGTGGCGAACTGGGTGCCCTGGTCGGCCACCTTGCTGTGCCAGCGGTGCAGGCGCCGCGCCAACTGCTCGTGCAGTTGCTGCGGATCGGGCTCGGGCGCCAGCATGGGGATGATGGTGGGCTTGACGCTGGGACCGGCGATGCCGCCTTCCAGGCGGATGGCGGGTTCGGGCGCCGCGTCGCTGGGCATGCCGTTGGCGACGGGCAGGCCATCGCTGGTGGGCTGCGCGGGCGGCACGTCCAGGCTCCATTCCAGCAGTTCCAGCAGCCAGGCCTGGAAGGCCTTGCCGCCGGCGATGGCGCGCGCGTCCTGTTCGGGCGGCGCGGCCTCCATCGGGATGACCGGCATGCCGGCGCGCATCAGCGCGGGCGCCACGGTTTCGTTCAGCACGTCCTGGTCGCGGTTGGCGCCGAAGGCGGCGAAGTGGGCGCGCACGCCCTGCATGATGGCGTCGGGGATCGGCCCGATCCAGCCGTCGAACAGCTTCCAGGCCGAGCGCAGGCGGCGGATGCCGACGCGCAACTGGTGCACGTGCTCGGAATTGCCGGCGCGGTACACGCCTTCGGTGTCGACTTCGGCCAGCACGGCCGCGTTGCGGGCGATCTGGTCGAGGCATTCGGCGGCGATGCGGCCCATGGCCTGCGCCGCCGTCATGTCCTCGCGCAGCTTGACGGACGCGGCGCCGCGCGGCGCCCAGAACAGCGCGATGGCCTGGGCGCGGCGGCTGTCGAGGTCGTCGCCCGGGACGGCGTCGACGTCGGCCAGGCGCTGCGCCAATTGCGCCAGCGCGTCGCCGCGCTCGGACTTGCTGCGCGGGTCCAGCACCAGGTTGTGGCGCTGCTGCCAGCCGCGCGCGACCGCGAAGATGGCGGCGGGGCGGCCCGAGACCAGTTCGAATTCAAGTTCGGAGATCGGCAGTTCCAGCGCGCCGGCGCGCAGGATGCCGGTGTCGTAGGCCAGTTCGACGGTGCCGTAGCGCGTGCGCACCTTGCGCAGCATGCGCTGCACGTCGGTTTCATAGCGCAGGCCGAGTTCGCCCTTGATGGCGGCCAGCGCGGCCTCGACCTCGGTGCCGGCGTAGACCGACAGGTCGAGAACGGGGCCCGGGCGCGGGTGGTTCAGTTCGATGCGGGTGATGGCGTTGATGCCGGGCATCTTCAGCGTCTGCACCCAGTCGCGGCCTTCCTGGCGCAGGCGGATGGCGATGCGCGCGCGGGCCAGTTCACGCTCGGGCGTGTCGAAATACATCGCATGCAGGCGGATGCGCGTCGCCTCGCGTTGCTTGATCTCTCGCAGCACGGCCTGGCGCGAAGCCGTGGGCACGTGCAGTTTCAGTTCCTGTTCCGACATGGCGGCGGGTGTCCAACGGCAAAAGCCGAGATCTTAATCAAACGGGGCGGGCGGTTTGATGACCGGTCATATTTATTTCACAAACGCCCACACGGAGCATAGACGTGGTTGCGGTGCATCAACAATCGTTCCCGCGTCAGGCGCGGGATATTTTCCGCTTCGATTGCGTCCGCTCAATGACCTGGACAGGCAGAGACGCGCCGTGGGGGGCTGTCGGATTGTAAATCCGGGGCGGGGCGTGCCTCGGCGGTCCGGGTGCGCGGGGTGGCATGCAGCCCCGCGCGAGGCGGCCAAAAAAAACCGCCCGTTGCCGGGCGGCGCAAAGGAACGTCGGTTGCGGGCGCGTCAGAGGATGCGCTTGCGCGCCTGGGTGATGAGGATCTCGGCCAGCACCACCACCACGAAGATGGCGGCCAGCACCAGCGCCACGCGGTCCCACTGGAACAGATTGAGGGCGGTGTCCAGCGCCATGCCGATGCCGCCGGCGCCGACCAGGCCAAGCACGGCCGATTCGCGCACGTTGATGTCCCAGCGCAGCAGCACGATCGACCAGAACGCCGGGCGGATCTGCGGCCAGTAGGCGTACCAGATCACCGAGGCCTTGCTGGCGCCGGTGGCGGTGACGGCCTCGATCGGGCCGCGCTGCGCTTCCTCGATGGCTTCGCCCACCAGCTTGCCGACGAAGCCGATGGAACGGAACGCGATGGCCAGCGTGCCGGCCAGCGCGCCGGGGCCGAAGATGGCGATGAACAGCAGCGCCCAGACCAGCGAGTTGACCGAGCGGCTCGACACCAGGATCAGGCGCGCGAGCATGTTGATGGTCTTGCTGGGCGTGAGGTTGTTGGCCGCCAGCAGGCCCACCGGCACCGCCATGATGACCGACAGGATGGTGCCGAGCGTGGCGATGTGCAGGGTCTCGATCAGCGCGTCGTGCACGCCGCCGCGATAGTGGGCCCAGTCCACCGGCCACATGCGCTGGAACAGGTCGGCCATCTGTTCCGGCGCGTCGTACAGGAACTCCGGGATGATCTCGACGCCGCGGATGGCCTGCACGATGGCGGCCACCAGCAGCAGGTAGAGGGCGAAGCGCAGCAGCCGCTGGCCCAGGCTGTAGCGGTGCCAGACGCGCGGCGCGTTGGCGGCGGGCAGGGTGGGGGCGTGCGTGTTCATTGATCCGCCTCCGCCTTGCGCGCGGCCTGGTAGGCTGCCTTCGATGCGCTCGAACCGATGCCGCGCGCGCCGGCGAAGCGGCCCTGCAGGATACGGTCGAAGCCCAGGTTGTCCAGGAACACGGCGCGCACGAAGCCCGCCAGGATCTCGCCCAGCATGATGATGGCGATGAGCGTCAGCAGGATGGCGCTGACGAAGTCGTAGTCGAAGCGCTGGAAGGCCGAGAACAGCGTGCCGCCCACGCCGCCGGCGCCGACGATGCCGACCATGGTCGAGTTGCGCAGGTTCGAGTCGAACTGGTAGGTGGCAAAGCCGATGAAGCGCGCGAACACCTGCGGCAGCACGCCGAAGGCGAGCACGTTGGCGAACGAGGCGCCGGTGGCGCGCACCGCTTCGACCTGCTTGAGCGAGATTTCCTCGATGGCCTCGGTGAACAGCTTGCCGATGAAGCCGATCGAGGCCACCGTCAACGCCAGGATGCCGGCCAGCGCGCCAAAGCCCACGGCCTTGACGAACAGGATGGCGACGATCACCGGATGCAGCGCGCGGCATAGCGCCACGATCGAGCGGGCGGGCCACGAGACCCACGCCGGCATCAGGTTGCGCGCGCCCAGCAGGCCCACGGGCAGCGCGAACAGGATGCCCAGCACCGAGGCCAGCACGGCGATCTCCAGGCTCTCGGCGATGCCCTTCCACAGCGTGGCGGGCTTCTCGAAATTGGGCGGGAACATGCGCGCCAGGAAGGTCGAGGCGTGGCCCATGCCGCTTTCGAAGCGGGCCCAACTGAAGTCCAGTTGCGCGGCCGCATACACGGTGTACAGCACCAGCAGCAGCACGCCGGCCTTGGCGCGGCCGGACAGCGCGAAGGGACGCGGATGGGACGAACGCGGAGTCATTACGCCAGCCAAGACTCGCCTCCGTAGATGGTCTTGAGCATGGCGGCGTCCAGGCCTTGGCCGTTGCCGTCATAGACCACATGTCCGCCGGACATGCCGACGATGCGGCCGGCGTAGCGCCGCGCCAGTTCGACGTCATGGATGTTGACGATGACGGGGATGCCGCTGGCGTCGCCCTGCGCCGCCAGCAGCTCCATGATCTCGACCGAGGTCTTGGGGTCGAGCGACGAGGTCGGCTCATCGGCCAGCAGCAACTGCGGGCGCTGCATCAGGGCGCGGGCGATGCCCACGCGCTGGCGCTGGCCGCCCGACAGGGCGTCGGCGCGCTGGTCGGCAAAGCCCGCCAGGCCCACGGTATCGAGCAGTTGGTAGGCGTGCTCGATGTCCTCGGCCTCGAAGCGGCGGGTCCAGGCCTTGAAGGCGCCGGTGTAGCCCAGCCGTCCGGTCAGCAGGTTTTCCATCACGGTCAGGCGTTCGACCAGGTTGTATTCCTGGAACACCATGCCGATGCGCCGGCGCGCGCGCCGCAGCGACGCGCCACGCACCCGGGCCAGGTCGACCGCCCCGTCGCCGGCTTCGAGCACGATCTCGCCGCGGGTCGGCTCGATCAGCCGGTTGATGCAGCGCAGGAGCGTGCTCTTGCCGGTGCCCGAGGGGCCGATGATGGCGGTCAGGCCGCGTCCCGCGATCTGCAGGTCGATGCCGTTCAGTACCGGCCGGCCGGCCCGGTATTCCTTGACCAGGCCGGAAATGCGTAGCGACGTCGTCATGCTGATTACTTCTTGCTCTTGGCGGATTCGCGGTCGTAGGCGGCGCGGTTGAAGCTTTCGCCGCCGGATTCGGCGACCTGGCGCACGATGGCCCAGTCCTTCTGGTAGGTCACCGGGTAGAAGCGGTCGGCGCCGTCGAAGGCCTTGGACATCTCGGCCGGGAAGCGGTAGTCGTAGAAGCACTTGAGCATCTGGTCGCGGAACTTCGGCTCCAGGTCGTGCGCGTAGGCGAACGACGAGGTGGGGAATTTCTCGCTCTTGTAGATGACGCGGAAATCGGCTTCCTTGACCTGGCCGCGCTCGATCATGCGCTTGAACACGTCCGAGGCCACGGCGGCGGCGTCGTAGTCGCCCGAGTTCACGCCCATGACGGACTGGTCGTGCTTGCCCGAGAACACCACCTTGTAGTCCTTGTCGGGCGTCAGGCCTTCCTTGGGGAACAGCGCCACGGGCGCCATGTGGCCGGAGTTCGACGACGGCGCGGTGTGCGCCAGCTTCTTGCCCTTGAGGTCGGTGAGCTTCTGGTACGGGCTGTCTTTCTTGACGATGACGATCAGGTTGTAGCCCTGGAAGCCATCGGCGTAGCCCTTGACGGCGAACGGCACCGCGCCGGCGATGTTCACGGCGAAGGCGGTGGGGCCGGTGGAGAAGCCGCCCACGTGCAGGCGGCCCGAGCGCATGGCCTCGATTTCGGCGGCGTTGCTCTGCACCTGGTAGAACACCACGCGCTTGCCGGTGCATTCGGACAGGTGCTTGGTGAACGGCTTGAAGATGTCTTCATACACCGCGGGGTCTTCCACCGGGGTGTAGGTGAACACCAGCGTCGACGGCGTCTTGAGCTTGGCCGGATCGGTGGGCGTGTCGGCCACCAGGTCCTTGTTGGCGTCGCAGTAGTTCTGGTCCAGGTCGCCCCGGTTGGGGCAGGCGTCGGCGGCGTGGGCGGCGGACGCTCCGAACGTTCCGAACACGAGCGCGGCCAGCGAGGCCGCTTGCAGGTGACGCAATGCGCGCATCGTATGTCTCCTCTTATAGGTCTGAATATGACTGGTAACTGAATTCAAACATACAAGCGCCAGGGGCACACTCGGGAAAGTCCCTGTGTTTCTTTTCGGGTTTTGTTCGTTTTGTTCGCTTTGGGTTCGTTTATGCGCGAACGGCGCGACGGCCGCGCGAGTGGATCGGCGGATCCGTCGCGCGGCTTGCGGGTCAGGCGGGAGGAGGGAAGGTCAGGCGCGGTAGCCCAGCTTGCGCGAGATCTCGTGGGCGCAGGCCAGCAACGGACGGGCGATGGCGCCGTCCCAGGACACGTCGAACAGGCCGGTGGGGCCCAGGCTGGTCAGCGCCAGCACGATGTTGCCGGTGTTGTCGAACACGGGCACCGACAGGGCGTCGACGCCCGGCAGCGGGTTGCCCAGGGCGCGCGCCATGCCGTGCACGCGGATGTCCGCCAGTTGCGCCTCGATGTTGGCGCGGCTGACCTTGCGCGGCGGCGACACGCTGGAGATCACCGCCGTATCGCCTTCCTCGCGGGCGATGTAGTGCTCGCTGACCTTGGGCGGCAGCCAGGCTGCGAACACCAGGCCGGTGGCGGTGTGCAGCATCGACATCACGGTGCCCTTGCGCATATTCACGTGCACCGGATAGCTGGCCTCGGTCATGTGGATCATGGTGGGGCCGTGCGAGCCCAGCACCGCGATGCCCAGCGTGTGGCCGATCTCGGATTGCAGTTTGGCGATCTCGGGCATGGCGATGCGCACCGGATCCAGCCGCTGCAGGCTGACCAGGCCCATCTGCAGCGCGAACGGCCCCAGCTCGTACTGGCCGGTGATGCTGTCCTGCTGCACAAGGCCGACCCGGATGAAGCTCACCAGGTAGGGGTGGGCCTTGGCCGAGGTCATGCCGGCGCCGGCGGCCAGATCGCGCAGGGTCAGCGGCTTGGCGGCGTCGACCAGGGCGGCCAGCAGCGGCACGCCCACTTCGATGGACTGGATGCTGCGGCGGCCGTCATTGGCGGCGGGGGCGGCGGGTTTGGTGGTGGCCACGGTGGGTGCCTCAGGCGGTGACGGCGCGGGCGGCCAGCAGCCGGTCGGCCATCTCGGTGAAGCCGGCGCCGCCATGGAACGCGGCCACGTAGGCGGGGCGGTGCGTCAGGCGGTGCAACTGCGACTGGATGTTGGCCACGCCGACCGAGACCGGGAAGTAGGCGAACATGGGCTCGTCGTTGGGCGAGTCGCCGATGAACAGCGTGCTGTCGAGCGCGCTGGCCACGTCGATGCCGAATTCGCGCTGGAACAGGGTGCGCGTCATGGTCAGCTTGTCGTAGTCGCCGAACCAGCCGTTGACGTGGATCGAGCTGACCTTGGCCTGGGCGCCGGCGTCTTCGAAGATGCGCACGATGCGGCTGATATCGGCCTCGGGCAGGGGCGGCACGTCCTCGCAGAAGTCGATGGCCAGGTCGGCCACGCGGTAGTCCTGGTCGCTGGCCACGGCGGCGCCGGGCACCTCGGCCAGCACCCGGTCGCGGATCGCGTCGAGCTTTTTGCGGCTGGCCTGGCGCGAGGCCGCGTCGGTCCAGTAGTGCGTAACCATGCGGCGCGCCTGGCGGTCGTAGGCGTAGTAGAACGCGCCGTTCTCGCCGACCACCGCGCGCACCGGCCACATGCGGGCGATGTGGTCGCACCAGCCGGCCGGGCGGCCGGTGATCGGCACCACCTGGATGCCGGCCTGTTCCAGGCGTTCCAGGGCGGCGTAGGCGTCGGCGGGCAGCCGGCCTTCGGTGGTCAGGGTGTCGTCGATGTCGGTGAGCACGACGCGGATCCCCGCCGCGACGGTCAAAGGCATGGCCGCAAGGGCTTGCATGGCGTTTTTCCTTGGTTTTATGGGGTGTTCTCCGGCCGAAAGTTTAACCGGATGGCCCTGTTTGGGCGGGGGCGGGGCGGGCCGGTAGGGGATATGGCGCCGGGGGCGGTAAAATCCGGGCTTTCCCGCCTGGTTTGCGTGCCCGCCATGTCCGTCCAGTTGTCCCCGTTGCCCGGCTCCGAGCCGGAATCCTTCGATATTGCCTCGGTCGCCGAGATCATCGCCGAGCTGCGCGCCGGCCGCATCGTCATCCTGGTTGACGAGGAAGACCGCGAAAATGAAGGCGACCTCGTTATGGCCGCCGAGTTCGTCACGCCCGAGGCCATCAACTTCATGGTGACCCACGGCCGCGGCCTGGTGTGCCTGACCCTGACCGAAGAACGCTGCCGCCAGTTGGACCTGCCGCTGATGGCGGCCCGCAACGGCACGCGATATGGCACCAATTTCACCCAGTCGATCGAGGCCGCCGAAGGCGTCGAGACCGGCATTTCGGCCGCCGACCGCGCCCGCACCATCCAGGTGGCGGTGGCGCGCGACGCCAAGCCGTCCGACCTGGTCCAGCCCGGCCACATCTTCCCGGTGCGGGCCGTGCCCGGCGGCGTGCTGGTGCGCGCCGGCCACACCGAGGCCGGCTGTGACCTGACCGCCATGGCCGGCCTGACCCCGGCCGCGGTGATCTGCGAGATCCTCAAGCCGGACGGCACCATGGCGCGCCTGCCCGACCTGGTGCAGTTCGCCCGCGAGCACGGCCTGAAGATCGGCACCATCGCCGACCTGATCCAATACCGCAGCGAGCACGAATCCATCGTCAAGCGCGTCGGCAAGCGCAGCATGCAGACCGCCTGGGGCACCTTCGAGGCCGTGGCCTACGAGGACGCCGCCACCGGCTCGGCCCACCTGGCGCTGGTGCATGGTACCGTGGCGCCAGACGTCGAGACCCTGGTGCGCGTGCACGAGCCGGCCTCGGTGCTGGACGTGCTGGATACCGGCGCCAGCCCGCATAGCTGGGGCGTGGCGCAGGCCCTGCAGGCCATTTCGCAGGCGCCGGCCGGCGTGCTGGTGCTGATGAACTGCCAGTCGTCCACCGAACACCTGTTCGCGCAGATCGCCGGCTGGAGCGACCCCAAGGCCAATGCCAACCCCGCCAACGCCGACCGATTCGGCCTGCGCACCTATGGCATCGGCGCCCAGATCCTGCGCGACCTGAACGTGGGCGAGATGAAGCTGCTGGCCCGGCCGCGCAAGATGCCCAGCATGGCGGGCTTCTCGCTCACCATTACGGGTTACGATTGCGACCCTCCGAACACTCCCGCAACACACTGAAGGCCGACACATGAACCCTTACATCCTCACCCCCGACCTGAACGGCGAAGGGCTGCACATCGGCATCGTACGCGCCCGCTTCAACGAAGAGATCGGCCAGGCCGAACTCGAAGCGTGCCTGAAGGAACTGGCCGAACTCGGCGTGGACGAGCGCGACGTGATGGTCGCCACCGTGCCGGGCGCCCTGGAACTGGGCGTGGCCCTGTCGCACATGGCCGAGACGTTCGAGTTCGACGCCCTGATCGCGCTGGGCGCGGTCATCCGCGGCGAGACCTATCACTTTGAAGTGGTCAGCAATGAAATGGCCACTGCTATCACCCGCATCTCCCTCGAGACCGGCATCCCGGTCGCCAACGGCGTGCTGACCGTGGACACCGACGAGCAGGCGCAAGCCCGCGCCGCCGGCAAGGGCCGCGACTGCGCCCAGGTGGCCGTCGAAATGGCCAACCTGGTGGCGGCCCTGGAGCCCGAGGAAGAAGACGAAGACGACGAAGACGAGGACGAAGATTTTGACGACGAAGAAGACGACGACCAGCGCTGATAGCGCGGCGCAAGCCCGCGCCAACGCCCGCAGCGCGCGCCGCCGTGCGCGCGAATTCGCGCTGCAGGGCGTGTACGCGTGGCTGCTGCGCGGCGGCGAAGGCACGCAGGACGCCGGCGAGATCGACGCCCATCTGCGCGACACCGAGGACTTCTCCGAGGCCGACGCGCAGTGGTTCAAGACCTTGCTGCATGGCGTCCTGCGCGAAGCGCCCGCGCTGCGCGAGCGTTTCACGCCCTACGTCGACCGTCCGCTGGCCGAGCTGTCGCCGGTCGAGCATGGCATCCTGCTGATCGGCAGCTTCGAACTGATCCATCATGTCGAAGTGCCGTACAAGGTCGCCATCAACGAAGCCGTGGAACTGGCCAAGTCGTTCGGCGGCACCGACGGCTTCAAGTTCGTCAACGGCGTGCTCGACAAGCTGGCGGCGGACGTGCGCTCGCACGAAATGAAGAAGTAGACCCCCCCGAAGCGCTGCGCGCTTCCCCCCCAGGGGGGCGCCGCTGCGGACCGGCGGAGCCGGATCCGCGCGGCCCGGGTCTGGGGAGGGCCGTTTTTTTGGGGCGGTCTCCCTTTTGGGGCGGGCTTCCTTCTTTTGGAGCGAGCTTTCCGCGCCTCTGGTGCGGACCTCTCTTTGGCGCGAATCTTCCCTTGGAGCGTGGCTCCGGTGTGGGAGTCAATACCGGCGCATTGCGCCGGACTGCGGAGTTGTCGTGGCGTCCGAATTCGATCTGATCGCGCGCTATTTCACGCGCGCCGCGCCGGCGGGGCTGTTGGGCGTGGGGGATGACTGCGCGTTGTTTCCGGTGCCGGCCGGCGAACAGGTGGCCACCAGCACGGATCTGCTGCTGGAAGGCCGGCATTTCTTTCCCGATGTCGATCCGAAGGCGCTGGGGCACAAGGCCCTGGCGGTGAACCTGTCGGACCTGGCCGCCATGGGCGCGCGGCCCATCGGTTGCGTGCTGGGGCTGGCGCTGCCGCGGCTGGACGAGGCGTGGCTGGCGGCGTTTGCCGAGGGGTTTCATGCGCTGGCGCAGGTCCATGGCTGCCCGTTGATCGGCGGCGACACCACCCGCAGCGTCCATGACCTGGCCATCAGCGTGACCGTGTTCGGCGCCGTGCCGGCGGGCGCCGCGCTGCGCCGCGACGGCGCCCGGGTGGATGACGATATCTGGGTGTCCGGCGAACTGGGCGCGGCCGACGTGGCCTACCGCCTGCTCGACGGGCAGTATCCGGCCGACGCGGCACGGCTGGCCGCGACCCGCGGCGCGCTGGAATGGCCCGAGCCGCAAGTGGCGCTGGGCGTGGCGTTGCGCGGCATCGCGCACGCCGCCATCGATATTTCCGACGGCTTGCTGCAGGACCTCGGCCACATCCTGGCGGCCAGCCGGGTGGGGGCGTTGCTGCATGAAGACCGCATGCCCGTGGCCGCCGCGCTGGCCGGCATGCCCGCTGACGTCGTGCGCCAAGCGGTGCTGGGCGGCGGAGACGTGTACCAACTCTGCTTCACCGCGCCCCCGGCCCGCCGCGACGCCGTGCGGGCGGCTGCGCAGGCGGCCGGCGTCCGCGTGACGCAAGTGGGCAATATCGTGGCCGAGCCGGGATTGGTGCTGCGGGACGCCGCCGGACAGCCGTTGACACGATTGCCCGCCGGCTTCGATCACTTTCCCTCGGTCTGAGAGCGCCGGCCTTGCGCCGGACGCAGGCAAACCCTGTCACAATCGCTGCCACGGTTGTTTACTGAACGCCATCCTTCCCATCGCCCTTATCCCCGCCACTCTTGGGCCCTTATCCATGTCGTCCTCTTCCCCCCATTCCCCGTCGATGCGCGAACGCTCGCGCGCGGTCTATCCCGCGCTGTCCTGGGTGTGCCGCGATCCGGGCCGCCTGATCGCCTTCGGCTTCGGCAGCGGCCTGATCCGCCCCGCCTCGGGCACCTGGGGCACGCTGCTGGCCTGGCTCATCTGGGTCGCCGCCGCGCCGGCCGCGTCGGACCTGGCCATCGGCATCTTCCTGGCGCTGGCCTTCCTGTACGGCTGCTGGGCCTGCGACCGCGTCGGCCGCGAACTCCAGCAGCCCGATCATGTCGGAATGGTGTGGGACGAGATGGTGGCGTTCTGGCTGGTGCTGTGGCTGACGCCGGCCGGCTGGTTGTCGCAGGCGCTGGCGTTCGTGCTGTTCCGCACGTTCGACATCGTCAAGCCGCCGCCCATCAAGTTCTTCGATGCCCGCCTGAAGGGCGGTTTCGGGGTAATGTGGGACGATATCGTCGCGGCCGGATACGCCTTGCTGATCATGGCGCTGGCCGTGCGCACAGGAGTCTTGGGATGAACCAGCAACACGAAAACCCGCCGTCCAATCTGTCGGCTGAACAACTGGCGCAGGCCACCGTATACGGGCTGGCCGAGCGGCTGGGCGATACGTTGCGGCGCCTGGGATTGGTGCTGGGCACCGCCGAATCCTGCACCGGCGGGCTGCTGGCGGGCGCCGTCACGGCGGTGGCCGGGTCCAGCGAGTGGTTCGACCGCGGCTTCGTCACCTACAGCAACGATGCCAAGGTCAGCGAACTGGATGTGTCGCCGGACGCCTTGCATCACTTCGGCGCGGTCAGCGAGCCGGTGGCGCTGGAGATGGCCAACGGCGTGCTGCTGGCCTCGCCGGCGGCGCAGGTGGCGGTGTCCACCACCGGCATTGCCGGTCCGGGCGGCGCCACGCCGGGCAAGCCGGTGGGCATGGTGTGCTTCGGCTTCGCGCAGTGGGTCGGCGACGGCATCAGCAGCCGCGCCGTCACCCACGTGTTCAGCGGCGACCGCGCGCAGGTGCGCCAGCAGGCGGTCGAATTCGCGCTGCGCGGCGTGCTGGAACTGCTGGGGGCGCCGGTCAACCGGCGTTGAGGAAGACCGCCCGCGCAATGGCGCGGTCCAGGGATACCGCGGGAACCGCCTGGCCCCCGCGGGCGGCGCTCAGCGCACCGCGTTGATCGCGTCGCGCAGGCCGCGCGCGGCGTCGCCGGCGGCCTGGCGCCAGTCATCGCCGCCGCTGGCGTAGATGATGGCGCGCGACGAGTTGATCATCATGCCGCTGCGCGCGGCGTTGGCGCCGGCGTTGACGGTGGCGGTGATGTCGCCGCCCTGGGCGCCGATGCCCGGCACCAGCAGCGGCACCGCGTCGCCGATGCGCTGGCGCACCGCGGCCAGCTCGTTCGGGAAGGTCGCGCCCACCACCAGGCCGCACTGGCCGTTGGCATTCCATTTGTCGGCCACCAGCCCCGCCACGTGCAGGTACAGGGGCTCGCCGTTATCCATCTTGAGGAACTGCAGGTCCGACCCGCCGGGGTTGGATGTGCGGCACAGCACGATCACGCCGCGGTCGCGCCAGGCCAGGTAGGGCTCGACCGAGTCCAGGCCCATGTACGGACTGACCGTCAGCGCGTGCGCCTGGTAGCGCTCGTAGGCTTCGCGGGCGTAGTTTTCGGCGGTGGAGCCGATGTCGCCGCGCTTGGCGTCCAGCACGATGGGCAGGTCGGGGTGCTTGTCGCGGATGTGCTGGCACAGCGCTTCGAGCTGGTCTTCGGCGCGGTGCGCGGCGAAGTAGGCGATCTGCGGCTTGAAGCTGCAGGCGTAAGGCGCGGTGGCGTCGACGATGTCGCGGCAGAACTGGAAGATCGCGTCCGGCTTGCCCTGCAGTTCGCGCGGAAAGCGTTGCGGGTCGGGGTCGAGCCCGACTTGCAGGAGCGAGTTGCTGGTGGTCCAGGCGTGTTCGAGTCTTTGGAGGAAATTCATGGGGGAGTTCAGTGCAGTTTGACCCGGGGGCGCGTGCGCCGCATGAGCAGGCGGGCCAGGGCCAGGGAGGCGGTGCGTGAGATGCCCAGCACCGCTTTGTGGTGCATCAGGTGCAGGCTCATGTACATCAGGCGCGCCAGTGTACCGCTTACGAACAGTCCGCGTCCGGCCAGCTTGCCCATCAGGCTGCCCACGCCGGCGTCCTGGCCCAGCGAGACCAGCGAGCCGTGGTCTTCGTAGACATAGGGAGCGGTGGGCTCGGCCGCGCGGCGCAGGCGCGCGGTGAGCTTCTTGCACAGGTAATCGGCCTGCTGGTGCGCGGCCTGGGCGCGCGCCGGCACGGTGCGGCCATCGCGCCAGGGCGCGGCGCAGCAGTCGCCCAGCGCCAGGATGTGCGGGTCGGCGGTTTCGAGCCGTTCGTTGACCTCGAGCTGGCCCAGTCTGTTCAGCGGCAGGTCCAGCTCGGCCAGCAGGGCCGGGCCCTTGATGCCGGCCGCCCACATGCACAGGCGCGCGGGGAATTCGCGGCCGTCGGCGGTCTTGACCGAATCGGCGGCGACCTCCGAGACGCGGCAGTCGGTTTCGACGCGGATGCCGAGCTCGGTCAGGCGCGCGGTGGCGGCGATGGATATCTTTTCGGGGAGCGCGGACAGGATGCGCGGCGCGCCCTCGACCAGGGTGATCGCCAGATCGCGCTCGGCGCGGAAATTCGGCAGGCCGTAGGCGCTGACCACGTGGCTGGCCTCGACCAGTTCCACCGCCAGCTCGACGCCGGTGGCGCCGCCGCCGACGATCACCAGGTCCAGCCGAGCCGACGGATCGCGCACCTTGGCCTGGTCGACCAGCGCCATGGCCTTGAGCATGGTCAGGCGGAATTGCTCGGCGTTCTCGGTGGTGTCCAGCGTGACGGCGTGCTCGGCCGCTCCCGGGGTATTGAAGAAGTTGGAGGTGCTGCCCAGCGCCAGCACCAGCGTGTCGTAGGCCAGTTCGCGGCGCGGCAGCACTTCCTGGCCCTGGCTGTCGGCCACGGCATCGACCGTGACCAGGCGGCGCTCGCGGTCGACGCCGACCAACTGGCCCTGGGCGAAGGAAAACCCGTTCAGGTGCGCCAGCATCAGATAGGACAGGCCTTCCTGGTGGATATCCAATGTGCCCGCCGCCGCTTCGTGCAGCGACGGCTTCCAGATGTGGAACGGCCGGCTGTCGACCAGGGTGATGTGCTGGCGGCCGTGGAGGCGGCCGAGCTTGGCGGCCAGTTCGAGGCCGCCGGCACCCCCGCCGACGATGACGATGCGTTCCGAAGGGGCTGGCGTCGAGTTGGGCATCATGGTTCCCAGTATAGAGGCCCGGACCCCTTGGCGGGCAAGCCCGGCGCCGTGAATCAGTGCATCACGAAGCGGCTGACTGCCACGCCCACCCAGACGGCGACGGTGAACAGCAGCAGCAGCATGACGGCGGCGCTGCCCAGGTCCTTGGCCCGGCCCAGCAGCGGATGGGTGTCGACCGACAGCGCGTCGGCCAGCGCCTCGATCGCCGAATTCAGCAGCTCCACCGCCAGCACCAGCACCACGGTGCCGATCAGGAAGAACACCTCGACCGTGGTGCGCCCCAGGAAGAACGCGGCCGGGATCAGCAGCACGGCCAGCGCCAGTTCCTGGCGGAAGGCGGCCTCGTACTTGATGGCGGCCTGCAGGCCCTGTAGCGAGTAGCGCAGCGCATTCAGGATGCGGCGCAGGCCGCCGGTGCTTTTGTAGGGCGAGTGGTGCGGGTTGGTCGACATGGGAAGCGTAATAAGGCCGGGTGTGGCGGCTTTTTAACAGATATGGATTGCCGGCGTGATGCGACATGAGGCGGGTCAAGCATCCGCCAGGTTTTGCTGGTAATACTACGTTACTTTTTGCCTTCGCCGCGGCCATGCGATACCCTGGCGGCGCGCGGCATCGCGGCGTTGGCTTCTGACCACGCCCGCCGTGTGCAATTCCCTACCAACGCGCCTCTGCGCCCGTCTTGGGGCGGATGCATCAAGGCGCCCTGAGACACAGCAATCCATGCTCGAACGCTTGAATACGGAGTCCTTGTCGCGCCTGCCCGCAGACGTGGAGAAACCCGCCTATGACCGCGGCCGATTGACGCCGGGTATTGTGCATCTGGGGCTGGGCGCCTTTCATCGCGCGCACCAGGCGTTGGCCACCGACCTGGCCATGGCCGCCAGCCAGGATCTGACCTGGGGCATCCTGGGGGTGTCGCTGCGCAGTCCGGCCGTGCGCGATGCGCTGACGCCCCAGGATGGCCTGTACACCCTGGCGCTGCGCGACGGCGACGAGGCAGGCGGCGCGCGGGAATCCCTGCGCGTGGTCGGGTCGGTGCTGCGCGTAATGGTGGCCCAGGAGGATCCGCAAGCGGTGCTCGAGCGCATCGCCTATCCGCAGACGCGCATCGTCAGCCTGACCATCACCGAGAAAGGCTACTGCCACGAACCGGCCACCGGCCACCTGCGCTGGGATGACCCGGACATCCTGCACGATCTGGAGAACCCGGTGCGCCCGCGCAGCGCCATCGGCATGCTGGTGCATGGCCTGGCGCTGCGCCGCGAGCGCGGCCTGCCGCCCTTGACGCTGCTGTCCTGCGACAATCTGCAGGCCAATGGCGACACGCTGCGCAGTCTGGTGCTGGCCTTTGCGCTGCGGCTGGACGTGGCGCTGACCGGCTGGATCGACGCGCACTGCACCTTTCCCAATTCCATGGTCGACCGCACCGTGCCGGCCACCCGCGACGAGGACCGCGCGCGCATCACGCAGCGCCTGGGGGTGGAAGACGCCTGGCCGGTGGTGGCCGAACCCTACCTGAACTGGGTGATCGAAGACAAGTTCGCGGCCGGCCGCCCCGCCTGGGAAGCCGCGGGCGTGACCTTCGTGGCCAATGCCGCGCCCTATGAGCGGCTGAAGCTGCGCATGGTCAACGGCCCGCATTCGGCGCTGGCCTGCCTGGGGACGTTGCTGGGCGCCGCCACCATGCATGAGGCGGCGGCGGTGCCGGCGTTGCGCGGCTTCGTGGACGACCTGATGCGCCACGAGGTCGCGCCCACGCTCAAGGGCATTCCAGATGCCGGCCTGGAAGGCTACCGCCAGCGCTTCCTGGCGCGCGTCGACAACGCGGCGCTGCCGCATCCGACGTGGCAGGTGGCGATGGACAGTTCGCACAAACTGCCGCCGCGCCTGCTGGCCACCATCCGCGACCGCCTGCGTCGCGGCGACGATATTCGCCGCCTGGCGCTGGCGGTCGCGGCTTGGCTGCACTATCTGCGGGGCGAAGACGAAAGCGGCGCGCGCTATCCGATCGACGATCCGCTGGCCGCGCCCCTGGCCAGACTGTTGGCGCGTGCCGATGTGGCGGCGCGGGCGGCGGCGCCCAAGCAGGCGGCCTATCGCCGCGCCCTGGTGCTGGCCGGCTATCGACCGGTGTTCGGCGACCTGGGCGAGAAGCCGGTGTTCGTCGCGGCGCTGGCGGCGCAGTTGGAGGCCCTGCGCGAACATGGCGTCCTGCATGCGCTGCAAGCCGTGGCGCGCGAACCCGAGCCTATTGTTCCGGCCGACAGCGTGGGCGTGGCCGAGGCGGCTGAAGCGACGGCCGCCGCGGCCGCGCCGCCTTCACGGGAAGCGGCCGGCCTGGGTATGTGAGCCCGCGCCGGCCACGATGCTGCCCCTACACGCCCAGGTAGTGCAGCAGGCGCGCTTCGTCGTCGATGAAGGCCTGCGAGGTGCCGCTCCAGGCTACCCGGCCCTTTTCGATGATGGCGTGGCGGTCGGCGGTGGCCAGCAGCGGCTCCAGGTTCTTGTCGATGCACAGCACCGCCAGCCCGGTGCGCTTGAGGCTTTCCAGCGCCTGCCAGATTTCCTCGCGCACCACCGGCGCGAGGCCTTCCGTGGCTTCGTCCAGGATCAGCAGGCGCGGATTGGTCAGCAGCGCGCGGCCGATGGCCAGCATCTGCTGCTCGCCGCCCGACAGGTGACTGCCCAGGTGGCGCGCGCGTTCGGCCAGGCGCGGGAACAGCGCGTAGACGCGTTCCAGCGTCCAGGGCTGCGCCAACCCCTGGCGGTTGTGCGCGGTGGCCACCAGGTTCTCGCGCACCGACAGGTTGGGGAACACGTGCCGGCCCTCGGGCACCAGGCCGATGCCGCACTGCGCCACCTTATAGGCCGGCAGGGCGACGATGTCGCGGCCGTCGAACGTGACGGCGCCGCGGCTGGCGCGGTTCAGGCCCATGATGGCCTTGACCGTGGTCGACTTGCCCATGCCGTTGCGGCCCAGCAGCGTCACGAACTCGCCCGGGCCGATATCCAGGTCGATGCCGAACAGCGCCTGGCTGGCGCCGTAGTGCGCGGTCACGCCGCGCAGCGACAGCAGCGCGCTCATGCCGGCGCTCCCTGCGCACGGCGGCCGGCGTGGCCGCGTTCGCTGCCCAGATAGCACTCGCGCACCTGCGGATCGTTGCGGATCTGGTCGGCATCGCCGCAGGCCAGGGCGCGGCCATACACCAGCACCGTGATGCGGTCGGACAGCGCGAACACCGCCTGCATGTCGTGCTCCACCAGCAGAATGGTGTATTGCCCGCGCAGGCGTTGCAGCAGCCGCGTCATGGCCTCGGATTCATGCTGGCTCATGCCGGCCATGGGTTCGTCCAGCAGCAGCAGGGTCGGCTGGCAGGCCAGCACCATGGCCAGCTCCAGTTGCCGCAGCTCGCCATGCGCCAGCGCGGCGGCGGGGGTGTCGGCGCGCGCGTCCAGGCCGGCCAGCGCCAGCGCCTCCCGCGCCGGCTCGCGCAGCGCCGGCGTGGCCAGCAGCGGCCGCCAGAAGCGGAAGCCGTGGCCGCGCCGCGCCTGCACCGCCATGGCCACGTTCTCCAGCGCGGTGAACGGCTTGAACACCGAGGTGATCTGGTACGAGCGCGCCAGCCCGCGGCGCACGCGCCGTTCGACCGGCAGGCGCGTCACGTCCTCGCCATCGAGCAGCACGCAGCCGCCGTCGGGCCGCAGCTCGCCGCTCAACTGGCCGATCAGCGTGGTCTTGCCGGCGCCGTTGGGGCCGATCACGGCATGCAGTTCACCCGGCCGGATGTCCAGCGACAGGTCGTCGGTGACGGTCAGGCCGCCGTAGCGCTTGACCAGGTGTTCGACGCGCAGCGCGCTCATCGCGGTTCTCCGGTGGGGTGGGGCAGGGCGCGCGCGGCGCGCAGGCGCAACGGCTTGTCCGACAGACCGCCATACAGGCCGCGGCGCGACACCAGCACCACGCCCACGATCAGCAGGCCCATCACCAGCATCCAATGGTCGGTCAGCAGCTTCAGTCCTTCCTCCAGCAACAGGAAGGCCAGGGCCCCGGCAACCGGGCCGACCACCGTGCCCAGCCCGCCCAGCGCCACCATCACGATCAGCTCGCCGGAGGTGGTCCAGGCCAGGTACGAGGGCGACACATACAGCGTCAGGTTGGCCAGCAGCACGCCGGCCACGCCGCACACCATCGCCGACAGCACATAGGCCGCCAGGCGATAGCGCAGCGTCGCGAAGCCCAGCGCGCGCATGCGCCGCTCGTTGGCCTGGCAGCCGCGCAGCACCATGCCGAACGGCGCGTGCACCAGCCGGCGTAGCGCGGCCAGCGCCAGCAGCAGCACGCCGAATGCGGTGTAGTACAGCGCCAGCGGCGTATCGAGCCGGAACAGGCCGAAGTCGCTGCCGGCGAACAGCGACATGCCGTCGTCGCCGCCGAAGCCCTCCAGCCCCGTGGCCAGGAAATAGAACATCTGCGCGAACGCCAGCGTGATCATGATGAAGGCGATGCCGGACGTGCGCATCACCACGTAGCCGCTGACCAGGCCGACCACGGCGCAGGCGCCCAGCGCGGCCAGCAGGTGCAGCCAGCCGTTCTCGATGCCGTAGTGGTTCAGCACGCCGACCGCGTAGGCGCCCAGGCCCAGGTACAGCGCGTGGCCGAAGCTGACCATGCCGCCGTAGCCCAGCAGCAGGTTCAGCGCCAGCGCGGCGATGCCGTACACCAGCACGCGGCCGAACAGCGCCAGCAGGAACGGTTCGCCCTGCCATTGCGCGTACAGCGGCACCAGCGCCAGGAGCAGCAGCAGCGCGCCGGCGGCGAGCGCGCGGGGAGAGAGTCGAAGCATGTCGGGGCCTCCTTGGGCGCTATCCATGCCGCACGGGAAACAGGCCCTGCGGTCGCAGCGCCAGCACCAGCGCCATGACGATGTAGATCAGCATCGAGGCGATCGCCGGGCCGGCCGCGTTGGCGGCGGCCGGCGGCAGCGCGGCGCGCAGCAAGGCGGGCAGCAGCGCCCGGCCGAGCGTGTCGACCAGTCCCTCCATCAGCGCCGCCAGGAAGGCGCCGCGCACCGAGCCGATGCCGCCGATGACGATCACCACCAGCGTCAGGATCAGGATCGGTTCGCCCATGCCGGTCTGCGCCGACAGGATCGGCCCGGCCATCAGGCCGGCCACGCCGGCCAGCACCGCGCCCAGCACGAACAGCAGCGTGTTCAGGCGCGCGATGTTCACCCCCAGCGCGCCCACCATCATGCGGTCGGTGGAGCCGGC
This sequence comes from Achromobacter sp. CF-sbj1-Ac2-l, assembly GCF_052698165.1. Lineage (NCBI taxonomy): Bacteria > Pseudomonadati > Pseudomonadota > Betaproteobacteria > Burkholderiales > Alcaligenaceae > Achromobacter > Achromobacter sp. CF-sbj1-Ac2-l. Next base: position 5,331,942 of record NZ_CP199855.1, on the reverse strand, counting down.
GCGGATCAGCATGCCCAGCCGCGTGCGGTGGATCAGCGCGTAACAGCCCGCCGCCACCGCGAGCCCCGCCACGATGATGAGAAAGCGGTATAGCGGGTAGGTGACTCCCAGCAGGTCGATGGTGCCCGACAGCCACGACGGCAGGCCCATGCTGATCGGCGCCGGGCCCCAGATGATGCGGGTCAGCTCGTTGAAGAACAGGATGAAACCGAAGGTGGCGAGCACCTGGTCCAGATGCTCGCGCGGATACAGCCGCGCCAGCGCGATGCGGTCCAGCAACAGGCCCAGCAGCGCCATGCCCGCCACCACGGCGGCCGCGGCCAGCAGGAACGAGCCACTGTGGCGGAACACGGTGGCCGCGATGAAGGCGCCCATCATGTACAGCGAGCCGTGCGCCAGGTTGATGAAGTTCATGATGCCGAACACCAGCGTCAGGCCGGCGGCCAGCAGGAAAAGCAGGATACCCAGTTGCAGGCCGTTCAGGGCCTGCACCAGCAGCAATGTCGCGGACATGGCGCCTTACCTCGTTATTGCCCGGCAGGCCGGCGTCATTTCATGGCGCACTGGGCGGCGTACTGGTCCGAGACCTTGGACAGGTCGGCGAAGATCGGGCCCTTGTTGACGAAGCCGACCTTGCCGTCCGCGCCCGCCGCCACGTCGGCGCGGAAGAAGCCGGCCGCCGGGAAGTGGTTCGGCTGGTAGCGGAATTCGCCGCGCACCGACTGGAAATCGGCCGCCTCCAGCGCCTTGCGCAAGGCTTCCTTGTCGTCGGTCTTGCCGCCGGTGCGCTTGAGCGCCGAGCCGATGAGTTGCGCCGCGTCCCACGACTGGGCCGCGTAACTGGACGGTTCGCGGCCGTACTTCTGGCGGAAAGCGGCGGCGAAGGCCTTGTTGGCGGCGTTGTCCAGGTCGGGCGAGTACGGCACGTTGGTGACCGCGCCGAGCGCGTCCTTCTGCAGCGCGGGCAGGGTGGCGCCGTCGATGGTGTCGACCGACAGCAGGGGGATCTTGTCGAACAGGCCCGCCTGGCGGTACTGCTTGATGAAGTTCACGCCCATGCCGCCGGGAAAGAACACATAGGCGGCATCAGGCCTGGCGTCGGCCAGCGCGGCCAGCTCGACCGAGTAGTCGGGCTGGTTGACCTGGGTGAAGACCTCGTTGACCACCTCGCCCTTGAAGAAGCGCTTGAAGCCGGCCATGGCGTCCTTGCCGGCCTGGTAGTTGGGCGCCAGCAGGTAGACCTTCTTGAAGCCCATCTGGTTGGCCATCTCGCCGCTGCCTTCGTGGCGCTGGGTGTTGTTCCACGAGGTCGAGAAGAAGAACGGCGAACAGTCCTTGCCGGCCAGGTTGGTGGGGCCGGCGTTCGAGCCCACCAGGAACACGCCGGCGCCGGTGACCGGCCGCGCCACCGCCAGCATCACGTTGGAATACACCACGCCGGTGATGATCGGCACCTTGTCGCTCTGCACCAGCTTGCGCGCGGCCTGCACGCCGACCTCGGGCTTGAACTGGTCGTCTTCCTTGATGACCTGCACCGGCACGCCGCCGAGCTTGCCGCCGCCCTGTTCGACGGCCAGCATGAAGCCGTCGAGCTGGTCCTGTCCCAGCACCGAGCCGGGCCCGGTCAGGGTGGTCAACAGGCCGATCTTCACATCGGCCCAGGCGGCGGCGCCGGGCGCCAGGGCGACGGCCGCGGCGGCGGCCAGCAGATGGATGCGTTTCATGGTGAATCCCCTTGCGTTGCCGTGTCTCACGGTCATGGTTGGCGGGCGGCTCAGCGATCCAGCCCGAAGAACGTCTGCGTATTGGCCGACAGGATCTTGTGCTGCACCGCGGGCAGCAGGTCGGAATTCGACACCAGCCGGCCGACCTCCTGCTCGCCCAGCGGATACGGATAATCGGAACCGAGCAGCACGCGGTCCTCGCCCATCACGTCGATCAACAGCCGCAGCGAGCGCGGATCGAACACGGCGCTGTCGACGTAGAAGCGGTCGGTGTACGACGAGGGCGGCTGCGGACAGTCCTGGCGCACGATGTCGCGGTGGCGCCAGGCGTTGTCCACGCGTCCCAGCAGGAAGGCGAAGCTGCCGCCGCCGTGGGCGAAGCACAGCTTCAGGCTGCGCGGAATGCGCTCGAACGCGCCGGACAGGATCAGCGACAGGATGCCCAACTGGGTTTCGGCGGGCATGGCGACCAGCCACGGCAGCATCCAGCGCTTCATGCGGCCGTCGGTCATCATGTCCCAGGGGTGCACCAGCACCGGGATGCCTTCGTTGGCGCAATGCACCAGGAACTGCACCAGCGTGTCGTCGTCCAGGTCGCGCGGGCCGACGTGGTTGCCGATCTGCACGCCCAGGTGGCCGGCGGCGCGGGCGCGCGAGGCCTCGCGGCAGGCCAGCTCCAGGTCCTGCAGCGGCACCTGCGCCAGCGCCTTGAGGCGGCCTGGCGCGAAGGCGCAGTGCTCCAACGCCAGATCGTTCATGCGCGCGGCCCAGTCGGCCGCGGCCCGCGCGGGATAGGCGTAGCCGAACATCACCGGCGTGGCGCACAGGATCTGCAGGTCGACGCCGTGGCGGTCCATCTGTTCGACGCGCAGGGCCGGGTCCCACAACGTGGCATCGACCGGGCGGAAGGGGCGGTCGCCGGCCATGATCTGGCCGGTCGAGCCATCGCCGTCGCGCCGCAGCCAGGGCGCGTCCACCGGGTCCAGCGCCGCTGCTTCCTGCCGCGTGATGGGCGGGAAGAAGTGCGCGTGCATATCGATTTTCAGGGTCATAAAGAGGGCGGATGACAGGTTGGGGGCGTCAGGCGGGCGACGGCTGCGCGGCGGGGGCCTGCGCCTTGCCGGGGTGGAGCGCGCCGCAGCCGGGGCAGGTGCGCTTTTCCTCGCTGGAATAGAAGGCCTGGAACAGCGGCGGCAGGTCTGTCACGATGCTTTTGAGCTGCACCTCGACGCGGTGCACCAGGTGGCCGCAATGCGGGCAATACCATTCGAAGCCGTCCAGCAGCCCCTGCGGACGCTGGCGCTCGATCACCAGACAGGCGCTGCCGGTCTCGGGGCGCTGCGGCGAATGGCGCACGTGCGGCGGCAACAGGAAGATGTCGCCTTCCTTCAGGTCGACCCGTTCGGGCTTCCCGTCGATCCACAGCGAGAGCCAGGCGTTGCCGCGTACCTGGTAGAAGAACTCTTCCAGTGGATCGTCGTGGTAGTCGGTGCGCAGGTTGGGGCCGCCGACCACGGTGACGATGAAATCGGCGTCCTGCCAGATCTGCTGGTTGCCCACCGGCGGTTGCAGCAGGTGGGCATGGTCCTGGATCCAACGCTGGAAATTCAGGGGCGGGCCATAGGCGGGCATGACGGTCTCCGGGAGGCGCTTGCGGACTTCGTTGAAGGCAAGTCTAGGCGGGGGAAGGGGCCGCGGCACAATAGAAATTGCGCGGTTGGATATGCGGGGTATCTATCGCGGGGTTTCCCTGAACGGGATATCCCGGATGCGGTGGCCGGCGCTCAGGCGCCGGCGGGGCGCTGCGCCGCGATCTGCTTCAGGTACTCGACCAGCCGCAGGCAGGCCGGCGTCAACGGCCGGTCGGCGCGGATCGAATAGCCGACGTCGCCAAACGCGCCGAAGGCGTCGGTGGGCAGGCGCGTCAGCACGCCCATGGCCAGGAACTGGGCCGCGGCGTCGTAGGGCATCAGCGCCAGCGCGTCGCTGTGCATCAGGATGCCGATATTGGTCAGCAGCGACAGCGATTCGACGTGGCGCGTGGGCAGCCGCACGCCGGCATCGAAGAAGCTGCGCTCGATCGAGGCGCGCAGCGGCGAGGTGGGCGCGGGCAGGATCCAGATGTGGTCGGCCAGCTCGGCCAGCGTCACGCGCGCCGCGCCCGCCAGCGGATGGCGCGCGCCGGCCACCAGGCACAGGTCCTCGCGATACAGCATGTGGTGGTCGACGGCGACGCCCGAGATCGACGCCATGTCGGCGCCCGGCAGGCGGCCCACCACGATGTCGACGTCGCCGGTGGCCAGTGCCGGCAGCAACTGCGCCGACGGCCCCTCGCGCACCGTGACCTGGATGCCGGGGTGCTCGGTCATCAGCCGCGCGATGGCCTCGGGCAGCAGCTTGGCCGAGGCCGCGATCAGTGTGCCCACCACCACGTGGCCGCTGGCGCCGCCCAGCACCGCGTCGATGTCGTCGGCCATGTAGCGGATCTCGGCCATCATGGCGTGCACGCGGCGCCCCAGCACCAGCGCGAGCTCGGTCGGCGTGACGCCGCGGTTGGAGCGCTCGAACAGCGTCGCGCCGAAGAACGCTTCCAGGTCGTGGATGGCCTTGGTGACGGTGGGCTGGGTCAGGTGCATGTCGCTGGCGGCGCGCGACAGCGAGCGGCGCGCCAGCACGCGCTCGAAGATCTGCAACTGGTGCAGCTTGAGTTTGTGGCTGAGCGCGTTGGGCGTGATGCGGAAGTTCGACATGCGCGCGGCCGTCCCGGCGGGGCGGCGATCCTGTTCCGAAGGCGAAGCCGCAAGGCGGTCAGGCGCCATGGCCGCGCGCGCCGCTCAGCGCGCCTGCGGCTTGTAGGCCACCGCCTTGATCTCAATCAGCAATTGCGGGTGCGGCAACTGATGCACCGCCACGGTGGTGCGCGCCGGTCCATCGGCGTCGAAGAACTCGCCGTAGACCTGATTGTAGCCACCGAAGTCGTTCATGTTGACCAGGAAAGTACTGATCTCGACCACGTCCGCCAGGCCCGCGCCGGCGCTGGCCAGGATGTCGCGGATGTTCTCGATCACCGCGCGCGTCTGCGCGCGGATGTCGAGCGTGGTGGTGCCCATGGCGTCGACCTCGGCGCCGGCGATGCGGTTGTCGGGCAGGCGCGAGCTGGTGCCGGAGACGAACAGGAAGTCGCCGGCGCGCTTGATGTGGGGATACTTGCCGCGCGGCGTGGCCTTGCCGGCGACGACGGTGGCGCGGGTGGAAGATGAGGTCATGGCGGTGTCCTTGAAGGCGCTGTGGCTCACAGCTTGATGCAGACGTTGGTGGGCTCGGTATAGAAATGCAGCGAATGGCGGCCGCCCTCGCGGCCGATGCCGGACAGGCCGCTGCCGCCGAACGGCGTGCGCAGGTCGCGCAGGAACCAGCAGTTGACCCAGGCCAGCCCCACCTTCATGGCCTGCGCGACGCGGTGGCCGCGGGTCAGGTCCCGTGTCCAGACGGCGGCGGCCAGGCCGTAGCGCGTGTCGTTGGCCAGGCGGATGGCCTCTTCCTCGGTGTCGAACGGCGCCACGTGGCAGACCGGGCCGAACACTTCTTCTTTTATGCAGCGCGCGCTCTCGGGCAGGCCGGTCCAGATGGTCGGCTGCACGTAGGCGCCGGCGTCGCGCGCATCGCCGAATACCGGGACGCCGCCGCCGGTGACCACGGTGGCGCCTTCCTCGCGCGCCAGGGCGAAATACGACAGCACCTTTTCCCGGTGTTCGCGCGACACCAGCGGCCCCATGCCGGTGTCCGCGTCATCGGGCCAGCCGATGCGCAGCGCCCGCGCGCGCTCGGCCAGCGCGGCGACGAAGCGTTCGTAGATCGGGCGCTGCACGTACACGCGTTCGGTGCACAGGCAGACCTGGCCGCAGTTGGCGAACACCGAGCGCGCGGTGCCGTCGACCGCCGCCTCGAAGTCGGCGTCGGCGAACACCAGCGCCGCGTTCTTGCCGCCCAGCTCGAACGACACCGGCTTCACGCCCGGCGCCACGGCGCGCATGATGGCCGCGCCGGTGGCTGATTCGCCGGTGAAGGTGATGCCGTCGATGTCCGGATGCGTGGTGATGAACTCGCCCGCCGAGCCCGGCCCGAAGCCATGCGTCAAGTTCAGCACGCCGGGCGGAAGCCCCGTATCGTGCGCGACCTCGGCCAGCAGCGTGGCGGTGGAGGGCGTGACCTCCGACGGCTTCATGATGACGGTGTTGCCGAACGCCAGCGCCGGCGCCACCTTCCAGGTCAGCAGCAGCAGCGGCAGGTTCCACGGCGAGATCACGCCGACCACGCCCAGCGGCTTGCGGTAGGCGTAGTTCAGCGCCTGGCGGCCGTCGGGCGTGTCGGTCATGTAGCTTTCCATGTCCAGCGTGCGCGCCAGCTCGGCGAAGGTTCGGAAGTTGGCGGCGCCGCGCGGAATGTCGATCTGGCTGGCCCAGGAGACCGGCTTGCCGGTGTCGCCGATCTCGGCCTGCAGGAAATCGTCGAAGCGGCGGCTGATGCCGTCGGCCAGCGCCAGCAGTTGGTCGGTGCGCTGGCCCACCGGCAGCGCGGCCCAGGCGGGCAGGGCGCGGTGGGCGGCGGCGACGGCGCGGTCGACCTGCTCGCGGCTGGCTTCGTGCGCCTGGGCGATCAGCGCGCCATCCACCGGGCTGTGTTTGTCGAAGGTGGACGCGCCGTCTTCGAAGCGGCCATCGATGTAGTTGCGCAACTGGCGGATCGTCATGATCGGGATTCCGGGAAGGGCCGAGAGGGAGGCTGGCGATAATGTACGTATACGTACTATTATGCGGATATTAGGCAGCGCCCGGCGCGAAGTCAATGCAGGGTTTTGCCCCAGGAGGGCCGGCGTGGGTGGGCAGGCCGCCTGCCGCGGCGCGGGCTGGCCGCCACGCGGGACCCTCGGGGCAACGCCAGCCCCGGCCTACAATCGCCAGGCCCTCTCCATGGAACGCCCGATGACCGTTTCCCGTTCGACCTCACGTCCGGCCCCGCCCCGCGCCTTGCGCGAATTCGACCTGACCCACGTGGCCTCGCACCTGCTGCGCCGCGCCCATTTCCGGGCCGAGGCGCTGTTCGCCCAGGCGTTTCCCGACGAGGACCTGACGCCGCGCCAGAAGGCCCTGCTGATCACGGTCTACCAGAATCCGGGCGCGACCCAGAACCGGGTCGCCGAACTGATCGCGCTGGACCGCAATTCCTTCGCCGAAATGATCGCCCGCATGAGCGCCAAGGGGTATGTGCGGCGCACGCGCTCTGCCGAGGATGGCCGCGCCTATGCGCTGGAGATCACGGACGAGGGCATGGCGCTGCTGGCGCGGGTGTTGCCGCGTGATGCGCAGGTGGAGGCGCAGGTGCTGGCGCCGATCCCTGAGGAACTGCGGCCCGTGTTCCTGCGCTGCCTGCGCCTGATGGCGGGGCTGGAATCGCCCGAGGCGCCATGAGGGAAAAGGAGCGGGAAAGGCTCGCGTCCAGCGCAGCGGGTGACGGACGCGGCGCCTGGTTCAGGGCGTGTCCGACGGCGGTGATGCCGGAGGCGCCGATGCCGGCACGGACGCCGACGATGTCGGTACGGCGGACGCTGGATCCGCATCCGAAGCCTTGGAGGCCGCGGGCGTCTTGGGCCGAGCCTCGCGCCCGAACCGCAGCGCGAACTGCCGCGTGAACACCGCGCCGAAGAAGAAGATCTGCGCCGAGTAATAGATCCACAGCAGCAGCGCGATCAGCGAGCCGGCCGCGCCATAGGCCGACACCGCCGCGCCCCGGCTCAGGTATACGCCGATCCCCCACTTGCCCACCAGGAACAGCGCCGCCGTGACGATGGCGCCGGGAATCACGTCGCGCCAGGAGATCCGCGCGCTCGGCAGCAGCTTGAAGATCACCGCGAACAGCGCCACCACCACCGAGAACGAAAACAGGCTCGACGCCCAGTCGGCCGCCGTGGCGAAGGCCGAGGCGGTCCACAGGTCGCCGTAGTACTTGCGCGCGGCGCCCAGGGCCGCGTTCACGGTCAGCGAGACCAACAGGAACAGCGCCAGCACCAGCACCAGGCCGAACGACAGCATCCGGCTGCGCACCATGCCCTGGATGCCGCCCTTCTGGTTGCCGGACACTTCCCACAACTCGTCCAGGCTGGCCTTGAGCTCGGCGAAGGCCGTGGTGGCGCTGAAGATCAGCACGAAGATCGAAATCAGCGCCGCGATCCAGCCGCCGCCGGATTCATGGGCGCTGGCCAGCACCGTCTGGATCACTTCGGCGCCGCGCTCGCCGGTCAGGTCGCGCAGCGACGCGAACAGCTCGGACCGCACCGCGTCTTCGCCGAAGAAGGCGCCGGCCACCGCGATCACCAGGATCAGCATCGGCGCCAGCGAGAACACCATGTACAGCGCCAGCGCCGCGCCCTTGCTGGAGGCGCGGTGGGTGGACCATTGGTTGGCGGAATCCATCAACAGGCCGCCGATCTCGGACGGACGCAGGGCACGCAGGCTTTGGGGAAGGCGCATGGGTCTGGGTGGTTGCGGGCGAACCCCCATTGTAGGGACTGCGCCGCTCGCTGCCCGCCTGTAAACGTAACAAGTCTGCGCGGCGCCTCTGGCGCCGCCGTCCGCGACCTTGGCTAGCGCGCCTTTTCCTTCTCGTAGGCCAGGTAGTCCAGGTGGATGCCGATGTGATCCGCCAAGTATTTCGCGTCATGCCAGACGCCCCAGATGAAGGACGAGGAGCGGTTGGTCTGGTTGGGCAGGCCGAGGAAGTAAATGCCCTTTTCCGAGGTGATGCCGCGCTTGTGCACCGGATAGCCGTGGTCGTCGAGAATATCGGCCTCGATCCAGCGGTAGTCCACCTTGAAACCGGTGGCCCAGACGATGGACGTGATTCCCGCCTGGGCCAGATCCAGCGCCAGGATGGGGTGCTTGAGGCATTCGGGATCGTCGAGCAGGCGCCAAGCCTCCGGTTCGGGCGGCAGGTCCAGGCCATTCTGCTCGATATAGGCGTCGGCCTCGCGCAGCACCTCGAAGTAGTCGGCGTCGCCTTGCGCGATGTTGCGCGCCAGGCCCTCTTCGAATGTCATCACGCCCTGCTCGAATGCGCGGGTGATGCCGACCAGTTGGATGCCCTCGTGAGCCATGCGGCGAAAGTCGATGGTCTTGCCGTTGTCGTAGCCGCTGACGGCGAAGGCGACGTGTTCGCGCTTGGGCTTTTTCCGGACCTCGTCCCACATGCCCAGCGCGCCCAGCCACCAGCAATAGTCGCGTTCACGGTAGGCGCGCGGCGGACGGTAATGCTCGCCCACCGACAGGTAGACCTGGCGGCCGGCGCGGCGCAGTTCCTCGGCAATCTGCGAGCCCGATGCGCCCGCGCCCACGACCAGCACCGCGCCGTCGACCAGTTGGCCAGGGTTCTTGTAGGCCGACGAGTGGATCTGCTGGATACCGGCCTGCGCTGGCACGATCTCGGGGTAGTGGGGGATCTGGAAGGCGCCGGTGGCCACGACCACGTGGCGGGCTTCGATCTCGCCGGCCGAGGTGGCGACGGTAAAGCCAGGGCGCTTCTGGTTGCGCCGGACCCGCAGCACCTCCACGCCGGTGCGGACCGGCGCGTTGATCATGCGGGCATAGTCCTCGAAGTAGCGCGCCATGCGCTCCTTGGGCGGGAAGACGTCGGCGCCGACGTCATCGAACTTCAGGTGGGGGAAGCGGTCGTGCCAGGCCGGGCCGTTGGCCACCAGCGAGTCCCAGCGCTCGGAGCGCCAGCGTTCGGCGATGCGCTTGCGTTCCAGCACGATATGGTCGATGCCCATCGCGCCCAAGTGTTCGCTCATTGCGATACCGGCCTGTCCGGCGCCAATCACCAGGGTATTGGTTGTTTCCACTGACATGTTTTCCTGAGAAGTATCGAGGCCGGCGTCGCGGAACGCCGCGGCATCGTCGCCTGGGACATGAGCGCGTTCGCTCATGGATGAGGCGCAGTGTGGGGCAGATGGCCGCGCTTGATAACTTGGTTTTTTGGACGCTGGGCTTAGGAAAAAGCAAATCACTGCCGGCGTGAGCCGGAACCCCGGCGTTTCGTTTTTTCCGATGGCCCGCCTCGGTATCCACAAACGGCCGGCCGCGCCGGCCTCCCGTATGCTGCAAGCCATGCCATCGCCCGGCGCGCCGCCGCCACGCGCGCCGCGCGCCGGGCGCAGTCCCCGTCGAATCCTTCCGAGCCGCCATGCAGAACAGCCCTTTGTCCCCGAAATCCTCCAGCGCGGTCAGCCTGGAAGGCGTGGTCAAGAAATACCGCCAGCAGACCGTGTTGCAGGAACTGTCGCTGAAGATCCGGCGGGGCGAATTCCTGACCTTGCTGGGACCGTCCGGTTGCGGCAAGACCACCCTGCTGAACCTGATCGCGGGCTTTGCCGAGCCCGACAACGGGGAAGTCTTTATCGAAGACCAATTGGTGACTGACCTGCCGCCCTACCAGCGCCAGATCGGCATCGTGTTCCAGAACTATGCGCTGTTCCCCCACATGACGGTGGAACGCAACATCGGCTATGGCCTGCGCATGCGCCGCCTGCCGGCCGACGAGATCGCCGAGCGGGTGCGGGAAGCCATGGCGCTGGTCAAGCTCGACGGACTGGGCGAGCGCCGACCGCGCGAATTGTCCGGCGGTCAGCAACAGCGCGTGGCGTTGGCGCGGGCGCTGGTGATTCGGCCCAAGGTGTTGCTGCTGGACGAGCCGTTCTCCGCGCTCGACAAAGGCCTGCGCGGCGCCATGCAGGTGGAGATTCGCGAGATCCAGCGCCGCCTGGGCGTCACCACGGTGTTCGTTACGCATGACCAGGGCGAGGCGCTGGCCATGTCGGATCGCATCGCGGTGATGTCGGCGGGCGTGATCCGGCAGATCGCCACGCCCGATGAGCTCTACCGCAATCCCCAGGACCCGTTCGTGGCCTCGTTCCTGGGCGACGTGAACATCCTGCCCGCCCACTATCACGGCGCCGAGTCCGACGGCATCCTGCTGCGGCTCGGGGCTGGCCTGATCCGCGTGCCGCGCGAGCGGCTGGTGGGCGGTTCGCACGAGGGCCGCCGACTGGACATCTACGTGCGGCCGGAACAGATCCGGTTGGAACACCTGCACGGCGAATCGGTGCTCAGCGGCACCGTGGTCAATCACGTGTTCCAGGGGGACCACATCGATTCCTATATCGACGTGGATATCCCCGTGGCGGGCCGCCAGCGGGTCATGGTGCGCAGCGCCGGCCTGGAGGCGCCGCGCCAGTGGCCGGTGGGCGCGGTGACCGGCCTGGCCTTGCCGGGGCAGGGCGTCAGCGTCTTCGACGCGTCGTGATCGCCATGTCGATGCCGCCTTCCGCCATGCGCGCCATCGTCGCGCGCGAACCGGGCGATGCCGATGTCCTGATGTTCGCCACCCGGCCCGTGCCGACGCCCGGACCGGGTGAAGTGCTGTTGCGCGTGCGTGCCGCCGGCGTCAACCGGCCCGACATCATGCAACGCCAGGGGCTGGCGCGCCCGGCCGAAGGAGTGACCGACGTGCTCGGCCTGGAAGTGTGCGGCGAGGTGGCGGCCTGCGGCGCGGGCGTGCCCGAGGCGCTGCGCGGGCGACGCCTCATGAGCCTGCTGCCGGGAGGCGGTTATGCGCCGTGGTGCGTGGCGCGTCTGGATCATTCGTTGCCGGTGCCTGACGCTGTCGATGATGACGCCGCCGCCGCCTTGCCCGAAGGCCTGTTCACCCTCTGGCACAACCTGTTCGAGCTTGGCCGCCTGCGCATGGGCGAGACCGTGCTGATCCACGGCGCGGCCGGCGGCATCGGCACGCTGGGGATCCGCATGGCGCATGCGGCGGGGGCCCGGGTCATCGCCACCGCTGGCCGCGCCGAGCGCCTGCCTGCCCTGCGCGAGATGGGGGCGGTCGAAGCGGTGTGCTATCGCGATACGGACTTCGTGGCCACCTGTCGCGACCTGACCCAGGGGCGTGGCGTTGACGTGGTGCTGGACGTGGTCGGCGGCGACTATGTCGCGCGCAACCTGCAGGCGCTCGCGTTCGGTGGCCGTCATCTCAGCCTGTCGTTCCTGCAGGGATCCACGGTCACGCTGGACCTGCTGGCGTTGATGCAGAAGCAGTTGAGCCTGCACTCCTCGACGCTGCGGCCGCAGAGCGCGACGGAAAAGACGCGCATGGCCCAGGCCATCACTCGCCACGTACTGCCGCTGGTGGCCGATGGCCGCGTGGCGCCACGCGTCTGTGCCCGCCTGCCGCTGGCCGAGGCCGCGACCGCGCACCGCCTGCTCGAAAGCGGCGAGGTGTTCGGCAAAGTGGTGCTGCGTCCTTGAGGCCCGCCGCCCGTCCGATTGTTCCGTGACTTCCGATAAGGCTCCCGACCATGTTGAAACTGCTCTACGCCCCGACCTCCCCCTATGTGCGCAAGGTCATGGCCTGCGCCCACCTGGCGGGGCTGGCCGGCCGGATCCAATGGCTCGAAAGCGCGGCGCATCCCGTGCGCCGCGACGACCGTATCGCCGCGCACAACCCGCTGGCCAAGGTCCCGACGCTGATCCTGGAGGACGGCACCGCCCTGTACGACAGCCGCGTCATCTGCGAGTACCTGGCCGACCTGGGCGCCAGCGCCGACCTGTTTCCCGCGGCTGGCGCGCGCCGCTGGCAGGCCTTGACCCGCCAGGCGTTGGGCGATGGCCTGCTCGACGCCGCCCTGATGGCGCGCTACGAACACACGGCACGGCCAGCAGAATTCCAATGGCCCGCCTGGCGCGAGGCGCAATTGGTCAAGGTGGCGGCCTGTCTGGACGCGATAGAGCAATGCGCGCCGATGCTGGCCACCCGCGCGCCCACCATCGGCGAAGTCACCCTGGGCTGCGCCCTCGGCTATCTGGACTTCCGTTTTCCAGAGTTGGACTGGCGCGCCCGCCATACCGCCGCCGCACGCTGGGAAGAGGCGTTTTCCGCCCTGCCAGCGATGCAGGCCACGCTTCCCCACGACACTTGAGGCAACGCGCCATGACGTCTTCCCCCGCCAATGCCGGCTTCGCGCCGGACTCGACCCTCTGGTTCCTGAACGGCCCCAACGCCAATCTGTATGGGTTGGACGCCAACAAGACCTACGGCAGCGACAGCTTCCCGGTGCTGCGCGAGCGTTGCGAGCGCAAGGCTGCCAGCCTGGGCCTGGGTCTGCGTTTCCTGCAATCCAACCACGAAGGCCAACTGGTCGACTGGATCCAGGAAGCGCGCGGCCAGGCGCCCGGGCTGATCATCAATGCCGCCGGCCTGACCTATTCCTCGGTGCCGATCCTGGACGCGCTACTGGCGTTTCCGGGCCGCATCATCGAGGTGCACATGAGCAACATCTGGCGGCGCGAGTCCTTCCGCCACCATTCGTATGTGTCCAAGGCGGCCGACGGCGTCATCGCGGGCCTGGGCGGCGATGGCTACGAGCTGGCCATCGAGGCCATGGCACGGCTGATCGCGCGCGCGCAATGAGGGCATGGCCATGTGCGAAGATGACGTGACGCCCTCCGGCGCGCTGGTGTTCTACAGCGAGTTCGACGATTTCGCCACCTGGCGCCGGGCGTTGCAGGCCCGCCTGCCGGCCTTGCGCATCCTGCATTCCAGCGAGGTGGGGGATCCGGCCGGCATCCACTATGCACTTGCGTGGAAGCCGCCGGCCGGATTCTTCGCCCGCATGCCCAATCTGCGCCTGATCATCAACCTGGGCGCAGGCGTGGATTCGCTGGTCGGACGTGACGACCTGCCTGCTGGTGTTCCGGTCACGCGCATCACCGATCCGGAGATGGCGCGCATGATGGCGGGCTATGTGCTGTTCGCCACGCTGCGCCACGCCCGCGATATTCCCTGGTTCGAGCAGGCGCAGCGCCGGGGACAGTGGGCCTACCGCCATCCGCGCGCGCCGGCCGACACCCGCGTCGCGGTGCTCGGCCTGGGTGAACTGGGCGCCTATGCGGCCCGCGAATTGCAGCGCCAGGGCCTGACGGTGCTGGGCTGGTCGCGCAGCCCGCGCGATATCGAAGGTGTGCAGTGCCACGCCGGCATGGAGACGCTCGACTCGGTCATCGCGCAGGCCGATATCCTGGTGGTCATGCTGCCGCTCACCACGCAGACGCGCGGCCTGCTCGACCGCCAGCGGCTGATGCGCCTGCCGCGTGGCGCGGCCCTGGTCAACGTGGCGCGCGGGGCGCTGGTCGACCAGGCCGCCATGACCGACCTGCTGCAAAGCGGACATCTTGGCGCGGCCACGCTGGATGTCTTTGAACGGGAACCGCTGCCAGCGGACGACCCGCTGTGGCGGATGGACAATGTGCTGATCACGCCGCACCTGGCGTCGGTCGCCATTCCGGCCTCGGCGGCGGCGCAGATCGCCGACAACATCCTGCGGGTGTCTGGCGGCCAGGCGCCGCTGCGGCAGGTTGATGCGGGACGCGGTTATTGACGGCTATCGCGGCAAGGCAAGAGAAAGCGCGGGAATCCCATCCCGCGCTTTTTTTTCCACGGCCGGGGTCAGCGCGTGTCCTCGATATTGAGGATGCGCCCCAGTCCCAGGAAATAGTTGGCGAAGGCCAGCAGGCCCGCCGTCACCGCGATGTAGACCACCGACAGCGCGGCCAGCGTGGGGTCGGCGAATTCGCGCACATAGTTGTACATGGACACGGGCAGCGTCTGCGTGGCCTGCGTCGTCACGAACAACGATGCGGTGAATTCGCTGAATGACATGATGGCGGCAAACAGCCAGCCGCCGAACAGGCCGGGCGCCAGCAGGGGGATGGTCACCGTGGCCATGACTTTCAACGGCGAAGCCCCCAGGCTGGCGGCGGCCTGTTCCAGCCGTTCATCGATGTTCTCCATCGAGACGTAGACGCTGCGCATGACGAAGGGCAGCACCAGCATCACGTGGCATAGGATCACCAGGGCATAACCGCGATTCACGTCGAGCTGGGCGGCCAGAATCAGCAAACCGAGTCCCAGCGTGAAATGCGGAATCACCAGCGGCGAGAGCAGGATCGCCTGCAGCAGCTCCTTGCCGGGGAACCCCATGCGCTTGACCGCGATGGCCAACGCGGTGCCGATGAACAGGGCCAGCGTCGAGGTCCAGGCCATCACGATCAGGCTGGCGCGAAATCCCTGCTGGAAATCGGGATATGTGAACACCCGCGTGTACCAGCGCAGCGACCAGCTTTGCGGCGGAAAGGTCAACAGCGCCTTGTCGTTGAACGACGCCAGCGTGACCACGAACACAGGCAGCAGCACGAACGCCAGGATCACGCAGATGAGCAGCGGCGCGCCCAGGCGCAGCGGCAAAGGGGGTTTGAAAGCCATGTCAGTGGGCTCCGATTGCCTTGAGGCGCTTGGTGGCGCGGCCGAGCAGAAGCAGCGCCGCGACCGTCAGGGCCAGGCCGCTGATGCTCAGGCTGGCCGCCAGCGGGAAGTTCATCGAGGAGAACCCCAGTTGGTACACCAGGGTGGAAACGGTGGGCACGCGGCCGCCGCCGATCATCTGCGGCGTGGCGAACGCGCTGAAGGTCCAGGCGAAGGCGGTCGTGATGCTGGCGATGATGCCCGGCATGGACAGGGGCAGCGTCACTGTGAGAAAGGTGCGCACCGGCCCCGCGCCCAGACTTTGGGCCGCTTTTTCATAGTCGCGGTCGATGTGCGAGATGGCGGTGGCCAGCATCAGCACCACCACCGGTATCGTCACGTGCACCAGCGCGATCAATACGCCCAGGTGCGTGAACATCAGGTTCAGCGGCTGCTCGATCAGGCCGAGCTGGCGCAGCAGCGTGTTGAGGAAGCCGTTGTTGCCCAGCACGATGATCCACGAATAGGTGCGGACGATCTCGCCCAGGAACAGCGGCGTGATCGAGATGATCAGGATGCAGGATTTCAGCAGCCGGTTGCGTACGCGCACCAACGCGTAGGCCAGCGGGTACGCCACCAGCAGCGAGCACACGGTGGTCTCGATGCTGAGCAGCAGGGTGTTGATGAACGCCGACAGGTAGATCGACTTGCCCAGCCCCGAGAAGTTGGCCAGCGTCAAGCCGCCGACTTCCATCGAACCGGGGATGAAGGCGCGCACGCTGAATTGCAGCACGGCGGCCATCGCCACGACGATGCACAATGCGATGAGGCCCGCCGGCGATATCAGCCATCCTCTCAGGCCGGAGCGCGTGTTCATGGATCGTATGACTTCCGTTTGAGGTTGCTTGCGGAAAAGGTTCACGTCCCGGCCTGGGTGGCGGCCGGGACGCGGGCGTGGCGCGCGGCGGCGCCGCGGCCGTCAATTCATGAGGTTCTCGGTGAACCACTTGCGCCAGGTCGCGGTCTTCTCGGCGCGCAGCTTGTCGTCGATGACGATGGCCTGCTTGTCCCATTGCTCCTTGGTGGTGAACACGCCGGGCAACGCGGCATCCTCGGCCGAGACCTTGGCATTGGTGACGACCGGGCTGGCCTTCTTGTAGGCCACGATCTTGGATTGAACCTCGGGCGAGAGCGCGATGTTCATGAATTTGTAGGCCAGGTCGGTCTTGGCGCTGCCTTTCATGATGCCCATGGTATCGATGCCGAGCACGGCGCCTTCCTTGGGCATCGCGACCTTGATCGGCACGCCCTGGCCGATCATGTAGTAGGCGTTCATCGACAGCAGGATCTGCACCGGCGTTTCACCCGTGGCCATCAACTGCTGGCTGTTGGCGTCGTTGGTGTAGAACGCCTTGAAATTGGGCTTGAGGGTCTTGAGCTTGTCCGTGCCTTTTTCCCACGACGCGGCATCGCCGCCCGATAGCAGGGCGGCCACGGTGATGATGTGGCTGGGGTCGAAATCGGGGGCCGACAGCTTGCCCTTGAGGGCGGGATTCCACAGATCGTTCCAGCTATCGAACTTGATGTCCTTGGGGACCAGGTCGGGCCGGTAGCCGATCGTGTAGACGTACGCCCAACTGCCCACGTGGTAGGGGCTGACCTTGGCGCGATCCACCAGGTTGGCGTAGTTCGGCAGCTTGGCGGTGTCGAGCTTTTCGAACAGGCCGCCGTCGACGTACAGCCAGCCGATGTGCGAGGTGGTGAAGGTGATGTCGCTTTCGGGCGTCTTGGCCAGCTTGGCCTTGTTCAGCCGGTCGATGGTGCCGCCGGTGACGTACTTGACCGGTACGCCCGTCTGGCGCGTGAATTCCTTGCCGATGTTCTCGTCGATCAGGTCGCGGAAGCTGCCGCCCCAGGTGCTGACCACGAGCGCGTCCTCGGCCCAGGCCACGTTGGCCAGCAGGACGGTGGAAAAGAGACCGACTGCCGTAAGTTGTCGAATCATTGCAAACCCCTTGAATGTTTTGTGCCCGCCGAACGCCGCCGACCGGAATCCAGATGATGGGAGAGCCGTGCGGCAGCGGCCAAGTCGCCTTTTCCTTAGGCCTGGCTCGCAATTCCTGAGGCGCCGCGTAAACCCGGATGGCCCGGCCCGGGTCATGGTCCGGGTCGGAATTTCCGAGACCGGCCCCCGGAAAAAACAAATAGGCGCGGTCCGGCGCCGGGTCCGAAGATGGGCATCCCTGCCGTTCCCGTGGGAGCGGCCTTCGCCCGGCGCCATGCGCTGGCCCCATTTTTTCGAGAAGCCATGAAACACAAGCGCATCCGCACCTTCAACACCAAGGCGACCTATCCGGAACAGAACCTGGACAATGATCTTTGCCAGGCAGTGGTCGCCCGCGGCAGCACCGTGTTCCTGCGCGGGCAGATCGGCCAGAACCTGGAGACCTCGGAGAGCGTGTGCATTGGCGACGCCGCCGGCCAGGCTGAACAGGCCATGGCCAATATCGCCATGCTGCTCAAGGAAGCGGGGGGCGAACTCGAGGACATCTGCAAGATCACCATCTACATCATCGATCCGCGCTATCGCGAGGCCGTCTACCGGGTGGTGGGCCGCTGGCTCAAGGGCGTGTTTCCGGTGTCGACCGGCATCGTGGTGTCGGCGCTTGCCCGGCCCGAGTGGCTGGTCGAGATCGATGCCACCGCCGTGATCCCCGACTGACCGAGCCCGGAGGCCCGACCATGACCTTCTCGATCATTGCCCGTTGTCCGGCATCCGGCCAGTTCGGCGCCGCCGTATCGTCGTCCTCGCCCGCCGTCGCGTCGCGCTGTGTGCGCGTGCGCGCGGGGGTCGGCGCGGCCGTCAGCCAGAACATCACCGATCCGGCGCTCGGGCCCATGGCCCTGGACCTGATGGCGGCCGGGCAGACGCCGGCACAGGCATTGGAGCAACTGCGGCAGCGCCCGTTCATCGACTATCGCCAGTTGATGGCGATCGACGCCAGCCATCCACCCGCCATTTTCACGGGCGCCAGCGCGCTGGGCACGCTGGCCGCCGTGACGGGCGAGCATGCCGCGTGCGCCGGCAACATGCTGGCTTCGCCCGGGGTGCCGGGCGCCATGTTGGCGGCCTTCGAACAGGCCGAGGGCGTGCTCGCCGAACGCTTGATGCAGGCCCTGCTGGCCGGACAGGCCGCCGGCGGAGAGGCTGGGCCAGTGCATTCGGCCGGCCTGCTGGTGTGCCAGGACCTGGACTGGCCGATGGTGGATCTGCGCCTGGACTGGGTGGAGGAGAGGCCGGTCGAGGCCCTGTATGCGGTCTGGAAAGTCTATGAGCCACAGATTCCCGCCTATCTGACCCGCGCCCGCGATCCGCGCGATGCGCCGAGCTTCGGCGTGCCGGGAGACCTCTGAACGGGACGACGGCGGCGATGGAGGAAATCCTTGCCCGGGGTCGGCGGCTGAGGGGATACTTTGCAAGCACCCGCCCGCCCTGGCCGGTTTTCTGAATCCGCTTCCCCACCGCACCATGCTCAATCGCATTTCCCTCCGGCAGATGGAGTACTTCGTGGCGACCGCCAAGCACGGGAGCATCGCCGCCGCCTCCGCGCAGATCCATATCTCGCCGCCCTCGATCTCGGCTGCCATCGCCCACATCGAGGCGGAACTGGGGGTGCAGTTGTTCGTGCGGCATCCCTCCAAAGGGTTGGCGCTCACGCCGCTGGGCACGCAGGTCATGCAGGAATGCGAAGACCTTCTCGAACGCGCTTCCAGACTGTACGAGATCGCCTCCAATTCCAATGACACCATCCAGGGCGTGCTGCGCGTGGGCTGCTTCCAGCCGCTTGCTCCCATGATCGCGCCCGAGGTCATCTTCGGCTTCTCGCGCGCGTTCGAGAAGGTCGAACTGCACATGGCCGAGGGCGACCAGCAGGAGCTCATCAACCGCTTGCATCTGCTGGAAATCGATCTGGCCATCACCTACGACCTGCAACTGGGCGACGAGATCCACTTCGAGACGCTGGCGCACATGCCGCCGCACGTGCTGGTGAGCGAACTGCATCCGCTGGCGCAGCAGATTGCCGTGACGCTGGACGAACTGGCCCAACTGCCGATGGTGTTGCTGGACCTGCCCATGAGCCGCGAATACTTCCTGTCGCTGTTCGCCAAGGCCGGCCTGGAGCCGAACATCGTGGCGCGTTCCCGATCCGAGGACGTGGTGCGCTCGATGGTCGCCAACGGCATCGGCTACGCGCTGTTCAATGTGCGCCCCAAGTCGAGCCAGTCGCTCGACGGCAAGCGCCTGGTCCGGCTGCGGCTGGCGGGCGAGCACCGGCCGATGCTGCTGGGGCTGGCCACCTATCGGCCGATGAAGCCCTCGCGGTTGACGCAGGCCTTCATGCAACGTTGCCGCGCCTACATTTCCGATCAATACATTCCGGGCATGAGCGCGGCCAGCTTCTTCGATCCCTATATCTCCGGCCCGGCCGACGCCCCGCCTTCTTCCTGAGTGCCCCATGAGTCGTCTTCTCCCGCCCGACAGTCTGGCCCTGCTGCGCGAATTGATCGCGTTTCCTTCCATCACGCTGACTTCCAATGCGAGCCTGATGGACCGCGTGCAGGAGGTGCTGGAGCAAGCCGGCATCGCCTCGATGCGGGTGCCGGATCCGCGGGATGCGACGCGCTGCAATCTGTACGCCAGCGTCGGCCCGAGCGATGTGCCCGGGATCCTGTTGTCGGGCCATACCGACGTGGTGCCGGTCGAGGGCCAGCCCTGGACCACGCCGCCTTTCGAAGCGAGCGAGCGCGACGGCCGGCTGTACGGCCGCGGCGCCGCCGACATGAAAGGTTTCGTGGCCTGCGCGGTGATGGCCATGGCGCGCGCCGCGCGACGCCCGTTGAAGCGTCCGTTGTCGCTGGCGCTGTCGTTCGACGAGGAGATCGGCTGTGTCGGCGTGCGCCACCTGCTGCGCGAGCTGGAGGGCCTGGAGCCGCAGCCACTGTTGTGCGTGGTGGGTGAACCCACGCTGATGCAGATCGGGACCGGCCACAAGGGCAAGGCGGCCTATCGCGCGCATTGCTGCGGGCAGGCGGGCCATTCCGGCCTGGCGCCGCGCTTCGTCAATGCCATCCATACCGCCACCGACCTGGTGGGCGCGCTGCGCGACGTGCAGCGCGAGCTGGCCGAGCAGGGCCCGCGCGAGGAGGGCTACGCGATTGCCTACTCGACCGTGCATGCGGGCACCATCCGGGGCGGGACGGCGTTGAATATCGTGCCGGCCGATTGCGAGGTGGATTTCGAGATCCGCAATGTGGCCCAGGACGAGCCGCAGCGCATCCTGGCGCGCGTGCTGGAACGGACCCGGGCGCGGATGCGCGAGGCGCAGCCCCTGGCCGACGCCGCGCTGCCCGATATCGTGCCGGGCAACGCCTATCCGGGCCTGTCTGTGCCGCCGGATTCACCCGCGGTGCGCCTGCTGGCCTCGATGCTGCCGCCGGGCACGCCATGCACCAAGGTCGCCTTCGGCACCGAGGGCGGGCTGTTTGGCCAATTGTGGGCGCGCACGTCGGTGTTGGTGTGCGGCCCCGGCAGTATCGAAGTGGCCCACAAGGCCGATGAATACGTCGAGATTTCGCAGATCGAGGCCTGCGACGCCATGCTGGCGCGCCTGACCGATTACCTCTGCGGCTGACGGCGGCCCAAAAAAGAAAAACCCCCGGGGCGAAGGTCCGGGGGTCTTTCGGGGTACTGCATTCCCCGGCCGAAGCCGGGGAGGCCATGCAAGGGAAGCGGGACTTAGAAGTCCATGCCGCCCATGCCGCCCATGCCGCCGGGCATGGCCGGGGCAGCGGGCTTGTCTTCGGCCAGTTCCACAACGGCGGCTTCGGCGGTCAGCAGCAGGCTGGCGACGGAGGCGGCGTTCTGCAGGGCGGTGCGGGTCACCTTGGTGGGATCCAGCACGCCTTGCTCGACCAGGTCGGTGTACTCGCCGGTCGCGGCGTTGTAGCCGTAGTTGCCCTTGCCTTGCAGCACGGTGTTGACCACCACGCTGGCTTCTTCGCCGGCGTTGGTGACGATGGTGCGCAGGGGTTCTTCGACGGCACGCAGGATCAGCTTGATGCCGGCGTTCTGGTCAGGCGTGTCGCCCTTCAGGTCGGTGATGGCTTGCTTGGCGCGCAGCAGAGCCACGCCGCCGCCGGCCACAACGCCTTCTTCCACCGCAGCGCGCGTGGCGTGCAGGGCGTCTTCGACGCGAGCCTTCTTTTCCTTCATTTCGACTTCGGTGGCAGCGCCAACGCGAATCACGGCAACGCCGCCGGCCAGCTTGGCCACGCGTTCTTGCAGTTTTTCACGGTCGTAGTCGGACGTGGCTTCTTCGATCTGGATGCGGATCTGCTTGACGCGCGCTTCGATCGACTTGCTGTCGCCAGCGCCGTCGATGATCGTGGTGTTCTCCTTGCCCACTTCGATGCGCTTGGCTTGACCCAGCTCAGCCAGGGTGGCCTTTTCCAGCGACATGCCGGTTTCTTCGGAGATCACCGTGCCGCCCGTCAGGATGGCGATGTCTTCCAGCATGGCCTTGCGGCGGTCGCCGAAGCCAGGCGCCTTGACGGCGGTGGTCTTCAGGATGCCACGGATGTTGTTGACCACCAGGGTCGCCAGGGCTTCGCCCTCGACGTCTTCGGCGATGATCAGCAGCGGACGGCTCGACTTGGCGACTTGTTCCAGCACCGGCAGCAGGTCACGGATGTTGCTGATCTTCTTGTCGAAGATCAGGACGAACGGGTCTTCCAGCGCGGCGACTTGCTTTTCCGGGCTGTTGATGAAGTAGGGCGACAGGTAGCCGCGGTCGAATTGCATGCCTTCGACGACGTCCAGCTCGTTTTCCAGCGACTTGCCGTCTTCGACGGTGATGACGCCTTCCTTGCCGACCTTGTCCATCGCGTCAGCGATGATCTGGCCGATCGAGGAGTCGCTGTTGGCCGAGATCGAGCCGACCTGGGCGATTTCCTTGCTGGTCGTGACCGGCTTGGATTGCTTTTTCAGTTCGGCGACGGCGGCGGCGACAGCCTTGTCGATGCCGCGCTTCAGGTCGATCGGGTTGAAACCGGCGGCAACGTACTTCAGGCCTTCCTGAACGATGGCCTGGGCCAGCACGGTGGCGGTGGTGGTGCCGTCACCGGCGTTGTCGGAGGTCTTGGAGGCGACGTCCTTGACCAACTGGGCGCCGATGTTCTCGAACTTGTCCTTCAGTTCGATTTCCTTGGCGACGGAGACGCCGTCCTTGGTCACGGTCGGGGCGCCGAACGAGCGCTCCAGCACGACGTTGCGACCCTTGGGGCCCAGGGTGGTCTTGACGGCGTTGGCGAGGACATTCACGCCACGGACGATGCGCACGCGGGCGTCGTCACCGAACAGTACTTGCTTGGCAGCCATTTGTTAGCTTCCTTCGAAAATTCGTTTTGAGGCAGGGTTTACTGGACCACGGCGAGGATTTCGTCCTCGCGGATGACGAGCAGCTCTTCGCCGTCAACCTTGACCGACTGGCCGGCGTACTTGCCGAACAGAACCTTGTCGCCAGCCTTCAGGTCGACCGGCAGGATCTTGCCGTCTTCGGTCTTCTTGCCGGGGCCGACGGCCACGACTTCACCCTGGTCGGGCTTTTCAGCGGCGCTGTCGGGGATGACGATGCCCGACGCAGTCTTGCGCTCGTTTTCGAGGCGTTTGACGATCACGCGATCGCCCAGGGGACGCAAGGCCATGAGGAACTCCTGTTACTAGAGAAGAAAGTGAATGATCGGTTGGGCCCGGGAGGATTGTTAGCACTCACCGGAGTCGAGTGCTAATTATAGGGATGATGTGGTGGGGTTCAAGGGGGAGAGCGGTGGCTGTTACATATGGGGCGGGCGGCAATGCGTCTGTCGAATTCCATTGAGTTTGGAATTTGTGTCATCCAGTTTGGAACTTTCGCACCGTCTTTGATGAGCCGCACACCACAGTGGCAGCGCCGTGGGCACCTGCGTCCCCAAATACAAACATGTATTAATTTAACGCAAGTCGTTGAAAAATAAAGACTTATTGCGCGATGCGGGTTGGTTGGGATAGAGTTCAAACATCCCAACCCTGCACTTTTCTCGCCATGCTCTATGAGACCTTCGGATCGAAGCTTCGTCGGATGCGAGCTGCACGAGGCCTGACGACCAAACGGCTAGCCGACCTGGCAGGCGTGACCCCGTCCTACCTAACGCAGATCCAGAAAGGCAATCGGGAGCCCCCGGATGACTTGGTCGCACGCTTGGCGCGGGTGATGGGCCTAGAGAGCCAAGAGACGTCTGAGCTCGCACGCGTGCTCACAAAGGAACGAATCCTCAGAGCGATTAACAGATCTGGTACCGAGACGGCGGCGGTCGTACTTGCCGCTGAGATTCTGAAGACCGACGACGGCGTGTGCTCCGAGTCTGAGTACGAAGCATTGCGCGTGATCTGTTCCCTGTACTTAGCAAGGACTAGGAGTTACGCCGTGCGGGACACGCATTCGCTGCTGAACCCAGATGACAGGAGAGCAGTCATGTAGAAAAGAAAACGCCGATCAACTTTTACATTGACCGGCGTTGTCCTTCGGTTCGGAAACCAAAGGCTTAGACAACCCAAGTTTCCTTCCGCAGTGCAACCCAGTCAAGCAATTTTTCGATGAGCGACCGCTCGTCGGGGGCAAGTGTTGCCTTCAGGAGGAAAAGCATGCTGCTAGAACGCGGTAGGAAAGTGGTCACCCGGTCACCACATCGAAGAGTGGGGTACATCTCTTGCCCATGGCTTCAAGAGGAGCAGGTGGAATATGAAAGCCTGCTGGAGCTGAACTTTGCGCGTATTGCGTTGCTCTGCCCTGGGTTAGTGTCGATTCGATCCCAGCCCTTTGTCATCGAATTGCCCGGTGGCGCTAAGTACACGCCCGACTTCCGCCTGGACTTCGCCAGCAAGCTTGCTGTCATCGTCGAGGTGAAGCCGTCAAAGTTCGTTCGTCAGCATCAGGAAAATTTGGACACCGCAGCTGAACTGCTGCGAAGCCACGGATTCACTTACCTGATTGCAACCGAAGAGCAAATTAACAAAGACGGTCGCGATGCGAGGGCATCCGTTTACATCCGCTACGCCAGGTCTCACTACACCGACGATGTAGTGAGAGATGCACTGGTCAAACTCCAGGAGCCAGTTACTCCTGGTTCGATTGACAAGCTAGCCCAATGCGTCGGCTGCCCGCGAGAACTCGTCTTGCATCTGATTGGGATTCGGCGACTGACTGTTGGCCCGTCGTTGCTGCCGGATCAAATCTCCTTCCCCTCTGATCTTAAGGAGCTTCGCAATGGCGAATTTTGCCCTGCAAGTTGGCTTAACAATTAGGAAGGGCGGTCGGTGCTGGACGTTTGTTCGGGATTTGGGCGACAACACTATCCAGTTCGAGGACATTCATACCCGGGCTGTGACTACGTTCCAGGCGGCAGACCTCGTACGCGACATCATCGACGGCAAGTATGAGGTCTTGAGCCCCGCCCCATTTGCTCCAGCGCTCACGCATGAGCGCGCGTCAACGGGGTCAGGTGACGCGCTGGCTTCGCTAATCGGTAGGTTGACCGGCAGGCAAGGCCGAGAGATAGAGCGACGTGAAAGATACGTTCGGGCCGTCATAAAAAGCGGTATCAAGCCTGCAGCACGGTTGGAGATCTCGAGTGTAGTGGCGTCGGTGGTGCAGAGATTCCCAGACGAAAATCCACCCTCTGCTTCGACGGTGATCCGTTGGCTGCGCTGCTTCAACAATTCCGAGGGGAACGTGCTGAGTCTTTTGTCTGGAAACGTTCGCCGAGCCAAAGCAATCCGATTGGACGAGATTACAAGAGAGATCGCATGGGAGGTACTGCGCCAGAGCTATTTCGTCTTTCGCGGAAAGGGCGTGACGGCGGCGTATACGAGGTACCTGGCGAGACTCACGCAAATTGAGCAGCAACGGGGGTGTCGCCACATTGAGCCAATGAGTTTGTCGTCCTTTCGCCGACTCGTTCAATCGGTGCCCCGGTACGAGGCAGACAGAGTTCGGATGGGTGCCACCGCAGCAAACAATAGGTGGCGCCACGCGGTTGGCGGGGTCTATGCCACGCGTCCGTTAGAGCGTGTGGAGATGGACCACACCCTTCTTGATCTCTACGTGATTGATGATAGGCGAGGCATTCCATTGGGACGGCCAACATTGACGCTGGTCATCGACTCATTCTCGAAGTACATCTTGTCGGTGTTCATCAGCTTCGAGGGCGAGTCTCTTGGCAGGGTGTGCCAAAGCTTGAAGCTAGCTCTGAGACCGAAGGATGATCTTGTCCGCGCGGTAGGGGCAGAGCGCGAGTGGCTCACCCCAGGCCTGCCGGAAACTATCCTTGTGGACAATGGTCTGGCATTTCATTCACAGCAGTTTCGGCAAATTGCATGGGCATTGCGATGCGATCTTGAATTCGCAGCAGTCAGAAAGCCGTGGTTCAAACCTAACGTCGAACGTGCGTTGGGGACGATGATGAACACGCTTCCCATCGAAGGAATGCCAGAGAAAATCCGCGGCCTCGCGAAAAGAACGGATCCAAAAATTACGGCCTGCGTCATGTTCTCCGATCTATGCCAATGTCTTGTTCGTTGGGCAGTCGACGTCTATCCGGTCGCAATACCAGAGCGTTCGTTGCTTAGGCCGTACGACACCCTATCCGAATCGATGCAGACCATGCCACCACCGCAGTTCGCCGGCGGACTGGAACAGCTCGATCTGCTCACTGGCCTCTCTCGTAATCTGACGGTCGCACACCACGGGGTGGAAATGTTCCACATCAGCTACCGCAGTCCGGATCTTGCTGAAATGGCGCGATCTCAGCGCACCCCAAGGTTCAAAACCGAAATCAAGTTTGATCCGAATGACCTTGGCAGCATCTGGGTAAGAAATCCCACCTCAAGAAGCTGGCTAAAGGTGCCCAGCATGATCCCCGACTATGCAGACGGCCTTACCCTCAGCCAGCACCGTCTAATTAGGCATTACGCGAAGGAAAAATTACGGGGGGAGGGTGCATATGCCGAATGGCAAAGAGTGCAGCAGGAGTTTGAGGATATGGTGGACAACGCCGTCAAACGTGGCAAGCGCTTGATTCGCGACATGCGCAAGTACGCGTTGTTTCAGGGCCTTTCTTCGGTGAAGCCTCTTGCGGAACAGAAGATGAATGCTTCGCCGCCGCCACAAGAGAAAAAGATTGCGCTTCAGATCTTCACCGACGAGGAAATAAGGGTGCTTCCAGAGGAAATACCGATCTTCAAGGGTTTCATGCCGGATGAGTTCAACCTTGGGGGAGTCCGATGAATAAATACGGAGCAGCCGCGATCAGTGCGGGCAACGCACTTTCGGAAGTCATCGTTCCACATCCTGCTTTTGAGAACGTTTTGCAGTATGTGCTGAATGCGATCGAAATTGGAAATCAGGTTGGCGTCTTCACCGGAGTGAGAGTGACCGCTCCGTCAGGAGCCGGGAAAACGCTGTTGATGTCCCATCTTTCTGACATATTGCGCCAGGGGATTAGTGACAGTAGCAGCGTTCCGTTGATCAGCGCGAGCCTAAAAGAAGAGCCCTCTGTTTCCCAGCTACAAACGGGCTTGCTCAACAATTTCTCGTACGCCATGGCCAGTTCTATGCAGCGAGATAGAGGGCGTGCCAACAACAATGATGTCAACCAAATTCTCGTGAGCGCCATCAGGCACCAAGGTGTCAGGGTGATAGTGCTCGACGAGTTCCAACATGTCTATCACACATCGGGCACAAAGGTCTTCACATCCATCATAGATTGGCTAAAGCGGCTCATCAACGCGACAGAGGTTCCAGTTGTGCTGCTGGGCACTGAGATGATGGATAACTTGGCGACGATCGATCCTCAATTGACCTCAAGAATTCCGGTGGCTGTCAAGCTGGCGCATTTTCGACTGGGTGCGGAGTGGCTCGGATTTCTGAAGGGACTGGCAGATACATGCAAGGCAACGGACCTTACATCGTTGTACAAGAACAAAGAATGGGCAGGAGCAATCTTCCGGGTTACGTCGGGATCTCCTCGCCTGTTGAAGTTACTTCTTGTGCAAGCAATTCTCCTTGCCGTTGAGCGAGAAGAATTGAACTTGTCAGCGGGAACTTTGCGTCAAGCCTATTCGCTCCAGACGGGGGCTTCGGACGAGGAGAATCCTTTTGCTTCTCTTTGACCACATACTTGGCCGGCCCTTACCTGTCCAAGACGAAATAGGCGACAACGAGTCTGGAAACGGATATGCCCTACGAATGCTGACCGTGAACGGATTGCAGTTCTCGGATTTGGCGAGGGCCGCCGCTTCCGTTGGTCACACCTATATGCCGGCTACAGCGGCGCCTTATTTATCCTATGCATTCGGCGCGTCACTGAGTCGGCTTCAAAGGGCAATCCCCAGAAGCTACTCGTTGAAAGGACGGCGCAGATCGGCCTTCCTTGGGCACGACTTCAGTCGGACCTATCAATTGCGCTACACGCGGCCTCAGGTGTGCCCCTCGTGCCTGGCAAGGCCTGGTGCCCGGCTACAAGCTATCTGGGAGATTTCCCTCTATACATCATGCGTTGAGCACGAGTGCCTGCTGCTTGATTTGTGCGTCTGCGGCAGGGGCATTTCGTGGAGGAGGGCAGGCCCATTTGAATGCTCCTGCGGCGCGGATCTGCGAGCGCTATGTTGTGAAAGTGCAGGTCCCGGGTCTCTAGCGATCTCAACCTTGATTGCGGCGCGTGTCATGCGCGGAGTGCCTGAGCAAAAGAGCGCTGGTCGGCGAGGGCTTCTGAACGCCCTCAGTTTGGACACATTGCTTCGACTTGTGAGGGCACTGGGGATCTCTGAGAGCGCATCAGGCGATGACCTTGTACCAGGGCGATTGACACGCCTTTTGAGCACTTCCGAGGCGGTTTCCGTGGTGAGAAGGGCGTGGGACCGTCTCGCCGATAAAAATGCACTCGTCTTCACTCAGCTCCCACCGGCATGGCAGTTAGAAGAGTTGTTCGGAGGCGCAAATTCGAGCGATTTGCGGGTGTTGCAGGCGTTACTTGGTGAAGAGGAGCCGACGGTCAGTCGTTGGCTCAAGCAGCATCGATGGGTTCAACTGGATCTGCTCGAGAGAGACGTTAATGGCTGAGCAAATCCCTTCGCTATTGTTCTTGCCGCAGCCAGAATTGTATGAATCGACCTCCTCATGGCTGGCGAGAGTTGCGTGTATGCATGGAGCGCCAGTATCGAAAATTCTTGATGACCTTGATTTGTCGCGCAATCGAGATTGGGACATAGGCATCGGCTCAAGGAGCGCCGCTCGGATGGCGCAAGGCACCAACTTACCGCCGGCAACGCTTGAAGGCTTTGTCTCGCGCTTTGACGCATTTCGGCGGAATCGCTGGCTTAGGAGATGGTTGCGTTTGAGTGAGCGGGGGGCTGCCCGCAGCGGATTCTGCCCCAACTGCTTGCGCCAGGATGTGGTGCCATACCTTCGGTTTGAATGGCGAATGCGCTACTGGATGATATGTCCAACGCACGGAAACCGTATCCTCACTATTTGCCCTGCGTGTCAATTCAGCGACCCTGTCGCTGTGGATGGTCTACACAATGCGCTCCCTTTTGCAGGGTGCGGAAGGTGTGGTGTTGACCTCCGCTTTATGGGGCTCGCGCCGTTGAGATGCGATACGACAGTGCAACTTGCGCAGCTGCAAGTGGCTGTGACTGCCGCGATCTTGCAAGAGGGATTTTCCTTGGTAGGGATTGAGGAGTGGATCCCACTCGCAATGCTCCCCAGCCTGTTGGCGGCAGGGATTGAACCTAGGGATCGAAATGAGATCCAGCCCTTGAGTCGTATTGATCCTCGGCTCCTGGACGACGTTAGACGAAGCATCTGTCAGGTCAATGCGCTTGGCAGGCTTTACGCGTCAGTAGATTTTGTTGCCTCCCGAGGCAACACCCGTGGACGGCGTGTTTGGAAGGGAGATATCGGGAGGTTGTGCGAGATCGCGTTGAAGCAACGCTTTCGATGGCCATTGGCCGTGGCTGAGCTTGATGCTCAACAGCGGCAGTAGGAGGTTGGGTTCTGCTGTGGAGCGGCAGTCTGGGAAGTGCCGCCTTCACCATACCTGCGACCGTCTGTGCGCGGGGCATGACGTATGGACGTTGGGCGTAGCGTGAACAGGCAGAAGGGCCTATTCATAATGGGAAATGCGAAAGCCCCAATAATGGGGCTCCGTAGTCTGGAAGTCATTACCCGCTCCGGGCGGAACCACTCTCGTGGGACTACGCTATTGCCTTGTCGAAGGCGCACCAGCTATTGCGTGTGGGCAATTATCTCGTGAAAGTGCCTTAACAAGCAAACGCAAAAAGGCCGACAAGCAAATTTGCGGAAAGACCACTCCGACATGCTAGGCGCCGCCGATTTGGCACAAGCGGCCGTTTTCGGCCAGAAGCAGACGGCTGCCGCAGACTTCCGAGCGACCGCTTCAGGCTGAAAGCGGAAGCTCGACAACAGCCGCTTCCCGGTACTTCAGTTGATCCATCTAAATGACCATGCGCTAGCCCGCTAGCATTTGC
Source organism: Achromobacter sp. CF-sbj1-Ac2-l (assembly GCF_052698165.1). Classification (NCBI taxonomy): domain Bacteria; kingdom Pseudomonadati; phylum Pseudomonadota; class Betaproteobacteria; order Burkholderiales; family Alcaligenaceae; genus Achromobacter; species Achromobacter sp. CF-sbj1-Ac2-l. The sequence continues at coordinate 5,302,224 of NZ_CP199855.1, read as the reverse complement.
CGTAAGGAGAAACGCTAAAAAGCGTGTCATGAGTCCCAAGACAAAGCCAATTCGCTAGCGCCGACGGGGCCTTGCTTCTGACGCCACTGTTCACTGCGCAGAGAGATCGATGCCTAGACTCCTGGCTGAATTCTTGCCGCAGCTACCTTGCTCGGGCAGGCTCCCGTTGCTTTGATCTGTGTGTCCAGTGCCATTCAGATGCCAGTAGATCCAGCCCCTTGTATCCATGAGATAATTGTAGTAATAAAATATAAAATAACGTAAGGAGGACGGTTTTGCGGCGGTCCAGCTTATCGACAGCCAAGCCGAAGTTATTAAGCGATCAGGCGCTTGCACGCCTGCGCGAATTGCCAATAGTGGACGTTGCATCAGCCGTAGGGATCACCCTACGTGGCAACAAGGCGATGTGCTTCAACGGGCACGATACAGCGACTCCAAGCTTCACTGTCAGCAAAGCGAGAAATACCTGGAGGTGCTTTGGATGCGGTGAGCATGGCGACGCAATCACGCTAGTCCAGAAGATTCACGGCCTTGGGTTTATGGATGCCTGTAACTGGCTCTGCCACCACTTCGGCATCATCGGCGGCGACGTCCCATATGGCCTACGCGCTCGTTCACTTTCGCGGGTTACAAGTCCCAAGCCAGTTAACCCCCTTCCTTCTGCACCCTCGACTAGTCCTGACTTCGAGCTTTACACCTGGCTCGTGGCGCGCTGCGGACCAGTCAAAGCGTCCTTGGGAACAACCTACCTCCAAACTCACGGAATTACACCGGATCTGGCCCTTAGGTTCGGCGTCGTGGAACTCGTAGACCCGGTGAGGGCGTATCGAGAATTAGAAAGGCATTGGGGGCCAGATCGAATCCGTAGCGCAGGACTGTCCGGGAGCCGACGAGCCCTAAGCTGGTCTGGCTATGCCCTAATTTTCCCCTTCAAATTCGATGCCATCACTCAGTATTTACAGGTTCGCTGCCTTCAGACCAGTAGGAAATTCTTCGGTCCAAGTGGTATCCCTAAGCCTATGTTCAACAGTCAACGGCTTAGCCAGTTGCAACCAGGGAGCCTCCTCCACATTTGCGAAGGCGTTCCAGATGCAATTTCCATGGAGGGGTCCGGGCTAGCCGCAGTTGCAGTTTTAGGTGCTACATCGTTTCGCTCTGAATGGGTCGAGGAGCTTCTCCCTTTTGATCTAGTGGGCGTTCCCGATGGTGATGCTGCAGGCGAGAAATTCATGAAGTGCCTCGCCAATGAATTTCGGGCCAGAAGTAAGAGCATTCGGTTTGTAGTTCCACCTGAAGGCATGGATGCAAGTGACGTTATTGCGCGAGGAAAGAATGCGTAGTTTTCTAAGTCAGGTATGCGACCAATTGAACATGCGCTGGGCATGGGAGAAGGTGAAGCGAGCGTCTGTCCCTGGCGACATCTGGATCGACGAGGCAGACTTGGCTCATTTTGAAGTGCACTTGGGTCACGAACTCCGGGGTCTTGGTGACGATCTACTCTCCGGAAGATTTCGGATGTCACCCATTCGGCCCATGGCTTTTCCGAAGAACCCTGATGGAGATGGGAACCCTAGGGTCCGACAGTACTTCCACTTCACGGTCAGGGATCAAGTGGCGTGGGTTGCCGTCGTGAATGTTTTAGGACGCTATATCGACGAACAGATGCCCGTTTGGAGCTATGGCAACAGACTCTTCCGGTCAGCATGGATTGAAGAAGATATTCACGGAAATAAGATACGGAAAATCGGGCCGTACAGACATTCCTCGGGCCGAATCTATCGGCCGTTTCAGCAATCCTGGCCACTATTTAGGCGTCACATTGCCTTGGCGGTTTCAGCAGCGGCACACGGTTATTCCAAGGTGGACAGCCTTGATGACGATGAGCGCGAAGAGCTTGGCTTTCAGCGTCGCATGCACCGAGCCAATCAATGCCCATTTGTTCTCGCTGACTATTGGACTAACGTACCAACCGGCCCCAACGAGAGCGACGTCTATTGGGCATCTGTTGATCTTGAGAAGTTCTATCCGTCCATCCCTCTTACAGCATGCGTTGATGCAATCTCCCAGTCTGTTCCAGCCGAATTGCGCCCAGAAGTTCAGCGACTGCTAAAAGCGTTAACACAGCTTCCATTGAACCTTGATGGTTGGACGGACGCCGAACTGAAGCACATCGAACTTGATGAGTCTCGGAAGACCTTCCACAAAATTCCTACTGGGCTCATGGTGTCAGGGTTTCTCGCAAACGCTGCGCTCCTTCCGGTCGATCAAGAGGTACAGAAAACGCTCCCTCGCGGACGCGTCGCGCACTTCCGCTATGTCGATGATCATGTGATACTGGCCAAGACGTTTGATGACCTGATAACGTGGATCGATCACTACAAGGATGTGATCGATAATCTAGGTTCCGGTGCAAGCATTAACCCTGCAAAGACCGAACCGAAAGCCCTAGGGGAACTACTGGGAACGAGCGATACCAGCAAACGCTTTGCCGGGTCAGACCTATGGGATCGAGCCCAAATGGAATGCCGCCTCGATCCGGAGTTTCCAACTCCGCTAATGACGAAGACGATTGCGCTGGTTTCAGCAATAGGCAAAACAGACTTCACTGCGCTCGAAGACAACGAACTCTCCATCCTGTCGCAGCAGCTGGAGCATCTATTGCTCGTAGATCTTCCTGAAGCGGAGATGCCAGCACGAACACGTCTGGCATTCGCGGCGACTCGTCTTGCCCGCGTTGCCGAAGCAAGACTTGCTTCCCCGGAAACACTCGATATCCGACATGGTGGGTCCGGGCAAAACCGAACGACCGGGACTCAAGCAACCAGTCGCCATAGCGGGGGTCTTTCGCTTGATCCAATCGCTGGCCTTACTGGCATAAGTGACTCTCAGATTCACGCTCGGCTGAACAGCATTGCCGACAGGGTATTTGGCCTAGTCAGAAAAGTTCTGCGAGAACGGCCTGATCGTGTCCGTCTGTGGACCCATGCTCTGACCATCGCGCGCCGCCTCGGCGCTACGGGGCTGGAGCTTCTCTTTGATGACATCGATCGCTATGCGAGCGATCCGGTGAATCGGCTAGCTGCCAGCTACATTCTCGGCAATTCTTATGCTGTACTCGCTGCAGAAACAGTACGAGCTGCACAATTGCTTGTTGATACCAATGCGGCAGGATGGCGTAGGGCTGCCGCACTTAGATCTCTGCGGGATATCGCGAAGTTTACTAACCAATGTCAGCCTAAAACAGGCCGATGGTTTGTACAGAAAAGCCTAAATCAGTTTTTCGTCGGTGTATATTGCGCCACTGTGTTGTTGGAGCAATATTCAGGCTCCTTGCAACTCTTGGGGAAACCGCTAAATCAAACATTTGTCGACAAAGGTCGCGAGCTGCTAGCGGGCCATGAAGTGCTGCCGGATCTGCGCGTTGCGCTTGCTTGGTGGGGATGTAAGTTCGACCTTCGCAAGCCCGTTCGTCGAGCGTCTGAGCTGATCGTTCACTTGGGAACTCTCGTAGAGGCACTGCCCGAATCCGACGATCTGTGGACTTTCTTTCCTGCAGATGCACCAATCACACCACTAGTGCGGATCGCATCAGCGACTAAGTCGGCTCAAATGAAGCAAGAAGGGTGGTGGTTTGACGCGATGATGGGTCGCCTTGATTACCGAGACATGGAACAAGTAGCGACTCTGTCCCCTGAAGCGTCTCGTGTTTGGAAATCATTCGAGGAATCTGAGACGGGGAAATTTCTACCGCTGCCCGTCTGGGCAACAATGATCTGGGAAAGCTGCGATCCCAGAATTGCAACGGAATGGCGGCTCGGCGAATGGACCTGCCTAGAGATCGTTAGGCAAGCAGCGTTGCTACTGTCGTCTACCACCCAGACGTTGGATCAAGACTATCTTGAACGCGCATCGCGTAAAGACATAGATACACGCTCCCATTGCGCACACCCGCTCAACTTCGCGCTACCAAGGCATCTCATCGACACGACAGCTGTCTCCTGGCAAGAGTGGAAGCAGAAGCTGCGAGAGCCAGGAACTGGAGTTCTACGACAGGCTCCCCAGCGGCGCCAGATCTATGACAGACGCTATGCGCCGCTCGTCGTGAGCGAAATAGGCTCTGCACAGAATCCAATTCGCGGTCTTGGCCTGTGCCTCTTTGCCTTGCTTTCGCGCTCGTTCCTACTTCCGGCGCAATGGAATGGACTTGGGCATGAAAGCATGCTCAGGCATCTCCCTCAGCTCCTGCGAGACGAGATTTCCTATTCATCGGCAACTCTTGGAATTCTTGAGGCGTGTCTTCAACCACGCACGGCCGAGAATGTATTCGCCAACCTCTATCAAGCATGGAGTCCTGGCTCCGATGATGACACTGAGCATGATCCGGTAAGTCTCATCGACACCGCGGATTTGGCGCGCGTTATCTCGATTGCACAGAACGAACTTGAGGCAAATCAAATCTCGACATTCAATCAGCAATCTCGACAAGTGACGCCTGTCAATCTCATGCACCTCACTGACGTTGATTGGAAGCGCTACTTTGAAACGGGACCAGCATGATTTCTGAGAAGCCAGCATTGGTTGAGGTGCTTACTCTTGGCGTAATTCAGACCACCTTGGATTCCACGGCTGCATGGAACACTGATAGTGGTGAGCCAAAAATCTCGGCATCCGAGGATAGCCGTGCATGGCACGAGATTCGCAGAGCGATGAGGGCATTGGCAGACCATGAAGATCAGCCTCGCATCATTCTTCTCCCTGAGCTAGCACTCCCAAGAACGCGACTGGATGACTTCGAACGGCTTGTCTGCTCCATGAACGCACTGGCGATCGTTGGAGTTGACTACCGTCTGAATCATCGAACGAAATCTGCAAAAAATGAAGGTCTCGTTCTTGTCCCTAGAAATTTTTGGAAGCGTACACCTTCACGCTATGCTGCCAGAGTCTGGTTCGGCAAGCGAGACCCTGCACCGGCTGAGGCGTCTGGCTTCAAAGAGTACATGCCACCATGGGCATTTCATTCGGACCCGAACGTCTATGTCTTCGATGCAGGACCTTTTGGACGAATCGGGGTCAGCATTTGCTACGATTTCATGGACATTGAGCGAGCGCTCCTCTATCGCGGTCGGGTTCACCACTTATTTGTCATAGCCTACAACCGTGATGTAAAGCTCTTTGAGTCGTTGGCCGTTTCTTTGTCAAGAACGGTCTTCTGCAATGTGGTGGTTTGCAATACTGGATACTTTGGCGGCTCGCTGGTCGTCAGCCCGTACTACGAGGCGTTCAAGCGCGTTGGATACTCGGTCGACGGGGGAAAGGTTTTCACAGCTCAATGCGTTCCGCTTCCAGTGCGCGATCTTGATGCAGCCATTCACGGTTTCGACACTAAACCAAAGGCCACGTACAAGCACTTGCCACCAGGCTTCACGACTAGTATCGATCACACTGCTGCGCTTCCGGAAGGCCCATCGGCGGTAACCATCCCACTTTTCACTTCGGATTAAACGTAGGACCGCGGCCGCTGCGAAGCGGTCATCGTCTTCGGTCTCTTGAACTTCCGCTTTGGGTCGGCAGCGGTCTGCCGACAAAGACGGCTTCCGGCCAGAAGCGAATAATCACAGCACGTTCTCGGCTGACTGCTTCAGATTGAACAGAGTCATTCACGACCAAGCTCTCGAATGACCGCGGCTATCGCGCAGGCCCATACTTTGCAGCAGAACGGCGCTCGATGAGTTAGCTGCATGTCCATCTGGTGCTTGACGCTCCAGTTGATGCTGAAGCCGTTCCTTTGATTCATGTTGGCACCAACTATCCAACTCCAATTCCATGGCCCCGAAAAAACCAAAGAAGCCGAACCTTTCCACCCCCGCAGCTCCTGCAACGGCCCCGGCGGAAGGCGAACGCCGAGCACTCCGTGGATATATCGGCCAGTATGAGCGAGCGGGCGCTGCCATCTACGCAGCGCTCGAGCGCGACGAGCTGCGCTGGATCGGCGTCGCCGACCGCAACGCGGGTATCGCTGACGACCTAGTCCTCGGTTTCGATGGATTGGTGGTCGGCCACCAGTTCAAGACGTCCAAGTTTCCGGGAACTTTCACAGTTGAGACGCTGTTTACTGGCGCCAGTGGCCTCTGGAAGCCCCTGGTTCATGCTTGGCAGTCCCTGCGCAAGGACAACCCGGGAAGCCGCGTCGAGATTCGCTTGGTCGTTAATGACTTTCCGTCGACTACTGACAAGCCAGGCGATGGCACGCCCGCCCACAGCGCGGCATTCCTTGAAGAGTTCCGGCAGCATGCAAATCGGTCACTAGCGGATTGGTTCATGTCGGAATGGAGCCGACTGATCGATCTCCTGCGTCGGGAAGCTGGCCTTAGTGATGGCGACTTCGAACGGTTCTTGCAGAGTCTCCGTGTGATGTGCGGAGCTGCGGCGGACTTCGTCCAGTCGCACAAGCTGAACGCCGAACAGGCGAGACAGGCATCTGAGATTGCCAGCGTACTGCCCAAGCTGGTCGTCGACTCACGGGACAAGGACAGGTGGACGCGTGACGAGCTGCTTCGTGAGCTTGGCTGGCGCGATCCCGTCAAGACGTTGCTCATCCATCGGTTCCCAGTCGGCGCCTATGTCCAGCGCAACCGCGACACTGAGGTCAAGCTATTGGCCGCGCTGCAAGCCACCAGCCAGGGCTATGTCTCACTCATAGGGCCGCCTGGCTCAGGGAAGTCCACCCTCCTACAGGTGGCGCTGGCCACCCAAGCGAATACCCGGCTCGTCCGCTATCTGGCGTATGTGCCGGGCGCTGCCCAGGGCGTCGGGCGCGGAGAGGCCGATAACTTTTTGACCGATGTCGGCGCGCAACTGCGCAACAGCGGTTTGATCGGGCTGCGTCTTCGCGATGACTCGCTGCATGAGCGGCGCGAACAGTTCGGCGTCCTGGTGCGGCAGGCCGGGGAACGCTTCGACCGCGACGGGATCCGAACGATCGTCGTCGTCGACGGGCTCGACCATGTTCCCCGCGAAGAGCTGCCGACCAATTCACTGCTTGGGGAGCTACCTCTTCCGGCGGCCATTCCGAAGGGGGTTGTGTTCGTCCTCGGCACGCAGCGGTTGGATCTTGCGAATCTGAAGCCCGCCGTTAAGGAACAAGCGGAGAAGAGCGAGCGGCAGGTCCTCATGAGCTCCCTAGGTCGCGAGGAAGTCGCCCGGATGGCGGATGCGCTTGGCCTGCCTGTCGACATTCCGCGATTGGAGTTGAGCAAGCTCACGCATGGCCACCCGCTGGCAACGCGCTACTTGATTCAGGCACTGTTGCACGCGGACGAAGCCGGCCGCAAGCACCTGCTCAGTGGCGGGATGCCGTTCGACGGTGACATTGGGACCGTGTATGCCGCCGCCTGGCGCGAAATCGCAAGCGACAGCGATGCCATGGACGTGCTTGGCTTTATCGCCCGGGCCGAGGCACCCATGGACTTGCGGTTGTTGGCCACGGTGGTCAAGGAGTCTGCGATTGAGCGAGCACTGGTCGTTGCACGGCACCTTCTCCGCAGTTCATCCCTGGGATGGAGTGTGTTCCACAACAGCTTCAGGCTGTTCGTCATCGCCCAACCGCGAATTCGCCTCGGTAGCGTCGACGACGAATATTCCCGGCGCGTATACCGCGACCTCGCCGAACTGGCAAAGAACGCGCCGCAAGAATCCGCGCAGCGGTGGCTTGAGTTGCGCTACCGCGCCCGTGCTGGGGACGGTGCCGATGTACTTGCGTTGGCAATTCCCGCTCGCTTCAGGCAACACCTGGCCGAAGGGCGTTCTATCACCGAGATCCACGCTGATATCCGGCTAGCTCTGCTAGCAGTGCGTGAAACGCACGATGCGACGGCCTTCACAAAGCTGTTGCTGTGTAGTGACGAAGTGGGCAGGCGCGAAACAGCCCTTGAGTATGCCAACCAGCTTCCGCTCGCGATGCTGGCAGTCGGGAACATCGATTCAGCCGTCTCTTTCGTGCAGTACTTTCCCAGCCAGGGCTACGAGGTAGTCGACGCCCTGTTGGCGCGAGGCGACTTCGAGCGCGCGAAGGAGCTATTTGAAAATCTAGAACCACTATCGCAACTCCATACGTCCAAGTTCCAGAACTACGGACACGACCACAACATCAACGAATTCAAGAGGTGGGCGAGGCGCGCTGTCCATTTCCGAGATGCAGAGCAGATACAGGCAGCGATTGACCATCTCGCCGCGGAGGGGCTACGCGAGGCCGAAAAGGTGGATCCAGAAACTGTCGCCGCGCTGCGCCGGCATTTGCGGACGGAAGCCGCAGAGGCGACGCTCCTCCATAAGGTTGACGACGATCCACAAGACCTCTGCAGCGAGCTCGGGGTAACCGACGAAGACAAGCCTTCTGTGATGGTTCACGCAGGGCTATTGGCCAGTCGGCGTGGCGCCATTGCGCACGCGCTTTCTCTGTTCGATGCCGCTGCCGTCCTTCCCGGCTTCGGAGAGGTGCCCAATGGCGACCGCCGCCGTATGGCACTGATTGCATGCCAAGCTGGCCGTCGTGACCTAGCCGAGGCCCTGTTCGACAAGTTGGTAGCACCGATGATCTCCATGTGCGACGGCGAGACGGACCTGGCTGGGCTGGGTTACCTGGTCGGCGCGGTGATGCATCACGCGAGGCTTTGTACGATGCTTGGCAAACCGTTGCCGAGTGTGGTGCCGTCGAAGCACTCCTTCCTTCATCCGTTCCAGCAGCGCGCGTCGACGATAGGCGTGCTCTTAGGTCGCGCCGCTGTCGACAACTCGGCAGTACAGGCTGGCAGCATCCAGGCCGAAGCCCGCGTTGCCCTTGGGTCCGTGCTACGTCTGACTTCAGACGCCGGTAGCGAGTCATATCGCATTCAGCAGGCATTCAAAGCGATCCCCGTGCTCGCGAAAGCGCTACTTAGACTCGGCGCCAAATGTGGCGAGGATGAGTACCGCGCCGTACTTCGAACAGTTGATGCAGCCATTACCTCATCGACGCTGGGGGGTACTGCGTACCTGCGGCGCCGGTTGGCCGTCGATGCGTATCGGGTTGACGGTGACCGTGCGGGGGCCGTCGACCGGCTCAACGCCCTCGTTACGGAGCTTCAAGAAAGCACGCCGAGTGAACAAATTGACGGGTTGGCGGATCTGTCCATCGCGTTGGCTGCGGTAGGGGACGTAGAGCGGGCGAAACAGTTGCTGGCGACAGTTCCCGAACAATGCCTTGGCTATGCGCTGCCTCCCAAAAAAGATCCACAGTACGCAATCTGGCGGGACATCCTCGTCCTTGCGAACACCGCTGACCCGGAGCGCCGTGTCAAGCGGCTCTCAGGCTTGATGCGCCAGGTCAGCGGCATGACCGAAACGGAAGGGTCTTCGGCCGCGCACCGCCTGACAATGTCGCTGATTGAGGAAGCGATGCAGGTCGGTCCTCGCTTCGGTTTCGAGGTGTCAAAGGCACTGGCAGATTGGTATCTGATTGGCTGGCCGAACCGCGTCGATCTACTCATGAAGGGGATGGCCCGGCGAAGCCCTGACTTCGTCTTACCTTGCGCTACCGTCTGGTGCGGGCTCTGCCTACCGTTCTACATGGAACCGCACTACCGGGATCCGTACCACGTGGGCGACTTCATCGACGTCGCCGCCGACGCTGCAGGCCCCGGCCAGATTGAGCCGCTCACGCTGATGCTATTGGGAGCGATCGAGGTAGTAAGCAGAGCACATGAGAGGGTCGGGCTGCTCCAGCGCCTTCGCACCGCGGCTGGAAGACACGGGTTCTCGTCCACGGAGCTTGAAGCCGCTATAGGCCGATGGATGTCAGAAGCACCGGGCCCTCGACACCCTTCTACGCCCAGCAAGTACGACTCTGCGGCTACTCTCGAGGAGCTTGAACTCGAGTTTGAAGCGGATGGCGACGAACTGAACTACAACGCCCCGTACCGATTCAGAGATCTGGCCGAGAAGGCTCCGCTTCATCCAGTGCGGAGGATGTTTGAGCGTTGGCAAGTCTTGCGGGACGACGCGCGCTGTCGCTTCCTGATGGTGAAGCGGTTGGCTGCGGCGGGTGAGACTGAGTACGCCAAGAAGCTGATTCAGGACTATGAGACAAGCAAGGACCCCTGGCGCGCCTGGAGCCAATGGATGGGCGGCGGCAAGTTCCTCTACTTTGAGGCGAAGAAGCTCTTGGACGGGCCATCTACGTCTGCTGTCGCCTTTGAGAATATCGTCGATTCGGTGACGGCGGGCGAGGAGAATATCCAGTCGCTGCTGACAGAGCTGGATTCGATATTGCCGGTAATTAGCACGACACCTGACTGGCCGGCCATATGGTCGCTGCTTGAGGAGCAGATGGCCTGCACTCGCGAATTCCAACTGGGACGGCCATTCCAGTCGAGCGAGCAACCACTCAGCGAGACGGATCTTCTGGAGGACTTGCTGCACTTTGCCTATCAGTTGCCCGTTGCCGAGGTTCAGCGACACGCACGCAACTGCACTCTGCGCTTGGCAGGCCAAGCAGGACATGGTCAAGCTTTATTCAAGTCTCTTATGCGGCGACTTCTGGCCGGCGATTTTGATGCCCCCCTGCGCGCGCTCGGAACGCTGCTGGCTGTTGACAGCGCGGGCCTCATATCCGAGCTGGGCACTGCCGTGGCTGCGTTGGTCAATCACCGCGATGTATGTGTAGCAGAGTCAGCCGCGATCTTGTCACATCGGTGGGGGGTGACAGTCTCAATGGACGCGAAGCCACTGCCGCTCTTCTATAGCCTCGAACTGAAGTTCCCCTCGGAGGGCGACAATGCCTTCAAGGACGAGAGAACTGGTGCAATGCGAGTCGAGTCGTCGCTTGGCTGGACCGAGATGCTGCGCTCCACAGCAAGGCACCTTGCGCAGGCGACAGGTATCGACGAGATGACAATCCGCCAGCGCGCGGCGATGTTCATCCAAGATTGGGGCGGACTTGAGGCATTCGGGCCTTCTGGTGTCAAAAGGCTAGAGGCTCAGCTTCGCGCCCTCGAAATGCAGATCACATACCTGAAGCCTCATGCCTATATTGCGATTGCCGCCCTTCGCCACGTTGCGGGAGAACTGCGGCTGGCGGGCAGGCTAAACGGCCGCGACAGGCCGACGCTGTTGGAGCGTTTGGGTTGCCCCCTGCCGCCTCGGCCTCTGACGTTCCCGCAAGCGCGCCCCGAATGGATCCGCATGCCGCTGCTCGACCGACACGCCGGTTGGTCCGAGCGAGAGAAGAAGTGGGTTGACGAGGTCGACAGCGACGTTGCGTCCTTCCCGGCACACCAGGACGGCCAAGTCGTGGCGGAGGTGTCGCGTATCAAAATCTTCAAGCCACGCTTGTCAGAGCATCGTCTCTATCGATTTCGAGCACCATCGGCACATACTGACGGGGAAGACTTCGACCAGTGCTATGAAACGTTGCCCCTCGCGGTCTGGCTGGGCCAGCACGTCGCCCTCGACGATGAGCTGGCTCCAACGCTGGTAAGACGAGTTGTTTGTTCCGTGGACATGGGCTTTGATGTAGCGGCCTATCCGTTCGCGTTGTGCCCGAACTGGGTGATGAGGCTTCGTTGGCGCATGCACAACGAAGAGCCGAGCGTCTTCCTCAACGCGGGCGGGGAGGTCGTCGCAAAGCTCTATTGGTGGCGTGACGCCGGCCCGGTTGACATCGATGCGGAGGCTATGTGGGGCGAAGGTTGCTACCTAGTTCTGACGCCACCAGGCCTCGAACAGCTCGCAGCTACGCGCGGGAAGCTGGACCTGGCCATCAACGTATTTGCAAGCAGGCAGATCAATCAGCCCAGCCACTACGGGCAATCTCTCCTAAAGACGGCGAAGAACAGCTATTCGGTTTAGGCTGTCCTCATACAGCTGCGATGTCAGACGAGAGAGCCTAGGCCGGCGATGGCCTATCGCACTCATACTGGGTTACCCGAAAGGGCCCCTAGCGTCCTGATTGCGCGACCGTGGCCAGCTGCTGAGTGGTGATCTGCCCGATGATCTGGCAATCCACTCATTGTTGGCGGTTTTGAATTCAGACGGTCAGTGCAACGGTTTTGCGCGGCGGGGGAGGGGGCGACCTGGCTTGGATACGCTACGCCGATTCATTGGATTTGGTTCGAAGCCCACACTTATCTGCGAATATGTTAGCTCGCGTTGGATCGTCGGATGTGACGAAGTGGAGTACGCGTATAGTGCTCTGCTTGCCATCGGAGTGATAGGTGTACGGCCTTGAACCTGATGTCTGGCCACAGAAGCACTTCAGAACAAAGGCTCTTCATTTGGCTTTTGGGAACAATAGTTGGAGTTTGGTACAGACGATGAAAACGAGTACTCAGCTTCGCGTAGACAATCACTACGTGCCCCAACTCTATCTGAAGCAATGGGCGAAGAACGGGAAGATCCCCACCTATCGGCTCTTAGTGCCGAAAAACGAGGCTCCTCTATGGAAGGACCATTCCCTTCGAGGCATAGCCTATCATCAGCACTTGTACACATACGTGGCCGGTCAAGAAGAGACAGATGAGCTTGAGCATTGGCTGAGCAAGGAGTTCGAGGATCCAGCACAAGAAGCTATTCGCCTTGTGGTCAATGACGAACGAATGTCTCCAGAGCATTGGAGGAGATTGATTCGATTTGCGGTTGCGCAAGATGTCCGCACGCCAGCGAGCCTGCGCGCTTTTCTTGCTAGACACCGCGACTCGATGCAAGGGCTTTTGAATCAGACGGTGGAGTCGTCCGTCAAATACCTGGAAGCCGCAGTCAAAGCCGGAATCAAGTTGCCGGAGCGGGCACCAGATTGGGAGCCTACGGAGTCCTTCCCGGTCAAAATCTCAGTGGTTCGAAACCCGGAAGGAGATGGCACTATCGAAACGAGGACTATCCTAGGGCGGCGTTTGTGGCTGTGGAGTGTGCGGCATGTGTTGACGGAAACCATCACAAAGATCACCAATCAACGATGGACGATTGTGCATGCCCCCGCGGGCGTATCGTGGCCGACCTCAGATAACCCTCTAATTAGACTCAACTACCGTGGTCCGGCCAGTTATAGCTTTGGCGGAGGGTGGGGTGTCGACAACGTAGATATCCTGATGCCCATCAGCCCGACACACCTGCTCCATAATTGCATAGGCCGGAGAAGCTGGCCTAGAGGTACGGTGCTCGACCAGGCGACCGCACAGTTTCTACGAAAGGTCATCATTGAGCATGCAGACCGTTACGTGTTCGACATAAGCAAGAGTGACGTCCAGAAGATTCGTCGGAGAACTGTGAATTTGGCGGCCTACAACGAGGAGCGGGCTATTTGGCAAAACTGGGGTAAGGAACAAGGTGCAGCTGAGGCAGAGCTATTCTAGTTTTGCTGCCTGGCGGCCGCCTTTTGGACGGGGGGGACTAATGCTGCGATCTCAGTCGCGCGGGCGTTTTGACGACGATTGCTTCAGCCGAAATTCTAGTTAGGTTGTGATTCTTCAAGAGACATCGAATACAACCAAGTGGCCGCATGTGCAACTGACGAAACGACGACGTGCCCGGACCGAGTTTTGGGATCGTTGTATGACGAAACCCTTGAACCCTATCGAACTGACGGAGTTGCGCCGCAGAGCCGAGAATGCGGTGGCCTAACATCGCTTGGCTCGGAGTTGAGCTGGACGCCCGCACAATTGCGGACCTGTATCGAGTGGCGGATGGTGCGCTGTCGTTCGAAGAATTGACCGAAGACCTTCAGCGGTGGGGGCGCTCTGGAGAGCTTTCGGACAATGCGAGGCCGGTTAAAGAGGTGTTAGGCGGCCGCTTTACCGCCAGGTTCATATCGCTGTGCAAGTGGCCCACCTCAGCCGCACCGAGTCGTGCTGGGTGAGCCAACGATTGATGCCGGGATCGATCCAGTCAAGGACCTCCAGAATAGTGGCGTGTAACTCCTCCACGGTAGGATTCACCCATAGCAGCGGTTCGTGGTGCATGACCCGATTGCGAAGGTCCCGAATGCGGTTTACCGCCGCGCTAATCGGTGCGCGCTGACGCTTTCTCTTAGGACAGGTGGGAAATGCCCACATGAGACGCCTCCATAGCGTGGGCCCATGCTGAACGTTGAATAGCCGTGTCCAAGATCCGAAGGTCAGCTCGGCGACGATCTTGTCAGTCGTGGCGCCCTCCTTGCGCCTTGAGATCTTGGTGCGTGCTTCGTTCACGGCCAGGCGCAGCCAGTCGAATTCGGGCGCGGGGAGGGCAGTCCACCAGTCTGGCTGTCCGATGGACCTGGACAGGCTGTGGTGGATGGCATTCCGGAGGGCAATTTCTACCGTCTGGAGAGCGGGCATCAATGCCTGGGCCAGCAGGACGTTCTGGTCATAGGCGACGCCAGCGCGCCCCGCGTCCCCGGCATATTTGTTCAGGTAGCGCCCCATCCGGGGAACGGAGAACACCGTCTCTCGCAGTTGCCATTCCATCGGTATGCTGATCTCCGTCTTGGAGGCCGCGCCCCCTTTGCGCGTCCCCATTTAATTTGTCACATCATAGGTATCATACGTGAGATGCGCGGTGAGCCGGCATACAGCTCGTCCTCGGGAGCGTGCAAAAATGACCACCGAAAAAGATGCCCGAAACGTGCTTCGAAACCGATTCCCGAAATTTGGCTCGAAATCTGGGTTGAATTGGGCGATCAAAAACGGTACACTGATTTCGCTGCCCTAGAAATGCCACTCCCAGATGTGAATGCTGGTGATGCAACTAGGTCCGAACGATGGCCCCACTTCGGTGGGGCCTCCCTATTTGGGCGCTCGATCCATGATTTCGATTGCTCCGCTGGCCACTAGCGCTGCTGCTGCTTGAGCGCACGCGTGTTGGCCCCCAGCTCCCATAAAAAAGAAGGGCCGCCTTTAGCGGCCCTTTTTTCCGAGCCATAGTTGGGCTGGGACACATCTGGCTGGCGGCGCGTTTGCGTTAGGGAGGGTCCAAAGGCATAAGCACGAATGCCCGAATCGTTGAGCCTCGGTAATTCTAGATTTGACTACTGCACTGGGCGGAGGCACTGGCGTGTGTCAACTGTCCGGCGCCAGCGACGGCGAAACAGCGGAGTTCCAAACTGAGTGGCGTTTTCTCCGAAAAATTCCAAATTCAATGACACCTTGGTTCCAAACTCAATGATGGGGTTTTGATAAGTATCTGATTATTAAAGAGTTCTAGTTCCATGCCAGGTGAACTTCGACAGCGTCTTGTGGTGTGTCCCTTTTTTTGCGGATTGCGCTGAAGGGTCCGGGGGGCGAGAGTCTGCGCAAGAAGTTCTCTCACGCCCAAGGAGCCAATACATGCCCGCCAGCCTGCGCG
This sequence comes from Achromobacter sp. CF-sbj1-Ac2-l, assembly GCF_052698165.1. Taxonomy (NCBI): domain Bacteria; kingdom Pseudomonadati; phylum Pseudomonadota; class Betaproteobacteria; order Burkholderiales; family Alcaligenaceae; genus Achromobacter; species Achromobacter sp. CF-sbj1-Ac2-l. The sequence goes on along the minus strand of NZ_CP199855.1, from coordinate 5,286,873 downwards.
CAATTCAATCGGATATCACGAAGCTTCGCGTGGACGCCATCGTCAACGCCGCGAATTCCTCATTGCTTTGGGGCGGCGAGTGTCGAATTTCGTTCGACTTGAGATTCGGTTCACTGAAGTTGGCACGTGGACGAGTGTAGATTGAGGCGGCGTGTGGATTGAAAGCCCGTTCATTGGCAGGCCGTGCCTTGCTCAATAGGTTATATATCCACTGAAGAGCGACTTGCTAGCATGTGTTGTGCTGTACGAAAGACATCATCGACATACAACTTGAGAAGATAGGATCATGACCCAGCCGCATTCAAGACGCCCACCCGCTGACGTACTGAAGACACGGTATACACCTGCGATGAAGCTTCTCTTTACGTTGGGCCTCGCAATGCTAGGGACCTACGCCCAAGCCGCCAGTTTTGATTGCAACAAGGCCGCGAGCACGACGGAAAAGTTGATCTGTAGCGATGCCGAGACCTCCGCGCTGGATGGCAAATTGCAGGGGGCCTATAAGGCAGCACTAGCCGCAACCGATGCCTATGGCAAGAAAGCGTTGGCTGAAGAACAGCGCAACTGGATTAAATACGCGCGTGGCATTTGTCAAGACAGCGCCTGCCTGCGGCAAGCATACACAAGCCGCATCGCCCTGCTGGCGCGTAATGAGAAACATATTGCCAATGGCAAGGTGTACTCGGACTGCAAGCTGCCGGGCAACCAAACCGCCAGTGGCGAATGCGTCAATGTTGTGCCGATTCGTGATCCCAACTCCCGTGTGGAATCGTTCAACCAATCGCTGGGGCAGCAGAAGCAAAACGGCCGAATCATCGGTTGTAGCCGGCTGATTGATCTGCCGGTTGGCGTCGCCGGAAGTAATCACAGTTTTGGCGGTTCCTGCGTATTGCAGGAAGGCACGCAGCGCAGGGACGTGAGGATCTGCAACGACGATATGTTCGGTCATTTCCAAGTAGAGCCGTCCACGCCGCAGGATGCCTCGGACAAGCGCCTGGTCGACTTTACTTACGCACAATGCTATGGCGGTTGATGGTAAACGTCCGGCTCTCACCGCGTAGAGGCCATCTTGGCGCTCAGGCAAGGGCTTTGCGCGGTGAGAGCCGGACGTTTACCTCACTCAGCCAGCCTCCCCATCACTTCTTCTTCTTATCCCGGTGTTCGAGGGGGACCGCGCCGGCCTGCAGGCGGCGTACCGGATCGCGCGCGACCGCGAGCTGACGCTGGCGCCGTTCGTCCATGCCATGTTCGCCACCGGCCGCTACGAGGCCAACCGCGCCGTGTTCCGCGCCCAGCCGGCCGACGACCTGGACCTGGTCGGCATCGCCCTGCACGGTCCGAAAAGGGCGGTGGACAAGGCGGTCAAGGGGCTGTCGCTGCATCCTTGATGCTGTCGCTGTCGCTGTCGCTGTCGCTGTCGCTGTCGGACGCGGGACGCGCCGGCGCGCCGTCCCGGTAGGCCACCGAGACCATGGCGCCGACGACGAACGTCATCACGATGAAGAGCGTCAGATAGGCCACGATCCAATACGGCCCGCCGTCCAGGGCGTAGCCCAGGTACTCGTACAGCGCGCTGTGGGCCAGGCCGCCCGCGCTCACCAGGATGCCCAGGGCCAGCATCAGCGGCCAGCGCGGGTAGGGCATGGCGGCGCGCACGCCGCGCAAGCCGGTTGCGCCGGTCACGGCGGCGCGCGGCAGGGCGGGCGCCAGCAGCGCCAAGCCGTACAGGATCGGCAGCCAGAGCACCAGCACCACGGGCACCAGCGCCGCGAAGAACAGGCCCGAGTCCGGGCCGTTCATCAGCGCGAACAACACGTAGGGCAGGTCGCCGGTGGCGCGCGCCAGCGTCGCCACGACCACCGCCAGCAGGCCCAGCATCACCAGGTGCCAGGCTTGCGAGGTACTGCCGCCGGCATCGATCCGCGTATCGTCCGCGCGCGCGATGACCCGGTGCCAGGCGTACGTCATGCGCGAGAATGCAATCAGGTTGACCAGCGCGGACAGCAGGAACAGGCCGCCCTTAAGCCAGTACAGCGACGCGGCCAGAATGGCGAACGGCAGCGATAATAGGAACACCGCCAGCGACCACGGCGCGGCCGCCAGCATCGCGCGGCCATGGCGCCGGATGGCGCCAGCCGTTGCGTTGAAGAATGAAATCGCTCCGCGTGCGTTCGACAAGTCGTTCCTCTGTGTGCAATCGACAGGGCCTTGTTTATACCGCAGCCGGGCCGCCCGGACATCATCGTTTGCAAGCCTTTACCACAAGAGAGGAGACCCGATGGAAGTGACCTTGAGCGGCAGGATGGGGGGCCGAGGCTATGGCGGTTGATGGTAAACGTCCGGCTCTCGTGACCGAACCGACCGCCATTGCACTTTCAGCCGAAGCCGCATCGCATAAGGGCAAGTTTTTCCTGATCGACGCCGGCTTCCTGGGAGGCGGCAGGGTTCCCGGCTTGGAAATCGCCAACGAAGAGACGCTGATCGATCCGGGGATGAACGTCATCTCGCGCCCGAATGGAATGCCAGATCAGTATCCGGCGCGTCCCCACCTGGTCCATGTTCCGCAAAAGGGCGCAATGCCCCGCGATCTGGAAGAGCTCGCTGGCATATGGATTGTTTCGGAGCCGTTGAAGCAGTTGTTTGAGCAGTTGGACGCCGAGGCGTTTGCGTTTGTGGCATGCGACTTCAGCCTTGCCGACGGCAGCCCCGGTCCTCGGTACTACCTGGGCAATGTGCTGCGCAGACTCGATGCCCTGGATGAAGCCTCTTCTCGCGTGAGAATCAAGCTCGATCACAATTATCAGACCGGCGAGGACGAGAAGCTTTATAGCCTCGTCGGCGGCGCCAGTTTGGTGTTCAAACCCGAGGTTGTGGGAGGCGCCCATATCTTCCGCCAGGACCGCATGGGAGCGCCTCCCATCTGTGACCGCGCGATGTTTGAGGCATTGCGCGCGGCCAGCTTTTCTGGCGTGCGGCTGCGCGATGTCGCCGATATCTGAGAATGTTCTGAACGACCCGGCGTGAACCGCTCCGCGCAGCCAACCGCCATCGATCGTCGAACCGGAGCCACGGACCATGCGGGCGCGCTCGCGGCTATAGTGTTGCGTCATTCCGGCCTCCCGCCCTGGCGGCGGGCCGGGACTTGTCTTTTGATTCAGGAAGCTTGCATGACCATGACCGCCGAACAGTTCCACAAACGCATCTGGGAGATCCTGGACCCCGTGGACAGCGCGTATTTCGAGGTGGTGGCCGCGCCCGCGCCCGACGCGGCCGCGATCGCGAGCCTGGAGGCCGCTGTCGGGTTCCCGCTGCCGGCGGCGTTCACGGCCTTCTGCCAGCGCACCAATGGCCTGTGCGTGATGGCGCGCGAGGAAGTCAGGCCGCGCGCCAAGGAGTTCGACGTCGGCCCCGCCTGGACCTTCTGGCGCGGCGTGGTGCTGTTGGGCATCGATGCGCCGGAGTTGCCCGAATGGGCTAGCATTTCGGCGCAGCAGCGCCAGCTTGCCGAGGCCGGTCTGCCTGGCATCCTGCCGGTGCTGAAGATCGTGGGCGACGGCAGCCGGATCTGGGGTGTGGACCAGGCGGGGGCCGTCGTGGCGATCGACGACTGGGCCGATCCGGAGCCGGTGGGCGGCGACCTCATCGATCTTTATGCCGAGCAGATCGCCGACCTGATGCGGCGTCAGCAGGACATGGCACTGCGACTGGCCGAACGCGCCAAGGGAAAACTCGGCAAGCTGCCGGGATAGCGGGCAGCGGGGCGCGGGCGGATCCGGTTGCCGGCATGCCGCCCGCCCGGAATGCGCGTCATCCGCCGGCGCGCGGGGAAAGCGCATCCGGGTACTTGACCAGGTCGGCGGCGTCGGAAACCCAGCCGTCCTTGTCGTGCCGATACAAATCCAGCCGCTGGCGCATTTCTGGCGTCCATCCGGTCCGGGCCGACATTGCGCACAGCAGTCCCAGGCCGATGCGCCGCATGCCGGCATTGCTTTCGGCGCCCAACCACGCTTCGACCTGGGTGAGCTGATCCAGGCGCGCGCCAGCCACCGTGTCCGCGAGCGCATCCAGGACGTCGCCAACGACGCCGGGATGCAGTAAATCCGAGGCCGCGGATTGCCGCGCGAGCGCCAGCGCGGCCTCTGGACGCAACACCGAGAACGCCAGTCGTAGCGCCAGTCCCGGATGCCAGCGCCTGGCCAGCAGGGCCGCGGCCAGCATGTCCGCCGACGCGGCCAGTTCCAACTGGCCACGCTGCCGTTGCTGCTGGTACGCGGCGACAACCGCGGCCAATGCATGCGCCCGCTTCAGGCCCGCGAAACTGTCCGCCAGTTCGCGCGGCAGGCTTCCCGCATAAATGCCCAGCAGCGCGCCTGCCGCGAGTTCGACCAGCGACACATCGACATCTCCGAGCCGCGCGGCCAGCGCCTGGTACAACGCGGGTGCGCCTTGCCCCGGAGGCATCGCGATCAGTCGTTCCAGCGTTTCCTTGCGGATCTGGGCATCGGAATGCCCGAGCAGCAAGGCGAGATGCTGGCTCAGGGCGCGCTGGCCATCCGGAGAAAGGCCCGTCGGCGGAATGCGGATGGTTGCGCGCGCCAGGGCCGGCGGCCCGCTGCGCGCGGCGGCGTGCAATCTGGGCCAGACCTCGGGACGGTCGAGGAAGTTCCAGTACGCTCGCGCCAAGGCGATCGCCACGTCCTGATGCAGCTTGGGCTCGGCTTCGATCCGGGCAAGAAATGCGAAGGCGCCATCCGTCCTCAGGTCGCCGGCAAGGCGGACGATCTCCTTGGCGACGGTGATCTTGCTTCGCGGCGCGCGGTCCAGCAGTTCCAGCACCTGCGCGGGGCGCAGGTTCATCAAGGATCGCCGCAAGGCATAGATGGCGACCCGGGCCCGGCCGTCATCCAGTGCCTGTATCAGCGCCGCCACCCCGCGTCCGGCATCGGCGCGTCCGAGCGCTTCCAGCGCCTTGTCACGCAGCGCCTGGTCGGGCGTGTCGAGGCGCGCCAGGTCGACCAGCGGCGCCAGGTCGATGGATGGCATGGCCGCATAGCGCTGGACGCAGCCGTAGAGTTCCCAGGCGTTGCGCTGCGTGCTGGTGAGGATATCGAGCAGTTCGGCGGCATAGCATTGCTGCTGGGCCGCCGTCCACCGGAAGAATCCGTCTTCGTAGGCGGGGAGAAATGCCGCCTTGCCGCTGGGAAACCGCCCCTTGTAGACGCGGGCGGTCAGAAACGGCGTCAGCAGGTCTTGCCTGCGACGATGCAGATGCGAGGAGACCGCGGACACCTGGATCCAGCTCGGATCGGCCCCCAGCAGTTGGGGAATCAATTCCGCCGCGCGCTTGCGCAGTCCGAGCCGCACCAGCGCGTCCAGCCCGGAACGCGCCACATTGCCGCGTTTGTCGCGGGCCAGGTCGGAGATCATGTCGACAAACAGGTCCACGGCCTTCGCCCGGCATCCGAAGCCAAAGACGAGTTGCAGCGCCACCTGGGCGCGATCGCGCCGGATCCAGGTCTCGAGCAGCCCCATCAGGTGCGGGGCGATCCGGCGCAGTTCGCCATCGCTCATGCGGGATTCCCAGTGCCCCTGGCGCAGGTTGCCCATGCCGCCCATGCGCTCGACAAGGCCGGGCAGCGCGGCCACGACAAATGCGGTGTGGGGGGTGATGATGGACATCAACCATTGCATGGCCGCCAGCATGGTCTGGTGCGAGCAGTCGCGGGCGCGCAATGCGGCATCGATGAGCGCGGTGAACCCGGGCAGGTGCCCGGCTTCCCAGCGCGAAGGCGGCAGTGCCGCCAGGGCCGTCAGCATGGCAAGTCGCACAGGGTCCTGCTCGTTCTCGCGGGCCCGGCAGAAATCCAGAATGGCGGCCAGGCTCGATGCCTCGTATCGTCCTGTCCCTGCCACCGCCGCCACGGCCTGCGCGCGCAGCTCGCCATCGGGCTGCGACAGGAACGGCTGGGCCAGGGTCAGCGCTTCCTGGAATGGCAGGCAGGACAGGTACGGCAGCCGGACCAGCGGCTCGGCGGCGAGGCGTGGCGACGAGAACGCGCGGCGCGCTTCGGCCTGCCGGGCAGCGCTGGATAGTTCCCGCACGAACTCGAACGGCAAGGCCCCGCTGTCCTCGCGCCAGGCTTCGCCGCCCTGGCGATAGAGGGCGTCCCGCTGGCTTGCATGCAGTTGCTGGAAGACCGCGTGCAGGTCGGGGAGCGCGTCAACCGACAACAGTTTGCAGAGCGCGGACGCCTCCAGGCGCCGCAGGGTCTGCAGGGTGAAGGGAATGCGCTGTCTGCCGCCCAGGTCCTCGACGATGGCGGCGATCTGCGCCGGGAAGAAAGAGGCATAGCGCGCCAGCGGCAAATCCTGGACGGGAATGCGGGCGACCGCCACGCGCAACAGGCTCAACCCGGCCGCCCGGTCGCTGCGCAGCATGCGATAGAGCGCCGCCCTGATGGCAACGCGCAATGCATAGGAGGGATTGCCGGACTGCTCCAGTTCGTGCGCCAGCCTGTCGCGCACGAGCCTCGGCAAGCGCTGCGCCAGCGCCGCCCACTGCGGCGCCTCCAGCAATGCAACCTGTTCGGCATCCAGGCTGGCGCCGATGAATGCATCCGTCGTCCAAGGCAGCAGATGGCGGCGCGCCGCGCCTTCGAGTGTCGGATAGACGGCATCGTTGACCTGCCCGCGCCCGGCTCGCCAGAGCTGGCGGGCGAGCTCCCGGCGGCACGGCTTTGTCATGTCGGGCATCAGGCGGACCAGGATCTCGTCTGGCACCACACGCGCCGCCAGTCGGGCGGCACGCAACACCAGCATGGGCGATGGGTCGGCGAGCAGCGTGACGATCAGATCCGTCGCGCGCGAGCCGCTGGCCGACATCAGCGCCAGCAGCCGCTCGTAGTGGATCTCCGATTGCGCCAGCGACTTCAGGTCTTCGGCAAGCCGCGCATCCGCGATGGACTCACGACCGAGCGCCACCATCCGCCCGTAACGTTGATCATGGCCGAGGAGGGCGACCTCCGCGAGGATGCGCCGCGTGGACGGGCGGTGTTCTTTCCGTGGGGGCGTCATGGTCATGGGCAGGCAGTCGTAGGGTGGGCAGGGCGCCATTCGCACGGCGCGGCGGGGATCCGCAACGGGGATAGTAAATCGATTCGGCCCGCTGGCTTTCCGATTGGACCCCGCGCCAGGCCCGCGCGCGCGGGCGAACGTCCTGGGCACCTTGGTGGCCGACGTACGGCAAGACCGGAACCGGCTCGCCCGGCAGCCACGGCGTCTACACGCTGGCCAACTGAACGTGCTGGTCATCCGCGAGCGATGGATCAACGATGCCCTGGGCGTGATGCGGTCCCTGTCGGTCGAGGTGGCCTTCTACCTGCTGTTTCCGCTGGGCGCGCTGGTGTCGCGGGCGTGTTCCACGCCGTTGAACCTGCGCCTGCGGCGGCTGTGGCGGCTTGGCCGCGGACTGCGTTGACGGGCGCGTGGAGCAAGGGGGAGCGGGCAGGGAGGCCTGCGGCCACTTACACCTGGGCCATGCCGCCATCGACGAACAGTTCGATGCCGTTGACGAAGCTGGCCGCGTCGGAGGCGAGGAACGCCACGGCCTTGCCGATTTCCCGCGGTTCGCCCAGGCGTCCCAACGGCACCTGCGCGGCCAGGTGATCGAACAAGCCCTGGCGCGCCTCGTCGGGAACCAGTCCGCCCAGGCCTGGCGTGCGGATCGGCCCCGGGCTGACGACGTTGACGCGAATGCCCCGATCCTTGAGGTCCAGCGCCCAGGAGCGGGCGAAGTTGCGCACGGCGGCCTTGCTGGCGCTGTAAACGCTGAAGTTCGCGGTGCCCTGGATCGACACGGTCGAGGCCGTCAGGATCACCGAAGCGCCATCCACCAGCAGCGGCAACGCCTTTTGCACGGTGAACAGGGTGCCGCGCACGTTGGTGCCGAAAATGCGGTCGAAGTGCTCCTCGGTGATCGCGCCCAGCGGCAGCATGTCGCCACCGCCCGCGTTGGCCAACAGGATATCCAGTTTGCCTGCGGTCCGGGCGATCTGCGCGTAGACATTGTCCAGGTCGCCCAGCACCGCGGCGTCGGCGCGGATGCCGGCGGCCGCGCCGCCCAGGGCAGCCACGGCGGCGTCCAGTTCCGCCTGGCGCCGGCCGGTGATGAATACGCGCGCGCCCTGCGCCGCCAATTCCTGCGCGGCGGCAAAGCCGATGCCGGTGGTGCCGCCGGTGACGAGTGCGATCTTGCCGTTCAGTTGCTGATTCATGGTGTTCTCCAGATCCTTTTTGCTCGGTTGCCCGTCAACGTCTCACGGCGCCGGATGCATTCCGAAGCGCTGGCGTTGCAGGGTATGGCGTCACTTTAAGGACCTCTGGATATTGAATAAATACTGTAAAATCGAAATAACTATCCATACATGTGGATAATTTGCTTGCTCCGGGAGAAGAAATCCGCATGGATCAGTTGACGGCCATACGCGCCTTTTCACGGGTGGTGGAGGCAGGCAGCTTCACTCGGGCGGCAGACTCGCTCGACATGCCCAATGCCACGCTCAGCAAGCTGGTTCAGGACCTGGAAACGCACCTGGGCGTGCGCCTGCTGCAGCGCACGACGCGCCGCGTCACCGTCACGCCGGAAGGTCGCGATTACTACGACAAGGCCTTGCGCATCGTGCGCGACCTGGAAGACATCGACAGCTCATTCAATGCGGGGCAGGGCAGGCCGAAAGGGCACCTGCGCATCGATGTCGGAGGCTCCACCGCGCGCGATGTGTTGATCCCTGCCATGCCGGATTTTCTTGCGCGGTATCCCGACATACGGATCGACCTGGGCGTGTCGGATCGTACGGTCAATCTCATCAGTGATAACGTCGATTGCGTGATCCGCGGCGGCCCCCTTGACGATTCCTCGCTGGTGGCGCGGCATATCGGCACGGCCGATCTCATCACTTGCGCCGCGCCGGCATACCTCAAGCACTTCGGCACGCCGGCGTATCCGGAGGAGCTGAAGAACGGTCACAGGCTGGTGAGCTATCTTTCCCCGCAGAACGGACGCGCATTTCCGTTCCGCTTCGAGCGGGACGGAGACAAGCGGGAGATCAAGGCCGAGCACCGCGTGGGTGTCAACGAAAGCAATGCGCATCTGGCCGCGGCGCTGGCCGGCCTGGGTATCATCCAGACTTTCACCTATGCGGCCCGGGCCGCGCTGGACGGTGGCGCGCTCGTGGAGATCCTGAAACCCTGGCGGCCCCAACCCTATCCGTTCCATGTGGTCTATCCGCACAATCGCCACGTGACACAGCGCCTGCGTGTGTTCATCGACTGGCTCATGGAAAACCTGCCGCCTCGGCTCAGGCCCTGAGATCGCGGCTGCCGTGATCCGCCATGGCGGCGGTGTGGCCGGGCTCCTCACGAGAGGGACGTCCGGCGCCCGGGCGAGCGTCCCGCCTCATGCCTGCGGCCGATGGCACACCGCTTCCACGTTGTGGCCTATCGATCGCGCGGCGCGATCGGGTATTCTGCCGGCGTGTACCCGCGAAGGAGCGCGATCCTGTCACCGCAGAAATCGATTCGTCGAGACCTGGCGATCCTCTGGTTCTGGATCGCCATCGTCGCGCTGGTGCTGGCGGGCCTGCTGGTGACACTCAGCCGCCAGGGCGCCAGTTCCCAGGTCGCTCGTGCGCGCGACCTGGCGGCGGTCAGTTGCGAGGCCTTGCGCGCTGGCGCGGGGCGCCTGCAACAGGTCGGCGCGGCCAGCCCGCAAGCAGAGGCGTCCGGCCTGCCGGGCGCCCAGGCCATCCTCGATCTGGCCTTGCGGGACCGCCCCGGCATGGAAGGCGGCTTCTGGCGGCCGGGCGCCGGGGTGGTCGCCTATGCCTTTCCCACCTATGACGGCACCGGCATCAAGCGTGACCCGCCCAGCGCGGAGCTGGAGCGCATCGGCGCCACGGCGCAGCGCGCGCTGGATGCGGCCGAGCTGGTGACCGACATGCGGCCCGGCCTGCGTGAAGCCGTGGTCTTCGCCGCCTGTCCCGCCGACACGCCGAATGACCCGCTCGCCGCCTGGACCCTGACGCGCGTGCCGCTGATCGGCGGCGACGTGATCAATGCGCTGATCCTGGCGGTCAGCCTGTTGCTGGGCATGGTCGTGGTATCGGGCCTCTGGCTCGGCCGCACTTTCGTTCGCTGGCGCCGACAATCCGACGACATGCAGCGCCAACTGCAGCAGGCCGAACGGCTCGCCACATTGGGGCGCATGTCCGCGGGCCTGGCCCACGAGATCCGCAACCCCCTCGGCACCATGCGCATGAAAGTCGAGAACGCGCTGGCGGCGCCCGGGCCGGTCCGGGAGGCGCGCGTGGCTGGCGCCCTCGAGGCGGTGCTGGCACAGACCGAGCGTCTCGAATCGCTGGTGGCCAGCCTGCTGGCCCTGACTCAGCCGTTTCGCGTCGAGCGCCAGGTGCTTGATCTGACCGCCTTCCTGGAGGAGCGGGCGCAGACGCATGCGGCGATGGCGCAGAAATCCGGCATCCGGCTGACGACGGTGGCCCGTGACGTATCCGGCGCGCGCGCGTGGTTCGATCCGGCGCAGATGGCGCGGGCGTTCGACAACCTGCTGCTGAACGCGCTGGCGCACACGGGCGACGGGGGGAGCATCGAGCTTGGCGCCGGCCGCAGTCCGCGCGGCGCCTTGTTGTTGTGGGTCGCCGATGATGGCGCCGGCGTGCCGGAAGCATTGCGCGAAACCCTGTTCGAGCCGTTCGCCACGGCCCGCGCGGGCGGATCCGGCCTGGGGCTTGCCCTGGTGCGGGAAATCGTCCAGGCGCACGGCGGGCAGGTCCGGTTGGCGGGGACCGCGCGGGGCGCCCGCATTGAGATGGAGCTGCCATGGCCCGCATCCTGATCGTCGACGACGACGCGGCATTTCGCGACAGCCTGACCGAGACGCTGCAAGACCTGGGGCATACGGTGTTGCAGGCCTCGTCGACCCTCGCGGGCCTGAACCGCCTGCGCGCCGAGGCCGTGGATCTGGCCATCGTCGATCTGCGCATGCCGGGCGATGACGGGTTGGCGTTCCTTCGCAAGGCGTCCGAGCTGTCGCCGGTTCCCTGCATCATGCTGACCGCCTATGCGAGCGGCGCCAACACGATCGACGCCATGCGCCTGGGGGCATTCGACCACCTGACCAAGCCGGTGGCGCGGGCCGCCCTGGTGGAGACGCTGGATCGGGCGTTGAGCAGCGTGGCGGCGGCCGGCGATGACGCTGCCAGCGCCGACGCCGCGCCGGTCGACGACTTCGAGCTGGTCAGCGGCAGCGCCGCCATGCGCGAGGTCTTCAAGCGCATCGGCATGGCGGCGCGCGGCGATGCCACGGTGCTGATCCTGGGCGAAACGGGCACGGGCAAGGAGCTGGTGGCCCGCGCGCTGCATCGCAGCAGCGCGCGGGCGGCGCGGCCTTTCGTCGCCGTCAATTGCGCCGCCATTCCAGACGAACTCATGGAAAGCGAGCTGTTCGGCCACCTTAAAGGGGCGTTTACCGGCGCCATCAGCGATCGCGCCGGACGTTTTCGCGAGGCCGAGGGCGGCACGCTGTTTCTCGATGAGATCGGCGATATGCCGCTGGCGACGCAGGCCAAGATCCTGCGCGTGTTGCAGGAACGGGAAATCACCCCCATCGGCGGGGCGCGTGTCGTGCCCGTGAACGTGCGTATCGTCGCGGCGACCCACCGCGATCTGCCGGCGGCGGTCGCGGCGGGGCGGTTCCGCGAGGATCTCTGGTATCGGCTGCAGGTGGTGCCGATCGCGTTGCCGCCGCTGCGCGAGCGGTTGGGCGATGTGGTGCTGCTGGCCGAGCATTTCCTGAGGCGTATCGGCGCAGGCTCGCCCAAGCGCCTTTCCAGCGCGGCCGCGCAGCGGCTGCTGGCGCACGCCTGGCCCGGCAACGTGCGCGAACTGCGCAACGCCATGGAGCGCGCGGCGGTGCTTTGCCGCGGCACCACCATCGGCCCCGAGCATATCGGCCTGCCATCCTTGCACGCCACGCAGGAGGCCCAGGGCGGTATCGCCCTGGATGGCCCGCTGGCTGACGCGGTGGCGGCACTGGAGCGCGCCATGATCCGACGCGCCTTGGCGGCCACGGCCGGCAATCGCGCCGAGGCCGCGCGCCGGCTCGGCCTGTCGCGCCAGCAGCTCTACCGAAAGTTGGCCGAACACGGCCTGGAATGAGGTGTCCGGCCCTGTGACGCCGTGGTGTCACAGGATCGGACGCCGCGGGGCCGTCGGGCGGCGCAACTCATTGATTTGCAGGGAACTCCTTGTTGGCACACGGTTTGCATGGAAACCGGTGTGTTCACTGCCGGTGCAAGGAGTCCATCATGTCTCGATCCGCATTCGCCTTTTTCGCCCTCGCCGCGGCCGTTGTCGCGGGCATGGCCTGCGCCGCGCCGCCGCCTGCGGGCGCGACGCCAACGCCTGCTGGCGCGACGCCGCCGCCCCTTGGCGCGACGCCGCCGCCCGCGCCCGACGCCGCCGCGTCGACGGTGGCGCAGGGACAAGTCCAGCGTCTGCTGATGAACCCTTATGGCGAGGTCGACGGCCTGCGGCTGGTCGATGGCACCGTGGCGCGGTTCCCGCCGCATCTGTCCCAGGCGCTCAGCGCCGCCGTCAAACCTGGCGACGCCGTTCGCATCATCGGCCGCCCGCAATCGCGCGGCAACGTCAAGGCCGATGCCATCGTCAACACCACCAGCGGCCAGACGGTGTACGACCAGCCGCCGGCGCCGGATACGGGACGGCCGCTGCCGCCGCACCTGCGCGCGCAGGCGTTGCGGCCGCAGCGGGTCGAAGGCCAGGTCGATACCGTGCTGACCGGCCCGCGCGGTGAAGCCAACGGCGTCATCCTGACCGATGGCAGCATCGTCCGCTTCCCGCCGGAAAGCCTGCGTCTATCGGTGCTGCCCGGAGCCTCCTTCGCCGCCGATGGCCTGGGGACGCGCAACGCCCTGGGCACGTCGCTGGAGGCGATCCGCATGGGCACCAGCCTGTCGGCGCTGCAACCCCTGTACGACCGCGCTCCCTGACCGCCGTCGCGCCCATTCGGACCGAGCCGCTGCGCCGATCGCCGGCGGCTTCTCCGTCATCCGCCCGAGAACCCTGAAGATGTCCCCCAAATTCTTGCCCGTCGCGCTGTTGCTGGTCTCTAACGTGTTCATGACGTTCGCCTGGTATGGGCACCTCAAGTTCGGCGAGCGTCCGCTGTATGTCGTCGTCCTGGCCAGTTGGCTGATCGCCTTCGCCGAATACTGCTTCGCGGTGCCGGCGAACCGCATCGGACACGCCGTCTACAGCGCCGCCGAACTCAAGACCATGCAGGAAGTCATCACGTTGACGGTGTTCGCCGTGTTTTCGGTGTTCTACCTTGGTGAACGGCTGACGCTCAATCACCTGGTCGGCTTCGGCTGCATCGGACTGGGCGCGTTCTTCGTTTTCAAGGGCCCGTTGCCTTAGGACGCGATCATGTCGATTCCGAAAGCGGATAACGACCCGCGGCGCTGGCTCGCCGGCGTCAATTTCTTCCTGGCTGATGTGCGTGACGGCCTGGGCCCGTTTCTGGGCGTTTTCCTGCTCGGCCATGGCTGGCAAGCCGATGCCATCGGTTACCTGATGACGGCGGCCGGTCTGGCGGGCATGCTGGCCACGACGCCGATGGGCGCGTGGGTGGACGCGTCCCGCCGCAAGCGCGGCTTGCTCGCCGGCGCCACCTTGGCGCTGATCGCCTGCAACGTGGCGTTGTGGGCGATGCCCGTCGCCAGTGTCGCGGCCGCGACGCAGGTCCTGGCCGCCATCATCGGCGCGCTGTTTGCGCCTGCCATCATGGGGCTCACGCTGGGTCTGGTCGGCCCGCGCGGCCTGCCGCGGCAGCTTGGCTTGAACGAGGCCTGGAATCATGCGGGAAACGTGGTGGCCGCGGCACTGGCCGGCCTGGCGGGCTACCGCTGGGGGCTGTCCGCCGTCTTCGTATTGATGATGATCGTGCCGTGTGGCGCGTTTCTCTGCCTGGCCCGCATCCGGCCGTCCGCAATCGATCATGAGGTCGCTCGCGGCGCGGCGCCGAGCGCGCGGCCCCAGGCATCCCAGGCACAAGTGCCGACGATCTGGCAGGTGCTGTCGCGCTCGAAGGCGCTGCGCCTGCTGGCGCTCGTCATGATGCTGTTCCATCTCGGCAACGCGGCCATGCTGCCGCTGCTGGGGCAGGCCGCCACCTCGCGTGGGGAGGCCGATCCCAGCGCCTACACGGCGTTGACCATCATCGTGGCGCAACTGGTGATGATCCCGGTAGCGTTGCTGGCGGGGCGCTACGCCCGTCGGTACGGCTATTGGCGGATTCTGACGCTGGCCTGCGCTGTCCTGCCCGTGCGGGGATTGCTGGCCGCCACGTTGCCGCCGACCTGCGCCCTGGTGCCGGTGCAGATGATGGATGGCGTCGCCGCGGGCCTGGTGGGCGTGGCGCTGCCCGGCCTGGTGGCATCCATCCTGCGCGGGAGCGGACATGTCAATGCCGGGTTGGGCGCCGTCATGGCCGTCCAGGGCGTCGGCGCGGCGCTCAGCCCGGCATTGGCCGGCTGGGTGGCGCAGCGCTTTGGCTATGGGCCGGCGTTCATTGCGCTGAGCGTGGCCGCGGCCGTATCGTTGGGACTGATCGTGACGCATCGGGCCGAATGCGGGGGCGCCCGATCCGCCAGGGCAGGACGAGTCCCCGACGTACACTCTTCATATTGAACATGCTGGTCCCTGGGGCGGGAGAGTACGCCATGCTATCGACATTGATCTACCGCAGCCGAGTCTGCGAACCCTTGGATGCCGATGCGCTCGGCGTTCTCGTCCGCAAAGCCCGAGCGCGCAATGCGTCGTTGAACGTCACGGGGATACTGCTTTTTGACGGGGTTCACTTTGTTCAGTTGCTGGAGGGGGGCGCACGGGAATTGGCGGTGCTGTTCGAGGCCATCCAGCGGGACGAGCGGCACGCGAATGTCGTGCATCTCCTGCGCGACCAGGGGCCATTTCGTCGCTTCGAGGGCGACCAGATGGCGATGGTCGACCTGCGTGAACTCGACTCGAAGCGGGTGGCAGCGCTGATTCTCGAGAAAATGAAGCGGAAAGCCAGGTTGGCGGCCAGCGACGACCGGGTCATCCAGATTCTCTCGTGGTATGCGCTTGCGCGCGGCACAAGCCATATCGTTGAAGGGGAAAGCGCGCGCAACTGGCGATTCGTGACGGAGGGCGAGGCAGCGCCCGGGCAGGGCTTGCTGGCGGAGCAGGCGTATCAGTTTGCCTTGCAGCCGATTGTCGAGCCCATGCGTCGAACGGTTACTTCCTTCGAGTTCCTGATCCGCAGCGGAACCGGCGGATCGCCCGAACAGTTGTTCTCCAGCGTTCCCCCCGTCCAGCGCTACCGGATGGACCTGGAGTCCAAAGCGTCCGCGTTCCGATTGGCGCGTCGCCTGCGCCTGGAAGACGTCAAGCTGTCGGTGAATCTGCTGCCCATGTCGTTGGTTGCGGATCCCGCGGCGGTGGACCATCTGCTTGACCAGATCGCCGCATGCGGCCTGTCGCCCCAACAGGTGATCGTCGAGGTTACCGAGCAGGAGGCCGTCGCCAACCAGGGGGATTTCGGCGCTGCCATCGAACGCTTGCGCAGAGCCGGGATCGGCGTGGCGATTGACGATTTTGGCGCGGGCTTTGCCGGCCTGTCCCTGCTGGCCGAATTCCAGCCCGACAAGCTCAAGATCGACCGCAAGCTCATCCAGAATATCCATTCGGACGGCCCTCGGCAGGCGATCGTGCGCGCGATTCTCGAGGCGTGCACGGCCATGGGCATCATGCCCGTGGCCGAGGGGGTGGAACGAATAGAGGAATGGTGCTGGCTCGAGGCGGCCGGCTTGAAGCGCTTCCAAGGCTACCTGTTCGCCAGGCCCGCGCTGAATTGCCAGCCCGAAATCAGGTGGCCTGAACGGGTTGCCCCGAGCCAGGTCGCCTGAGGGGAGTGGCGGCCTGCACGCCAATGCCTCACACCGCGGCGAAGTCCGTCGAGCGCGCCAGGGCCTGCCAGGTCTCGGTTTCGCGGGCAACGTAGGCCAGCTTCTCGGCGATGGCGGCCAGGGTGTCGCTGCCCAGCGGCAGGCGCAGCGGCGGTTCGGCGGCGTTGGCCAGTTCGACCATGGCCGCGGCGAGCCGGACGGGATCGCCAGGCTGCTGGTGGTTCAGATCGACGGCTCTCCTGCGCACCTGGCCTGACGTGGCCGCATAGTCGGCGATCTCGCCCGGGGCCACGACCAGCGATGTGGTGTCCAGGAAGTCGGTGCGGAAATAGCCGGGCTCGACCACGGTGGCGTGGATGCCCAGCGGCGCGAGCTCGTCATGCAAGGCCTCGGTCAGTCCCTCCACGGCGAATTTGGTCGAGCAGTAAGCGCCGAAGCCGGCCCCCGAGCGGAAGCCGCCGATGGACGAGATATTGATGACGTGGCCGGCGCGGCGTTCGCGCATGGCGGGCAGCGCCGCGCGGGTCACGTTGAGCAGGCCGAAGACGTTGGTGTCATACATGCGGCGCACGTCGGCGTCGCTCGATTCTTCCACCGCGCCCAACAGGCCGAAGCCGGCGTTGTTGACGAGCACGTCGATGCGGCCGAAGGCCTGCAGCGCGGCGGCGACCGCGGCCTGCGCCTGTTCGGGGCGGGTCACGTCCAGCGCGACCGCCCGCAGGCCGGGCGCCTGGCCCAGGCGTTCCGTGATGGCGGCGGGGTTGCGGCCGGCGGCGACCACGGCGTTGCCGTCGGCCAGGGCGGCTTCGGCGATCAGCGCGCCCAAGCCGCGCGAGGCGCCGGTGATGAACCAGACTTTCTTGAAATCCGTCGGGGTGTTCATGCGTTTCTCCAATCAGGGGGAAGGGGTGAACGCATGGTAGAGAGCGGTGGGTGTTCCGAATAGACGCTATTCAATAGAATGATAATCAACGTTTATTTGCTAATTGGCCGCTCCGACCGGCTGGGGGATCCGCCATGAACGAAGTCCGCGCCCTGACCATTTTCGTGCGCACCGCGATGCTCGGCAGCCTGCGCAAGGCCGCCGTGGACCAGGGTATTTCGCCACAGGCGGCGAGCCACGCGGTGATGCAACTGGAGAAATCGCTGGGCGTGCAACTGCTGCGTCGGACCACGCGCAAGCTGAGCCTGACCGAAGAGGGACGGCGGCTGCTCGACAACGCCAGCCCGGCCCTGGGCCTGCTGTCGGCGGCGCTGGCGGACGCGCGGCGCGCCAGCGACGAGATCAGCGGTCCGCTGCGCATCAGCGCGCCGCGGGCGTTGATCCACTGCATGCTGTGGCAGTACGTGCTGGCGTTCGCGCGGGAATATCCCGGCGTGCAGCTCGATGTGCATTTCGATGATCGCCTCACCGATCTGGTCGGCGACCGGGCCGACGTGGGCTTTCGCGGCGGCTCGCTGCCGGCGGCAGGCACGGTGGCGCGACGGCTGGTGCCGATCCAGTTGCTGGTCTGCGCAGCGCCCGACTACCTGGCGCGCCACGGCGCGCCGACGAATATCGATGACCTGGCGCGACATCGGTGCACGGGCTTTGTCCACGCCAACACGGGCAAGCTGGCGCCGTGGGCGTTCCAGGTCGATGGCGAGCAGGTCTACCGCGAGATCACGCCGGCGCTTTGCATGAACGACATCGACGCCGAGGCCCAGACCGTGCTGGCGGGCGAGGCCATCGGCCAGTTGGGCAGTTTCACGGCGGTGCCGCACATCCGCGCCGGCCGGCTGGTGCCGCTGTTGCTGCGGCACGCGGTGGATCTCGAGGGCATCTATCTGTACTACGGTCGCCGCACCGAACAGCCGCTGCGGGTGCGGACGTTCGTGGATTTCATGGTCAGGCGGCTGGAAGGGAACCGGCAGTTCTTCCTGGGGCCCGACGAGCTGCGATAGAGCGGGGTCGGCGGGCTCAAGTCCGCCGCAGGTCGTCTTCCAGCATCGCCAGCACACCGATGATCAGCGCCTGCATGCCCTGATCGAGTTCCGCTTCCATCTCGGCTTCCTCGGCCGCGCGCGCCGCGTCTACCACCGGTTCCAAGCCAGCCACCGAATACACCGTGTCGGCGACCGCCATGCAATGGAACGCCACGGTCGCCAGCAGCATGCGCGCCTGTTCCCGGGAAATGCCGTAGGCGTGGGCGATGTGGCGCTGGTGCCCCTCGATCTTGGCGATCATGGATGGCGTGGCTGCCAGCCGCCGGATCACATAAGGCGTCACGCCCGGATGCGCCTTGACGAACTCGCGCACCGACGCGGTGAACACCGTCAGGTATTCCTTCAGGCCGCCACGGTCGCTGCTGCTCGCTTGCGGGATCTGCCAGCGCTTGAAGATCTCCTCGGCGATCAGGCGTTTGAGCTCCTCAAGGCTCGGCACGTGCTTGTAGAGCGCCATGTGGCTGACGCCCAGCGCCGCGGCGACGCCGACGAAGGTGAGGTTGGGCAAGCCCATCGCAATGCCGGCGTCGGCGATCCGCTCCAGGGTGATGGTGGGCGGGCGGCCCCGCGCCGGGCGGCGCTCTGACGGGTTCATGTCTGGTCCTCGATGGTGACGGCCTATCCGTCACTTTAACCTGCCCGCAATTATTTAGTTTATTGGTATGCAACTAATTCAGGATTTAGTTTATAGTCATGCAAATAATTATCACCACCATCTGGGTAGTCCGATTTCATGAGCACGTCCGTAGTCGCCGCGGCCAGACCTGGCCCGCTCAGGCAAGTGTTGTCTCCGATACGCGGGCAACTGATCGCCGCGGCGGTACTGGCGTCGCTGGGCACCATGCTCACGTTGGTGCCGCTGGCGGGCGTGACGCACATCGCCCAACTGCTGCTGGCGGGCCTCGATGCGGTGGATGCCTCCCAGGCGTCGCGGCGGGCCGAACTCTGGTGGGTGGCGGGGGCCAGCGTGGCCAGCCTGTTCACCGGCATGGCGCTGGTGTCCGCCGGCGAGCTGACCGCGCATCTGGCCGATAACCGCATTACGCATCACCTGCGCCTGGCCGTGGCGCGGCGGCTGGCGCAGGCGCCGCTGGGCTGGTTCACCGGCCGGGCGTCGGGCGAGGTCAAGCAGGCGATGCAGGACGACATCGCCACGCTGCACAGCCTGACCGCGCATTTCTACACGGCAGTGGGCCGCGCGGCGGGCGCCATCGGGCTGTCGGTCATCTACCTGTTCGCGCTGGACTGGCGCATGGCGCTGGCGGCGTTGCTGCCGTTTCCGGGGTTCTTCCTGTTCCTGCGCCGCGCCATGAAGGCCGGCGGCGCCGAGATGCAGACCTTCATCACCCGACTCGAGCGACTGAACGGCGCGACCGTCGAGTTCGTCGGCGGGATGCCGGTGGTGAAGGCGTTCAGCGCCAGCGGCAAGGCGCATCGCGGCTACCACGAGGCCGTGGACGGACTCGCCGAGGCCTTCAGCCGTTTCACCCGACCGCTTGTGGCGGCGATGGCCCACGCGCACGCCATGATCGCCCCGGTCACGGTGCTGGGGGTGGCGCTGGCCAGCGGCGCCCTGTTTGTCGGCCTGGGCTGGATCGCGCCGGTGGAGGTGTTGCCGTTCGCGCTGGTGGCGCCGGGCATTTGCGCGCCGGTGTTGCTGCTGCATACGCTGCTGCACGACCTGGGCAGCGCCACGGCCGCCGCGCAGCGCGTGCTGGCATTGCTGGAGACGCCAGTGCTGGCGGCGCCGGCGCCCGGCCACGGCGCGACGCCGGCGGGCCACGAGGTGCGCTTCGAGAACGTGGCCTATGCCTATGACGGAAAGCGCCAGGCGTTGTCGGGCATCAGCTTCACGCTGGAGCCGGGCACCGTGACGGCCATCGTTGGCGCCTCGGGCGCGGGCAAGTCGACGCTGGCGCGGCTGCTGCTGCGCTTCTTCGACCCGACCGCGGGGCGCATCACACTGGGCGGAGTGGATCTGCGGCAGATCGAGACCGGGCAACTGTACCGGCGCGTCGGGTTCGTGCTGCAGGAAGTGCGGCTGATCCACGCCAGCGTGCATGACAACATCGCGCTGGGCCGGCCGGCGGCCAGCCGCCACGAGGTGGAGGCGGCCGCGCGCGCCGCCAACATCCATGAACGCATCCTGGCGCTGCCGCGCGGCTATGACTCGATGGTCGGCGAGGACGCCCAACTGTCGGGCGGGGAGCGCCAGCGCGTGAGCATCGCGCGCGCCGTGTTGCTCGACGCGCCGGTGCTGGTGTGCGACGAAGCCACGGCGGCGGCCGATGCCGGCAACGAGGTGGCGATCCAGGAGGCGCTGTCGCGTTTCGCGCAAGGGCGCACGCTGATGGTGATCGCCCATCGGCTGGATACGGTGATGCACGCCGACCGCATTCTGGTCCTGGAGGACGGGGCCATCGTCGAGCAGGGCCGGCACGACGCGCTGCTGGCGTTGGACGGCCGTTATGCCCGGCTGTGGTCGATGGGCGGCTATGACAAGGCGGCGGAACCGGCGGGGGCGTCATGCTGAAGACGTTCCTGTTGTTGCTGGGCAATGAGGCGTCCGTGCTGCGGCGCTATGCCGGGATGGCTGTCGCCTATGGCGTGCTGTGCGGGCTGGCCATCGCCTCGCTGGTCCCGGTGCTGATCCATCTGCTCGACGGCGACGTGCGGCGGGTGGCGCCTTGGCTGGCGCTGCTCGCGGGCGAGGTGGCGGTTTGCTGGCTGTTGCGGCGCCAGGTGGAGCGGGCGGGCGTGCGCGTGGGGGTGGCCATCCTGCAAAGCGGCCGCCACCGTCTGGGCGAGCACGTGGCGCGGCTGCCGGTGGGATGGTTCACGCCGGCGAACACGGCGCGTCTGGGGCATGTGGTCACGCAGGGCATGATGGCCGTGGCGCAGCTTCCCGCGCACGTGTTCACGCCGGTGCTCACCGGAATCGTGACGCCGATGGTGCTGGTCGTGGCGCTGTTCGCGCAGCACTGGTTGCTGGGTGTGATCGCGCTGCTGGCGCTGCCGTTGCTGGCCGGCGTCCTGGCATTGACGGCCGCCATGTCGCGTCGGGCGGACGGCGCTTTCCATCGCAGTTTTGCCGAGGCCAGCCAGCGCGTGGTGGAGTTCGCCCAGGCGCAGTCCGTGCTGCGCGCGTTCAATGGCGACGGCGGCGGCTTGCGCTTGCTGGAGCAGGCGGTCGATCGCCAGCGCCAGGCCGGCGCGCGGTTGATCTGGTTATCGGCGGGGGCGGCCGTCCTGAATGCCTGGGCCGCGCAGGCGGCATTCGCCGCCATGCTGATGGCGGCGGTGTGGTGGGCCAACGATCTCGCCGGCGGCCCGTTGGCGCCTGGCGCGGTCGCGTCGGTCATTGTCTCGTTGGTGCTGGCGGCCCGCTACGTCGACGCGCTGCTGGAAGTGGCGGGGTATGGCGAAGTGCTGCGCGGCGCGCGCGGCCAGCTCGACGCCATCGCGGCGCTGTTCGCGGTGCGGCCGCTGCCGGAGCCCGAGACGCCGCGGGCGCCGCGCGATGGCGCGATTGAACTTCGCGAGGTGGACTTCCGCTATGCGCCGGAGGAACCGGACGTGCTGCGCGGGGTGACGCTGCGTATCGCGCCGGGCAGCATGGTCGCCCTGATCGGCGAGTCCGGTTCCGGCAAGACCACGCTGGCGCGGCTGATCGCCCGCTTCTTCGACGTGACCGCGGGCAGCGTCAGCGTGGGCGGCGTGGATGTGAGACAGATCGCCAGCGCGCGCCTGGCCGGCCATATCCGCCAGATCTTCCAGGACAACTATCTGTTTTCGGGCAGCATCGCCGACAACATCCGCGTCGGCAAACCGGACGCCAGCGACGCCGAGGTCATGGAGGCCGCGCGGCAGTCGGGGGTGGCCGGAATCGCCGAGCGCCTGCCGCAAGGCCTGGACACGATGGTGGGCGAGGGCGGCGCGCGCCTGTCGGGGGGCGAGCGCCAGCGTGTCGCCATCGCCCGCGCACTGATCCGCCCAGCGCCGATCCTGCTGGTGGACGAGGCAACCGCGGCGCTGGATGCGCAGAATCAGAACGTCGTCACCGAGGCGCTGGCGCGGCTGCGCGGTCGTTGCACGCTGGTAGTGATTGCCCATCAATTGTCCACGGTGGCGATGGCCGACCAGATCGTGGTGCTGGAAGCGGGCCGCATCGTCGAGCAGGGAGCGCCCGCGTCGCTGCGCGCGAGCCAGGGGCGCTATGCGCGATTCCTGGCGCAGCGCCGGTCCGCCAAGGGCTGGCGCATCGCCGCCGCGGCGCTGGACGAGGTGGGCGACTGATGCGCGCGGGGCTGGTCGGCGTGTTCATCGCGCTGTGCGGCGCGTCACTGCTGGTGGGCGCGAGGCAGATGGCGTGGTCGCAGGCGTTGTCGCTGTCGGGCGACGCCTGGCTGACGCTGACGGCGAGCCGGCTGCCGCGCCTGGCGGCGCTGGTGCTGACGGGCGTGGGGCTGTCGGTTTGCGGAGTGATCCTGCAACACGTGGTGCGCAACAAGTTCGTCGAGCCCGCCACCTCGGGCGGGCTGGACGCCGCCAAGTTCGGCATCCTGGTATCGCTGACGCTGGCGCCCGGCGCCGGCGCGACCGTACGGATGCTCTTCGCGCTGGCGTTCTGCCTGGCCGCCAGCCTGCTCTTCGTGGCGATCGTGCGCCGGGTGAAGTTCAAGAACACCGTGCTGGTGCCGGTGATCGGCCTGATGTACGGCGGCGTGCTGAGCGCGCTGGCCGAGTTCCATGCGTATCGTCACAACATCCTGCAGAGTATGCAAGGGTGGATGCTGGGCGATTTTTCCCGGATCGTGCAGGGGAACTACGAGATCATCTACCTGATCCTGCCGATCGTCGCGCTGACGTATCTGTATGCGCACCGTTTCACTGTGCTGGGCATGGGAGAGGGCATGGCGTCGAGCCTGGGGCTGAACTATGGCGCCACCGTGGCGCTGGGGCTGATGCTGGTGGCCGTGACGGTGTCCGCCACGGTCATCACGGTCGGCGCGATTCCCTTCGTCGGCCTGGTGGTGCCGAATCTGGTGGCGCTGCATTACGGCGATAGCCTGAGCCGCACCCTGCCGGTGGTGGCGCTGGGCGGCGCGTCGCTGCTGCTGGCATGCGACGTGCTCGGGCGCCTGCTGATCCACCCGTTCGAAGTGCCCATCGGCCTGACCGCGGGCGGGTTGGGCGGCCTGCTGTTCCTGGCGCTGATCTTCTGGAAACATCGATGACGCGCCTGGCTTCGCGGCACCTGGCCTGGATGCTTGTCATCGCCCTGGCGCTGGCGTTCCTGTTCCTGGGCGCCGACTTCGATTTCGACTACGTCATCCCCAAGCGGCTGGCGCGGCTGGCGGCCATGCTGATCGGCGGCGTGGCCATCGCCTGGTCGTCGATCGTGTTCCAGACGCTGACGGGCAATCGCATCCTGACGCCGGCCGTCATGGGCTACGAGGCGGTCTACCTGTTGCTGCAATCGCTGCTGGTGCTGGGGCTGGGCGCGCAGAGCCTGGTGCTGTTGGGGGCGCACGGCAACTTCTTCCTGTCCGTGGCGGTGATGCTGGGCTATTCGTGGCTGATCCATCGCGGGCTGTTCAGCCAGCGGCGGCAGAACGTCCATTTCCTGTTGTTGGCGGGGCTGGTGCTGACGATGGTGATCGGCACCTTCACGCAGTTCGCGCAGCTCAAGACCAGCCCCGGCGAGTTCTCGATCCTGATGGGTTTTTCGCAGGCGTCGTTCAACAAGATCGAGCCGGCGCAGTTGCTGGTGTCAGGGCTGCTGGTGGCGGGCGTGTGCCTGGCGGGCCTGAAGACTCTTCCGACACTGGACGTGATGTCGCTGGGGCGGGATCAGGCGATGTCGCTGGGCGTGGATTATCCGCGCCAGGTGCGGAGGAATCTGGCGCGGATCGCCACGCTGGTCGCGGTGTCGACCAGCCTGCTGGGGCCCACGGCGTTCATGGGCATCTTCGTCGCCAACATGGCCTATGCCCTGGCGCGCACGCGCCGGCATCGGGTCACCCTGCCCGCCGGCTGCGCCATTGCGATCGGCCTGTTCCTGCTGGCCCAGTTGGCGGTGGAGCATCTCTTCAACTACCGGACCACCGTCGGCATCCTGGTCAACCTGGCGTGCGGCGCGTGGTTCCTCGCGCTGATGGCGCGGGCGCGGGGCACAGCATGATTACCGTCAAGCATCTTTCCAGGCACTATGGCGCGCGCGCCGTGTTGTCCGACGTCAGCGCGCAGTTTCCGGCGGGGCGGCTGACCTCGCTGATCGGCCCCAATGGCGCGGGCAAGACGACCCTGTTGATGATGATTGCGCGGCTGCTGGCGCCGACCCGGGGCGAGATACTGATTGAAGGCCGCGACGTGTCGGACATCCGCGTCGGCGACTACGCCCGGCGCGTGGCCACGCTGCGCCAGTCTCCCGATTTCAACCTGCGCCTGACGGTCGAGGAGCTGGTCGCGTTCGGCCGTTTCCCCTACAGCCGGGGGGCGCTGACGCCTGCGGACCGGCGCGTGATCGACGAGGCCATCGCGTTCCTGTCGCTGCAGCCGCTGCGCCAGGCCTATCTCGACGAACTGAGCGGCGGGCAGCGGCAGATGGCGTTCCTGGCCATGACCATCGCCCAGCAGACCGACTGCCTGCTGCTCGACGAGCCGCTGAACAACCTCGACATCAAGCACGCCGTGCAGATCATGCGGGCGCTGCGCCGCCTGTGCGACAGGCACGGCCGCACCGTCATCCTGGTGGTGCACGACATCAACTTCGCGGCCAGTTATTCCGACCACGTCGTCGCCATGAAAGACGGCGCCGTGCATTGCGCCGGCACGGTGGCGCAGGTCGTGACCGAGGACCGCTTGCGGGAACTGTATGGGCTGGATTTCGAGATCACGCACGGCGCGCGCGGCCGCCTGTGCAACTACTTCAACCCATCGGGAGAATTGACATGAACGGCAAGCACAGGACCTGGGCGTTTGCCCTGCTGGTGGCCGCCGCGATCGCGGTGCAGGGCTGCGGCCAGGAAACGGCGCCAGCGCCCAATGGGGCGCAACCGTCGCCGTCGTCCGGCGCGGCGGCGCCGCCGGCCTATGCCGCCATCACGGTGCGGCACAAGCTCGGCGTCACCGTCATCGACAGGCAGCCCGAGCGCGTGGTGGCGCTGGATATGAACGAGGTCGACTTCCTGGACCTGCTGGGCGTGCCCGTGGCCGGCATGCCCAAGGACTTCGTGCCGCACTTCCTGGCCAGGTACCGGGACGCGCCGCACGTGCGGGACACGGGCGCGATCGTGCAACCCAACCTGGAGCGGGTGCACGCGGCCAGGCCCGACCTGATCCTGATCACGTCCCTGCAGGCCAGCCACTACAAGGAGCTGAGCCAGATCGCGCCGACGATCCATTTCGACGTGGATTACCGCGACAGCCAGGTCAATCACATCGAGGTCGTCAAGGACCACCTGCTGACGCTGGGACGGATCTTCGGCAAGGAAGACCTGGCGCGCCAGCAGGCGGCCGGGCTGGACGAGAAGGTCCAGCAGGCCCGGCGCCTGATCCAGGACCGCCCCGAGAAGGCGCTGATCGTGCTGCACAACAACGGCGCTTTCACGTCCTTCGGCCCGCAGTCGCGCTACGGATTCGTCTTCGACGCGCTAGGCGTGAAGCCGGCCGGCCCGATGGCGGAGGCCGGCCTGCATGGCCAGCCGATCTCCAGCGAATTCATCCAGCAGGCAAATCCCGACGTGATCTACGTGGTGGATCGCACCGCCGTGATGGAACGCCGGCCCGCGCTGACCGCCGGGACGCTGGGCAACCCGTTGCTGCGCGCGACATCCGCCTGGAAGCACGGCCGCGTGGTCTTTGCCGACGCCGAGGCCTGGTATGTCACGGCCGCCAGCGTGAATTCGCTGCGGATCGTGATCGACGACGTGATGAAGGGTTACCGGGACTGACCCGGTCGACCGGCGCTTCGGCGCTAACGGTTTTATTGATTAACGATTCCCATTCTCTTCATTGTTTTCATTCTTGATTATGAAGCCGATGAAGGGCAAGCCACGCTCAACCGAACGGAGCATTCCATGAGCACACGTCGCCATCGCGGCCGCGCCGCGCGTCCCGCATCGCATGCCGCGCACGCCAGGACCGCCTTTTCCCTCAACGGCCTGACCGCGGCCCTGTTCGGCCTGACGGCCGGCGCCGCCCTGATCGCGGCCTCCTCCGCGCAGGCGCAGCAGGCCGCCGATAACCGAACCCGCGTCAGCGAGACGGCGTCGCAGGCGCAACCGGACCAGGCCGTCGCCGGGGTCAGGACGCTGCCGGTGGTACGGGTCACGGGGCAGTCCGAGGAGCCCGCCTCGCCCTATGCCGGCGGCCAGGTCACTTACGGCGGTCGTGCCGGCTTCCTGGGCGAACGGGACTTCATGAGCACGCCGTTCTCGGTCATCAGCTATACCGACAAGTACATCCAGGACCTGCAGGCCCAGGACATCACCGACGTGATCGCCCGGACCGACCCGTCGGTGTTCAGCAACGGCGTCACCGGCGCCTGGAGCGAGAATTACTCGATCCGCGGTTTCAGCTCCAGCACCACCGATATCTCCTTCGGCGGGCTGTTCGGCATGGCGCCGTACTATCGCACCACGCCGGAAATGTTCGAGCGCATCGAGGTGCTGAAGGGGCCGTCGGCCCTGCTCAACGGCATGCCGCCGGGCGGCTCGGTGGGGGGCACGGTCAACCTGGTGCCCAAGCGCGCCGGCGATGAGCCATTGACGCGCCTGACCGCGACCTACATGTCGGACGCGCAGTTTGGCGGCCACCTGGACATGGGACGCCGTTTCGGCGAGGACAAGCAGTTCGGCATCCGCTTCAACGGCGTCTATCGCGACGGCGCCGGCGCGATCAAGGACCAGGACAAGAAGGCGCAACTGGCCGCCGTGGGGCTGGACTGGCGCAGCGAGCGCGTGCGCGTGTCGGCGGATCTGTACGACAGCGACGAGCGCGTGGACGGCGTGACCCGCGGCATCAACCTGGCGCCGGGCGTGGCCGTGCCCAAGCCGCCCAAGGCCGATACCTTGCTGAACCCCGACTGGGCGTATGTGCACAACCGCGATCGCGGCGCGATGGTGCGCGGCGAAGTCGACGTCAGCGACAACCTGATGGCATACGCCGCGATCGGCGCCAGCCGGTCCGAATACACCTATAACGGCGCCATCTCGGCCCAGGTGCTAAATGCCGCGGGCGATCTGCGCACCACCATCGGCCAATTGAACATGCGCATCAGGAAGACCACCGGGGAGGCCGGCGTCAAAGGCACGCTGCAGACGGGCGGCATCAAGCATCAGTGGGTGCTGAACGCCACCTACTACACCGATACCGAACGCGACTACGGCCGCCGCTCGGTGCCGGGCGCGGACTGGACCACCAATATCTACAAGCCGGTCTGGGGGCCGGAGGTCAGTGGCGTCTGGCCGGCGATCCTGCATACCGAAACGCGCCTGATCAGCTACGGCCTGGCGGACACGTTGTCGTTCGCCGAGGACCGGCTGCAGTTGACGCTGGGCGCGCGTCGCCAGGAAGTGCGTTCGGACACCTTCAATGTCGCCACGGGCGCGCGCACCAGCCGCTATGACGCCAGCGCGACCACGCCGGCGGCGGCGATTCTGTTCAAGGCCACCGACAATGTCTCGCTCTACGCCAACTACATCGAGGGGCTGAGCAAGGGGCAGACGGCGCCAGCCACCGCCGCCAACGCCGGCGAGCTTTTCGCGCCCTACAAGACCAAGCAGAAGGAGGCCGGCATCAAGGTCGATTTCGGTGACTTCACCCATACCCTCGGCGTGTTCGAGATCACGCGGCCGAGCAGCTACACCAATCCCGTCACCAATGTGTTTTCGTTCGGCGGCGAACAGCGCAACCGCGGCGTGGAGTGGGGCTTCTTCGGCGAACCGCTGCGCGGCGTGCGCCTGATGGGCGGCGTGGCGTACATCGATCCGAAGGTCACGAAGGCCGCGCTGGCCGTCAACGAGGGCAGGCAGGCGACCGGCGTGCCCAAGCTGCAAGGCAAGCTGGGCATCGAGTGGGATGTGCCGGCCGTGCAAGGGCTGACGCTGACCGCCAACGCGACCGCCGTGTCCAAGCAATACATCAGCGCGGACAATTCGCTGTCGGTGCCCGGCCGCGCCACCTATGACGTCGGCGCGCGTTACGCCACCAGGGTGGCCGACCGCCCGCTCACCCTGCGGGCCAGCGTCAACAACCTGACCAACAAGACATATTGGGGCATGCCGCAGTTGTCGAGCCTGGCGCTGGGCGCGCCGCGCACCTTCATGCTGTCGGCATCGATGGACTTCTGACGATGGCGAGCCGCCGGCCCGCGGCGGCGTTGCGGGCCGGTATCGCCTATTGGCAACGCTGCGGCACTTTGCGCAGGGACTCCGTGTAGCCCAGCGCGGCGACGCGGTCGGCCAACTGCGCGTAGGCGTCATCGCTCAGGCATGGCGTGCGCGCCATGATCCACACGTAATCGCGCTTGGAGCGGCCGATGATGGTGGTCTGGTAGGCGTCGTCCAGGTAGGCGATGACGTATTCCGCCTGGATCGGCCAGATGAACTGCATGCCCCAGACCGCGTTGCCGGTGCCCGGCCGCACCGTGGCCACCGGGTGCATGGTGCTGACCTCGGCGTCGAAACTGCCCTTGCGGTAACGGAAATCGGTCTGGATCCGGCCGTCCGGCAGCGGCCGGTAGCTTTCGACGGCATCGTAGGCGTTGCGTTCGGGCCAACTGGGGATGTGCGCGATGACGTACCAGTCGCCCATGAAGCGCGGCAGATCGACATGGGCCACGGGCGGCATGGGCGCGGGCCCGGCGCAGCCCGCCAGCAGGCCCATCGCGGCAACACACAGGGCGCGCAACATGGCGGTCTCCTCAGGGACGGGTGAACCGGTAGTGGGCGACGCCCCATTGCTGGCCGTGGTCGTAGCCGAACAATTCGGCGCAGGCCATCCAGAACATGCGCCAGCGCTGATGCCACAGCGGCGCCAGCTGCGGGCCATAGGCCTGTTCCAGCACCGCCCGGGCCTGCGCGGCGCGGGCGTCCTGGTTGGCCAGCCAGTGGTTGGCCGTGCGCGCGTAGTGCGTGCCATCGAGAAACCACTTTTCCTGCAGTTGCAGGTCGCGCTGGAAATGCAGCAGCGTGTCGGCCGCCGGCATGATGCCGCCGGTGAAAAAGTGGCGTCCCATCCAGTTGCCGGCGCCTTCGGTCTCGAACGGATAGGCGCGCTCGCGGTGCGCGAAGATGTGCACGAACAGCTTGCCGCCGGGCCGCAGCCATTGGCCGATGCGCGCCAGCAGGTCCTGGTAGTTGCGCATGTGCTCGAACATTTCCACCGAGACGCAGCGGTCGTAGGCGGCGCCGGGCAACGACAGCGCGTTGACGTCGCAGGTGATGACCCGCACGTGCTCCCAGCCGCGTTCGCGGCAGCGCGCCTCGATATGCTGGCGCTGGGTGGCCGAGTTGGACACGGCGGTGATGCGGGCGTTGGGAAACTGTTCGGCCATCCACAGGGTCAGCGAACCCCAGCCGCACCCCAGCTCCAGGATGTCCTGGCCGTCGGCCAGCTCGGCGCGCTCGCCATACAGGCGCAGCATGGCGGCTTCGGCCTGGTCCAGCGTTTCGGCGCCGGTCGGGTACAGGCAGCCGGAATATTTCATGCGGGCGCCCAGGCAGAGCTGGAAGAACGCGGTGGGCAGCTCGTAGTGCTGCGCGTTGGCGGCGTCGGTGTGGATGGCCACCGGGCTGTTGCGCAGGCGCGCGATCAGGGCCTGGTCGCGGGCGGTCCAGGCCTCGATGCCGCCGGCGTACTCGGCCGTCAGGCGTTCGGCGCACAGGCGCCGGATGCCCAGGCGCAGCAGCGCGTCGGGCACCAGGCCGCGTTCGGCCAGGCCGAGCAGGCCGGGCGCGGGGCGGTCGGTGGCGAGCGGGAGGTCGTTCAGGCTGGCGGTCGTCATGGCGTGCCTCGTCAGGATTTGGGGAACCACGGGAAGAAGGTCGAGGTGCGGCGCTGATACTCGCGGTAGTCGTCGCCGCGAGTGCGCAGTGCCTGCTGCTCGGTGAAGGGAATGCCGCTGATCCAGCGCAGGAAGACGTACATCAGCGCGGGGCCCAGCCACGCCAGCCAGTTCAGGGGCGAGCCCCAGGCCAGCGCGACGTAGCCGAACCAATGGCACCATTCGAAGAAATAGTTGGGATGCCGTGAATAGCGCCACAGGCCGTCGCGGCAGGTCCGGCCGCGATGGGCCGGATCGTCGCGAAAGCGGTCGAGCTGGCGGTCGGCGATGACTTCGCCGGCCAGCGCCGCCAGCCAGATCGCCAGGCCCAGCGCGACGGGCAGACCACGCGCGGGGCTCACGCCCACGGCCAGGAAGGGCAGGCTGAACAGCATCACCAGGCCGGCCTGGAACATGAATAGGCCGAAGAACTTGCCTTGATGGCCCGCCCAGTATTCGCGCAGCGCGCGGTAGCGTCCATCCTCGCCATGCCGGACCCTGCGCCACAGGTGCCAGGCCAGCCGCAGCGACCAGACGCCGGCCATCGCGGCCAGGCTGGCCCTGGGCGCCCAGTCGCCTTGGCCGGTGGCGGCGATCAGCAAGGCGCTGGCGCCCAGGCCCGCGGCCCAGACCACGTCGACGATGCCCGCGTTGGCGTGGCGGCGCTGCCAGCTCCAGGCCAACGTCATGGCGATGACCATGACGGCGGCGATGATCAGCCATTGCGACAGGGGATTCATGCGGCCTCCCGCGTCCAGCGGTGCGCGCGGCGCGTCAGCGCCGGCAGGATCAGCCCCCAGCCCAGTGCCAGCGCCGCGGTCGCGCGCCAGGCGGGCGCCTCGAACTGCACCGCCTGCCAGCCGCGCGCGGCGCCCCAGTAGGCGAGCGGCCCGCCGATGGCGCCGAAAGCAAAGGCCAGCCAGCGGCGCGGCCGCAGGTAGGCCAGTGAATGGTTCAGCGTCAGCGCGAAGGCCGCCCACAGCGCCAGGATCCAGCGTGGCGCGGGCCAGGCGTCGGCGGCGTAGACCGCCCAGCCCAACGCGGACAGCGCACCGTCGAGCAGGCAACCGCACAGCAACGCGGCGGCGGCCAGCTTCAGGTCGGCGCGCCACTCGGCCGAGCAGGCCAGTTGCGCGGCAATGAAGACCAGGGCCGAGACCACGCCCGGCCACGCCAGGCCGCGGCCCGCGCCGATGACGGCGCTGAACCAGACAAGCTGGTAGCCGAGCAGGTTGGCCCAGAAGCGCATCACACGCCCGCCTGGACCCAGCGCTCGCCGTCGCCGCGGGCGCCGGGAGGGGTCAGCAACAGGTGCGAGACGCCGATCGAGCGTTCGCGAAAGCCGCCTTCGCAGTAGGCCAGGTAGAACTCCCACAGGCGGCAGAAGCGGCTGTCGAAGCCCTGTTCCCGCACCTCGGGCAGGTGCGCCAGGAAGCGGTGGCGCCAGGCTTGCAGGGTGCGGGCGTACGACAGGCCGAAATCCTCCAGGTGTACGAGGGCGAGGTCGCAGGCGCGCGTCTTGGCCCGCAGCATCGCTTCGATCGAGGGGATGAAGCTGCCAGGAAAGATATGGCGCTTGATGAAATCCACCTCGCCCAGCGCCTGCTGGTAGCGATGGTCCTCGATGGTGATGGCCTGGATCAACGCGCGCCCGTGCGGCGCGAGCAGGTCGGCGACCTTGGCGAAATAGGTCTCGAGGTATTGCGCGCCGATCGCCTCGATCATTTCGATCGACACCAGCTTGTCGTAGCGGCCCTGCAGATCGCGGTAGTCCTGCAGCACCACGCTGACGCGATCGTCCAGGCCCACGGCGCGCACCCGCGCCAGCGCCAGCGCGTGCTGTTCGCGCGAGATGGTGGCGGTGGTGACGTGGCAGCCGTAGTGGCGCGCGGCGTGGATGGCGAATCCGCCCCAGCCGCTGCCGATTTCGACGACACGGTCGCCCGGGCCGAGTTCCAGCTTGCGGCAGATGGTGTCCAGCTTGCGCCGCGAGGCCTCTTCCAGCGTGTCGTCGGCGCCGGCCCACAGCGCCGACGAGTACATCAGGTCCGGCGACAGGAACAGCGAGAAGAAATCGTTGCCCAGGTCGTAGTGGGCGGCGATGTTGCGGCGGCTGCCTTCGTGGGTGTTGCGGTTGCCGGCATGCCAGCGCTTGAGCGCCCAGCCGGCCACGCGTGCCAGCCCCGATTCCATGCCGTCCAGCGTGTCGCGGTTGCGCACCAGCAGGCGCACCAGGGCGACCAGATCGTCGCAGGTCCACAGGCCGTCGCCGTACGCTTCGCCCGCGCCGACGCTGCCCTGGGTGGCCACCAGGCGGTAGAAGGCCATGTCGCGGATGGTCAGGCGCACCACCGGCTCGCCGTCGCCCAGCGTGACGCTGCCCAGGTCGTCCTCGATGGCCAGCCGGCCGCTGGTGAGCGTCGAGAGACGGGCGAACAGGCGTCTGCGCAACAGGCGCTCCAGCGCTCCGGGCGGACGGGTCCCCGCGATGGCGGCATGTTCGGACGGCGTCATGGCTTTCATTGTGGTTCTCCGTTGGGCGTGCGGGGATGGTCGTGGATCGGGTTGCGTTTGAGCCAGAGGCGCAGGGCCTGCCAGTGGATGCCGCCGATGACCTGCAGGGTCATCAAGGGAAAGCGCCACAGCAGGCGAGCCAGCGCAGCGCCGTCGAGTTCGCGGCGTTGCAGGCGCAGGTTGGCGTCGAATTGCGGCTGGCCCTGGCGGTTGACGCGCATGTGCACCCGCAGATCCTCGCCCGGGGCGTTGAAGCGCCAGTCATAGATGCAGTCCATGGGCATGAAGGGGGAGACGTGAAAGCGTTTGTCGAAGCGCCAGGCCATGGCGTCGCCACGTCGCTCGGCCTGCGCGACCGGCAGGACGACGCAATGCCGTTGTTTCCATGGGGTGTTCGTGATCTCCGCCAGGATCGCGGCCAGGGTCACGCCGTCGGCTTCGTAGCAGTAGTAGAAGCTGACCGGGTTGAAGACATAGCCGGCGTAGCGCGGATGAGCCAGCAGTCGGATCGGCCCGGCGGGCGCCTCGCCCAGGCGCGCTCGCAGCCTGGCCCGCACCGCCTGCGCCAGCGGCTGCCCCGCCTCGCCATCCAGATAATCGCTGCGGCGCCATTCGGCCAGGTTGGGCCGGTCCACCGACCACAGCCAGCGGCGCTGGAACACCTGGTCGATTTCGTCCAGGTCCAGGTACAGTTGCGCCATGCGGTAGCTGAAGCCATGCGCGTGCGGCACGTGGCGCCTGTGCGTCACGCGGCCTTCGTAGAGGGCGCTGTGGCCGCTCATGCCGCCACCGCGGATAAGGCCGCGGCCTGCGATTGGATGCCCCGGACCACGTCCAGCGCGCTGGCCACGCCGTCCTCGTGAAAGCCCCAGCCCCAGTAGGCGCCCGCGTACCAGCAGCGGTGGTGGCCCGAGATCTCGTCGCGGCGCGCCTGGGCGGCCACGGACGCGAGGGTGTAAACGGGATGGTGGTAGCGCATGCGGGCCAGCACCTGCGTCGGATCGATGGCTTCGCTGCGATTGAGCGTGACGATGAAGGGGCGGCGCGATTGCAGGCCTTGCAAGAGGTTCATGCAGTAGCTGACCGAACACGGCGCCGACGGGTCGGCCGGCACGTAGGCATTCCACGCCGCCCAGGCCTTGGGGTGGCGTGGCAGCAGGCGCGCGTCGGTGTGCAGCACGACGTCATTGTGCTGATACGTGATCGCGCCGAGCACCTCGCGCTCGGCCGCGCTGGGCGCGGCCAGCAGCTTCAGGGCCTGGTCGCTGTGGCAGGCGAACACCACCTGGTCGTAGCGCGGCCGACCCTCGCACGAGGCCAGCGTGACGCCGTCCGCCTGGCGCGTGACCTGGTACACCGGGCAGTTCAGTCGCACCCGCACGTTCCAGCGTTCGCGCAGGGCGCGGATGTAGCTGCTGGACCCGCCCTGCACCACGCGCCATTGGGGGCGCGCATCGACTTGCAGCATCTGATGGTTGGCCATGAACTGCACCAGATAACGCGCCGGGAATTCGAGGATGCGCGCGGCGGGCGATGACCACAGCGCCGACGCCATCGGGATCAGGTGGTCGGCCTGGAATGCCTGGCCGTAGCGGTGCCGCGCCAGGTACTCGCCCAGCGTCGGGCCGGGCTCGTCGCCGGCCAGCAGGGCCGGGGCTTCGCGGTAGAAGCGCAACAGGTCGCGCACCATGCCCAGAAAGCGCGGCGACAGCAGGTTGCGGCGCTGGCAGAACAGGGTGTCGAGCGAGGTCGCGTTGTATTCCAGGCGGCCGGCCTCCTGGTGCACCGAGAAGCTCATGGTGGTGGGCTGCGAGCGCACGCCCAGCTCCTCCAGCATCGCCGTGAAGTGCGGATAGTTGACCGGGTTGTGCACGATGAAGCCGCTGTCCACCGCATAGCGGCGGCCGTCCTGCTCGACGTCGTGGGTGTGCGTGTGGCCGCCCAGGTAGTCGTTGGCCTCGTACAGGGTCACGTCATGGTCCTGGCCCAGCTTCCAGGCGCAGACCAGTCCCGCGATGCCCGAACCGATGATGGCGATGCGCATGGTCATTCCTTGGCGCGCGCCAGCACCCAGGCCGGCACGGGTTTCAGGTCCCAGATCAGGCCAGCGGCCGCCAGCAGGCGCAGGCCGTACCAGGTGAGGTCGATTTCCCGGGCGCGAAAGCCCTGGCGCGCCGAACCGGGATAGAAGTGGTGGTTGTTGTGCCAGCCTTCGCCGAAGGTCAATAGCGCCAGCCAGGCGTTGTTGCGGCTATCGTCGGCGGTGTCGTAGCGGCGCTTGCCGTAGCGGTGCGCCAGTGAATTGATGGTGACGGTCGCATGGAACAGCGCCACCGTCGAGATGAAGAAGCCCCACACCAGCATCTGCGGCCCGCTGGTGCCCAGGCCGGGCGCCAGGCGCTCGAGCGCGGCGCCCAGGGCATAGCACAGCAGCGCCAGCGCGATGGGCA
Source organism: Achromobacter sp. CF-sbj1-Ac2-l (assembly GCF_052698165.1). NCBI lineage: Bacteria > Pseudomonadati > Pseudomonadota > Betaproteobacteria > Burkholderiales > Alcaligenaceae > Achromobacter > Achromobacter sp. CF-sbj1-Ac2-l. The sequence continues at coordinate 5,251,831 of NZ_CP199855.1, read as the reverse complement.
CGGCGGCGTCGAAGCGGTCCAGCCAGCGCAGTTCGCGGTAGCGGCGCAGATCCGGCACGCGCGCCAGGTCGGTGGCGAAGGCGCGCGGCGTCAGGAACCAGCCCATGTGGCTCCACCAGAAACCGTGGCGGGCCGGCGAGTGCAGATCCTGTTCGTCGTCGGCGTGGCGGTGATGGTGGCGGTGGTGCGCCGCCCACCACAACGGGCCGCGCTGGGCGCACGAAGCGCCGAGAATGGCGAAAACCAACTGCATGGCGCGCGAGGTGCGGAAGGTGCGGTGCGAGAAATAGCGGTGGTAGAAGCCGGTCAGGGCGAACATGCGCACGGCGTAGAGCGCCACCGCCACGGCCACCGCCACCGGCGAAACGCCGGTCCATGCGACGCCCAGGCAGCCAACGTGCAGCAGCGCGAAGGGCAGGGCGCGGGTCCAGTCGACGCGGTCGGGCGGGCCGGCGGGCGCGCCCGCCGCCTGGGTATCGACCCAGCGGCGTATCGAAGTGGTCCAGTGAGAGGGTTCAGGGCGCATCATCGTGTCCTGTTCGAGGCTTGCGGGGATATACGGGCGGGGCGGGCGGACGGATGCGTAGGTGGAAACCCTTAGTCGCACCGTCCCGTCAACGGCGTGGCCGCCGCGGCGTCCATGTCCTGCTCGGTGGGCGGGGCCAGTTCGGCGTCGGCGGGGAATTCGATGCGCACGGTCTGCGTGCCGCCGTTGCCGTCGCGCAGGTTGCTGGGGCCTTCGAAGCGGCGCAGGCGTCGGCTGTCGCGGTCGTAGGTCACGCGCAGCGGCGGCGCGGCGAAACCGTACCAGGCATCCAGCCGCAGCCGGAATACGCGCTCGCGCTGTTCGGGCACGTCGCGCGCCTGGACTTCCAGCGGCATCAGGGCCAATCGGCTGGGCACCAGGAACTGCAAGGGGCGGTCGGGTGAGTCCCAGTGCGCGCGCAGCCAGGCGTCGAAGCCGGCGTCGATCACCGGGTCTTCGGCCTGCGGCAGCGCCTGGCTGCGCGTGGTCGCGCTGGCGCGCGCCTGCACGTAGGCGTGGCGCACGCCGCCGCGGCTGCTGACGCCTTCGCGGTAGCCGTCGCGCTGGTCCAGCAGGGCGAAATCGGGCGCGGGATCATCCACGCCGCCGCGCACCCATTTGCGGGCGAAGGCGGCGCCGTCCGGACAGCGATACAGCACCAGCCGGGTCTGCCGCGCGCCGTCCCTGACGACCCAGTGCTCCTCGCGGTAGCGCTCGGCGCCGCCGTGCTGGGCATAGGCGTAGCCCACGTAGTGTTCGTTGGCCGCCTGGGCGCCAAGAGGCGCCAGCGGCAGGATCAGGGCGAGCAGCAGCGATGGGCGCATGTCATTCTCCCGGGGCGGAGCAGGGACGGGTCACGAACGCGGCCATGTCGTCCAGCACCGGCGCGCGCCAGCGCAAGGGCCGCGCCAGCGCGCCCACCAGCAGTTTGTGGCCGAGGTCGGGATACTCGACCAGGCGCGCGCAGGCGCCAGCGGCGCGCAGGGCGCGCGCCAGGCCGGCGCTGTTGCGCCGCGGGTCCACCGCGGTGTCGGCGCCGCCGGTCAGCAGCAGGCCCGGCGGGGCGTCGGCGCTGACGTGGCGGATCGGTTGCGAGTCGGCCGGCGTATCGGGAAACCGGAACACCGGCCGCACGTCACGCGCGACGATCGGCAGGAAGTCGTAGGGGCCCGCCAGGCCGATCCAGCCGGCCAGCGAGCCCGGCGCGGAGCCGGCATCGCGCAGCCAGCGCGGATCCAGGGCCAGCATGGCGGCGATGTAGCCGCCGGCGCTGTGGCCGGCCACGAACACCCGGCCCGGGTCGCCGCCATAGGCATCGATATGCCGTTGCGTCCACGCCACCGCCAGCGCCGCGTCCTGCAGGAACGCCGGGTAGATAGCCTCGGGATAGAGGCGGTAGTCGGCGATGACGGCGATGATGCCGCGCGAGGCCAGCGCGTCGCCCGCGAAGCGGTAGTCGGCGCGTTCGCCGCTGCGCCAACTGCCGCCGTAGAAGAACACCACCACCGGCGCGCCGGCGGCGTCCAGCGGCGCATGGATGTCCAGGCGCTGGCGCGGCAGCGGGCCATAGGCCAGCCCGGACGTGGCGCGGCTGGCGCCGTCGGGCACGGCGCCGTTGAGCAGGGTCAGGGGCGAGCAGGCGGCCAGCAGGCCTAGCGCCAGGCTGGCCAGCAGCAGTATCTCGAGCAGGCCGCGCTGGCCCGGGCCGATCCAGGAAGACATGGGGTGCTCCGCAACGGGGACACCCCTCTATACGGGCACGGGCCCGCGTTGGATGCGGCTCAGATCTTCAGCACGTCGCCGCTCATGATGACCGGCCCGGTGGGCGCGCCGGTGGGCGAGCCGCCCGGCGGCTCCAGCGTGATGGCCAGTTGCTGGACGCCGGCCAGGCCCTGGGCGCGGCGCAGCGCGGTCAGGCCTTCGGGCGACACCAGCCCGACCGACTGCGGCGCCTGCCCGGGCGGAATGGCCCAGAGTTCCAGGGACTTGCCGCCGGCGCGCGTCGCCAGGTTCTGCAGCGCGTGGATGTGCAGGCCGCCGGCTTCGTCGGCGCGCACCACCAGCATGGCTTGCGCCTCGGGGCTTTGCAGCACGGCCATCAGTTGCGCCCGGGCGGCGCGGTCCACCTGCATGGGATAGATGACGACGCCGGCCACCAGCAAGGCGGCCAGCGCGCCGCTGGCGACGCGCCAGAACGCCAGGCCGCGCCACCAGGGCGCCGCGCCCGGGTGCAGGCGGGATTGGATCGCGCGCCAGACGCGGCGCGGGGGCGTCCTGCCGGGCAGCGACCAGAGCAGGGGGTAGATGTCGTCTTCCCAGCCCCGCACCTGTCGGCGCAGATTGGCGTCGGCGGCCATCAGGCCCTCGAAGCGGCGGCGGGCGCCGCCGCGCATGGCGCCCGAGACGTAGTCGGCCGCCAGCCGGGCGCGCAATTGCGGATCGCGGTAGTTCATGACAGGCACCTCTTGAGCCGTTCCATGCCGCGCCGCACCCAGCTCTTGATCGTGCCCAGCGGCGCCTGCAGGCGGCGGGCGATCTCGCCGTGGCTCAGGTCGTCGAAAAAGGACAGCGCGATGGCCGTGCGCTGCTGGCCTTCCAGTTGCTTGAGGCAGTCGGCCAGGCGCCGGGCATCCTGGTCGGACTGCAGGCGCTCGAAGGGGCCGGGCGCGTCATCCGCCCAGGCCAGCGTCAGTTCGCCGTCGGCGTCCGGGCGCTCCAGGTCGGGCCTGCGCAGCAGGTCGATACAGCGGTTGCGCACGATGCGGGTCATCCAGGTCATGACTTGGCTCTGTTCCGAAGAATAGCGGGCGGCGTTGCGCCAGATATTGATGAAGCTGTCCTGGAGGACTTCTTCCGCCCAGTCGCTTCGTCGCAATATACGGACGGCAAGGGCAAACAGATGCGGGGACGTTTGACGATAGAGTTCGGCCAGCGCGGATTCCTGGCCGCGCGCGCAGTCTTGTATCAGGGCCTTCAGACGTATGGGGTCGGGCATGACGGGTATCCGGGGTCACATGGGGTGCGGCCGCAGAATGCGCGGAATGGGCGCCACGGCGGGACGCGCCGCGGCACCATCCGACATACTACCGAAAACTCCGGCCTCGTTGCGCGGCCTGGCCCTGCCGGTCACGTCATCCATTGCGTGAGGCCGCTCAGCCAGCAGCCGGCGCCATCGCCCCGCGCGCGTAGCTGGATTGCCGACGGGGAGCCCATGGCCACGCCCTGGCGCACCGTGCAGACCTGGCCGGCGGGGATGGCGCCGGTCTTGTCCAGATAGCCCCACAATGCCGCCGCCGCGATGCCGGTGGCGGCGTCCTCGGGATAGCCGGACGCCTTCGGAAACTGCCGCGCGCTGGCGCCGTCGGCCGTCAAGGCGTAGGGGTACAGGCCGGTCGAGCCGATGGCCTCGCACAGGCCGCGCATCGCATCGAAGTCGGGGGCCAGCGCGTCCAGCGCGGCCGCGTCGGGCAGCCGCACCAGGGTTTTGACGCGGCTGGTGCTGGCATTGACCATGTGCAGGCCCGGCAGCGCCGGATCGATGCGCAGCACGGCCGCGACGGCGCGGCACTGGTCTGGCGTCAGCGCGCGGGTGGTCGCGGCGGGTTGCGAGACCCAGGCCCGATCGCCGGCCTCGTCCCATTCGACGTCCACGCTGCCGCTCAGGGTCTGGACCCGCGTGGCGGGCGTGCGCCAGTGCCCCCATTGCCGCAGCGCCCAGAGCGTGCCGACGGTGGCGTGGCCGCACATCTCCATTTCATGGCCGGGCACGAAGAAGCGCAGCCGGCACAGGTGGCCATCGCGATCGGCCGGCGCCACGAAGGACGATTCGTGGCCGTGGCGCGCGGCCAGGGCCTGCATGTCGGCGGCCGTCATGCCGAGCGCGTCGAGCACCAGCGGCACGGGGTTGCCGCCGCGTCCGGCGTGGGCGGGATCGACGAAGACGCGCAGCAGGGCGGCCGAGCCGGCGGCCGGCGGGGCGGGCGCGCGGGGGGAGGGAAGGTCAGTCAAACTGGACTCCGAGGGTGGTGATGAGCTCGCCCCAGAAGGCGAGGTCGTGGGAGACGGTGTGGGCCAGCGCGTCGGCCGTGTCCGGGTGCACGTCGACGCCCTTGGCCGCCAGGTCCGCCGCGATGGCCGGATCCCGCAGCACCGTGTTCAGGGCAAGGTTCATCTTCTGCACGATGGCAGGCGGCGTGCCCTTCGGGAAAGCTAGGCCGTACCACAGCGATTGCGTGTAGGCGGGCATGCCTTGCGCGGCGAACGTCGGCACGTTCGGCAGGATCGGGGTGGCGGCGGTGGTGGCCACGGCGACCAGCTTGCCGCTCTGCACGAAGGGCGCCAGGCCCACGGGGTTGTCGAACATGATGTCGACCTGGCCGCCGATCAGGTCGGTGTAGGCGGGCGCCGCGCCGCGGTAGGGCACGTGGGTCAGGTCCAGGCGCTCGTCTTTCTTGAACATCTCGCCCAGCAGGTGCGACACGGTGCCGGCGCCCACCGAGGCATAGGTGGCGCTGCGGCCCTTGAGTGCCGCGACCAGCGCGGGCAGGGTGGTGGCCTTCAGGGCCGGCTGCGCGGCCAGCACGTAGGGCGAGGTGCCGATGAAGCCGACGTAGTCGAAATCGTGGGCCGGCTTGTACGGCAGATTCCTGTACAGGCTGGCGCTGAGCGCGACCGTGCTGGTGGTGACCGCGACGGCGGTATAGCCGTCGGGCCTGGCGCGCGCGGCCTGGCCGGTGCCCACCGTGCCGCCGGCGCCGCCGGCGTTCTGGATGATGACGGTCTGCTGCAATTGGCGCGTCAACGCCGGCTGCAGGGTGCGCACCACCAGGTCGGTGCCGCCGCCGGCCGGGAACGGCACGATCAGCGTGATCGGTTTGTCAGGCCAGGCCGGTTCGGCCGCCGCGGCGGCGAGCGGCAGGGCCAGGGGGGCGACGGACAACAGAGCGAGCGGCAATGCGCGGATCATGGACATCCCCTTGTATAGGTTGAACGCCCGATCGTAGGGGGCGGCCCGCGCGCGGGCGAACCACGGCGCGACAGGGGCCGATCCCGCACACGACAGCGGCCCGGCGGCGTGGACGCCGGGCTTGCGTGGACGCGGGCGCGCGTCGATACTGGGGCGACGTCCATTTCCGCCCGCGTTGGCCTGCCGCCGGCGCGGCATCCGCGCCGCCGACCCATCATGCGTTCCGTCCCGCTTTCGTCCAAACAGGACCTGATCGCCCAGACCGGCTTTGCCATTGCGGCCAGCCGCCAGCCGCACTACGCCTTTCACTGGCACGAGCACGACTGCGCCATGCTGCTCTGGCCGCGCGCCGGCGCGCTCGACAGCGCCTGGCAGGACGAGGAAGGCGCGCGCCGCCGCAGTCGCCTGGTTCGCGGCCAGGCCTTGCTGCTGCCCTCGCACGTTGAGCACAGCACGCGCGCCGAAAGCGCCGCGCAGCAGCATGGCGAACTCTATCTGGCGCCCGAACTGCTGCGCGACTGCCAGGCCGGCGGAGTGCTGCAACTGGACGGCGCGGCCCAGGCCATGCTGGACGCGCTGTGGAAGCCGGCGCTGTCGGCCGCGGCCCTGCCGATGCTGGTGGCGGCGCTGATCGCGCAGCTCGACGCGCATCACCGGCTGCAGGCCCACGCCCGCGTGACGCAGGCGCCGCTGCCGTTGGCGCGGCAATGGCTGGCGCTGCTGCGCGGTCGATTGGAGGAAGGGCAGCCGCTGCCCGCCATCGCGGAGTCGGCCAGCGCGCTCGGCGCCACCACGCGCACGCTGCAGCGCGCCTGCCAGCAAGCCTACGGACTCTCCCCCATCGCCCTGCGCCGCCAGCTCCTGGCGCAAGCCGCGCGCCAGCGGCTTGCGCTGGGCGAACCCTTGGCGCGGGTCAGCGCCGAATTGGGGTTTTCCAGCAGTGGCCACCTGGGCCGGCTGCTGCGCGCGGTCGGGGCCGGGCAGGACCCGGACCTTGCCGGGCCGTTCTGACGCGAATCGATATCGTCAGGTCGAGGCGGTCGACGCCTGCCGTGGCAGCGCCACGCGGAAGCGGGTGATGCCGTCGCGCGATTCGGCGCTGATGCGGCCGCCGTGGGATTGCGCCACCTGTTGCGCGATGAACAGTCCCAGCCCCAGGCCGCGATGGCCCCCGGCCGGCCGCGCGCCGCTGCGGAACGGGTTGAACAGTTGCGGCAGCAGTTCCGCGGGAATGCTGCCGCCGTTGCTGACGGTGACCACGACCCGGTCGGCAACGGAACCATCCACCTCGACCCGTACCGGCACGTCGCGGGCGCCGTGGTGCAAGGCGTTGCCGAGCAGATTGGCCAGCACCTGGGCGATGCGCTCGCCGTCCCATTCGCCGACCGGGTCGCCATGGCATTCGGCTTCGATCTGGCGGTCGGCGAAGCCGGCGCGCAATTCATCCAGGGTGCGGTGGACCAGCGTGTCCATGCCGATGCGCGCCGGCGCCAGCGCCAGTCCGCCGGCCTGGCGGATGCGCGTCACGTCGAGCAGGTCTTCGATCAGGTGCTTCATGCGCTCGCTGCTCTGGAGCATGCGTTGCGCCACGCTGACCACGCGCGCGTCGCCGCCCTGGCGCGCCAGCATCGAGGCGCCCATGATGACCGCCTGCAATGGCGTGCGCAGGTCATGGCTGAGCACGGCCATGAACATGTCGTTGACCCGCAGCGCCTCGGTGCGCGCCTCCAGTTGCTGCGCCAGCGCGCGCCGGCGCTCGTGCAACTCGAAGAACACGTTCGCCTTGCTGCGCAGCATGTAAGGGTCGACCGGCTTGTACAGAAAGTCCACCGCGCCGCTCTCGTAGCCGCGGAACTGCCAATTCTGTTCGCGCGAGCCGGCGGTGATGAAGATCAGCGGAATGTGGCGGGTGCGCTCGCTGCCGCGGATCAGCTCGGCCAGCTCGAAGCCGTTCATGTCGGGCATCTGCACATCGAGCAGCGCCAGCGCCACGTCGGGATGATTCAGCAGCAGTTCCAGCGCCTGCGGGCCGGATTGCGCTTTCAGCACTTCGACCCGGTCGCTCGCCAGCAGCGCTTCCAGCGCGACCAGATTTTCGGGCACGTCGTCGACCAGCAGGCACTTGATGCGGTCATCCGAGGGTTTGGCAGATGTCAATATCATGGTGTGGTGGATGTGGGGGGGCAGGGCCGCGGCTGCGCGGGCAACTGCGACAGCAGCGCCGCGATGGCGGCGGGCGCCAGGACCAGGGGGGCATCGATGCGCGCCAGGGCGGCGTCGGGCATGGCGCGCATCGCGGCGGTGTCCGGCGCCTGGACCACGGCGCGGCCGCCCGCGGCGTGGATGGCGGCCAGGCCGGCGGCGCCGTCTTCGTTGGCGCCCGACAGCAGCACCCCCAGCAACCGCTCGCCATAGCCGTCGGCGGCGGACTGGAACAGCACGTCGATTGAAGGCCGCGAGAAATGCACCAACGGGCCGATCGACAGCGCCAGGCGCGGCCCACGGTCGACCAGCAGGTGGTAGTCGGGGGGCGCGAAATAGACGTGCCCCGGCTGGATGGGCTGCTGGTCTTCAGCCTCGCACAGCGGCAGCGCGCAGCGGTCGCGGAAGATGTCGACCAAGAGGCTGCGGCGGTCGCGCGGCAGGTGCAGCAGCACGATCACCGCGGCGCGCAGGCCGGCCGGCAGGGCGGGCATCAGCAGGTTCAGGACCTCGATGGCGCCCGACGAGCCGCCGATGACGATGGCGTCCCAGGCGCCCGCCGCCTCGCCGCGATCCGGCGTTGGGGCGCTCACAGGCCGGCCTTCTTGCGGTAGATGCGGTCTTCGAGCACGAAATCGTCGAAGCCGTCGGCCTGGGCGGAAAAGCGCACCGATTCGCGCGAGCCCAGGCCCATGAAGCCGCGATGCACCAGCGCGTCATGGAACAGGCGCAATGCGCGGTTCTGCAGGTCGCGCTCGAAATAGATAAGCACGTTGCGGCACGAGACCAGGTGCACCTCCGCGAACACGCTGTCGGTCGCCAGGCTGTGGTCCGAGAACACCATGTGCTCGCGCAACTGCTTGTCGAACACCACACGCCCGTAGCGCGCGGTGTAGTAATCGGACAGCGAGCTGCGGCCGCCGGACTGGGCGTGGTTGCTGGTGAAGGCGGCCACCCGGTCCAGGTCGAACACGCCCTGCTCGGCCGCGCGCAGCGCATGCGGATTGATGTCGGTCGCGTAGATCAGGGCGCGGTCCAGCAGGCCTTCCTCATGCAGCAGGATGGCGAGCGAATAGACCTCCTCGCCGGTGCTGCAGCCGGCCACCCACACCTTGATAGAGGGGTAGGTGCGCAGGATGGGCACCACTTCGCGGCGCAGCGCCAGGAAATAGCTGGGGTCGCGAAACATGTCGCTGACCTGGACGGTCAGGAATTGCAGCAGGCTGGTGAACACCGGCGGCTCATGCAGCACGCGGTCCTGCAACTGCGACAGGGTCTTGCAGCCGAAGTGCGACAAGGCGCTGCGCAGGCGCCGCTTGAGCGAGGCCTGGGCATACTCGCGGAAGTCGTAGTGGTACTGGTGATAGATCGCGTCGAGCAGCAGCCGCTGCTCGATATCCTCGGTCTGCGCCTTGGGCGGAGGGGGCAGGGTCATGATCGCCGGGTCCGGGGCCGCTGGTTACTTGCGCATCCAGACGCGCACCAGCGACAACAGCCGCTCCACGTCCAGCGGCTTGGCGATGTAGTCGTTGGCGCCGGCGGCCAGGCATTTCTCCTGGTCGTCCTTCATGGCCTTGGCGGTCAGCGCGATGATCGGCAAGCGGCGCCACTCCGGCCGCGTGCGGATCTCGCGCATGGCGGTGTAGCCGTCCATCTCGGGCATCATGATGTCCATCAGCACCAGGTCGATCGCCGGGTGGCCGTCCACGCCGACGCGGTCCAGCGCCTCGAGGGCCTCGCGGCCATTGCGCGCGATCTCCACCCGCAGGCCGGTCGGCTCCAGGATGCTCGACAGCGCGAACACGTTGCGCACATCGTCCTCGACCACCAGCACCGTGCGGCCTTCGAGCGCGCTGTCGCGGCTGCGGGCCAGCTCCAGCATCTGGCGCTGCTGCGGCGGCAGGTCGGCCTCGACCTGGTGCAGGAACAGCGTCACCTCGTCGAGCAGGCGTTCGGGCGAGCGCGCGTCCTTGATGATGATGGACTTGGAGAAGCGGCGCAGTTGCTGCTCCTCGTCGCGCGACAGCGCCCGGCCGGTGTACACGATCACGGGCGGGAACGACACGCTCTCCTGCTCGGCCATTTCGCGCAGCAATTCGTAGCCGCTGATGTCGGGCAGGTTCAGGTCCATGACCACGCAATCGAAGGTGGTCTCGCGCAGCAGCTTCAGGGCGGCGCCGGCGGTCGCGGCCGGCACGATCTCCACGTCGTCGCGCGCCAGGAGCTCCCGCACGCTTTCGCGCTGGCGGTCGTCGTCCTCCACCACCAGCACGCGCCGCACGTTCTGGGTGAACTTGGCCTCCAGGCGCAGCAGCGCCTGCGTCAGTTCCTCGCGCTTGACGGGCTTGAGCGCGTAGCCGATCGCGCCGCGGCCCATGGCCTCCTGGGCGTAGTCGGCCACCGACACGATGTGCACCGGGATGTGGCGCGTGTGGGGGTTGCGCTTGAGCTGGTCCAGCACGCCCAGCCCCGAGAAGTCGGGCAGGTTGATGTCGAGCACGATGGCGTCGGGCCGGCGCTGTGCCGCCAGCGCCAGGCCGTCGGTCGCGGTGTGCGCGGCCAGGCAGCCGAAGCCCATTTCGTGCGCCAGGTCGCCGAGAATGCCGGCGAAACGTTCATCGTCCTCGATGACCAGGATGGTGCGGCCGGCCTCGCGGGCCGGTTCCGGGTCCGGCTGGACGGGCTCGGCCGCCGGCGCGGCGGCGGGCGCCGCCCAGGCGGGGATGGCGGGCGGCGTCGGGATCGGCGCGGGCAGGCTGGGGACGGGCGCCGCGGGCGCGGCCTCCAGGCGTATCGGCAGCAGCAGCGTGAACACGCTGCCTTGCCCCGGCGTGCTGACCAGCGACAGGGATCCGCCCAGCAGCTTGGCCAGGTCGCGCGAGATCGACAGCCCCAGACCGGTGCCGCCATGCTTGCGATGGCTGCTGCCATCGGCCTGGCGGAAGGCCTCGAAAATCAGTTCCTGCTGGTCGGCCGGCACGCCGATGCCGGTGTCCTGCACGGCGAACGACAGCATGTTGCGCGGCGCGCGCGACACCTTGAGCGCAACGCTGCCTTGCTCGGTGAACTTGAGGGCGTTCGACAGCAGGTTCTTCAGCACCTGGCCCAGCCGCTGCGGGTCGGTATGCAAAGACGCCGGCACGTCGGCGGCGATGTCCAGTTCCAGGGTCAGGCGCTTGTCCTGCGCGATCGGGCGCAGCGGATCCAGCAGCCGCTCGAGCGCCGGCGCGATGGCCACGGCCTCGACCTCCACGGTGGCCTGGCCGGCCTCTATCTTGGCCAGGTCCAGAATGTCGTTGATCAGCGCCAGCAGGTCGCTGCCCGCTTCGTAGATGGTCCGCGCATACTTGACCTGGTCGGCGCTCAGGTTGCCCGGCTTGTTCTCGGACAGCAGCTTGGACAGGATCAGCGTCGAATTCAACGGGGTGCGCAGTTCGTGGCTCATGTTGGCCAGGAACTCGCTCTTGTACTGGCTGGCCTGCGTCAGCAGCCGCGCCTTGTCGGTCAGCGCGCCCTGCACCCGCAACAATTGCTCGGTCTGCAGTTCCAGGCTGACGTTGGCCTGCTTGAGCTCGGTCTGCTGCACCTCCATGCGCGCCTGCGATTCCTGCAGGATGCGGCTCTGCTGTTCCAGCTCTTCATTGCTGACGCGCAATTCTTCCTGCTGGGTCTGCAGTTCTTCCGACTGGCGCTGGGTTTCCGCCAGCAGCGCCTCCAGCCGCGTGCGGTCCAGGCCGGCGCGGATCGCCGAGGCCAGCATCTCGGAGGCGCCCTCGAGCAGGCTGCGCTCGCTCTGGCCCACGGCGTGGGTGAAGCCCAGTTCGATCACGGCATAGACCCGATCGTTCTGCATGGCGGGCGCGAGGATCAGTTCGGCCGGATTGGACGTGCCCGTGGCCGACGAGACCGGGAGGTGGCCGGGCGGTACGTCGCGCAGGTGCAGCAGCTTGCGCGAGCTGGCCGCCTGCCCGACCAGCCCTTGCGCGGCGGGGATCTTCTGCGCCAGGCGCTCGGCCGGCAGGGCGTAGCCGCCGAAGAGTTCCAGCTCGTCGCCGCCGTGGTTGACGACGTAGCCGGCGCCGACGCTGGCGTGCAGGTAGTCCGCCAGGTAGTCCAGCGCGCGCTTGCCGATTTCGTCCAGGCGATGATCGCCCCGCAAGCGCAGGCTCAGGCCGGAGAGGCCGGTCGTGACCCAGGCCTGGCGCGCCTTGGCGCGGTACTCACGGATGGTCACGGCGGCCGACGCCAGGATCAGCGCCAGCAGCAACATCGACCCGCCCCATGAGTAATAGGTCGAGGTGGTCGAGGCCGCGGCCCAGGTTTCGCGTTGCTCCTCGACCTGGCCCAGTTGGCGCGTGTACAGGTCGGCGACCAGGTCGCGCAACCGGTCCATCGCTTCCTTGCCGGCATCGGTGCGCACCACGGCCATTGCGCCTTCCACGTCGCCGGCCTTGCGCATTTCGATGGTCTCGCGCAGTTCCGTCAGCTTCTGCTGGGTGATGCCCGCGATGTCGTTGACGATGCGGCGCTGCGCCGAATCCGCGGTGGCCGCTTCCTTGACCAGCGCCAGGCGCTGTTCGATCAACGGCACCGAGCGCAGATACGGTTGCAGGTAAGCCGGGTCGCCCGTCAGCAGGTAGCCGCGCTGGCCGATCTCGGCATCCTTGAGCGCCGAGTTGAACAGGCTCAGTTGGCGCACGGTCTCGGTGGCGCGGTCCATGGCCCTGACCGCCTCCGTCCGGGTCTCGGCCGAGCGCACGTTGACGAAGGCGATGACCAGGGTGGCCAGCGCCGCCGTCACGAAACCGGCCATCAAGGTGCGCGGAAGGGTGTGGCGGCTGGCGGATTGTTGCGAATTCGGCATGGGAACGGTTGACGGCTCGGGGAAGAGGACGGCGCGCGGGGCGGGGGCGGCGCCGACAATTATAGGGACGAGCCGCGATCCCGGCTGCCCGGCCAAACCCGCGAGACTATACAGGCGGATGGGGCATTCGTTTCGTCCGGATACAATTACTTCACACATGAAGGGTCCGCATGCCCTAGGATTCGGCGTCTACCCGGCTCCACCTATCCGTCTGCCCGCCGGCGTCCCGCACGCGTGGCAGCGCACAACCATGACGAAAATCCTTTTGGTCGACGACCAGCCCGTGCTGGTCACCCTGATGAGCGAATTCCTGAGCGGCGAAGGCTATGACGTCACGACGCACACGGACGGCCTGACCGCGTTGCAGCAGATGCTCGAAGTGCGGCCGGATCTGGTCATCACCGATCTGTCCATGCCCGGCATGGATGGCGGCGCCTTGCTGACTGCCATGCGCGAGAACGCCTACCTCGGCGATACGCCGGTGCTGGTCCTGAGCGGCCGTCCGCAAGCCGAGATCGCCGCGGTCTGCGAAGGGCGCGCCACCCTGATGCGCAAGCCCGCCGAGCCGCAGGATGTGCTGGCGGCCGTGCGCCGCCTGGCGCCGGCGCCCGTGCGGCGGCCGCGCGCCGGCGCGCCGATCCTGGCGGCGGGCGAGACCCGCGAATTGGCCGCCCTGGCCGCGTAGCGCCGTTTCACCGCGCGCCGGGCTCGGCCCGCGCCTGCGCACGAACTCATATCGAAGACAGGGGCCGGCCGGCGCCGTCAGCGCGCCCCGGCGGCCAGCAGCAGCTGCGCCGTCGCCGCCTGCCTGCGCTGGCGCGCGTGCCACAGGGGGCTGCGGCCATCGCCGTCGGCCAGGTTCACATCGGCCCCGCCCGCGATCAGCAGCGCGACCACGGCCTGGTGGTCCGGCCCGCCATCGCTCAGGATGATGGCCTCCAGCAACCCCGTCCAGCCCAGCCGGTTGACATGGTCCGGATCGACGCCGGCCGCCAGCAGCATGCGCACCGTTTCGACCAGGCCGCGTTCGCAGGCCGGGATCAGCGCGGTGCCGCCGTAGCGGTTGGTGCTGCGCAGGTCGGCGCCATGGCGCAGCGTCTGCGCCAGGATGCCGTTGTGACCGCGGGCGCCGGCGTACAGGTAGGCGCTGTCCTGCATGGCGTTCTTGGCGTTGACGTCGGCCCCGGCCTGGATGAGCGCCGAGGCGGCCGCCTCCGCGTTGATCAGCGTGGCGCGCAGCAGCGGCGTGTTGCCGTCGGCGTCGCGCGCTTCCAGCGGCGCGCCCCGGGCCAGCAGGGCCTGGACGCGGGCGGCGTCGCCGTCGCCGGCGGCCTGCAACAGGGCGCCGCCGGCCTCGGTCTCGCCGGCCGCGCCCGAACTGGCCGCGCTGCCCTCCGCGACCGCCAGCAGGGTGGCGGCAAGGAAGGCGCGCCAGGAGCGGATGATGGACATGCGTCGGGTCTCCTTGTCGTGGATACTGCCTCGATTATGCCGCCATGATCCGTCGCCGGCGCCCCGTTTGGCGAATACCGCCGATCGCTGCAGAATCCCGGGATTCCCTTCTCTCCGTTTCCGCCATGGACACCTTCAACTACATGCGCGCCTTCCGGCGCATCGTGGAACTGGGCAGCCTCGCCAAGGCGGCCGAGGACCTGGACATGTCGTCCGCCGGCCTCAGCAAGCAGTTGCGCGCGCTGGAAGCCCACCTGGGCGCGGTGCTGATCCAGCGCACCACGCGCAAGATGAGCCTGACCGACACCGGCGCCGCCTACTATGCCGAATGCTGCCGCCTGCTCGACGAACTGGATACCCTGGAAAAATCCATCAAGCAGCAGGCCGGGCGCGTGGCCGGGCGGCTGCGGGTGAATGCGCCGGTGTCGTTCGCGCTGAGCGTGCTGTCGCCCTTGCTGGCGCGCTTCCTGCGGCAGTATCCGGAGCTGCGGCTGGACCTGGCCATGGAGGACCGGCTGGTCGACGCCGTGGGGCTGGGCTTCGATGTGTCGATCCGCCTGCGGGCGCAACTGGATGATTCCTCGCTGATCGCCCGCCGGCTGGCGTCGCTGACGCAGGTGCTGTGCGCGGCGCCGTCGTATCTTGCCCAGCGCGGCCATCCCGGCAGCGTGGACGACTTGCGGGGGCATGACTGCCTCAGCTATAGCCTGGCCGACAGCCCCGGCCCGGTGCCGGACGACGATGCCAGCCATCCCGCCGACCCGTTCGGCGCGCCGACGCGGGTCCAGGCCAACAACAGCCTGATGCTGCGCGACCTGCTGGAAGCCGGCCTGGGAATCGGCGGGCTGCCGTCCTTCCTGGCCGCGCCCGCCATCGCCGAAGGCCGGCTGGCGCGGGTGCTGCCCGATCTGCCCAGCGCGCCGCGCCAGGTCTACGCGGTGTATCCCACCAGCCGTCACCTCCAGCCCAAAGTCAAGGCCTTCGTGGACTTCCTGGCGCAACATCTGCCGGCCGCCATGGGCGGCGATTGTTGACGCCCAGCGAATAGAGTCCTGCCGGCGAACGCCTTACTCGCGCGCCGCCCCGTCCGTAAGCTGGCATCCATTGAAACCCGATGGATGCCCGCATGTTTTCGACCTTGCCCGCCACCCCCGCCGCGCCCGCCGGCAACCCCGCGCCCGCCGGGCCGCGGGTCGTGGACTTCTTCCACGACGTGGTTTGCGGCTGGTGCTACGTCATGTCCCCGCGCCTGCGTCAGGTGGCCGCCGAACTCGGCATCACGGTGCGCCAGCGCAGTTTCGTGCTGCAGGAATCGCCCGAGCAGATGCGTCGGGTGTTCGGCTCGATGGAGCGCGCCAAGCGCGTCATCCTGGGGCATTGGGACGCCTGCGCCCGCCACGATGACGAGGCGCGCATCGACGTCGAGGGCATGCGCGCCGAGACCTTCGACTATCCCAGCGGCCTGGCCGGCGCCCTGGCCTGCCAGGCGGCCCACCTGCTCGCGGGCGACGCGGCGCATTGGGACCTGTTCGACGCGATCCAGCGCGCCCACCTGAGCGAGCATCGCAACATCGGAGACGCCGCGGTCCTGCTGGACATTGCCGTGGCGCAAGGCTTCGACCGCGCCGAATTCGCCCGCATCATGCAGGGCGAGGACGCCTCGCGGCGCGTGCGCGACGACCGCGCCGCCGCCGCGCGGCTGGGCATCGATTCCATCCCCACGCTGGTCGCGGGGCCGCACCAGGCCCGCCTGCAGACCTTGCCGTTGGCCGAGCTGCGGCAGCGCCTGGCGGCGCTGATGCCCGCGCGCGGCTGACGCCGATCCGGCGTCGTCAGCGCTCGCCTTTCCTTTTCCTCAATCCCGCCCGTCCGCCGGACGAGGCTTTCCTGCTCAAGGTGTCTTATGCCGCTCCCTTACTCCCGCAAACTGCTCGGCCTCGCGCTGGGCGTCGTTCTTGCCAGCAACGTGTTCGCGCATGGCGCGCCGTCGCGCGCCCCGGCCTCCAGCCAGGAAGTGGGCGTCAGCCCCTGGGGGCCCGATGACGAGATCGGCCGCCTCAACCTGATCACGCCCGAATCGCGCGCCGCCGTCATGTCGCGCGTGGCCGGCGACAAGGTCTATGACCTGGCCACCGAATACTACGTGGGCATGCCCAGTTGGCAGGACGCCGGTGATCCGCGCTACCAGTTCTGGATGACGCACACGCCGCGCGGCACCGAGGTCGACGATCCGATGGGCGTGGGCAAGGACATGAACGCCACGCGCAGCTACACCGGCACCGCGTTCTCGATGTACAGCCACACCGGCACGCATATCGACGCGCTGAACCACTTCGGCATCCACGGCAAGATCTGGAACGGCTTTCGCGCCGACGAACACCTGGGCGACCGCGGTTGGAAACGCACCGGCATCGAGAAATTCCCGCCGCTGGTGGCGCGCGGCGTGCTGATCGACGTGGCCGCGCTCAAGGGCGTGGACATGCTGCCGGATTCGTACCGCATCACGCGCCAGGACCTGAAGGCCGCGCTGGCGCGCCAGAAGACCGAACTGCGCCAGGGCGACATCGTGCTGATCCGCACCGGCCGCATGAAGCTGTACCACGATCCGGCCGCCTACATGGCCCAGCCGCCCGGCATGGGCCTGGAAGCGGCGCGCTATCTGGTGGAAGAGGGCGGCGCCATGATCCTGGGGGCGGACAACCTCAGCTTCGAGACCTTCCCGTCCGAGGTCGCCGACGACTACGTGCCGCTGCATACCTATCTGCTGGCGCAGCAGGGCGTGCCGATCATCGAGCTGGCCGCGCTGGACGAACTGTCGCGCGACAAGGTCTATGAGTTCGCCTTCATCGGCGGGCCGCTGAAGATCCGCGGCGGCGACGCCGCGCCGCTGCGTCCGGTGGCGATGCCCTTGCGCTGAGCGCCGCCGCCGCGCTGACGGCCGCTGGCCGGGCCCCGGCCGTCACCGCGGCGAGCCGTCCGTGCGCGGTCGGTCGAACGCCCGGATCGGCGGCAGCGCGCCGTCATGGCGTTCCACCTGCACCGCCGTCAACTGGCCGCTGCAGCCCTGCGCCAGCGACGAGGTGCCGACGTCGCGCGTCAGGATGTTGGGATTGCCGTGGCCGCACAGCGTCACCTCGCCGTCTTCTTCGCGCACCGGGTCGTACCAGGCGCCGGTGGGCAACTGCGCCACGCCGGGCATGATGGCCTCGCTCAACGTGGCGCTGGCCAGGCAGGCGCCGCGTTCGTTGAACAACCGCACGATGTCGGCCTCGGCGATGCCGCGGGCCGCGGCGTCGGCGGGATGCAGGGTGCAGACCTCGCGGCCCTGGCGCTTCTGCGCGGCGCTGTGAGCGCCGAAATCCAGTTGGCTGTGCAGGCGGGTGGCGGGCTGGTTGGCCACCAGGAACAGGGGATGCGCCGGGGTCGGCGCGTCTTGCGGCGCCAGCCACGCCGGATGGCCGGGGCAGTCGGCATAGCCGAAGCCGGCGATGGTCGGCGAGCTGATCTGCACTTTGCCGCTGGGCGTGGGCAGCGGCTTGCCGGCGGGATCGTCGCGGAAGGCGCGCAGGATGCCGCCGTCGTCGTCCTGTTGCGGCAGCGTCAATTCGCCGCGCGTCCAGAACTGATCGAAGTCCGGCGCGTCCAGGCCTTTTTCCTCGAGGGCCGCGCGGGTTCTTTCATACAGGTGGCGCAGCCATTCGGCGCTGCCGCGGCCTTCGGTGAAGGCCTCGCGCGCGCCCAGCCGTTCGGCCAGGTCGGTGAAGATGTCGTAGTCGTCGCGCGCCTGGCCGTTGGGCGGGGCAATGCGGTGCATGGCCACCAGCAGCGGGTCGGTGGGCGCGCCGCCGATGTCCTCGCGTTCCAGCGTCATCGTGCAGGGCAGCACGATGTCGGCGTGGCGCGCGGTGGCGGTCCAGCCGATCTCGTGCACCACGAAGGTGTCGAGCGTGGCGAAGGCGCGCGCGAGGCGCTTCAGGTCCTGGTGGTGGTGGAAGGGGTTGCCGCCCGCCCAATAGGCCAGCCGGATACGCGGATAATGCATGCGCTTGCCGTTGTAGTCGAACGGCTCGCCGGGATGCAGCAGCATGTCGGCGATGCGGGCCACGGGGATGAAGTCCTTGACGCCGTTCACCCCCTGGGGCAGCGAAGCCACCGGCACCGCGTTGCTGCGCTTGCCGTAATGCGCCAGCGTGCCCAGCGCGTAGGCGTAGCCCCCGCCCGGCAGCCCCAACTGTCCCAGCGCCGCGGCCAGCACCGCGCCCATCCAGACCGGCTGTTCGCCATGTTCGGCGCGTTGCAGCGAATGCGACACGGTCACCAGCACGCGCTTGCCCGGCAGCGACCGCGCGATCCGCGCGATGTCCGCGGCCGGCAGGCCGCAGATCGGCGCGGCCCAGGCCGGATCCTTGGCCTGGCCGTCCGCGCGGCCCATCAGGTAATCCTCGAAGCCATCCCAGCCCTCGCAGAAGTCGCGCAGGAACGCCTGGTCATGCCAGCCATTGGCCACCAGCTCATGCACCAGCGCCAGCATCAGGGCCACGTCGGTGCCTGGCGCCGCGCGCACCCATTGCGCCGCCGCCTCCGCCGGCAGGTCGGAGGCGAGCGGACTGATGTTCAGGAAGCGGCAGCCGCGCTGCGCGGCCTGGCGCATCGAGTCGCGCTCGATGTGGCGGCTGATGCCGCCGCTGGCCACGCGCGAGTTCTTCAGCGCCATGCCGCCGAAGGCCAGCACCACGTCGGTGTGCGCGACGATCTGCTCCCAGGTGACGTTGCGGCGCGCCACGTCGTCCATGCTGCCCAGGATGTGCGGCAGGATGACCGCCGAGGCGCCGGCGCTGTAGCTGTTGACCGAACGCACGTAGCCGCCCAGTGCCGTGTTCAGGAAGCGGTGCACCTGGCTCTGCGCATGATGGAAGCGGCCGGCGCTGGACCAGCCATACGAACCGCCGAACACCGCCTGCGGGCCGTACTGGTCGCGCACCCTGCGCAGTTCGGCGGCCAGCAGATCCAGCACGTCGGGCCAACTGACCGCCACGTAGTCGTCGCGTCCCCGGCGCGGGTCCGGCCCCGGTCCGCGTTCGAGCCAGCCGCGCCGCACCATCGGCGTGGTCACGCGTGCGGGATGGTCAAGCGCGTTGGTGAAGTTCTCTATCAGCGGATTCGGATCCGGATCGCCCGGATGCGGCCGCACGTCCAGCACGCCGTCCCGCCAGGCCGCGGAGAACACGCCCCAATGCGCACTGTGGGGCTTGCGGCCGTCGTCGGCGCGGGCGGGTTGGGAAGAGGCGTCGATCATGGGCGTGTCAGGGGTTGGCGCCCGTGGCGATGGGCGCGCCGGGCTGCGCGCTCCATTCGCTCCACGAGCCGGGGTAGAGGGCCGCGCCGGGCAGGCCGGCGACTTCCATGGCCAATAGATTGTGGCATGCGGTGACGCCCGAACCGCATTGGCACACCACCGCGTCCGGCGCGCGGCCTTCCAGGCGCGCCAGGAACGCTTCGCGCAGCGCGGCAGGCGGCAGGAACCGTCCGTCGGCGCCCAGATTGTCGCGGAAGAAGCGGTTGCGCGCGCCGGGGATGTGGCCGCCGACCGCGTCCAGGGTTTCGTTTTCGCCCCGGTAGCGGTCGGGCGCGCGGGCATCGAGCACCAGGCGGTCGTGCCCGGCCAGCGCTGCGCGCAAGCCAGCGTAGTCCAGGGTCGGCTGGCGGCCGTCGCGCGCGACCAGCGCGCCTGCCGCGCGCGGGACAGGCGCATCGGTGGTCAGCGGCAGGCCTGCCGCCTGCCAGGCGTTGGCGCCGCCGTCCAGCACCGCCACGGCTTCGTGGCCGATCCAGCGCAGCAGCCACCACAGGCGCGCCGCGTACATGCCGCCGGCGTTGTCGTAGGCGACCACCTGGGTGTCCGGGTTCACGCCCAGCGCCGCCAGGGCCCGCGCCAGCGCGGCGCGGTCGGGCAGGGGGTGGCGGCCGTTGCGGCCGGTCTTGGGGCCGCTCAGGGTGTCTTCGAGGTGGACGTAGAAGGCGCCCGGCAGGTGGCCGGCGTCGTAGTGACGGCGGCCGGCCTGCGGGTCGGTCAATTCGAAGCCGCAGTCCAGCACCAGGATGCGTTCGCGGTGCGGGCCTTGCAAGGCCCGGGCCAGGTCTTGCGCGCAGATCAGCGTGGTGTGCATGCGTCGCTCCCCGCTCAGGCCTGGCCGGCGGCCAGCGCGTCCATCGCACGCAGCGAGTACACGCAGGCGGCGCCGGCCTTGCGGTTGTTGGCGAGGGTGTCGGTCCTGTTCTTCAACATGGGTGGGTATCCTGAAAGGGGGGAACGGGGTCACTGCCCGATCTGCTTGAGCAGGTCCGGCGTGGCGGCTTTGCGGTAGTTGGCGATGTCTTCGACGATGTACTGCTTGAACTGGTCCATCGGCAGGTCGCGCTCCATCGCGGCGTCCTTGCGGATGGTGTTCTGCACCGCGGGGTCCGCCAGCGCGCGCGACAGGTGCTCTGACAGCGTCTTGACCACCGCCGGCGGCGTGCCGGCGGGCGCGGCCAGGCCATACCACTGCGTCATGGTCATGTCGATCCCGAGTTCCTTGAAGGTCGGCACCTCGGGCAGGATCGGGCTGCGCTGGCGGCCGGTCAGCGCCAGCACGCGTAACTGGCCCTGCTGCACCTGCGGCACCAGCGGCGAGGCGGTGGCAAAGAACATGTCGATCTGTCCGCCCAGCATGTCGGTGATGGCGGGGCCGGAGCCCTTGTATGGCACGTGCAGCAGCTTCAGGTGGCCCAGCTCCTTGATGGTCTCCATGCCGATGTGGGCGGCGCCGCCGGTGCCGGTCGAGGCAAAGGTCAGTTCCTTCTGCTTGGCGGCGTCGATCACTTCGCGCGCCGTCTTGAAGCGCGAGGGCGTGGCCACGAACAGGCCGTGCGGCGCCTCCAGGATCAGGCCGATCGGCGCGAAGTCGCCCGGCACCTTGTACGGCAGGCTCTGCGGCTTGAGCGCCGGCGACACGGCCAGGTTGCCGCTCATCGCCAGCAGGATGGTGTAGCCGTCCGGGGCGGCCTTGGCGACCAGGCCGGCGGCGATGTTGCCGCCCGCGCCCGGCCGGTTCTCGACGATCACGGTCTGCCCCAGCGTCTTGCCCATGGCGGTGGCGATCAGGCGGCCGTAGAGGTCGCCGCCGCCGCCCGGCGGAAAGCCCACCACCAGGGTGATGGGACGCTCGGGAAATGCCGCCTGCGCCTGGCCGCCGGCCAGCGCGGCCAGGCCCAGCGTCGCGGCGATGGCGGCGCGCCGCCCCAGCCGGCGCATGGCGCCGCTCGCAAAGGAAATGCCCATGGTGTTTGTCTCCTGTGTATTTTTTATCAGGGGGAACCGTCAGGCCCGCAGCCAGCCGGCTTGATGTCGCTGCACCACCCTGTCCACCGAGGCGGCGCACTGCCCCAGGTAACCCGCAGGATCGGTCAGGCGCAGGATCTCTTCCTCGCCCAGCAGGTTGGCCAGATCCTTGTGCTGGCGCAGCGCCTGGGCGAAATCGAGCTTGTGCGTGATGCCGTGCATCGAGGCCTCGTAGATCCATTCGTGCGCGGTCTGTTTGCCGACGCGCTCGGACAGGTTCAGCATCACGTGTTCGGACAGCAGGTAGCCGCGCATGCGGTCCAGGTTCAGCGCCATGGCGTCGGCGTCCACGCGCAGCCCGGCCAGCAGGTTCCTGGCCTGGAACAGCATGGCGCCGGCGATCAGGCAGCATTCGGGCAGCGCCTTCCATTCGATCTTCCAGGCGATGCCGTCGCGCTCGCCTTCCTGCACCATGCCTTCGAGCATCAGCGCGGCGTTGGCGCGCAGCGGCCGGCACAGGCCGGCGAGGTTCTCGGCCGAGGTCGGGTTGCGCTTGTGCGGCATGGTCGACGATCCCAGCTTGCCCTCGGAGAAGGCTTCCTCGACTTCGGCGAATTCATTGCGCTGCATGTTGAATAGTTCGTTGCCGATCTTCGACAGCGTGGCGCCGATCATGGCCAGCACCAGCGCGTATTCGGTGTAGCGGTCGCGCGCCGGCGCCCAACTGATGGGCGCCATCTCCAGGCCCAGCCTGGCCAGCGTGCGGCGCTCGACCTCGGCGGCCTGTTCGCCCAGCGAGGCCTGGCTGCCGACCGCGCCGACCACCATGCCGACCAGCACCCGTGTCTCGCATTCCTTCAGGCGCGCGTGATGGCGCGCCAGCTCGTCCAGCCATACCGCGCACTTGTGCCCGAACGTGATGGGCAACGCCTGCACGCCATGCGTGCGGCCGGCCATGGGCGTGTCGCGATGACTGAGCGCCAGGCGCGCCAGCTCTCGCCCGACGGCGGCAAGGTCGCGCAGGAACACCGCGTGCGCCTGCTTGAGTTGCAGCGCCACGCCGGTGTCGACCACGTCCTGGGTGGTGGCGCCGTAATGCAGCCATTCGCCGTGGTCGGGGCCGCAGCGCGCCTGCAGTTGCTTGAGCGCCGGCACCAGCGAATGCTTGATGCGGCGGATCTCGGCCGACATCGCGGCGATATCGATGTTGGCGACCGAGGCCTGGGCGCGGATCTGCGCGGCGGCCGCGGCCGGGATGATGCCCAGCTCGGCCTGCGCCTCGGCCAGCGCGGCCTCGAACTCCAGCCATTGCTGGATGCGGTTCTCTTCCGAGAAGATGGCGCGCAATTCATCGGTGCTCCACAGGTGCTGGAGCGACTGCATGTCGAAGACGGAAACGGGCATGGTGAGGATCCTGGAGGCTTAGGCGTGATGGGCGGGGCGCGGCAGGAGCCGGCCGGGGTTGAAGGTGCCGCGCGGGTCGAGGGCGTGCTTGAGGCGTTGCATCACGTCGACCGAGACGGCGGGCTTGTATTGCAGGAAGGCGTTCTGCTTGAGTCGGCCGATGCCGTGCTCGGCCGAGATCGAGCCGCCCAGTTGCGCGGCGACCTCGTGCACGATGTCGTGCACGGCGTCTTCTCGCGCCCGGAAGGCGGCGTCGTCCATCGCCAGCGGCTTGCTCTGGTTGTAGTGCAGGTTGCCATCGCCGACGTGGCCGAAGCAGACGATGCGGATGCCTGGCACGAGGGCCCGCAGCCGTGCGTCGGCGAGCGCGATGAAATCCGGGATGCGCGACACCGCCACGGAAATGTCGTGCTTGATGGAGGGGCCGTCCAGCCGCTGCGCTTCAGGCACGTGCTCGCGCAGCGCCCACAGTTCGTGCGCCTGGCGGCCGGAGGCGGCGATCACCGCGTCGGTCACGCCGCCTTGTTCCATCGCGGCCTCGAGCACGCCTTCCACCGCCGGTTCGGGATCCATCCGCGCCGAGGTCTCCGAGACGTCGAACAGCACCGCCCAGGGCGAGGGCCTGGTCAGCGGATCGCGCATGCCGTCCAGCGGGTGCGCCAGCACCTGTTCCAGCGTCTGTCGGCCGATCAGTTCAAAGGCCGTGACGCGCTCGCCGACGGCGTCGGTCAGGCGCGCCAGCAGCTCCACCGCCGCCTGCGGCGTCGGCACCGCGGCCCATACGGTCACCACCTTGCGCGGCAGGGCGTAGAGCCGGAAGGCCGCCGCGGTGACCACGCCCAGGGTGCCCTCTGCGCCGATGAACAGTTGCTTCAGGTCATAGCCGGTGTTGTCTTTGCGCAGCGTGCCCAGGAGCGGCAGCACGCTGCCGTCGGCCAGCACCACTTCCAGCCCCAGCGTCAGCTCGCGGGTATTGCCATAGCGCAGCACCTGTTCGCCGCCGGCGTTGGTGGCGACCACGCCGCCAATGGTGGCGCTGCCTTCCGAGGCCAGTGACAGGGCGAACAGCCGGCCGGCGTCGGCGGCCGCCTGCTGGGCGGACAGCACCGTGCAGCCGGCTTCCAGGATGATGCTGTTGTCCAGCGCATCGACCCGGCGCACGGCGGTCATGCGGTCCAGGCTCAGCACCACCTCGCGGCCCGAAGCGTCGGGCGTCGAGCCGCCCACCAGGCCGGTGTTGCCGCCTTGCGGCACCACCGCCACCCCTTGCGCGGCGCACAGCGCCACCACTCGCGAGACGTCCGCCGTATTGGCCGGACGCACCACCGCGCGTGCCACGCCGAGGAAATTGCGGCGCCAGTCCGTCGTGTAGCGGGCCGTGTCGGCCACGCCGGTCAGGACGTGGGACGGCCCGACGATGGCGCCCAGCGCGGCGGCGAATGCATCGATCTGATTCGGCATAATGCTACGGTGCGCGGCGGCGGGCGTAAGGCTCGCGGGGTCGCGCCACGCTTGTCTCCTGGGTTGAAACCAGGACGGCATTTCCCTGGTCCGGTAGCCGTCTTTCGTTTCATTGATTAAAATACGTTTTATTGAACAAAACTATAGGAAGCATCCGAAACCGTGTCAAGCGAGAATTCCCCTAAGCCGCCCGCCGGCGTGCTCGAACGCGGTATCTCCGTGCTGGAGTGCTTTGGCGAAGACCATCTGCGCCTGTCGCTGCGCGACCTGGCCGACCGCACAGGCCTGGACAAGGCCACGCTGCTGCGCCTGCTGGGCGTGTTCATCAAGGCGCGCATGATCCATCGCTACGACAGCAGCACCTACGCGCTGGGCCCGGCGTTGCTGCACATGGGCATGCTGTATCGCGATACCTTCGACCTGGGCTCGCGCCTGCAGCCAGCGCTGCGCAACATCGTGGCGCAGACCGGCGAGACCGTGGCCGTGTACGTGCGCAGTGGCGACGACCGCATCTGCCTGTACCGTGAAAACACCACCAAGGAAGTGCGCCATCACGTCGAGGTCGGCACGCGCATCAGCCTGAAAGACGGCGGTTCGTCGGCGCACGTGCTGCGCGCCTTCACCGGCGGCACGACGCCGCTGGCGCGCGACATCCAGGAAAAGGGCTATGCCATGACCCGTTCGGAGCGTGTCGCCGAAATGGCGTCCGTGGCCGTGCCGGTTTTCGATGCCGACGACGCCTTCGTGGGCGCGCTGGTGGTGCTGGGACTGGCCTCGCGGCATAACGAGGCGGCCCAGCGCAAGGCGGTGGAGATTGCGCGCCACGAACTGGCGCAGCAGGGATTTCGCACCGCGCCGCCCGCATCCTGGACGCCGCCGACGCAGGAGTGAGGCGCGCCGCGCAGGCGCCTGGCTGCCTTTCAGCCGCGCGGCGCGGCGCCGAACAGGGCGGGCGGCGGCAGGCAGATCCGTGAGTCCCGATCCGCGTCGGTGAAGCCCTCGCACCAGGCCGCGATGGCCCCGGCCGTTTCGTCATCCATGGCCGGCGCGAAGGCGCGCATGCGCGCCAGCAATGCCGGCCAGTCATACGGGTCTTCGGGATCGCCCCGGCGCAGTTGCCGCAACGCGCTGAGCGTGCGGCCGTCTTTCAGCGTCAGTGTCACGCGGCATGGCCGCAGGCGCGGGAAGTCGCGCTGGAACTGGTCGCTGGTGCGCACCGTGATGCGGCGCGCCAGCGCCAGCAGGGCGGGCGCGCGCAGATCGGGTGTCTCCATGTCCTCGATGCCCAAGCGGCCCGTGAGCAGCAGGCGCGCCACCACGTAGCGCAACGAGAAGCAGGTTTCCGCCGGCTTGGCCGGCCAATCGACGCCGGCGATCCTGAGCGCGTGGGTGAAGATCTCGACGTCGACCGATTCGATCGCGTCGGGCGCCGGCGCATGCCGGTCCAGCAATTCGCGGGTGGCGTCCAGCGGCGTGAACAGTTGCGCGCAGCACGGCCAGGCCTTGATGGTGGCGGTGTTCAACCGCTCGCTCGCCTCCAGGCCGCCGTCGAGCGCATCCAGCGGACCATCGCCCGCGAGCAAGGCATACAGTCCGCGCGCGCCGCTGGCGAAGCGCTGCGCGCCCGGCAGGCCGGCGCGCGCGGCGTAGGCCGCGGCCATGCCGTTGCGTACCGCGAAGGCGGGGTGCAGCGACTTGGCTTCGTGCGCGCCGTCGTCCACCAATTGCCACAGGCCGGCGGCCTGGGTGGCGCCGATGCCCAGCGCGTGATGCAGCCGCGCGGCATCCAGCCGCAGGGCCACGCCTGCCGCGGCCGCCGCGCCCACCGCGCCGGCCGTGGCCGTGGCGTGAAAGCCGGCCGCGTGGCGCGTCCCCAGCGCCTCGCCCAGCCGCAGCGAGACCTCGTAGCCGGCGATGACGGCGTCGGCCACCTGCCGTTGCGTCATGCCGCCTGCGCCCGCCAGCGCCAGGGCCGGCGTCACCGACACCACGCCGGGATGCAGCATCGCGGCCCGGTGCGCATCGTCGATCTCACGGACGTGGGCGATGGCGGCATTGGCGAACGCGGCGCCGTTGGCGTGCATCGGCAACCCTCCGAAAACCGGCGCCGTTCCGGGGGCCGGGTTGCAATCGCGGGCAACCTGGCGGTAGGTGTCCGCGGCGGGCGTGGCCGCCGCCGACCAGCCCGCGGTGAACCAGTCGAGCAGGGCTTGCGCCAGGCGGGCGCGGGTGATGGGCGGGATCGGGCGCCTTTGCAGGTCGGCCAGATGGGTGACCAGGGTGCTTTCGGGGGAGGTGGCCATGTTGTTTCATTGAATGGAATATATTTTATTCAACGAAACATTGTGCCGTTTGTCAATCCACCCGTGCCGCGCCAGCCACGGCGCGCAGCCGTCGCGCGGCGGGCTAGCGGCGCTGCCGCGCCTCGGCACGGCGCCGGCCGCCGTGCATCAGCGCCATGCCCGAGATCGCGAGGGCGGCGCCGATGAACAGGTTCGCGGGCGTGGCCTCGTCCAGCCAGAGGCTGGAGAACAGCACGCCGAAGACAGGCACGAGCGTGATGTAGCCCGAGGCCGCGCCGGCGCCCAGCGCCTTCACGCCCTCGAAGTACCAGGCGTAGGCAATCGCGGTTGCGCCAAACGCCAACGCCAGCAGGCTGCCCCAGGCGCTCGCCGGCGCCTGCCCCAGCTTCTCCCAGACGGGCACGCCTTCCACCATCAGGCTGGTCAGCAACAGCATCAGCGCGCCGATCACGGTCGTGACGGTGGTGGTGGTCAGGGCGTCCACGCCTTTGAGCACCAGCCGCCCGACCAGGGTGTAGGCCACCCAGCACGCCACGCAGCCGAGCAGCAGCAGTTCACCCAGGCCCACGCCGGCGCCCGTGGCGGCCTGCGGGCCACCGCCGCCGATGGCGATATACGCGCCGATGGCGGACATGATCATGCCGGCCAGGATGGCGGCATTGAGGTGCTCGCGAAACAGGATCGCCGCCAGCAACAGGGTCGCGCCGGGGTTCAGCGTCACCACGATCGCGGCCTTGCCAGCCGGCACCAGTTGCAGGCTCAGCATGAAGAAACTGGAGTAGCCGAACACACCGGCCAGCGCGGCGGCGGCCAGGCCGAGCCATTGATTGCGCGTCAACGACTTCAGGCCGCGCAGCGCCGAGGCGCGGTGCATCCACAGCACCAGCGCCACGCTGGCCAGCAGGAACCGCAGGCTGGCCGCTGCCAGCGGCGCCATCGATTGGGCCACGACCTTGCCCCAGGACCACGAGGCGCCCCACAGCGCCGCCATGCCGACCAGTCGCAGGTGCGTGGCCATCAATGTATTTTTCATGTCTCTTTCTAAGTCTGGCGGCAGGAGTCGCGCGCGGCGCCACAGGGGCAGGGGGAATACGTCGACTCGGCGGGGGGCCGGCCGATCGCAGGCGGATTTTAGCTGGCCGCCCGCGGGCAGCTTGCGTGTCCGCCAGCCCCTGGCCGCCTGTCGCGCCGCCGCGCCCGCGCTGGCGCCTGCAGCAGGCCGGGTTGCTCCCGTAGCCCTGTACGCGTGGATGACAACGCTGCCGGTATCATTGGCGCCTTTGGCACTGTTCTGAAAAGCCCAGGAGTACCCATGATCCGTCCGCATGCGCCCAGCCGTTTCCTTTTTGCCCTGGCGGCCCTGCTGGCCGCCGCCGGCGCCCTGGCCGCCCAGGATCGGCCCGCCGTGCTCAAGGCGCTGGAGGCGCGCGGACTGCGCGTCGTGGAAGAGTTCAAGGTCGGCGGCGACCTGCGCGCGTTCGCCGGCGTGGCGGGCGACCAGCCGGTGGCGATCTACGTCACCCGCGATGGCAACGCCATTGTCGGCGCCCGCCTGGACGCCGAGGGCAAGCCGCTCGACGACGCCAAGCTGGAAGCGCTGGTCAGCAAGCCGATGGGCGAGCAGGCCTGGGCGCAGCTCGAGAAATCGACCTGGGTGCTGGACGGCAAGAAAGATGCGCCGCGCATCATCTACACCTTCAGCGACGCCAATTGCCCCTATTGCCACAAGTTCTGGGAGGCGGCGCGGCCATGGGTCGATTCAGGCAAGGTGCAATTGCGCCATGTGATGGTGGGCGTCATCCGCCAGGACAGCCCGGCCAAGGCCGCCGCCATCCTGGGCGCCGCCGATCCTACGGCCGCCTTGCTCGAGAACGAGCACAAGTTCAACGCGGGCGGCATCACCCCCGCCAAGAGCGTGCCCGAGAACATCGGCAAGATACTCGACGACAACCAGGCGTTGATGGTGTCGCTGGGCTTTCGCGGCACGCCCGGCATCGTCGTGCGCGACGACGCCGGGGCGCTCAAGAAGTACAACGGCATGCCGCAGGCCGGCAAGCTGGCAGAGGTGTTCGGCCCGCGCTGACGCGGGCCGGGCCTGTCTGGTTCAGCCCTTGCGGCCGGCGGCCTGCAGGATCAGGTCGGCGATCTCGTCGGGATGCGACAACAGCGACAGGTGGCCCGACGCCAGCTCGATGGTGTGAGCGTTCATGCGCTTGGCCAGAAAGCGTTCCAGCTCGGGCGAAGTGGTGCGGTCGTTGGTCGAGACCGCGTACCACGTCGGCTTGTGGCGCCAGGCGGCCTCGGTGGTGCGCGAGGCGAACAACGTGTCCGAGATGCGGCCCTGTTCGGCATACAGCACGCGCGCCTGGACCGGGTCGAGGTCGCCGGCGAAATCATGCAGGAAGGCTTGTTCGTTCAACTGCGCGTAGCCGCCCGACTTGACCAGCCCCGCGCTGGCGGGCGGAGTGGGGAACCGGGCGGCCAGCGCGCCGTAGTCCTCGCCGGCGTCGGGCGCGCGCGCCGCCACGTACACCAGCCCGGCCACCTTGGGATCATTGCCGGCCTGGCTGATCACGGTGCCGGCCCACGAGTGGCCCACCAGGATCGTCGGGCCGTCCTGCAGCGCCAGGGCGCGTTGCGTGGCGGCGGCATCGTCGGCCAGCGAGGTCAGCGGATTCTGCACCGAGGTCACGTGCAGGCCGGCCTTCTGCAGGCGCTCGATCACGGCCGACCAGCTCGAGCCGTCGGCGTAGGCGCCATGCACCAGCACGACGTTGCGGATGGGGGCGGCCTCGGCGGCGGACGCGGCGTGGGCGAGGCCGGCGCCGGCCAGGGCAAAGGCGGCGGCGATGAGGGAATGCTTGATCTTCATGGGATGTCCTTCGGTTCTCGGTCGACAAGGGGCATGCAGGCCTGGGGCGTCCGGCGCGATGTCGCCGGCGTCTGCCTGTCCGCCGTAAGACGAACCGGCCTCGCGCTTATTCCCGCGACATGAAAAAGAAAAAGCCGCCCGGTTCGGGGCGGCGGGAGCGCGGGCCTGGCGCGGCGGCTTGGGTTGGCCGGCTCAGGCGTCCGGCGCGACCGCCTGCTGCACCGCGCGCGCGGCTGGCGTGTCGCTCGGGCTGACCACGCCGTAGAAGTAGCGCCCCTGTTTCCAGTACTGCGCCGTCAGGTCGCCGTCGCGCCGCTTGCCGTCGCCGAAATTGACCACGCCGCCGGGCGGACGCACGTAGTACAGCACCGACTCGCCGGCCGGGTTCTGGTAGAGCACCATCGCCGCCGGCCCATACTCCGAGGACATCAGGCGTGCGCCCACCGGCTGGAAGCCGAAGGCGTCGAAGTCGGGCAACGGCGCCGGCTGCACGAAGTGCCGGTTCAGCCAGGCCTGCAATTCGGCCGGCTGGCTGGAACGGAAGTCGACCATCGATGACGCCGCGTCCGAGGCGAACATGCGATAGGCCTGCACCGCGTCGGCCATCGGCAGGTAGCTGGCGCGGAGGGCGGCGTCGCGGATCTGCCAGCCGCCCACGCTGCCCAGCCCCAGCATCAGCACCAGCGAGGCCGCCAGCGCCATGGCGCGGCGCCGGCGCGTCGCCTGGGCCAGGCGGATCCGCGCCGGGTCCAGCCGGGGCGGCGGCGCGAAGCGGCCCAGGTCGGCATGCTGGCGGCGTAGTTCGTCGGTCTGCCGCCGGATCGCGTCGACCTCGCGCGCGGCGTCCGGATGGTCGGCCAGATAGCGCTCGACCTCGCGGCGGCGCTCGGCATCGAGTTGGCCGTCGGCGTAGGCATGCAGTTCTTGATCGCTGGGAGTCGGCATGGTCATTTCATCAATCGCAGGGCGGGCTTGGCGGCCACATGGCCTTCCGTGATCTCGCGCAGCGCCTTGCGCGCCCGCGACAGCCGGGACATTACCGTACCGATGGGGATATCGAGCACGTCGGCGGCCTCCTGGTAGCCCAGGCCCTCCACCGACACCAGCAGCAGCAGGCTCTGCTGGTCGGCCGACAGGCGCGCCAGGTCGCCCAGCGCGGCGCGGGCCAGGGCGACGTCCTCGGCGGACGGCGCCACCGGCTCGGGCGCGCCGCTGAAGAAGTCGAGGATGCGGGCGTAACGCTTGCCGCGCCGCTGGCCGTCCAGGAAACACCGGTACAGGATCGAGAACAGCCAGGCCCGCAGGTCGCCGTCGGCGCGGCGGCCGGCCGCCCGCGACAGCGCGCGCTCCATGCACGACTGCACCAGGTCGTCGGCGTTGGCCACGTCGTGGGTCAGCGACAACGCGAAGCGGCGCAGCCGCGGCAGCGCCTCGCGCAGATCATCGTCGGTAAAGCCGCCAGTCATGGGGAAACAAGCCTTTCACGGTACAGGGTTGCCGTAAGACGACTGACGGTCGGGTTTATTCCCGGCCTTGGCGGGGATATTACATTTGCACCGCTCGTCGGGGGAACTCGTATTCCGCGCCCAGGGCCGTATCGCCTGCTGGCGCCGCGCGCCGGCCCCGCTGTGCAGTCGGGCAAGGACAGTTACGGCTACTCACGACTTTGCGCTCATTTTGCATCGTGCTGCGATACCATCGAAGCGTGCGGAACAGACTGCGGCGGCCGCCGCGCGGCGGCCTTCTCCTATTTCATGCGAGACTCCTTGCCACCCGACACGAGTTTGAATTTCCTGCCGGACCACGGCGAGGTCGCGCGGCATCTGGCGCGGCTGGATTGGCACTCGACCTCGATCGGACCGCCCGAGCACTGGCCGCAGAACCTGCGCACGGCGTTGAGCCTGTGTCTGAGTTCGCGTTTCCCCATTCTGTTGTGGTGGGGCGAAGACTTCAGCATTCTGTACAACGATGCCTATATTCCTTTCCTGGGCGCCAGCAAGCATCCTGGCGCGCTGGCGCGGCCGGGCCAGGAATGCTGGCGTGAAATCTGGCCTGAAATCGGGCCCATGCTGGCCGGGGTGTATCGCAGCGGCCAGGCAACGTGGTCCTATGACCAGGAATTCTATTTCGATCGCCACTTGCCGCGGGAAGAGGTCTACGTCACCTTCACCTACGGTCCGATCCTGGCGACCGATGGCGTGACCGTCCAGGGAATTTTCTGCCCCTGCACGGAGACCACCGAAAAGATTGTCAGCGCGCGGCGCCTGGAGATCCTGCGCGAACTGGGCGCGCAGCCGCCGACCGCGGGGCCGGCGGCCACCGCGCGCCGCATCTGCGACGTGTTGGCCCGCAATCCGCGCGACGTGCCGTTCTGCCTGATCTACCGTTGCGGCGATTCGGCCTTCGAGCTGCTGTCCGCCACCGGCGCGGACGGCCAGGCGCGCGCCGCCGCCCATTGGCCGCTGGAGCAGGTTGCCAGCACGGGCGAGCCGCAGACCGTCGAGCTGGCGTCCCGGGCGCTGGCCCTGCCTGGCGGCCCCTGGCCCGATCGGGCCGAATGGGCGCGCATTTTGCCGATCCGCTGGACGGCGGACGGCTCGGTCTCCGGCATCATGGTGCTCGGGGTCAGCGCGCGTCGGCCGCTGGACGGCGCGTACCGCGATTTTTTCGACCTCGTCGCCCGGCATTCGGCCAGCGCCATCGCCAGCGCCGTCGCCTATGAAGAGGAGGCCCGGCGCGCCGAGGCGCTGGCGGAGCTGGATCGGGCCAAGACGACCTTTTTCTCGAACGTCAGCCACGAATTCCGCACGCCACTCACGTTGATCCTGGGCCCGTTGGAACAGGCTTTGGCCGAGTCGCGGGCAAGCCTCGGCCACGAGACGCTCGAGTTGCTGTTCCGCAATGCGCTGCGGCTGCAGAAGCTGGTGAATTCGCTGCTGGACTTCTCGCGCATCGAAGGCGGGGGCATGGTCGCGCGCCTCGAGCCGACCGACCTGGCGCGCGCCACCCTCGATCACGCCAGCGCATTCCGATCCGCGATCGAGGGCGCCGGCCTCACACTGTCGGTGCAGTGCGACGCGCTGCCCGAGGTCTACGTCGACCGCGACTGGTACGAGCGGATCGTGTTGAACCTGCTGTCCAACGCGTTCAAGTACACCTTGCGGGGCGCGATTGACGTGACCTTGCGCGATGGCGGGAACGAGGTCGTGCTGTCCGTGCGCGATACCGGCGTCGGCATCGAGCAGGCCGATCTGGCCAGAATCTTCCAGCGCTTTCAGCGGGGGCACAGCTCCGCCGCCAGAAGCCATGAGGGGTCGGGCATCGGCCTGGCGCTGGTGCACGAATTGGTGAAGCTGCAGGGCGGGGTCATCACCGTCGAGAGCGAGCCCGGTGTCGGTAGCCGGTTCATCGTCACGCTGCCCAAGAGGCAGGCGCCGAGCGCGGCCGGCGAACGGTCGCATGAGCCGGGCGGGCCGTATGAGCCAGGCGGGCCACATCAGCCAGGCGAGCCGCGGGAGCCACAAGGGCCGCGCCTGGGCCGCGCGGCCCTCCAGGCGCGTCAGGAGGCGTCGCGCTGGCTGGCCAACGCATCCCCGTTGTCCGTGTCCGTGGCAACGGGCGACCGCCCACGCATTCTCTGCGTCGATGACAACGCCGATCTGCGCGAATACCTGCGCGGCCTGTTGGCGCAGGACTATGACCTGACGATCGCCGCCGACGGCCAGACGGCGTTGCGCGATGCGCGGCAGGTTCCGCCCGACCTGGTCATCACCGACATCATGATGCCGGGCATGGACGGCCTGACGCTGTTGCAGGCGTTGCGCAGCGATGCGCGAACGCGCACGGTGCCGGTGATCCTGTTATCGGCGCGCGCCGGCCAGGAAGCGCGTGTCGAGGGGATGGACGCCGGGGCCGACGACTACCTCGTCAAGCCGTTCTCGCCGGCCGAACTGCGAGCGCGCGTGGGCGCGCATTTGCGCTTGTCGTTGCTGCGGCAGGAAACCCAGGCGGCGCTGCGCGACGCCAACGAGCGCAAGGACGAATTCCTTGCCATGCTGGCCCATGAGTTGCGCAATCCGTTGGCGCCCCTGCACAACGGATTGCAACTGTTGCTGCGCGCGCGCGCCGGCGAAGCGGATGTCCGGCGCATCCATGAGATGCTGGCGCGCCAGGTCAGCCACATCGCAAGGCTGGTCGATGACCTGCTGGATATCGCCCGCATCAACAGCGGCAAGATACTGCTGCGAAAGGCTCCCGTGGACCTCGTGGCGCTGCTGCGCAATGCCCTGGAAGCGAGCCGCGGCGTGATCGACGCGGCCGGGCACGCGCTCAGCGTGACGCTGCCCGCCGAGCCGGTGATGGCCGAGGCCGATGCGGTGCGCCTGACGCAGGTGGTTTCCAATCTGCTCAACAACGCGGCCAAATATACCGACCGTGGCGGCCACATCACCCTGAATGGCGCGTGCGATGGCCGGGGCAAGTTCGTCCTGTCGGTCCGCGATAATGGCCGCGGCATTCCGGTGGACATGCTGACGCGCGTCTTCGAACCGTTCGTCCAGGTCGATGGGCGTCGCGGATCCGGGGGGCTGGGCGTCGGCCTGACGCTGGTGGCGCGCTTGGTGGCCTTGCACGGCGGCAGCGTGCAGGCCCATAGCGCGGGGCCGGGAACGGGCAGCGAAATCGTGGTTCGCCTGCCCGTTCAAGGCGGCGCGTCGCAGGCGTTGCCGCAAACGGACGGCGCGGACACGCCAGGGCGTGCGCCGGGCCGGATCCTGGTGGTGGACGACAATCCCGATTCCGGGGATACGACGGCCATGGTGCTCGAGAGCTTTGGCGCGCAGGTCCGGATCGCGCGCAATGGGGCCGAAGCGCTCGCCATGCTGGTCGATTTTGCGCCGCACGTCATGCTGGTGGACATCGGCATGCCGGACATCGATGGCTATGAGGTGGCGCGGCGCGTGCGCGCAGGCCCCGCGGGGCAGGACATTGCGCTGATTGCCATGACGGGCTGGGGGCAGGACGAAGACCGGCGCCGTTCGCAGGAGGCGGGTTTCGATCACCACCTGGTCAAGCCGGTTGATTTTTCCGTCCTGGAGCGCATGCTGATTGCCTTGTCGCAACAGCGCGCACGGGCGGCGGAACCGGGCGACCGCGCGCGCTAGGCGGCATGCCGCACGGGTTATTGACGCCCTGCGCGAGCGCTGGGCGGCCGCGCGGGCGGCGTGTCAGATCGACGATTGCCTCATTCGCGCCGACAGCGCCTGCGCGCTTTCCTTGCGCTCGCTATAGCGGTCCGTCAGGTACGGCGAGGCGTCGCGGGTGAGCAGCGTGAACTTCATCAGTTCTTCGACCACGTCGACGATGCGGTCATAGTACGGAGAAGGCTTCATGCGGCCAGCCTCGTCGAACTCCTGGTAGGCCTTGGCCACCGACGATTGGTTGGGGATGGTCAGCATGCGCATCCAGCGGCCCAGGATGCGCATCTGGTTCACCGCGTTGAAGGACTGCGAGCCGCCGGATACCTGCATGACGGCGAGCGTCTTGCCCTGGGTCGGCCGCACGGCGCCGACCGACAGCGGAATCCAGTCGATCTGCGTCTTCATCAGGCCGGTCATGGCGCCGTGGCGCTCGGGCGAGCACCAGACCATGCCCTCGGCCCACTGGACCAGCGCGTGCAGTTCCCGCACCTTGGGGTGGTCTTCGCTGCCGGCGTCATCGACCAGCGGCAGCCCGGAGGGGTCGAACAGGCGGGTCTCGCCGCCCAGCGCGCGCAGCAGCCGCGCGGCTTCCTCGGCCACCAGGCGGCTGTAGGAGCGCTCGCGCAAAGAGCCGTACAGCAGCAGGAATCGCGGCGCATGGGCGGCGCGTTCGGGCGTCAACAGGCGCGCCCGGTCCGGCGCCTCGAACCGCGCGGCGTCGAGGTTGGGAAGATCGGAGTCCGGCTTGGAATGCATGCAATGCCTCGTGATGCGTGGTGGAATCTCAGTGTGGGCGCCGCGGTGTGGGCAACGCCAGCCATGGCTCAGCGCCGTCGGGGGCCGGCGTCGTACCAGCCCTTGCTCTGGTTGACCACGCGCACCACCAGCAGCATT
Organism: Achromobacter sp. CF-sbj1-Ac2-l; assembly: GCF_052698165.1. Taxonomy (NCBI): domain Bacteria; kingdom Pseudomonadati; phylum Pseudomonadota; class Betaproteobacteria; order Burkholderiales; family Alcaligenaceae; genus Achromobacter; species Achromobacter sp. CF-sbj1-Ac2-l. The sequence continues at coordinate 5,216,368 of NZ_CP199855.1, read as the reverse complement.
ACCGGCACTTCGATCAGCACGCCCACCACCGTGGCCAGCGCCGCGCCGGACTGGAAGCCGAACAGGCTGATCGCGGCCGCCACGGCAAGCTCGAAGAAGTTGGATGCGCCGATCAAGGCCGACGGACCGGCGATCTCGTGGCGTTCGCCGACGCGGCGGTTGAGCCAGTACGCCAGGCCCGAATTGAACAGCACCTGGATCAGGATCGGCACGGCCAGCATGGCGATCACCAGCGGCTGGGCGAGGATGGCGCGGCCCTGGAAGGCGAACAGCAGCACCAGCGTCAGCAGCAGCGCCGCCATGGAGAACGGCGCGATCCGGGCCAGGGCCGCGTCGAAGGCGGCCTGGCCGCGCCGTTGCAGCGCGCGGCGCCACAGCTGCGCGAGAATGACCGGAATCACGATGTACAGCCCGACCGACACCAGCAGCGTGTCCCACGGCACGGTGATGGCCGACAGGCCCAGCAGCAGGCCGACGACGGGCGCGAAGGCGAACACCATGATGGCGTCGTTGAGCGCCACCTGCGACAGCGTGAACGTCGCGTCGCCGCCGGTCAGCCGGCTCCAGACGAACACCATGGCGGTGCAGGGGGCCGCGGCCAGCAGGATCAGGCCGGCGATGTAGCTGTCGAGCTGGTCGGCCGGCAGCCAGGGCGCGAACACCTGGCGGATGAACAGCCAGCCCAGCAGCGCCATCGAGAACGGCTTGACCGCCCAGTTGATGAACAGCGTCACGCCGATGCCGCGCCAGTGGCGGCCAACCTGGCGCATCGCGCCGAAGTCGACCTTGAGCAGCATCGGGATGATCATCACCCAGATCAGCAATCCCACCGGCAGATTGACCTGGGCGACCTCGAGCCGGCCGATGGCCTGGAACAGGGACGGCATGAGTTGCCCGAGCGCGATGCCCAGCACGATGCAGAGCACGACCCAGAGCGTGAGATAGCGCTCGAAAACACTCAGCCCCGCGGGCGGCCGCCGGACGGCCGCCTGCTGTCTGGAAAGCGACATGGCTTTACTCCCGCGAGGCGCCGATGCCGCGCAGCTCGGCCTGCAGCGACAGGGCGTCGAGCTTGTCCAGCGGCAGGGACAGGAACAGTTCGATGCGGCGCTTGAGCGTGCGCGCGGCGTCGTGGAAGGCCTTCAGGCGGCGCGCCTCGTCGCCGGTCTCGGCCGCGGGGTCGGGAACGCCCCAGTGCGCCGTGGCCGGCCTGCCCGGCCAGACCGGGCAGGCTTCGCCCGCGGCGTTGTCGCAGACGGTGATGATGAAGTCCATCGTCGGCGCGCCGGGGCCCGCGAATTCATCCCAGGGCTTGCTGCGGTAGCCGTCGGCCGGCAGCGAATAGGCCTGGAGCGTGGCGAGCGCGAGAGGATGGACCTCGCCCTTGGGCGCGCTGCCCGCGGAGTAGGCGCGGAAGCGCTCCCCGCCCAGGCCCCGCAGCAGCCCTTCGGCCAGGATCGAGCGGGCGGAATTGCCGGTGCAGAGAAACAGCACGTTGAACGGAACGGATGACATGGGGATAACTCCTGGTCAGCAGGTAGTGCAGGCGCCGGGATCGGTGAGGTCGCAGGGGGCGCCCTGGCAGCAGTGTTCGGTGAGATAGCCGAGCAGGCCATTCATGCGCGAGTAGTCGGCGCGGTAGATCAGGTTGCGGCCCTGCTGTTCGACCGTGACCAGGCCGGCGTGCGCCAGCGCCTTCAGGTGGAACGAGAGCGCATTGCGGGCGATGCCCAATTGCTCCGCGAGCACGCTGGGGGTAAGGCCTGGCAGGCCGGCCACGACCAGCGCGCGGAAGGTGCGCAGGCGTTGGGCGTGGGCGAGGGCGCCGAGGGCGGTGATGACGTGGTCTTCATTCATTATTCGATAATACAACGATTATTGAATCATTGTGGATTTTTTTCCGGCGCGATGCAGCCGGTATCCGGCGCGCTTAGCGCGCCGCGTCGAACCACCGTCGCAGCCCGCGATTCAGAGGTGTGGAATAGCCGAGCGACACCAGCGCGCCCAGCAGGCACGAGCCGATGACGCACGCCAGCAGCAGGCCGAGCCTGGCATCCCCCGGATATTGCGCGGGCGGCAGCCAGGTGCGCAGCAGGCCCAGCACGAGCAGATGCAGCAGGTAGATCTCGTAGCAGTCGCGGCCGCAGCGCGCCAGCAGGCGTCGCGCCAGGCCGGGCGAAGGCGGGGGCGTCATGGGTCGGCCGAGCAGCAGCACGGCTGAGCCCAGCGCCATTGCGCTGGCGCCCAGGACGTTGCTCTGGCTGATCGGCCACGCGAGGTAGAGCGCGGCCATGGCGAAGCCGGCAAGCGGACGAACCCAGGGCTGCCGCAACGCCGGCATCGCCTGCCGTTGCCACAGCACCGCGGCGCAGCAGCCGATGGCGATGGCGTCGAAGCAGGCCAGATAGCCGTAGAGGTACGCCTCGCTCTCGCCCTGGTTGGCGAGGCGATAGAGCGGGCCTGCCACGATCAGCAGCGCGGCCAGCGTCCGCAACCCCGCGCCAGGCCGCAGCCACGCGCAGGCCAGCGGAAACAGCAGGTAGAAGGCCATCTCCACCGACAGCGACCACATCACGCCCAGCGCGTAGTTGATCCATCCTTCGCGGATGACCAGCACGTTCATCCAGGCGCCGAGGGCGGCGGCGTTGGCGGTCCAGAGCGACACCGCGCTGCCTGCGCGGTTGCCGAATAGTGGCAGGCCGGCCAGCGCCAGCGCATCGACGGCCAGCAGCGTCAGCGCCAGCGTGGGCACGATCCGCGCCAGTCGCAAGCGCCAGAACGGGGCAGGCCGGATGGCGTTCAAGCTGCCCCAGCGCTCGAGCGCATTGCGGGTGATCAGGAACCCCGAGATGACAAAGAAGATCGTCACCCCGTAGTTGCCATTGCGCGCGATGGCGTGCAGCAGCGGCCAGCCGATAACGCCGGCCAGCGCCGTGTCGCGCAGCGGATAGGCGATGTTGAAATGATGCAGCAGCACCAGCAGGATCGACAGGCCGCGCAGCATGTCGATGGCGTCATCGCGGGGGGCGGCGTTCATGCTCGGCGCCGCCCTACTGGCGGGGCGCGTCGGCCATGGCCGGCCACTCGCGCAACAGCTCGTCGCGGGCGCGCAGGCCGGCATTGGGCCGGGTGGCTTTCTCGTCCTGCAGCAGGCGCGCGAACACCAGTTGGCGGCCGTCCTTGCGCGCCCAGCCGACGAACCAGCCGTAGGCGTTGTCCGGCGTGTAGACGCCGTTGCTGCCCGGCGAGCCGGTGCCGGTCTTGCCATACAGGCGCCAGCCGCCGGCCTCGCCGGCGTCGAACAGCGTCTCGGCCAGATCGTAGGCCGCGGGCTTGAGCGGCAATTGCCGGTTGACCAGCTTGCGCAGGAACGCCAGTTGCTCCAGCGGCGAAATGCGCAGCGACGAGTTGATCCACGCGCCGTCCAGGCCGTTGTGCTTGCCGGGCTCGCCCGAGACGTCCTCGTTGCCGTACTGGAAGGCCGAGGCGTAGCGCTGGAAGCGCTCCTGCCCCAGCGCCCGGGCGGTCAGTTGTGAGTACCAGACCACCGAATACTTGATCCAGCGCGCCGGGTCCGTCGGTTGGCGCCAGGCGTCGCCGCCCCAGTCGGGGTAGCCCGGCTGGTAGTTCCAGACTGGCGCGTGCGCGCCTTGCAGGATGCCCGCGTCCGCGCCCATCAGCGCGATCGGCAGCTTGAAGGTCGAGGCGGGCGTGTAGCGCTCGGCGCAGGCCGCCTGCGTGCCTTGCTGGAACACGATGCGGCCGTCGGCCGCGTCGGCCACCACGGTGCACAAAACCGCCGCGCGGGCGGGGGCGCCGGCCAGCGCGAACAGGGACAGGGCCGCGCCCAGGGCGCGCAGAGGGAGTCGGAGGGGCATGATCGATGAAGCGTGGTGGGGAAAAACGGAAGGTGCGTTCAGGCGCAGTCGGCGCGGCCGTCGAGCAGGACCAGCGTCAGGTCGCGGTCGTCGATGTGGATCCGCATGGCCAGGCAGCGTCCGGCCTCGGTCGAGGCGCCGGTCTTGGACAGGCGGATGTCCCAGCCTTGCGCGCCGACCAGCGGATTGGTGTTGCGATAGCGCAGCGAGTCGCCGGCGGCGTGCACCGTCTCGGCGGGGGTGGTGGTGTCGCGCGCGATCTGCGGATACGCGGCGGCCGCGCTGACGATGCGGCCGACGTCGGCGGCGCTGGCGCGATTGGCGGGCGACAGGCCGGTCGGCTCTTCCAGCGTGGTGTGTTCCAGATGCAGCGCCGCGGTCTTGCGCCGCAGGGCCTGGGCGAAGGCCGCCTCGCCACCTGGATAGGTGCGGGCCAGGGCGTGGGCGGCGCGGTTGTCCGAGGCCATCAGCGCCAGCCTGAGCAGCGTGTCCAGCGTCACGCTGGCGCCCACCGGCAGCGGCGAGGCGGCGCCCGCGGCGGTGGCGCGCGCGTCGCGCTCATCGATGCGGATGGCGCGCGACAGGTCCGGCGCGGTGTCCAGCACCACCATGGCGGTCATCAGCTTGGTCAGCGAGGCGATCGGCACGGCATCGTTCTCGGCGCGGCCGAGCAGGGTTGCGCCGGAGCGGGTGTCCTGCACCAGTACGTGGGAGGCGCCGCTGGCCGAGATCAGCGCCTGGACCGCGGGCAGCCGCGCCATGAGGCGTTGCGCCTCCTGCGCGGACAGCGGCTGCGCCGGCCCCGTCGTCAGCGCCGACCAGGCGCCAAACCCCGCCAATGCGCACGACATGGCCAGCACGGGCAGGGCCACCGCGCGGCGGGCGGCGAGCGTGTCGGGTCGGACCAGGCGGCGGATGCGGTCGAGCAGGTCGCCGTCGCGCGCGGCGGGCGCCACCGGCGCCGGCGCTTCGTTGGCGCGCTCCAGGGCGTGGAGGGCCCGCGCCAGCGGCATGGGACCGCCGATCAGCGCCGCGGCCATCTGGTCGGCGATGCGCTCGCGTTCGATCCGCAGGCGGCGCGACAGCCACCAGATCGACGGATGGAAGAACAACAGCACTTCGGCCGCGTGCTGCAGCAGGTTCACCAGGTAATCGTGGCGCCGCACGTGGGCCAGCTCATGCGCCAGCAGCGCGGCCAGCAGGTCCGCCGGCATGCCGGTGACGAGCGAGGCCGGCACCAGGATCACCGGCTTGAGCCAGCCGGCGGTGACCGGCGTGGACAGGTTGCGCGTCACGCGCAGGCCGACCGCGCGCGACAGGCGCAGGCGGCGCGCCATGTCCGCCACGCGCGCCTGCCAGGCGGGATCCTGCCAGGGCTGGCTGGCGCGCAGCACGCCGCGCAACCAGCCCAGTCCGAACAGCAGCCGCAGCGCCGCCAGCGCGCTGCCGGCCAGCCAGGCCAGCGCCAGCCATAGCGGCCAGGCCGTGGCGGTCGTTTCCGCCGTGGGCGCGGCCGCGGCGGGCAGCGGGGCCGGCGGGCCGCGCCAGGCGAGCGCCACGTCGGCCATGCCGATGCCCACGCCGGCGAACAGCGCCGCGCCCAGCAGCAGGTAGCGCAGCCGGGCATCGTGGGGGCGCGTCAGCGTCAGCAGCGCCAGCGTGGCGGCGTGCAGGCACAGGATTTTCCAGGCCAGCGCCGGCAGGCTGCCGCCGAGGGTCCAGGCCGAGGCGAGCAGGAAGTCGGTCACAGCTTGTCGTCGCGCAGCAGGGCTTCGATTTCCGCGCGTTCCTTTTTGCTGACGTGGCCTTCGCGCAGCGCGGCCAGCACCAGCGCCTTGCCGGAGCCGGCGAAGGCCTTGCCGATCAGGTCCTTGATGAGGCCGCCCTGGGTCGCCTTCTGGCTCTGGGCGGCGGCGTAGACGTGCGAGCGTTCGCTTTCGTCGCGCGTCAGCAGGCCCTTGCCGTGCATGATCTGCATCAGCCGCAGCACGTTGGCGTAGGTTAGGCCGTCGCGCCCGGCGGCCATCGCGGCGTGGACCTGCTTGACGGTGGCGGGACCGGTTTCCCAGAGCGCCTGCAACACGTCGAGTTCGGCGCTGGTGGGCTTGGCGGTGGCGGAAGGGGAGACGGTCATGAAGCGGGGAAGTCGACAAAAAGTCGATCTAGAATAAATGTTCTAGAAAAGTTTGTCTACTTCCGCTTCTTTCGCGGCTCCTTTCGCCGCCGACCCGCCACCGATGCGCCGGGCCGGCAAGGCTTCAGCGCGACAGCCGGGGATTGAACGCGTCGTTCAATGCGTCGCCCAGCAGGTTCAGCGACAGCACCGTCAGGATGATGGACACGCCCGGCAGCGCCGCCAGGTACCAGGCCGTGCGCAGCATCTCGCGGGCGTCGCCGATCATGCTGCCCCACGACACCGCGTTGGGATCGCCCATGTTCATGAACGACAGCGCCGATTCCATCAGGATGGCGTTAGCCACCAGGACCGAGGTGGTCACGATCACCGGCGGCAGCGCATTGGGCAGGATTTCGAGCAGGGCGATGCGGGCGTGGCTGAAACCCAGGCTGCGCGCCGCCTGCACGAATTCGGATTCGCGCAGGGTGCGGAACTCGGCCCGCACCAGCCGCGCCACCACGGGCCAGGAGGCGACCCCGATGGACAGCGCGATCACCGTCACCGAGGGGCGGGCGATCGCCACGATCACCACCACCAGCAAAAAGGCGGGGATGGTCTGCAGCAGCTCGGTCACGCGCATCAGCGCCACGTCGACCCAGCCGCCGAAGTAGCCGGCCGCCGCGCCGATGGCGATGCCGATCACCAGGCTCAGCAACGCCGCGGTGACGCCCACCGTGAGCGACACTCGCGCGCCATGCGCCAGGCCGGCGGCCACGTCGCGGCCCATGGTGTCGGTGCCGAGCCAGAATTCATGGTCCTGCCCGGGCCACAGAATGGGCGGCCCCACCATGTCGAGCGGATCGTGCGGAAAGATCCACGGCGCGGTGGCCGCGGCCAGCAGGATCAGGAGCAGCAGCAGCGCGCCGGCCACGGCGGCCGGGTTGGCCAGCAGGCGGCCCAGCGCGCCGCGGCGCAGGCGGGGCAGAGGAGCGCTGGGCGCCGGCGCGGAAGCGGATTGAGCGGTCATGGCGAGTCGGGAAATGAAGGAGTCAGCGCACGCGGATGCGCGGGTCGAGCAAGGTCTGCAGCAGGTCGACGAGGATGTTGGCCAGGATCACCAGCAGCGACGACAGCACCAGGATGCCCAGCAGCACCACGAAGTCGCGCGCCATCACGGACTCGTAGGCCAGGCGGCCCAGGCCGGGCCAACTGAACACCGTCTCCACCACCACGGCGCCGCCCAGCAGCGTGCCGACGTTCAGGCCGGCCACGGTGGTGACCGGGATGAGCGCGTTGCGCAGCACGTGACGCAGCGCTACCGCGCGCGGCGTCAGGCCCTTGGCGTGGGCGGTGCGGACGAAGTCCTGGCGGTTCACCTCGAGCATCGAGGCGCGCGTGAGACGGGCGAAGATGGCCACGTAGAAGCCGGTCAGCGCCAGGGTCGGCAGCACCAGGTGGCGCGCCACGTCCAGCGCGTGAGCCCAGCCCGTGGCGCCCGAGCCGATGGTGGATACGCCGCCGGGCGGCAGCCAGCCCAGCTTGACCGAGAGCAGGATGATGGCCATCAGCCCGAGCCAGAAGCCGGGCGTGGAATACAGCAGCAGCGCCGCCAGCGACAGCACGCGGTCGAGCCAGCGGCCGGCAAAGCTGGCCATGACCGCGCCCAATGCGATGCCGGCCGCCAGCGCGCACGCCAACGCGCTGCCCATCAGCAGCACGGTGTTGCCCAACCGGCTGAAGATCAGCTCCGACACCGGCAGGTTGTAGCGCGGCGACACGCCCAGGTTGAGCGTGGCCAGGTCCCGCAGATAGGCGCCCAGTTGTTGCAGCACCGGCTGGTCCAGCCCGAAGTGGCTGCGCAGCGCGGCCATGCTGGCCTCGGTGGCCGAACCGGACTCCGCCGCGATCACGTCGGCGGCATCACCCGGCACCGCCTGCAGCAGGAAGAAACTGAGCAGCACGACGCCGATGACGGTCGGCACCGCTTGCAGCAGCGACCGTCCCAGGACCCGCAATGAACGATGCGCCGTCATGGCTGCAGATAGACGTCGGCCAGATTGGACTCGACGCCGTCGGCCGTCAGCGAGTGGTCATGCACGCGCTGGTTGGCGATGGTGATGAATTCCGGCTGGTACAGGTTCAGGTCGGGCACCTCGCGCGCCACGATCTGCTGGAACTCCTTGAAAAGCTGCACGCGGCGGGCCGGGTCGTTCTCGACCGCGGCGGCTTCCAGCAACTGGTCCACCTTCGGGTTCTGGTAATGCGTGCCATTGGAGAACGGCACGCCCTTGATGAAGTTCTTCGACCAGTACAGCCGCTGCACGCCGACGGTGGGGTCGAACAGGTTGCTGGCGCCGTTGGTGGTGAAGGCGAAGTCGCGGTCGGTGTAGACGCGCTTGATGAAGGCCGAGGCGTCCTGGGCCCGCACCGTCACCGCGATGCCGACGCGCGCCAGCGTGGTGCGCAGGTAGTCGGCCAGGCGCGGGCCGTCGGCGCCGATCGGGTTGTAGTCCAGCGTCACGCGAAAGCGCACGCCGTCGGCGCCCTTGGGATAGCCGGCCTCGTCCAACAATGCGTTGGCGCGCTTGAGATCGAAGGGGTAGGGCGTGGGCGTCGGGTCGTTGTAGGTCTTCAGGCCGGGCGCGATGGGCGAATACGCCACCTGGCCGACGCCGTAGTTCACCACCTTCAGGATGACGTTGCGGTCGACGGCGTGGGCCACCGCCTGGCGCACCTTCTCATTCTTGAAGTGCGGATCGTCCAGATTGAATTCCAGGCGCGTCACGTTGTAGGAGTAGCTGTTGCCCTTGGTCTCGAAGCGCAGCGACGGCACGGCCTTCAGGCGCGCTAGGTCGGCCAGCGGCACGGGCGTGCGGTAGCCCAGGTCGGCCGTGCCGGTCTCGAAGGCGATGGCGGCCGCGGCCGGGTCGGCGACGATGCGCACGATCAGGCGGTCGATGTAGGGCTTGGGCTTGTCCCAGTAGTCCGGGTTGCGCTCGTAGACGATATGGCTGCCGCGCACCCATTCCTTGAACTTGTACGGGCCGGTGCCGATCGGCGCCGAGGTGGCCGGATTGGTCAGCGGATCGGTGCCTTCGTAGATGTGCTTGGGGATGATCGGCGTTTCGGTCGCGACGAAGGCGCGGATCAGGTAGGGCGCCGGCTTGGACAGGCGCAGCACCACGGTGTGGTCGTCCGGCGTCTCGATGGCGGTGACGTTGGCGAAGGTGTTGCGGCCGCGCGGGTGGATCTTCTTGAGCAGCTCGATGGAGAAGGCCACGTCCGCCGCCGTGAACGGCTTGCCGTCATGCCACTTGACGCCCTGGCGCAGCGTGAAGGTGTACACGGTGCCGTCGGGGCTGATGTTCCAGGCGGTGGCAAGCTGAGGTTCGGGAGTCAGGTCGTAGTCGTATTTGAGCAGGCCTTCGGTGACCTTGGCGCTGACGCTCAGGATCGGCGTGGCGACGTTGCCCACGGTGACGAGCGCGGTGGGTTCGGACGGCAGCAGCAGCGTCAGCGTGCCGCCGCGGGCGGGTTCCGCATGGGTGTACGGACTGGCGGCCAGCAGCAGGCCGGCAAGGGTCAGGCTGAGGAAGGAACGGCGGGTTGGCTTCATGATCGTCGGGCGGGGAAATGATGAGGGCCCCGGGGCGCGCCCGGGGCGGGATGGAAAGGGTCGTGCTCAGGTGCCGGTGTGCTGGTAGGCGCTGCCGGCCTGCTCCGCGCTGACCAGGCCGTAGCGCACGTCGCGTTCGACGCGCGCGGCGTCGCGGCGGGCCGGGTCGCCCAGGCCGCCGCCGCCCGGGGTGTGCACCACCAGGCGTTCGCCGGCCGGGACCAGTTGGCGGCCCTTGGCGCGCAGACTCGCGCCGCCGACCAGCCCCAGGGCGCCGCCGGCGCCGGCGTGCCCGCCAAGCGCGCCGCGGGCCGGATGCACCACGCGGTCGAAGGCGGCGGCGATCATCATGGCCGCCTGCGGATCCGCGTGGCGCACGACGATGGTCTGGCCGAGGCCGCCGCGCACCGTGCCCGGACCGCCGGAATCGGCGCGGTATTCCTTCTGTTCGAACACCAGCGGATTGGCGCTTTCCAGGATCTCCAGCGACACGTTGCGCACGCCGCTGGGATACGAAGTGACGGACAGCCCGTCCTTGCCGGGCCGGGCGCCGGTGCCGCCGGTGGAGAAACTGACCGCATTGAAGCGCGGACCCGCCAGCAACGCCCGCTGTTCATCCTGCGTGGCGCCGGCCAGCGGCTCGCCGCCGACCAGGTGCAGGTTCCACAGCGACGAGGCGCCCTCGGCCGGCACCTGGTCGGGCCGCGCCTGGCGCAGCGCGCCGAACACGGCGTCGGGCAGCAACTGGCCGATGATGTGGCGCGCCGTCACCGCGGCCGGGAAGCGGGCGTTCAGGATCGAGCCTTCGGGCGCGGCCACTTCCACCAGCGACAGCGAGCCGGCGTTGTTGGGCACGTCGGCGCCGATCAGGCAGCGGATGCCGAACGAGGTGTAGGCGTCGGTATAGGCCTTGACCACGTTGATGCCGCGCGCCACGCTGGGCGAAGTGCCGTCGAAGTCCACCAGGATCTTGCCATCCCGCACCGTCACGCTCGCCTGCAGCGTGATCGGCGCGTCGTAGCCATCGATCACCAGCGTGTTGTGCCAGGTGCCCTGCGGCCATTGCGCGATGGCCTGGCGCATGGCTCGCGCCGATTGCTCGATGATGTAGCCGCCCAGCGATTCCAGGTCGCCCAACTGGAACTCGGTCAACAGCGACTTCAGGCGGCGCCCGCCGATGTCGTTGCAGGCCACCAGCGCGTACAGGTCGCCCTCGACCTGTTCCGGTTCGCGCACATTGGCGCGGATGATGGCCAGCACGCCCGGGTCGACCTGGTGCTGGTGGAAGAAGCGCAGGATCGGCAGGAACAGGCCTTCGTGATAGACCTCCAGGCCGTCGGCGCTGCTGCCGATGCCGCCGATGTCGATCACGTGCAGGGTCGAGGCGAACAGCGCCACCAGGGCGCCGTCATGGAACACCGGCGACACCATGGTCATATCGAACAGGTGGCCGGTGCCCTTCCACGGATCGTTGGTCAGCAGCACGTCGCCGTCCTTCAGGGTCTCCGGCGGAAACACCTTGAGAAAGTGCTTGACCGATTCGGCCATGGCGTTGACGTGGCCGGGCGTGCCGGTGACGGCCTGGGCGATCATGCGGCCGTCGGGCAGGAACACGCCGGCCGACAGGTCGCCGGCTTCGCGCGTGGCGGTGCCGAAGGCCGAGCGGATCAGCACCTGGGCCTGTTCCTCCACTACCGACAGCAGGCGATTCCAGGCCAGTTGAAAGCGGATGCGTTGCTGGGGCGTGGGTTGCGCGGTGCTCATGCGGGGTCCTTTGCGGCGCGCGCGGCGGCCGCCTTGATATCGTCCAGCACCAGCGAGCCGAGCCGGCTGCGCCGCGCTTCGAAGCCCGCGGGCACGAAAGTGGTGGTCTCGTCTTCCACGACGAGGGCGGGGCCGGTCAGCTTCTGCTCGGCGTCCAGCGCCTGGCGTTCGTAGGTCGGCACCTCGATCCAGTCGTTGCGGTCGAAGTCGTAGAGCCGGCGCGTGCCGGCCTGGCGCGCCGCCGTGGCCGGGCCGCTGGCGATGTGGTCACGCGGCCGCGCGCGGCGCTCGCCGGCCTGGGCGGCGACCGACCAACTGACGGCCTCGGGCGCCACGTGCGGCAGGCTGCGGCCGTACAGTTGGGCATAGCGTTCGGCGAAGGCCGCGCCCAGCCGCGCGCTGGCGGCGGCGTCGAAGGGGCCGTCCGGCAGGTCCACGGCAATCTCGTGGCCCTGGCCGCTGTAGCGCATGAAGACCACCCGCTTGTGGCTCAGCGGCGCTTCGGGCGCGGCGCGCCGCACCACGGTGTCGACCCCGGCGGTCAGCTCGTCCAGCAGGCGCTGCACCGCGGCATGGTCGATGTCGGCCAGGCGCTGGTGGAAGCTGCGCACCGCCTGGTAGGCGATCGGCGCCCACAGGAAGCCCACGGCCGACCCCACGCCAGCCGATTCCGGGATGATGACGCGGCCGATGCCGAGCTTGCGCGCCAGGCCGGCGGCATGCAGCGGCGCGGCGCCGCCGAAGGCGATCAGGGTGTGTTCCTCGGCCGCCTTGCCCAGCTCGGAAGCATGCACGCGGGCGGCGTTGGCCATGTTCTCGCTGACCACCTCGATGATGGCCTGGGCGGCCTGCGGCGCTTCCAGCCCGGCGGGGCGCGCCAGGTGGGTCTCGATGGCATGGCGCGCGCGCTCGGGTTGCAGGCTGACCTTGCCGACGGCAAAGCGTTCCGGCGTGACGGTGCCGATCAGCGCGTGGGCATCGGTGACGGTGGGCAGTTCGCCGCCATTGCCATACGCGGCGGGGCCGGGCGACGAGCCGGCGCTGTCCGGGCCGACCTGCACCACGCCCAGGTGGTTGACGCGCGCGATCGAGCCGCCGCCGGCGCCGATCTCCACCATCTCGATCACCGGGATGCGGATCGGCAGGCCCGAGCCCTTCAGGTGACGGTGCACGCGGCCGAATTCGAAGCTGCGGCTGACCTGCGGCTCGAAGTCATCGATGTAGCAGATCTTGGCCGTGGTGCCGCCCATGTCGAACGACAGCGCGCGCGCCGCGCCGGTCTGTTCGGCGATGTGTTGGGCCAGGATCGCGCCGCCGGCCGGTCCGGACTCCACCAGCCGCACCGGCTCGTCGATGCCGGTCTGCAAGGTGGCGATGGCGCCGCCCGAGGTCATCAGGAACGGCTCGTCGCGCAGTCCGCGTTGGCGCGCCGCGTCGTTCAGCCGGCGCAGGTAGCCGGACACCTGCGGCTGCACGTAGGCGTTGGCGCTGACGGTGGACAGGCGCGGATACTCGCGGATCTCGGCGCAGACGTCGGAAGACAGCGACACCCAAAGCTGCGGCGCGTGTTGCTTGAGCAGCGCGCGGATGCGGCGTTCGTGGCCGGGATGGGCGTAGCTGTGCAGCAGGCACACCGCCACGCTCTCGATGCCGGCGCGGGTCAGTTCCCCGGCCAGCGCGATCACCTGGGCCTCGTCCAGCGGCGTCAGCACCTGGCCGTGCGCATCGACGCGCTCGGTGACGCCGAAGCGCCAGGGCCGCGGCACCAGCGGTTCGGGCTTGTCCAGGAAGATGTCGTACTGCGCGAAGCGGTCTTCCAGGCCGATCTCGACCAGGTCGCGGAAACCCGCGGTCGTCAGCAGCGCGGTGCGGGCGCCCTTGCGCTCGATCAGCGCATTGGTGGCCAGCGTGGTGCCCAGGATCAGGAGGTCGACCCGCGGCCACGCCAGGCCGGCCTGGCCGAGCAGCTCTTCGATGCCTTGCAGCACCGCGGTTTCGGGCGCGTCGGGCGTGGTCAGCAGCTTGGCCGACCAGCGTTGTGGTTCCTGTTCGAGGACGATATCGGTGAACGTGCCGCCGACGTCGACGGCAACGCGCACCGGCGCCGTCGAGGCGGACTCAGAGGGGGAGTGGGACATGTGGGCAGGGGAGGAAAAAGCGCAGGGGTCTCGCGGAGCGCCGGCAGGCGGGCTTTGCAAAAGACCGATCCTAAGCAGTCAGGGCGGCTGCCAGAAGGACGTTTTTCGCATGTCGATATGCGGATTTCGTGCCAGCCGGCCTTGGCGCCGGGCAATCTGGCGATCGGCGATCTGCTGATCGCCGATCGGTCGGGCGGGCGTGTTATTCCGCGCCGTCGCGGTCCATCGACCGCAATGGTTGCGGAATCCGATAGCGCTGGCCGTCGAATTTCAGCGTGCGCGGCGTCTTGCCCTTGTCGACGACTTTTTCCTCGCAATCGCCGCGCACCACGGCCGCCCGGCTCGACTCGCGCGATTCACTCGTGGCGATGTCGCGGTATCCCTGCGTGACCGTGTCGGCCATGGACAGGGTCACGGCGCGGCTGGTGAATCTCCCCGCGCAGTTGGTGTCCCATTCGCCGCTCGAGCGCGCGACGGACAAGCCATCGAGCACCATCGCCAGGCCCTTGGGGCCGATGTCGAACAGGCGCAGGCTGGTTTCGTCGAAGGGGTTGGCGCGCGAGGCGCCGACGCGCGAGATGCGCAAGCCGAAGGCGCGGCGGCCGGGCGCGAGGTCGTAGCGGGCGGTGTCGAAGGACACGCTGGTCAGGCGTACCGCATCGTCCGACATCAGTCCTTGCAGCCGGATGTCATGACGGATTTCCAGGGAGGAGCTGTCCAGCACCAGGATCCGCAGGTCGCCGGTGTGGCCGTCGTCCTGGTTCGGCGTGTCCTGCATCAGCGGAATCGCCGCCAGCAGAAGGCCAGGCTGGGCCGGCCAGGTCTTGCACGTCACGGCGAAGGGTTCGCCGTCGTCGGCGTCGGCGATCCGGATGACGATATTGTCCCGCCCGAGGCGCAGGTTGCCTTCGCCGTCGGGGGCGGGCGCCTCGGGGTAGGCCATGCGCACGACAGCCGCGGCCTGCGGGCAGGCGCCACGGGCGGCCTGCGCGGCGCCGGGGACGAGCAGGGCGGCCAGCGCCAGCGGCGCGGCAAGGACCAGATGACGGATCATGAGGGGGATCTCTTGGTTTATTGCACGTGGGTGGGCGTGGCGGCGCGCGAGGCCTGCGTGGGCATCGCTTCTTGTGCCAGGGTGCCCGGTTCGGTGGCGGACGGCCGCAGCACGACCGTGTGCTGGGCGTCGTTGGCGCCCAGCTTGGGCAGGTCGGCGGGCCGCGCGGCCAGGGTCGCGAACGGTCCGCCGCCGGCGGCGGGCAGGCCGTCCAGCGTCAGGGTGGCCGCCCAGACGCCGCCGCGGCGCGACAGCACCTGGTAGCGCTGCGGGCCGCCGGCCATGCGCGCCACCACGTACAAGGTGCCGTCGATGAGATGGATGGCCGGCGGCGAGGCGGCTTCGGCGTCGAGCCTGGCCGGCTTGCCGTGCTCCACCAGCCAGAGCGGTCCGTCGGCGCGTTCCAGGATCGCCACGATCACATTGCCCTGCGCATCGGCGTCGATGGCGGGCCGGCCGATGTAGGGCACGCCCAGGTCGGTCGGCGCGCTCCATTCCATGTCCAGGTCGGTGGTGTCGCCGGTTTCTTCCAGCCGCGTCAGGTGATTGTTGGCGCGCTGGCGGAAATAGAGTTCGACGCGGTGCTCGTGGTTGCGGATCGCGGCCAGCCCGCCGGCGGCCTGGGGGGCCTGCACGCGGCGCCAGGAATGCCACTCGGGGCGTTGGCCCTTGGGCGCCGGCAATTGGCGTGTGTAGAACAGTTGGCCGCCGCCAGCCGATGCGAACACGATGTAGCGGCCGTCATCGCCGCGCACGACCGCCGGCGCGCCGGTGGCGCCGTCCAGGGGCGGCAGGCTCTGCCACGGCGCCCAACTGCCGTCGATGCCGGACGGCGCGATCCAGTGCAGCAGGCCGTCGTAGCCGAGCGCCACCGCGGCGGCCTCGCCGCGCGGCGCCACGGCCGGGATCTGGCTGACGCGCACGCCGGCCAGGGCCTGCCAGCCCTGCCAGGTGCCGTCGTGGCGCTGTTTGTTGGCCCACACGCCGCCCAGCGGATCGCGCGCCATCAGGCCGGCGGTGCCGTCGGCATGCCCGAATGTCACCAGCGGGCCGCTGGTGCGCCCGCCCAGGCTCTGCCAGCGGCGCTGGCCCGCGTCCCAGCGATTGGCGGCCGCGTTGGTCTCGCCGGCGGCGAATACCACCAGGCCGTTGCGGCCGTCCGGATAGATCTGCGGCGGCATGTCCTGGCGCGAGACGTAATACGCGCGCTGCACCCAGGCGGCCGCGGGCCCGGCGGGCTCCTTGCAGCCGGTGGGGCCTGCGCAATAGTGATAGTCGTTCCAGGCGTAGTGCTGGAAGATCACCGATTTGCTGGCGATCTCGTTGTCGGCGAGGTTGCTGGCGCGTTCCTGGCTGGGGTAGTCGATGTAGCCGGTCTCGGCGTAGTTGCCGGGCGCGCGCAGCATGGCGGCGCGGACCAGCCGCGCGCTGGCGATATGGTCGGGATGCCCGTGGCCGGCGCAGCGCCAGCACAGTTGCGTGTATGGCACGCTGATGGTGTCGTCCAGGTGCCGCACCGTGGTCGGCTGGTACTGGCGGATCAGTTCGGCCAGGGTGTCGATCAGTTGTTCGCGCGAGTAGACCTCCGGATACGGCCCCAGCGTGTCCACCGTCTGTCCCGGTTCCGATTCCGTGCGGCTCAGCGGCGTGAGGCTGCCCCAGCCCTTGCCCAGCCACGGGTCCTTCAGCCGCAGATGCCACAGTTGCACGCGCGGATTGCCGGACAGGGTGAAACGCGCGATCTGGCGCGGGCCCGCATGGCCGGCGCTTTCCTTCCACAGGTCGGGCTGGCGCGCCATGTAGGCATAGGCCGCGCGCACGCCGCGCTCCCGGCCCAGCATGTAGGTGTCGCCCTCGCCGGCATCGCTGGCGGTCAGGTAGACCACCCGCACGCAGCCGCCCGCCGCGATGTTGGAGGCGATGTCCGGATTCATGAACAGCAGGTCGTCATCCAGGTGGGCGACGAAGGCCAGGTCCTTGATGCCATTGCACTGCGCCAGGGTGGGCGGGGCGGCGAACGCGGCGGAGCAGGCCAGGCAGGCGAGCAGCAGCGCCTGGCCGAGGCGAAAGAGCAAGGTCGTGGGGATCCGTGTCAAGGGGCGCCGCTCCGATAGGCCGGGATATGAAATTGCCGGCTGCAGGAATCTTAGCAAGTCACGCCGCCGGGCGCCGGTCGAATGGCGATTGAGAATAAATCTCAGTACAATTCGGCGAATTTCAACCCGCCAGCATCGCCCGCGCGCGAATCGATGGCCCACCCGTCGGCACCGTGTTCGTCACTTCGCTCCGCCCCTCCACCGATCGCCTGGTCCCGGCCCGCTCCGGACGGACCGCGCCATGCATGGCGCGGCGACGGACAACGGAGCGCGCGGGATGAGCCGCAACCCCTTGCTGGCGTCTCGCGACACGGCCGTGCCGGATGAGACCGGCAACGCCAGCGCCCTCGCCAAGGCCTATGCGCGCTGGCGGCTGCCGCTGCTGCGCGGGCTGGCGCGTTTCAAGGGCAGCATCGGCAGCGCCGAGGACGCGCTGCATGACGGCGTCGTCAAATGGGTCGCGGCCAATCCCGCGCTGGATTCGATCGACAAGCAGGGCGCCTATCTGCGCAAGACCGTGCAAAACGGCGTGGCCGACGAGTTCCGCGAACGCGAGGCGGGCCGGCGCCTGCGCACGGTCTCGCTCGACGAACTGGGCGAGGACGCGCATGGCTGGGCTGCCGACGAGGCCTCGTGTCCGATGCGGGCGGCGGCGCACCAGCAGCGGCTGCAGCGCCTGGCCGAGGCCCTGCGGGAACTGCCGGAGCGCCAGCGCGAAGCCTTTGTGCTGAGCCGCTTCGACGGCCTGACGCAGGATGAGATCGCCAGCCACATGCAGATTTCGCGGCGCATGGTGGTCAAGCACCTGGCGCGCGCCATCGCCTACTGCGAGGTGCGGGTGCACTATGCTACGGTTGCCCAGATGCAGCAGATGCATCGGTTCGCCGCCGACGACGGCGGGCCGGACAATAACAACAAGAGCGACGCCACGCCGTCATGACCGATCCGACTTCCCCTCCGCCCGACCCGCTGGCCTTGCACGAGGCGGCGGCCGAATGGTTCGTGCGCCGCCAGGACCCCAGTTGGTCGGCCGCGGACGAGCGCGACCTGCAAGCCTGGCTGGCGGCCGGCGCACCCCATCGGCAAGCCTACGCACAGGTGTCGCGCACCTGGGGCGACCTGGCGCGGACGCCCCGGCCGGCGCTGGCGTCGGACCGGCCCGCCGTGGCGCCGCGGGCGGCCGCGGCGCGTCGCGCGAAGCGGCGGGGCGGCTGGCGCTGGCTGCCGGGCCAGACGGTGTTTTCGCGCGCGCTGGTCGCCGTCTGTGTGGTGCTGGCGATCGGCGCGGGCGTTGGCGGCTATCACTGGGCCAACACCCCCGGGTACGTGCTGGACGTGCGCACCGCGGCCGGCGAGGTGCGTCAGGTGGACCTGCCCGATGGCTCCCATGTCGCCTTGAATTTCGGCAGCGCCCTGCAGGTGCGCTACTACCCGGGCCGGCGCGAGGTCGTGCTGGACCAGGGAGAAGGCTTTTTCGAGGTGGCGCCGGACAGTGGCCGCCCCTTCACCGTGGATGCGCGCCGCAGCCGGATCACGGTGGTGGGCACGGCCTTCAACGTGCGCACCACGCCGGACGAGGTCTTCGTCAAGGTGCTGCATGGCCGGGTGCGGGTGCAGCCCGATCGGGACAAGGGCGGCGACGAGGTTTCGTTGGGCGCCGAGCAGGGCGTCACCGTGGGCGCGACTGCCTCCCCGGCGGTGGCGGTCGGGGCCGACGCCATCGGCGGCTGGCGCAACGGCCGCCTGGTGTTCCGGCGCACGCCGCTGGGCGAGGTGGCGCAGGAGGTGGCGCAATACCTGGGCAAGCCGGTGACGCTGGGCGCGCCGGGCCTGAAAGCCCTGCCGGTGTCGGGCTTTGCCGCCACCCAGGCGCCCGCCGCGTTCCTGGAAGCCTTGCCGGATCTGCTGCCGGTGCGGGTGGCGCGCACGGCCGATGGCGGCTATCTGATCCAGGCCCGCTGAGCGGCCGGGGCCGCCGCAAAAATATTTTTCCGCGCGGGTTCCCAAGCCCGCCCCGAACTCCGTTTACCCCTGCAAGGCCGGTCGCGGTCAACAACAGAAAGTGGGAGTGGGAATGGGACGGGGTACGTTGAGAAACGCGCTGGCAGGCGGCGCGTTGGGCGCGGGCATGCGGGCCCGGGCAGTGCGGGCGCTGGTGGCGGGGGCGCTCGCCGCCCTGGGCGCGCAGGCGGCGCAGGCGCAGCAAGCGGCGGCACAGGTGCAATTCAGCATTCCGGCACAGCCGCTGGATCGCGCCCTGCGGGTGTTTTCGGAGCAGTCGCGGCACCAGGTGCTGTTCGATGAGGCGGCGGTGGCGGGGCAGCAGGCGCCGGCCGTCAATGGTCGCTACACGCCGCGCGAGGCGCTCGACCAACTGCTGGCCGGCACCCCGGTGCGGGTCAACAGCAGCCGGCCCGATGTGTTCACCCTGACGGCGGCCGGCCAGTCATCGAGCGGCGCCGTGACGCTGCCGGCGGTTACCGTCAGCGGCGGCAGCCTGCGCGACCCGACCACCGAACTGACCGGTTCCTACACCAGCGGCGCGCTGACCATCGGCAAGATGACGCAGTCGATCCGCGAAACGCCGCAGTCGGTCAGCGTGATCACGCGCCAACAGATGGACGACAAGAATCTCACCACGCTGGAGGAGGCGCTGGCCCAGACCACCGGCGTCACCAAGACGGCGCGCAACTTCGGCAACCACAAATTCTCGATCCGTGGCTTCACCGTCGATGACAACAACTACCTGGTCGATGGCGTGGCGGGCATCGTCTATGCCCCGGTGGGCTGGCTGCCCATCGACACCGCGGTGTTCGACCGGGTCGAGGTGCTGCGCGGCGCGGGCGGGCTGATGCTGGGCTCGGCGGATCCCAGCGGCGCCATCAACATGGTGCGCAAGCGGCCGCGTGGCGAAGGCCACCTTGAAATGAACACGACCGCGGGGTCGTGGGACAACTACCGCATGGAAGTCGACGGCGGCGGCCCGCTCAACGCGGCCGGCACGGTGCGCGGCCGCCTGGTCACGGCCTACCAGGACCGCCACTATTTCTACGATGGCACCAAGGCCCGGTCGCCGCTGTTCTATGGCGTGATCGACGCCGACGTCGGCCCGCGCACCACGCTGACGCTCGGCGCCCGCCACCAGGCCACCGACACCGATGGCTATTGGCTCTTCGGCCTGCCGCGCTACACCGACGGCAGCCCCCTGGACATCAAGCGCTCGACCTCGCTGATCCAGGACTGGAACCGGCAGAAGGGTCAGGTCGACGAGATCTTCGCCGAGGCCGAGCACCGTTTCGCGACGGACTGGAAGGCGCGGCTGTCGGTCAACCGCACGGAGGTCGACCTGGACCAGCGCGTGGCCATTCCGATCGGCGGCGTGGACCGGGCCACCGGCCTGGGCTCCAGCTTCTACACCACCTACTTCAATCGCGCGCGCGTGCAGAGCGACGGGGTCGATCTGCACACCACGGGCAGTTTCCAGGCGCTGGGCGGCACCCACCAGATGCTGGTGGGTGCGAGCTGGGCGCGCCAGCGCATCAACCAGAAGTCGGCGAGTCTGGACACCGACATGCCAATCGATATCTACAACCCGGACCATTCCTCGTTGCCCGTGCCAACGCGCCCGGCCTGGGACTCGAAGGAAACCGCGCGCAGCGAGCAGGCCGCGCTGTACGGCAACATGCGCCTGCAGTTGGCGGACCCGCTGCACCTGCTGCTGGGCGGCCGGCTCACCTGGCTGAAGTATCAGTCCAGCGACGGCCTGACGGGCGCCAGGACCCGCGATTACGAGCAGAAGCACGAGTTCACGCCGTATGCCGGCCTGGTCTATGACCTGAATTCGCAATGGTCGGTCTACACCAGCTATGCCGACATCTTCCAGCCGCAGAGTTCGTATGTGACGTCGTCGGGCTCGCCGCTGGACCCGGCCATCGGCGCCAACTACGAGGCGGGGATCAAGGGCGAGCTCTACGACGGGCGCCTGAACCTGTCGGCGGCGGTGTTCGCGGTCAAGAAGTCGGGCATCGCGGTGGTGGACGAGGCCAATCCGGGCGGTTGCACCGGCTCGCTGGCCTCGAGCGACTGCTATCGCAACGGCAGCACGCTGCGCAGCAAGGGCTTCGAACTGGAGGCCAGCGGCGAGCTGTCGCCGGGCTGGCAGGTGATGGCCGGCTACACCTTCGTCACCAGCCGCGATGACGAGGGCGAGACCATCAGCGCGGAGACGCCGCGCCATTTGTTCCGCCTGTCGACCACGTATCAGTTGCCGGGCCGCTGGAACGCCTTCAGCATCGGCGGCGGGGTCTCGGCGCAGAGCGGCTATTCATATCCCGCCTACGACGATACCTCCGTGCGCATGGGCGCGCCGGGCCGCGCGGTGTGGGACCTGCGCGCCGGCTACCGCATCGACAAGCACTGGAGCCTGGCCCTGAACGTGGCGAACGTGTTCGACAAGCACTACTACAGCATGGTGAGCCAGATCCGCCGCGGCAATCACTTCGGGGAACCGCGCAACGTGATGCTGACCCTGCGCGGCACGCTATGACGCGCCGTGCCGCCGCCGCGTGCCGGCCCGCGGGCGCGCCGGCATGAAGGCGGGCTTGCGCCAGAGCATGGCCTGGCTGCACACCTGGTGCGGCCTGGTCTGCGGCTGGCTGCTGTGCGCCATCATGCTGACGGGCACGCTCAGCGTGTTCCGGGAACCCATCACACGGTGGATGGAGGCCACGCCCCTGCCCGCGGGCCAGCCCGGCGGCGACGCCGCCTGGCTGATGGACCGGGCGACGCGGATCCTGTCGTCGCGGGCGGGCGATGCGGTCGCCTGGGACATCGCCTTGCCGGCGCGGCCGGACCGACCGTTGCATCTGGCCTGGACCGGCGGCGATGGCCGCTCGCACGACACCTGGATGGATCCGGCCACCGGCGCCGAACAGGCGCCGCCGCCACGGCGCGCGACCGAGGGCGGCCGCCATTTCATGTCGTTCCACTACACCCTGCACGGAGGCCTGCCGGGCTACTGGCTGGTGGGGGCGATATCGCTGTGCATGCTGGTGGCGCTGGTGTCCGGCGTGGTGGTGCACAAGCGCATCTTCAAGGACTTCTTCACGTTCCGGCGCGGCAAGGGCCAGCGTAGCTGGCTCGATGCGCACAACGCCACCGGCGTGCTGACGCTGCCGTTCCTGTTCATGATCGGCTACACGGGACTGGCGTTCTTCTATACCAGCTACATGCCGTGGCCCTTGCATGCGGTGTACGGCGGGGACGACGGCGCCTACCGCCGCTACCAGGCCGAGCTGGCGCCCGCGCCGCCTGACGCGGCCGGCGCGCGGCCGGGCCAGGGCGCGGGACAGGCGCTGTATCCCTTGCTGTTGCGGGCCCGCGCGTTGACCGGACAGGACGCGGCCCACGTCACGGTCGAGCATCCCGGCGCGACGGGCAGCGTCGTGCGCGTGCTGGGACGCAAGGACGCGGGCCCGGCGCCGCGCCTGCTTACCCATGCCAGCCGGGTCGTGTTCGACGCGGGCAGCGGCGCGGTGCGCCAGGTCGTGCCCGCCTTTGAGGCGAGGATGGCCGCCCATCACGTGCACGCGGCCATCGAGACCCTGCACAAGGCCGACTTCGGCGGCTGGACCATCAAGTGGCTGTATTTCTTCAGCGGCCTGGCGGGCACCGCGATGGTGGCCACCGGCACGCTGCTGTTCGCGCTCAAGCGCCGCAAGAAAAGCGAACACGAATTCGGCGCGGCCACGGCGCGTGTCTATCACGGGGTCGAGGCGCTGAACGTGGCGGCGCTGGCGGGCATCGCGCTGGCCAGCATCGTCTACCTCTATGCCAACCGGTTGATTCCGCCGGGTCTGGCGGGACGCGAGACCTGGGAGATCCGGGCGTTCTTCGGCGCGTGGGCCCTGTCATTGGCACATGCCGCGTGGCGCGGGCCCACGCGCGGCTGGATCGGGCAACTGGCCCTGGCGGCCCTGCTGTGCATGGGGCTGCCGTGGCTGAACGGGGCCACCACCGGCATGCACCTGTGGGCCTACCTCCGGCACGGGCAGGCGCAGCAGGCGGCGCTGGAGCTGACGGTGATCGGGTTCGGCCTGGCGCTGGCCTATATCGCCTGGGCGCTGCGGCGCGGCTGGGCGCGGCCGGCCGCGGCGGGCGACGCCAGGCGGGCGCCGGCGGCCGCGGCCCCGCAACGGGCGGCCCATCGATGGCAGGTCGCCAGCCGCGTGCTGGCGGCCGCGGCGGGCGGCTATGGCGTGTCGGCGCTGGCGATGTCGCTGCTGGCGCGGGCCCTGCCCACGGTTGGGGTATCGCCGGCCGTGGCGGTGCTGGCGGCGACCCTGTCCAGCTTCGTCCTGTATCCGCTGATCGTGCTGGGGGTGTTCAGCGCCCGCGGCGCGGGACGGGCGTGGGGTGCGCTGGCGCTGGCCGGCGCGCTTTGCGCGGCGCTGCTGCCGGCATGGTGGTTCTAGGGGATGGGGCGATCGGTCATTTGCTAATCGCTGATCTGTCGTTAGCCATCGCCCCGCGCCGGCTTAGCATCGGCGCCATGACCGAACTCCTGCGCATCCAGAACCTCACCGTCGACCTGCCGGCGGGCGCCGACCGGCGCCACGCGATTCACGACCTGTCCCTGTCCGTCAACGCCGGCGAGATCGTTTGCGTCGTCGGCGAGAGCGGATCCGGGAAATCGCTGACCGCCGGCGCCATCCTGGGCCTGCTGCCGCAGGGCGTGCGCGCCAGCGGCGGGCAGGTGCTGTGGGAAGGCGAGGACCTGCTGCGCCTGTCCCCGGCCGCCATGCGCCGCCTGCGCGGCCAGCGCATCGGCATGA
This sequence comes from Achromobacter sp. CF-sbj1-Ac2-l, assembly GCF_052698165.1. Taxonomy (NCBI): domain Bacteria; kingdom Pseudomonadati; phylum Pseudomonadota; class Betaproteobacteria; order Burkholderiales; family Alcaligenaceae; genus Achromobacter; species Achromobacter sp. CF-sbj1-Ac2-l. Next base: position 5,192,873 of record NZ_CP199855.1, on the reverse strand, counting down.
TCTTCCAGGAGCCGATGACGGCGCTCAATCCGCTGCGCACCATCGGCGACCAGATCGGCGAGGTCTTCCGCACCCACACGCGCCTGCCAGGCGGCGAAATCCGGCGGCGAACGCTCGGGTTGCTCGACTCGGTGCGCCTGCCTGATCCCGCCCATGCGTTCAGCGCCTATCCGCACGAACTGTCCGGCGGCCAGCGCCAGCGCGCCATGATCGCCATGGCGCTGGCGCTGGAGCCGGCGCTGCTGATCGCCGACGAGCCGACCACGGCGCTCGATGTCACCACGCAGGCGCAGATCCTGAGCCTGATACACGACCTGCAACGCCGCCGCGGCACCGCGGTGCTGTTCATTACCCACGACTTCGGCGTGGTGGCGGAGATCGCCGACCGCGTCGCTGTCATGCAGCGCGGCGAGCTGGTGGAGAGCGGCCGCGCCGAGGAGGTGCTCAGGCATCCGCGCCATCCCTATACCCGGGCCCTGATCGCGGCCGTGCCGCCCTTGGCGCCGGCAGCCGCGCGCGCCCCGGGCGCCCCGGAAAAACCCGCCATTCTCACCACGGACGGATTGTCCAAGACCTATCGCAAGCGCGGCTGGTTCGGCCAGCCCGGGCGGGTGACCCACGCGTTGGACGGGGTGTCATTGACGTTGCGCGAAGGCGGCACGCTCGGCATCGTCGGCGAAAGCGGTTCGGGCAAATCCACCCTGGCGCGTACCCTGCTGGGGCTCTTGCCGCCGGATGCCGGCGCCATCACGCTGGCCGGGGAACCGCTGGCGTTCAAGGGCGCCGCCGCGCGGCGCGCGCACGCCCGGCGGGTGCAGATGGTGTTCCAGGACCCCTATGGCTCGCTCAACCCGCGCCAGCGCGTCGGCGAGATCGTCGCGCGCGGCCCCATCGTGCATGGCGCGCCTCGGCGCGAGGCCTGGGCCCAGGCGCGGGAGTTGTTCGAACTGGTCGGCCTGTCGCCGGACGCGATCAATCGCTATCCGCACGAGTTCTCGGGCGGACAGCGCCAGCGCGTGGGACTGGCGCGGGCCCTGGCGATGCGGCCGCGCGTACTGATCGCCGACGAGCCGGTGTCGGCGCTGGACGTGTCGGTCCAGGCCCAGGTGCTGGCGCTGCTGGCGCGCCTGCGCGAGCAACTGGGCCTGTCGATCCTGTTCATCACCCACGACCTGCGGGTCGCGGCGCAGGTGTGCGACCACGTCGCGGTGATGAAGGACGGCAAGGTGGTGGAAGCGGGGCCTTGCGCCGAGGTCTTCGGCCAGCCGTCGCATTCCTATACCCAGGCATTGCTGGCGGCGGTGCCGGGCCGGGGTTGGGATCCCGCCGGGGCCGCCGCGCGGCGGGCAGCATAGCGGCTTTGGCCGGATACGGCATTCGCGGTATAACCGACTGATGCCGTGCCGCGTTTCACGCGCCTCGCGCGAGACGCTCCCTCCACGGCGGGAGATTGCCCATGCCCGACATCGTCCAATTGCGTCCGGAGGGTCTGTACTGCGCCGCGGGCCAGTTCTACATCGACCCCTGGCGCCCCGTGGACGTCGCCGTTCTCACGCATGGCCATGGCGACCACGCGCGCGCCGGCATGGGTTGCTACCACACCAGCGCCGAAGGCCTGCCGATCCTGCAATGGCGCCTGCGCGAACAGGACTACCGCGTCCACGCCTACGGCGAGCCGTTCACGCTGGGCCGGGCGCGGGTTTCGCTGCATTCCGCGGGCCACGTGCTGGGCTCCGCGCAAGTGCGCATCGAAGTCGACGGCCAGGTCTGGGTCGTGTCGGGCGACTACAAGCGGCAGCCCGATCCCACCTGTGCGCCGTTCGAGGTGGTGCCGTGCGACACCTTCATCACCGAAGCCACCTTCGGCCTGCCGATCTATCGCTGGCCGGACACCGCGGAAGTGGCGCGCGACATCGTGCAGTGGCGCGACCATTGTGCCGCGCGCGGCGAGGCGGCCATTCTCTACTGTTATGCGCTGGGCAAGGCGCAGCGGGTGCTGGCCGAGTTGATGCCGTTCGTCGACCGGCCCGTCTACCTGCACGGCGCGATTGCCGCGGGCGTGGACGTCTACCGCGAGGCCGGCATCGCGCTGCCCGACACGCGCCTGGTCATCGAGGCGGACGGCGCGCCGGCGGCCGCGGGCACGGGATTTGCTGGCGAGCTGGTGCTGGCGCCGCCGTCGGCGGCCGGCAGCGCGTGGCTGCGGCGCTTCCGCAAGGCGCAGCACGGTTTCGCGTCCGGCTGGATGCGGTTGCGCGGCAACCGGCGCCGGCGCAACATGGACCGGGGCTTCGTCGTTTCTGACCACGCCGACTGGCCCGACCTGCTGCGCACGATCCGCCAGACGGGCGCGCGCCGCGTCATCGCCACGCATGGCGACACCGACGCGCTGGTGCGCACGTTGAATGAATCGGGCATCGTCGCCGAGACGCTGGCCACGCAATATGGCGAAGACGACTAGCACGGCGCGCCGCGCCATTTTCGTAGCGACAGGGGAACGGATCCAGGCATGAAGCGATTCGCGGCGTTGTATCAGGAACTGGACCGCAGCACCGCCACCTTGGACAAGCGCGCGGCGCTGGTGGCCTACTTCCGCGATGCGCCGCCGCGCGACGCGGCCTGGGCCTTGTACCTGCTGGCGGGCGGCAAGATCACCAGCGCGCGCCGCAAGATCGCCGCCGTCGGCGAGTTGCGCGCCTGGGCCGCGACCGCCTCCGATACCGCGCCCTGGCTGGTGGACGCCTGCTACGACCAGGTCGGCGACCTGGCCGAGACGCTGGCGCTGCTGGTGCCCGACCCGCGTACCGCCGCGCCCGAGCGCGGCCTGGCCGATTGGATCGAGGAGATCCTGGTGCCGGTCGCCAACCGCGACGAGGCCGAGCGCCGCGAAGTCATCGTCGCGGCCTGGCTGGGGCTGCCCTACATCGAGCGCCTGGTCTTCAATAAGCTGCTGACCGGCGCGCTGCGCGTCGGCGTGTCGCAACGCATGGTGCAGCAGGCGCTGGCGGAGTTGTCGGGCGTGCCCATCGCCCGCATCGCGCAGCGCATGCTGGGCGCATGGTCGCCCAGTCCCGCGTTCCTGCGCGACCTGCTCAGCGCCGACGAACTGCCCGGCGACCGCCAGCAGCCCTATCCCTTTTTCCTGGCCTCGCCGCTGGAGGGCGACCCGGCGCTGCTGGGTCCGATCGACGACTGGCTGCTGGAGTGGAAGTGGGACGGCATCCGCGCGCAACTGATCCGGCGGCGCGGCGAGGTTGCGCTGTGGTCGCGCGGCGAAGAGCGCCTGGACGGCCGCTTTCCGGAAGTCGAAGCGGCCGCGGCCGCCTTGGCGGTGGACTGCGTCGTCGACGGCGAACTGCTGGCCTGGCAGGAAGACAGCGTCGATCCCATGCCGTTCTCGGCCCTGCAGACACGCATCCAGCGGCTCAAGCCCGGACCCAAGTGGCTGGCTGAGGCGCCGGTGCGGCTGCTCGCCTACGACCTGCTGGAGCTGGACGGCGCCGATCTGCGCGACGAGCCGCAGGCCGCGCGCCGCGCGCGGCTGGAAGCGCTGCTGCGCGAGCGCGCCGACCCGCGCCTGGGACTGTCGCCGCTGGTGGCGCCGGCGAGCTGGGACGAAGCCCACGTGCTGCGCGCGCAATCGCGCGAGCGCGGCGTGGAGGGCTTCATGCTCAAGCGCCGCGGCGCGCCCTACCAGAGCGGCCGGCGGCGCGGCGACTGGTGGAAGTGGAAGATCGATCCGCTCACCATCGACGCGGTGCTGCTGTATGCGCAGTCCGGCCACGGCCGCCGCAGCACGCTCTACACCGATTACACCTTCGGCGTATGGGACGGCGACGCGCTGGTGCCCATCGCCAAGGCCTACTCGGGCCTGGACGACAAGGAGATCCTGGAACTGGACCGCTGGTTGCGCGCCCACACGCGCGAGCGCTTCGGCCCGGTGCGCTCGGTCGACCCGGTGCAGGTGTTCGAGCTGGGCTTCGAGGGCGTCAACCTGTCCAAACGGCACAAGTCCGGCGTGGCGGTGCGCTTTCCGCGCATCCTGCGCTGGCGTCACGACAAGCGCGCCGACCAGGCCGACCGGCTCGATACCCTGAAGGCCCTGGCGCGATGAGCAGCGCGCGGCGGGACGGCCCCTTGCTGGCCTGGTTCGCGGCTCGCGGCTGGAAGCCCGCCGCGTTCCAGCGCGAAACCTGGCGGCGCTATCTGGCCGGCGAATCCGGCCTGCTGCATACGCCCACCGGCAGCGGCAAGACGCTGGCCGCATTCGGCGGCCCGCTGCTGGAGGCGCTGGCCGATCCGGCGCCGGCGCGCGCGGCGGCGGGCGAGGGGCCGCGCGTGCTGTGGGTGACGCCGTTGCGGGCGCTGGCCGCCGACACCACGCGCGCCCTGGCACAGACAGCGGCCGAGCTGGGCCTGGCGTGGACGGTGGCGCTGCGCACCGGCGACGCCAGCGCGCGCGACAAGCGCCTGGCGCGCCAGGGCAAGGCGGATGTGCTGGTCATCACGCCCGAGTCCCTGGCGCTGCTGCTGTCCTACGCCGATGCGTCGCAGCGCTTTCGCGCCCTGCGCGGCATCGTGGTGGACGAATGGCACGAGCTGCTGGGCAACAAGCGCGGCGTGCTGCTGCAGTTGTGCCTGGCGCGCCTGCGCTGCCTGTCGCCCGGCGCCCGCACCTGGGGCCTGTCGGCCACGCTGGGCAACCTGGACCAGGCCCGCGCGGTGCTGCTGCCGCATGCGCCCGACAGCGCCCTGGTGTCGGGCGCGCGGCCGCGCAAGATACAGATATCGACCCTGTTGCCCGAGTGCAGCCGCGCCCTGCCGTGGGCGGGGCACCTGGGGCTGTCGCAGCTCGAACGGGTCTTCAAGCGCCTGTTCGACGTGCGCGCGACCCTGCTGTTCACCAACACCCGCGCGCAGGCCGAGCTCTGGCATCGCGCGCTGGAATCGATCTGGCCCGAGGCCCCGGGCACCCTGGCGCTGCATCACGGCTCGCTCGATCCCAAGCTGCGCGCGGCGGTGGAGCAGGGCCTGCGCGACGGGACGATGCGCTGCGTGGTGGCCACCTCCAGCCTGGACCTGGGCGTGGATTTTCCGGCGGTGGACCAGGTGTTGCAGATCGGCAGCCCCAAGGGCGTGGCGCGCCTGTTGCAACGCGCCGGCCGCGCCCGCCATCGGCCGGGCGAGTCCGGCAACGTGGTGTGCGTGCCGGCGCAGGCGCTCGAACTGATCGAGTACGCCGCCGCCCGGCAGGCCATCGCGCGCGGCGAGATCGAATCCCGGCCGCCGCCGGTCGGCAGCCTGGACGTGCTGGCCCAGCATGCCGTCACGCTGGCGCTGGGCGGCGGCTTCGACGCCGACGCGCTGTACCAGGAAGTGCGCGGCACGCATGCCTATGCCGCGCTCGATCGCGCCACCTGGCAGGCGGTGCTGGACTTCATCGTGCAGGGCGGCCGCGCGCTGGCCAAGTATCCGGACTATCAACGCGTGGTGCGCGACGACGACGGCCGCTATCGCGTGCACGACCGGCGCGTCGCGTTCCGCCATCGTTTGTCCATCGGCACCATCACCGCCGACGGCGCCGTGGCCGTCAAATACCTGCGCGGGGGCAGCCTGGGTTCGGTGGAGGAAGGCTTCCTGGCGCGCCTGCGGCGTGGCGACCGCTTCCAGTTCGCCGGCCGCACGCTGGAACTGGTGCGGCTGGAAGGCATGGTGGCCTATGTGCGCCGCGCCAAGGGCGGCGATGGCCCGGTCGCCACCTGGCAGGGCGGGCGCATGCCCCTGTCGACGCAACTGGCCAGCGAAGTGGAAAGCCTGTATTCGCATCCCGGCACGCATCCGGAGATGCGCGCGGTCGCGCCGCTGCTGCGGATCCAGGCGCAGGCCAGCGCATTGCCGGACCGGGGGCGGCTGGTGGCAGAACGCATCGGCACGCGGCGCGGCATGCATCTGTTCCTGTTTCCGTTCGCCGGCCGCGCCGTGCACGAAGGCATCGCGGCAATGATCGCGCTGCGCTGGGGCCGGCGGCAGGCCAACACGATCTCCTATACGGTCAACGACTACGGGCTGATGCTGACGCTGGCCGAGCCGGCCGCGCTGGACGCGGCGCTGCTGCGCCAGTTGCTCAGCCCCGAACACATGGCCGAAGACCTGCGCGACGGCGTCAACCTGGGCGAAATGGCGCGCCGCCAGTTCCGCGAGATCGCGCGCGTGGCGGGCCTGTTGACGCCTTCATTGCCCGGCCAGGCGGCACGCTCGCTGCGGCAGGTGCAGGCCTCCAGCGGGCTGCTCTACGATGTGCTGCGCCGCTACGATCCGGACCACCTGCTGCTGGCGCAAGCCGAGCGCGAGGTGTTCGAATTGCAACTGGAGGCGCCGCGCCTGCTGGCGGCGTTGCACGACTGCCAGCGGCGCGAACTGGCGCTGTGCGAACCGCGCGCGCTGACGCCCCTGTCGTTCCCGCTGTGGACCGAAAGCATGCGCGGGCAACTCAGCACCGAAACCTGGCAGGCGCGCGTCAGGCGCGCCGCGCAGCAACTGGAGAAGCGCTATGAGCGCCTTGCCTGACGGCGCGTTGCAGGCGTTGCTGGGCGGCGAGCCCCTGTGGCTGTTGGGAACCCGTGCCCTGTTCTGGCCGGCGCGTTCGCGACTGGTCATCGCCGACCTGCACCTGGGCAAGAGCCATGCGTTCCGGCGCGCGGGCATCGCGGTGCCCAGCGGCGCCACGCGCGGCGACCTGGATCGCCTGGCGGATGTGATCGCGCGCACCGCCGCCCGCGAGCTGTGGATCGTGGGCGACCTGTTGCACGGGCCCGCGGGGCAGGCGGGGTGGCGCGATACCTGGATGGCGTGGCGGCGTGACCATGCGGCGCTGGATGTCGCGGTGCTGGCGGGCAATCATGACCGCGCCCTGGATGGCCCGGCGTTCGGCGTGCGGCAGTTGGGCGAGACGCACATTGACGGCCCGTTCCTGTTCAGCCATGTCCCGCGGGCGGACCCAGACGGCCGGCACGTCATCGCCGGCCACATGCATCCGAAGACATCCGTGCGCGGCGTGCCGCGCAGTTGGCCGGCGTTCTGGCTGCGTTCCGGTCTCACGATCCTGCCGGCCTTTTCGGACTTCACCGGCGGCTATCCGGCCGATCGCGACGACGGGCGCGTCGTCGCCTGCGTGGAAGGCGTCGCGATCGAGGTCGGCGCACGCGCGCGATGAGGGCGCCGGACGAGGAATCGAGAAGGGGGGCTGCCGCGGGTTACCCCTGCTGCGCCTGCCACATCCGCCGATAGCGCCCCGGCTGCGCCAGCAGCTCAGCGTGCGTGCCCCGCTGGATGATGCGGCCGTCCTCGAACACCAGGATGCGATCGGCCGCGACGATGGTCGACAGGCGATGGGCGATGACGATGACGCTGCGCTCGGCCACCAGCGTGTCGATGGCCGCCTGCACCGCCAGTTCGCTTTCGGTGTCGAGCGCGGCGGTGGGTTCGTCCAGGATCACGATCGGCGCATCCTTGAGGATGGCGCGCGCGATCGACAGGCGCTGGCGTTCCCCGCCCGACAGCTTGCCGCCCGCCTCGCCCAGGCGGGTCTGCCAGCCTTGCGGCAGGCGCTCGATGAAGTCCAGGCAATGGGCGGCGCGCGCCGCCGCCCGCACCTCGGCCTCGCCGGCCTCGGGCCGCGCCATGCCGATGTTGCCGATCACGCTGTCGTCGAACAGGTGCACGTCCTGGAACACGGTCGATATCAGGCGGTTCAGGTCCGCGGGCGGCAGGCCGCGGATGTCCACGCCGCCGATCCGGATCGCGCCGCGCTGCGGGTCGGCGTGGCGCATCAGCAGGCGCGTCAGCGTGGTCTTGCCGGAACCGGACGGCCCCACCAGCGCGGTCAGGCCGCGCGCCGGCAGGTCCAGGTCGATGTCGCGCAGCGCCGGGGCAGTGCCGCCGGCGTAGCGGAACTCCAGGCCTTCGATGCGGATGTCCGCCGGCCCGGCCGGGCCGCCCTGCGAGGGCCATTGCGGCAGCGGCGCCACCGCGCGCAGCTCCTCGATGCGGGCCAGCGCGGCTTCGATCAGCGCCAGGACCGTGGTGAAGTTCACAAAGGTCGCCAGCGGTTCGGCAAAGCGCGCCACCAGCACCAGCACCGCGCCAAGCGCCGCGGGCGCCAGGCTGCCCTGCGTGACCCAGAGCATGCCGCAGCCCAGGATCGCCAGCATGCCGGATTCGACGATGGCGGCCACCATCAGCGACGGCTTGGCGCCGCGCCGGTGGTGTTCGCGCTGCAATTGCTCGAGCTGCTCGAAGCCGGCGCGCAGGCGTTCGTTGGCGGCGCCGGCGCGGCCCGTCGCCAGGCACACGGGCAGCCCTTGCATGTATTCGAGCAGTTCGGCGTTCAGGGCCTCGTTGGCGCGCCCGGTGGCGCCGTGGCCTCGGTCCAGCGCCGGCCGGCGCCAGCGGTAGAGCGGCACGATGGCGGGGAACACCAGCATCAGCGCCACGCCCAGCCGCCAGTCCCAGGCCAGCAGCGCCACGGCGGCCGCGGCCGGCGTGACGATGGCGCCCAGGATCAGGTTGATCACCGTCAGCGCGTAGTTCATCTGTTCGTCGACGCCGCCCAGCAGCTTGGCGGCGATGCCGCCGGTGCGGTGGGCCTGCAGCGCCTCCAGCGGCATGCGCCGCAACTGTTCTCCCAGCAGCACGCGCAGTTCGTGCGTGGCGCGCGCCATGTGGCCGCGATAATCGAAGCCCTGCGCCCGCCAGCGCAGGACGATGGCGGCCGCCGCCAGCAGGGTGAAGCCCGCCAGCCAGGCCAGCGCGGCGCGCCAGGGATCGCCGCGGGTCACATGGACGAACAGGGGCACGATGCAGGCCAGCGACAGACCCTGGCACACGGCGGCGAGCAGCAGCAGGCACAGGCTGGCGCGCAGGCGGCCGGCCTGGCTGCCGGCGCTGCGGAGAAGGCGTCGATAGGTGTCGCGCCAGGGAGCGGGAGGTGTTGTCATGAGGCTTGGTCGCCCAGGGTCCAGCGACGGGCGCGTTGATGGTTGTTCCACAACTGGGCGTAGAGGCCGCCGGCCGCGACCAGGGTGTCGTGCGTGCCGCATTCGGCCAGCCGGCCACGGTCCAGCACCAGGATCTGGTCGGCGTGGCGGATGCTGGCGAGCCGGTGCGCGACCATGATCACGGTGCGGCCGCGCATCAGCGCGGCCAGCGCGGCGCCGACCGCGCGTTCGTTTTCGGGATCGGTGGCGGCGGTGGCCTCGTCCAGCACCAGGATCGGGCGGTTCATCAGCACGGCGCGGGCGATCGTCAGGCGCTGGCGCTGGCCGCCGGACAGGTCCTTGCCGCCCTCGCGCAGCACGGTGGCGTAGCCGTCGGGCAGCGCCAGGATGAAGTCGTGCGCCTGCGCGGCCCGGGCGGCGGCCTCGATCTCGGCCGGGCTGGCGTCGGGACGGCCCATGGCGATGTTCTCGGCCACGCTGCCGGAGAACAGAAAGTTGTCCTGGAACACGAAGGCGACGTGCTCGAACAGGGTCTCGCGTTCCAGGTCGCGCACGTCGACGCCGCCCACCAGCAGGCGCCCGGCGTCGATGTCCCAGAAGCGCGCGATGAGCCGCGCCACGGTGCTCTTGCCGGCGCCGGAGCGGCCCACCAGCGCCGTCAACTGGCCGGCGTGCGCGGTGAAGCTCAGGCCGTCCAGTGCGGGGGCGCCGCCATAGCCGAAGCGCACATCCTCGAAGCGCACGCTGGCGTCGGCAGGACGACGCGCCGGCGCGCGCGCCGGCGGCAGCGGCGTGATCGCCAGCACCTGCTGGATGCGCGCCACGCTCAGCTTGGCCTGGTCGATCATGTGCGCCAGCGACATCATCGGGAACATGGCCTCGGCCATGCCCATGCCAAACAGCAGCAAGGCCAGCCAGACGGGAAAATCGAGCTGGCCCTGCGCCGTCCACCAGGCGCCCAGCCACAGCAGCGCCGCCAGCGTCGGCAGCGGGCCCAGCACGGCGATCGCGAAGCGCGAACTGAAGCTGGCGCCGCGATACCAATCGGTCAGCACGACCAGGTAGCGCTCCAGGGCGCGATGGTAGCGGCCGAAGGTGGTCTGGCCGGTATCGAAGGTGCGCACCACCGGCATCGCCTGCACGTATTCGATGACCGCCGCGCTGACCTGTTCGCGCGCCTGGTGGTAGCGCCGCGTCATGGTTTCGCGCCCGCGCATCGCCAGCGACAGCCCGCCGGCGCCCACCGCCAGCACGCCCACGGCGGCCAGCGCCATGCGCCAGTCCAGCGCGAACAGCAGCGCCGCGCTGAATACCGGCATGGCGTAGGCGCGGGCGAACAGCGGCGTGCTGTCGGCCACGAACACGTGCAGCGCCTGCACGTCGTTCTGCACCACCTTGGCCAGCGGACCGCTGCCCAGCGCCTGCAATTCGCCGAATGACAGCCGTGCAAGGTGCCGGACCAGGTCGTTGCGCAGGATCACTTCCAGGCGGAAGGCGGCATAGTGCGACTGGTTGAAAGCCTGCAGCCGCAGGAAGCAGGCCAGCAGGGTGCAGGCCAGTGCGCCCAGGAACGCGGGCCAGGGGTAGGCGGCCGAGGCCCGCAGCAGGTCGCGCATGGCCAGGGCCAGGCAGCCCAGGCTCGCCAGGCTGCACAGCACGCCGGCCACCGCCAGGCCCATGGCCAGGCGGATCCGGCCGCGCACCGGCCGCATGATTTCCCAGGGCTTGTTCATGCCGCCTCCCGGGGAATCCAGCGCATGGCGGCGAGCAGGCCGAGCACCGCCAGCGCGACCGCCGCGCCGACCACGCCGCCGTAGCCGATGCGGCCGGCCATCAGGGTGCCGGCCGAGGTCAGCAGCATCGCGAAGAAATGGCTCACGCTCATCTGCAGGGTGTAGTCGGTGGCGGGGCTTTGCGGCGACGCCTGATCCATGATCAGCGTGCACAGCACCGTGGCGGCCGGGGTGTACAGCATGTAGTACAGCACCACCGCCACGCCCGCCGTGGCATGCGATCCCCAGGCCATGGCGGGCAACGCCAGCCCGGCGATGCCCGCGACCTGCAACAGCGCCGCCGACAGGGCGGCGCCGCGCCGCGACCAGCGCTTGAGCAGGCGGCCGTAGGCCAGCGCCACGAGCAGGCCGGCGCTGGCGCCGACTACGTTGAGGACCAGCCCGATGTCGGCGAGCGACCAGCCGGTGTCGATCAGCGAGGGCATGATGACGGCATACCCCAGCGACGCGGAGGCCGGATAGAGCACCAGCAACAGCAACCAGCGCTTGCGTTGCGGGCCGCGCCAGAAGGCCAGCAGGCGCGCATGGCTGGCGGGGCCGGCGCTGCGGGGCCATTGCGGTTCGCGGTAACCCAGAAGCTGGATCCACGACACCGCCGTGAGCGCGGCCAGCAACAGGCAGCAGCCGCGCCAGCCCAGCCGTGGATACAGCATCAGCATCATGCCGCCGCCGACCAGGTTGCCAATCAGGCCACCGGCGATCTGCAGGCCGTTGCCGAAACCGCGATCGGCCGGACGGGTCAGCAGCCGGCAGGCCAGGCCGTCGAGCGCCACGTCCTGGGCGCCCGAGAACAAGGCGGTGGCCCAGCACAACAGGTAGATCGCCGTGAAGTCGGTCCGCAGGTCAAGCATGCCGATCAGCGCCAGGCACAGCACCAGCCCTGCCTGGGTCACCAGCAGCCAGCCGCGGTAGTGCCCGCGCAGGCCGGTGGCGTGGCGGTCGATCCAGGGGGCGTACAGTGCCTTCAGCGGCCAGGCCATGCCTATCAGGTAGACCAGGCCGAGGGTGTCCAGGCTGGCCCCGCCGTCGCGCAGGATGGCCACCATGGCGATGACGAAGAACATCAGCCCCAGGAACTGGGTGCTGTAGAGGCTGGCCAGCAAGGCCCAGGCGCGGCGCGATGGCACGGGGAAGATTCTCCGGAGGAATGAGCAGGCGGATGCCGGGCGTGCCGCTCGGGGGCGGCGCGGGGCGAAGGCGGCAAGCCCGGGAGGGAACGCGCCGCGAATTCATTGATGATAATGATTGTTATTGTTATTTCTACCCGAATCGGGTCATTTCAGCCTGAATCGGATAGAAGCACCGTGTCATTGCCGGCCGTTTCGCCACGCGGCGCCGGGGCGTCCTTGGGCGTTCGGGCCCGGACTGCTTGCCTTCGTCCGCTTTTCGGGGGCGCCAGCAGGGGCATTCCTTTTGCGTCGTGGTATCTATAATATAGTCCCCTAGACTATATTCAGGCATTCATCCGCCATGGCCCACACCATCCGCCAGAAAGAAAAACTCATCGCCCGCGTGCGCCGCATCCGCGGCCAGCTCGACGGCCTGGAGCGCGCGCTGGAGGCCGAGACGCCCTGCGGCGAGGTATTGCGCCAACTGGCTTCCGCGCGCGGCGCGCTCAGCGGCTTGACCGCCGAGGTGATGCAGGGCCATCTGGACGAGCACGTGGTGCACGCGCCGTCCGAATCCGAGCGGGTCCAGGCGGCGCGGGAAATGATGGATGTCATCCGGGCCTACATGAAATAACCGCCCGCCGGCGCCGGGCCGTCGGTCACGGGCCTGGCGGGCAGCAGGAGCAACCCCATGAATCATTCCCCGTCCCACGATCATGTCTTCCTCGGCCAGGACCATCGGCGCAACGAGCGCCAGGTATGGTGGGTCATCGCCCTGACCGCCAGCATGATGGTCGTCGAAATCATCGCCGGCAATCTCTACGGGTCGATGGCCCTGGTGGCCGATGGCTGGCACATGTCGACCCATGCCGGCGCCATGCTGATCACCGCGCTGGCCTACGGCTATGCGCGCCGCCAGGCCCGCAATCCGCGCTTCACCTTCGGCACCGGCAAGCTGGGCGAGCTGGCGGGTTTCGCCAGCGCCATCGTGCTGGCGCTGATCGCCCTGATCATCGGCTGGGACAGCCTGGCGCGGCTGGTCGATCCGGTGCCCATCCGTTTCGACGAGGCCATCGCCATCGCGGTCGCCGGGCTGCTGGTCAACCTGGTATCGGCCTGGCTGCTGAAGGATGACCATGGTCATGCGCACGGCCATGGCGGCCATAGGCCTGACCATGATCATGGGCGTCATGTCCATGGCGCCCATGATCGCGGCCATCATGGGCACGACCACGACCACGACCACGACCACGGCCGCGCGCCAGCCGCCGGTCATGGCCATCCCGCGCGGGTCCGTGACAACAACCTGCGCTCCGCCTACGTCCACGTGCTGGCCGATGCCTTGACCTCGGTGCTCGCCATCGCGGCCTTGCTGCTGGGCCGCAGCTACGGCTGGCTATGGGCGGATCCGGCGATGGGCGTGGTCGGCGCGCTGGTCATCGCGCGCTGGTCGTGGGGCCTGATCCGCGATTCCGGCACCGTGCTGCTCGACGCCGCGCCGCAGAGCGGAAAAATGCGGCGCGACATCGAACAGGCCCTGGATGCCGGCGACGGCGAGATCGCCGACCTGCATGTGTGGCAGGTCGGTCCGGGCCACTATGCCGCGATCGTGTCGCTGGTTACGCGCCATCCGCGCGACAGCGCCTTCTACAAGGCCAAGCTGGCGCATATCGCCGGCCTGTCGCATCTGACGGTCGAGACGCAGGCCAGTCCCTGAACGAGACGGCCCGCGGGCTCAGTCGCAGGCGCCGGCGTCACGCCGGGCCGGATCGACGCAGCGGCCCCAGGCCTTGGCATCCAGCGCCGTGACGGGCAGGAAGCGGGTCATGTCGTGCACATACAGGAACACCCGGCCCGGGGTCTCGCGCAAGGCCCGGTGGAACGGCGCGATCTGCGAGGACGCCAGCAGCACACGGCCCTGGGCATTGCTGACGCCCTTGAGCAGCACGGTCTGCACCTTCGGATCCCACGACGGCAGGCCGTCGCCCTCGACCGTGTCGGCCGGCACGCGCACCACGCGCCAGGGCTCGTCGGGGATCTCGGTGATGACGATCGGCGAGGCGCCGGGCGCCACCGGCAGGATCCGGTCCTGCGGATTGGCCGGCAGGGCATAGGCGATCATCGCGCCGTCCCGGTCGGGATCGGGACGCGACCGGTAGACCGCGCGCGTCGTGCCATCGGCGTTCAAGCGCTGCACCCGCGCGCCGAGCGGCCCGGCGCGCAGGTCGATGATGCGCAGCAGGGAGCCGGCATCGTCGCGCACGTAGTACACCGGCCGCGATGGCGTGCCGCCGCAATCGTCCAGGAACACGGCCGTGACGCGGCCCTGGCCGTCGCGGGCGACGCAAGCCTGCTGCAGCGCGCCCTTGCCACTGCGCGCCGACGTGAATTCGGCGTAGGCCGCCAGCCGGCCCTGGGCATCGTAGGCGAGCCGGTAGCCGCCATCCTCGACCTGGCGACCGCGCACCTGCCGGTAGCGGTCGATGCGGCACAGCCGGCCGTCGGCATCGCGCTGCAACACGGTCGCGCCGGGCTCGCCGGCGCGACTGGCGTAGACGCTCCAGTCCACCGCGTCGGGCCAGAGGCGCGGCGTGAGATCGCCGTCCTCGGCCACGGTGATCAGCCGGGTGTCGGCTTGCACGCGTTCGCCATGCAGGCCCAGCAGCACGCGCGGGCCGTCCAGCGCCAGCGCCAGCGGCTGGGGGCGCAGCGCGGCGCCCGCCGGCTCGGCGCCGAACGGCGTGTCGATGGGCGCGCAGGCGGCCCAGCACAGCGTCGGCGCCGCGGCCAGCAGCGCGGCGCCGAGACGGCGCGGCCAGCGGCGGGACATCGTCGCGTCAGCCATGTTGCAGCCCGTCCAGAAAGCGCACCACGTCCCAGTATTCCCGCGTCATGGCGCCCAGTCGCAGGCGTGGCCCGTCGTCGAACACCAGGAAGGGATAGGCGTCGCGCTCGAGCTTGCCGTCGGGCGGCAGGCGATAGGGCTTATAGGCGTCGGGGTCGTTGAAATGGGGCTCCAGCCGGCCGCCGCCGTCGATATGCAGATACCAGGCGCGCAACTGTAGGGGCGCCTTGCCCGGCGGCGTGTCGGTGTAGGGGCCGCCGTCGCCCGCCACCACCGATTGCCGCAACAGGCCAAGAAGCAGGCGCGTCCGCCCCTGGTAGGCAATCTCTCCCGACACCGTGCCGGCCGGCTGTGCGGCCAATTGGCGCACGAGGGCCACCGCGCGCGATGACGGCACCACGGTGTCGGCGAAAATGCGCTCGACGTCGGCGTCGGTGGGGGTGGGCACGGCGGCCAGCCGGCGCAGGTCGCGCTCGAAATCGGCCAGCCATTGCTGGTAGCGCTGCGTCTGGGCCTGTCGGTCGAAGGCCTGGGCGGGGGCCGCGCAGGCCAGCCACAAGAGTGCGGCGGCGCAGCAAAGCGCGTAGCGCATGCGAAGGACGGCAAGACGCTCCGAAGCCAGCGTAGGGGAGGACATGCCGGTGGGCTCCTGCGGAAGGACGGAATGCCCGGGATTATGCGCAGAGCGGCGACGGTCTGTCACCTCGGTGGGCGGATCGCCGTGGCGGGGCACGGCGAGATTGCCAACGCTTCGTAACGTCTGCGCGCCAGGGCCGGCGTTATGCTCGACCGGGCAGCATTCTTCAGCGCGCGGCGCGTGTTTCGTTTCGCGCGCGTTTCGTTTCGTGTGTCGCTTCTCATCGCAGGAGACCGATGATGATCAGCAAGAATACGATTTGCCTCTGGTACGACCGTGAGGCGCTGGACGCGGCCCGGTTCTACGCGCAGACATTTCCCGACAGCGCCGTGGGCCGCGTGATGCATGCGCCCGCCGACTATCCGTCCGGGCGCGAGGGCGATGTCCTGACGGTGGAGTTCACGGTGGCCGGCATTCCCTGTCTCGGCTTGAATGGCGGCCCCGGCATCCTGCACAACCAGGCTTTCTCGTTCCAGGTCGCCACCGACGACCAGGCGGAGACCGATCGCCTGTGGAACGCGATCGTCGGCAACGGCGGCCAGGAAAACGTGTGCGGCTGGTGCCAGGACCGCTGGGGCTTGTCCTGGCAGATCACCCCGCGGGTGCTGACCGAGGCGCTGGTGTCGCCGGACCGCGCCGCCGCCAGGCGTGCCTTCGAGGCCATGATGCAGATGGGCAAGATCGACGTCGCCGGCATCGAGTCGGCGGTGCGGGGTTGAAGGCCGCGCCAACCTCCCGGTGACGCTCAATCCGCCGGCAGCCCGAACGAAGCGTTGGTCGGGCCCGGCGCGGGGGCCGTTAATTACCGGTCCTTGTAAGGGATGCCATGGGAGGCGTGTCCGCCGCCACCGCGCCGGCGGCTGGGCGGAGGGAACGGCAATTGCGCAGGCGGGTGATTGCATCATCGCAATCGCAAGGAGAACCCCCGTGCAAACCGTATCCGACTTCGTGCTGGACCGCCTCGGCCAGTGGGGCGTGCAACGCATCTATGGCTATCCAGGGGACGGCATCAATGGACTGATCGGCGCCTTCGGCCGCAACCAGGCGCTGCAATTCGTGCAGGCCCGGCACGAGGAAGCCGCGGCCTTCATGGCGTGCGCCCACGCCAAGTTCACCGGGCAGGTCGGGGTCTGCATGGCCACCTCCGGACCCGGAGCGATCCACCTGCTCAACGGTCTGTACGACGCCAAGATGGACCATCAGCCGGTGGTGGCGATCGTGGGCCAGCAGGCTCGCAGCGCGCTGGGCGGCGACTCCCAGCAGGAGGTGGACCTCGCCAATCTGTTCAAGGACGTGGCGCACGATTTCGTGCACATGGTGACCTCGCCGCTGCAGGCGCGGCACATGGTCGACCGCGCCATGCGCATCGCCATGGAACGGCGCAGCGTCACCTGCCTGATCTTTCCGAACGACGTGCAGGATCTCGAAGCCGTGCCCGCGCCGCCGCGCGAGCACGGCACGGTGCACACCGGCATCGGCGTCACCTCGCACGCGTCCGTGCCCCCGGCTGCCGCGCTCGAGAACGCGGCGGACATCCTCAATCGCGGCGAGCGGGTGGCGATGCTGGTGGGCGCGGGCGCGCTGGCGGCAGGCAACGAAGTCCGGGCGGTGGCCGAGCGCCTGGGCGCGGGCGTGGCCAAGGCGCTGCTGGGCAAGGCGGTGCTGCCGGATGCATTGCCATACGTTACCGGCGCCATCGGCCTGCTGGGCACCCAGCCCAGTTGGGAAATGATGAACGAATGCGACACCCTGCTGATGGTGGGCACCTCGTTTCCCTACGCCGAATTCCTGCCGCGCGAAGGGCAGGCGCGTTGCGTGCAGATCGACCTGGACGGGCGCCAGTTGAGCCTGCGCTATCCCGCCGAGGTCGGGCTGGTCGGCGACGCCCGGCTGACGCTGGAAGCGCTGCTGCCCCTGCTGCGGCCCAAGGCCGCCGACCAATGGCGCAGCCACATCGAAAAGCGGGTGGAACGGTGGCGCGAAAAGGTGCACGCGCGTGCGTCGGTCGCGGCCAATCCGGTCAACCCGCAGTTGCCTTTCCTGGAATTGTCCGAGCGTCTGCCAACGGACTGCATTGTCACCTGCGACTCCGGCTCGGCGGCCAATTGGTACGCGCGCGACGTGCAGTTGCGCGAAGGCATGATGGGCTCGGTATCGGGAGGCCTGGCGAGCATGGGCTGCGGCGTGCCATACGCCGTGGCGGCCAAGCTGGCCTATCCCAGCCGTCCGGTGATCGCGCTGGTGGGCGACGGCGCGATGCAGATGCTGGGCATCAACGAGCTCATCACCATCGCCCACCGCTGGCATGAATGGAGCAATCCAACGCTGGTGGTGATGGTGCTCAACAACGGCGATCTGAACCTGGTGACCTGGGAGCAGCGTGTCATGGGCGGAGATCCGCGCTTTGCCGATTCGCAGTGGCTGCCGCAGTTCTCCTATGCCGACTATGGCCGCCTGCTTGGCCTGGAAGGCATTCGCGTGACCGCGCCGGATCAGGTCAGACCGGCCTGGGACCAGGCCCTGGCGGCGGGGCGGCCGGTCGTGCTGGAAGTGGTGACCGATCCGGAGATACCGCCGCTGCCGCCCCACGTATCGCTCAAGCAGGCGCGCGCCTACCTGGCCGCGCTGGGCAAGGAAAGCGATGGCGCCGGCGCCGCGGCGCTGCGCGCCACGCTCAAGCAATGGTGGGCTGGCTGAGCGCGCGGCACGCGACTTGCTAACGGTTTAGAGGGGCGCGGCCGCCGCCTGAACCGGCCGACGTCCGGCAGTCATTTTTTCAAGGAGAGGTCATGGCTACACAAAATGGCAGCAACACGCTGCGTGAACTGGTATCGGGAACCGAGAATCTGCTGCGCAGCACCGCCAGCTACGGCGGCGCGGAGATCGAGGCGGCGCGTGATCGGCTCAAGCACCAGCTCGACGCCGCGCGCGCCGAGGCCCGCGAGCGGGGCCGGCATGCCTGGCGGCGGGCCCGCGAGGTATCGGCCGCCACCGATGGCTATGTGCATGAAAACGCCTGGAAGACCATCGCCGGCGCCGTGCTGGTGGGCGCGCTGGCCGGCGCCTGCCTGATGGCGGAATCGCGCCGTCG
This sequence comes from Achromobacter sp. CF-sbj1-Ac2-l, assembly GCF_052698165.1. Lineage (NCBI taxonomy): Bacteria > Pseudomonadati > Pseudomonadota > Betaproteobacteria > Burkholderiales > Alcaligenaceae > Achromobacter > Achromobacter sp. CF-sbj1-Ac2-l. Next base: position 5,174,402 of record NZ_CP199855.1, on the reverse strand, counting down.
CTGAGCGATCCTTTTTTATCGATTCATTTCACGACATGCCGCGGGCAACCGCGCGGGAGCGACACCATGGAACATCAATCGAATATCGTCGGCGGGCCGAAAACCAAGGCGCTGGGCCCTGGACCGGAAGTCATGGCCGCCAATACCCTGGAAGGCAACGACGTCTACAACGCGGCCGGCGAGAGCCTGGGGGACGTGAAGGCCATCATGATCGACGTGCCGCGCGGCCGGGTGGCTTATGCGGTGCTGGCGCGCGGCGGCGTGCTGGGAATGGGCGAAAAACTGTTCGCCATTCCCTGGAACGCGTTGACGCTGGACACCGACCGCAAGTGCTTCGTGCTCAACGTCGACAAGGAGACGCTCAAGAACGCGCCGGGGTTCGACAAGGACAACTGGCCCAGCATGGCCGACGAGACCTGGGCGCGTGACCTGCACAAGTACTACAACCAGGACATCTACTGGTAGGCGTCTTCCAGGAGCCGCAGCATCATGCCGGCCAGCGCTTCGCGCTCGGCCGGCGTCAGCACGGCGCAGGCCCGCTCGTCAATCCGGCGCAGGATGGCGCGCCCCGGCTCCAGCTTGCGCCGGGCGGCGGCGGTCAGTGACAGCAGGCTGCTGCGGCCATCGGTCGGCGAAGGTTCGCGTTGCACCAGTCCATCGCGTTCCATGCGCGTCAGCAACTGCGCCATGCTGGGTTGCTCCACGTCGCAGGCTTGCGCCAGTTCTTTCTGCGTCAGCCGCGCGCAGTCCTTCAGGGCCACCAGCACCGGCAGTTGCGAGGCGGTGATGCCGATGGGCTTGAGTTCCTCGTCCACCCGCCGAGCCATCAGCCGCGCATAGCGGTGGATCAACAGCGTGGGCATCCGTCCTGGCTGCCAGTCGGGGGGAGTGGCCATACGTCCTCTTTCAAATTAATAGGCACCTATGTACTATGCATAGGTGCCTATTAAATTAAGGGAAAGGCCGTCATGCCGCAAGTCCCCACCATCGCGATCATCGGCGCCGGCCCGGCCGGCCTCACCCTCGCCAATATCCTGCAACGCCATGGCTGGCGCGCCGATGTGTTCGAGGCCGACGCCGCGATCGACGCGCGCGACCAGGGCGGATCGCTCGATCTGCATCCGGGGCAGGGGCAGCGGGCCCTGGCGCAGGCGGGCCTGCTGGATGCGTTCATGGCGGTGGCGCGCCACGAGGACCAGGAAACACGGCTGGTGCATCACGCCACTGGCGCGGTCCTGCGCGAGGAGATTCCAGCAGCGGGGATGGGAGAGCGGCCTGAGATCGACCGCCTGGCGCTGCGCCAGTTGCTGCTGCGGCCGCTGGACGCCGGCACCGTGCGTTGGGGGCGGCGGCTAGAGGACGTCATCCCTCGCGCCGACGGGCGCCATGGCTTGCGCTGCGCCGGCGGCGAGATGGGACCCTATGACCTGGTGATCGGCGCCGATGGGGCCTGGTCGCGGGTGCGCGCGGCGCTGACGCCGGCGCAGCCGGTGTACTGCGGCGTCACTTTCGTCGAGTTGTGGCTGCACGATGTGGACCGCCGCCATCCCGAGGCGGCCGCCCGGGTCGGGCACGGCACGATGTTCTCCCGGCATCGCGGCAACGGCATCGTGGCGCAGCGCAACGGCAACGCGACCGTGCGCGTCTACGCGGCCTTGCGCACCGGGCCGCAGGCGGGCAGCCGTCCGGACCCGGCCCTGGCGGGCATCGGCAAGGACGCGCTGCTGGCGCGCTTTGCCGGCTGGTCGCCGTCATTGTTGGCGCTGATTGCCGAGGCGGACCGGATCGCGGCGGTGCGGCCCATCGTGTCGTTGCCCGCGGGCACGCGCTGGCCCCATCGGACGGGGTTGACCGCGGTGGGCGACGCCGCGCATGTGATGCCGCCTTTAGGGGTCGGCGTGAACCTGGCGATGCTGGATGCGGCGGAGCTGGCCGAGGCGCTGGTCAGTGGCGACGATTGGCGCGCCGCGCAGCGCCGCAGCGAGGCCGCGATGCTGGACCGCGCGGCGGCTGTGGCGACGCAATGCATCGAGTCGCTCGACGAGCTGTTCGACAACCCGCGGGCGCAGGCCCCGTGGCACGGACACGAGGCGCATCACGATGACGCCCGGCCCGGTCCATGATCCGTCAGGCGGCGGCTTCCCAATCGCCGCTGCCGGGCCGCACGGCCAGGCGCGCGCCGCCGCGCCGCACCTGCTCCCCAGCGAGCCCGGCTGCGCCAGCCGGGTCTGTGTCAAAACGGATGTCCAGCGCGGCGGCCACGCGCGGGTCCTCGATGGGCAATTCCCAGGTCAGGAATAGTTGCGACAGGTCTGGTCGCGGCGCGAAGTCGCTTTCGCGGAACGCGCGAGCGCCGCGCGGCACCACGCCATGCGGCTGGCAGGTGTCGAACAGCACGGCGGTGCCGCGGGTCAGCGCGATGCGCTGGCCGGTCTGCGCAAAAAACAGGTCCAGTTCCTTGTCTTCGCTCAGGAAAAGATTGCAGAAGGCCGCGCCGCCGTATTGATTGCCGTCGTGATGGTAGCGGGCGCCGCGGCAGGCCATCAGCGCGATGTCGCAGTCGGCCAGCAGGTCGCCCAGCCCGAGCGCGGCGCTCCAGTTGCGCATGGCCCGCACGCAGGCGCCGTATTCGGGCCAGCGGGCCATGGTGCGCGCCAGCGGCATCTGCTCGACGTCGCCGGGTTCGAGTTCGAGCCGGGTGTCGATTTCCCGCGCCCAGTCGGCGACCAGGCGCGCCGGCGGCGCGGGCAGGGCGAGCGTGGCGGTGCGCACGGCGGCGCCGACGCTGCGGCTGCGCAGCGCGTCGCCGCTCCAGAAATACGAAACGAGGGGGGCGGTGGGCATGGCCCTATTAGAGCCCAAACCCGCCCGGCTTCAACTGCCCAGCGCGCTGGCCCACAGCCGCTGCACCCACGAGCGGCGCGCCGGACGCGGCCGGTTGCCGGTGTAGTTCTTCTGCGAGGCCTTGACCACGTTGCCGAACGGCGCGTCGTTGCGGTAGTCGTCGGGCGAATGGCCGGCGGCCAGCGCTTCCTGGTAGTAGCGATCGAACAGCTCGGCCAGGTCGGCACGGGCGTGCGTCACCACTTCGCCGTCGAACCAGTGCTGGCGGCCCTCTGCGCGCAGGCGCGGCATCGCGTAGCGGTGCGAGAACTGCGTGCCCATGTCGGAATAGTGGAGGATGCCGATCTCGTCGCGCGCCAGGTTTTCGCCATCGATGCTGTTGTAGCGGGCGTCCAGGTGCTGGACCAGGTGCGGCCGGTCGGCGAAGTAATGCTTCATCTCGCGATTGGCGTGGCGCTTGGCGCGCAGGACCTCGAGCGTGGGCAGATGGGCGCGCGCACGGGCGCAGTCCCACAGCGCCACGCATGAGCGCCAGCCGTCGCCGTCGCGACGGCCCGCGACGATGGCTTCGCCGTCCAGCGGCAGGTCCCAGATCTCGGCCAGGTCGCACAGCACCAGCATATCGGCGTCCATGTACAAGGCGCGGCCCTGGAAGCCGGCCGCGGCGGGGACGGCCCAGCGGAAAGCCGAGAATGGCGTCGACCATTTTTCGGTGCGCCAGCCGCGGCCACGCTCCGGATCGCAGTACCAGGGGCTGGCCGGGTCGCGCGACAGGCGCATCCAGGTGATCTCGACGGGGCGCGAGGCATGCTTGCGGGCACTGTAGTCCAGCACCATCATCTGCTCGAGATCGCAATCGTTGGGGTCGCAACCGACAAAGATCCTGATGGGGTCTTGCATGGTGTCTCCGTCTCACAGGTCGTCGTGGCACGCCGAGCCCCGCTCTTCGGCGAACCTGAATTATTCCTGAATTGTAGACGGACTTGCCCGTGAACAACGGGTTTGCGCGTCAGAACACCTGGATCAGCATGTGGATGCCGGCAACCAGCAACACCAGCAGCACGATGCGGTTGAACACCTCGACATTGACGCGGTGGTACAGGCGCCGGCCGAGCCAGGCGCCCACGAGCGTGCCGGGCAGCGCGCGCCAGACCAGCGACATGACTTCGCCGGTGAGATAGCCCGATACCGCCTGCGACACTAGTGCCACCGCCAGGATCGACAGGTTGAAGGACTGGAACACCGCGCGCCGCTCGTCCTTGCTCCAGCCCTGCAACCCGGCCCACAGGGTCGGCAGCGGGCCGGACAGCCCGGCGATGCCGCCCAGCAGGCCGCCGCCCAGGCCCACCAGGCCGTCGGCGAGGCGGCTGGTGCGTGGCAGGCGATAGTGGCCGTTCAGCAGCAGCACGGTGCACAGCGTCATCAGCAGCAGTCCCAGGCCGCCCTGGAACAACCGCGGCGGCACGTGGGGCAGGATGGCCACGCCGACCGGGACGCCCAGCAGGCCGCCGGCGACGAAGGGCGCGGTCCGGCGCAGGTCGATGGCGTGCCAGATCGACGGCAGGGTCTGTACCTGCGAGACCACCGAACAGAGGATGACCAGCGGCGAGGCCAGCGCGGGCGGCAGCGTCAGCAGCCAGATCGGCAGGGCCGTCAGGCCGGTGCCGAAGCCGGTCAGGCCGGAGACCAGGCCGCCGGCCAGGGCGCCGCCGGTGATGAGAAGCGGGTCGTAGGACATGCGAAGCGGTGAGGGCGGGGTGGGCGCATACTTGTAGCGCCGATCGCCGCCGCCGCAACCGTCCGCTTTGCCGATGTCCGCCCTACCAGTGTGGTGCGCGGGCGGCGCGGCGGGCGCCGATGCCACTAAAATTCCGGCAGACCCGTTCCGCGCTTTCCGCCATGACATCCGCCGCCGTCACCTGGCTGGTGCTGGACCGGCCCCAGGGCGATCTCGAAGGGCAGTTGTGCCGGGCCATTCGCGAACGCGTGCTGGCGGGCCGGCTCGGCGCTGGCGAAAAATTGCCGTCGACCCGCGCCCTGGCGCTGGCGTTGCGGGTCGCCCGATCGACCGTGGTGCAGGCCTATGACCGCCTGCGCGCGGAGGGCTATATCGAGACCGTGCGCGGCTCCGGCACCCGGGTCGCGGCGCGGCAGCCGCGGCCGCTGGCGGGGCCGCTCGACGCCCCGCCGCCGTCACCTCCGGCGCCGGCCGCGCGCAGCCTGCCGTTCCAGCCCGGCATTCCCGACCTCAGGAGCTTTCCGGCGGCGGCCTGGTCGCGCTGCGTCGCCGGCCGCATCAAGTCGCTGCGCGTGCATGACCTGGGCTACGGACCGGTGGCCGGCCTGCCGGCCCTGCGCAGCGCGATCCTGGCGCACGTCGGCGCGGCGCGCGGCGTGGTGGCGCAGGTTGACCAGGTGGTGATCCTGCCCTCGGTGGCGGCCGCGATCGATCTGCTGGCCCGTGTCGCGCTGACGCCGCAGGCGCCCGTGGCGTGGATCGAGGACCCGGGCTACCCGAAAGCGCGCGCCCTGCTGCAGCGGGCCGGGGCGCGGCTGGCGCCGGTGCCTTGCGATGACGCCGGCATCGATCCGGCCCGCGCCGCCGAAGGCCCGCCGCGCCTGATCTACGTGACCCCGTCGCACCAGTGTCCCACCGGCGCCACCATGACCCTGCCGCGGCGCCTGGCGCTGCTGGAGGCGGCGCAACGCCACGACGCCTTCATCATCGAGGACGACTACGACAGCGAGTTCCGCTACGCCACGCGGCCGATCGCCGCGCTGCAGGGCATCGACAGCGGCCAGCGCGTGGCCTACATCGGCACGTTCTCCAAGACCCTGGCGCCAGGGTTGCGGGTGGCCTACGTCATCCTGCCGCCGGCGCTGGTGGCGCCGTGCCTGGCCGACATGGCGCTGCGGCAGGGCGAGGTCTCGATCCACATCCAGGCCGGCCTGGCGGATTTCCTGGACGACGGCCATTTCCGCGGCCACATCCGCCGCATGCGCGCCGTCTACGCCGAACGCATGGACAACCTGGTGGGCGCGCTGACGCGGCATTGCGGGCGCTGGCTGCGGGTGGCGGACGGCGCCGGCGGCCTGAAGCTGGCGGTTCGGTTCCGCAACCCCGCCATCGACGACCGCCTGGTGGCGCAGGCGCTGGCGCGGGCCGGCTACGGCGCCCGCACCTATTCGGAATTCTGCATGGTTGAGCCAGAGCCTGGACTGGTCTTCGGCATCGGCCAGGCCACGCCGGCGCGCGCCGACGCGCTGGGGCTTTGCCTGGCCGCCATTCTGCGCCAGGCGGCGGCCGACACCCGCTGACCGGGCAGCGTTGCACGCTGCGGACGCTTGCCGTCGCCGCGCCGCCGCCGGCGCCCAAACCGAATACAGTGCGCAACAGACCCCGCCGCGTCCTTGCGGCGGGAGAACACCACAAAGGGAGACAGCATGGATACGGCAGGGCAGACGGGCGCCAGCGTGCGCGAACGGGTCGGCGAGACGGAATGGCAGGTGCGCAAGGACCTGGCGGCGCTCTACCGGCTGGTGGCGTTGTTCGGTTGGGACGACCTGATCTTCACGCACATCACCGCCAAGGTGCCGGGCACCGAGCATTTCCTCATCAACCCCTACGGCATGATGTTCGACGAGATCACGGCGTCCAGCCTGGTCAAGATCGATCTGCACGGGCGCAAGGTGATGGACTCGGAATACGACATCAATCCGGCGGGCTTCACCATCCATAGCTGTATCCACGCGGCCCGCAAGGACGCCATGTGCGTGCTGCACACGCACTCGATCAACGGCGTGGCGGTGTCGGCGCAGAAGGAAGGCCTGCTGCCGCTGTCGCAGTTCGCGTTCATCGTGCTGCGTTCGCTCGGCTATCACGACTACGAGGGCCTGGCGCTCAATCCCGAAGAGCAGCCGCGGCTGGTGCGCGACCTGGGCAGCAACAACTACCTGATCCTGCGCAATCACGGCCTGCTGACGGTGGGGCAGAGCATGGCCGAAGCGTTCCAGGCCATGCACCGGCTGGAAGCGGCCTGCATGGTGCAGGTGCGGGCGCAGGCGGGCGGCGAACTGACGTTCATTCCGCCCGAGGTGCTGGCGCGCGCCGCGGTGGAATCCCCGGCCGACCGCGCCCACAAGGCCGCGCTGGCCTGGCCGGGGCTGCTGCGCCGGCTGGACCGGCGCAATCCGGGCTACGCCGACTGAGGCGTCCGCAGCCGGGCGCGTTACGCCCGCGCGGCGGGGCTGCGCCTGGGCGGCCGGGCCCGCGCCTTACTTCTTCCGGGGCTGCGGTTCCAGGAACTCGGCGCAGTCCGGCACCGGCGTGGCCGGCTGGTAGACCGAGCCGTCTTCCTTCCACTTGTAGGTCACCGTGTAGCTGCACTGCTTGTCGGCCAGGGGCTGCAACTGCGCGGCCGTCGGCGCGGGCCGCTTGCTCGCGTCGGCGTAGCGGCTGGCGTCGGCCGGGCTGCGCGTGGCCTGGGTGGTGACCTGCAGGTCCGGGTACGGCTGCTGGCTGGGCAGGGCCTTCACCGTGGCGTCATAGCGGTAATAGTCCATGCAGTTGCCCGCGCGGCGCTTCTCGTCGGCCTCGTTGGCGCAGGCGCGGATGCCGGCCTTGGCGGAGTAGGGCAGCAGGTGCGCCAGGGCCGAGGACTTGTCGCCCAGGTCGACCATGAACAGGTACAGGTCGCGGCGCGAGAAGCTGCCGCCGGGGAACTGGATCTCTTCCTTGTAGTCCGGCTCGTTGGGGCCGATCACGCCGACCAGCGCGCGTTCCTCGCTCAGGCGGATGAGGTGCGGCCAGACCGTGAAGCGCGTGAAGTTCGGGATGTCGGGCAGGTCCCAGAAGCGGTAGTCGGCGCGCAGGGTGCGGCTGGTGGCGAACGGGCCGTTATCCTCGAAGCCGCCGTCGACCTTGATCCCCACGCACCAGTCGGCCTGCTTGTTGCAGTAAAGCTGGTTTTGCGGGTTGAGCGTCAGGGGCTCGACATCTGGCTGCACCGCGGACGCGGCGGCGGGCAGGACGGCGCAGAGCAGCGCCGCAAGGGCTTTGTTCATCGTGGTTCCTAATGGGTCGGGAAAAGCGGTCGGGAAAAGCGCCGACGCATTGTGGCCCGATTCCTCCGGCAAAGCGTCACCAATTGTATAAGGCGGTGCGAAAGTTCCGCGTCGGGCGGCGCGTCAGCGCGGCCCCTGCGCGCGGTGCCGCAGGATCAGGTCGTGCAAGGCCTGGGCGGCCGGCGACAGGTGCGCGCCCTTGCGGCTGATGAGCGAAAAGGTGCGTCTCACCACCGGCGTGTGCAGCGACACCACGCGCAGCCCCGGATACGAACCGGCCTGCCAGGCCAGCCGCGGCGCCACGGCGATGCCGGCGCCGGCCGCCACCAGCCCGACGGCGGTCGAGCTGCGCTGCACTTCATAGAAGGCCGTCAGCCGCGGCGCCAGCTCGGCCAGCGCGTGATCGAGCAGCGGCCGGTTGTTGCTGCTGGCGCCGGGAAAGATCAGCCGGTGGCCCTCCAGCTTTTCCCAGGGCAGCGTGCGGCGGCGCGCCAGCGGATGGTCCTCGCGGCAGATCAGCACGAAGTCGTCCTGCAGCAGCGGGATGCTTCGCAGCGTGGGGGCGTGGGTCTCGGCGATGTTGATGCCGAACTCGGCCTCGCGCGTGAGCACCGCCTGGGCCACCGCGCCGGAAGAATGGTCCAGCACCTTGACGCGGTTCTGCGGATGCTCGGCGCTGTAGCGCTGCAGGATGTGCGGCAGGTAGTGCACGCCGATGGTCGGCACACAGGCCAGCGTCACGTCGCCGCGCTGGGCCTTGCCGGTTTCCCGGATCTCGGTGAGCGCCGCGGCCAGGTCGGCCAGCAGCCGCCGCGCCTGCGGCAGGAAGCTGTCGCCCGGCGGCGTCAGCGCCACCGAGCGGGTGGTGCGTTCCACCAGCCGCACGCCCAGGAACGATTCCAGGTTCTGCAGCCGGCGGCTCAACGCGGTCTGGGTGATGCTGAGCTCGCCGGCGGCGCGGCGAAAGCTCTTGTGATCCGCGATCGCCACGAAGGCCTGCACGCCGAGCACGTCGATTTTCATGAGAAAAACGCATCAATTGACTAATTAATATCATTTTACGGTCGGCAAGGCGGCGCTCACAATGCCCGCATCCTGGCAGGAGACAGACCATGAACATCACGATTCTGGACGACTATTTCGACACGCTGCGGGGCTTGCCCTGTTTCCGCAAACTCGACGGCCATGCCGTCACGGTCTGGAACGACCATGTGCAGGACGTGGATGCGCTGGCCGAGCGCCTGCGCGACACCGAGGCGCTGGTGCTGATCCGCGAACGCACCCAGATCCGCGCGCCGCTCATCGCGCGCCTGCCCAAGCTGCGGCTGATCAGCCAGCGCAGCGTCTATCCGCACATCGACGTCGACGCCTGCACCGCGCACGGCGTCATCCTGTCCTCGAACCAGCACGCCGGCACGCCGTCGTACGCGGCGGCGGAGCTGACCTGGGGCCTGGTGCTGGCCGGCATGCGGCGCATTCCGCAGGCGGTGCAACTGCTCAAGCAGGGCACCTGGCAGACCGGCATGGGCCGCACGCTGCGCGGCCGCACGCTCGGCATCTACGGCTATGGCCGCATCGGCGCCGAAGTGGCGCGCTACGGCGCCGCCTTTGGCATGAAGGTGCTGGTGTGGGCGCGCGAGGCCTCGCGCCAAAGGGCCCGCGACGACGGCTGGGACGTGGCGCCGGACAAGCAGGCGTTCTTCGAGACCTGTGACGTGCTGTCGCTGCACATGCGGCTGCTGCCGGACACGCGCGGCATCGTCACGGCGCAGGACCTGGCGCGCATGAAGCCGTCGGCATTGCTGGTGAACACCAGCCGCGCCGGCCTGATCGAGCCGGGCGCGCTGGCGCAGGCGCTGGCCGCGGGCCGGCCGGGCGCGGCGGCGGTGGACGTGTTCGAATCGGAACCGATGACCGATCCGCAACATCCGCTGCTGCAGTTGCCCAACGCGATCTGCACGCCGCACATTGGCTACGTCACCGAGGACGAATACGAGACCCAGTTTTCGGACGTTTTCGATCAGATCGTCGCCTACGCCGCCGGCAAGCCGATCCATGTGATCAATCCCGCTGTGCTGGCTTGACATCCGCTCGGCCGACGCGCGCCGGAGCCGTTGTCCGCGAGCGGCGGCAACAATCGGTGGAATAATAGGGACAATGAACACAACCAAAGCGGAAACACGCATGGATATCGGATTCATCGGCCTGGGCGTCATGGGCACGCCGATGGCGCTCAACCTGGCCCGCGCCGGCACGCCGCTGGTGGTCTGGAGCCGTTCCCCCGGCGGCTATGACGCGCTGCGCGCCGCGGGCGCGCGCGTGGCCGACAGCGCCGGCCAGGTCTACGCGCAATGCCGCACCGTCATCCTGATGCTCGCCAACGACGCGGCCATCGACACGGTGCTGGCGCGCGGCACGGACGACTTCGCCGCGCGCGTGCGCGACCACGTGATCGTCAACATGGGCACCACATCTGCCGACTTTTCGCGCCAACTGGGCGCGGACATCGAGGCGGCCGGCGGGCGCTACGTCGAGGCGCCGGTGTCGGGCTCGCGCAAGCCGGCCGAAGCCGGGCAACTGGTGGTGATGCTGGCCGGCCATGACGACGACGTCGCAGCCGTGCGCGAACTGGTGCGGCCGCTGTGCCGCGACAGTTTCGTCTGTGGCGCGGTGCCGTCCGCGCTCGTCATGAAGCTGTCGGTCAACCTGTTCCTGATCACCATGGTCACGGGCCTGACCGAGTCGGTGCATTTCGCCGAGCGTCACGGCATCGACCTGGCCCTGTTCGCCGAGGTGCTGAACGCCGGACCGATGGCCAGCGACGTGTCGCGCGTCAAGCTTGGCAAGCTGGTGACGCAGGACTTTTCCGTGCAGGCGGCGATCACCGACGTGCTCAAGAACAGCCGCCTGGTGGCCGAGGCCGCGCGCGGCGCCGGCATCGCTTCGCCGCTGCTGGACGCCAGCCATGCGCTTTACGGCGAGACCGAGGCCCAGGGCCTGGGCGCGTCCGACATGGTGGCGGTGATCCGCGCCATCGAGCGGCGCACCGACGCCGGCTGACGGCTGCCAACCTTTCTTCTTTTTTTTCCGTAGCACCATGATCACCCTGAGAACCTCCACCCCCGCCGACGGCGAACGCGTCGTCGACATCTGGCGCCGCGCCGTCGATGCCACCCACGATTTCCTGTCGCCGCAGGACCGCCATGACATCGAGGCCGAGGTGGTGGGCTTCCTGCCCGCCGCCACGCTCGATCTGGCCGTGGATGCGAACGACCGCGCGCTGGCGTTCATGCTGCTCGACGGCGGCCACATGGAAGCGCTGTTCGTCGATCCCGCCGCGCGCGGCAAGGGCGTCGGGCGCGCGCTGGTCGAGGACGCGCTGCGGCGCCATCCCGGCCTGAGCACCGACGTCAACGAGCAGAACGCGCAGGCGATCGGCTTCTATGAACGGCTGGGCTTCGAGCGCACCGGGCGTTCCGAGCGCGATGGCCAGGGACGGGCGTATCCGCTGATCCATCTGCGTCATCGCGGCGACGCGCCGGCATGAGCCCGGTCTTCAAGTCCGAGCGCCACGCCGAGGCCGTGCGCCAGGCCTATGCCGCGGCGCTGGCCCATTGGCCGGCCGATGTGCGGCGAGTGACGGTGCCGACGCCGGCCGGCGACACCCATGTGCTGGTGTGCGGCCGCGAGGACGCACCGCCCCTGGTGCTGCTGCATGGCGCGCAGAGCACGGCCGCCAGTTGGCAGCGGCAGGCCGCGGCCTGGGCGCCGCATTTCCGCATTTACGCGATCGACCTGATCGGCGAGGCAGGCCCGAGCGCGCCGGCGCGGCTGCCGCTGGCGAGCGATGCGCACGCGGCCTGGCTGGAGGCCGTGCTCGATGGACTGGGCGTGGCGCGCGCGGCGTGCTTCGGCATTTCGCTGGGCGCGTGGCTGGCGCTGGACTTCGCCGTGCGGCGGCCGGCGCGGGTCGAGCGGCTGGCGCTGTTGTGCCCGTCCGGCATCGGCCGGCAGAAGCACATCCTGCCGTGGGTCCTGCCATTGCTGCTGCTGGGACCCGCGGGCCGCGCGCTGGTGCGCCGCCGCATCATCGGGCCGCTGCCGGCCGATCCGGCGCCCGCCGATCGGGCTCAGTTTGGGTTGATGCACGCTATCAATCGCGGTTTCCGCTCGCGCTTCGGCGCCATTCCCGTCTTTGACGATGAGGCGCTGCGTCAGTTGGCGCAGCCGCTGTACGTGGCGGTGGGCGGGCGCGATGTGATGCTTGATTCGCGCGAGACCTGCGAACGCCTGCGCCGCCTGGCGCCGCGCGCGCAGGTGACGCTGTTGCCGCGTGAGCGGCATTTCATCCGGGGACAGGACGACGCGGTGCTGGCGTTCCTGCGAGCGGCCTAGGGCCTGTTCACACGATAAGTAGCCTCGCACAGGCCGGCAATCGGGCGCCAGGCGCGGTCGCCGCGCCGGGGGCGACCGCGCCGTCAGCGTGGCGCGCCCGGCGTCTCGGCCCGCAGCGGCGGCGGCTCGAAGGCCCGCACCGCCGGCGCCTCGCCGTGCCAGCGTTCCACCTGCACCAGCGCCGATAGCGCGCTCGGGCCCTGCGCCAGCCGCGACGTGCCCACGTCCACCGTCAGCACGTTGGGATTGCCATGACGCTCCAGCGCATCGTCCTGTGGATCGAACCAGGCGCCCGTGGGCATCACCACCACGCCGCGCAGCAGGTCGGCGCTGAGTTGCGCGCCGCCGAGGCAGGCGCCGCGATCATTGAAAAGGCGCACCACATCGCCCTGCGCGATGCCGCGTTCGGCGGCGTCGTCGGGATGCAGCAGCACCGCCTCGCGCCCGGCGACCTTGTTGGCGCGGGTGGCCGGCGCCGGGTCGAGCTGCGAGTGCAGCCGGTCGGCGGGCTGGCAGGTGACCAGGTGCAGCGGCCAGCGCGCGGCGCGCTCGGCGCCCAGCCATTCCACTGGCGGCAGCCAGGCCGGATGCGGCGGACAGTCGTCGTAGCCGAATTCGGCGATGGCCGCGCTGTGCAGTTCGAGCCGGCCGGAACGGGTCTTGAGCGGATGCGCGGCGGGGTCTGCACGGAACTGCTCGAACAGCACGAAGTCGCGCGCCGGCGGCGGCAGCGCGACGTGGCCGCGTTCCCAGAATTCGTCGAAGGCCGGCAGCGTCAGTTGCGCCGCTTCCCAGGCCGGCCGCATCTGTTCGTAGATGTGGCGGATCCAGGTCATTTCGTCGCGGCCTTCGGTGAAGGCGTGCTCGAAGCCGCCGCGCGCGGCCAGTTCGCGGTAGATGTCGAAGTCGTTGCGGCTGTGGCCCACCGGCGCCAGCGCCTGCCGCATCGCCAGCAGGTAACGGTCGCGCGACGAGCCGCCGATGTCGTTGCGTTCCAGCGTGGTGGTGGCCGGCAGCACGATGTCGGCGCGGCGCGCGGTCGGCGTCCACCATGGCTCGTGCACGATGATGGTCTCGGGCCGCGCCCAGGCCCGCATCAGCCGGTTCAGGTCCTGGTGGTGATGGAACGGATTGCCGCCGGCCCAGTAGACCAGGCGGATGTCCGGATAGATGCCGGTCCTGCCGTTGAACTCGTACGGCTCGCCCGGCTGCAGCAGCATGTCGGTCAGGCGCGCCACCGGGATCGACACGCCGGCAGGATTGCGGCCCGCGCGCATCTCCGGCGCGGGCAGGTCGGGGCGCGGATTGCCGGCGCCGTTCATCGAGCCATGGCCGAAGGCGAAACCGCCGCCAGGCAGGCCGATCTGGCCCAGCAGGGCGGCCAGCGCGACGCTGCCCCAGTACGGCTGTTCGCCGCGATGGCCGCGCTGCAGCGACCACGAGCACGACAGCAGCGTGCGGGTGCCGGCCGCGTCCCGCGCCAGCGCGCGGATGGTATCGGCCGGCACGCCGCAGATGCGCGCGGCCCAGGCAGCGTCCTTGGGCTGGCCGTCGGCGCGGCCCAGCAGGTAGTCGGCGTACTGCTCGAAGCCATTGCAGCAGCGGGCCAGGAAGTCGCGGTCGTGGCGGCCCTCGGCCAGCAGGGTGTGGGCCATGCCCAGCATCATCGCGGCATCGGTGTTGGGACGGATGGGGATCCATTCGGCCGCCAGCGCCGCCGGCGCGTCGCCGCGCGTGGGGCTGACCACCACGGTGCGTATGCCGGCCTGGCGCGCCCGCGCCAGCCAGCCGGGGGCGCTGTGGTCGCCCGCGCCGCCCGAGGCGATCTGGGTGTTGCGCAGCGGGATGCCGCCGAACGCGATCAGCAGCCGGGTGTGCCCGACCACGCTGTTCCAGTCGGTGATGCGGCCGGTCACGGGCGCGTAGGTGCCGATGATGTGCGGCAGCAGGAATTGCGCCGCGCCCCAACTGTAGTTGCCCGACTGGTCGACGCAGCCGCCGCCGGCGTACAGGAAGCGGTGCGTCAGCGTGCGGGCGTGGTGCAGCCGTCCGGCGGAGGACCAGCCATACGAGCCGCCGAAGATGGCGGTCGGGCCATGCTGCGCGCGCACCCGTTGCAATTCGTCGTGCACCAGCGCCAGCGCGGAGTCCCAATCGACCTCCACATAGCCGTCGACGCCACGCAGCTCGGGCGCGCCGCGATGCCTGAGCCAACTGGCGCGCACGGCGGGGCGGGCGATGCGCAGCGGCGAATGCACCATATCGGGCATCGTGTGGATAAGCGGGGACGGGGCCTGGTCATGCGCGAACGGCTCACAGCCCACGACACGGCCTTCGCGCACCAGCGCGGTGTACGCGCCCCAGTGGGACAGGGACGGATAACGAAAGATCGCTTCGGACATGCGGGGGGCGCCGTGAAAAGCGTATTGTTATGGAAATCTTCATAACTTAACGGCATTGCCTTAGAAATTCTTTGTCTTTCAGGCCCTGCAAAAGTGTGGAAAATAGAAAAATTTTCGGGGCCGCTCTTCCTATACTGCGAAAGCAACAAGGGGAATGGTCAGGTGCAGGCGCCAACGACCGCGCGCCAACCTGGCCTTTTTTGATTGGGCAGTCCTTCCGCATGTGGAGCAGGTCATGAGCAAAATGAAAATCCAGGGGTCCTTCGTCGCCATCGTCACGCCGTTCAATCGCGACGGCAGCGTCGATTTCAGCGCCTTCCGCACTCTGTTGAAGTTCCAGGAAGACAACGGCACCGCCGCCGTGCTGATCATGGGCTCCACGGGAGAGGTCTCGATGCTGTCGCCCGAAGAGCGGCGCCAGGTGATCGTCGAGACGGCCAAGATGAAGACCGGCAAGATGAAGCTGTTCTACGGCTGCACCGGCAACAACACCGACTCCACCATCGACTACCTGAAGTTCGCGCACGCCAACGGCGCCGACGGCGCGATCCTGGCCGCGCCCGCCTACATCTGCGCGTCCGAGGCCGACACCGAGGCCTATTTCCTCGAAGTGGCCGACGCCACCGACCTGCCCCTGGGCATCTACAACAACCCGCCGCGGGTCAAGAGCGACCTGCATTGGGACCAACTGCTGCGCATCTTCAAGCACCCCAACTACGTGGTGCACAAGGAATCGACCACCCGCGTCGGCCAGGTGGCGCAGGTGCTGCGCGGCCGTCCCGACGTGTCGGTGATGTGCTGCGACTCGCCCAACCTGGGCCTGGTTGTGCCCACCATGAGCCTGGGCGGCCACGGCACCGCCAACATGACCGGCAACATCGCGCCCGCAGAGATGGCCGACATCTCGCGTCCGTGGGACACGCCGGACGTGTCGGTCAGCTTCCGCGAAGGCTACCTGGGCCTGCTGCCGATGCTGCACTACTCGTATTCGGCCATCAACCCGGTCGCCATCAAGTCGCTGATGAAGGCGGTGGGCCTGCCGGTCGGCGACCTGCGCCGGCCGCTGCGCGGCCTGGAGGGCGACGCGCTGGCCAAGGGCCTGCGCATCGTGCGCGAGCTGGGGCTGGACGCCAAGTACGGCTTCAGCTCCGCCCAGCTCAAGGCGGCCTGATTCCCCTGTTCCGGCGGCAATAGCCGCCGGATGCATTTTGACGATCCACGACATGGCGGCCGCGAGCGTCGCGGCCGGTGGCGTGGTCGGCCCCTGCGCGTCCGGAATGGACGCGCCATCGCCAAGAGAGACCCATCATGTTCCGTTCGCCGTCCCGTCCCGCGCCGTTCACCCGGCTGCTCGCCACCGCCTTGACGGTCGTGGGCGTCACCTGCGGCGCCAGCGCGCTGGCCGCCGATGCCGCCGACTATCCGCAACGCCCGATCACGCTGGTGGTGCCGCATCCGCCGGGCGGCTCGGTCGACGGCGTGGCCCGCCTGTATGCCGAGCAACTGGGCAAGGAGCTGGGCCAGTCGATCGTGGTGGAAAACCGCGCCGGCGCGTCGGGCATGATCGGCGCGGCCTACGTCGCGCGGGCCGCGCCGGACGGCTACACGCTTTACCTGAACGCGTCGATCCACGCCATCAATCCGCTGCTGTACAAAAAGACCATCAAGTTCGACTCGGTCAAGGACTTCACGCCGATCAGCGAGCTGGCGCAGGGCGCGCTGATCTTCAGCGTCTATCCCAAGGTGCCGGCCGAGAACGTGGGCGACCTGGTCAAGCTGCTCAAGGCCGAACCGCAGAAGTACTCCTTCGCCACTTCCGGCTTCGGCTCGGCCGGGCACCTGGCCGCGGCCTCGTTCCTGCATGACAACGGCCTGGACCAGATTCCCATCGTGCTCTATCGCGGCGGCGGTCCGGCGCTGTCCGATCTGGTCGGCGGCCAGGTGCAGGGCCTGATCGATCCGATGCTGTCGTCGCTGCCGATGGTGCGCGCCGGCAAGCTCAAGGCGCTGGCCGTGACCGGCGCCGCGCGCAGTCCGCTGCTGCCCGATCTGGCGACCATGAAGGAGCAGGGCCAGAAGAACTTCGAGTTCTATTCCTGGTATGGCGTGTGGGGCCCGGCCAAGCTGCCCGAGCCGGTGCTGCGCAAGCTGGAGGCGGCCTCGGCCAAGGTGATGGCCAATCCCAGGATCGTCGAGCAGCTCAATGGCCTGGGGTTCGAACCGTCGGTGAAGAATTCGGCGGCCTTCGCCAAGTTCATCGACGCCGAGATGAAGCGCTACCAGGTCATCATCGACCAGGCCAACATCCGCATCACCGAATGACGCGAACCACTGATCCGGCCCCCGCGCCGCGGGGGCCGTGGCGTCAGGGCGCGGCCACGCGCGGCTTGAGCGTCGCGGCCAGCGCCACCAGCAGCAACAGGCTGGCGGCCACCACATAAGGCATCCAGGGGCGCACGCCATACAGCAGCGTGCATACCAGCGGCGCCACCACCATCGCCATGCCCTGCACCGCGATCACCGAGCCGGCGGCGATGCCTTGCTCGTCGGCGGTCACGGCATTGGCCGCCAAGGTCTGGATCGAGGGGAACACCAGGCCCATGCCGGCCGCCATGACGGCGTAGCACGCCACCAGCCCCGCGGTGCCGCCCAGCACCGGCACCAGCAGAAAGCCGATGCCCGACAGCAGCGCGCCGCCCGCCAGGCAGCGCGCCGCGTTCATCCGGCGCGCCTTGGCCAGCCCCACCTGCACCAGGATCAGCATGACGCCGACGGTGGTCATGGCCCAGCCCGCCGTCCGCGCGGCCGGGCCGGGCGCCTGGCGCAGCGCGTCCATGGCGTAGAAGCCGACGATCATCTGCGCGGTGATGACCGCGCTCATGGCCAGCAGCATCGCGGCCAGCGGCAGGCGCAAGCGCCTGTCGCTCAGTTTCAGCGGCGGCGTGGCGCGCGGTTCGTGCGCGGCATCGGACGGCAGCTTCGCGGCCAGCCACAGCGTGCCCAGCAGCGGCAGCGCGGCGGCGATGTAGAGCGGCAGGGTCAGGCTGTCCTTGACCAGCAGGCCGCCGATGGCCGGCCCCAGCACCATGCCCAGGCCGTTGGCCGCGCCCAGTCTGGCCATCATGGCGCCGCGTTGGTCCGGCGCGGTGATGTCGGCGATGCGAGCCGCGCTGACGGTGGGCATGGCGGCGTAGAAGGCGCCGATCAGCGCGCGCAGCGCCATCAGGGCCAGCAGCGCCAGCCACACCGGCGGCGGCTCGCGCAGCATCAGGTCCAGGCCGATGGCCAGCAGCAGGTAGCTGACGATATAGCCGGCGGCGGCGCGCAGCAGCACGCGGCGGCGGCCGATGCGGTCGCTGCGGCCGCCCCAATAGCGCGCCATCAGCATCCACAGCACGCCGGCCACGGTGACCACCAGGCCGCCATGCCATTCGGCCAGCCGCAGGCCGCGCACCACCGGGCCGATCACGGGCATGAAGGCCATGATTGCGGTCAGGCACAAGGTGTTGAAGACGAACAGGGCGGCGGCCTCGTTCGGGCGGCGGGCGGTGTCTGGCAAAGGCGGCATGGGAGGCTTGATGCGGATGAAAATTGTTATCATCCAGGCCAGGCGGCGGCCGCGCTAGCGAATCCGCGCCGGAAATTGCGGAATTGGAACAAAATGGCCTCTCAGCCCCGTCCTGCCCCGGACCGCCGCGCGCCCCTTACCGCGCAGGACCTGCTGCGCCTGCTGCCGCCGGATTGGCTCAGGATCCGCACCCAGCACGAGCTGCCGGGCGGCATCTCGATCGGCTGCCTCGACGGCCGACCCGAGTCCGACTGGGCCGCCAGCGGCGCGGCCGAATCCAGCGTCGGCGTGGCGATCGTGCTGGAAGGGCAGTTCGGGGTGGGCTTCGAGGGCGGCGCGGCCCTGCGCATCCAGCCGGGCAGCGTCATCCTGCACGGCACGGCCGAGCCGGTGCCGGGATGGGACGAATTCAAGGGCCGCCACAATATCCGCGCCGTCGACATCCGTTTTTTCAGCGACACCGTGCGCGCCCTGTGGCGGCGCACCTTGCGGCAGGTGCCGCCCGCCGCGTTCGCGGCCGACGGCAGCGTGCCGGCGCGTGACGCGCAGTTGGCGACGCTGCCGCTGTGGCCGGGACTGGCGCGCGTGGCCGGCGAGATCCTGGCCTGGAACCAGGACCGTGGCGAGATCGCCGCCCTATATCTGCAAGGCAAGGCCCAGGAGGCCCTGGCCCTGACCCTGGCGCACCTGGCCGGTCGCGCCGCGGCCGACTTGCCGCCACCGGCCGACCGCAAGCGGCTGGCCGAGGCCCATCGCCGCATCCAGCACGAATACGCCGATTGCCGCGGCGTGCGGCAACTGGCGCAGGCCGTGGGCCTGAGCGAAAAGCGGCTGCAGGCCGGCTTCATGTCGCTCTACGGACAATCGGTGCATGGCTGCCTGCTGCAAGCGCGGATGGAGGCGG
The DNA here is from genome assembly GCF_052698165.1 of Achromobacter sp. CF-sbj1-Ac2-l. NCBI lineage: Bacteria > Pseudomonadati > Pseudomonadota > Betaproteobacteria > Burkholderiales > Alcaligenaceae > Achromobacter > Achromobacter sp. CF-sbj1-Ac2-l. The sequence continues at coordinate 5,155,225 of NZ_CP199855.1, read as the reverse complement.
CCGCCGGCCTGTTGCGGCGCGGCTGCTCGGTCACCGAAACCGCCTACAGCATCGGCTTTTCCAGCCTCAGCCATTTCATCAAGGCCTTCAAGGCGCACCGCGGGGCCACCCCCAAGGCCTGGCTGCGCGGCGCCGCGCAGTAGCCGCGCGCCTTGGGGGGTAGCGGCAATACCGGTATCGCGGCTGGCCTTGCTGCGGGGGGCGAGGCTGGCAACAATCCCGGTTCCACGACTTCCCGCCCGACAGCGCAAGGCTTGCCCCCATGACTTCCCCCACGACCCCGGATCGCGTCGGCGCCGCCGCGCCGGCCGAGAACATCCACTGGCGCCGCAACCTGGCCGTCTGTTTCGCCGGCTCGTTCAGCACCATCGTGGCGATGACGCTGCTGCTGCCGTTCCTGCCGCTGTACGTGGAAGAGCTGGGTGTGCAGGGCCATGCCGCCATCGTGCAGTGGTCGGGCGTGGCCTACGGCGCCACCTTCTTCGCCGCGGCATTGGTCGCGCCATTGTGGGGCCGGCTGGGCGACCGCTACGGACGCAAGCTGATGCTGGTGCGCGCCTCGTTCGGCATGGCGGTCTGCATGTCGCTGACCGGCATGGTGCAGAACGCGTGGCAACTGGTGCTGCTGCGGCTGCTGGTGGGCCTGGCCGGCGGCTACGCGTCGGGTTCGACCATCCTGGTGGCAATGCAGGCGCCCAAGGCGCGCTCGGGTTGGGCGCTGGGCGTACTGTCGGCCGGCATCATGGCGGGCAACCTCGTGGGGCCGTTGATTGGCGGCGCGCTGCCGCCGCTGATCGGCATCCGCGCCACGTTCCTGCTGGCGGGCGGCGTCATCTTCCTGGCGTTTCTGGCCACCGTCTTCCTCATCAAGGAAATGCCGCGCCCGCCCAAGGCGGCCGGGCAGGGCGGCCAGCGCCGCGGCGGCTGGGCGCAGATCCCCGACAAGCGGCCGGTGGCCGCGATGCTGGCGACCGGCATGCTGCTGATGTTCGCCACCATGTCGATCGAACCCATCATCACGGTATACGTGGGCCAGTTGGTGGAGGATCCGGCCCGCGTCACGCTGGTGTCCGGGGTGGTCATGTCGGCGGCGGCGCTGGGGGCGATCCTGTCGGCCTCGCGACTGGGCCGGCTGGCCGATCGCGTGGGCCACTGGACGGTGATCGTCGGCGCGCTGGCCGTGGCCGCGCTGCTGCTGATTCCGCAGGCTTTCGTCACAGCCGGTTGGCAACTGGTGGCGCTGCGTTGCCTGATGGGTCTGGCGCTGGGCGGGCTGCTGCCGTGCGTCACCAGCGTGATCCGTCACAACGTGCCCGACGGCGTTGGCGGCAATGTGCTGGGCATGTCGATTTCGGCCCAGTACGCGGGCCAGGTGGCGGGCCCGTTGCTGGGCGGTTTCATCGGCGGGCATTTCGGCATGCCCGCCGTCTTCCTGGGCACCGCGGTGCTGCTGGCGGCGGGCGCCGTGGCCAATGGCGTGTTGCGCGCGCGTCATCAGCGCGCGCTGGTCGAGGCGTAGCCGTCGCGCGGCTTGCGTGCGTCGATGGCATGACGGGACGCAACGCGCTCGGCCGCGTCAGAACCCGGCCGAGCGCGGATCCATGACGTGGTCGATCAAGCCCCATTGCACGGCTTCCTCGGCGCTCATGTAGCGGTCGCGGTCCAGGCTGCGCTCGACGTCGTCGTAGTCGCGCCCGCAATGCTCGGCATACAGGCGGATGATGCGCTGTTTGGTGCGCTGCATTTCCTCGGCGTGGATCAGCATGTCCGAGGCCTGGCCCTGGAAGCCGCCCAGCGGCTGGTGCACGTGCAGACTGGCGTTGGCCAGCGCGGCGCGATGACCGGGCTCGCCGGCCATCAGCAGGAACGACCCCATCGAGCGCGCGGTGCCCATGCAAAGGGTGTGAACCGGCGACTTGATGAACTGCATGGTGTCGTACATGGCCAGCCCGCTGGTGATGACCCCGCCGGGCGAGTTGATGTACAGGTGGATCGGCTTGCCGGGGTTTTCGGCTTCCAGGAACAGCAACTGCGCGCACACCAGGGCCGACACGGCGTCATTGACTTCGCCGCTCAGGAAGATGATGCGTTCGCGCAGCAGGCGCGAATAGATATCGAACGAACGTTCCCCGCGGCCGGACTGTTCCACCACCATCGGGACGAGCTGCATCGTTTCGCTCATGCGCGAACTCCTGTCTTGCATCAAAGGGAAAAAGCGGCGTCAGGCGGCGAGCTTGAGGGCCGGCCAGGCATCGTTGGCCGCCTGCGGCGCGGGCCGCGCCAGCCGCGCATCGTCGGGGGCGTGGACGATGGTCAGGCGGGTGCCGCCGTCGGCGGTGGGGCTGAGCTGGAACGTGACCACGCTTTCCAGGCAGGGCGGCAGCGTGTCGCGCATGCGGTAGCGGACTTCGACGCCGGGTGTCGCGGCCAGCGGCTCAGGATCGGCCAGCGCGCTGGCCGGCAGCCACTGCTCGCGCAAGGCGGGAATGCTGAGGGCGCGCCAGACCTTCTCGGGCGGCGCGTCCAGCTCATAGTCGAGCACGATTGCCGTGTCCTGCGGGGCGGAGGCCGTGTGGGTCATTGGTCCATGTCCTTGAGCAGCGTTTTCAGGGCGTCGACCCGCGCCGGCCACCAGGCGCGGTACTTCGACAGCCAGCCGGCGATCAGCGCCAGCCCGTCCGGGTCGACCTGGTAGTTGACGAAACGTCCCTGGCGTTCCTCGCGCACCAGCCGCGCCTGGCGCAGCACCGCGAGGTGCTGCGAGACCGCGGGCTGGCTGATGTCCAGGCCCTCGCGCAGCGCGCTGGCGTTCATGGCGCCCGCCGCGAGCTTGTCGAACAGCGCGCGGCGGGTCGGGTCGGCCAGGGCCTTGAAGATGTCGTTTTCGATCATGGCAACACATTAGCAGTTGCTTATGTGTTGTGCAAGCCCCGGGGAGCACGGCGGCCAGGATCGCCGCGGCCCGCGTCTCAGTGGAGGGTGCGGGCCGCCTTGCGGGCGCGCTTGATCTCGTACATGCGGGCATCGGCCAGGCGCACGGCTTCCTCGGCCGCCAGGCCGCGTGGATCGAGCGCCACCACGCCGACGCTGGCGCCTTCGTAGGTCAGGGTGATGTCGCCGAACGGGTAGCGGCCGACGGTGGCGGCGGCGGCCCGATCTTCCAGCGAGCGGGCGGCTTCCTCGGCGTCGCCGCGCTCGGCCTCGTGGCCCGGCGCCGCGTCGCCGCGCGCCAGCGCGGGGCCCGGGCCGACCAGCACGAATTCGTCGCCGCCCAATCGCCCGACCATGTCGGAGGCGCGCAGCGCCATCGCCAGGCGCCGCGAGACCTCCTGCAGGAAGGCGTCGCCCGACTGGTGGCCGTAGGTGTCGTTGATGCCCTTGAAGCCGTCCAGGTCCACCACGCCCACCAGCACGCTGCCGCCTTCGCGCAGCGCGCGGCCGCGCAGGCGCTCCAGTTCCTCGTACAGCGCGCGCCGGTTGGGCAGGCCGGTCAGGGGATCGGTCAGCGCGTAGGCCATCAGCTTGGTGTTGGCGGTGCGCAGCTCGGCCACCAGTTGTTCGCGTTCCAGGAAGTTGGCGATCACGCTGGAGAACAGGCGCATGATTTCCTCGGCCTGCGGCGCGATGTCCTGGCGGCGGGCGCTGGCGCCGCACAGGGTGCCCAGCAGCAGGCCGTCGTCGGTGCGGATCGGGGTGCTGACGTAGGTCTGGATGCCAAGCTGGCGCGCCGCGTCGGAGTCGGGCCAGCAGGCGCCGACGTCGCTGGTGGACATGCGGCCTTCTTCCAGCGCGCGCTTGCACAGCGTGTCCGACCAGGGCACCGACAGACCTTCCGGAATCTGCAGCGCGCCGACGTTGCGCGCGTAGCGCACGTGCTGCTGGTCCTGGTCCGGATCGATCGAGGTGAGATAAGTGGATTCCAGGCCGGTGACGGCTCCGAGCATATCCAGAAGGGGGCGCGTCAACTGTTCGACCGACTTGGCCGCCTGCAGAGACGCCGACAGTTCGGCGAGTATCGGGTCCAAAGAAAGCTCCCAGAAAAACACTGACGCATCGACGCCGGCCCCGGGTCCTCGGCCCAGGGAGCGGCCTTGTCGACATTATGCCCGCGCTGTTTCCCTAAAGTCCTATGTTGCACTGCCGTAAGCCAGGATGGCGCGGACGCTTGCGTCGTCGCGTACCTGGATACCCGTGCCCCCCGGCATGGGCAGTTGCAGTAAGAAGACAAGCATGAAAATCACCTCGTTGCGCAACAGGATCCTGTTGATCACCTGTTTCACCGTCATCGGCGCGCTGGTGCTCTCGGGCATTGCGATCTATCACATTGTGCGCGACAACATGATGGCGACCATCTCCGCGGACCTGGACGCCATCGCCGCCGGCAACGCCAGCGCCATCGAACGCTGGTCGGCCGACAAGGCCCTGGCGGTATCGGCCACCGCCGCGGTGGTGGAAAAGGGCGATCCGCGCGGCCTGACCAAGCTCATGGGCGCCACCAACGGCTTTCCCATCACCAGCATAGGCTGGTCCGACAAGAGTTACTTCTCGACCGCGCAGACGCCGCCCGACTACGACCCCACCGCGCGCCCCTGGTACAAGAGCGCGGTGGCCGCCGGCAAGCTGACCGTGACCAAGCCGTATGGCGATTCCGGCACCGGCAAGCCCTACGTGGCCTTCACCGCGCCGATCGTGCGCGCCGGCGAGACCACCGGCGCCATCAGCGGCGCGGTGGCGCTGGACGGCATCAAGGACGTCATCAAGGCAATCCGGCCCACGCCCTCCAGCACCGCGTTCGTGCTGGCCACCGACGGCCAGGTGATTTCGCACGTCGATGACAAGCTGGCGCTCAAGCCGTCCACCGACGTGGCCGCCGGCCTGACGCCGGCCGTGCTGGCGAGCATGGCGCAAGAGGGCGCGACGCCGCTGGCGCTGCGCCTGGGCGGCGTGCCCAAGCTGCTCAAGGCGCGTCCCATCGCCGGCACCGACTGGTTCCTGGTGATCGCGCTGGACGAGGCCGAGGCCACCGCCGGCCTGTCGCAGGTCTTCAATGCCACGCTGATCTCGATGGTGGTGCTGACGCTGGTCGCGGCGCTGCTCGCCAGCGTGGTGACTTCGCGCGCCTTCAAGCGCCTGTCGGCGGTGCGCGACGCCATGGACACCATCGGCTCGGGCGACGGCGACATGACGCATCGGCTGGCGGTTGTCGGGCACGACGAAGTGGCGCAGATCTCTTCCTCGTTCAACGCCTTCGTCGACAAGATCAGCCATGTCATGCTGGACGTGCGCAACGGCGTGCACTCGATGACCTCGGCCACGCGCGAGATCGAGATGGGCAACCGCGACCTGTCGCAACGCACCGAAGTGTCCGCCGGCTCGTTGCAGGAGACCTCGTCGGCGCTGACCGAGCTGACCTCCAGCGTGCGCCAGACCGAAGAGGCCGCCGAGCACGCCACGCGCCTGGCAACCGAAGCCAGCCAGGCGGCCGAGCGCGGCGGCCAGGTGGTGACCGACGCGGTCAGCACCATGGGCGCGATCGCGCAGTCGTCCGAGCGCATCACCGAGATCATCAGTGTCATCGACGGCATCGCTTTCCAGACCAACATCCTGGCGCTGAACGCGGCGGTCGAGGCGGCGCGCGCGGGCGAGCAGGGCCGCGGCTTCGCCGTGGTGGCCGGCGAGGTGCGCACGTTGGCGCAACGCAGCGCGGCCTCGGCGCAGGAGATCCGCGCGCTCATCCAGGCGTCGGTGCAGAACGTGCGCAGCGGCACCGAACGGGTCCAGGCGGCCGGCTCGACCATGCAGGAGATCGTTGAAGGCGTGTCGCGTGTTCAGCGTCTTGTCAGCGAGATCCACGGCGCCATGGCCGAGCAGAGCGTGGGCATCAGCCAGATCGACCGCAGCGTGTCGGAGATGGACCAGGCCACGCAACAGAACGCGGCGCTGGTGGAGCAGTCGGCGGCGGCTTCGGCAATGCTGAGCGACCAGGCCGGCGCGCTGGCCGGCACCGTGGCCCTGTTCAAGCTGCGCGGTGATGCGCACGGCGCCGCGCCGCGCATGGCGGCCCTGCCGGCCTGATCCGGCTCGATCGGCGTGGCGGCGCGTGACGCGCCGCGCGTCCGGGCGCATGGCGGTCCGTCATCCCGAGGGGTGACGGGCCGCGCCGACGTCGCGCAATGCGGCGCGGGTGGCGCCTGCCATGTGGGTGGATACGGCGCTCGCCGTGGCGGACATGGATGCACTGCGCCGACCATTCTTCGTCCCGTTCGCGGACGGCTTTCCTGATCTTTTCGCTGACTCGATCCGCCTTGCCGGAGCCGGCCGCGCACGCGGCTTTCGTCTCTCGGAATAGGGGGTGAGGCCGCGGGCCGTCTTCATTTTGACATCAATTCAGGAACCAGTCAGCTTCATGTCGCTGGACCTACGGGAAAGCGATAACGCATTCGCGCGTTCCGGCGCAAAAAGCGAAAGCAGATTGGAAGTGTCGCTCTCTACTATCTGCCGAACTCGTCCGCAGCACCGAAATTTTCAGCGGGAAGACAGGCGGGTAACCAGACCGGTTTGAGAAGCCGGGTGGCAATAACAAGCGAAAAAAACGCAATGCCTGGGAGGGCGCGTCTTATGTACTTTGGCAATAGAAACTTTGTCGCGGGGCTCTTCATGATCGCCTTCGCCCTGCTGTTCGGGCTGGCGGCGTTGAAGTATCAACTGGGTTCGTTCAGCCGGTCGGGGCCTGGCCTGTTCCCGCTCATGGTCAGCTCGCTGCTGGGCGTGATCGGGGTGATCTCGGTGGTGCGTTCGCGCTTCGTGCCGCCCGTGCCGCTGAGCTACAGCATCAAGAACATCGCCATCATCATGCTGAGCCTGTGCGGCTTCGCGGTGGTGTCCGGCCTGATCAACATGATCGTCGGCATCGTCTTCCTGGTGTTCTGCTCGACCTTGGCGGGCACCTCGTATTCGCTGGTGCGCAACGTCAAGATCTCGCTGGGCCTGATTGCGGTGGCGTTCGCCTTCCGCAACCTGCTCGGCCTGAACCTGCCGCTGTTCTGAGGGGAGAGACGCCATGATGGAGATGTTCAACAACCTCGCGTTCGGGTTCGAGCACGCGCTGACGCTGCAGAACCTGATGTATTGCGCCATCGGCTGCGTGGTCGGCACGCTGGTCGGCCTGCTGCCGGGCCTGGGCCCGCTGTCGACCATCAGCCTGCTGCTGCCGCTGACCTATTCCATTCCCACCGGCGGCGCGCTGATCATGCTCGCCGGCATCTACTACGGCGCGCAGTACGGCGACAGCGTCAGCGCGATCACCATGAAGATCCCGCATGCGAGCAGTATCGTCGCCTGCATCGACGGGTATCAGATGAACCTGAAGGGCAAGACCGGCCTGGCCTTGTTCACCGCGGGCGTGTCGAGCTTCATCGGCGGCACCGTGGCGATCGTGGTGCTGTCGACGATGGCGCCGGCGCTGGGCGAAGTCGGTCTGCTGTTCGGTCCGGCCGACTACTGCGCGCTGATGCTGCTGGGCTTTTTCTGCGTCAGCTTCGTCAGCAGCGGCAGCCTGCTCAATGGCCTGGCGATGGCCATGATCGGCATCCTGCTGGGCGTGATCGGCACCGACGTCAACAGCGGCGTGGCGCGCTACACCATGGACCTGGCCTTCCTGCAGGACGGCGTGGGCCTGATCAGCATCGCGCTGGGCTGCTTCGGCATCGCCGAGATCGTCAAGAACCTGGACAACCGCAACACGCTGACGCCGTTCAACGGCAAGATCAAGCTGATCCCGACGTGGCCCGAGTTCAAGCGCATCCTGCCCAGCGCGCTGCGCGGCAGCGTGGTCGGTTCGGTGCTGGGCATCCTGCCCGGCGGCGGCCCGACCATCGCGCAGTTCGCCGCCTACGCGGCCGACAAGCGCTTCAGCAAGTACCGCCACGAGATCGGCAGCGGCGCCATCGAAGGCGTCGCGGGCCAGGCGGCGGCCGACGAAGCGGCCGCGCGCACCAGCTTCATCCCGCTGATGGCCATCGGCATCCCCGAGAATGCCGTCATGGCGCTGATGCTGGCCGCGTTCATCGTCAAGGGCATCCAGCCCGGCCCCAACATGATCGGCACCCACCCCGACCTGTTCTGGGGCCTGGTGGCCAGCATGTGGGTGGGCAACTGCTTCCTGCTGATCCTGAACGTGCCGCTGGTGCGCTACTGGCTGTCGGTGTTCAAGATTCCGTACACGGTGCTGTTCCCGGCGATCCTGTTCTTCTGCTGCATCGGCACGTTCAGCATCAACAACAACCTGGACGACATCTACATCACGGCGATCTTCGGCCTGATCGGCTACCTGTTCCTGCGCCTGGGCATGGAAGCCGCGCCGCTGATGCTGGGCTTCATCCTCGGCCCGATGCTGGAAGAGAACTTCCGCCGCGCCATGCTGCTCAGCCGCGGCGAGTTCAGCATCTTCCTGACGCGGCCGATCAGCGGCACGCTGCTGGCGCTGATCGGCGCGGCCGTGGTGTGGCAACTGGTGTCGTTCCTGCGCAAGGCGCGCAAGGCGCCCGCGCTGGAACAGGCGCCGGCCGAGCCCTGAGGTGGCGGGGTTGCGGGCCTGCGCGGCGTTGCTTCTCGCGCGAGCAGGCCCTAGCCCCTGCCGGTGACGCGGGCGGCGGCCTCGGCCGATCGCTGGACGGCCCGGTCGCCGCGAGCGCGCAGATCCGCTTCATAGTCTTGCAAGGCCTGCCCCAGCGGCAGGCCTTTGCACACCTGCGCCAGCCGCGTCGCCAGCGATTGCGCATCGGCCAGGGCGGTGTTGGCGCCCAGGCCGCCCGCCGGGCTCATCGCATGCACCGCGTCGCCCAGGAACGTCAGCCCGGCTTGCGTCCATCGCGGCAGGGGCGGCGCCTGGTAGACGGTCTTGAGCGCGATGCCGCGCGGATCGCCGGCGGCCACCATGGCGGCCAGCGCGGGATGCACCGGCGCCAGCAGGCGCTGCGCGGCTTGCTGCCAGCGCGCGCCCGTCGCGGTGTCGTCCCGCTGGCTCGCGCTGATCGCGGCGTCGTCCGCGCCCAGCACCGCGCGGCGCTCGCCGATGATGGCCCAGTACTGGTAGCCGGGCACCGCCGTCAGCGTGCAAGCTGGCGCGAGGCGTTGCGCCAGGGACGGCAGCGCCGCCAGTTTCATGGCGTCCAGCACCAGCGCGTAGCCGGCGCCGAACACCACGCCGGCGCCGTCGCGCAGGGCCGGCGGCAGGCCATCGGGCGTGAGGCAGCCGGCCGGCGCCATGCCGAAGATCGTCACCGTGCCGCTGTCCTCGGGCGCCGCTTGCGGCAGGTGCTGGCGCCGCAGCGCCGAGTGCACGCCGTCGGCGGCCACCACCAGCGTGCCGGGCCGCGCGCGGATGCCTTCCAGGCGCGGGCCGCTGTCATCCATGCCCGCGCAGCCGTGGCCGAAATGCACGCGCCCGTCCAGGCCGGCCAGCAGGATTTCGCGCAGCGTCTGCCGGTGCGCCGAGCGGTCGGGCGGGGTGTCGGCGTCGTCCAGGCGCCACGTGGCCGAGGCGCGTTGTGGCAGCGGCCGCAGTTGCGCGTCGAGCATGGCGCCGGGGCGGTCGTGGGTCGAGCAGCTTTGCTGGAACAGGGCGTACAGGTCCGGCGGCAGGCAGTGCGCCAGCGCCGCCTGGCCCGTGGCGTCGATGCGCAGGCGGTAGCCCTGCACCCGGCTGTCGGTGCGCGCGTCGCGCTCGTAGACGTCGAAGTCGATGCCGGCGCGCGCCAGCCCCTGCGCCAGGCACAGGCCGCCCAGGCCGGCGCCGATGATGGAAACGTGGAGATTCTGCATAATGTCCTCGAAGCAAGCCGGCGTTGCCGGCACCCCCACAGCTTGCGCGCAAGCGCGCCCGCGCCGGTAATGCCGGCGCGCCAACAAATGATGCGAACCCGCCAGACCGCTGCCCCCGCACCCGACTACAGCGAATTGCTCGACGGCCCGGCCGTGTGCGTGTTCCATGGCGCCGACGCGCCCGGCAGCGAATTCCGCCTGGGCTCGCGCGAATACGATTGGCATGCCCATGCCCGCGGGCAGTTGTTCGGGGTGGACAGCGGCGCGATGCGGGTGCGCACCGAGGCCGGCTCGTGGCTGCTGCCGCCGCAGCGCGCGGGCTGGATCCCGCCGGGGCTGCGGCATCGGGTCAGCGTGGCCGGGGCGGCCAGCGGCTGGGTGGCACTGGTGCATCCGCAGGCCGCCGCGGCGTTGCCGGCGGCGCCGTGCGTGCTGGGGGTGGACGGGGTGTTGCGCGCCATGGTGCTGCGCGCGGCCGATTGGCCGGACAAGCTGGCGCTGGACCCGGCGCGCGCGCGCTTCGCGGCGGTGTTGCTGGACGAGATCGAGGCGGCGCCGCGCGAGCGCCTGCACCTGCCATGGCCGCGCGACCGCCGGCTGGCTCGGCTTGCGCAAGTCCTGGCGGACGACCCGGCCGACAACCGGCCGCTGGAAGCACTGGCCGCGCGGGCCGGGCTGGCGACGCGCACCGCGCAGCGCCTTTTCCGCGAGGAAACGGGATTAGGCTTCGCGCAGTGGCGCCAGCAACTGCGGCTGATCCACGCGCTGGAACGCCTGAGCGCGGGCCAGCCGGTGGCGCAGGTGGCCGACGCGCTGGGCTACGCCACGCCCGGCAATTTCATCGCCATGTTCAAGCGCGCCTTCGGCACGACGCCGGGGCGCTATCTGCGGGCGCCGCTGGCCGAGGGCGACGCCGCCGTCGCTTGAACCGCGCCGGGGCGCGTGGCGTCCCGCTCGCTACCGGCCCCTTACTCCGCCAGCTTGCGCATCTCGGCGATCAGGTCCGCCTTGCCCTCGAAGCCGATGCCGGGCAATTCGGGCAGGGTGACGTGGCCGTTGTCGACCCGCACGCCGTCGGGGAAGCCGCCGTAGGGCTGGAACAGGTCCGGATAGGATTCATTGCCGCCCAGCCCCAGGCCGGCGGCGATGTTCAGCGACATCTGGTGGCCGCCGTGCGGAATGCAGCGGCTGGCCGACCAGCCGTGCTGGCGCAGCATGTCCAGCGTGCGCAGGTATTCCACCAGGCCATAGCTCAGGGCGCAGTCGAATTGCAGCCAGTCGCGGTCCGGCCGCATGCCGCCGTAGCGGATCAGGTTGCGCGCGTCCTGCATCGAAAACAGGTTCTCGCCGGTGGCCATCGGCTTGTCGTAGTAGTTGCGCAGCGTGGCCTGCAGTTCGAAGTCGAGCGGGTCGCCGGCTTCCTCGTACCAGAACAGGTCGTACTGCGACAGCGCCTTGGCGTAGCGGATCGCGGTGTCCAGGTCGAAGCGGCCGTTGGCGTCGACCGCCAGTTTCCTGCCGTCGCCCAGCACGCCCAGGATGGCGTCGATGCGGCGCAGGTCTTCGTCCAGCGAGGCGCCGCCGATCTTCTTCTTGACCACGGTATAGCCGCGGTCGACGTAGCCGCGCATCTCGTCCTTGAGCTTGCCCAGGTCCTGGCCCGGGTAGTAGTAGCCGCCCGCCGCATAGACGAACACGCGGCGGTCGGGGCGGCCGTTGCCGTAGCGCTCGGCCAACAGCTGGAACAGCGGCTTGCCGGCGATCTTGGCGACCGCGTCCCACACCGCCATGTCGATGGTGCCGATGGCGACCGAGCGTTCGCCATGGCCGCCGGGCTTCTCGTTGACGTACATCGCGTTCCAGATGCGGTGCGGATCGAGGTTGTCGCCGCTGTCGTCGAGCAGGCTGGCGGGGGCGGCCTCCAGCACGCGCGGGATGAAGCGTTCGCGCATCAGCGTGCCCTGGCCATAGCGGCCGTTGGAATTGAAGCCGTAGCCGATCACGCGCCGGCCGTCGCGCACCACGTCGGTCACCACCGCCACCAGGCTCAGCGTCATCTTGCTGAAGTCGATGTAGGCGTTGCGGATCGGGGAACTGATCGGGACGGTCTTCTCGCGGATTTCGACGATTTTCATGGTGTCTCCTGGCCGTGCGGCGGATGGGAAAAACCGTAGATTATTGGCTTGAAGGCGCATTATGATTCGCTATCAGGCACTACTTTATTAACTGAAAGTTAAAGATTCCGGCGCTCGTTGCCCGTCGCCGGCCTCGTCCCGATGAGGCGTTCCCCGCCGTGAACCACGATCTGGCATCTTCCCTGGAGTTCTTCGTGCTGCTGGCGCGCCACCGCAACCTGTCGACGGTGGCGCGCCAGCTCGACCTGACGCCGCCGGCGGCCACCAAGCGCCTGGCGCAACTGGAGGCGCGGCTGGGCGTGCGGCTGGTGAACCGCACCACCCGCAGCATCAGCCTGACGCCCGAAGGCGAAACCTACCTGCACTACGCCACGCGCATCCTGGCCGACGTGCGCGAAATGGAAGAGGTGGTGTCGTCCAGCGGCTCGGTGCCCAAGGGCCTGTTGCGCATCAATGCGACGCTCGGCTTCGGCCGCACGGCGATCGCGCCCATCGTGTCGGAGTTCGCCCTGCATCATCCGCAGGTCGAGGTGCAGCTGGACGTGACCGACCGGCCGATCGACCTGGTGGAAAGCGGCGTGGACCTGGGCATCCGCTTCGGCGCCTTGCCCGACCAACGCCTGGTGGCGCGCCGCGTCCTGTCGAACCGGCGCTTCCTGTGCGCGGCGCCGCGCTACCTGGCGCGCCACGGCACGCCCGCCAGCCTGCGCGACCTGGCCGACCACCAGTGCATCATCCACCGGCAGAACGAGGACGCCTACGGCGTCTGGCGCTTCACGCGCGACGGCCGCGCCGAGACCGTGAAGGTGCACGGCGCGCTGTCCAGCAACGATGGCGACATCGTGCTGAACTGGGCGCTGGACGGCCATGGCATCCTGGTGCGCTCGGAGTGGGACCTGGCCAAGTACCTGGAAAGCGGGCGCTTGCGCGTGGTGCTGCCCGAGTTCATCCTGCCTTCGGCCGACCTGTTCGTGTACTACCCCAGCAAGCGCGACCTGTCGGCGCGCACGCGGGCGTTCATCGATTTCCTGATGGCGCGTTTCGCGTAGGCCAGGCCGGGGGCGAAGGCGCGCCGGTCGGCGGCATGCGCGGGGGCGGACGCTAGGCGAACCGGTAGGCGAGCACTTCGTCGCCGGCCGCGTCGATCTCGCCCGTGGGCGCCCAGCCCAGCCGCCGGTAGAAGCCATGCGAGCGCACGCCCGGATCGGCCGCGCAGCTCAGGAACAACCGTTCATGGCCCAGCGCCCGCAGCGTTCGCATGACCTGCCCGAGCAGTTCGCGGCCGATGCCGCGGCCCTCGTAGGCCGGCAGCAGGGCCAGCACCAGGATCTCGCCGCTGTCGCGATCGCCGAAGCAATAACCCGCCATCACGCCGTCGGCCAGCGCCACCACGCCCGGCAGCGCGCCGTCGCGGATGCCATCACGCCAGCTTTCGACGGTGATGCCCAGGGCGCGCAGGTCCTCGGCCGAGAAGGCGTTCTCGCGGGTGCGGCCGCGCAGGTCGATGCAGGCAGCGGCGTCGTCGGGATGGGCTGGGCGGTAATGCAGGTTCATGTCGGGTGTCGTCTATCGGAAGAGGGCGCGGCCGGCGCGCCGCGCAAGGCTGGCGCGGGGATCAACCGCCGAGCGCCGCCAGGTTCAGCGTGTGGCTGTGGCCGATCCACAGCGCGCAGTCGCGGTGATCGCGCAGCGATTCGCCGGTGTTCGGATGCAGGAACACGTCCAGCAGGCCATGGTTCAGCGCCAGCCAGGTGAGCACGCGCGGCAGCGCGGCCGGCGCGAAGGCGAGCTGGTAGCTCCATTGTGGATGCGGGCCGACCGGGCGCTCGTGGAAGCGGCCCATCTGGATGCTGTCGCCGAATGCGTCCAGCGCCTGTTCGCGCAGCGCCCAGGCCGCGTCGCGGCTGTCGGCGTTGAAGTAGACGTGGGCGTGCCAGCTGTCGACGATGGCGGGGTCCAGGATCATGGTGGTCAACCTCCGGCGCGCTTGGCGCGATGGCCGAGTTTTTCGAGCGCGGCCAGGATGCGGTCGCAGTGATCGCCCTGCACCTCGATGACGCCGTCCTTGACGGTGCCGCCGGAGCCGCAGGCGGTACGCAACTGCTTGCCCAGCGCCGCCAGCGCGTCGTCGTCCAGCGGCAGGCCCTTGACGACGGTCACGGCCTTGCCGCCGCGGCCCTTGGTTTCGCGCGACACGCGCGCGCCGCCCGGTGCCGGCACCGGGCGGGACGCCGCCTGGCATTGGCAGTCGGCGAGCGGGCGCCGGCATTGGGGGCACATGCGGCCGCCGTCGGTGGAATAGACGAGTCCGCCCTTGGAGCTGCTTTTCATGGGTATTGCGTGATGTTGCGGTTCAGGCGGCCATTATGCCGGACCCGCTGCAGCCTGGCGTCGCCGGAGCCGCGCGCGCCGCGCTCACTCGTCGAAGCCGCGAGGCCCCAGCGATTCGACCAGGTAGTCGATGAAGGACTTGATGCGCGAGGAGATCGCGGTGTTGCGGTAATAGACCGCGTTGACCGGCTGGCGCACGTCCAGCGTCTGGCGCGGGAAAAGCTGGCGCAGCGCGCCGGACTGGCGGTCGGCGCGCGTCATGAAGTCGGAAAGGCAGACGATGCCGGCGTCGTTCAGCGCCAGTTGCCGCAGCGTTTCGCCGCTGAACGAGCGGATCGACGGCTGGATGTGCAGCGGTTGGCCGTCGGCGTCCTCCAGCGGCCATTCGTTCAGCGATTCCAGTTGCGAGAAGCCGAGCAGGGTGTGCTCGCGCAGATCGGCTACCCGCTTGGGCGTGCCGTGCGCCGCCAGGTAGCCGGGACTGGCCAGCACCCGCACGCGGCTGCGGCCGATAGGCACCGCGTGCAGCGACGAATCCTTCAGGCTGCCGATGCGCAGCGCCAGGTCGGTGCGGCGTTCCAGCAGGTCGATGTTGCCCTCGTTGCTGTTCAGTTCCAGCTCGACCTTGGGATAGCGCTTGCGGTAGCCCGGCACCAGCGGAACGATGACGTGCAGCATGAAGGGCGAGGCGGCGTCGACCCGCAGCCGCCCGGCCGGCTGGTTGCGGCGCGCGCGCATCTGTTCCTCGGTCTCTTCGACCGCGGCGATGATCTTGCGGGCCTGCTCCAGGTAGGCGCTGCCTTCCTCGGTCAGTTCCAGCCGCCGGGTGGTGCGGCGCATCAGCGTGGTCTGCAGCTTTTCCTCCAGTCGCGTCATGGTGCGGCTGGTGGCGGAAATGGTCTGCTGCAGCGCATCGGCGGCGGCGGTGATCGAACCGCAGTCCACGATGGCGATAAAGACCTGCATTTCGTCGAGGGTCGTTTTCATATTTGACGTTATATCAAAAGTCTTTCGCCGATACAGGGCTTATTCCGCAAGGATCGCGCGGGCACACTGGGTGCATTCCAACACCTACCGGGAGTTTTACATGAGCATTCCGTCTTTTGGCGTCGGCACCTTCCGCCTGCAGGGCCAGGTCGTCATCGATTCCGTGCGCAACGCGCTGGACGTCGGCTACCGCGCCGTCGACACCGCCCAGATCTATGAAAACGAAGCCGAGGTCGGCCAGGCCATCGAGGCCAGCGGCATCGCCCGCGCCGACCTGTTCCTGACCACCAAGATCTGGGTGCCGAACTATGGTCGCGCCAAGCTGGTGCCCAGCCTGAAGGACAGCCTGGCCAAGCTGCGCACCGACTACGTCGACCTGACTCTGATCCACTGGCCCGCGCCGGGCAACGGCGTCGCCATCGCCGAGATGATGGCCGGCCTGATGGACGCCCGCGAACAGGGCCTGACGCGCCAGATCGGCATCTCCAACTTCCCCATCGCCGAGACGCGCGAAGCCATCGCCGCCGTCGGCAAGGAAGCGATCGCCACCAACCAGATCGAGCTCAGCCCGTATCTGCAGAACCGCAAGCTGGTGGACTTCCTGAATCAGCAGGGCATCCACGTCACGTCGTACATGACGCTGGCCTACGGCAAGGTGCTCAAGGACCCGGTGATCGGCCAGATCGCGCAGCGCCACAACGCCACGCCGGCGCAGGTGGCGTTGGCCTGGGCGCTGCAGCGCGGCTTCGCCGTGATCCCGTCGTCCACCAGGCGCGAGAACCTGGCGAGCAACCTGCTGGCCCGCGACCTGCGCCTGACCGACGCCGACATGGCGCAGATCGCCGCGCTGGAACGCAACGGCCGCGAAGTCAGCCCGGAAGGCCTGGCTGCGGCCTGGGACTGAAGCGCGCCATCGGCGCCACCCGCGCCAACCTGATCTCATAAGGAGCCACCTCATGAAACTGTTCATCACGGGCGCCAGCGGATTCATAGGCGGCGCCGTCGCCACCGCGATGGTCAAGGCGGGCCACACGGTTCGCGGCCTGATTCGCAATCCCGACCGCGCCTCCGAACTGCGGGGCTTCGGTATCGAGCCGGTCATTGGCACGCTGGACGACGCGGCGCTGCTGGCGGCCGAGGCGCGCGCCGCCGACGCCGTCATCAACGCGGCTGACAGCGACCACCGTGGCGCCGTCGAGGCCTTGCTGGGCGCGCTGGCCGGCAGCGGCAAGGTGTTCATCCACACCAGTGGCAGCAGCCTGGTCGCCGACGACGCGCTGGGCGAGCCGTCCGACGCGGTGTTCGACGAGACCACGCCGGTGGCGCCGGTGCCGGGTAAGGTGGCGCGCATCGCCATCAACGACCTGATCCACGCCAGCGCGCCCGGCGTGCGCAGCGTGGTGCTGTGCCACAGCCTGATCTACGGTTCGACCGAGGGGCCGCGCGCCGAAAGCGTGCAGATTCCGCCGCTGGTGGCGCAGGCCCGCGAAAGCGGCGTCGCGCGCCACGTCGGCCGCGGCCTGAACCGCTGGTCCAACGTGCACGTCGCCGACGTGGCGGCGCTGTACCGGCTGGCTCTGGACAAGGCGCCGGCCGGCAGTTTCTATTTCGTCGAGAACGGCGAGGCGGCCTTCGTCGACCTGGTTGGCGCCATCGGCCAGACGCTGGGATTGGGGCCGGCCCAGGCCTGGGATCCGGCGCAGGCGGTGGCCTACTGGGGCAAGGACCTGGGCGCCTACGCGCTCGGTTCCAACAGCCGGGTGCGGGCGGGCAAGGCGCGCCGCGAGCTGGGCTGGGCGCCGGTTCATGGCGACGTGATCGCCTGGGTGCGCCAGGCCATCGCCTGACGCGGGCGGCGGCGGGGGGCGGCGTCCACAGGGTGGGCCAACGGCGCCGCTTCGTCAGCAAAACGCCAACCGAGTTGCGGTAAGGTAATCGTTCCCTTCAGAGATTCCGCACGGAGCAGAACTTGAAATACCGCAAACTCGGCCGTACCGACCTGGACGTCAGCCTCATCGGCCTGGGCACCATGACCTGGGGCGAGCAGAACACCGAAGCCGAGGCCCACCAGCAACTGGACTACGCGCTCGAGCGCGGCGTCAACCTGGTCGATGTGGCTGAAATGTACCCGGTGCCGCCCAAGCCCGAAACCCAGGGCCTGACCGAAACCTACATCGGCACCTGGCTGGCGCGCAGCAAGCGCCGCCAGGACATCGTGCTGGCCAGCAAGGTGGCCGGCCCGGTGCGCGATCCCAAGCGTCCCGGCCACATTCGCGACGGCAAGACCTTCCTGGACCGCAAGAACCTGACCGAGGCGCTGGACGCCAGCCTCAAGCGCCTGCAGACGGACTACCTGGACCTGTACCAGTTGCACTGGCCCGACCGCACCACCGCCACCTTCGGCCAGTTGTCGTATCCGTGGGTCAAGGACGACCACACCGTGCCGATCGAGGAAACCCTGTCGGTGCTGCAGGACTTCGTTCGCGCCGGCAAGGTGCGCCACGTGGGCGTCTCCAACGAAACGCCGTGGGGCGTGTCGCAGTTCCTGAAGGCCTCCGACAATCTCGGCCTGCCGCGCATCGCCTCGATCCAGAACGCCTACAGCCTGCTCAACCGCGTCTACGAGATCGGCCTGTCCGAATTCAGCCACCACGAAGGCGTGGGCCTGCTGGCCTATTCGCCGCTGGCCATGGGCATGCTTTGCGGCAAGTACCTGGACGGCGCCCGTCCCGCCAATGCGCGCCTGACGCTGTACACGCGCTTCACGCGCTACAGCAATCCGCAGGCCGAGGCCGCCACCCGCGCGTACGTCGAACTGGCGCGCCAGCACGGCATCTCGCCGACGCACCTGGCGCTGGCCTGGGTCAACCAGCGCCCGTTCGTCACCAGCAACCTGATCGGCGCGACCAACCTGCAGCAATTGAAGGAGAACATCGACAGCGTCGACGTCGAACTGTCGTCCGAGCTGCTGCAGGCCATCGACCAGATCCACGTGCGCCATCCCAACCCGGCGCCCTGATCCCCGCCCGCCGCGCCTGCGCGCAGGCGCGGCCCGGGCCGCCCAACCCGACGGCCCGGCCCCTGTTTCTCAATACACGTCGCGCAGGTAGCGCTTGTCGGCCGTCATCCGCGCCACATAGGCTGCCGCCGCGTCGGCGTCCAGGCCGCCATGTTCCGCCACCACCTGCCGGAGCATGGCGTCCACGTCCTTGGCCATGCGTTCGGCATCGCCGCAGACATAGAAATGCGCGCCCTCCTGCAGCCACGCCCAGAGCTGCGCGCCGTGCTCGCGCATGCGGTCCTGCACGTAGACCTTGGCCGCCTGGTCGCGCGAGAACGCCAGGTCCAGCCGTGTCAGCAGGCCGTCATCGCGCAGCGCCTGCAATTCGTCGCGATAGTAGAAATCGCTGGCCGCGTGCCGCTCGCCGAAAAACAACCAGTTGCGGCCGCCATCGCCGCGCGCCCGCCGTTCCTGCAGGAAGGCGCGGAACGGCGCCACGCCGGTGCCGGGGCCGACCATGATCATCGGCGTGTCGCCCTGCCGTGGCGGCCGGAAGTGGCTGGCCTCCTGCACGAAGACCGGCACGTCGGCGGCGCCCGCGCGGTCGGCCAGGAAGGTCGACGAGACGCCCTTGCGCTGGCGCCGGCCGTTGTCATAGCGCACGGCGGACACCGTCAGGTGGACCTCGCCGGGGTGCGCCTTGGGGCTGGACGCGATGGAGTACAGCCGCGGTTGCAGGCGCTTGAGCGCGCCCAGCCACGCCTGCGCCGGCAGCCTGACTGGGTACGCGTGCAGCACGTCGGCCAGTTGCTTGCCCCATAGCCATTGGCGCAGGTCGGCCCGGCGCTCCTCGGCCAGCAATTGCCGCAGCCCCGGGTCGCGGCTGTGTTCCGCGATCAGCGCCAGCGTGGCGGGCGCGGGGCGCGCGATTTCGTAATGCGCGGACAGCGCTTGGGCCAGCGGCATGTCGCCGACGCCCGGCACGCTGGCCACGGCGTCGCCCGACAGGCCCGTCTGCGCCAGGAGCTCCTCCACCAGCTCGGGACAGTTCACCGGCCACACGCCCAGCGCGTCGCCGGCCTGGTAGGCCAGCCCCGAGCCCGAGGTGTCCAGCGCCAGCGCGCGGGTGTCCTTGTCGCCGTGGGCGTTCAGGCGCTGGTTGCCCACCAGGCGCGCGCGCGCCGGGCTCTTGCGGGAGGGCGGCGCGCGACGCATGCCGGGCGGCGAGTCGGCGGGCGTCGGCGGCGCAATGGTCGGCGCGATGGCGGGCGCGAGTCGCGCCGCCTGGGCCGGCGAGGCCCCCGCCATGAGGGCCGCGGCGATGTCATCCGGCATCAGGCCGCCCGCTGGATGGCCGTGTCGTTCGGCCTCGGCGGCGTGGATGGCGGCGATGGCGCTTTCCAGCCAGGCCTGGGCCGGCGCCTCAAAGTCGGTGTCGCAATCGACCCGCGCCAGCAAGGGCCGCGCGCCCAATTGCGCCAGCCGCCGGTCGAGCCGGCGACCGTGGCCGCAAAAGGCCTCGTAGTTGCTGTCGCCCAGGGCCAGCACCGCGTGGCGCAGCGACGCCAGTTGCGGCGCGTCGGCGGCGGACAGCGCGCGCCACAGGTCCTGGCCGTTGTCCGGCGCCTCGCCGTCGCCGAAGGTGCTGGTGATCAGCAACAGGTACTGGGCGCGCGCGAGGGTGTCGACCGCGCAGTCCGCCATGCAGGCGGTGCGCAGCGCGAAACCGGCGGCGGCCAGCGCGACGGCGCTGCGTTCCACCAGCGATTCGGCATTGCCGGTCTGCGAGGCCCACAGCAGCGTCACGCGCGGGCGCGGGCCGATGATGCGGACGGCGGCTTCGCCGGTGTCGGCGGTCAGCCCCAGCGGCGCGGCCATGGCCTCGGCCGGCGCGGCTTGGCCTGCCGACACGGCGGGTGGTTCGGCGGCCGTCGTCCTGTCGGCAGGCGCTGACACGCGGCACAGCGCCACCGCGCAGAACTTCAGTTCAGGCTGCTGCGACAATGGATCGATGGCGTCGCTGGTGACCGCGTTGATGCACAGCGCCTCGCCATACACGTCGTTCCAGTGCATGGGGGCGAAACAGTTGCCGGGCCGGACACGGTCGGTGACGACGGCGGGCAGCACCGCGCGCCCGCGCCGCGAACGGATCTCGACGCTGTCGCCGGCGGCGATGCCGAGCGCAGTCGCGTCATCGGGATGGATCTCCACGAACGGCGCGGGATTGAGCTTGTTCAGCATCGGCACCTTGCCGGTCTTGGTCAGCGTATGCCATTGGTGCTGCAGGCGTCCGGTGTTGAGCACCATGGGATAGTCGGCGTCGGGCAGCTCGGCCGGATCGACATGCGGCCGCGCGTGGAATTGCGCGCGGCCATTGGCGGTGGCGAACGTCAGGCGCGGCCGCGCGCCGTCCTCCTCTTCGCGCCACGGCTGGCTGACGCCGTCGTTGAGATAGCGGATCGGATTGCGGTCCGGACCGTCGGCGCGCGCACAGGGCCATTGCAGCGGCGTCTCGCGCAATCGCGCATGGCTGGCGCCGCGCAGGTCGTAGCCGGTGGCGGGGTTGGAAAAGCCGGCGATCTCGTCGAACACCTCGGCCGCGCTGGCGTACTGGAACGCGTGGCCGTAGCCCATCTCGCCGGCCACGGCGGCGATGATGCGCCAGTCGGGCAGCGCGTCGCCGGGCGGCGGCACGGCGCGCGGCATCAGCGTCAGGGTGCGCTCGGAATTGATCATCACGCCGTCGGCCTCGGCCCACAGCGCGCCGGGCAGGAGGATGTCGGCATGGCGATTGGTCTCGGTGTCCAGGTAGGCGTCCTGCGCGATCACCAGTTCCGCGGCGCGCAGCCCGGCCAGCACGTTGGCGCGGTTGGCGACGCTGGCCACCGGATTGGTGCAGATGATCCAGCAGGCCTTGATCTCGCCCGCCGCCATGCGCTGGAACAGGTCGATGGTGCCTTGCCCCAGCCGCGCATGCAGCGTGCCGGCCGGCACGCCCCAGCGCGTCTCGACAAAGGCGCGGTCGGCGGCCGACAGCACACTGCGCTGGCCCGGCAGGCCGGGGCCCATGTAGCCCATCTCGCGCCCGCCCATGGCATTGGGCTGGCCGGTCAGCGAGAACGGCCCGCTGCCCGGCCGGCAGATGCGGCCGGTGGCCAGGTGCAGATTGCACAGCGCGTTGGTGTTCCAGGTGCCATGGGTGCTCTGGTTCAACCCCATGGTCCAGCAGCTCATCCATTCCGGCGCCGCGCCGATCCAGTCGGCGGCCTGCCGCAGTTGCGCGGCGGCGATGCCGGTCAGCGCCTCGACGCGCTCGGGCGCGTAGTCGCGCAGGAAGTCCGGCATCGCCTCCCAGCCGTCGGTGTGCGCGGCGATGAAGGCGGCGTCGGTCTTGCCGGCCTCATGCAGCAGATGCAGCAGGCCGTTGAGCAGCGCCAGGTCGGTGCCCGGCTTGATCTTCAGGTGCAGGTGCGCCTTCTCGGCGGTGATGGTGCGGCGCGGATCGACCACGATCAAACGGGCGCCGGCCCTGACCCTATCCATCATGCGCAGGTACAGGATCGGATGGCAGTCGGCCATGTTGGCGCCGATCACCAGGAACAGGTCGGCGCGGTCGATGTCCTGGTACGAGCCGGGCGGGCCGTCGGCGCCCAGCGACAACTTGTAGCCGCTGCCGGCGCTGGCCATGCACAGCCGCGAATTCGACTCGATGTTGTTGGTGCCGATGAAGCCTTTGGCCAGCTTGTTGGCCAGGTACTGGGCCTCGATCGACATCTGTCCGGACACGTACAGCGACACCGCGTCCGGCCCGTGCGCATCGATGACGGCGCGCAGCCGGCGGGCGGTCTCGCGCAGGGCCTGCGCCATCGGCCTTGGCGCCAGGTCCTGGCCGCGCCGGTCGCGCGCATAGGCGTGCTCCAGCCGGCCGGATTGGCGCAGGGCGATGTGGGCCGAGGAGCCCTTGGTGCAGAGGCGGCCGAAGTTGCTGGGATGCTCGCGGTTGCCGGTGATCTTCACCACCTGCTCGCGCTCCACATGCAGGGTCATGCCGCAGCCCACGCCACAGTAGGGGCAGACGGTGTCCACGGTGCGCGCGTTGCCGTTCATGCTCGGCTCCAAAAAAGAAGGCGCCCTGCCTGCGCGGCCAGTAGCCGGGCGGGCAGGGCGCCATTGCCCTGGTTCCCGGCGTGGCCGGGTCGATGTCCTGGCGATGCAAGTTCCATGCCAGTCGGCCGCCGCCGTCGGACCTCGCCCCGCGCCGACAGGCGGCGCGCGCGGTGGTGCGCGGCCGCACCGCATTGGTGCGCCTTCGAACCGTTTGGGTGCGCGGTGGACGCGCCGGCGCGCCGCCGCGCGGGCGCCAGCGCGATGGCACGCTTATTGCTTTGTTTGCCATACCGGGCCCGTGTCCGGCCAGACAACGCGAGCATTGCAGGCAACGGCGCCCGGACCCACCAGTCCCGGGCGCCGTTTGTCTTTTGAAACCCGAACGGCCCAGCCTGGATAGCCTCCTATGAGCACAGCGACCTCCACGATCCCCATGCAGACCCTGATCGTCATCGGCAACGGCATGGTCGGCCATCACTGCGTCGAGCAACTGATCGAGCGTGGCGCGCTGGCGCGCTACCGCATCCTGGTGTTCGGCGAAGAGACCCGCCGCGCCTACGATCGCGTGCACCTGTCCGAATACATCGGCGGGCGCGATGCCGAATCGATGGCCATGAGCGACGCCGCGTTCTATGAACGGCCGGGCCTGTCGCTGCGGCTGGGCACGCCGGTGCTGCGCATCGACCGCCACGCGCGGCAGGTGGTGACGGCCGAGGGCAGCCACGGCTATGACAAGCTGGTGCTGGCCACCGGCTCCTATCCCTTCGTGCCGCCGATCGCCGGCGCCGAAGGAGCGTCGCGCCTGGTGTACCGCACGCTCGATGACCTGGACCAGATCCGCGCGGCGGCCGATGGCGCCCGGCGCGGGGTGGTGGTGGGCGGCGGCCTGCTGGGCCTGGAGGCCGCCAACGCGCTCAAGTCGCTCGGGCTGGAGGCGCACGTGGTCGAGTTCGCGCCGCGCCTGATGCCGGTGCAACTGGACGAGGCCGGCGGCGCCGCGCTCAAGGCGCGCATCGAGGCGCTGGGCGTGGGCGTGCACCTGTCGCGCGCCACGCAGGAAATCAAGGAAGGCACGCAATACCGCTACCGCATGCGTTTTGCCGAGGGCGCGCCGCTGGAAACCGACCTGATCGTGTTCTCGGCCGGCATCCGGCCGCGCGACGGCCTGGCGCGCCAGGCGGGACTGACCGTGGCCGAACGCGGCGGCATTGCCGTCGACGGCCATTGCCGCAGCAGCGATGCGTCGATCTACGCCATCGGCGAATGCGCCGCGTTCGACGGCGCCATCTTCGGCCTGGTGGCGCCGGGCTACCAGATGGCGCGCGTGGCCGCCGCCGAGCTCTGCGGCGACGACAGCGCGCCGTTCGCCGGCGCCGACATGTCGACCAAGCTCAAGCTGCTGGGCGTGGACGTCGGCTCGATCGGCGATGCCCACGGCGCCACGCCCGGCGCGCGCAGCTATCGCTACATCGACGAGGCCGGCGCCTCATACCGCCGCCTGGTGGTGTCGGCCGACGGCAAGCGCGTATTGGGCGCGGTGCTGGTGGGCGACAACAGCTACTACGACACCCTGCTGCAATACGCGCAGAACGGCATCGCGCCGCCGGCCGATCCGGCCAGCCTGATCCTGCCCGCCGGGCAGGCCGCGCCCATGCTGGGCGCGGCGGCGCTGCCGGCCACCGCCACCATCTGTTCGTGCCACAACGTCAGCAAGGCCGCCATCTGTGACGCGCTGGACGGCGGCTGCGCCGACGTCGCCGGCGTCAAGGCCTGCACCAAGGCCGCCACCGGCTGCGGCGGCTGCGCGGCCCTGCTCAAGCAGGTGGTGGAACACGAACTGGCGAGCCGCGGCGTCGCGGTGGACAAGAGCCTGTGCGAGCACTTCGCCTACACCCGCCAGGAGCTCTACGCCATCGTGCGGGTGCAGGGCATCGAATCGTTCGAGGAACTGCTGGCGCGCCACGGCCGCGGCCATGTCGGCTGCGACCTGTGCAAGCCCACCGTGGCGTCGATCCTGGCCTCGTGCTGGAATCGCCCGATCCAGGATCCTCATCTGGTGCCGCTGCAGGACACCAACGACACCTTCATGGCCAACATGCAGAAGAACGGCACCTATTCGGTGGTGCCGCGCATCCCGGGCGGCGAGGTCACGCCCGACGGCCTGATCGCGATCGGCGCGGTGGCCAAGAAATACAAGCTCTACACCAAGATCACCGGCGGCCAGCGCATCGACCTGTTCGGCGCACAATTGCACGAGCTGCCCGACATCTGGGCCGAACTGATCGCCGCCGGCTTCGAGACCGGCCACGCCTACGGCAAGTCCACCCGCACCGTGAAGTCCTGCGTCGGCAGCACCTGGTGCCGCTACGGCGTGCAGGACAGCGTCGCCATGGCGCTGCGCATCGAAGACCGCTACAAGGGCCTGCGCGCGCCGCACAAGCTCAAGTTCGCGGTCTCGGGCTGCACCCGCGAATGCGCCGAGGCGCAAAGCAAGGACATCGGCGTCATCGCCACCGAGAACGGCTGGAACCTGTACGTGTGCGGCAACGGCGGCATGCGGCCGCGCCACGCCGAACTGTTCGCCCAGGACCTGGATGACGCCACCCTGATCCGCTACATCGACCGCCTGCTGATGTTCTACATCCGCACCGCCGACAAGCTGCAGCGCACCTCGGTCTGGCGCGAGTCGCTGGAAGGCGGCCTGGATTATCTGAAGGCCGTGGTCATCGACGACAGCCTGGGGCTGGGCGCCGAACTGGAGGCGCAGATGCAGTTGGTGGTGGACCGCTATGAATGCGAATGGGCCAATGCCCTGTCCGACCCGGAAAAGCTCAAGCGTTTCCGCACCTTCGTCAACAGCGCCGCGGCGGACCCTGACATCCGCTTCGTGCAGGAGCGCGGCCAGCCGCGCCCCGCGCCGGCCGCGCGCGTGATTCCCATCGCCGAGGAGCTTGCCTGATGCGCTCGAATGCCGTGATTGCCCTGCGCCCGGAGACCGCACGTGACGCCACGCCCGACGCCGCGTCTTGGCGACCCGCCTGCACCCGCCGCGACCTGGTAGCCGATTCCGGCGTGGTGGCGCTGGTGGAGGGCCGCCAGGTGGCCCTGTTCTATCTGCCCGCCGTTGCCGGCGAAACGCTCTACGCCCTCGACAACCGCGACCCGAAATCCGGCGCCAACGTCATCGGCCGCGGCATCGTCGGCCACCTGGCCGGCGAACTGGTGGTGGCCTCGCCGCTCTACAAGCAGCACTTCCGTCTGCGCGACGGCGCCTGTGTCGAGTATTCCGATCAATCGCTGCGGGCCTGGCCCGTGCGTTTCAATGGCGATGCGGTGGAAGTCCAACCGCCCGCCATGGCTTGAGGGCGACCGCCATGCCGCAGCACGCCATGCCTTCGACCCTGCGCTTTCTCCTGGCCGCCCGCCGCAGCGAGTTGCACGGGCTCGAGGCGCTGGCCAGCACCTGCGAGCTGGCCACCCTGGTCAGCAAGCTGGTGCACGTGCTGCAGAAGGAGCGCGGCTCTTCCAACCTGTACCTGTGCGGCGGCCAGGACGCGCTGCGCCAGACCCTGGCCGGCCTGAGTTCCGACGCCTGCGCGGTGGAGGAGGAAGTGCGCCGCTTCCTCGACCGGCTGGAGCCGGATGCCACCCGCAGCGCCGGCAAGGCGCGGCTGCTCAACTGCATCGCGTACGCGCTGTACCGCCTCGACGAACTGCCGCGCACGCGCCGCGCCATCCGCGACCGCCGGGTCGCGGCGCAAGAGGCCGGGGCGGTATTCACGCGGCTCATCGCCAGCCTGTTCGCGCTGGTGTTCGAAGCTGCCGATTCGTCGCTGGATGCGGGCGTCACGCGCCTGCTGGTGGCGTTGCTGAATTTCATGCAGGGCAAGGAACTGTGCGGCCAGGAACGGGCCTACGGCGTCATGGGCTACACCACCGGCTACTTCACCGAGGCGCAGAAGGCCCGCGTGCTGGAGCTGGCGGACCTGCAGAAGCGCTGCTTCGACAGCTTCGCGCAATACGCCGGCGCGGATGCGCTGGCCGTCTGGGAACGGGTGGAACAGGGCGCAGGCCCGGTGCTGCGCATGCGCGACATGGCGCTGCGGACTTCCGAATCCGAACGCGTCGACGCTGGCCTGGCCGAGCTGTGGTTCGGCCTGTGCACCGAACGCATCGACGCGATGCGCGCGGTCGAAAGCCTGCTGGCCGAGGCACTCACCCTGCAATGTCATCGCCGCATCGTCGAGACCCGCGCCGAACTGGACAACCATCGGCTGCTCCTCAGCCGTTTCGCCGATCACGCCAGTGACGACACGCCGGCGATGCTGTTCCAGTTGCAAGGCCGCATTCTCGACGTGCCGCCGCAGGACGGCGTGGGCGAGGCCATGGAGCGCTCCATCCTCGACCTGATGCGCGATCAGGCGCAACGCCTGCGGCAGTCGGACGACGCGCTGGCGCTGGCCCGCCGCGCGCTGGAGGAGCGGCGGCGGGTCGAGCGCGCCAAGTGGCTGCTGGTCAGCCGCCATGGCCTGAGCGAACAGGCCGCGCACGATCAATTGCAGCGCGTTGCCATGGACTGCCGGCGCTCGCTCGACGAGGTCGCCCGGCAGGTGCTGGCCGAACTCGATACCGCGGCTGGCTGAACGCCGCCGCGATCCCGGCCTACGCGCCGCGCCTGTCCGGCACTTCCCACAACGCGTCGGGCAGGTAGCCCTCCTGCTCGCCCTTGCGGGCGTAGCCCAGCGGATTGGCGACCACGCGGCAGCCTTCCTTCTCGTAGTCCAGCGGGCAGTGCAGGTGGCCGTGCAGCCACATGTCGGCCAGCGGCAGCAGGTGATCGAGCGCGTTGCAGAATCCGGCGGTGCCCGGCGTCACGCCGTAGCGCGGATCGGCGCTGGCCAGGCTTGGCGCGAAATGGGTGATGGCCACCGTCGGGCCGTCGAACGGCGCGCGCAGCGCCGCCTCCAGCCAGGCCTGACAGGCCAGGCCCTGTTCGCGCATCTGCTCGGCCATGAAGGGGGCGCCGTGGCGCCGCATCCGCGCTTTCTCCAGATAGAAATCGGCGGCGCGGAAGGCCTTGCCCCGCTTGGCCAGCGCCTGCGTCAGCGTGTCGCCCGGCGCGGCCAGCGCGTCGAAGTCGGTCCACAGCGTGGTGCCCACCAGCCGCACGCCGTCGAGCACCAGGGTCTCGCGCTCGAGCCAATGGATCCCCAACGCCTCGCACAGCGTGCGCAGCCGGTCGTGGGTTTCATCGAAATCGAGGTTGTCGTATTCATGGTTGCCCGGCACATAGACCACCGGCGTCGGCCAGCCGTGGCGAGGCGAATAGCGGCCCAGGCCGAAATCGTCCGCCGTCAGTCTGGAGCGCGGTTGATACGAGCCGATGTCGCCCGCCAGCACCAGCAGGTCCGCGCCCGCCGTCGGGTGTGCGACGAAAGTGGGGTCGGACTCCAGGTGCAGATCGGACAGCAATTGAATTTTCATGGGGCAGGGCTTGTTTTGGTTGCGATTCGCAAGTAAATTGGTTGCGACCCGCAACTTCAGGACGCGTCATCATGGATCTTATCGATTTTCCCACCCGCTCCCGGGAACAGACCATCCGCGACCTGCGGGAATTCTCGCGCAAGCTGGTGCGAGAACTGGGCTTCATGCGGCCATCGCTGGCCGGCAGCGAGCTGGCGCCGTCGGCGGTGCACGCCATCATCGAGATCGGCCTGCAGCCGGGCATCCAGGCGCGCGACCTGGCGCTGGTGCTGCGGCTGGACAAGTCCAACACCAGCCGCCAGGTCGCCAAGCTGGAGGCGGCCGGCCTGGTGGCGAGAGAGACCGACAGCGGCGACGCGCGCGCCTCGCGCCTGTCGCTGACGCCAGCCGGCCAGGACCTACGCAGCCGCATCGATCAGTTCGCCACCGAGCAGGTGTCGCGCGCCTTGCGGCAACTGGCGCCGCCCGACCAGGAGATCCTGGTGCGCTACCTGTCGTTGTACGCCGACGCCTTGTCGCGCGAAAACCCCAACACCCGCGCCGCGCAGGCCAGCGACGCGATCGAGTCGCAGATCCAGGAAGGCTACGCGCCCGGCTGTATCGGCGACGTGGCCGGCCTGCACGCGCGCTACTACGCCCAGGCCGCCGGCTTTGGCGTGGTGTTCGAGCGCCTGGTGGCGACGGGGCTGGCGGCCTTCGCGGAGAGCCTGCCCGCGCCGGGCAAGAACCTGTGGCGCTACACCGACGGCAACCGCACGCTGGCCTCCATCGCCATCGACAGTGACCTCGCGGCGCGCACGGCGCATCTGCGCTGGTTCATTGTCGATGAGTCGCTGCGCGGCATGGGCGTGGGGCGGGCCCTGCTGGCGCGCGCCATGGCCTTCGTCGACGCGCTCGACATTGACGAAACGTATCTGTGGACCTTCAAGGGCCTGGACGCCGCGCGCCACCTGTATGAGTCGGCCGGCTTCGTGCTGACCCAGGAAGCCGAGGGCACGCAATGGGGCGGCGTGGTGGTCGAACAGCGCTTCAGCCGCGCGGCGCGCTGACCTCGCGCTGACGCATCTGGACACACACTGAGGCCGCGCGCACGCGCCGCGGCCCGCTTCGACGCGTCCGCTTTCACGGCGCTGTCACTTCGCATTCCTAGACTCGCTGGGGTCTTGCCGATGCTTCGCGGCAAGGTTGGTGCTCCTCTTTCCAAATCCACCCGATGACCTCCCGCCGCAACTTTCTCCAGACCGCCGGCGCGGGCTTTGCCGCCGCCGCGCTCGCCGCATTTCCCCCCAGCATCCGCCGCGCCCTCGCCATTCCCGCCAACAACGCCACCGGCACCATCAAGGATGTCGAGCATGTGATCATCCTGATGCAGGAGAACCGCTCGTTCGATCACTACTTTGGCACGCTCAAGGGCGTGCGCGGTTTCGGCGATCGCTTCACCATCCCGCTGGCCAACGGCCGCAAGGTCTGGCAGCAGCAGCGCGCCAACGGCGCCGTGCTGACGCCGTTCCATATCGACGGCAGCAGCCACAACGCGCAGCGCGCGGCCGGCACGCCGCACAGTTGGGACGACAGCCAGAAGGCCTGGGACGGCGGCCGCATGGCGCAATGGCCCACGCACAAGAACGATATCTCCATGGGCTACTTCAAGGAAAGCGAGATCCCGTTCCAGTTCGCGCTCGCCAACGCCTTCACCCTGTGCGACGCCTACCATTGTTCGATGCACACCGGCACCGACGCCAACCGTTCGTTCCACCTGACCGGCACCAACGGCGCCGTGCCCACCAACACCGCCTTCGTCAACAACGAGTGGGACTGGATCGACGGCCTGCCGGCCAACGTCAACAAGGGCTACACCTGGACCACCTACGCCGAGCGCTTGGAACAGGCGGGCGTCAGTTGGATCTCGTACCAGAACATGCCCGATGAATGGGGCGACAACATGTTGGGCGCGTTCCGCGCGTTCCGCCAGGCCAACGTGAATTCCGGCTATCCGGTGTCCAGCGGCGGCGAGCCCGGCGTGCCCTATGCCAACACCGGCCAGGCGCTGCCGTACAAGGCCTACGATCCGGCCACCGACAACGCCGCCAATCCGCTCTACAAGGGCGTGGCCAACACGCTGCCGGGCGCCGCGCCCGAGAACTACCTGGACGCCTTCAGGCGCGACATCCGCGAAGGCCGCTTGCCGCAGGTGAGCTGGATGAACGCGCCGTCCATCTATTGCGAACACCCGGGCCCGTCCAGCCCCGTGCAGGGCGCCTGGTTCCTGCAGGAAGTGCTAGATGCGCTGACCGCCGTGCCCGAGGTCTGGAGCAAGACGGTGCTGCTGGTGAATTTCGACGAGAACGATGGCTACTTCGACCATGTGCCGTCGCCGTCCGCGCCGTCGCGCGATGCCGGCGGCACCCCCGCCGGCAAGACCACGCTGGCCGATGCCGACATGGCGTTCGAGTACTTCACGCACGCCTCGCCCGCCGGCAGCACGACCCAGCCGGCGACCAAGGACGGCCGCGTCTACGGCCCCGGCCCGCGCGTGCCGATGTTCGTGATCTCGCCCTGGAGCCGCGGCGGCTGGGTCAACTCGCAGGTGTTCGACCACACCTCGGTGTTGCGTTTCCTGGAGGCGCGCTTCGGCGTGGCCGAGCCCAACATCAGCCCGTTTCGCCGCGCGGTCTGCGGCGACCTGACCAGCGCCTTCAACTTCAAGACGCCCAATGCCGAAGCGCTGCCGACGCTGGCCGGGCGCGCCACGCGCGCGGCCGCCGACCAGTTGCGCAGCGCGCAGGAAGCCCTGCCGCAGATGCCGCTGCCCACCGACATGCAATTGCCGCCGCAGGCCAGCGGCACGCGCCCCTCGCGCGCGCTGCCCTACGAACTGCACACCAGCGCGCGCTGCGCCGCGGCCGGCACGGTGGAACTGGTGTTCGCCAATACGGGCACGCAGGGCGCGGTGTTCCACGTCTACGACCGCTATCACCTGGACCGGCTGCCGCGCCGCTACGCGGTCGAGGCCGGCAAGACCCTGTCCGATACCTGGAATGCGTTGCTGGACAACCTGGGCAGGTACGACCTGTGGGTGCTGGGCCCGAACGGCTATCACCGCCATTTCAAGGGCGACATCCACCGCATCGCCGCCAGCGGTTCGCTGCCCGAGATCCGGGTCTGCTACGACATTGCCAATGGCGAGGTCTACGCCGAGTTCCTCAATACCGGCGCCAACGCCTGCACCTTCACCGTGACGCCGCAGGCCTACCGGCAGGACGCGCCGTTGGCGCTGGAGGTCGCGGGCGGGGGCAAGGCCACGCGCAATTGGAACCTGGCGGCCAGCGGCCAGTGGTATGACTTTGCCGTCACCTGTTCCAGCGATCCGGCGTTCCACCGCCGCTTCGCCGGCCGCGTCGAGACCGGCGCGCACACGGTGAGCGATCCGGCCATGGGCGTGGCCGGCGCTTGAGGGCCGGACGCGCTCAGACGCGGAAGTCCGCCGCCATGTCCTCGTCCGTGCGCATGGGCAGCTTGCCAGCGCGGCAGGCCTCGAGGAAGCGGCGGTAGTCCTTTTCGTTCTGCCGCGCGTAGCCCTGCGCGTACGCCAGCAGCGCCTCGGCGAACGGGCCCGCGCGGCCCATGTACGCGGCCAGCTCCACCGAGTGCCCGCTGGCCTTGGCATGGGCCCGCGCCAGCGCGCGGCCGCACATGCGGGCGTAGCCGGTCAGGATCTTCTGGTTGAAGCTCTCGACGTCGGCTGACACTTTCATGTCGCGCAACTGGCGGAAATAGTAGTGCTTGCCGCGCGGCCCGGTGGCCCAACCCAGGAAGATGTCGCTGGCCGCCTGCAGCAGCCGCTGGCCCGTCACCACGCGATATCCGTCATGCGCGGGCGCCCTGTCGCGGGCATAGCGGGCGATGACGGATTCACGCGCTTCCTTGGCCTGCAGGAACAGCGGATTGCCCCAACTGTCCACCATCAGCATCACCAGGCAGACCGTGCCCACGCTGCCCACGCCCACCACCTTGAAGACCACGTCCTGCGCCGCGAAGTGCTTGAGCAGTTCGCGCCGGTCCGGCGCCAGGCTATCGAGATAGCCGGCGTAGCATTTGGCCATCTTCTTCTTCCAGGTCGGCGTGTCCGGCCAGTGCTCGGCCTTGCCCAGCAGTGTCACCGGACCGCTGGGGTGGAACATGGCCGGCGGCGCGTCGCGGATGCGCCAGTGGCCGCCTTCCATGTACGCCATCTTGTGCAGCATGCTCTCGTTGGTGCGGCCGGCGGCCTTTTCCATGGCGCGGCTGATCAGCCGGCGGCCCTCGGCGGTTTCCGCGTCCTGCAGCATGCGTTCGAAGGTGATGCCCTCGTACCACACGTCGAGCGTGCTGTTCTGCGCGTACTCGTTCATGCGCAACTGGTATTCGCAGGCGGCCGCCATGACGATGTCGGCGCTGTCGCCGCGGCCGTAGCCCATGTGCGCCGCCGCCACCGCAAGGCTGGCGGTCAGCCGCTTGATATCCCATTCCCACGGGCCGGTGGCGGTTTCGTCGAAATCGTTCAGGTCGAACAGCAACTGCCGCTCGGGCGTGGCGAAGCCGCCGAAATTGAGCAGGTGGGCGTCGCCGCAGATAGGGATGGAGATGCCGGTATGCGGGGTGCCGGCCAGGTCGTGCGCCTGCAGGATGGCGGCGCCGCGAAAGAAGGCGAAGGGCGAGGCCGCCATGCGGCCGTAGCGCAACGGGATCAGGGCCTGTACCCGTCCGGCGCTATTGATCCGCAGCAACCGGATCGGGTCCCGGTCGACATTGCCGAG
This sequence comes from Achromobacter sp. CF-sbj1-Ac2-l, assembly GCF_052698165.1. NCBI lineage: Bacteria > Pseudomonadati > Pseudomonadota > Betaproteobacteria > Burkholderiales > Alcaligenaceae > Achromobacter > Achromobacter sp. CF-sbj1-Ac2-l. Next base: position 5,122,562 of record NZ_CP199855.1, on the reverse strand, counting down.
GGCGGCGTGGGACGAGCGCTTGACGTGCTCCCGGGCTTTTTGCCCGTTGGACCTGCGCGCTTGAATGCTGTCTGTTTCGAGCATGGCGGTTCCCTGGTCGCGGACCGGTGCCGATGACCGGCCTGTCGCCAGGAGTGTAGCGGGACTGGGCGCCTTGTGGGTGTCCCCGCGCGAGCGGCGGCCGCCCGCGGAGCCTCATTGGAACATGCCGTGCTCGACACAGAACGCCACCAGTTCCTGGTCGGTGCGCACGCCCAGCTTGCGCATGGCCGACATCTTCTGGCCGCTGACGGTCTTGACGCTGCGCTTGAGGCAGCCGGCCACCTGCATCATCGACTCGCCGCGCACGAAATGCCGCAGCACTTCGAACTCCTTGGGCGAGAGGCTGTTGATGCGCTCGCCGATGAGCGCGCCGTGTCCCGCCGGCGAGCGGCGCCGCGGCAGGCCGGGCGGATAGTATTTGCGGCCGCGTTGCAGCGCCTGCAGGGCGGTGACGATCTCGTTCGGGCTGTCGTGCTTGAAGACCACCGCATCCACGCCGGCGTCGTACAGCGCCGACACGATCATGGGGTTGGAAACCATGGTCAGCACCACCACGCGGACGCCGGGGTAGTGGCGGATCAGGTACTTGACCAGGCGGATGCCATCGCCGTAGAGGTCGTCGCCGGGCATGGCGTAGTCGGTGATGACCACCTGCGGCGCGTCGCGCGCAAGCTGTTCGACCAGCGCCGTGGGCGTGTCGAGCGCGGCGACGACCTCGAAGCCCAGGTGCTTTTTCAGCAGGTCGGCCATGGCCATCAGGACCAGCGGATGGTCGTCGGCGATGGCGATACGGAGTCGTTGCATGCGAAGCGGGGTCAGGTTGGCCGGGGAGACAGACGAATTATTCCGCATCGGCGGCCGGTCGCGGAACGCATGGCGCCGAAGCCGGACGAGGCGAGAGGATTCCAGGATTGAGAATTTTCCTGTTCAATCGCTTCCCCGCCTTTGGCACCATCGTCCTCATATCTGCTGTCTTCCGTCCGACGCGGCCGGCATTGCGGCGTGTCCACGCCTTCATGAGGTTCCATGATGTTCTCCCCCACGCGCCGCCCCTGGCCGGCGCCCGTGGCCCGCTTCCGCCATGCGTGACCCCGTTTCCGCCTGGCCTGCGCGAAAGGAAACCCTGTTCCTGCGGTTCCAGCCGGTCTTCACCGCGCAAGGCCGTGTGCATGAGTACGCGGTCGCGGACGGCTTCACGCCGTGGAGCGGCGGCGCGGACAACCTTGCGCCGCAACGCGCGCGCCTGCGCGCCGCGGCGGCCTTCGCCGAGCAGTCCGGCGCGCTCATCGACCTGTCTTTCGAACACGCGCTGGCCGGGCCCGGCGACGCCGACCTGGCGCAGCGCCTGTGCACCGATCTCGACATGGGCCTGACACGCGACCAACTCTGCCTGGGTGCGCGCGCTGGCGGCAAGCGCGCGCACCTGGCGACCCGGCGCCTGACTTTCCTCCTGCCCTTGTTCCAGCGCCTGTTGCCCCAGGCGTCCGTTCTGGCCAGCTATGCCGAATTCCAGCCCGGCTTGCGGGCGCAATTGCTGCCCGCCACCTGCGGCGGCGAACCGGTGGCCTGTGGCGCGCTGCGCGTCTGCGGCCTGACCCTGAAGATTCCGCGCGGGCTCGGCGCCGACCGCTCGCTGCAGCAGCGCTTTTGCGCCATGATGGCGTGCATCGAGGATGCCAAGCTGCAGGTGCTTGCCGACGACATAGAAGACATTCACGATTTCGTCTGGCTGCGTGCGCACCCCGGACTGCTGTTTCGCGGCGCCATGCTGTCCGCGCCACTCAGCGCGCAATGCCTGGCGGTCTGGCTGCAGGCTGACGGCGGGGCCTGGCGCAGCTTCAACGCCTGCGTCGACCGGCCCGGCCCTGGCGCCGGCTAGCGTAGCCCGTTCAGGCGGCCTGCAGGCGGCCCAGGATGAAACCGTCCACGGCGCTGCTGCGGCCGCGCCACAGCGTCGGCTGGCCCGCGATCGGCGTGCCGTCCGCGGTGAAGAACAGGGCGTCGGCCAGGTGGATGTAGTTGGGCAGGGGTTCGGCCGGTTGCGGCAGCCGGAACACGTCGCCCAGTTCCGACAGCGAGGAGCGCACCGATCCCCGCGCCTGGTCGTCCATGTCCGACAGCGAATCGGCGAAGGCTTCGGCGAAACGGTCGAAGTACTCGGCGCCCGACACGATCGAACCGGACACCAGCATGCCGCCCATCTGCAGCGTCACGCCGATGCCCTTGAGCTGGCCGCCATTGTTCACCAGGTTCACCAGGAACTGCAGGAAAACGTCGGCTGGCGGCGCGGCGACGGCGGGGGCGGGCTGGGATGAGGTGGGGGTCGGTTCGAAATTCATGACGGCACAGGCTCCGGAATGTGCGAGGGAGTCACAAGATACTCGAACTGCGGCGGGCGCGCATCGGGGCAATCGGCGGAGAAACAGCCGGATCGGGCGTCATTCCGGTGCATCGGTCCGGCGGCCGGGAGAGTAACTTGCGAACCATCGTGTTTTCCTCAGACTAGGCTGACCATGATCACCGTGAATTCCAGGAATGCCGCCGACGCGGCCGATCCTCGCCAATCTTCGTCGTTCGCCGCGGGCGCCGGCGAGGCCTTCCGCGCCGCGTTCCAGGACGCGCAGCAGCGCGGCGCCTCGGCGCTGGGCGGTGGCGTGCGCGGCGCTTCGCCGGGCGCCGCCTCGGAGTCCGAGCAGGAATTCATGGACTATGCCTCCATGTCGCTGCAGGACAAGATGTTCTACGCGGCGCTGGCCTCCCTCGGGATCTCGAAGAAGGACTACGACGCGATGTCGGCGGCCGACAAGCTCAAGATCGCCGAAAAGGTCTCGCTGGTCATGCAGCAATTGGCCAGGGCCGAACAGGCCAAGCAGGCCGATCAGGCGCGTTCCGGCGCCTGATCGGCGCGCGCCGTGGCGCCGCCGGCGTTACGGCGCGGGCGGCGTCAATCCGCCTGTTGTCGACGCCTGTTCGCGCGCGGCATGGCGCTGCAGCATGCGGTCTACGCGTTCGCTCGCCTGCCGCAGGCGCTGCGCCAGCGCCGTGGGCGCCAATACATCGAACTCCACGTCCAGCGACATCAGCCAGTAGGCCAGCGCGTCCGGTGACTGGCCCGCGCAGCGCAGCAGGCAGCGGCCGGGGTCGAGCGTTTCGAGATCGCCAGCCCATGGCGGAATGCGCGCCGCCATCGCCGCCCGCGGCGCGTGCAGGATGACGCGGGCGTCTTCGGCATTCGGCGCCTGGCCCACCGATCGCGCGACATACGCGCGCAGGTCGCCGCCGTCGGGCGGCGGCCGTGGGCGGAAATGCGCGCCCGGTGTCACGCCGCCGGCGATGCGGTCGAGCCGGAACGTGCGCCAGTCGTCGCGCGCCGGATCCCAGGCGACCAGGTACCAGCGCCAGCCCGTGTGCGCCAGCCCCTGCGGCTCGACCTGGCGCGTGCTGGCCTGGCCACGGCCGTCGATGTAGTCGAAGCTCACGCGCAACTGGTCGCGGCAGGCGGCCGCCAGCGCGGCCAGCAGGCCCGCATCCACCGACGGCGTGTGGCGCGCCAGCGGCACCAGCGCCGAGCGCAACGCATCCACCTTGTGCCGCAACCGCGCCGGCATCACCTGTTCCAGTTTGACCAGCGCCCGCAGCGCGGCTTCCTCGATGCCGGCAACCGTGCCGGTGGCGGCGGTGCGCAGGGTGATCGCCACCGTCAGGGCCTCGTCGTCATCCAGCAGCAGGGGCGGCAGCGCGTGCCCGGCGCGAAAGGCGTAGCCGCCGGCCACACCGCTGCTGGCCTGGATCGGGTAGCCCAATTCACGCAGCCGGTCGATATCGCGCCGCAAGGTGCGCGGGTGCACCGCGAGCGCCTGCGCCAGCTCGCCGCCGGCCCAGTGGCGGCGGGTCTGCAGGAGGGACAGCAGGCGCAGGAGACGGTTGCTGGAGGTGAGCATGGCGTGACGGTAAAGCAAATCGAGGGCGGAATCTGTCCGCAATCGATTCTACAGTTCACGCCATCGCCGGTGGCCATGGGGCCGCGGCGGGAATCCACGAAACCGGAGTATTTCCCATGTCCATCGTCTTTTATTGGCACCCCCAGTCCAGCGCTTCCCCGATCGCCGCCGCCCTGGCCGAACTGCAGGTTCCTCACGAGCGTGTAAAGGTTGACATCCGCGCCGGCGAACAGCGCCGTCCCGAATTCCTGGCGATCAATCCGAATGGCAAGGTGCCGACGCTGACCGTGGACGGCGCGCCCCTGTTCGAAGCGTTGGCGATCCAGTTGTGGCTGGGCGAGCAATGGGGCGTCGAGCGCGGCCTGTGGCCCGCCGCGGGCACGCCGCAACGGCTCGCCGCGATGTCCTGGAGCGCGTGGGCTTATGTATCGTACGGCGCGGTGCTGTGGCGTCTGTTCCACGTCGGCCACGGCGAGGAAGGCCAACGCGATCCGCGCCACGCGGAGCGGGCGCGGGCCGACCTGGACGTCTTGCTGGCGGTGTTGGATGGCCACCTGACGCGCCAGGCCTGGATGCTGGGCGACGAATACTCGTTGGCCGACCTGGTGGTGGGCTCGGTGATCGGCTACAGCACGATGCTCGGGGCGCCGGTGGCGGCGCACCCGAAGGTGCAGGCTTGGCTGGCCAAGGTGCAGGCGCGGCCGGCCATGCAGATCGACCGCTGAGGCGGCGTTGCCGCCCCGGCGCCTACCAGCCCCAGCAGGTGCCCGCGGCCGGCTTGCCGCAGGCGCGATAGTTGACGGCGAACCACAGCTTGCCGGCGCCGCGCGGGCTGCCGTCGGCCTTGACGTCGTTGCGCGGCAATTCTTCCAGCGTGTCGCGCGCCGTCTTGGTGGGCGAGCCGCTGGGAGCGCCCGCCACCAGCGGGATGCGGCCCAGGCTGGCGGCCGTGCGGTCCTGGAAAACGATGTCGGTGTCGGCCAGCGCCGTCATCTTCAGGGCGGCGTTGCGCACGGCGGCGGCATAGCCGTCGTTGGCGCCGGTGGGCGCCAGCGCCGCGCTCAGCGTGCTGACCGTCAGGATCTGCGCGGGCGTGGCCGGCGCCACCATCGCGTACTGGTCCAGGCCGGGCAGCAGATTGGCGGCCACCTGGCGGCGGAGCCAGTCGCCCCACAGGAATTCGGCGAATTCCGGCAGGCTGCCATTGCTGTAGGCGATGTCGCGGGTGAAGTACACCAGCGAGCGGTAGCGGTCTTCCTGCATGCCGCCGGGTTCCTGCGCGTTGGCGATGCCCACGCGCGTCGGTAACTGGTCCACGGTGATGGGCTGGTTCTGGCCGTCGCGCAGCCAGGCCTTGCGCTCATCGACCATGCGCTGCCAGAAGGCCGCGGCAGTGCCGGCGCCGCTGTAGTTGGCGTCGACCTTGACCCACACCGGCAGCTTGGGGCCGCCATCGAAGATCTCGCGCAGCGACGAGAACGTGTGATGGCCGTCGGTCAGGTACAGGTTGCCGTCCCACCCCACCACCACCGTCTTCAGGTTGGCGGGGTTGGCCCCGAACGCGGCCGTGCAACTGAAGGTCGTCGGCTGGTCCAGGCGCGCGGCCTGCAGTTGGGCGATGGAGGTGAACGCCTGTGACGTGGTGGCGCCCATGTCCTCGCAATAATCGCTGAACTTCTTGCCGACCGTGCGGTTCAGGTAGTCCAGTTGCTTGGTCGCGTCGGCCGCCCAGGTGGGGCGGTTGAAGTCGCCCTGCCAGCGGCCCAGCTTGTAGTAGATCTGGTCATAGCCGATCGCGGCCTGGGTCGGGCGCAGTTCCTCGATGCGCACCTTGATCACGTCGCCCGGCCGCGCCGACAGGTAGGCCGGGTTGCGCGTGTCGGTCGGTGGCGCCGGGTTCTGCGCGACGGGGCTGTCGTCGTCACCATCCTTGCTGCCGTTGCAGGCTGCCAGCAGCAGCGGCAGCGCGGCCAGGGCGAGGATCCGCAGCGCGGGGCGCCAGCGCGCGGCGAAAGGGCGGGGAAGGTCGGAGTCGGGCGTGCGGGGCATGGATGAGCGTATCGGGTTCGACAGGGGAAGTATCCAATGATGACAGCTACGTGTTTCGTGTTCATTGCATTGTCACGCCAGGCGTTGTTCAAGGCGCCGCGCGACGGGCCCGGACCCAATGCTAAGATCGCCGCCAATGACCGCGCCACCGCTCCAGACCCCTCTCGCGGCCGAACTGGCCGAACTCGCCCGCACGCTGGGCAACGCCCACCGCCTGGTGCTGCTCGAGCATATCGCGCAGGGCGAGCGCCCGGTCGAACGGCTGGCCGAATTGTCAGGCCTGTCGGTCGCCAACACTTCGCAGCATCTGCAGCAATTGCGCCGCGCCGGTTTCGTTGCGACCCGGCGCGATGGCAAGCATGTGTATTACCGGCTCGGCACCGCGCCCATCGCCGGGCTGCTCAATGCGCTCGGGGCCGTGGCGCAGCACAACCGCAGCGAGATCCGTCGCCTGGTGGCCGACAGCCAGGATCGTCGCGACGGCCTCGAGGCCATCTCGCGCGACGAACTGCTCAGCCGCCTGGGCGAAGGCGGCATGACGCTGCTGGACGTGCGGCCGGCCGACGAATTCGCGCAAGGCCACCTGCCCGGGGCCCTCAACATCCCCGCCGATGAACTGCTCGAGCGGCTCGGCGAATTGCCGGCCGGGCACGAGATCGTGGCCTATTGCCGCGGCCCGTTCTGCGTGCTGTCCTCCGATGCCGTCGCCACGTTGCGCGCGCACGGCCTGCGCGCCCGCCGGCTCGACGCCGGCTTTCCCGACTGGCGCGCCAGCAGCAGCCAGAGCGCCAGTCCCAGCCATGCCAGCGACAGCGGCCGGGGCGTGTCGAAAGGCAGCCATGAGGTGGCCGCCAAGCCCACGCCCAGCAGGCTGTAGTAGGCCAGGCCGAACAGGGCGCCGGCGCGTCCCAGGCAATGCCCGTAGCGCCGCAGCGCCGGTCCCAGCAGGTTGGGTATCGCCAGGCCATAGCCCGCGAACAGCGGCAGCGCCGTGGCGGCCCATAGCCAGCCCGGTTCCGGACGCCAGGCCATGGCGGCGGCCTGCGCCGCCGCGCCAAGCGCGACGCAACGCAGGCCGTAGCGCACCCGGCGCTCGGCATCGGCCGAGGCGGGCAGCCGGCGGTTGGCGGCGGCGCCCAGGCTGCCGACCAGCGCCACGCCCAGGCCCACCCAGCCAAAGCCCAGCCCGGGCAGCGGGCCCGTCATGAACGGCCCGGCGGCATAGAAGGAAAACACCAGCAGGTTCAGGCCGGCCACCCGCAGCACCGCCAGGCGCAGCACGCCGTCGGCCAGCATGGCGCGGCCCAGCGCCGCCAGCGGTGTGTGCCCTGCCGGGGCAGGCCGGGTCTCGTGCCAGCGCCAGGCGACCGATCCCAGCAGCAACGTGACCGTCGCGGCGAGCGCCGCCAGCACCCCGGCATAGCCTTGCCGGTCGGCCAGCCATTGGCCCGTCAGGGGCCCGACGGCGGGCGACCACGCCAGCACCGTGCCCAGCGTGACGAAGTAGCGCGTCAGCCGCGGGCCGCTCAGGCAATCGCGCAGCGCAGTCTGCGTCACCACCGAGCAGGCTGCCAGACCCAGCGCCTGGACAAAGCGGCCAGCCAGCAGCCAGCCGTAGTGCGGCGCGGCCAACGCGCCCAGCGTACCGGCCAGCCCGGTGGCCAGGCCGGCCAGCATCGCGGGGCGGCGGCCCCAGATGTCCGCCAGATGCCCCCACAGCAACACCCCGGCGGCAAAACCGATAAAGAACACGCCCATGACCGGCTGCGTGGCGGCGGCGTCCAGGCGCCAATGGCGCGCCAGGTCTGGCAGGGCGGGGGCGAGAATGGTCTCGGCGATCTGCGGCAGGGCCAGCAGCGCGATGATGAGCCAAGGCGGGGGCAGGGCGCCTTGGGCGGGCGCGAAAGCAAGATGGGATGACATGCGACGACCGTGATGCGAAAAGTCGCTAGCGTAGGCGCGCGGGGGCGCGCAAAATCACGATATCGCGCCATAAAACATCGTCAATCGGACATGCCTGCCTATCTCCCCGACGCCGTCGAAGATCCGGACCTCGTCGCCTGCCCCGTGGTGGGCATGGCGATCGACACCCGCGCGCACGCGTCCGACTGGCATGCGCATCAGCGCGCGCAGTTGCTGTATCAGGCCGAAGGCGGGGTGACCCTGTATCTCACCGACCGGGTGGGGCAACTGGCGCCGCTGCAGGCGGCGTGGCTGCCGGCCGGCTGCGTGCATCGCACGGCCATGCAGGGCACATTTGCGTATCGCAGCCTGTATTTCGATGTGTCGGTCTATCCCGGCCTGCCGCGCGAGCCGCAAATCCTCGACGTCAATCCGCTGTTGCGCGAACTGATCGTGCGCGTCACGCAATGGCCATCCGACCGGCCGCTGGATGGGCCGCGACAGCGCCTGGTGGGCGCATTGCTGGATGAACTGGCCGCCGCGCCCGCGGCGCCGCTGCACCTGCCCATGCCGCGCGACCGGCGGCTGGCGCCGATCGCGCGCGAATTGCTGGCAAACCCGGCCTGCGCGTTGTCAATCGACGACTGGGGCCGACGGGTGGGCGCCAGCGGCCGCACCCTGGCGCGCGCATTCCTGGCGGAGACCGGCCTGCCGTTCACGCGCTGGCGCACGCAATGCCGCCTGCTGATGGCGCGGGCCCGGCTGGCCGAAGGCGCGTCCGTCACGGAAGTGGCGCACGCCGTGGGCTATGCCAGCGACAGCGCCTTCATTGCCATGTACCGGCGCGCCTACGGCGAGCCGCCGGGGCGCCGGCAGCGCCGGCGCGACCCGTTGCCTTAGAACACGTGGCGGATGCCGACGCCGGCGGCGGTGCTCTTGAGGCCGTCGATGAACGCGTAGTCCTTGCCGTACGAACCATAGGCGTACAGGTTGGTGCGCTTGGACAGGTCGTAGGTGTAGCCCACGCTCCAGACGTTCATGTTGGCGTCGCCGCCGGTCAGGCGGTCGTTGGACGGCGAGACGTGCTGCCATGATGCGAACAGGCTGCTGGCGCCGCCCACGGGCATCGTCGCGCCCAGCATGTAGGCGTTAGCCTTGAAGCCGTCCACGTAGCGGTTGGTGCCGAACTCGTCGCTGAAGGGCGTGCCCGCCGGCAGGTCCTGGCCGACGAACCAGCCGTCGGTGGTGCGGCCATAGGCGGCGGCAAGCTTCACCACTTCCAGGTCGTACGATGCGCCGATCGCGTACTGGCGCGGCGTGGCGCCGTGGTCGATGGAGGCGCGGTTCGAGCCGTTGAGCTGGTCGTAGGTCAGCGTGACGTTGACCGGACCTTCAACGTAGCGCAGGCCGGCGGTGATGCCGCGCGAGTTGTCGTTGGTGCGGAAATGGGTCTCGTCGCTGTTGGTATCGTCGACGTTGAACGAATAGCCCGCGGCGAACTGGAAGCCGCTCATCGAGGGGCTGCGGTACATCACCATGTTGTCCCAGCGCATGGTGTTGGCCGCGCTGAAACCCAGGCCCAGGTTCGATTGGGTGTAGCTGGTGTAGAAGGGGTCGATGTCGGCCAGGTAGTTCGAGCCGACCGTGGCCTGGCGGCCGAATTCGATGGTGCCCCAGGCGTCGTTGGCCAGCCCGAGGGTGGCCTGGCGACCAAACAGGCGACCGCTCTGGCCGCGGGTGCCGTTGCCCGAATCGAAACCGCTTTCCAGCGTGAACACGGCGCGCAGGCCATCGCCCAGGTCTTCGGATCCGCGCAGGCCCCAGCGGGAGCCGGCCTGGATGCCGTTGATCATGCCGAGCTTGCTGCCGTCATAGCCATTGCCCTTGATCTTGTTGTAGCCAATGCCGGTGTCGATGACACCATAGAGAGTGACTGACGTTTCTGCCTGAGCGACGCCTGCAAAAGTGGTCAACATTGCGGCTGCGAGCAGCGTCTTTTTCATCCGTGGAACTCCTTGCTGTAGAGGGGAAAAAATAAAGGGAACAACACGTTGAGCATGACGCCCAACGCGGTTCCCAAACCCTAGTGTAGGTCAAAAAGTCCTATTTCCTGCCAAAAACCGTGATTTTCTGTCTATTTGTATCGGAATCATGGGTCCGTTCTTCCCCCAAAGCCGGGCAAACGGGCCAGGGCGCTGCGTATCGCCATAGGCCAAGGCAAAAAAAACCGCCACGGAGCGGGTCCGTGGCGGTGTCTTGCGCATGAGGCCGGCAGGGCCGGCTTGGCGCGGATGCTTAGAACAGGTGGCGCAGGCCGATGCCGCCGGCGCTGCTCTTCATGCCTTCGATGAAGGCATAGTTCTTGCCGTACGAACCGTAGGCGTAAACCATGGTGCGCTTGGACAGGTCGTAGGTGTAGCCCACGCTCCAGATGTTCATGGTGGCGTCGTCGCCAGTCAGCTTGTCGTTGGACGGGGAGACGTGCTGCCACGAGCTGAACAGGTTGCTCGTGCCGCCCAGCGGGAGGGTCGCGCCCAGCATGTACGAATTGGCCTTGAAGCCGCCCGCGTAGTGCATGGTGCCGAGCTTGTCGTTGAGCGCCGGGTTGGCCGCCAGGTCCTGGCCGACGAACCAGCCGTCGGTGGTGCGGCCGTAGGCGGCGGCCAGTTTCAGCACTTCGAGGTCGTACGAGGCCGCCACGGCGTACTGGCGCGGCTTGACCGAATGGTCGAATTCCACCCGCTCGCCGTCGACGATGACAGGGGCGCCCTCGGCATCGAGCTTGCGCGCCGAGTTCGAGCTGTTGAGCTGGTCATAGGTCAGCGAGACGTTCAGCGGGCCTTGGACGTAGCGCAGGCCGGCGGTGATGCCGCGCGCGTTGTCCGCGGTGGCGAAGCCGCTCTGGTTGTCGTCGCTGCTGTCGGCGTTGAAGGAGTAGCCCAGTGCGAACTGGAAGCCGTCAGTCCAGGCGCTGCGGTACATGACCATGTTGTCCCAGCGCATGGTGTTGGCGGCGCTGAAGGACGTGCCGATGTTGGCCTGGGTGAAGCTGGTGTAGAAGGGGTCGATTTCAGCCAGGAAGGTGCCGCCGACGGTGGTCTGGCGGCCGAACTCCAGCGAGCCCCAACTGTCGTTGGCCAGGCCGACGGTGGCCTGGCGATTGAACAGGCGGCCTTGTTGCGCCGTGCCGTTGCCCGAGTCGAAGCCGCTTTCGACCGTGAACATGGCGCGCAGGCCGTCGCCCAGGTCTTCCGTGCCGCGCAGGCCCCAGCGCGAGCCGGCCTGAACCCCGTTGATCATGCCGATGCGGCTGGCGCCGACGTCTTTACGCAGAGGCTGGCCGGCAGCGTTGTTGCCAGCGTCGACGGTGCCAGAAACCTTGTTGTAGCCGATGCCGGTGTCGATGACACCATAGAGCGTGACCGACGTTTCCGCCTGGGCAATGCCAGCAAAGGCGGTCAGCATGGCGGCTGCGAGCAGCGATTTTTTCATCCGGAGAACTCCTTGAGTGGGGATGGCAAGGGGAACGAAGCGGCGGGCTTGCGGCCCGCCCTGTTCCCGATTGCCTGTGTAGATTGCACTCAAGCATTCTCGGCCAACCGTCACGTATTTCCGGTCATCTGCGTCGATTGTCGGACTGATTGACGGGGGCTCGTCCCTCTCTGGTGAGGCGCTTTCGCAACAGGGGCCAGTCAGCGGCGCGCGCGCAGCCGCCGTTCCTCGCGCACCACGATGCCGGCGCCGACGATGATCATCGCGGCCAGGGCGTACCAGGTGATGGCGTAGACCAGGTGGTTGTTGGGAAAGGTCAGCGTCGTCAGGCCGCCGACCGGCGCCTGCGTCGGATCGCGGCCGGCGCCGGGGGCGGCGTCGGCGTCGATGAAGTAGGGCGCCACCTCGCCCAGCCCGCGCGCCTGGGCGATGGCGGGCAGGTCACGCGAATACCAGAGGTTGGCGGCCGGATCGTTGTTGCGCAGGAAGCCGTTGCCCGGCTCGCCCATGCGCAGCAGGCCGTCGACCTTGACCGGGCCGGCGTCGGCCTCGGCCTGGCCGCCGGCCGCCTGGCGCTTGCGCCATTCGGGCAGCACGAAGCCGCGGTTGACCAGCACCGTGCCGCCGCCATCAGCCAGTTGCAGCGGCGTCATGACCCAGTAGCCGCTGCCCAATTCGGTGGCGGCCTGCACCAGCGTCTGCTTGTCGTACTGGTAGGCGCCGCTGGCCGACACGCGGCGGTATTCGGCGTTGTCGGAGGTCAGGGCCGGCCAGTCGGCGCGCGCGGGGGCGGGCGTGGCGGGCGCGTGCGCCCGCTGCTCCACCTGCGCGATCAGGTTCTGCTTCCAGGCCAGGCGATGCACCTGCCAGGTGCCAAGGGCGCACAGGCCCGCGAACAGCGCGGCCGCAACCACGCCCAGGACGGCCAGGGTGGTTGCGCTGCGGGGATTGCGGGGGGTGTCGCCGGAATGCGTAAAGTCTTTTGTTGCCGCCATCACGTCAGGGCATATTCCGCATGTCGTGGATCGACATGGGCATCATGTTGGAGTTCAAGTGGTACATGATCCAGATGGATCCGCTGAGCGTGATCACGACCAGCACCAGCGTGAATATTAACGCCAACATGTTCCAGCCGCTTTCGGACTTGGCATCCATGTGCAGGAAATAGATGATGTGCACCACGATCTGCACCGCCGCGAACGCCAGGATGATCAGCGCCGTGGTGCGTGAGCTTTCGAACACGCGGTCCATTACCAGCCAGAACGGGATGGCGGTCAGGATGGCCGCCAGGATGAAGCCGGTGACGTAGCTTTTCAGGGTGCCATGGGCGGCGCCGTCGTCATCGTCGTGATGGCCGTGATCGTGGCCGTGGCCGGCGTGGTCGGCATGGGCGTTCATGGCAGCACTCCCATCAGGTAGACAAAGGTGAACACGCCGACCCAGATCAGGTCCAGGAAGTGCCAGAACATCGACAGGCACATCAGCCGGCGGCGGTTCTCGGGGATCAGGCCGTGCATGCGCACCTGCACCATCATCGTCACCAGCCAGACGATGCCGAACGTGACGTGCAGCCCGTGCGTGCCCACCAGGGTGAAGAACGACGACAGGAAGGCGCTGCGCTGCGGCCCGGCGCCGATGTGGATCAGGTGCGCGAACTCATACAGTTCCAGCGACAGGAAGCCCAGCCCCAGCAGGCCGGTGACCGCCAGCCAGCCCTGCGTGGCGCCGACCCGGTTGCGCCGCATCTCCAGCATGGCGAAGCCGTAGGTGATGGACGACAGCAGCAGCAGCGAGGTATTGACCGCCACCAGCGGCAGGTCGAACAGGTCGGCGCCGGACGGGCCGGCGGCGTAGTTGCGCCCCAGCACGCCGTAGGTGGCGAACAGGCAGGCGAAGATGAGGCAGTCGCTCATCAGGTAAACCCAGAAGCCCAGCAGCGTGCCGTTCTTCGGGTGGTGTTCGCCAGCCACGTGGAACACGGGCTCGGCGGGCGGCGCGGCGCCGCCATGCAGGGGGGGAGCCAGGGTATCAGACATGTTTCGCCAACAGGTGGGTGCGGGCGTCCTCCGTGCGCACGACCTCGTCGGCCGGCACGTAGTACTCGCGCTTGTAGTTGAAGGTATGGACGATGGACACGACGATCAGCGCGGCGAACGACAGCACCGCCAGCGGCCACATGTGCCAGATCAGCGCGAAGCCCATCACCACGCTGATGGCCGCCAGCACGATGCCGGCCCAGGTGTTCTTGGGCATGTGGATGGGGATGAAGCCGGCCTGCGGGCGCTGGTAGCCGTGCTGCTTCATCTGCCACCAGGCATCCTGGTCATGCACGCGCGGCGTGAAGGCGAAGTTGTAATTGGGCGGCGGCGAGGAGGTGGACCATTCCAGCGTGCGGCCGTCCCACGGGTCGCCGGTGAAGTCGCGCAGCGATTCGCGGCGCCGGTAGCTCACCACCAACTGGATCAGGAAGCAGGCGATGCCGATGGCGATCAGGAAGGCGCCGAACGCGGCCACCTGGAACCAGATCTGCAGCGACATGTCCTCGAAATGGTTGACGCGGCGCGTCACGCCCATCAGGCCCAGCACGTACAGCGGCATGAAGGCGAAGTAGAAGCCCACCAGCCAGAACCAGAACGAGCACTTGCCCCAGAACGGATCGAGCTTGTAGCCGAAGGCCTTGGGGAACCAGTAGGTGATGCCGGCCATCAGCCCGAACAGCACGCCGCCGATGATGACGTTGTGGAAGTGGGCGATCAGGAACAGGCTGTTGTGCAGCGCGAAGTCGGCCGGCGGCACCGCCAGCAGCACGCCCGTCATGCCGCCGATCACGAAGGTGACCATGAAGCCCAGCGTCCACAGCATCGGCACCTCGAAGCGGATGCGGCCGCGGTACATGGTGAACAGCCAGTTGAAGATCTTGGCGCCGGTCGGGATCGAGATGATCATGGTGGTGATCCCGAAGAACGAGTTCACGCTGGCCCCGGACCCCATGGTGAAGAAGTGGTGCAGCCACACCAGGTACGACAGCACCGTGATCACGACCGTGGCGTACACCATTGATGCGTAGCCGAACAGGCGCTTGCGGCAGAAGGTGGCGACTACCTCCGAGAAGATGCCGAAGGCCGGCAGGATCAGGATGTAGACCTCCGGGTGGCCCCAGATCCAGATCAGGTTCACGTACATCATGGCGTTGCCGCCGAAGTCGGCCGTGAAGAAGTTGGTGCCGACGTAGCGGTCCATCGACAGCAGCGCCAGCACCGCCGTCAGCACCGGGAACGCCGCCACGATCAGCACGTTGGTGCAAAGCGCGGTCCAGGTGAAGATCGGCATGCGCATCAGCGACATGCCGGGCGCGCGCATCTTGACGATGGTGACCAGCAGGTTCACCCCGGACAGCAATGTGCCGACCCCCGCGATCTGCAAGGCCCATATGTAGTAGTCGACCCCCACGTCCGGACTCTGCGCGATGCCCGATAAAGGCGGATACGCCAGCCAGCCGGTGCGGGCGAACTCGCCCACGAACAGCGACATCATCACCAGCACCACGCCGCCGGTGGTCATCCAGAAGCTGAAGTTGTTCAGGAACGGAAAGGCCACGTCGCGCGCGCCGATCTGCAGCGGCACCACGTAGTTCATCAACCCCGTGACCAGCGGCATGGCCACGAAGAAGATCATGATGACGCCGTGCGCCGTGAAGATCTGGTCGTAGTGGTGCGGCGGCAGGTAGCCGGTGGAATCGCCGAAGGCCACGGCCTGCTGCAGCCGCATCATGATGGCGTCGGCGAAGCCGCGCAGCAGCATCACCAGGCCCAGGATCATGTACATGATGCCGATCTTCTTGTGGTCGATGCTGGTGAACCACTCGCGCCACAGGTAGCCCCACTTGCGGTAGTAGGTGATGCCGCCCAGCACCACGATGCCGCCGATCGCCACCATGGCGAAGGTGGCCAGCAGGATCGGCTCGTGGAAGGGGATGGCGTCCCAGGTCAGGCGACCGAAGATCAGCTTGGTGAGGTCTGGTTGATCAGTCATCTCGGTTTCCAGGGCTCGGTTTCCAGGGGGAATACCTTGATTTCACGCGATGCGCCGTGGCGGCGGCGCGGACGCTACAGCGCCAGTTCCGCCGCCGAGGTGCACATGGCGCCGACATACTTGCGCGGCGGCGCATCGGCCAGGCCCAGGCGTTCGCGCGTGGCCTCGTCCAGGCTGGCGATGTTGCGCGCGCCGGGGATGCCCATGCCGCCGCCGGCGTCGATCGCCATGGCGTCCTTCATGCACATGCGGTTCGGTTCCACGCAGCGATTGACGATGGCGTCGAACAGGCCGGGCGCGACGCTGGCGTAGCGCTGCACCGGGTTGCGTTCGCTGGGTTGTTCCAGTTTCAGGTAGGTGTCGCGGCCGAGCGTGGCGCCGGAGGCGCGAGCGTCGGCGATCCACTTGTCGAAGCCCTGCTGGTCCAGGCCGTGGAAGCGAAAGCGCATGCCGGAAAAGCCCGCGCCGCTGTAGTTGGCCGACAGGCCTTCGTATTCGCCGGGGTGGTTGATGACCGCGTGCAGCGTCGTCTGCATGCCCGGCATGGCGTAGATCTGGCCGGCCAGCGCCGGGATGAAGAAGGAGTTCATCACCGTGGACGAGGTGATCTTGAACTGGATCGGGCGGTCGACCGGCGCGGCCATTTCATTGACCGCGGCCACGCCCTGTTCGGGGTAGAGGAACAGCCACTTCCAGTCCAGCGCCACCACTTCGACCACCAGTGGCTTGGTGCCGGCCGGCACTTCGCGGCCTTCGGACAGGCGCGCCAGCGGGCGGTAGGGATCGAGCTGGTGGGTGCTGACCCAGGTGAGCGCGCCCAGCGCGATGATGATCAGCAGCGGCGCGGCCCAGATCAGCAGCTCCAGCATGGTGGAGTGGTTCCAGTCGGGGTCGTAGTGCGCGTCGCGGTTGCTGGCGCGATAGCGCCACGCGAACAGGAAGGTCAGGAAGATCACCGGCACGATGATCAGCAGCATCAGGCCGGTGGAGATGATGATCAGGTTGCGCTGCTGCACCGCGATGTCGCCTGATGGCGAGAGCAACACCGCATTGCATCCGGAGAGCAATGGCAGGGCGGCTAACAGCAACAATCCGCGGAACCTTGGGAAAGACGGCATGGCCATACCCCGAAACGTAACCGTGGGAGGTAAACGCAACACTACGCTGGAAGCCGCGAAAAATCTAGGGTAAAAAGAGCAAAAGTATGCACGGAAAGGCGTGCGGGGCAGGGCCGGGCGAGAGCGCGCCGCGGTCCGCGGGGCCTTGGCGCATGTGCGTACGAGTGTGTTGCAAAAAGCGTAGACAAGGCGTTTTTCAAAACCTCCTTTCAGCGAGCACTCACATGGCGACCACCACGCAGTATCCCGGTCATGCCTCTGCCTTGCCCGGTCCGGGCGCGACAGGGGGCGCGGCCAGCCACGCCAAGGTGGCGCCGGGCGAAATCGCCGTGGGGGTCGTCATCGGACGCGCCTCCGAATATTTCGACTTCTTCGTCTTCGGCATCGCCTGCGTGCTGGTGTTTCCACGGGTGTTTTTCCCGTTCGAACCGCAGCTCGAAGGCACGCTGTGGGCATTCGTCATCTTTTCGTTCGCGTTCATTGCGCGTCCCATCGGCACGGCGGTGTCGATGGCGATCCAGCGGCGCTGGGGGCGCGGCACCAAGCTCACCATCGCGCTGTTCCTGCTGGGCACCGCCACGGTCGGCATGGCCTTCCTGCCGGGCTACAACGTCATCGGCTCGCACGCCATCGTGCTGCTGGCGGTGTTCCGCTGCTTGCAGGGGCTGGCCTTCGGCGGCTCCTGGGACGGGCTGCCGTCCTTGCTGGCCCTGAACGCGCCGCCCCAGCGCCGCGGCTGGTACGCGATGCTGGGCCAGTTGGGCGCGCCTATCGGCTTCATGATCGCCAGCGCGCTGTTCCTGTTCCTGCACCTGACGCTGACCGAGGCGGACTTTCTCGACTGGGGCTGGCGCTATCCGTTCTTCGTCGCCTTCGCCATCAACGTGGTGGCGCTGTTCGCGCGGCTGCGGCTGGTGCTGACCGAGGAATACACGCAACTGCTCGAAGAAGGCGAACTGGAACCCATCAGCACCACGCAGATGGTGCGCGAGCAAGGCTATAACCTGTTCCTGGGCGCGTTCGCGGCGCTGGCCAGCTATGCGCTGTTCCACCTGGTGACGGTGTTCCCGCTGTCGTGGATCGCGGTCAGCGCCACGCAGCAGATCTCCGATGTGCTGATCGTGCAGATCATCGGCGCGGGCGTGGGCATCCTGGGCACCATCGCCTCGGGCTGGATCGCCGACCGCATCGGCCGGCGCACCACGCTGGGCCTGCTGGCCGCGCTGATCGGCGTGTTCGCGCTGTTCACGCCATGGCTGCTGGGCGGCAGCCCCAAGGCGCAGGATGCGTTCATCCTGATCGGCTTCGCGCTGCTGGGGCTGTCGTACGGCCAGGCGTCGGGCACGGTGACGGCCAATTTCACCAAGCGTTTCCGTTACACCGGCGCGGCGCTTACCACCGACATGGCCTGGCTGGTCGGCGCGGCCTTCGCGCCGCTGGTGGCGCTGGGCCTGTCGGCACGCTTCGGCCTGGTGGCGGTCAGCATCTATCTGCTGTCGGGCACCGCCTGCACGCTGCTGGCGCTGCGCATCAACAAAGCGCTGGAAACGCGTGACTGACGGGAAGAGGACGCCAGTACGCGGCAGCGACACGGGGACTTCGTTCAATTGGGCGCGCGCCCTGGTGCTGGGCGCGTTGCTGATCGCCATCGCCATGTATCGGCCGCTGGATCCGCAGGTCATTCCGGCCTGGTATCGCGCCGCGGGCGACGCGTTCTTTGTCATCGTATGCGTGCTGGCCGCGGCGCTCGGCCGTGGCGCGGGCTTTCGCGATATCTGGTCGCGCGGCTTCGTCTCCGGTTTCCTGCTCTACAGCCTGGCCTGGCTGCAAGGCGGTACGGCGCCTGCGGCCGCGCCGTGGCTGCCGACCTTGCTGGTCGGACTATTGCTCGCCTGGCCTTTGCTGTGGCTGTGCGAGGCGCTGTGGTGGCGGCGCGGGACGCGCGGCGCCTGATCCCGGAAAAGATCGCCGCGCCTGAGGGCGCGGCAGGCGCGGCTCGGAACCGCCCGTCCGGGCTGTCCGCCCGCGTCGCGCGGGTCAGCGCACCGGCCAGCCGTACATCTGGCCGCCGTCGCGCCATTGCGCGTTCAGGCCGCGCGGCAGCTTCATCGCGCTGGCCATGCCCAGGTTGCGCTCAAAGCTCTCGCCATAGTTGCCGACCTGCTTGACGATGCTGTAGGCCCACTTGTCGTCCACCCCCAGGTTCTTGCCCATGCCCGGCGTCACGCCCAGGATGCGCTGCACGTTGGGGTTGTTGCTCTTGAGCTGGCTGTCGACGTTGGCCGAGGTCACGCCGAATTCCTCCGCTTCCAGCATGGCGTTCAGGGTCCAGCGCACCACGTTGAACCAGTTGTCGTCGCCCTGGCGAACCATGGGACCGAGCGGGCTCTTGGCGATGTTCTCGTCCAGGATCAGATAATTGTCCGGCTGCTCCAGCGTGGTGCGCGAGGCCGCCAACTGCGATTTGTCGGAGGTGAAGGCGTCACAGCGGCCGGCCGCGAAGGCGCGCACGATCTCATCGTACTTGTCGATCACCACCGGCTTGAATTTCAGGCCGTTGGCGCGGAACCAGTCGGCCAGGTCGAGCTCGGTGACGGTGCCGGGCTGCACGCAGATGGTGGCGCCGTCCAGTTCCTTGAGCTTCTTGACGCCGAGCTTGGCGGACACCATCACGCCCTGGCTGTCGTAATAGTTCACGCCGGTGCTGATCAGGCCCAGCGTGGTATCGCGCGCCATCGTCGGCGTGACGTTGCGCGTCAGCACGTCGACCTCGCCCGATTGCAGGGCGGTGAAGCGCGCCTGCGTCGTCAACGGCGTCAGGCGGTATTTGCCAGCGTCGTTGAAGACGGTGGCGGCGATGGCGCGGCACATGTCCACGTCCAGCCCCTGCCAGTTGCCCTTGCTGTCCGGCGAGGAAAAGCCCTGGATGCCGGTGGACACGCCGCACTGCACGTAGCCGCGCTTCTTGACGGTGTCGAGGGTGGGGCCGGCGTGGGCCAGGCTGGTGACGGTGGCCAGCGCCAGGGCGCCGGCCGCGGTTCGGAATATCGGCATTGCGTTCTCCGGCCGGGTCCGGCCCGGCGCCAGGGGGAATGGCTCAGGCGCTCAGCGCGCGGGGCTTGGCGATCTGGTCCAGGCTTTCGGTCAAGGCCTGGTCCAGGATCGAGACGGCGCGGTCGATCTCGTCATTGCTGACGGTCAGCGGCGGCGCGATGCGCCAGACCGAGCCGCGCTCGGGGCGGCGGCGGATGTTCATCGACAACCCCAGCTCGAAGCAGCGCTGCGTGGTCAGGGCGCCGAGCGCGTGATACGGCTCGCGCGTGGCGCGGTCCTGCACCAGTTCCACGCCCAGCAGCAGGCCCAGGCCGCGCACGTCGCCGATGGCTTCGTGGCGCTGCTGCAGTTCCAGCAGGCCGCGGCGCAGGTAGTCGCCCTGGCGGCGGGCGCGCTCCAGCAGTTGTTCGCGCTGCAGCGTCTCCAGCACCGCCAGTCCGACGGTGGCGGGCAGCGGGTCCGAGACGTGGCTGGTGTAGAAGGTGAAGCCTTTCTCGTGCACGTCCTGTTCGATAGCGGGCGTGGTGATGGTGGCTGCCAGCGGCAGGCCGCCGCCCAGGGTCTTGGAGACGCTGATGATGTCGGGCGTGACGCCGAAGTGTTCCGAGCCGGTGCGGCAGCCGAGGCGGCCGAAGGCGGTCTGCGCCTCGTCGAAGATCAGCAGCATGCCGCGCGCGTCGGCGGCACGGCGCAGCGCCTGCATGTAGGACTTGGGCGGCACCAGCACGCCGCCGGCGCTGATCACCGGTTCGACGATGATGGCCGCGGGCCGGCCGGCCGAGGCCATGTCGAACATCTTCAGGCCGATCTCCAGGCAGGCCAGCGCCGACTGCTCGGCGTCCAGGCCGGCGATGTAGGGGCGATACGAGTTTGGCTCGGGCATGACGAACACGCCGGCCGGCGGCACGCCATAACCCTTGCGGTCGCTGGCGTAAGAGACCGAGCCGGCGCCGCTGGTGACGCCATGCCACGAGCCTCCCACCGCCAGGATCTCGAAGCCGCTCTTGTGCATCTTGGCCATGCGCAGCGCGATTTCGTTGCTCTCGGAACCGGTGTTGACGAAGATCGACTTGGTCATGCGCGCCGGCATCCAGTCGCGCGCCATCGTCGCGGCCAGTTGCGCGACGGCTTCCGGGATCATGCCGCTGAAAAAGTGGAAGGCGGTTTCTCCGGCGCGGCGCACCGCGTCGACGATGGCCGGGTGGTTGTGGCCGATGGTGGCGCACATCTGGCCCGAGGTGAAGTCCAGGATCTCGCGGCCGGTGTCGTCGCGCACCACCGTGCCCTTGGCCGACTTGAACAGGTTGGGGAAGGTGTCGCCGCCGTAGCGGATGAGGTATTCGCGGGCCGCCGCACGCAGGGTTTGATCCATGTTTACACTCCGGCAAAAGGCAGGTTCCAATGCGGAACCGACGGACGCAGTGTCTGGCGGCGCGGCGCCGGCGTCCAATGCGAAGTACGCATGCGGCGCCATGCATGGCGCGCATGACCCATGCGAATCGCGCAAGGAGCGGTATGGATACCCGGTGGCTGCAGGACTTCATCACCCTGTCGGAGCTGCGCAATTTCACGCGCGCGGCCGAGGCCCGCAATCTGTCGCAGGCGGCGTTCAGCCGCCGCATCCAGAGCCTGGAGAACTGGGCCGGCGCGCGGCTGATCGACCGTTCCGCTTTCCCGACCCAGCTCACCGAGGCGGGCGAGCGTTTCCGCGTCGCGGCCATCGAACTGGTCAACCAGTTGGTCGAGGCGCGCGCGGGAATCGCCGCCGTGCCGGCGCGCAACCAGTTGCGACTGGCGACGTCCTATGCCCTGGCGACGACCCACCTGCCGCGCTGGTGGCGCGACTGGAGCGCGGGCCAGCAGCTCAGTTGCAGCCTGCAGACGGGCAATGTGCATGACACGGTGTCGGCCTTCACCTCGGGCGCGGCCGATCTGTTGATCTGTTTCCACCAGTTGGCGCAGCCATTGCCGCTGGACCTGTCGCGCTACGACTGCCTGACGCTGGGGCGCGAGCTGATTCGGCCCTACGCGGCGCGCGCCCTGGTCGAACGCGAGCGGTTGGACCTGCCGGGAACCACGGCGCGGCCGGTGCCGTTGCTGATGTATTCGCCCAGCGTCTATTTCGCGCGCTTGATCGACGCGGCCATCGAGGGCGGGCCGGAGCCCCTGCACGGTGTGCGCCTGTTCGAGGCGGAGATGTCGGACGTGCTGGGCGACATGGCGGCGCAGGGGCTGGGCGTGGCGTGGCTGGCCGACAGCGCACTGCGGCGGCTGGAGACGGCCGACCTCGTGCCCTTGGCCAACCGCGCCTGGGACATCGAGGTGACCATCCTGGCATTCAAGGACCGCAGCGACGCGCGCGCCGCGGTCGAGGCCGTGTGGCGGCGGATGGCCGCGGCCGCTCAGCCGGCGTAGCCTTCCAGCACGTTGGCGACGTTGACGCCGACCTCGGCCACCGCGTAGCCGCCTTCCATGGTGAACACCGCGGGCAGGCCCAGCCGGGCCAGCCGCGCGCCCACCCGCAGGTAGTCGGCGCTGCGCAGCTTGAATTTCGAGATGGGGTCGCCTTCGTACGTGTCCACGCCCAGCGCGATCACCAGCGCGTCCGGCTTGAAGCGGCCGATGGCGGCCAGGCCCTGTTCCAGCGCCTCGGTCCAGCCGGCGAAGTCGGTGCCCGCCGCCAGCGGCAGGTTCAGGTTGGCGCCCAGGCCGGCGCCCTGGCCGGGTTCGTCGGCATAACCCAGGAAGAAGGGATATTCGGTGGTCGGGTCGCCATGCACCGACACGGTCAGCACGTCGCCGCGCTCGTAGAAGAGGCTCTGCGTGCCGTTGCCGTGGTGGTAGTCGATGTCCAGCACCGCGACGCGCTCGGCGCCGGCCTCGCGCAGCGCCTGCGCCGCCAGCGCGGCGTTGTTCAGGAAGCAGTAGCCGCCGAAGAAGTCGGCGCCGGCGTGATGGCCGGGCGGGCGCGTCAGCGCCATGGCGGTGCGCGGACCGTGACCGCTGGAGACCGCGCGCGCGGCGTCGATGGCGCAGGCCGCGCCGGCGGCCGCCGCCTCCCAGGTGCCCGCCGTCAGCGGGCTGCCGCTGTCGAACGAGAACAGGCCGACGCGCGCGGCGAAGTTGCTGGGCGAGATGTCGTGGCGGAAGCCGCGCACCGGCCACACCGACGGCAGGATGTCGAGCTCGGCATTGGCCGGATCCAGCGCGATCCAGTCGGCCCAGGCGCGTTGCAGGAAGTCGACGTAGCGCGGGCTGTGCACCCGGCGGATCAGGTCCAGGTCGGGCGCGGCCGGCGCCCGCAGCGTGCCGATGCCGCGCTCGCGCAGGGCGTCCAGCACGTATTCGAGCCGGGCCGGGGTCTCGTGACAGGGCACCAGCCTGCCGCGGAACATTTCCTGGCGGCCATCGTGTTTGCCGTGGACGGGATTGTGGAAGATAAGCACGGTAGCGTCTGTGGAAAGAGAGGAAGGGAAACTATAGCGGCCGCAGTCCGTACCAGGCGATGGCCGGCAGCTCGCGCAGGATCGAATACAGGTCGCGCGCCTCGGCATAGCGGGGCGAGGCGCCGCCGACCTGCGGCACGCCATGGCGCCTAAGCGCCAGCATGGTGCGCGGTACGTGGAAGTACTGTGTGATGGCCGTGGCGCTGGCGTAGCCGTGCTCGCGCATGTAGGCGCTGGCGTGGCGGGCGGTGGCCCAGGAGTCGTTGCCGAGACTGTCCGCGACCACCCGGTCGGCCGGCACGCCGCGCGCGATCAGGTAGTCGCGCATCACCGCCGCTTCGTCATGGCCGGCCGGATCGACGCCGCCGCTGACGAACAGCACGCGGCAGCGCGCGGCGGCGTAGCAGTCGTAGGCGCGGTCGAGCCGGGCGGCCAGGCGCGGCGAGGGCTTGCCGTCGGGCGCGACCGTGTTGCCCAGCACCACCGCGACGTCGGCCTGCGGGGCGTCGGCCTGCAGGCCCGCCGCGACCAGGGCGGCGGCGGCCAGCGCCACGGCCACGCCCAGGCTGGCGAGGGCAACAAGGGCGCGGCGGGGCCAGCGGGGCGCGCTCATTGCCGTTTGGGGAAGGGCAGGTCGACTTCGATGGCGTTCGAGTAGACCGGGCTGGTTGCGGCGGCCGGGTCCGTCAGCGCCACGACCAGCCGGTAGCGGCCGGGGGCCAGGTCGGGGAAGAAGGGCACGTACTGGCCGTTGCCGGCGCTTACCTGGTACTCGAACCCGCCGTTTCCGTCCGGACGCCACAGCACCGGGTCGTCGGCCCAGTCGGCCACGTGGCGCGGGCCCGTGGGCGCCGCAGGCCGGTCGGCGTTGTCGGCATAGGCGGGGGAAGTCTGCGCGGCGGCGGCCGCAACGGCGGGCGCGGCCAGCGTCACCGGCGGGCGTTGGTAGAGCGGCTGCAGCGTGCGCCGATCCTGCGCGTCGATGAACAGCAGCCAGATGCGTGGCGATTGCAGTCGCGCCGACTCGGGGCCGAGGTTGGTCACGTGCAGCGTGAAGCGGCCGCCGGCCTCGTACAGCGTGGTGCCCAGGTGGCCATAGACGGACAGCATCAGGCCGCTCGTGGGCGTGCGCGGCGCCGGGGCATAGCGGTGTTTGTCGATCTTCAGGTCGGCGTAGCGCACCCATGCCGGCGGCGCATCCGCGCTCGCGCCGGCCTCGCGCACCTGCAGCCACTGCGGACGCAGCGCGATCACGTCGAGGCGCTCCCCGGCCTTGGCTGTCCGCGTCGACAGCGCCTTTACATCGGGGGCGTCGTACAGGTCGAGCCGGTCGAAGGGCACGCTGCTGTCGCCATCCAGCGGCGAGTCGTCGCCGTCGATCTGGATGCGCGCCACCGTGCCGTCTTCATTGAATCCGTAGGTCAGCTCGAAGGCGCTGTCCTCCAGGTCGAACAGCGCCTGGGCGGTCCACCGCACCGGGCGCGCGGTGCCATCGGGGCGCAGCGCGTAGTCCTCGATGCCATTGCTGTCGGCGCCGTAGCGGCAGCCCACCGAGAACGCGGCCTTGGCGGCATCGAACACGGGGTTGACGAACTGGTGGCACGGGCTGGCCAGCGGCGCGGGATGCGCGATCTCGCGGAACCTGCCTTCCTTGGGCCGGTACAGGAACAGCCGGGCCTGGACCTGGCCGCCGCCGCCGCTCTGGCCGATGACCAGGTCGCGGTAACCGTCGTGGTCGATGTCGGGCGTCTCGAAGACGTCGACCGCTTCGTCGTCCAGGCGGGCGATTTCCTGCGGCGCGCCCTTGCCGACGCGAACGCTGACGCGCTGCTGCGTGGCCCCGTCGACGGTTACTACCGCCCGCAGGCCCGGCTTGATGTCGTAGGCATGGTCGCGCGCGAATGCGTCGGCGCTGACGCCGGCGCCGGCCAGCATGGCCGCAAGCAGGAACATTTTCAAGGCAGCGCCTCCCGGATTTCTTCTCGGCGCATTATGCCCGAGCCGTCGCGCCGCGCGCCGTGCCTGCGGGGGACGCGTCGAGGGTCGCGGCGGCTGCGGGTTCCTGGGTAGAATCATCGGATAGCTTGCGACGCGCGCGCCATGAACCTCCCGTTCCCCATCCGTCAAGAATGCCCGCCGGGCGCCTGTATGTGCGACCGCGATCGGCTGCTGGCCGATCCGGCGGCGGACGTGCGCATCCTGCGGCTCACCAAGGAAGAGGAAAAGCGCCTGGTGGCGCGGCTGGAGAACATTGCCAGCCTGGAAGACCTGCGCGCCATGCAGGGCCGCATGCAGGCGCAATTGGGCATCGTGGTGCGCATCATCCCCAGCGACAACGAAGTGCGCACCTCGCGCGGCATTGCCATCCAGCTCGACGAGCAGCCCGGCCTGTGCCGCAAGACGCGCACGTCGATTCCGGCCGCCATCCGCCGCGGCTTCGACAACAGGCCCGAGATCGTCTACGCGCTGCTGAACGAGCGCGACCTGCTGAACGGCACGTAGCGCCGTCATGCCATGGACGCCGTGGCGGTCGGAGCCCGCTGCGTCCCTACCTGCCGCGCGGCACGGGGCAGGGCGCCAGCGGCACCACGTCGGCGGGCGTGCGGCCCGCTTCGGGCCGGGTATCCATCTTCTTGCCGCTGCGCGCGGGATACACCAGCAGCACGGCGCTGCCGGGGGCCAGCGTGGGCGCGTTGGGGCCGCCGTAGGCCACGGTCCAGCCGCGCAGCGCCAGCGGCGCCAGCGTGTATTGCAGGGCCGAACCGGGCGACACGTGAGCCACCTTGCCGGCGAACAGTTCCTGTTGCCGGGTCTCGAGGCCGTTGACGGACTGGTAGGTGGCGATGCTGACCAGCGCGGCAGATTCGCCGTGCCGCGCCAGGATCGCGGTTTCGTAGCGGCCGGGGGGAATGGCCGTGAGGCTGACGCTGATGTTGCCCTGCGGCTGGCCGCCGCCGTCCAGCCGCACGCCGGTCACGTCGGCCCGCGCCAACGGGGCTGACCCGGTGTTGCGAACCCGCACGCTGTACTGCCCCGACGTGCCGGTCAGCGTACACACCTCGATGCCGTGGGGCGGTGTGTTCGCGTGCGCGGACGCCGCCAGGACGGCGGCGGGCAGGATGGCGGCGCGGAATAGTCGGGACGGCACGGTACGCTCCTATAAGAGGAGGCAGCGCGCCGGGACGCCGCGTTGCCTGCCTTATTACACCACCTGGCGGCCGGGGCCGTCGCCCTGCGGGCGCTTGCCGGCCAGCCAGTGCAGGATCAGCGCCAGCACCAGCAGGGCTGCCATGATGAAGCCCCAGAACAGCCAGCCCAGCACCGCGATCCAGGTGCCCAGGCTGCCGGCCGCGGGCAGGACCTGGTTCAGCAGGTCCACCAGCCACACCAGCCCCGACTGCAGCGACTGGATCAGGCCGGCGTCGACCCAGGGGGCCGCCCACGCGGGCGCCTGCCATTGCGCCGAGCCGATCGCGGCGGCGCCCGGCACCTGGGTCGAGGCGATGGCCGCCAGCACCCAGTCCGCCAACTGTAGCGTCAGCGCCACCAGGCCGGTCCATAGCGCGGCCAGTACGGCGAAAGCGATCCAGATGATTTTCTTCATTGTTGCGGTACTCCGGTGATTCAGGAAAGAAACGCCACGATAGAGCGGAAACGGATTCTGAAAAACCAGCGTCTTTGTGACAATCATTAAGAAAAAACCGAAGTCTTGGCATGCGCCAGTATCTGCTGCACCAGCGGGTGGTGCTGCCCGCGCCGATTGCGGATGCCGTGGATTTCCTCGTGCACGCTGTCGCAGCGCGCCAGCGGCCGCAGGCCGCGCAGCAGGCCGACGTCGTCGCCGCCCAGGCGGCTGAGCGGGAACACGCCCAGGCCGCGCGCGGCGAACACCGACATCAGCGCGCTGTCCTCGAACTCGCCGACCACGTTGGGCCGCAGGCCCTGTTCATTGAACCACCGGTCCAGCGTCTGGCGCAGCACCGAATGGCCGGTCGGCAGCAACACCGGCAGGCGCTCCAGGCAGCGGGGGAAGTCCTGCGTGTCGGCCTTGCGCACCAGCCGCGCCGGGCCGTACCAATCGACCGGCGAGGACACCAGCCGGTCGCTGGTCAGGCGCAGGTTGGGGTTGGCCGGCGCGCCCTGGCCGGCCAGCACCAGGTCCAGGTGGTGGCGCGCCAGTTCGCCCAGCAGTTCCTCGACCTCGCCCTCGTGGCAGGTCAGGCGCAGGTCCGGGGTGTCCAGCACCGGCCCTAGCAGCGCGTGGGCGGCGAGCTTGGAGATGCCGTCCGACAGGCCCACCGACAGGCGGATCACCGGCTTGGTGGCGGCGGCGCGGACTTCCTGCGGCAGTTCCTGGCCGATCTGGAAGATCTCCTCGGCGCGGGCGAAGGCGGCCTGGCCGGCGTCGGTCAGGGCCACCCCGCGCCCGGCCGGACGCAGCAACTGGTGGCCCAGGTTCTTTTCCAGTTCGCGCACCTGGGCGCTGATGGTCTGGATGGCCATGTCGAGGCGCTCGGCGGCGCGCGAGAAGCCGCCTTCCTTGGCGACCATCCAGAAGTAATACAGGTGGCGGTAATTGAGCATGGCGATGTTCACTTCGGTTTTTTCGAACCATAACTCACTTTCAGGCTGATTTCTCCATCGGCCCGGGATCCGGATCATGAGGGCCTTCACACACAAGCGGGAACATCATGGAAGCCTTGCTCTCATTTCTACAAGCCGACTTCGCCGGCACGCCGGCCTGGAGCTGGCTGCTGTTCATCGGCATCGTCATCTCCCTGCTGGTCTTCGACCTGGGCGTGCTGCACAAGGAAGACCGCGAGATCGGCGTGCGCGAAAGCCTGCTGCTGTCGGCGGGTTACATTTCGGCCGCGTTGCTGTTCGGCGGCTGGGTCTGGTGGCAGATGGGCCCGGCCAGCGGCATGGCCTACTACACGGGCTTCCTGATCGAGAAATCGCTGTCGCTGGACAATGTGTTCGTGATCGCGCTGATCTTCAGTTTCTTCGCCATCCCGCGCCAGTTCCAGCACCGCGTGCTGTTCTGGGGCATCCTGGGAGTGATCGTGCTGCGCGCCATCATGATCGGCCTGGGCGCCGCGCTGGTCAGCAACTTCGGCTGGTTGATGTACCTGTTCGGCGCGTTCCTGGTGTTCACCGGCATCAAGATGTGGATGATCGCCGACCAGGAGCCGGACATCGCCACCAACCCGATCCTGAAGTTCCTCAAGCGCCGCATGCGCGTGACCGATGGCCTGCGCGGCAATGCCTTCTGGGTGCGCGAGCCGGATGCGGCCACGGGCAAGACGGTGCGCTGGGCCACGCCGCTGTTCCTGGCCCTGGTATTGATCGAGTTCGTGGACCTGTTGTTCGCGGTGGACTCGGTGCCGGCGATCTTCGCCATCACCACCGACCCGTTCATCGTGTACACCAGCAACATCTTCGCGATCCTGGGCCTGCGCGCGCTGTACTTCGCGCTGGCGGCGATGATCCATCGTTTCCACTACCTGAAGTACGCGCTGTCGCTGGTACTGGTGTTCATCGGCACGAAGATCTTCCTGGTCGGCTTCATCGGCAAGATTCCCGCCGTGGTGTCGCTGTCGGTGACCTTCGGCCTGATCGGCGGCGGCGTGCTGTTCTCGCTGTGGAAGACCCGCTCGGGGGCGTCGCAGCCTGAGCTGAAGACCGAGTAAACCCGGCAAGAGCAGAGGGCCCGCCCATGGCGGGCCCTTTTTCATCGCCGAGCCGCCTCAAGATGAAAAAGCCCCCCCGGGGGGCAGCAAGCCGAAGGCGCGGCGTGGGGGCCCTTTTTCATCGCCGAGCCGCCTCAAGATGAAAAAGCCCCCTCGGGGGGCAGCAAGCCGAAGGCGCGGCGTGGGGGCCCTTTTTCATCGCCGAGCCGCCTCAAGATGAAAAAGCCCCCTCGGGGGGCAGCAAGCCGAAGGCGCGGCGTGGGGGCCCTTTTTCATCGCCGAGCCGCCTCAAGAGGAAACAGCCCCCTCGGCGGGGGCGGGGTCGAGCGTGCGCAGGAAGTCGGCGATGGCCGCGGCGGCGGCCTCGGGCGCGGCCTGCAACAGGCAGTGCGGCGCGTCGATGTCGACCAGGAGGGTCTGCGGCGCCAATTGCCTGACCAGCGTGGCGGCGGCGGGCGGCACCACGCGGTCGTGGCGCGCCTGCAGGTATAGCAGCGGCAGGCGCACGCCGGCACATGCCGCGCGTTGGTCGGCGGCCATCACGGCCTGGAGGCGGGCTCGCATGACGGCGGGCGCCACCTGCGCGACGGCCCGGTCCAGCGCGGCGCGCAGCGCCGGCGTGCCATGGGCGCCCAGCAACAGGTGATGCAGGACCGCGCGCGGCAGCAGTGTGACCGGCAGCCAGTTGGCCAGCGGCCGCGCCAGGCCCAGCCGGGGATGCGGCGCGCGCACGAACGAGGCGCACAGGATCAGGCCGCGCAGGTTTGGCGGCGGCGCGGCGGCGATGGCGGCGCCCAGCGGTCCCGAGAAGGATTCGGCCAGCAGCACGAAGGGCGCCTGCGCGGGCAGGGCCTGGCGCACGCGCTGTTCGAGCGCGGGGTAACCGAGCGGCTCGCGGGCGGGATAGCGCAGCACCATGGGCGGCGGCGCGGGGGGCAGCGCGGACAGCAGCGGATCAAACAGATCGCCGGTGCCGTCCATGCCGGGCAACAGGACCAGTTGCGGAGGCATTCATCAAGTTCCGGATGGGGAATGGTCGCATTCTGACAGGGTGTCGGCATATCCAGTAAATATGAATGTGTAGCCCTATATATATTTGTCATATGGAATGACGCGGCGTAGAGTGCGGAACGTACCCAGACCCACGCAAGGAGCCGCCATGACCTGGTCCGCCAAACAGTATTCCGCCTTTGAAAACGAACGCACCCGCCCGGTGCGCGACCTGGTTGCCGCCCTGCCGAACGAACAGGTCGGCCACGCGGTGGATCTGGGCTGCGGCCCCGGCAACTCCACCGAGGTGCTGGCCGCCCGCTACCCGCAGGCCGACGTGACCGGCATGGACAGCTCCGACGACATGGTGCAGGCGGCGCGCAAGCGCCTGCCGTCGATCGCGTTCGAACTGGCCGACATCGAAACCTGGAATCCGCCGCGCCAGTACGACGTGATCCTGGCCAACGCCGCGCTGCAGTGGGTGCCGGACCACGCGACCCTCTATCCGCGCCTGGTGGGCAAGCTGGCGCCGGGCGGCAGCCTGGCGGTGCAGACGCCGGACAACCTGGAAGAGCCGGCCCACAAGCTGGCGCGCCAGGTCGCCGCCGACGGCCCCTGGGCCGGCAAGATCGGCGGCGTCAAGCATCCGCCGCGTCACAGCGCCGCCTGGTACTACGAACTGCTCAAGCCGCATTGCGGCCGACTGGACGTCTGGCGCACGACCTACATGCACCCGCTGGCAGGCGCGCAGGCGGTGGTGGAATGGTTCAAGGGCACGGCGCTGCGGCCTTATCTGAACAAGCTGGACGCTGACGAACAGGCGGCCTTCCTGGCGCGCTATCGGGACGAGATTGCGCGCGCCTATCCCGCGTTGGCCGATGGCACCGTGCTGCTGCCGTTCCCGCGGCTGTTCCTGGTGGCGGGTCCCAAGGACTGAAGCGGCGCGCCCGGTCCGCCACGCCGCCGCGCCCTTGCGCGGGAACCGCGGCCCTAGGCCTTGTCGGCGAAGTAGCGCGCAGGCGTCTGTCCCAGCGCCTTGCGGAACATGGTGATGAAGGCGCTGACCGATTCGTAGCCCAGGTCTTCGGCGGTGCGCTGCACCGACACGCCCGACGACAACCGCTGCAGCGCCATGACGATGTGCATCTGCTGGCGCCAGCGGCCGAAGCTCATGCCAACCTCCTGCCGCACCAGGCGCGCCAGCGTGCGTTCGCTCATGGCCAGGCGCCGGCCCCATTCGGCCGCGGTGCTGCGGTCGGCGGGATTGGCCCGCAGCGACGCGGCAATCTCGCGCAGGCGCGGATGGTCGGACAGCGGCAGGTGCAACTGCTCGGTCGGCATCCGCGTCAATTGCTCGACCAGCACGGCGGCCAGACGGCGGTTGGCGGGGAGAGCGGTGTCGGCCGGCGCCAGGTCGGCCAGGTGCGCCACCATTTCCCGCACCAGCGGCGTGATCGCCAGCGTGCAGCATTGCGTCGGCAGGCCCGGCGTGTCCGCCGGCACGAACAGGAAGCAGACCCGGCCGTTGTCGGTGACGCGGTTGCGGTGCGGCACGCCGCCGGGGATCCACACGCCGCAGCGCGGCGGCACCATCCACAGGCCCTGCGGCACGAAGCTGGTCACCCCGCCCTGCAGCGACAGCACCAACTGGCCCATGCGGTGGTGATGGGTGGGCGATTCGTGTTCGTTGCGGGCCGCCTCCACGCGCATGGCGTAGGTCCATTGCGTGGGCGTGTCGGGATCGAAATAGGGGCTGTGGGCGTGCGGCGGATACATGGCGCGGCGCTGCCTTGGCTGGATTCAGGGATATTTTGTCATTATCTCGAAATTCAGCAGAGACGGCTTTGCCTAAGCTGACGGCATGATTCCTTCCGCTTCCTCCCCCGCTTCCCGACGCCCCGTTCTGCTGATCGTGGGCATCCTCTTCATCGCCATGGCGCTGCGCGCGCCGGTCACCGGCATGCCACCGCTGGTCGGCCTGATCCGTGAACAGCTCGGCCTGTCGAATACCGCCGCCGGCATGCTGATCACGTTGCCGCTGCTGGCGTTCGCCATCGTTTCGCTGGTGTCGGCCGGCATGGCGCGTCGCCATGGGCTGGAGCGCACGCTGTTCGCCGCGCTGCTGCTCATCGGCGGCGGCATCGTGCTGCGCAGCCAGGGCCAGGCCTGGGCGCTGTATGCCGGCACGGCGGTCATCGGTTCGGGTATCGCCGTCGGCAACGTGCTGCTACCCAGCCTGCTCAAGCGCGACTTCCCGCAGCGCGTGGCGGGCCTGACCTCGGCTTATGTGTTGACCATGAGCATCGCGGC
Organism: Achromobacter sp. CF-sbj1-Ac2-l; assembly: GCF_052698165.1. NCBI lineage: Bacteria > Pseudomonadati > Pseudomonadota > Betaproteobacteria > Burkholderiales > Alcaligenaceae > Achromobacter > Achromobacter sp. CF-sbj1-Ac2-l. The sequence goes on along the minus strand of NZ_CP199855.1, from coordinate 5,090,496 downwards.
CGGCGCCGCCTCTGCCCTGGCGGTGCCGCTGGCCAGCCTGGCGGGCGGCAGTTGGCGCTTCTCGGCGCTGTGCCTGCTGGCGATTCCGGTGGCCGGGGTGCTGCTGTGGCTGCCGCAACTGGCCAACCATACGCCGCCGGCCGCGTCCACCGCGCACGCGCCGCATGGCGGCCGGTTGTGGCATTCCGCGCTGGCCTGGCAGGTCACGCTTTACCTGGGCATCAATTCCTTCGTGTTCTACGTGGGCGTGAGCTGGCTGCCGGCGATCCTGCGCGACGCGGGCTACTCGGCCGAGCGCGCCGGCTCGCTGCACGGGCTGCTGCAGTTGATGTCGGCCGGGCCCGCGCTGTTCCTGGCGCCGGTGGTGCGCCGCATGAAGGACCAGCGCGCGGCCGCGTTCTGCTCGGCGCTGTCCTCGCTGGTGGCGTTCGTCGGCTTGATCGCGGCGCCGGGCTGGGCCACGTTGTGGATCGTGCTGCTCGGCCTGGGCACGGGCGGCGGCATCATCCTGGGCCTGATGTTCGTGGGCCTGCGCGCCAGCCACGCGCAGCAGGCGGCGGCGCTGTCGGGCATGGCGCAGTGCGTCGGCTACCTGTTCGCGGCCAGCGGACCGGCGCTGGTCGGCGCCCTGCACGATCGGCTGGGGGGCTGGTCGGCGGCGCTCGGTCTGTGCGCCGCATTGTGCCTGGCGATGGCGGGCTGCGGACTGCTGGCGGGCCGCGCGATCCAGATTGGCGCGTTCCGCACGCATCCGGCCCAGGCGCCGCAACGCGCGGCGCAGTGACGCCGGCGCACGCCGCAAGCGGCGTTTTCTAGCCGCCGGCCTGGGCGCGCCACAGACGCACCAGGATGTCGGGCGCCTGCGCTTCCGGCACGTCGAAGGTGAGGCTGGCCGTATCGCCGCTGGCCGGATCGCGGAACGCCAGTTCCACATGGAAGTACCGCTGGTCGCCGCCCTGGGCGGCGCAGTCAGGCGTGGCCAGCGGGGCGGTGCGCCGCAGGGCTTCGCCGACCTCCTGCCGCAGCCCGGGCGGGCAGGAGGTCAGGTCGATGCTGCGGGTGCGCGCCAAGCCGGGCAGGTAGGCCAGCCCGCCTTCGCGCGTCAGGCTGACGCGCAGCGCGAATTCGAGCGGAGGCAGGTCGATCATGGCTGTATGCCCACCGCCGCCCAGGCGCCGGCGACGGCCTTGTGCGCGGCCTCGCCGTGCGCCCCGCGTGCCACGTCCAGCGTCAGGCGCGCGAACGCGGCGAAGTCGGCGTCGTGGCGCAGGCGCTTGTCGCGCAGCGTGTCGTACCAGATGCGGCCGGCTATTTCCCAGGCCGGTCCCTTCAGGGCGGTCGCGGCCAGGTAGAAGGCGCGGTTCGGAATGCCGGAGTTGATGTGCACGCCGCCATTGTCATGCGGCGTATCGACGTAGCCGCTCATGTGCGCCGGCTGCGGATCCTTGCCCAGCACCGGATCGTCGTAGGCGCTGCCGGGCTCGGCCATCGAGCGCAGGGCGCGCGCCTGCACTTTCGGCAGGAACAGGCCCTGGCCCACCAGCCAGTCGGCTTCGCGCGCGTCCTGGCCCAGGGCGTATTGCTTGACCAGCGCGCCGAACACGTCGCACAGCGATTCGTTGAGCGCGCCCGACTGGCCCTGGTAGGCCAGCGCCGCTTCGCTGTCGATGACGCCGTGCGTCAGTTCATGGCCGATGATGTCGACCGCCACGGTGAAGCGGTTGAACACTTCGCCGTCGCCGTCGCCGAACACCATCTGCGAGCCATTCCAGAAGGCGTTGTCGTAGTCTTCGCCGTAATGCACGCTGCCCACCAGCGGCAGGCCCGCGCCATCGATCGAGTCGCGCTGGTAGACGTCGTGGAACAGCCTGTAGGTCGCGCCCAGGTGATCGTAGGCTTCATCCACCGCCGCGTCGCCGCTGGCCTTGGCGCCTTCGGCGCGCACCAGCTTGCCGGGCAGGGCGGTGGTGTTGGCCGCGTCGTGCACCGCGCGTTGCGGCGTGCCGCCGGCATCCGAAGCGCGAGGAGCCGCCACCTGGGCCCGCGACGGCCGCGCGGCCATTTCACGCAATCCGCGTTGCTGCTGGTCGATGATGAGTGTTTTGACGGCCGGCATGCTGACACGCGCGTCGGCGTGCTGTGCCAGGCGGTCCAGGACATAGGGCGGAATCACGCCGATCAGGGGCGTGGACGCGGAGGGGCGCGGCATTGTCGATCTCCCGGTGAAGACATGGCGGACGCGGCGCGCGGGCCGGGCCCGGGGCAGGCTTTACGGTAGCAGATAGGCCATGCGCGGGCGTAACAGTGTGCGGCCTGATGCGAGGAACGATAAACGGGCGCGGCGCGCCTCGACGGCCGAGGCGCGATCCGTTATCTTCTGCGCGTTCCGGATTTCTGCTTACGCTTCGAGACATCGCATGTCCGCCGACTACCGCATCCGCCATCTCGCCCTGACCGAGACCCACATCCTGCTGACGCTGGCCGACGGCCGCACGCTGCGCGAGCCGATCCGGCGGCATATCCGGCTGGAAAAGGCCAGCCCGGCCGAGCGCGAACAGTGGCAACTGGTGGACGACGACCATGGCGTGGTGTGGCCGGACTTGCTGGAGCCTTCGGCCGCGGGCATGCTGAACGTGCGCGACCTGTTGTGGGACGCGCATTACGAAGGCGCGCTGGCGGCGTTGCGGGCGGTGGAGTGGAAGCTGGAAAGCCTGCCGCAGCGCGAGCAGGAACTGGTTGCGCTGTGGCGCATGGAAGCCGACATCAACAACGGCGGCTTCATGCAGTTCCTGTGCAATTGGGGCGATCCGACCTGCCAGTTGGCGCTGCTGGCGCTGGGCAAGATCGGCGCGGCGCGCACGCGCGCCATCCTGGCGGAGATGCGCGGCCTGGTCGATCGTTTCGAGGCCACGCCCGAAGTGATCGAACTGAACGATATCTACGGCGCCATGACCGAGGCCGAGCAGGCGCGCCTGCATGCGCTGGACGAAGCCTACTTCGACTATCCGGACGACCTGGCGCGGCTGGGCCTGGCCTACTACGACTAGCCAGGCGGCCAGTCGATACGCTTCAGTCGAACACGCCCGCCAGCACGTCCGCGACGATGCCGGTGGCGATGGCGATCAGGATGAGGTCATTGCCGGCCACGCGCCACTCGTAACCGGGATGCACCGGCAGCCGGGCCAACATCGGGCCGGGCACCATCTTCTTGGCGATGCCCGGGGGCAGCGGTTTGCCGCGCGCCAGGTTCTTGCGGATGCCGGGCGGCAGGGAGCCATAGCCGGTGGCGCCAGCCTGCACCGCGTAGCCGCGCGCGGTCGAGATGCTGATGCCCGCGGTGCTCAGGGTGACGCTGACGTTGGTGTCGGCATCCTTGCCGTTGCCCTTGTTCTTGCCGCCGCTGTTGCCATTGCCCTTGTTGTTCCCATTGCCGTTGCCGTTGCCGGCGTGATCGGGCTTGCCGCGGTTTTCAGGCGGCGCCGACCAGGCGGGGGCGAGGAGGGTGGTACAGGCCAAGGCGGTCACGAAAATGGCGATCGAGCGGCGCATGATGGGCACCCGGAGTTAAGGCCCATGCAGCGTACCGCAATGCTGGAACGCGCACCATCTCCATTGGCAAGCGGTTTTTCCTATTGCAACAACCGTAACCTTTCACGCCGCTGACTCGGGCTAGAATCGCTCGCTTCTATTCCGGGGGGGAATGCCAGATGCGATATTTCCTGATCTTGGTGGGGGCGGCCGTGGTCGCCTATTTGCTCGCGCGCGGCATCGCCGCCGTGCTCTCGGATCGTAAACGCAACAAATCAGAAAGGGACTGAAAGTGAAGCCGACCGACCTCCAGATCGTCAAGTCCGTCAAACCGCGCAGCCTGAAGGTGGCCATCATCACGGGCGTGCTGTTCGTGCTGATCCTGTGCCTGGCGTTCGGTTCGTGGTTCCAGGTGGACCAGGGCGAACGCGGCGTGGTGCTGCGCAACGGCAAGCTGGTGCGCGTGTCCGAGCCGGGCCTGGATTTCAAGACGCCCTTCATCGACAACGTGATGACGGTGTCGGTACGCGACCACACTTTCGTGTTCGAGAAGCTCGAAGCCTATAGCTATGACCAGCAACCGGCCACGCTGCGCGTGTCGGTCACCTACCGCGTGCCGCCCGAGCACGTGGCCGAGCTGTATTCCGAGTACGGCACCATCAGCAACCTGCAGATGCGCGTGCTCGAACGCAAGACGCCCGACGCGGTCAAGAACGTGTTCGGCCAGTACACCGCGGTGCGCGCCATCCAGGAACGCCAGAAGCTGGGCCTGGACGTGAACAACGCCGTGCTCAAGACCATGGAAGGCGCGCCGGTGCAGGTGGTGGGCGTGCAGATCGAGGAAGTCGGTTTCTCGCAGGCCTACGAGCACTCGATCGAACAGCGCATGCTGGCGCAGGTGCAGATCGAGACCACCCGCCAGCAGAAGGAAACGGCGATGATCAACGCCGAAATCCAGGTGGTCAAGGCCAAGGCCGAAGCCGACGCGCGCCGCCAGCAGTTCACCGCCGAGGCCGACGGCATCCGCATGCGCGGCGAAGCCGAGGCCGCGTCGATCCGCGCCAAGGCCGAGGCGCTGGCCGCCAACACCAATCTGGTCAGCCTGAACGCGGTCGAGAAATGGGATGGCGTGCTGCCCTCCACGCAGGTGCCGGGCGCGGCGCTGCCGTTCATCGGCATCAAATAGCGGCGGCGCTGCCGCTGTGCGCGGCGGCCGGCATGCGCCGCCGCGCGAATTCCACCAGGTGCTCGCCTGACAGCGCCTTGCTGTAGAACCAGCCTTGCACGATGATCTCGGCGCTGGATTCGAGAGCGGCGAGCTGCTCCTGGGTCTCCACGCCTTCGACGATGATCTGCAGGTCCAGCGCCTCGCAGAAGCGCAGCAGGCCGCTCATGACCTGGGCGCCGCGCGCGCTGCTCTGGGCGAGCACGAAACTGCGGTCGATCTTGACCGCGTCGATCTCGAACTGGTGCAGGTAGCTGAGGGCCGAGTAGCCGGTGCCGAAGTCATCGATATAGACCTTGCAACCGATGCCATGCAGGCGGTCGAACGCCGTGTGCAGCGCCTGCGCGTCTTCCACCAGCGCATCCTCGGTCAGCTCCACCGATACCTGGCCCTGGGCCTGCTCCAGCACCTTGACGAGCTTGTCCAGATACGAAGCCGAGGTCAGTGTGCCGCTGGTGACGTTGACGGTCAGGGGCAGGGTGAAACCGGCCTTGCGCCACGCAAGACATTGCAGCACCGCCTGCTTGGCCACCCACAGATCCACTTCGCGCATCAGGTCGGCCTGCGCCAGCCAGCGCAGGAATTCCAGCGGCGCCTGTTGCGTGCCTTCCGGGCCGGTGGCGCGCAGCAGCGCCTCGCAGCCCGTGCAGCGGCCGCTGCGCAGCGACACCTGCGGCTGGTATTCGAGATAGAAGTCGTATTCGCTGATGGCGCGGATCCGCGAGATCTCGGCGCTGCGGCGGGCGCGGTTGGCGTAGGTCGAGACCACCGGATCGTGCGCGAACAGCAGCGATTCCTCCTGCAATCGCGGGAAGGTGGTGTCGAGCGACTTGAAGTAGACGGTGGCGTCGGCCTTGCGCTGGCGTTCCAGCGCGACCACGAACGGCGCATAGAGGCAGGCGCCCAACGCGATCAGCGTCACTTGCAGCGCCACCCCGCCCAGGTGGCCACCGGCGCTGAGATAGGCATTGAGCAGGACCGGCGAGGTCAGCGGCAACGAGACCGAGGCGGCCGGAATCCAGCCCAGTTGCACCACCGCCAGCGCCACCAGCGCGTTGCACACCGGCGCCAGCACGAACGGGATCAGCAGGCGCGGGTTGAGAATCAGGGGCAGGCCGAACAGCAGGATCTCGTTGACGTTCAGCAGCGACACCGGAATGCTGGCCAGCGCCAGCAGCCGCAGCGATTCGCTGCGCGAGAACAGCAGGATGGCGACCACGAGCGACAGCGTCGCGCCGGCGCCGCCGATGAAGACAAAGGCGCCCAGCAGGCTGCCGTTCAGCGCGTACAGGCCTTCGTGGCCGGCCGCGGCGCTGGCGGCGTTGAGCGCCGTGGCCTGGTCCAGCACGTCTATCACGGGCGCCATCGCGTGATAGCCGTGGATGCCGAAGAACCAGAAGATCGAGTTCAGCGCCGCCGTCATCGGACCGGTGGTGAAGGGGCTGTCGAGCGAGGCCAGGTCGACCGGAATGTCGAACTGCGCCACGCCCGGAATGCGCAGCAGCAGGCTGACCGCGAGCGCCACCGCGCCGGCGGTCAGCAGGCCTGGAATCACCATGTTGAGGGTGCCCCGCACGTTCTCGCCGATGAGCCCGTCGGGCGCCAGCCGCGTCCAGCGGCGCCGGTGCAGCCAGGCCAGCAGGGGCACGCTGCCCAACGGCAGCAGGATGGCGATGCTCAGGATCAGGGTGGCGGCGGCATGCGGGTAGGGCGCCAGCAGACCCTCGGCGATCACGACGTACGACAGGCACAGGAAGGCGGCCGGCAGATTGGGCACGCGGTGGCGGATCGACAGCATGTAGCCAACCGAGGTGCTGACCAGCATGGGCATGACCATGTTGAGCCGGTTGTGCACGGCGGCCAGCTCCTGCACCAGCGCCGCGGACAGACCGAGCTGGCCGGCCACCACCGACAGCACCAGGAACAGCGCCGACACGAGCAGGCACGGCATCGTCCAGAGCAGTCCCTCGCGGATGGCGCGCAGTGCGCTCGCGCTGGCCAGGGCCGCCAACCGATCTTTCGGATAGCGCATGAAGCTCGATGTCGGCATACCGGTCGCCCTATGAAGCCCGCTACCGAGGGCGGGCTGGCCCGGGGCGCGGCCGCCTCGCCGGACCCGGTTTGTAAGAATCCTTTGCCGCATCCTAGCGCCTCAGTTCCCGACTTAGCAATCGCGCCGCCGAAAAATCTTAGGGATTCCCCTCTGTCAAGAATTGAAAAGCGGGCGCATCGTGCACGTATCGGGCGCAGGGCGGCGCGCTACCATCAGGCGCAAACCCTTGGGTTTGGCGGGAGCCGCGGCTTCAATACAGGCTGGATCAAGAGGGAGACAGGATGTCGCAGTTGGAATGGGTGTCCGGCGACACGACGCCGGAACGGCAGGGCTACTACGAAACGCGGTTCGATACGGGCGGCACCGCGATCACGCTGTACAGCGTGCTGGGCTGGATGCCGGCCAAGGCGCCCGGCAACATGGTGAGCTGGCGCGCATTGCCGCCGGCGGTCGAGCGTGAAGAGGCCGAGCGGCACATCCAGGAGTTGCGCGCGGCGCAGAGCCACGTGCCGATGGATTATTGACCGGCGGGTACCTCGCCGGGGCCGCCGCGGTCCAGGCGATATGATGGGAACGCAAGGCCGCGTGGGCGATCGAACGGTTACCGGCGGTTGTGCCCGACGCTGTTTCCGTTCATTCCTGGCCCGCGCTCCCCTTGCGGGCGGCACGCATCCATGACAGATTCCTTTTCGCGAGATTCCGACAGCCGGCGCCGGCCCGCATTCCTGGCCTGGCGTTGGCCTGCGGGCGGCCCGGGACGGCGACTGCTGACGCGCGCGGGGCTGGCCTGCGTTGTCCTGGCGGCCGTGGCGCTGCTGGCGTGGTGGAGCCTGCCCGCCGAGGCGCCGTCGTTTGCGACCACCATTAGCGCCGATCGGGGCGAACGCAAGCAGGTCACGCTGCCCGATGGCTCGGTCCTCGAACTCAATGGCAACGCCCTGGCCGAGGTCAAGTTCTACGGCGCGCGGCGCGAGGTCGAACTGCAGGGCGGGGAAATCCTCTTCACCGTGAACGCCGAGGCGCAGCGGCCATTCATCGTGCGCGCCGGCAGCGCCGACGTGCGCGCGGCCGGCGCCGTCTTCGATGTCCGTCGCGATGAGGACGACGTGACGGTGCTGGTGCGTGCGGGCACGGCGGATGTGACGGGCGGCCATTGGTGGAACCTGGGCCTCGCGGTGCTGCGCGACGGGCACCGCATCCGCGTGCCTGCGAGCGGCGCGATCGGGGTGCCGGCGCCCGCCGACGTCGACGCGCTGCTGGCCTGGCAGACAGGCCGCCTGGTCTTCCGCGACACGCCGATGGCCGAGGTGGTGCGTGAGATGAATCGCTATCTGGCCGCGCCGTTGCGTCTGGCCGACAGCCGGGCGGGGCGCTTGCGCCTGTCGGCTTCGTTCGATCTGGATCCCCCCGAGGCCATGCTGCAGGCGCTGGCCGCCGCGGCGCCGGTGACGCTGGCGCCCGCCGCCGACGGGGCGATCGATCTCAAGGCCCGCTAGCGCGGACTCAGGCCTGCTGGCGGGTCGCCGCCAGCACGATTTCGCGGATGCACACGCCGGGCGGTTGCGAGTAGGCGTAGTACACCGCGTTGGCCACGTCCTCGGCGGCCAGCACCTTGCCGCCCATGTCGGCCTTCCAGTCCTGGTAGCCGCTCTTGATGCCTTCGTCGGTGGTGTGGCTGAGCAGCTCGGTCTCGACCGCGCCGGGGGCGATGGTGACCACGCGCACATTGTGCGGCGACAGTTCCTCGCGCAGGTTTTCCGACAGGCCGTGCACGGCGAACTTGGTGCCGACGTAGGCGACGTGGTTGGGGAAGGTCTTGCGGCCCGCCACCGAGCTGATGTTGATGATGGTGCCGTGGCCGCGCTCGACCATGCCGGCGGCGACGGCGTGCACGCCGTTGAGCAGGCCCTTGACGTTCACGTCCAGCATGCGGTCCCACTGCGCCGGATCCTGGCGCGTGATGTCGCCCAGCAGCATGACGCCGGCGTTGTTGACGATGGCGTCGGCGGGGCCGTACTGGGCCTCGGCCTCGCGCAGGGCGGCGGCCAGCGCGGCGCGGTCGGTCACGTCGACCTGGCGGGCCAGCGCATTGGGCAGGTTCAGGGCCTGCATCGGCGCCAGGCGGCGCGCCAGCAGCAGCAGCGGGTGGCCGTGCGACGAGAACAGGCGGGCGGTGGCCAGGCCGATGCCGGAACTGGCGCCGGTGACGACGACGAGGGGGCGTTGGGGGGTAGTCATGGTGAAGACTCCAGGTATCGGTTATTCATATGCCGGAGGGGCTGAAAACGATTCTAGGACCGGCTTTCACGCTTGAAAAATGGTTTATTCTTCTCGCATCAATCGGAAAAACTTATGGATAGCCGCCAGCTCAATGCCTTCATCGCGGTCTTCGAGGAACGCAACATCACCGCCGCCGCGCAGCGGCTGCACCTGAGCCAGCCGGCCCTGTCGGGCACCATCAAGAGCCTGGAGAGCCTGCTGGGCGCGCAGTTGTTCGAGCGCCAGGCGCGCGGCGTGGCGGTCACGGACGAGGCCCGCATCCTGTATCCGCAGGCGCGCCGCCTGGTCGCGCAGACCGAGTCGATGGCGCGCCAGTTCCGCCAGGATGCCCGCCTGGCCGAGCTGCGCATCGGCGTCGAGGGCGAGATCGCGGGCGCGCACGTCCGCGCGTTCGTGGCACGGGCGCGGCAGGCGGTGCCCAATCTGTTGCTGCATTTGCTGGAAGGCTGCGTCGGCGACGCCCGCCTGGCGACCGAGGACGAGCGTTGCGAGGACGAACTGTTCGTGCCGCTGTGGGACGACCCCTACGCCATCGCGCTGCCGGTCGAAGCCGCCGTGACCGCCGCGCCGCAGTGGATCGTCTGTCCCGATCACCCGAGCCATCAACGCCTGCTGCCGTATTACGGCGCGGCCGCCGGCGCGCCCGCCGCGCAGGCCGGGTCCTTGCGCCTGGCGCTGGAACTGGCCGCGGCCGGCGTCGGCGCCTGCATCGCCCCGCGCTCGCTGATCGCGCAGCAGCCGGGCGTCGCGGCCCAGGACCTCGATGGCCTGGCGCTGTCGCGCCGCGTCGGCCTGTGCTATGCGGCGCAGGCGCTGGACAAGCCGGCGCTGGCCTTGCTGGCGGAACAGTTGCGCGGCGCCGCCGGCGGACAGGATGCCGGCGGAATGGGATAAAATAGTAACAATTCCCATTTAGATTTCACCGCGAGCCGCGCCGTGTCCTCGACCGAATCCCTGCCCACCGACGCCGTTACGCGGATCTACCAAGAGCATCACGGCTGGCTGTCCGTCTGGCTGCGCAAGAAGCTCGGCAACTCGTTCGATGCCGCCGACCTGGCGCACGACACTTTCGTGCGCCTGATGGCGGCGCGGGTGCGCGCCGGCGGCGGCGACGAGCCGCGCGCGTTGCTCACCCACATCGCCAAGGGCCTGGTGGTGGACCACTGGCGCCGCCGCGCGCTGGAAGACGCCTATCAAAGCGCGGCCGCGCAGTTGCCGCGGCGCGAGGTGCCGTCGCCGGAAGTGCGGGCGCTGATCCTGGAAACGCTGTACGCCATCGACGCGACCTTGCGCACGCTGCCCGCCAGGACCCGCGCCATCTTCCTGGCCTCGCAATTCGACGGCATGACCTATGCCGAGATCGCCCGCGCGCAGCGCGCGTCCCTGGCCACGGTCAAGCGCCACATGCAAAAAGCGCTGACGGCCTGCCTCATCGCCTACCAGGGGGGCGCCGCGTGAGCGCCACCCCCGATACGGCGGTCCTGGAAGAGGCCGCCGGCTGGCTGGTGCGCTTCCAGTCGGAAACCCTGTCGGCCGCGGACCGCGCCGCCTTCGAGCGCTGGCGCGGCCGCAGCGCCGCGCATGCCGCCGCCTGGGCCCGGTTGGAGGACATGCTGCGCAGCTTCGGACAGGTGCCGCCCGAGCTGGGGGCGCGCACGTTGCGGCGCCTGGAGCGGCCCGGACGGCGCCAGGCGCTGCGCACCGTGGCGGGCCTGGCGCTATTGGGACCGGCCGCCTGGCTGGCCTGGCGCGAACTGCCATGGCGCGAATGGAGCGCCGACGCGCGCACCGCCGCAGGCGAGCAGCGCCGCATGCAACTGGCCGATGGCACCCGCCTGCTGCTGAACACCGCCAGCGCCGTTGACATCCAGTACACCGCCGAGCAGCGCGTGATCTGGCTGCGCGCGGGCGAGATCCTGCTGACCACCGGCAAGGACCCGGCGCCGGTCCATCGGCCGTTCATCGTGCGCACCGCGCAGGGCTCGGTGCAGGCGCTGGGCACGCGCTTCATGGTGCGGGACGAGGGCAACGGCATCCGCGTCGCCGTGTTCGACGGCGCGGTGGCGATCCGGCCGGCCGCCAGCGACGCGCGGCGCGTGTTGCAAGCGGGACAGCAGACCGTGTTCGACGCGCAGCGGATCGGCCCCGAGTCGGCCGCCGACGCCGCGCTGGCGTCCTGGGAGGACGGCATGCTGGCCGCGCGCAACTGGCGCCTGGCCGACCTGGTGGCGGAACTGGCGCGCTACCGCCGTGGCTTCCTGCGCTGCGATCCGGCGGTGGCCGAGCTGCGCGTGTCGGGCGCCTTCCCCGTGAACGATACCGACGCCGGCCTGCGCCTGCTGGAGAAGACGCTGCCGGTGCGGATCCACCGCATCACGCCGTACTGGGTCACCGTGGCGGCGCGCTGAACCGCCGAGCCCGTTACAAAATAATCGTCGAATCCCTGACACTTTTTCCGCCTTCGTCCGGTGTACCGGGTGAATCGTCGCGGCGCGACCGCGATGCCCCGCCCACGAAGGATCCCTCATGGCCAGCCGTCACTCCCGTTCCCTGTCCGTCCGCCGCGCGCGGACGCCCTCATCGTCCTCGCGCGCGGCGGTGCGCGTCCTAGGCCTGGGCGTGGCGCTGGCATTGGCCTCGGCGGTCTCGCCGGCGGCGCGCGCCGCCGATGCCGTCAGCGCGGCGAGCGGCAAGTCCTATGCGATTCCCGCCGGCCCGCTGGGCGACACGCTGGCTCGCTTCGCCGCCGCGTCCGGAGTGCCGCTGTCCTTCGACCCGGCCCTGCTGGCGGGCCAGCACAGTGACGGCCTGAACGGCGTCTACACGGTGCGCGAGGGCTTCGCGCGGCTGCTGTCGGGCTCCGGCTACGCGCTGGCGGAGCAGGGCGGCGGCGCCTATTCGCTGCGCAGGCTGCCGCCGCAGGGTGAGACCACGCTGCTGCCGAACGTCGTGGTGACGGGCGCGGACGCGCATGCGTCGGCGCTGCCGGCGGCGTACACGGGCGGCCAGGTGGCGCGCGGCGGCCGGCTCGGCCTGCTGGGCAACCGCGATGTGATGGACACGCCGTTCAGCGTCGCCAACTACACCTCGGACCTGCTGGCCAACCGCCAGGCGGTGACGCTGGCCGACGCGCTGAACGTCGATTCCTCGGTGCGCTTCACCGGCCAGATCGGCGGCGTGACCGATTCGTTCTACATCCGCGGCTTTCCGATCGGCGAAGGCAACCTGGGCGAAATTGCCTTCGACGGCGTCTATGGCGTGGCGCCGAACTACCACGTGTTCACCGATTACATCGAGCGGGTCGAGGTGCTGAAGGGGCCGGCGGCGCTACTGTACGGCATGTCGCCCAACAGCGGCGTGGGCGGCGTCATCAATATGGTGCCCAAGCGTTCGCTGCCGCAGGACCTGACGCGGGTGTCGGCCGATTACGCGGGGGCGTCGCAGTTCGGCGGCCGCGTCGACCTGAGCCGCCGCTTCGGCGACGACGGCGCCTGGGGCGTGCGGGTCAACGGCCTGCATCGGCAGGGCGACACGCCGCTGGACAACCTGCATTCGCGCACCGACATCGGCGCGCTGTCGCTGGACTACCAGGGCGAGAAGCTGCGCGCCTCGCTCGACCTGCTGATCCAGAACGAGAAGATCGACGCGCCCACGCGTCCGTTCCTGGTGGCGGCGGGCCTGCGCGTGCCGGACGCGCCGGACGGCCGCCGCAATGCGACGCAGCCGTGGAGCTGGTGGAAGTCCGAAGGCGAATCCGCGCTGCTGCGCGTCGAGTACGACATCAGCGACCGCCTGACGGTGTTCGCCGACGCGGGGGGCTCGAGCACCACCATCAACCGCCTGTCCGACCAGACGCCAACCCTCGTCAACGCCGCCGGCGATACGCGGGTGACCCCCAACCATTTCAAGTTCCAGGTCGATCGCAGCACCTACAACGCCGGCCTGCGCGCCAAGCTGGAGACCGGTCCGGTGCGCCATGCCATCACCTTCATGGGCACGTTGTACAGCGACCGCAACGCGCAGGCCAGCGTGAACGGCACGCCGCTGTCGTCCAACATCTATCACCCGGTGACGCGGCCCCGGCAGGACATCGCCGCGCCCGCCAGCGTGCCCAAGGTGTCGTCTTCGGACCTGAGCGGCTTCGCGCTGGCCGACACGCTGAGCGTGCTGGACGAGCGGGTCCAGTTGACGCTGGGCGCGCGCCAGCAGCGGGTCGAGTCGCGCAACTTCAATGCCGTCACGGGCGCGCGCACCCTCAGCTACGACGAAAGCGCGATCACGCCGCTGGCTGGCCTGGTGCTCAAGCCGTGGCGGAACGTCTCGTTCTACGCCAACTACATCGAGGGCCTGAGCAAGGGCGACGTGGCGCCGGCCACCGCCGCCAACGCCGGCCAGGTGTTCAAGCCGTACAAGTCCAAGCAGAAGGAAGTGGGCGTGAAGGTCGATTTCGACAGCGCCATGCTGACCCTGAGCGCTTTCGAGATCACCAAGCCCAGCGGCCAGTTGACGGGCGGCGTGTATGCGGCGGACAGCGAGCAACGCAACCGCGGCCTGGAACTGAACCTGTCGGGCGAGCCGCTGCGCGGCCTGCGCCTGCTGGGCGGCGTGACCTTCCTGGACGCCGAGCTGACGCGCACCGGCAACCCCGCCACGCGCGGCAACCAGCCGGTGGGCGTGCCGCGCCTCACCGCCAACCTGGGCGCGGAATGGGATACCCCGTGGGTCGCCGGGCTGACCCTGACCGGCGGCGTGATCCACACCGGCAAGGAATACGTCAACCAGGCCAACACGCAGTCGGTGCCCGCGTGGACCACGTTCGACCTGGGCGCGCGCTATGTCACGCGCATCGACGGCAAGGAAGTGACCCTGCGCGCCAATGTCGTCAACGTGTTCAACCGCGCCTATTGGTCGGGCGTGGCGTCCTACGGCACCATCTCGCAGGGCGTGCCGCGCACGTTGATGCTGTCGGCGTCGATGGATTTCTGAGGACGCGCGGCGGGCCGCCAGGCGGCCCGTGCGAAGCGGCTTGATTCCCCGGCCGCCTAGGCCGCCAGGATGCCGCGGATGCGCGCCAGGTTGTCGAGCGTGCTGCGCAGGTGGCGGGCCAGCGCCTGCGAGGCCTCTTCGTTGCGCTCGCGCTCGAGCAGGTCGAGGATTTCCAGGTGCTGCTCGCAATGCTGGCGATAGCGGCTGCGGTCCTGCATCGAGCGGTACGACAGCAGCCGCCGCACGCGGTTGACGCGCTTGATGGTGTCGATGAAGAACGGGTTGCCCGAGGCCTCCACCAGCGACTCGTGGAAGCGCACGCCGCGCTCGTGTAACTGGTCGGCGCTGTCGCTGTCGATGCCGCCGTCGAGCAGGTGGCGCTCGGCGGCGCGGCAGCGCGCCAATACGGACTTGTCGATGCGGTAGGAGGGCTCGAGCAGCGCGGCCGGCTCCAGCGCCAGGCGCAGGCGGTACGACTGCAGCAGGCTGTCGGGCGTGGTCATCATCGACGAGAACTCCCAGCCATAGCCGGGGCGCCGCTGCGCCCAGCCTTCCTGCGCCACGCGGGCCAGCAGCGCCTGGGTCTGCGCCTGTGTCAGGGCGTAGCGGGCGCGCAGCAGCGCCTCGCTGCACTGCATCGGCAGCACGCCGCGCAGCAGTTCATCGGCCAGCCGGAAATAGCTTTGCGTGACGATGTCCTCGGCGGCGGGCGGCGCCAGGTCCGCGCAGGTGCGCGCCAATGCCTCCTGGTCCAATTGCAGGAAGTAGCCGCGGTTGGGCTTGCGCGCCACGATGCCGTGCGCTTCCAGCAGGCCGAGCGCGTCGTTGACCGGCGAGCGCGACAGGCGCAGGCGGTCGGCCAGCTTTTGCGCGCTCAGGTGCGCGCCCTCGGTCAGGCGGTCCTGCCGGATCAGCTCCAGGATCTTGCTGGCAGTGTGGGTCTGCGCGCTCATGGGGGATGGAAAGTGGGAATCAGCCCCGCGGGGCCGTGTCGGGCGGCGCCGATTTCGCGGCGCCAAGCGTATCCGCGAGGATAGCCGGAATCACGCCGCCCATCCGCAGCAGATGCAGCTCCAGTTGCGTTTCGACAGCGGCGGTGGCCTGCAAGGCCTGTTCGCGGCCGTCGGCGCGCAGCAGCCGCACGGCGACCGGCTGGCGCGGCGCCAGGCGCTGCGGCGGGCAATCGATCTCGAAGCGGTCGCCCGGCTGGATCGCCAGGCGGTGCGGCGTGACGCCCGCCGGCAGGCGCAGCGGCAGGATGCCCATGCCGATCAGGTTCGAACGGTGGATGCGCTCGAAGCTGACCGCCAGCACCGCGCGGATGCCCAGCAGCCGCTGGCCCTTGGCGGCCCAGTCGCGCGAGGAGCCGGTGCCGAAGCGTTCGCCGGCCAGCAGCACCACCGCGTCGCCGTCGCGGCGGTAGTGCTCGGCGGCTTCCCAGATCGGCTCGATGGCGCCGCTGGGCGCGTGCAGCGTATGGCCGACCGGCGCGCCGGGGCTGAGCAGGTTTGCCAGGCTCTTGCTGTAGAAGGCGGCGCGCATCATCACCTGCCAGTTGCCGCGGCGCGAGGCGAACACGTTCAGATCATCGCGGTCGTCGCCCTGTGCCACCAGGAAGTCGGCGATCAGGCTGTCGGGCGGAATGGCGCTGGCCGGCGACAGATGGTCGGTGGTGACGTCGTCGCCCAGCACCAGCAGTGGATAGGCGGCGTAACGGCCCAGTTGGCTGGCGGCGCCGGCGCTGGCGAACGGCGGACGCCGCAGCGCGGTCGAGGCCGGGTCCCACGGAAAGCGCGGCGTGTCCGGCGATTCGAGCGCCTGCCAGCCGGGATTGGCGGCGGCGATGCGGAAGGCGCGCTGGAAATCGTCGGCGCGCAGGCCCTGCGCCAGCGCCGCGTCGATCTCGTCCTCGGGCGGCCACAGCTCATGCAGATACACCGCGCGGCCGTCCGGCGCCACCTGCACGGGCTCGCGGCTGAAATCGCGCTCGGCGTCGCCGGCCAGGGCGAAGGCGATGACCAGCGGCGGCGACATCAGGAAGCCCAGGTCGAGGTCGGGGTGGATACGGCCGGCGAAGTTGCGGTTGCCTGACAGCACCGCGACGGGGTGGACGGCGCCGGCGGCCATGCCGGCGCGCACCGCCTCCGGCAGCGGTCCGGAATTGCCGATACAGGTGGTGCAGCCATAGCCCACGATGCCGAACCCCACCGCTGCCAGGTCCTCGAGCAGGCCGGCGCGTTGCAGATAGTCGGCGGCGGCGGGCGAGCCGGGACCGAGCGAGGTCTTGACCCAGGCCGGCGCCGTCAGCCCGGCCTGGCGCGCCTTGCGCGCCAGCAGTCCGGCGGCGATCAGCAGGCGCGGGTCCGAGGTGTTGGTGCAACTGGTAATGGCGGCGATGGCGACGGCGTGGCGCGGCAGCGGCGAGGCCGCCCCGGGCGCGAAGGCCAGGCTGGCGAGGATCGCGCGGGTCTCGCCGTAAGGGCGCAGGTCCTGCGGCCGGGTGGGGCCGGCCACGTGCATTCGCACCTGGTCCAGCGCGATCTCGATGACCCGGGTGTAGCGCGGCGTGGCCGCCGGATCCAGCGCCAGGCCGGCGCTGGCCGCGTAGGCGCCGACGCGCGCGACGTGGGCCGCGTCGCGGCCGGTCTGGCGCAGATAGTCGAGGGTGGCCTCGTCGATGGGGAAGTAGCCGGTGGTGGCGCCGTATTCGGGCGCCATGTTGGCGACCACGCAACGGCTGCCCGCCGACAGCGTGGCGACGCCGGGGCCGAAGAACTCCACGAACTCGCCCGACACCTGGATCGCGCGCAGCCGCTGGGTCACGGTCAGCGCCAGGTCGGTGGCGGTGACGCCAGCCGAAAGCGCGCCGCTCAGGCGCACCCCTATCACGTCCGGGATGCGCAGCATGGTCGGCATGCCGAACATCACCGTCTGCGCTTCCAGGCCGCCCACGCCCCAGCCAAGCACGCCAATGCCGTTGATCATCGGTGTGTGGCTGTCGGTGCCGATCATCATGTCCGGGTGCAGCGCGCCATGGTCGTTGCACACCACGGTCGCCAGTTGTTCCAGGTTGATGGTGTGCATGATGCCGGTGCCGGGCGGATGGATGCGCACGTTCGACAGCGCCTTGGCGGCCCAGCGCAGGAAGCGGTAGCGCTCGGCGTTGCGGCGCAGTTCCAGGGCCAGGTTGCGCGCCGCCGCGTCGGGCTGCGCATAGGCCTGCACCGCCAGCGAGTGATCCACCGAGACGTCCACCGGCAGCACCGGATTGAGCGCGCGCGGATCCACCCCCGCCTCGTCCAGCGCGTCGCGCATGGCGGCGATGTCGACCAGCGCCGGAGTGCTGGTGGTGTCGTGCATCAGCACCCGGCCGGGCTGGAAGGCGATCTCGGCCTCGCTGGTGCCGTCGGCGAGCCAGGCGAACAGGGCGGCCACGGCGGCGTCGCGCTCGGCGCCGCGCATGTTGCGCAGCGCGTTCTCGAGCAGCAGCCGCAGCACCACCGGCAGGCGGTAGTAGTCCGGGCCGTACATGCCGGCCATGTCGATGTGGGTATAAGCGGCGCCGTCGAGCGTGAAGCTGGCGTGGCGCAGGGCGGGGGCGGGATTTTCCATGGCTGCTAGTTTTGCATATTGAATATGCAAAATGCAATCTGGATGCGCAGTTCGATGCGCCGGCGGGCGGGCTATCCGGGGGCGAACGCTTGGCCGTCCAGGGGCAATTCCAGGCCACGGCGTTCGCCGCCGCGCACCCGGCTGACAGCGTGGCGCAGGGTGGCGCGGTAGTCGCCGCGCGCGCCCCGAATGGGGCGATGGGCCGCGGCGATCAGGGCGGCGTCGCCCAGGCCCAGCGGCAGCACCAGGGGCCGCGACTGCTGGCGCGGACGCTGCTCGGTCATGACGAATTCGCCGCCGCTGAAGTCGCGGGCGGGATCGGACAGCAGCGCCACCAGCCGGATGGGGAACGCCCAGTCGTCATGCGCGTGTTGCAGCGCTTCGTAGCCGTCCAGGCGCAGGCAGGTGAGGACGGCAGGGCCGTCGGGCGCGGTTCGCTCGGCGTCCAGGTCCGGCCGATAGCGGACGTCGTGGCCCAGCCGCTGCGCCCAGGACTGCGCCAGCGGCGCCAACCGCGCATACAGGGCGCACGGCAGGTCGCGCAGCGGCGGCGGCGCGGGCAGGCGCAGGGCGCGCCGCTCGTCGCGTTCGCCGCTGATGCGGACGGCCGCCGGGTCGTCGAAAGCCCGCGCCAGCGCGCGCGCCTGCGGCGGACTGAACAGCGCGGGCAGCGGCGCCCAGCCCTCGGCGTCCAGTTGGCCCACGATGCCGGTCCAGTCGTAGCGGTCCAGCGGATGGCCGGCGGCGTTCATGACATTGCCGCCGGCGCGGTGGGCATGCGCCACAGGTACCACGCCGCGATCGTGCGATACGGGCTGAAGGCTTCGCCGATGGTTCGCATCCGGGCGGGCGATGGCGCCTTGTCCAGGCGTTTCAGCCGGCGATAGCCTTCGCGCACGCCATAGTCGTCCGCTGGCAGGATGTCCATGCGCTCGAGCGTGTAGATCAACAGCATCTCCACGGTCCAGCGGCCCACGCCGCGCAGCGCCACCAGGCGCTCGATCAGGGCTTCGTCGCTCATCGCCAGCGCCTCGTCGCGCTCCGGGATCACGCCGTCGAGCGCCGCCTGCGCGATGCCGCGGATGGTGGCCAGTTTGGACGCCGAAAAGCCGCAGGCGCGCTGGGCCTCTGGGTCGGTGTCCAGCAGTGCCCGTGGCCGGGGGAAGTCCTGCCCCGGATACAGCGCCAGCAGCCGGCCGAGGATGGCGTCCCCGGCGCGCGCATGCAACTGCTGGTAGGCAATGGCGCGCACCAGCGCCTCGTAGGGCTCGCGCGCCGGCCGCGGCGCGTGCAGGCAGGGGCCGATGGCCTGCACGTGGCGCGCCCAGTCGGCGTCGAGGGCGGCCAGGTGGCGGGCGGCGCGCTCGAACAGGACCGGCGTCGGCAGGGCTTCCTGTGCGGCGACGGTCTTGTGGGGCCGGCGTCCGGCGGCGGGCGGGGCGGTATCGGGTGGCGTCATGAGAGGCGGGAATCGGGGGGCAGGGCGGCGCGGGGCGGGGACGCCGGCGAAGGACAGCATAACGGCTCGGGCCGCCGCCGGCACTCCGTTGCTTGCGGCCGCGGCGCGCGCCCCTGGCCGGCAATGGGCCGTGCAGTATGCTTGTGGGCTTTCCTGCCCCCTTTCCCGCTGCCCGCAATGACTGATTTTCCCTTTGACGCCGTGCTGTTCGACTGTGATGGCGTCCTGGTCGATTCCGAGCCGATCACCGCCCGCGTCCTGACCGAGATGCTCAACGAACTGGGCTGGGCGATCACCTTCGAAGAGGCCACCCGCATCTTCACCGGCAAGGCGGTGCGCGACGAACTGCCCCTCATCCAGGCGCGCACCGGCGTGGCGCTGTCGCCCGACTGGTTCGCGCAATTCCGCGAGCGCCGCAACGCCGCGCTCGACCTTGAACTGCTGGAAATCCCCGGTGCGCCGGACGCGGTGCGCGCCTTGCACCGGACGCTGGACGGCCGCATCGCAGTGGCCTCCGGCGCCGACCGCCGCAAGGTCGAGCTGCAACTGGCCAAGGTCGGCATCGCCGACTGCTTCAGCGAACGCGTCTTCAGCGGCCACGAAATGCCGCGCAGCAAGCCCTATCCCGATGTCTACCTGGCCGCCGCCAGCGCGCTGGGCGTGGACCCGCGCCGCTGCGCCGTGGTCGAAGACACCGTCACCGGCGCCACCGCCGGCGTGGCGGCGGGCGCCACGGTGTTCGGCTACAGCCCCGGCGACAACGGCCACAGCGGTCCCGAGGCGCTGCGCGATGTCGGCGTCGCCCACGTCTTCACCGACATGGCGCAACTGCCGGCCCTGCTGGCCGGCTGGGCCGCGGCGCGCTGACGCCGACGGGTCAGCGGCCGGCGTACTGCTCGCCGCCGTCCAGGTCGATCACCGTGCCGCTCAGGTAGCCGGCGCGCGGCGAGGCGCCGAACACCACCATGTCGGCCACCTCGCCGGCTTCCATCAGGCGGCCGAAGGGCAGGTCGTGCAGGGTTTCCTGCCAGCGCGATTCATCGCCCCAGCGGGCCTGCGCGCGCTGCCTGGCCAGCGTCAACACGCGGTCGGTGCGCGTGCGCGACGGATTCACGCCGAACACGCGCACGCCGTGGCGCGGCCCGTCGCCGCCCAGGGCGCGCGTGAATGCGATCAAAGAGGCGTTGGCGGCCGCGCCGCAGATGTAGTCGGCGCGCGGGGCCGCGCCGGCCATGCCGATGATGTTGGCGATGACGCCGTTGCCGGCGGTGCGCATCAACGGGTAATAGTGACGCGCCAGGTCGATGTAGCCATGCACCTTCAGGTCCCAGCCGGCGCGCCAGCGCCCGTCATCGACCTGATCCAGCGCGCCGCCGGGCACCGCGCCGGCGTTGTTGACGAGGATGTCGACGACGCCGGTGTGTTCCACCACGCGCGCAGCCGCGCCCGGCTGCGCCAGATCGACCGCCAGCGTGCGGGCCTGCCGGCCGGTCTGCGCGGCGATTGCGGCGGCCGCGGCCCGCAGCGCCGCGTCGTCGCGCGCCGCCAGGATCGGCTCGGCGCCTTCCCGCGCGAACGCCAGGGCGCAAGCCAGGCCTATCCCCTTGGACGCGCCCGTCACCAGTACGCGTTTGCCCTCCAGTTGCAGATCCATCCCAAGCTCCTCGCGATCGCGTCCGTCATAGCGCGGACCAGGATGACGTTGTAAACCGGATGGCCGGCGCGACGCCAGCGCCAGCCTGCTATGCTGAACGCCGCATACCTGGACGCGGGAGACGGCGATGGCGGAAATCTGGCTGGAAGTCTGGAGCACCTTGCGCAGCGAATTCGCCGACATCCCCGATGCCGGCGAAGCCACCCGCATCGTGCTGCGGCTGGGCATGGCGGTGATTCTGGGCGGCCTGCTCGGGTACGAGCGCGAACGCAGCGGCAAGGCCGCCGGCCTGCGCACTCACATGCTGGTGGCGCTGGGCGCGGCCATCTTCGTGCTGGTGCCGCTGCAGAACGGCATGGCGGTCGGCGACCTCAGCCGCGTGCTGCAGGGCGTCATCGCCGGCATCGGCTTTCTCGGCGCCGGGGCCATCATCAAGCTCAGCGACGAACGCGAGATCCGCGGCCTGACGACCTCCGCCAGCATCTGGATGACCGCCGCCATCGGCGTGGCCGCCGGCATGGGCCGCGAAGCCACGGCCGTGGCCAGCACGGCGATGGCGCTGTTCGTGCTGGCGGTGCTGCGGCGGGTCGAGGCGCGCATCGCCGGCAAGAACGAGAAGCGGGTGATCGAGCGCGGCCGCCCCTGAGGCGGCCTCAGATCCAGACGTCGTTGGGCGCGCTGCGCTCGCCGCCGTGGTCGCCGGTATTGCGCACGCCGCGCGGCTCGATCAGCATGGCGTGCACCTCGTCTTCGGCACAGGGCTTGTGCTCGACCCCCTTGGGGATCACGGCCATCTCGCCGGGCCCCAGGTCGATGTGGCCGTCGCGCAGTTCGATGCGCAGCCGGCCTTCGAGCACGATGAAGGTCTCGTCGGTATCGGCATGGGCGTGCCAGACGAATTCGCCGTGCAGCTTGACCAGCTTGAACTGGTAGTCGTTCATCTCGGCGATGACCTTGGGCGTCCAGTGTTCCTGGATCAGCGAGAGTTTGCGGGCCAGGTTGATGGCGATGGCGGACATGCGGGGTTCCTCGGCGGAAAATGGAAGGCCCCAGCGTAGCGACGCGCGCGCCCGCCGTCTTGTACGTTTGTGCGGCGAGCGTCAGGGCCGCAGGGTGCCGCGCCATTGCGCCGGCGTCATGCCGAACGCCTGGGCATGGCGCCGCGTCATGTGGCTCTGGTCGCTGAAGCCGGCCTCGGCCGCGGCGTCGGCCAGCGGCCGCCCCGCGGCGATCAGGCGCCTTGCCAGGTCGAGCCGGCGCAGCAGCGCATAGCGGTACGGGCTGGCGCCATACAGTGCGCGGAAATCGCGCGAGAGGCGCCAGCGGTCGATGCCGGCGGCGCGTTCCAGGTCGTCCAGCGAGACCGCCATGCCGTGGGTGTCGTGGATGTACTGACGAGCGCGTTCGCCGGCGGCGTAATCGGGAAGGCGGGCGGCGGGCGCTTGCCCGGCCGCGGCGCACAGCGCCAGCGTCAGGTCGTAGAGCGCATCGTCTTCCCGCAACGGATCGGCGTCGCCCTCGTCGTTGCGCAGCAGCGCGGCGCAGGCGGCGCCAAGCCGCGGGTCGCTGGAAATGCCGTCGCGAATGAACGGCAGCGGCCGGCCGCCCAGGATGCGCTGGATCAGCGCGGGCTGCACGTAGGCCATGCGGTAGTGGAAGCCGGCGTCGGTGCCGGCCTGGCCGTCGTGCGCCTCGTCGGGATGCAGCACCAGCACGCCGCCCGGCAGGCTGTGCCGCAGGCCGCGGCGATAGTGGAAGCTCTGCACGCCCGCCAGCGTGCAGCCGATGGCGTAGGTGTCGTGGCGATGCAGGCCGTAGCCGCGGCCGCCGAAATACGCCTCGATGCGCTCGAACCGGTCGTCCGGCGCGCGGCGCACGATCCAGTCGCGGGAGGCGGGGCGGGCGGACACGGCTGTCTACGGCCGGATCTGTACCAGCACGAACTCGTTGCCGTACAGGTCGATGAAGTGCGCGTACACCGCGTTGCCGTCGTCCACCGGCTCCCGGGTGAAGCGCACGCCGCGCCCGGCGAAACGGGCATGGTCGCGGGCGACGTCGTCGGTGTAGAACACGCCCACCGGCTGGCCGCCGGTCTGGTCGCCGACGCGGTCGCGCTGGGCCTGGGTCTGCGCTTGCAGCAGCCAGACGCCCACCGACGGTTGCTCGGGCAGGCGCAGGTGCACGTAGCGCTGCTGCCCCACGGCCATGTCCACGAACACCTCCATGCCCAGCTTGTCCTGGTAGAAGGCGATGGCGGTGTCGTAATCGTTGACGAGCAGGACGAGACGGCCCAGCGAATGCATGTCGGGACTCTTTTGAAAGTTGTGCTTGCGGCTATGCTAACCGGTCTACATTAATCCGCTTCGCGCAGCAGCCGGAATCCGACGAGCGGATAGCGCGTTTCCACGGTGTTCCAGTTGCGGTAGGCCGAACGCGCGTACAGCGCCCAGGTGTGCCAGGAGCCGCCGCGCCGCACTTTGACGTTGCCGCTGGCGGGGCCCTGCGGGTCATCCTGGGGCGAATGCGCATAGTAGTCCTCGCCATACCAGTCGGACACCCATTCCCAGGCATTGCCATGCATGTCATGGAGCCCGAACGCGTTCGGCGCGTAGCTGGCGACCGGCGCGGTGAAGGCATGGCCGTCGCGCCGCGCGGCGGCGAACGCCCGCCATTTCGGCCACAGCGGCGCCGCGTCGGCGTCGAAAGTGTTGGCCACGTCCGGCAGCGCGGCCGGATCGTCGCCATTCTGGTAGCGGCCGCGGCTGCCGGCGCGGGCCGCGTATTCCCATTCGGCCTCGGTGGGCAGGCGGTAGACGCGGCCTTCCTCGCGGCTGAGCCAGCGCGCCATGGCGGTCGCGTCGTTCCAGCTTACATTGACGACGGGATGCGCGTCGGTCTGGGCGAAGCCGGGGGTGCGCCACGAATAGCGGCGGTCACGCCCCTCGAAGGCGTCGCCGCGTTCGCTGGCATCGGGGTCGTAGGCGGCGTTGTAGCCATAGCCGCCGGTGCCGTCCGCTTCCGATTCCGGCACATAGCCCGAGGCCTCGATGAAGCGCCGGAACTGACCCACGGTGACTTCCGTGCGCGCCATCAGGAAGGGCCGGGTGATACGCACCATGTGCACCGGCGCTTCGTCGAACAGTTGGGCGAAGCGCTCTTTCGGGTATTGCGGATAGTCGCGCGCCAGCGCCTCGGGCGTTTCGTCGCTGCCCATCTGGAAGGCGCCCGCCGGCAATGGCACGAACACCATGCCAAGCGAATTCTCGATCGGTGTCGGCGGCTCGGCGGCCATGGCGGACAGGCTGGCCAGCGAACACAGCAGGGCTAAGGCGAGGCGCATGGAATACCTGGAGAAAGGGCGCAAGGGTGCCCGATAATAGGGCCGTCGCGTGGCCGCCGCCAGTTCTGGGGAACCCGCATGGCGGCCGGCCGGCAGCCTCGATCGGCCGGCTGCTTCCGCGGGTGCGCGGCGCAAGCCGTCTCAGCCTGCCTTGCGGATGGTGAAGTTGATCCGCACACTGCCCAGCGTGGGGTGCGGGCGGTCCTTCAGTGGCAGCACGCCGTGATAGCGCAACCGGTCGACGCCGCCCCACACCACCACGTCTCCATGGAACAGCGGCACGTGCACGGCCTTGTCGCCGCGCTCGTGGCCGCCGAACAGGAACACCGCCGGCATGCCCAGCGACACCGAGACGATGGGGGCGTCGTAGTCGCGCTCGTCCTTGTCCTGGTGCAGCGACAGGCGCGAACCGGGCTGGTAGCGGTTGACCAGGCAGGCATCGGGCGCGAAGCCGGGAAAGCCCGCCGCCAGCGCGGCCTCGCGCGCCAGCGTGTCGAAGGCTTCCGGCATCGCCGGCCATGGCAGCCCCGTGCGCGGATCCTCGCGGGTGTAGCGGTAGCCGCGCGCGTCGCTGGTCCAGCCGAAGTCGCCGCAGTTGGTCAGCGCCACCGACATGGGCAGGCCGCCGGGCGTGACCATGTGGCGAAAGGGCGCTTCCCGGCGCACCGCGTCGACGCCGGCCAGCAGCGCCCGCGCCGCCGGCAGCGCATAGCCGCGCAGCACGACTGACTGCGCGCCGATGCGTTCGCGGCCGGTCTGCGCGGTTTCCTCGTCGTTGAACAGGTTCAGGCTGGTTCCCATGTCAGGTCGCGTCGTGGAAGATTACGCCGAGCGTGTGGCGGCGGCCGTCGCGCAGCGCGCTGACGCCGTGGCGCATGGCCACGCGGCGCCAGCCGCGCGCGCCGGCCACCGGGCGCTGGTTGACGGTGAATACCAGCGCGTCGCCCTGGCGCAGCGGCAGCACTTCGGCGCGTTGCCCGCCGCTGTCGGTCTCGGTCATGACGAACTCGCCGCCGGTGAAGTCCAGGCCTGGCCGCGACAGCAGCACGGCGACCTGCAATGGGAAGACGTGTTCGCCATACAGGTCCTGGTGCAGGCAGTTGTAGTCGCCCGGCCCGTAGCGCAGGATCAGCGGCGTCGGCCGGCGCTGGCCGGCATGGTGGCAGCGGGCCAGGAAATCGGCGTGAGCGGCGGGATAATCCACCGCGATGCCCATCTGCCGGTTCCAGCGGTTGGCGATGGGCGCCAGGCGCGGGTACAGCGCGGTGCGCAGGTTGTGCAGCAGGCGCGGCAGCGGATAGGCGAAATACTTGTATTCGCCGCGGCCGAACCCGTGGCGGCTCATGATGATGCGGCTGCGGTAGCGGTGTTCGTCGTCGTAGCCGGCGGCCAGCGCCTCGCATTGCGCCGGCGTGAGCAGGCCGGCGGCCACGGCGTGGCCGCGCGCGTCCAGGTCGGCGGCGATGCGGCTCCAGTCCAGTGTGTCCAGCTTGCTCATGCGGTGCGATGCATAGGAAAAGCGATAGTGTCCAGTCTAGCGCCATCGGGCCGGCGTCGAACTCCGTATGTTGCCCCGCCTACAGCAGCGACTCGACCGGCAGCAGCGATACGAACCACACCGAAAAGCGCTGCCAGGCGGTCGTGCCCGGCTCGGTGTCGTGTCGGAGTGTGCTGCCGTCGCGCTGTTCCAGCCAGTAGAGCCTGCCCTTGTCGTCCAGGCAGACGCGATAGGCGCTGCGCGGGATGTCGCGCTCGAAGGCGTCGGCGATGTGGCGCGCCAGGGTCGGGCTGTCGATCACGAAGCCCAGCTCGGTGTTCAGGCGAGCCGAGCGCGGATCGAAATTGAATGAGCCGACGAACACGCTGCGTCCGTCCACCGCGAAGGTCTTGGCGTGCAGGCTCGAGCCGGAGCTGCCGAACGGCCCCATGCTCTTGTTGCGCTCGACTTCGCCCGCCTGACGCTTCATTTCGAACAGTTCCACGCCGGCGGCCAGCAGGTCCCGGCGTCGCGAGGCGTAGCCCGAATGCACCACAGCCACGTCGGTGGCCTCGAGCGCGTTGGTCAGCACCCGCACCTTGACCCCGCCCTGCGCCATGCGCGCAAAGGCCTCGGTGCCGCTGGCGGTGGGCACGAAATAGGGGGAGACCAGCTCCAGGTCGGTCGTCGGCGTGCCGACGATGTCGTGCAACTGGTGCGGCAGCATGGCCTCGGGCGGCGCGGTGCCCAGCGTCTTGCGCGGGTCGTCGCTGACCATGCGCGTGTCGGCCCACTCCAGCGCCAGTTCGCCGCGCAGCAGTTGCTGGATGAACGGCAGCTCGCGCATCGCCTCGGCATAGGCCGCGGCCTCGGGCGACCGCTCGACGGCGCTGGCCTTGCGTTCCAGCGCGGCCAGCGCATCGGGGCCGGCGGGCTTGAGCAGCCCCGCCACCGGATAGGCCGACTGGCTGGCCCAATAGCGGTCGAAGTCGTTTGAGACGTCAGGCACCACGGCGCCCACGGCCAGCACGTCCAGGTCGGTGAACAGCACGCCGTTGGTGGCGCCGAAGTATTCGTCGCCGATGTTGCGGCCGCCGACGATGGTGGCCTGGTTGTCGGCGGTGAGCGACTTGTTGTGCATGCGCCGGTTCAGGCGGCGGAAGTCGGTCAGGTAGCCGATGGACTTGGGCCAACGCACCGCGAACGGGTTGTACAGGCGCACCTCGATGTTCGGATGCGCGTCCAGCGCCGCCAGCACCGTGTCCAGCCCGGAGGTGCCATTGTCGTCCAGCAGCAGCCGCACGCGCACGCCTCGGTCGGCCGCCGCGTGCAGCGCCTCCAGCAGCATGGTGCCGGTCATGTCGTCGTGCCAGATGTAGTACTGCACGTCCAGGCTGCGCTGCGCGGCGCGCACCAGCATCATGCGCGCGGCGAAGGCGTCGTGGGCGTCCGCCAGGGGATGGATGCCGGACTTGCCCGGATGCCGCGCCGCCAGGGGCGCGATGGCGCGGCCCAGCGCCGTGTCGCGGGCCACGTCGGGCGCCAGCGCCTGCGAGGCGCTGCGTGATTCCAGGGGCGGCAGGCTGCAGCCCGTCAGGATGCCCAGGCAGAGGACGGTCATGGAAACGAATCGGGCTGTGTGCATACGCCGTATTGTGCCGAATTGCCGGCGGCCGCGTCGGGTTGCAGGCGCGCACGCGGTGATTGATTGAATTCCATATTTGAGATAAATTCTCTTATATGGAAAATTCACCCGCTCCCGATTTCGACCTGGACCAACGCCTGGCCGGCCGCCTGAAGGCCCTGCGCGCCGAGCGCGGCTGGTCGTTGGACGAGCTCGCCGCGCGCGCCGGCATCAGCCGCGCCACGCTGTCGCGCCTGGAAAACGCGGAGGTCAGCCCCACCGCCAGCGTGCTCGGCAAACTGTGCGGCGCCTATGGCATGACGATGTCGCGCCTGCTGCGCATGGTCGAGGACGACTTCGCGCCGCTGGTGCCGGGCGCGGCGCAGGCCGTGTGGGTCGATGGCGTCACGGGCTTTCGGCGCCGCTCGGTGTCGCCGCCGTCGCAGAAGCTGGCCGGCGAAGTGCTGGCCTGCGAATTGCCGGCCGGCGCCCATATCGAATACGAACAGTCGCCGCGCGCCGGACTGGAACACCACCTGGTGATGCTGGAAGGCGAGCTCTCCATCCGCGTCGACGGCCAGGCCCATGCGCTCGGGCCGGGCGACTGCCTGCGCTATCAGCTCTACGGCGCCAGCGCGTTCGATACCCCGCCGCACAGCGGCGCCCGCTACCTGTTGTTCATCGTCTGAGTCCGCCATGTCCATCGATACCCTTGCATTGACCTCTGTTACCGCCGATGAGGCCCACGCCCTGCTGCCCGGCCTGGGCGAGTTGCTGCACGCCTGCGTGCAGGAGGGCGCCAGCGTCAGCTTCGTGCTGCCCTTTGGCCCCGAGGCGGCGCGCGCGTTCTGGCTCGACAAGGTGCTGCCGCCGCTGGAAAGCGGCGGCCTGGTGCTGCTGGTGGCCATGCGGGAAGGACGGGTGGCCGGCTCGGTGCAACTGGACTGCGATACGCCGCCCAACCAGCCGCATCGCGCCGAGATCCGCAAGCTGCTGGTGCACCCCGATTTCCGCCGCCGCGGCATCGCCCGTGAACTGATGCAGGCCGCGGAGGCCGCGGCCGTGGCGGCCGGTCGCAGCCTGATCACGCTGGATACGCGCACCGGCGACAACGCCGAGCCGCTGTATACCTCGCTCGGTTACCGCACGGTGGGGGTGATTCCGGGATTTGCCCGGGATGCGCGCGATCCGAACCGGCTGGATGGCACGACCATCATGTACAAACCGTTGTAGCGCGGCCCGGCGGGCGCCGGGCGCGGCAGGCCGCTCAGGCGAGCGGCTTCAGGCCCACGCTGTAGGGCGGGGCGTTGCCGCGCGCGGCGGCCTTGATCTTCAGCATCGAGCCGCCCGGCGTGAATTCGAATTCCTGAAACGGCACTTCGAACCACTGGTGGAAGCTGGTGCGCGAGAACTCGGGCACCCAGACCTTGGGACGCTTGTTGTCGCAGTGGAATTCCACCAGGGTACGGTCGATGCCCAGCGGACGGGTGTTGCCAATGCGGTAGCTGGCGCGCAGTTCGGCGCTCTCGGTGCGGCCGGGCTGCCAAGTCAGCCCGATGGATACCATGAAGTGTTCGATCGCCTCAATGCCGCGATACATAGCTGACTCCGAATGCTGCCGGGCGCGAACGCCCGCAAGAAGCCGCCGCGAGGGCGGCGGGAAATACCGCGATTATCCGCCATTCCCCGTTTTCCTGCCGGTCGTCGCGCCCGGGCTTCAGTCGGCGACGGGCCAGGCCGCGTGGAATTTCAACAGCGCGGCGGCCACCGCCTGCGGCGCTTCGCGTTGCGGAAAATGGCCGACCCCATCCAGCACTCGCCGTTCATAGCCTCCGGTGAAATAGCGCTCGCGGCCTTCGGACGTCGCCGGCAGGTTGCAGGTGTCCGCGCCGCCGTGCAGCACCAGCGTGGGCAGCGCCAGTGTCGGCGCGGGCGTGAGCCGCGCGCTGTCCTCGGCGTAGGCCGGGTCGCCGGCCTCGAAGCCCCAGCGCTGGCGGTACGAGTGCAGCACCACCGCGGGCCAGTCGGGATTGTCGAAGGCGCGCGCGGCCTCGTCGAATTCGTCCGGCTGGTACCAGCCGGGCGGCGACCAGGTGTCCCACAGATAGCGGGTGAAGGCGCGAGCCTCCTCGCGCACGGCCGCCGCGCCGCGCGGCGTGGCCATGAACCAGTGGTACCAGTAGTTGCGCGCCTGCGGCAACGGCAGGGCCTGCGCGGGATCGTTGGTGCCGTAGCCGACCGACAGCAGCGCCAGGTGCGAGGCCACGCCGGGTTGCAGGCCGCAGGCGTTGGCGGCGGCGCGCGCGCCCCAGTCGTGGCCGACCAGCAGCGGCCGGCGCAGGCCGAGCGCGGCGATGAAGTCCAGCACGTCGCGGCCCAGCGCGGCCAGCTCGCCGCTGCGCGGCGTCGCCGCGTCCAGAAAGCGGGTCGGGCCGAAGCCGCGCAGCGCCGGGCACAGCACGCGGTAGCCCTCGGCCGCCAGGCGCTGCGCCACCGGGCGCCAGCATTCGGGGCTGTCGGGCCAGCCGTGCAGCAGTACGGCGGCGCGCGCGCCGCCGGGATTCCATTCCAGATAGGCGATTTCCAGCCGGGGGGTGCGGAGGGTGGCGTAGGCGGTCATGGTCGTGCGTCCTTGCGGTATCGGGAAAGGCTACGATAGCGGCGCCGGAAATCACGATTAGTGAATAATGTGAGGTTATTATCAATGAATCACGTATTTAGGAGTCGCCCATGGACACCCCCGCGGCGCCGGTCGGCGCGGTGCTGGACCTGACCCTGTTGCGCACGTTCCTGGAGGTCGTCGACCATGGCGGGTTCGCGCTGGCGGCCGATGCCCTGGCGTTGACGCCGTCGGCGGTCAGCGGCCACATCAAGCGCCTGGAGTCGACGGCCGGCGCCGTGCTGCTGGAACGCACCACCCGCAGCTTCGAGCTGACCGCGGCGGGCGAGACCCTCTACGCCTACGCGCGCAACATCGTCGATCTCGAGCGCGAGGCCCGCGCCCGCCTGCGCGGCGCCGGCCTGAAGGGACGGTTGCGCATCGGTTCGTCCGAGGATTTCGCCGGCGCCTGGCTGCCCGAAGTGCTGCAGGCGTTCCACCGCGCGCACCCCGGCGCGTCGATCGAGTTGAAGGTGGGCGTCACGACCGACCTGCTGCGTCAGCAGGAACGCGGCAAGCTCGACGTGGTGTTCGGCAAGCGCTGCGCCCGCGTGCACGATGACGGCGAACTGTTGTGGGAAGAAGAACTGGTGTGGGCCTGGAGCGAGGACAAGCCGTGGAAGCCGGGCGAGCGCGTGCCGCTGGCGGTGTTTCCCGATCCCTGCGTCTACCGCGAGGCCGCGATCGCGGCGTTGGGCAAGGCGCGGCGCGCCTGGCTGCCGGCGTTCGAAAGCGCCAGCATGGCGGGTTGCCTGGCCGCGGCGCAGGCCGGCTTCGCGGTGGCGCCGGTGGCGCGCAGCCAGTTGCGCCAGGGCCTGCGCGCCCTGGCGCGCGAGGACGGCATGCCGCCGCTCCCGAACGCGCGCTTCTATGCCTTTGCACGCTCGGCCGAGCCGGCGGTGCGGGCCCTGGTCGCGGCCGTGCGCGAGACCGGGCAGCGGCGCCGGTTCGCGCGTTGAGCCGCGGGCTTGCGTTGTTTCAATGGCCTTGATTGAGTAAACCAAATGGACGCGTGGCGCCGCGTCCCGCACGATGGTGCCCATGTCTTCTATAAGACCGGCGCAGCCGCCGCCGGTCCGGGCATCTGAATCAAAGGAATCATCATGGCAAATTTCCTGCTTGCACTGGTCACCGCTGAACTCTCCCTCTTCGGCGTCGACGCCGCTGCCGCGCCCGCGGCCGCCGCCCCGGCCGAGGCGCCGCCCGCCGACACCTCGCCGCGCTTCGACAGCGAGCACTACCGCAGCGCGCTGGGCTGAGACGCAAGGCTGTAGAAATAGGCAGGTTTCACGCAAGAACGAGCCTGTACGCTCCACCACGCGATTCTTAATATCCCTCTCACGCCCGGGGTCCATGGTTTCCGTGTGAATCCATGGACGACGGCGGGTCACCGGCCTGTTGCCGGTGGCTGCAAGCAGAGGGAGATCGCATGAGCACCGAAAAAATCTGGTTTGTCACAGGCGCCGCGGGCGGCCTGGGTCTGGCGCTGGTCAGGATGCTGCTCGATCAGGGGGGCTACGTCGCGGCGACGGCGGACGACGTGGATGTATTGATGGAGGCGGTGGGCGCCAAGCTCGAGGGCCGTTTCCTGCCGCTCGAAGTGAATCTGGCCGATGAAGGCAACGTGCGCCGGGCGGTCGACACCGCCATCGCCGCGTTCGGCCGCATCGACGTGGTGGTCAATCACGCCGGCCAGGGGCTGTCCGGGCCGCTCGAAGCGCTGTCCGACGAGGCGTTGCGCGGCAGTTTCGACATCAACGTCTTCGGCGTGTTGAATGTGGTGCGCGCGGTGATGCCGCGCCTGCGCGCCCAGCGCGCGGGGCACGTCTTCAATATCTCGTCGATCCTCGGTTTCGATGGCGGCCGCGCCGGCTGGGGCGCCTACAGCGCCGCCAAGTTCGCCGTCAGCGGCCTGACCGAGGCGCTGGCATTGGAAGCCGCGCCGCACGGCGTGCGGGTGTCGCTGGTGTACCCCGGCGCGATGCGGGCGGGGGCGGAGGAGATCGGCGGCCATCCCGAAGCGGGACAGGCCGCTGCGGCGGGGCATCCCGCCGCCGGCGATCCGGCCAAGGCGGCGCGCGCGCTGATCCAGGCGGCCGACGCGCAGTATGCGCCGCTGCACCTGTTCCTGGGGCGCGACGCCTTCGACCAGGCGCGCGGCAAGATCCAGTCTGTGCAGCAGGAGCTGGCGCGCTGGCGCGAGATGTCCGTGTCGATCGGCTTCGTCGACGAGCGGCGCATGGCGGCCTGAGCGCGAGCGGGGCCGCCTACCCGGTCAGGCCCTGCGCCGCCTGGTAGGCGCCCAGCAGCGCCAGGCTCACCATGAAACATTGCCTGAAGACGCGCGGCGACAGCCGGTCGCGCAACCATTGTCCCAATGCCATGCCGGCCAGCGCCGGCATCAGCATCAACACCGAGGCGCCGGCCGCGCCAGGGCTGTAGCTGCCGGTCAACCACAGGCCCGCCGCCAGCGCGACGGTCGAGACCGTGAACGAAATGCCCATGGCCTGGATCAGTCCGTCCTTGCCCAGGTTCAGCGCCTGTAGATACGGCACGGCGGGAATCACGAAGACGCCGGTGGCCGCGGTGATGACGCCGGTGACCACGCCCACCGCCACCCCAAGCGTGCCTTCGTGGCGGGCCGGCACCGCGGGCGGCTTGCCAAACAATCCCCAGGCCGCGTAGACCACCAGGGCGACGCCCAGGCAGACGCTGGCCCAGTGGCCGGCCGGCGCGCCCAGCCACAGCGCGCCGCCGATCGTGCCCACGCACACGCCGAGCTGCATCGCGCCGATGCGGCGCAGCACCCGCGTCAGCGTCGGCCATGGCCGCGCCTGCCAGAGATTGGTGATGAGCGACGGCACGATCAGCAGCGCGGCGGCCTGGGCCGGCGCCATCACCAGCGCCAGCATGGCCATGGAGATGGTCGGCAGGCCCAGTCCCACCACGCCCTTGACCACGCCGGCCAGGACGAACACGGCGGCGGTCGCCATCAGCAGCGCCGGCGTGGCGATGCCGGACAGTTCGTGCAGGTTCATGCGGCCTCGCAATGCGCGGTGAGCGGGTCGCGCGGCCGGCCGAACAGGGCATAGGCGACGTCGTCGGCCCCGCCCTGGCTGGCGGCGCGCAGCAGCCACTGGCGGCCTTCGCACAGATCGGCGGGCTGGCCGGCGCCATACAGCGCGGGGCCGCCGACCAGGGCGATGCCGAGCATGCGCTGCGCCGGCGCATGGCCTTCGCGCGCCGCGGCCCGCAGCCACGTCAGCATGGCGGGATAGTCGCCCAGGGTCTGCGCTTCCAGAGCCAGGGCGTATTTCTGCGCTGGCGTGGCATAGGCCGACAGACCGTTATTGGCTTCGGCCCGGCCTGAGGAATGCAGCGCCAGGGCAAGCAGCAGCGCGGCAGGCCCGACCGCGGCAACGCGCCGCGCGAAGGAGGGAGTCATGGATATTCCCCTTGATGGATGATCGACAGCCAGATTCTGCGCGCGGCAGGGGGTGAATCCATATCGGGATCTCGCTGAGCCTGCCTATGGAGCAGCCTGAGTCTGGCGTGCTACGCTTTTCGCATGCGCTTCGACCTGACCGATCTGCGGCTCTTCCTCAATGTGCAGGAAGCCGGCTCCATCACGGCGGGCGCCCGTCGTTCGCACATGACGCTGGCGTCCGCCAGCGAACGCATCCGCGGCATGGAAGAGACGCTGGGCGTGCCGCTGCTGCTGCGCGAGCATCGCGGCGTGCAGGCCACGCCCGCCGGCCGCACGCTGGCGCATCACGCGCGGCTGGTGCTGGCACAGATGGACCGCATGCGCGGCGAGCTGGACCACTACGGCCAGGGGCTCAAGGGCCACGTGCGGGTGCTGTGCAACACCACCGCGCTCAGCGAGTACCTGCCGCAGGTGCTGGGCGCATTCCTCAAGGACCACCCGCGCGTCTCGGTCGACCTGGAAGAGCGCCTCAGCTACGAAATCGCCGACGCCCTGCGCGCCGGCACCTGCGACATCGGCGTGCTGGCCGATTCCACGGATCTGCAAGGCCTGCGGGTGCTGCGCTTTCGCCATGATCCGCTGGCGCTGGTGCTGCCGCCAGGCCATCGGCTGGCGGGCCACGCGACGGCGCTGCTGGCCGACGTGGCGGACGAGGAGTTCGTGGGGCTGGTGGAGGGCAGCGCGTTGCAGGAGCACATCGCGCACCATGCGCGCCGCGGCGGCAAGGCGCTGTCGTACCGCGTGCGGCTGCGCAGCTTCGACGCCGTCTGCCGCATGGTGGGGCAGGGCGTGGGCATCGCCATCATGCCGAAGGTGGCCGCGGTGCGCTACGGCCGCGCGGCCGGCGTGCGGCGGGTGGCGCTGGTCGACGACTGGGCCGTGCGCGACCTGGTGCTGTGTGTGCGCGGCGAGCTGCCGGCCTATGCGCAGCAGTTGGTGGCGTACGCGCTGCGCGACGCGCCCAAGGCCTGACAGGGCCGGCGCGAGATTCGTTTTGGCATGAGGCGGTCCCGCGCGCGCTCAGCGTTGCGCGAGCCCGGGCTTGCGCAGATGTCCCCGCTCGAACCATGAACCGGACGCCACGGCGGTCAGGATGACCAGGCCATACAGGCACATGGCGGCCGCGGCGATCAGGAAGAACAGCGTCAGCGATCCGGTCAGGTGCAGCGCCGCGCCGCCGACGCCCGCGCCCACCGCCAGCCGCAGGAAGCCGGCCCACAGCGGCCATTTCAGGCGGCCCGCGCCCTGCGAGGCGAAGTACATCGAGAATCCCAGCGCGAAGAAGCCGTACACCGGACCGACGATGCGCAGATAGGCGCTGCCGGCCTCGAGCATGTGGTCCTCGGCGCCGAACAGGCGCAGCCACACTTCGGGAAACAGCGCCGCCGCCAGGCCGAGCGCCTCGGCCAGCGCAAACGCCATCGCGCCGCCCGTGAGCGCCACGCGCAGGGCGCGTTCCGGCTGGCCGGCGCCGATGTTGGAGCCGACCATCGCGACCATCGGCGCGCCCAGGCCGAACGCCAGCGGCATCATCAGGTATTCCAGCCGCACCGCGATGCCGTAGCCGGCCACTGCGGCGGTGCCGGCATAGGCGCCCACCAGCGCCGCCGTCAGCGCCACCAGGCCATTGGTGAGCAGCGGGTTGAGCGTGGCCAGTGCGCCGACGCTGAGGATGTTGCGCATCAGGCTCAGGTGCAGGCGGCAGCGGGTCAGGCGCGCGGCGTTGCGGCCGCTCAGGCAATAGCCGCCCAGCACCAGCGTGCCGACGGCGTAGTAGGTGACCAGCGCCCAGCCGCCGCCGGCCACGCCCAGCGCGGGGAACGGCCCCCAGCCGAAGATCAGGCACGGCGACAGCGGCACCAGCAGCAGCGCGCCGCCGCAGATCACCGCGCCCGGCATCAGCATGTTGCCGGTGCCGCGGATGACGCTGGCGAACGCGTTCATCAGCCACATCAGCACGATGCCGCCGAAGATGACGTTGGAATAGGCCAGCGCCGCCTCCAGCGCCGCGCCCTCGGCGCCCAGGGCGCGGTACAACCGCGGTCCGAACGCCAGCAGCAACACGCAGAACAGCAGGCCCAGCGCCGCATTCAGCACCACCGCGTGCAGCACCAACTGATCGGCTTCCTGCTGCCGCCCGGCGCCCAGGGTACGGGCGACTGCGGCCGAGATGCCGCCGCCCATGGCGCCCTGCGACATGTTCTGCATCAGCATCAGCACCGGCACCACCAGCGCCACGCCGGCCAGCACCGGGGTGCCCAGCCGCGCCAGGAACCAGGTCTCGATCAGGCCGGTGGCGGACTGCGCCAGCATCATCAGGATGTTGGGCCACGCCAGCCGGGCCAGCGTCGGGGCGATCGGCGCGTGCAGCATGGCCTGCAGACGGGCATTGGCGGGGCGGGGCGCGGGAGAGGCGGGCATGGCGGGGGGGCGGAGGAGAAGTCCGCAAAATTTACGTGCATATGCCAATATATGTCAAGATTGCGCTAGACTGAAATCCGGCGGGGCAGTAGCGTTATGGGCGGCCTGCGGCGGCCGCCCAGCCGGACCGCCCCGCCGTTGCGTACCCTTTTCACCTGCCGTCCGAAGCCATCATGTCCGACGTCGATTCCCCCTCCATCCCCCCGGACCCGCTGGTCTGCAACGGCGCCGCGCTGCGCAAGGCGACCCGGCGCGTCTCGCAGTTGTACGACACGGTGCTCGCGCCCTGCGGCCTGAAAGTGTCGCAACACTCGATCCTGGTGCACATCGCGCGCGCCGGCGCGCCGTCCATGACCGACCTGGCGCGCGCGATGGTGCTGGATCGCTCCGCGCTGGCGCACAATCTCAAGCCGCTCGAGCGCGATGGCTACGTCCACATGGCGCGCGACGAGCGCGACGGCCGCAGCCGTCGCGTGGCGCTGACCGAGGCTGGCCGCGACAAACTGGCCGAATCCAAGCGCCTGTGGAAAGACGCGCAGCGCCGTTTCGAGGCCGCCTACGGCGCTGAGCGGGCCGCCGCCTTGCGGGTATCGCTGGCTGATATCTTCTCCGACGAATTCGCGCTGGCGTTCAGCCGCGGCTAGCGCGCGCGGGCCAGCGCCAGCGCTGCGCCCAGCACGCAGGCCATGCCGGTCAACTGGCCGGCCGACAGCGCTTCGCCCAGCAGCAACGCGGCCAGCAGGACGGCTGACACTGGCGCGATTGCCGTGAATAGCGCGGCTTCCGAGCCGCTGACGCGTTCGGCGCCGGCGTACCAGAGCACGAAGCCGCCCACGGTCGGGACCAACGCGTAATAAGCCACGGCCAGCAGCGCATCCGCGGGCAGCGGCCGCATCCACGGCGCTTCGGCGACGGCCGCCGGCAGGCACACCGCCAGGCCGATGGCGGTCATCAGCGTGGACAGCGCCAGCGGCGGCACCGGCGCCCGCAGCCGCTTATGCAGGAGGATGAACAAGCCCTCGCAAAGCACCGCGCCCAGCACCAGCGCGTTGCCCGCCAGGGTGCCGCCATCCTGGGCCCCGCCGCTGCGCGTCATCAGCCAGACGCCCGCCGCCGCCACCGCGATGGCCAGCAGCGTGGCCTTGCCGGGCCGCTCGCCCAGCAGGGCGATGGCAATGCCGGCCGACACCAGCGGCAGCGTGCCGAGGATCACGCCGCCATCCACCGCCGACGTGCGTTGCAGTCCGGCGATCAGCAACGTGGTGTAGCCGACGCTGCCGGCGATGGCCTGCGCCGCCAGCAGCGGCCAGTCGCGCCAGGCCAGGCGTGGCAGGCGCGCGCCGGCCAGCTTCCACAGCAGGGCGAAACAGGGCAGCGCCATGGCGAAGCGCAGCGCGGTGGCGCTGAACGGCGGCAGGCCGGCGGCGATGATCTTGCTGGCGACGATGGTGCTGCCGACCAGCGCCATCGCGGCGGCCAGGCAGCAATAGCCTTGCAGGGTACGGTTCATGAGGCTGCGGCAGTGACGGAGAAGGCCGCAGCGTAGGCGTTGACGGCCGCCGCGGTCTTGAACGAAATTGCGCGGCGCGGATTCAGCCGGCGACGGCCAGCGCGTAGCGGCCGGGCGATACGCCGTAGGCGCGCGTGAACAGCCGCGTCATGTGGCTCTGGTCGGCAAAGCCCGCGCTGGCCGCCGCATCGGCCAGCGCCATGCCGTGGCGCAAAAGGCGGCGCGCCAGCAGCAGACGGCGCTGCACCTGGTAGGCGTGCGGCGTCATGCCGGTGGCGCGGCTGAAGCCGCGCAGCACCTGGAAGCGGCTCAGGCCGCAGGCGCGGGCCAGGTCGGCCAGCGACAGGGCGGCGGCGGGCGCGTCGTCGATCAGGGCGAGCGCATGGCGGATGGCGGCGGACGCGCCGCCAGCGGCCGGCTCGGCCCGCGCCAGGCCGCCGGCGCGCGCCAGCACGCGCGCCAGCAAGACGTCGCGCGCCAGCGCGTCGCCGCCGCCCACGGCCAGCGCATACAGCGCCAGCAGGTCCGCCGCCAACGCCGGCGCGTCCATCACTGGATGTTCGAATTCAAAGCCGCTGGCGGCCGGCAGCGCGTCGGCCGCGTCCGCCACCACCGCGGGATCCAGGTACAGCATCTGCCAGGCGCGTTCGCCGCCGATGGGCGCGCCGTCGTGCACCTCGCCGGGATTGACGGTGATGACCTGGCCCGGCCCGGCCTCGACCCGGCCGCGGCCGCTGTGCGACGCCTGCGCGCCATGGCGCATCACGCCGATGCCGTATTGATCGTGCGTATGCCGCGCGAATGCCCTGCCGCTGCGCGCGGCCACCGCCTGCACGCCGGCGAGGACGCTGCGCGACATGACGAACTGGCTGGCGGGCATGGCATGGCTCCGGTGGGGGGGCGGGATCAGGCTCGCCCGCCGCGGCTGAAGACCTCGCGCAGCGCCGCCGCGAACAGGGCGTCGACGTTGCGGCGCAGGCCGTCGGCACGGGTGAACAGCGAAATCGGCGGCAAGGTCCAGTCGAAAGAATACGGCACGATCGCCGCCCCGGCGATGCGCACCAGTTCATCGGCGATGTCGGCCGGCAGGATGGACACGGCGCGGTCGCTGGCGACGATCATCTCGCCGATCAGCTTGGACGAATCGCTCTGCACCGAGGGCGTGGGCGGCGCCAAGCCGGCGCGCAGGAAAATGTCGGCCACCTGCTCCCGGATCGGGCTGTCCGGCGTGCCCAGGATCCAGTCCAGGTCGGCCAGCATGTTCCACTCCAGCCGGGCGCGGCCCAGTCGCGCCGCCAGGCGGCGGCTGGCGATCAGGCGCGGCGGCTGGTGGTACAGCACCTCGAAGTCGATCTGGCGCAGGTCCACCGACGGCGTGGCCCAACCCACCACCACGTCGAGCGTGTGGTCGCGCAACTGGCGCAGCAGCGCGGGGCCCTGGCCTTCGTGGATGGTGGCGGTGATGCCGCGCCCCTGCGGCAGGGTGCGGGCGATGGCCGCCGACAGCACCTGTCCCGAGACGAATGGAATCACCCCGACATGCAGGTGGGCGGCCTGGCCGGCGGCCACGGCCTCCATTTCCTGCACCAGGTGGCCCAGGTCGTGCACCAGCGCCCGGGCCCGGGCCAGCACCACCGCGCCCAGGGGCGTGGGGGTCATGCCGCGCACCGAGCGGTCGAACAGCGGCACGTCGAACATGCTCTCCAGTTCGGCCAGCGCGTTGGTCACGGCCGGCTGGCTGGTGGCCATGTGCTCGGCCACGCGGGTCAGCGAGCCGTGCTGCTCGATCTGCAGCAGCAGCATCAGGTGGCGCATCTTCAGCCGCGAGGTCAGCTTCCGGAGCACCTCGTCCGGGGAAAACGGTGTCATAGACAAGGCATAAGGTAAAAGTGATGTGACAATATTAAATCTGAATGAACACCTTATGCCTGCGGCCCTAGAATTTTCCCTGTCATAGACTAGGAGGCGCCGCCCCATGAATTCGCAAGCAGACCGCCAGGCCGCTCTGGATTACCACGAGTTTCCCACCCCGGGGAAGATCTCCGTCGTGGCGTCCAAGCCGCTCACCAACCAGCGTGACCTGGCCCTGGCGTATTCGCCCGGCGTGGCGGCGGCTTGCGAAGAAATCGTGGCGGACCCGGCCAACGTGTTCCGCTTCACCGGCCGGGGCAACCTGGTCGGCGTGATCTCCAACGGCACCGCGGTGCTGGGCCTGGGCAACATCGGCGCGCTGGCCTCCAAGCCGGTGATGGAAGGCAAGGCGGTGCTGTTCAAGAAGTTCGCCGGCCTGGACGTGTTCGACATCGAGATCAACGAAACCGACCCGGACAAGCTGGTCGAGATCATCGCCGGCCTGGAGCCGACCTTCGGCGGCATCAACCTGGAAGACATCAAGGCGCCGGAATGCTTCACCGTCGAGCGCAAGCTGCGCGAGCGCATGAAGATCCCCGTCTTCCATGACGACCAGCACGGCACCGCCATCACCGTTTCCGCCGCCTTCATCAACGGCCTGAAGGTCGTGGGCAAGCAGATCGACAAGGTCAAGGTGGTCACGTCCGGCGCCGGCGCGGCCGCGCTGGCCTGCCTGGACCTGATGGTGGACCTGGGCCTGCCTCTGGAGAACATCTGGGTCACCGACATCGAAGGCGTGGTCTACGAAGGCCGCACCGTGCTGATGGACCCGGACAAGGCGCGCTTCACGCAGAAGACCGACGCCCGCAAGCTGGCTGAGGTGATCGAGGGCGCGGACGTGTTCCTGGGGCTGTCGGCCGGCGGCGTGCTCAAGCCCGAGATGGTCGCCAAGATGGGCCCGCGCCCGCTGATCCTGGCGCTGGCCAATCCCACGCCGGAAATCCTGCCGGAAGTGGCGCACGGCGTGCGCGACGACGTGGTGATGGCAACGGGCCGTTCGGACTACCCGAACCAGGTCAACAACGTGCTGTGCTTCCCGTACATCTTCCGCGGCGCGCTGGATGTGGGCGCCACCACCATCACGCGCGAGATGGAAAAGGCGGCGGTCTATGCCATCGCCGAACTGGCCGAGGAAGAGCAGAACGAAGTGGTGGCGGCCGCCTATGGCACCTACGACATCTCGTTCGGCCCCGAGTACCTGATTCCCAAGCCGTTCGATCCGCGCCTGATCGTGCGCATCGCGCCGGCGGTGGCCAAGGCCGCCATGGAAGGCGGCGTGGCCACGCGTCCGCTGGCCGATCTGGAAGCCTACGAAGAGCAGTTGCAGCAGTTCGTGTACCACTCCGGCGCCTTCATGAAGCCGCTGTTCTCGGCGGCCAAGCGCATCGTGCGCAACGGCGGCAAGTCGCGCATCGTCTTCACCGAGGGCGAGGACGAACGCGTGCTGCGCGCGGTGCAGGTCATCGTCGACGAAGGCGTCGCCCGACCGATCCTGGTGGGCCGTCCCGCCGTGCTGCTGTCGCGCATCGAGAAGTTCGGCCTGCGCCTGCGCCTGGGCGAGGACGTCGAGGTCACCAACCCCGAATACGACGAGCGCTTCCACCAGTACTGGACCACCTACTGGGAACTGATGTGCCGCCGCGGCATCACCAAGGAAATGGCGCGCGTGGAAATGCGCCGCCGCCTGACCTTGATCGGCGCGATGATGGTGCACCTGGGCGATGCCGACGGCATGGTCTGCGGCACGGTCGGCGCCTATCACGACCACCTGCGTTTCGTCGACGAAGTGATCGGCCGCCGCCCCGGCGCCAACGTCTACGCCGCCATGAACATCCTGCTGCTCAACGAGCGCACGGTGGTGTTGGTGGATACGCACGTCAACGATGAGCCGACGGCCGAGCAGATCGCCGAATTCACCATCGCCGCCGCCCGCGAAGTGGGCCGCATGTTCCTGGCGCCCAAGGTGGCGCTGCTGTCGCGCTCCAACTTCGGTTCGGGCAGCTCGGCCTCGGGCGCCAAGATGCGGCGCGCGCTGGAACTGGTGCGCGAAGCCGCGCCGGAACTGGAGATCGACGGCGAGATGCACGGCGACTGCGCGCTGGACGAGGCGCTGCGCCTGCGCATCCTGCCGTCCTCGACGCTCAAGGGCGAGGCCAACCTGCTGGTGTGCCCGAACGTGGACGCCGGCAACATCGCCTACAACCTGCTCAAGACGGCGGCCGGCGGCAACGTGGCGGTGGGCCCGATCCTGCTGGGCGCCAACGCGCCGGTGCACATCCTGACCTCCAGCTCGACCGTGCGCCGCATCATCAACATGACGGCCCTGACGGTGCTGGACGCCAACCGCGTCGAAAGCTGATCGCCACGCGGTCGCGCCCGACCGCATCGCAAAACGCCCGCTTCATCGCATGATGACTGAACTGACCCCCGAAAGTTGGATATTGATCCGACCTTCGGGGGTTTTTACATGGCGAAGTATGAAGAGCAATTCAAGATCAAAGTGGTGCAGGCGTACCTGCAAGGCACGGACGGCTTCAAATCGGTGGCGCGCCGATACGAAGTGCCGCACTCAATGGTGCGGCGCTGGGTCGGGAGTTTTCGAGCGCATGGCGTTAACGGGTTGCGCAGGCAATCTGGCTCGTACAGCGCGGCCTTCAAACAATCGGTGCTGATCAAGATCCGGCGCGAAGGTCTGTCGGACACGCAGGCAGCGGTGTTGCTGGGGATTCGTCATACAGGGCACATTACGAAATGGCGCGCCCAGTATGATGCTGGGGGTATAGAGGCGCTGGCGCGCAAGCGCCGAGGAGCAAGCATGCCGCATAAGTACCCCCCAGAGCCGGTGTCCAAGGACATGACCAAGGAAGAACTCGAGCAAGAGCTGGCCTATCTGCGCGCGGAGAACGATTACCTAAAAAAAATGAAGGCCTTGATCGAAGCGGAGAAGACCCGGGCGCTGGTTGGAAAGCGCAAGTGGTCCAAGGATTAAGGCCCAAGCATCCGCTGGCACTACTGCTACGCGTCGCCAAGCTGTCGCGCAGCACGTTTTATTACCACCTGAAGTCGTTCGGAGCCGTGGACCCGTACACCGAGCTCAAGCAGCGCATCAGCGCGGTCTACGCCCGTCACAAGGGCCGCTACGGCTACCGCCGGATTACGGCGGTCTTGCGCCAGGCCGGTGAGCTAGTGAACCACAAGACCGTGCAGAAGCTGATGCAGGCGCTAGGCTTGAAGTCGCTGGTGCGCGCCAAGAAGTACCGGTCCTACCGAGGCCAATCGCACCACGTGGCGGCCAACGTGTTGGCGCGCGACTTCGAGGCGGCGCGTCCGAACCAAAAGTGGGTCACCGATGTGACCGAGTTCAACGTACGTGGCGAGAAGCTGTACCTGTCGCCGGTGATGGACCTATACAACGGCGAGATCGTGGCCTACGAGACCAGCCGCCGGCCGGTGTTCAAGCTCGTGGGCAGCATGCTGAAGAAGGCGCTGGCGCGGCTGCTGCCGACGGAGCGTCCAGTGCTGCACTCCGATCAGGGCTGGCAGTACCAGCAGCAGAACTACAGGCGGATGCTGGCAGATAGATCGGTGACGCAAAGCATGTCACGCAAGGGAAACTGCCTGGACAATGCCGCTATGGAAAGCTTCTTCGGCACGCTCAAGGCTGAGTTCTTCCACTTGAATCGCTTCGAAAGCATCGAGCAGTTGCAAGCCGGCATTCGACAGTACATCCGTTACTACAATCACGATCGCATCAAGCTCAAGCTAAAAGGCCTGAGCCCGGTGCAATACCGAGCTCAGGCCTTCGGGCTTTAGCTGACTGTCCAACTTCTGGGGGTCAGTTCATGACGCGGGCGTTTTTTTTACGGCGATCGGGCTCGGGATGGCGGGCTACGGGAGGGGGCGCGCCCGCCGAAGGCGTGGCGCGACGAAAGCGCTCTTGGCGCCGGCAAAGCCGGCCCCATGACTCAGTTGGCGCTGGCCTTCCAGGTGCCGTCGGGTTGCTTGCAGAACCAGAACTTCCAGGTTTCGGTGGTGCTGGTGCGCGCGAAATCGCCTTCCAGCAGGCGGCAGGTGCGCTCGCCCGCCGTGCTGGTCTGCAGCGGCGTGATCTTGGCCGTGATCGGCGCGGCCTTGCGCTTGGGAGTGCTGGACCAGTTCACGCTCTGGCCGTCGGCGGCGCTGTTCAGCGCTTGCGCCACCGCCTCGTGGAAAGCCGGCTTGTCGGCCTTGGAAATCTGGGTGATGAGGGCATTGTTCAGCATGACGGCGGGCGCCGCCAGGACCGGGCCGGCGGTGACGCCGGCGGCGAGTGCGAAAGCGATGAGACGGATGGTTTTCATTGCGGACTCCCTCGTTGTTGTCAGGGCCGCGCGGGCGGCCCATTGATGGTCAGGTCCGATGGTACGCGAAGCGTCGGCGTCTTGTCTCCATTCGTCCGCGGCCAGGGGGCGCGGCTTGCGCACACGCAAAAAAGGCCGCCCGGCAGGGGCGGCCAAGGTACAACAAGGGGAGGGGTAAATCGTCAGGCCGTGCTCAGTTGACGCGGTGGTAGGCGCCCGAGAACGGCAGGTCGTTGGGTTCGACGTTCGAGACCTGGCCGGCGGCCTTGGCGGTGGCCAGTTCGGCTTCCACCTGGGCGCGGGTCACGCCCGACTGGGGCGCGCCATACACGCCCTGGAACGGCATGTCGTTGGGTTCGACGTTCGAGACCTGGCCGGCGGCCTTGGCGGCGGCCAGCTCGGCCTGCACCTGGGCGCGGGTCGGGCCTTCATACGGCGTGCCGTAGACGCCTTGGAAAGGCACGTTGTTCGGTTCGATGTTCTGCGAGGCGGAGGCGCCGGCGCTCAGGGCGGCCAGGGACATCAGCAAAGCGGTGGCAAGGGTCTTTTTCATGGTGAATCTCCGATTTCAGAAGCCAGGGAGCGAATCGGCGGCCTATCCGTCGTAGTTCGTTGTTGTTTCCCGATGGCTCCATAGTGCGCCGGATATCACTAGGGATAAACCCGTATATCGGTAAAAGATTTTTCCATAAATGGAAGAAATAAGTAATTTCGAGCAATTAGTCTCCATCAATGGCAACGATAGCCGGCGCAACCCCTCGCTGGGGCGCGGCGTGGAGCAGGGGGAATGGCACGGCCGTCGTGGCGATGCCACGAAGCCCGCAACAGGCGGCAGGCGACCCGGGCTGGCCGGGCGAGTTGTGGCGGGTGGTGGGGCAGACGGGAGCGAGCGGGCGCCCTGGAGCGGCCGGGGTCAGTAGTGCGGCGGCAGTTCGTCGCGCAGGCTGCGGAACGGCGCCGCGCCCTCGGGCGCCTGCTGGCGCAGGTCGGCCACTTCGCGTTGCAGGCGGTCGATCTGCTGCTGCTGGCGCACGATGATCTGGTTCAACTGTTCCAGCAGGTCGTCGGCGAAACTGGCCTTGACTTCCAGGTCCAGCAGCCGGCGTTCGATGTCTTGCGAGTTTTCCATGGCGCTATTAGAACCCATTCCCCGCGCGGGTTCCCTGGCCCGGACGTATCGACATTGAAGGCATCCTGTGCGAGGCTCGGGGCCATGGTCCTTCAGCGGGGTTTTCGATTGGCGAAGCAACGACGCCGGCCCGGCGGCCTGGCCAGCTCCTTCCTGCATGGCCTGCTCGGCATGGCGCCAGCCGTGACGGCGCTCGCCC
Source organism: Achromobacter sp. CF-sbj1-Ac2-l (assembly GCF_052698165.1). NCBI lineage: Bacteria > Pseudomonadati > Pseudomonadota > Betaproteobacteria > Burkholderiales > Alcaligenaceae > Achromobacter > Achromobacter sp. CF-sbj1-Ac2-l. Next base: position 5,045,602 of record NZ_CP199855.1, on the reverse strand, counting down.
AATCGCAGACGCCGCAGCAACTGGCGCCCGTAGCGGTAACCGGCACGCGGATCGGCACGCCGCCGTGGGAAACCGCGGCTTCGGTCGACATCGTGGAGGGCGCGGCGATGCGGCGCGGCCAGCCGGGCATCAACTTGTCCGAAGGCCTGGCGGGCGTGCCCGGCCTGCAGATCCAGAACCGCCAGAACTACGCGCAGGACCTGCAGATATCCAGCCGTGGCTTTGGCGCGCGTTCCACCTTCGGCGTGCGCGGCGTGCGGCTGTACGTGGACGGCATCCCGGCAACCATGCCGGACGGCCAGGGCCAGACCTCCAATATCGACATCGGCTCGCTCGATCGGGTGGAGGTGCTGCGCGGACCGTTCTCGGCGCTGTACGGCAACTCGTCCGGCGGGGTGATCCTGGCCTACACCGAAGACGGCGCCGTGCCCGCCGAAATCGGCGCCTCGGCCTGGGCCGGCCCCGACCGCACCTGGCGCTATGGGGCCAAGGCCTCCGGCACGTCCGGCGACATGGACTACGTGCTCGACCTGTCGCGCATGACCACCGACGGCTACCGAGACCACAGCGCCGCGCGCAAGAACCTGGGCAATGCCAAGCTGGGCGTGCAACTGGACGACGCCAGCCGCCTGACGATCGTGGCCAACAGCGTCGACCTGACGGCCCGGGATCCGCTCGGCCTGACGTACGCGCAGTTCCAGGACGCGCCGCGTAGCGCCGAGCTGGCGGCACAGTACGACACCCGCAAGACCGTGCGCCAGACCCAGGGCGGGCTGGTCTACGAACGCCACGTCGACGGCGCCAACACGCTGCGCCTGATGCTGTACTACGGCCAGCGCGACACCACCCAGTTCCAGGCCATCCCGCCCGCGGCGCAGGCGGCGCCGACGCAGGCGGGCGGCGTGATCGACCTGCGCCGGCGCTATGGCGGGGCCGACCTGCGCTGGACCTCGGAACTGGGGCCGGCGGTGCGGCCGCTGACGCTGGTCGGCGGCTTCTCGTACGACACCCTGCGCGAGAACCGCCAGGGCTACCAGAACTACGTGGGGGACGGCGCCAGCCGCCAGCTTGGCGTGCGAGGCGCATTGCGGCGCGATGAAACCAACACGGTCTACAACGCCGACCCCTATCTGCAGGCGTCATGGCGCGCGGCGCCGCGCTGGACGCTGGATGCCGGCCTGCGCTACAGCACGGTGGCGTTCCGCTCGCGCGATCATTACCTCGCGCCGGGCAATGGCGATGACAGCGGCAGCGCGCGCTATCGCCGCGCGCTGCCGGTGGCCGCGGTGCGCTACCAGGCCGATCCGCGGACCTCGCTGTACGCCTCGTATGGACGCGGCTTCGAGACCCCGACGCTCAACGAGCTGTCGTACCGGCCCGGCGGCCAGCCGGGCCTGAATTTCGCGCTGGCGCCAGCGCTCGGCGCCCACGTCGAGGTCGGCGCCAAGACCGATCTGGCGGGCGGCCAACTGGCCGCGGCCGTGTTCCGCGTATCGACCGATGACGAGATCGTCGCGGCCGGCAGCACGGGCGGCCGCGCCACCTTCCGCAATGCCGGACGCACGCGCCGCGACGGCGTGGAACTGGGCTGGTCCAACCGCTTTGCCGGCCACTGGCGGGCGCAACTGGCCTACACCTGGCTCGATGCCCGCTACCGCGACGATGGCGGCGGCGCCATCCGCGCCGGCAACCGGATTCCCGGCATTGCCGGGCAGTCGGCCTATGCCTCGCTGGCCTGGACGCCGCCGCAGGGCTGGCAGGCCGGCATCGAGGCCCGCTACCTGAGCCGCCTGTACGCCGACGACGCCAATGACGCGGCGGCTCCGGGCTATGTGGTGGCCGCGCTGTCCACCGGCTACGTCAAGCAGGTGGGGCCGTGGGCGTTGAGCGCCTACGCGCGGATCGACAACCTGTTCGACCGGCGCTATGCCGGGTCGGTCATCGTCAACGAGAGCAATGGCCGCTACTACGAGCCGGCGCCGGGACGCGGCGTTGGCCTGGGGGCGGGGGCAACGTATCGCTTCTGACAGCCCGGACGCCGCGGGTCGGCCACGGGCGGGCATCGCCTGAAATGTCAGACCATGCCCGCATCGACGCCGCGACCGCCACAGATAGAATCCGTAGGTCATTTTGGATAGGCGGAGTCGAGAATCGTGCAATGGCAGCAGAGGGCCAGACGGGCGCTGGCGCGGGTATTGATGGCGATCGCGTTGATGCCGGCGTTCGCCTACGGCCAGGCTCATCCTGCCAACGGCTGCTTTTCGTCGGCGGGCGCCAACGCGGTCCGATTGGAAATTCCGCCGTCAGTCACGTTCGATCTGGACAGGCAGTTGATCAACGGCGAGTGGCTCTACCGAAGCCGCGTCTACGAATTCAACTATCGCTGCTACCGGAACCGACCCGGCATAAACCAGAGCCAGGTGGAGTTGCGGTCGCTATTCGACTTCGCCATCATCAGGCAAGCGCTGCGAGACACCGGCGTCCGGCTGGACCTCATCATCAACGGCGACGTCAACAAATTCTGGAATCCCGACCCAATGATCCCGGGCGGCGCTGAAGGGTATGTATTCGGCGACCCATATTCCCAAGATACCGGCGAGCGGACCCTGACCGTCACGATGCTGCTGATCGTGGACAGGCAGATCACCAGTCCGTTGCGCGTCTTCATGCCGTCGACCACCGCCTTCAAGCTGATCAACGATTCCTGGGGCGTCGCCGATCCGGGGATTTTCATCACGACTTCCGCGACGCGTTTCCAATATGTGCCGCGGTGCATTGGCGATCTTGCCGTGGATAGCGTCGTGCCCTTCGATACGGTGCTCAACACCGTCACCTACAACGGCAAGCTGCCGCAGTCCAAACCCTTCCAGGTGATCACGCGTGTCAACCCGGCATGCCCCAACCTGGGTTCATTGACCAGGCCCGCGGGCGCCAATCCAAACGACGTTTTCCATCTGCCTCTGGCGGTGTCTTTCGAGCCGCAGGGCGGCGAGCGCATGGATCCCATGCTGCAAACGATTTACATGAAAAATACCGACGGCAAGGAAAACGGGTTGAAGCTGCGTATCACCAATGCCGCCGGCAGTAATGTTCAGTTTGGCACGCTGTTCGTCGATCGGCTGGGCATGCCTATCTCCCTGTCGGTGAACAACATCGCCGCGCCGCTGATGAATACGACGTCGGTCGCGCAGGGGTACACCGCGCACCTGGAGCGCGAACCCACGATCGGACTGGTGACCGGCAAATACAACACCCAGGTCCTGGTCAAGGCAACCTGGTACTGATCTCGCTGGCCTTGGGCCGGCGGGTGTCGGCGCCTTAGCGCTGCCCACCCGTGCCATAGCAGAGGCCGTGGTCTTCGCAATGGGCGCACCCGGGCGCGGCCTGCGCCGGCAGCCCGGCATGCGCGAAGGCGGAATACGCCAGGAATTTCTTCCAACGCAGGTTGCCGGTGTTGCGCGCCACCAATCCCGGGTAATGCCGCGTCAGCAACGCGGTGACGTCGTCGCGGCCGCTCAACCCCAGGTCGCGCCACAGGTGGTCCGGGCGCAGGCAGGCGTGCGCCAGCACGCTGGTGACCCAGGGCGTGGTCGCGGCCGGTCCGCTGCAGGCGTCGAGCAGCACACGCAGCAGGCGGGTGAAATCCGATTGGGGGCTGGCCAGGCCGCGCGCCGCGTACGCGAGCAATTGCGCTCGCAGGGCGGCAAGCGCCGCGCCCGAGCCAGCCTGCGCGCCGGGAAACAGGCTGGCCAGCACCCCCGCCAATTCGGCGGGAGGCAGGCCGGTACGGGCCAGGTCGCGGTGCGCCAGGCTCTTGCCGATCACCGTGGCGAAAAAGCGCGCATCGGGCTGATCGGGCGGCGCATGCGCCAACAGCGTACAGGCCAGGGCATCGATATCCCGGGCGGTGGGGGCGGCGATCAGGATGGCATCCATGGGCGGTTCGCGGCGGTGATTGGGGGGCTTCGCTATAAGCTTGAATATATAACGAGCGCCAGAGGGCGGGCCTGCGCGGCATCAACCCTGCGGGGAAGTGGGACGGGCCGCTGCGCGGAAAGCGGGCGGTGGCGCCGCGCGGCCATGCCGGAGAAGGCAGCGCCGCGTTTCGCCATGGACCGCGGCCGCGGCAGGGCGCAAAAAAAACCGTCCCGATAGCGTGACGGCCTTCCAAAAAAAACAGGCGCCTCGCGGCGCCTGTCTGTCGTCATTGGATGACGGGTCTTACATGGCGTGGCCCATGTTGACGTTCATGTTGTACAGCACCCAGGCCGAACCCCCGACGATGATGGCGATGATCATCACGGTGAAGACGAACGTGGCCAGGTTGTCGCGGGCCGATTTCGAAGCGCCCATGTGCAGGAAGTACACCAGTTGCACCAGCAACTGGAGCACGCACAGCGCCACCACGCCGATGATGGTGATGGTGTGGGACAGCGCGCCGCTCATCACCAGGCCGAACGAGCCGAAGGTGAGCAGGAGCGAGAGCACGAAACCGATGATGTAGGACTTCAGGCTGCCGTGGTCGGCGGCGTGATCGTCGTGGCCGTGTGCGGCCGCAGCGGAGTGCGACATCAGAGGGCTCCCAGAAGATAGACGAAGGTGAAGACGCAGATCCAGACGATGTCCAGGAAGTGCCAGAACAGGCTCAGGCACGCCAGGCGACGCTTGTTGATCGAGTCCAGGCCATGGCGGCGGATCATGTCGATCATGACGACGATCCAGATCAGGCCGAACGTCACGTGCAGGCCGTGCGTGCCGATCAGCGTGAAGAACGCCGACAGGTAGGCGCTGCGGCCGGGGCCCGCGCCTTCGGTGATCAGGTGATGGAATTCATAGACTTCCATCGCGATGAAGCCCGCGCCGAACAGGAACGTGACCATCAACCAGCCGATTGCGCGGCTCTTGTTGTTGGCGTGGACGTTCAGGTTGGCCATGCCGAAAGTGAAGCTCGAGAACAGCAGCAGCAGGGTTTCGACCAGGACGAACTTCAGGTCGAACAGTTCCTTGCCGGTGGGGCCGCCCGCGGTGGCGTTGGCCAGCACCGCGAACGTCGCGAACAGCACCGAAAAGATCAGCAAGTCGCTCATGAGGTAGACCCAGAAACCGAAAACGGTCTTGGATCCATCGTCATGGTGCGCGTGATCGTCGTGACCCGCGTGGGGGTGAGTGGCTACGGCTTGAATCATGGCTCAGGCGGCCTTCTGCATTTTTTCAAAGTGGGCGTTTTCGATGCGTTCGACTTCCGCGGCCGGGACCCAGTAGTCGACGTCGCGGTCATAGGCGCGGACGATGAACGAACCGATCATGCCGACGAAACCGACGATCGACAGCCACCAGATGTGCCAGATCAGGGCAAAGCACATGACCAGGCCGAACGCGCCGATGAAGACGCCGGCGGCGGTGTTCTTCGGCATGTGGATGTCTTCGTACTTGGCCGGGCGCTTGTAGGCCTTGCCGTTCTGCTTGTCTTCCCAGAACTGGTCCAGTTCATCGACGTGAGGAACGTGGGCGAAGTTGTAGAAAGGCGCGGGCGACGAGATCGACCATTCCAGGGTGCGGCCATCCCAGGGATCGCCGGTGATGTCCTGGTTCTGCTTGCGCTGGCGCACGGACACGAACACTTGCTGCAGCAGGAACCAGATGCCCAGCATGATCAGCGCGGCGCCGGCCAGGGCGACCAGCAGGTAGGGCTGCCATTCGGGGTTGTCGTAGTGGTTCAGGCGACGCGTCATGCCCTTGAAGCCCAGGATGTACAGGGGCATGAAGGCCAGGAAGAAGCCGACGAACCAGCAGTAGAACGAGTAGCGGCCCAGGCGTTCGTTCAGCTTGAAGCCGAAAGCCTTGGGGAACCAGTAGGTCATGCCGGCGATGCAACCGAACACCACGCCACCGATGATGGTGTTGTGGAAGTGGGCGATCAGGAACAGGCTGTTGTGCAGCACGAACGACACGCCGGGGATGGCCAGCATCACGCCGGTCATGCCGCCGATGACGAACACCAGCATGAAGCCCAGCGTCCACAGCACCGGCGTGGTGATGCGCAGGCGGCCGCGGTAGATGGTGAACAGCCAGTTGAAGATCTTCGCGCCCGTCGGGATCGAGATGATCATCGTGGCGATGCCGAAGAACGCGTTGACGTTGGCCCCCGCGCCCATGGTGAAGAAGTGGTGCAGCCAGACCAGGAACGACAGCACGCCGATGGCGGCCGTGGCGTAGACCATGGACTTGTAGCCGAACAGGGTCTTGCGGGCGAACGTGGCGACCACTTCGGAGTACACGCCGAAGGCCGGCAGCACCAGGATGTAGACCTCGGGGTGGCCCCAGATCCAGATCAGGTTCACGTACATCATGACGTTGCCGCCCATGTCGTTCGTGAAGAAGTGCGTGCCCAGGTAGCGGTCCATCGTCAGCAGCGCCAGCGTGGCGGCCAGCACCGGGAAGGCGGCCACGATCAGGACGTTGGTGACCAGCGAGGTCCAGGTGAAGATCGGCATCTTCATCAGGGTCATGCCCGGCGCGCGCATGCGCAGGATGGTGACGATGAAGTTGATGCCGCTGAGTGTTGTTCCCAACCCGGAGATCTGCAGCGCCCAGATGTAGTAGTCCACCCCGACACTTGGGCTGTAGTCGAGCCCGGACAGCGGCGGATAGGCGAGCCAGCCGGTCGCGGCGAATTCACCGACGAACAGCGAGATCATCATCAGCGCGACGCCGGCGCCGAACAGCCAGAAGCTCAGCGAGTTCAGGAACGGGTAGGCCACGTCGCGGGCGCCGATCTGCAGCGGCACCACGATGTTCATCAGCCCGGTGATGAAGGGCATCGCCATGAAGAAAATCATGATGACGCCGTGGGCGGTGAAGATCTGGTCGTAGTGGTGCGGCGGCAGGAAGCCGGCGGAGTCGGCCGAGGCGACGGCCAACTGGGTACGCATCATGATGGCGTCGGCGAAGCCGCGCAGCAGCATGATCAGCGCGACGATGATGTACATCACGCCGATGCGCTTGTGGTCGACGGAGGTGAGCCATTCCGTCCAGAGGTACTTCCACTTGCGGAAGTAGGTGATGGCGCCGAAGACCGCTAGGCCTCCCAGGCACACGGCGGCCAGCGTGACCATGACGATGGGTTCATGGTACGGAATGGCCTCGAGGGTGAGTTTCCCGAGCATTATTGAGTCAATCCTGCGACAAGATTATTCGACGTGGGGGTGCACGTGGCGTCGTCGACGCCGGCCATCTTGGACATGGTGCTGCCCAGGATGTAGTCGAACATGGACGGTGGCACCGAGGCGTACTTGGCGACCGGGTTGTGTTCGCTGCGCTTGGTCAGTTCCTGGTACACCGCCGGAGTCAGCGCGGTGCCGGAAGCCTTGGCTTCCTTGACCCAGTTGTCGAAGCCTTCCTGCGACGTGGCGATGGCCTTGAAGCGCATGCCGGAGAAGCCGGCGCCGCTGTAGTTGGCCGAGATGCCGGCGTAGGTGCCGGGCTCGCGCGCGTTCAGGTGCAGCTTGGTCTCCATGCCCGCCATCGAGTAGATCTGGCTGCCCAACTGGGGGATGAAGAACGAGTTCATGACCGAGGCCGAGGTGATCCGGAAATTGACCGGGACGTCGACCGGGAACGCGATCTCGTTGACCGTGGCGATGTCGTACTCGGGGTAAATGAACAGCCACTTCCAATCCAGCGACACCACCTCGATGGTGACCGGCTTGTGCTCGGAGACGAGCGGCTTGTAGGGATCGAGCGCGTGCGTGGAGCGCCAGGTGATCACGGCGAGGATCGCCACGATGATACATGGCACGGTCCAGACCACGACTTCGATCGCCGTGGAGTGGGCCCACTTGGGCTGGTAGTCGGCTTTGGTATTGGATGCGCGGTATTTCCAGGCAAACGTCAGGATCATGATGATGACCGGGATCACCACCAGGAGCATCAGACCGGTTGCCGTGAACAGCAGGGTCTTTTCCTGAGCGCCAATGTCTCCCTTGGGGGAGAGGATTTCCATGTTGCAGCCGCCAAGCAGCATGACCGCGCCGACGCCAAAAATGCGCGTAAGGGTCGCAAGGAGGGGGTGTTTCACGTACAGCCTTGGATGGAAGGTGGGAAATGCTGCGGAGCAGCAGACTGGAATGCTGCTAGGCAGCAACGTCCATCCTATCGGTTTGACCTGGGTCAAGCGTGCGACGAATGGTCGCATTGCCCAGCCGGCTTTTGCCCCCAAGGCCCCTGCTTAAGGGTTTTCCCAGGCGGGAGAGGGCTTCGCGGGGCAGGTGGGGGTGCGACGATATGTCGCACCTGCACAAAGCAGGATTGTTGCGATGTGTCGTATCCGCGCCAATCAGTCGACCAGGACCTCGCGTTCCGGCCCCGGTTTCTTGGCCAACTTGCGCTGCAAGGAGCGCCGGTGCATGCCCAGCAGGCGGGCGGCGGCCGAGACGTTGCCGCCGGTCTCGTGCAGGGCCTGGTGGATGTGCTCCCATTCTAGGCGGTGCAACGGCGTCATGGTGCTTTCGATGGTAACGGTTTCCGGCTTCACCAGGCCCAGCGTGCGCAGGATCATCGGCGCGGTGGCCGGCTTGGGCAGGTAATCGTCGGCGCCGCGCTTGATGGCCTCGACCGCGGTGGCCACGCTGGCGTAGCCGGTGACCAGCAGGATGCGCATGTCGGCGCGCAGGGCTCGAAGGGGACGGATCAGGGTCAGCCCGGAATCCTCGCCCAGGCGCAGATCGACCAGCGCGAAGGCGGGGCGGATCTCTTCGGCCACGCGCAGCGCCTCGGCGATGCCGGTGGCGGTTCGGGTTTCCAGGCCGCGGCGCGACAGGCTGCGCTGCAGGGTGCGCACGTAGAGCTCGTCGTCGTCGATCAGCAGGCCAAGATCGGTGGGATTCAACATATCAGGTCCCGGGAGTGCCGAGAGGCAAATAAAAACGGATGCGGGTGCCGCCGCCATCGGCGGCGGTCATGGTCATTTCGCCGCCCAACTGCTCGACGGTGGCGTGCGACAGGGCCAGGCCGACGCCCAGGCCGCCCGGCTTGCCACTGTTGAACAGGCTGGTGGCCGGCAGCAGCGTGTGGTCGGGGTCGAAGCCGCCGCCATAGTCGCGCACTTCGCCGCGCAGGGCGCCATAACCGTATTCCAGGTGCAGGTCCACGCGCGGCTCGTTGGCGGCTTCGCCGGCATCGGCCGCGTTGTTCAGCAGGGCCTGCAGCAGGTGGGCGATGGCCGGATCGACCCGCAGGCTGGCGGGCAGCGTGCCCGACCGGCGCAGGTCGATGGTCGGCCGGATCAGGCGCCATTGGCCCACCACGCGCACCAGGTCCACGGCGGTTGGGACCGCCAGATTGCGAATCCGTTCCCGGCACAGGGCCAGCAGTTGGCTGAGCGTGGCGACGTCCTGCTTGAGGTCGGGCTCCTTGACCTCGGCGGCGATCTCGTCGGCCAGCAGGGTCATGGTGGCCAGCGGGGTGTTCAGTTCGTGCGCCATGGCGGCGGCGTGGGTGGCCAGGGCGACGATGCCCTCGTTGCGGGTGAAGCGCTCGCGCAGCCGCGCCAGTTCGCGCTCGCGCGCCCGCAGGTCGGCCGCCAGGCGGGTGGTGAACACCAGCACCACCACCACGGAAATCAGGAAGTTGGCGGCCAGGCCCCATAGCAGCAGGGTGTGGGTGTTGAGGTCGCCGCGCAGCGGCTGGCCGAAGATGGCGGCGGCGAAATAACCGGAGATGCCCGCCAGCGCCGCCGCCAGCGCCCAGTTGCGCGGCAGCGCCAGGGCCGCCAGGGCGGTGAGGATCAGGAACATCATGCCGAACGGATTGCTCAGGCCGCCGCTCCAGCCCACCATCCAGGCCAGCACCGCCATGTCCACCAGCAGGTGGCCGAAAGCGGTGGCGTGGGACAGGTCGCGGCTGTGGCGCAGCCGCAGGCTGGCGTAGACGTTGAAGCCGATCAGCACGCCCACGCCGATCCACAGCGGCTCCAGCGGCAGGGCCAGGCCGAGCACGGCGCTGGCCACCAGGATGGTGGCGGCCTGGCCCGCGATGGCGAGCCAGCGCAGGCTGCAGAGGGTACGCAGGAAGGAAAAGGCGGAACTACCGGGCATATCCAGACACAGGGTTGCCGGTCTATCGCCGGCGGATCAGGCGCCCGGCTGCGCGGAACGCTGGCATCCGGGGCGGCGTGGGGCGCCGCGCTGCCGCCGGGCCCCGCGAGGCCGCCGGCGGCGGATGTGTGCTGGCATTGTATGAGGAATCAGGACGGGCCGCAGATTGCGGTGTGTCCCTTTTATTGAATGGCGGACGCACCGCTATGCGCCATCGGCGCCGGCGGATAGCTTTCCTGGTCGGATGCCATCTGCCCTTGCATCTCGGCGGTCTGGAGCTCCTGTTCGACCTGGGCGCGGCTTTCCCCCGGGCCGTTGGAGGCGATGGCGGGCGGGTAGTCTTCCTGGCCGAAGGTGTACTGGCCGTCGGCCTTGGACTGGGCGAGTTCGGCGCTCACCTGGTCGGCGGTCTTGGCGGCGGGGGCGGGGTAGCTGACGCGCCAGTCGCCGTAGAGGTCGCGCTTGTATTGCGCGGCGGGAGCCGCGGCCTGGGCGGGTTGGGCTTGCACGGCAGCGGAGGCGGCGAGGCCGGCGCAGAGCAACAAAGTAGCTGTCAAGGTCTTCATGAAACGCTCCTGGCAATCAAAGCAAACGGCCTGGGGGCAGGCCGCGCCGTCGTCCCCGGTGCGGCATGGGGGCGATTTCCTGGGATGCGGCGGATGCGTGGAGAAACGGCGCACCCGGTGTTCTTGATTCGACCGGGTGGCCGTCCTGGCGTTGCAGAAAACGCGGCTTGCGGGGCAAACAGCTATTTCAAGCTTGAAATACAGGTGTCAATGCGCTTGCAATGACGCGGTCCCTGTTAATCAGTGCCCATGCTTGGCGGCCGGGGCCGCGCCGCCCGCCAGCGGACGCGCCGTGGCCGTCACCGGCACGCGGCGCTGCTGGCCGTTGGCGTCTTGCACCAGCAGCGTCAGCGCCACCGGGTCGCCCGCCGACACCTGCCTGGCCAGGTCGATCAGCATGACGTGGTAGCCGCCGGGCTTGAGTTCCACCGGCTGGCCGGCGGGCAGGTCGAGGACGGGGATCTGGCGCATTTTCATGACGTTGTCCTGCATCGCCATTTCGTGCACCTCGACGTGCTTGGCGGCGTCGGACTCGACGCCGACCAGGCGCGCCGGGACGGACGAGGTCAGGCGCATGAAGACGCCGGTGGCGTGCTGGCTGGGCACGGTGGCGCGGACCCAGGCGTCCTCCACCTTGAGGGTGGCGTCCTGCGCCAGGGCGGGGGCCTGGAGCAGGGTCAGGGCGCCCAGCGCGAAGGCGGCGGCGAGGGATTTGAAGGCGGTCTTTTTCATGGGGGTTCCTTTGATCGGGGGGCGGGCGGTTCAGATCACCGTGCGCAGGTCGGCGGCGCATTCCTCGGCGCTCTGCTGGTGGCGCAGGGCCACGCGCAGCTTGCCCCCGGCGTCGATGACGTAGGTCAGCGCGGTGTGGTCCATGGTGTAGGACGAGCCGGTCGGGACCTTCTGGTAGAACACCTTGAATGATTGCGCGGCGGCGCGGGTCTGCTCGGCATCGCCACGCAGGCCGACGAACGCGGGGTCGAAGGCCTGCATATAGGCCTGCAGGATCTCCGGCGTGTCGCGCTCGGGGTCGACGGTGATGAACAGCACCTGCACTTTCTTGGCGTCGGCGCCCAGCAGGTTCTTGATCTCCAGTGCGCGGGTCAGCGCGGTGGGGCAGATGTCCGGGCATTGGGTGAAGCCGAAGAACAGCATCACGGTCTTGCCGCGGTAGTCGGCGAGCTGGCGCTGCCTGCCCTCGGTGTCCCGGAGCTGGAAATCGCCGGTGGGCATGCTGGTCAGATCCATGCCGTTGAGCTTGGGGGCGTCTGGGCCGCAGCCGGCCAGCGGCAGCAGCGCCAGGGCCGAGAGCAGTCTGCGCCGGTGGCGGTCGGGCGCCGGCGCGGCGCCCACGGGGGCGCGCGAAAGGGGGGAGTGCATGAAAGCCTCGTCGGTTGACGGTTCGCAAGGGCGCGGCGGGGCCGCGCGGAGAGGCGGAGTCAGGCGGCGAGGGGCGGGGCGCGCGAGCCCAGCGGCGGCCCTTGGGCCGGTTGCACTGGCGTCGCCACGCTTGCCGGCGGGAAGGGGGCGGCGCGAGAGATGGCGAGCGCCAGCGGCGCGGTCTGCGCGGCGGGCGCCGGGGTGACGTGCGCCAGCAGGCCAAACGGGCATTGCGCGCCGGTGTCGGCGCCGGAGTTGCCGGCGCCGCCGTGCTTGCCGTCGGGCGAGAGCGCGATCTTGAGGGTGGACAGGTCGCCGGCGGCCGAGCAGAAGGTCACTTCGAGCCGGCCGTCGTGCAGCGCGCGCGCGTCGGGCATGTAGCCCGTCGGCACCAGGGCGCGCAGCAGCAGCGCCAGGAACGCCAGCCACAGCACGCCCCGGACGCGCAGGGCGCCGGTGGTTCGCGAGGGATGGGTCAGGGCGGACATGGACCGATTGTAGGCCGAGCGGCCGCGGCCGGCTTCAGGTGTCGGGATCGAGGCGCCGGATCAGGGCGATATAGCGGCGCCGCGCCTGGTCGGCGGGCAGGCCGGCCAGCAGGCGCCAGGTGGCCAGCTCCATCTGTTCGCGCACGCTGGCGTCCGGCGCGTCATGCGGCGGCGCATCGCCGCGCCGGGCCTGTTGCTCGTAGGCATACAGCCGGATGGCGACGCTGGTGGATGGCGCCTGTGGCAGCGCGCGCAGCGCCATCGCGGCCGCCTCGAATGCGTCCTCCAGGTCGTCGGCGGCGATCGCCAGCGTTTCCGGGTCCATCGCGTCGCCCTCGGGCTCCAGGCCGCTGGCGACGGCCAGCCGCCGCCACAATGCGTCCTCGGTGGCCGGGTCGGAGGCGCGCGAGGTGACCTTGGCGATGGCGTTATTGCGCAGGCGCAGGATATGGGTGGACGCGCCACGGTAGCGGATGGGGCCGTCCTGCACCTGGAAGGTGAGCGGCACCGCGATCGATCGCCCGGCCGGTTCCGGCGGCCCGACGCTGTCGACCGTGAAGGTGTTGCGCGAATAGTCCATCACGCGCGAGAACAGGTCGATCAGGCCGCCGCGGCCCTGGTAGACGCCGCTCAGGGGGCTTTCGCCCTCTTTGTGCCACACGACGTCCTCGGCGAACAGGGGGAACAGGGTTTCGAACTGGCCCGATAGCATCGCCTCGCGGTAGTCGCCCAGGATGCGCTCGACTTCGTCGCCGCTCATCGCGGCGGCGCGGCCGGGGCGCGCGATCGCCGGGCGCTTGTCCATGAACTGCAGGATGTCGGAGGCGACCCGGTCGCGGTCGTTGTCGACGCAGATCATGTGGTAGCTGTTGTCCAGCAGCACCAGCCGGCTGTCGGGAATGGCGTCGTTCAGGTAGTGCGCCGAACGCACCGAGGTCAGCTCGTCCTCGTGGGCGTGGATGATCAGGCTGGGACAACTGATGGCGTTCAGGCCGCGCTGCACCAGGCGGCGCAGGCGGTCGACTTCGCGCACACAGGCCAGAGGCACCCAGCGGTAGTGGAAGTTCTCGCCACGCTCGAACTTGGCCTTGACGATGGAGCGCACCAGCTCGTTCTTGATGCCGTAGGGCTCTTCCTCTTCGACCCGCATGCGCGCGGCCAGGCCGGGGATGCGATAGACCAGCTTGCGCAGGCCTCGGTACCAGGGCGTGCTCCAGCCGTCGATGAAGACCGGCGCGGCCAGGCTCACCAGCTTGCCTTTGCGGTGCTGCACGCGCTTGCACAGCTCCACCGCCAGCAGCGCACCCAGGCACATGCCGACCACGTGCAGCGTGTCGTGGCGCTCGGCCACCTCGCGGTACTTGGCGGTGACGGCGTCGATCCAGTCCTCGGCGCGCACCGGCAGCAGGTCTTCGGGCGTGGTGCCGTGGCCGGGCAGCGTCAGCGTGTGCGTTTCGATGCCGGCGCGCTTGAGGATCTTGTGCAGCGAGCCCAGGTCGTACTGGGTGCCGCCCAAGCCGTGGATGAGCAGGGCTCCGGTGCTAGTTGACATCTGCCTGCTCGACTTCACCCAGGCGCCACATACCCGCCACGACAGCCACGCTGCCGTCGAAATCCTCCAGCGGCGAGCCGCGGTCGCTGACCACGCGCCAGCCGCCGTCGGCGTGCGCCACGCGGAACAGCAGCGGGGTGCGGTCCTGGGCGCCGGCGCGGCGCGCGGCCCAGTGCAGCGTCAGGCGCGCGCGGTCGTCGGGATGGGCCAGCGCCAGCAATGCGTCCAGGTTGGGAATGGCGTCGGCCGGCATGCCGAAGGCGCCCTGGAGGTCGCCGGCCAGCTCGAGCGAGCCGTCGAACGGGTTGTAGCGGTACATCAACTGGTGGCTGCCCGCCAGCGCCAGGTCGAAGCGGCCGCGCCACTGCAGGGCGTTCTCGAGTTCCTGCGCGCGGGCGCCGCGCAGCGTGTTGACCAGCAGGATCAGCAGCGCGGTGACCACCAGGTAGACCTGGGTGGCCAGCAGCACGTGCCAGTGGTCGTTGGCCTCGACGAAGGGGCCTTCGCCCTGGGCGCTCTGGTAGAGCGCCATCAGGGTCAGCGTGATGACGGCCAGGGTGCCGCCCAGCGGGCCCCACACCAGCGCGGTCAGCACCGCGAACACCAGCGGCAGGTAGGTCAGTTCGAAGGTGACGACGTACGGCAGGTTCTTGATCATGTCGCCGTCGAAGGTCATGAAGGTCGTCACGATCAGGCCGACGTAGGCGCAGACGCCCAGCACCAGGTCGCGCCGGCGCGGACCACCCGAACGGCGCGGGCGGAAATGGGCCCAGACCGTCAGCGCGGGCGCCAGGATCAGGATGCCCGCCAGATAGGCCGCCACCCAGGTGCGCAGCCGCACCAGCGCATGGGCTTCCTGGGTCAGCCAGAGCCAGCCGCCGCCCAGCAGGGCGGACAGGCCGGCGCCAGCCACCGCGCCGGCCAGCAACGCCGCGACCAGGCCCACGCCACCCTCGCGCGGACTCAGGCGCTGCACGGTCCAGGCCGCCAGCAGGCTGGACAGGCTGGCGGTGATGGCGAACACCAGCGCCGTGGCGGGTTGGCCGCGGGTGAAACTGGTGAGCGCCAGTTGGGCACAGAAAAAGGCGGCCAGCAGCAGCGACCAGTTGCGGCGTTGCGTCAACAGATAGGCGCCCACCGCCACGCCGGGCGGCAGCCAGACGAACACGGCATGGCTCACCGGGTCGTTGAGCAGGCGAGAGAAGACGCCGCACAGCAGGTACGGGATGGCCCATAGCAGGCAGTACAGGTTCTTTCTCGGCGCTTGGGGCTTTCCCATATTGTTCCTTGCAGACGCTGTGATGCATGGCGAGCCGTAGCTCGCGGCAATCAGCGGGTTATACACGGCCCGGCATGGTCCGCGAAAGTTGCGGGGGCATACCGGCGTCCGAAAATCTTGGTACCCTTGGACGCAGTCATTCTTCACTCCGTTCCAGGATTCAGTGCTCTCCTTGCCCGCCCAGCTCTTGCCTGTTCCCGATTTTGCCGGCGTTTCCGGCGGCCTTCCGGCTCGTCCGCCGTCCCGCGGCGCCATCCGGCTCGTCCGGCTGGCGTTGCTGGCCGTGGTGCTGGCGCTGCTGGCGGCCTGCGGCACGACCAAGGTCCAGCCTGGCTACTACCGGGTGCAGTCGGGCGATACGCTCACGCAGATCGCGCGCAAACAAGGCACCAGCGTATCGAACCTGGTGCGCTGGAACAACCTGTCCAACTCCAACTCGATCGAGGTGGGACAGATGCTGCGCGTCGTGCCGCCCGCCGGCCAGGCCGCCTCCACCCCCGCCAAGCCGCGCGCCAGTTCGTCGGGCAGCCGCGCGCCGGCCTCCGCCACGGGCAAGCGGCGCACCGCGCCGCCGGGGGCGATTTCGCTGGTGTGGCCCGCGCAGGGCAAGGTCACCCGCGGCTATGACGGTTCGGGATCCAATGGCATCGTGATCTCCAATTCCGCCGGCACGCCGGTGGTGGCCGCCGCCGCTGGCACCGTGGCCTATTCGGGCAGCGGCCTGCGGGGCTACGGGCATCTCGTGATCGTCAAGCATAACGCCAGCTTCCTCAGCATTTACGCCCACAACAGCAAGCTGCTGGTCAAGGAAGGCCAGCGGGTGAGCCAGGGCCAGAAGATCGCGGAAATGGGCAATAGCGACAGCAAGCAGGTCGGCTTGTATTTCGAGCTGCGCTACGACGGCCAGGCGGTCGATCCTGCCGGCTCGCTGCCGGGCAAGTAGGCGCGCGGGCCGCAGGGGCCGAATTCTAGCGGATCCGCCGCCCCGGCCTGCCGCCGGCTCAGGCTGGATGCCCGGCGTCCTGCGTCAGGGTCGAGATGAATGCCGCCGTGCGCGGGTCGCGCGGCCGGGTGAACAGGTCGCGCGAGGCGCCCGATTCGACCACCTTGCCCTCGAGCAGGAACACCGCTTCGCGCGACACGCTGGCGGCCAGGCGCAGGTCATGGGTGGCCATCAGCATGGTCATGCCTTCGCCGGCGAGCTGGCGCAGCACGTCCACCACTTCGGCCGCCAGGCCGGGATCGAGCGCCGAGGTCGGCTCGTCGCACAGCAATACGCGGGGGGCGGGCGCCAGGGCGCGGGCGATCGCCACGCGCTGCTGCTGGCCGCCCGACAGATTGGCGGGCCAGGCCTCGGCCTTGTCCAGCATGTTGACCTTGCGCAGCAGTTCCTCGGCCCGCGCGCGGGCGCGGTCGGCCGGCCATTTCTGCACCGTCACCAGCCCTTCCATCACGTTGCCGATCACGGTCTGGTGCGGGAACAACTGGAAGTTCTGGAACACCATGCCGGTCTGCATGCGCACCCGCTGCACCTGATCGCGCGAGAGCTTTTCGCCGGGCTCGAACTCGACCCGTTCGGGGCCGATCTCGAGCGTGCCGCGGTCGGGGACCTCCAGCAGATTGACACAGCGCAGCAGGGTGCTCTTGCCGCTGCCGGACGGGCCGATCAGGGCGGTGACGCTGCCTTCGGCGATGGCCACGTCGACCTGCTTGAGCACCAGGTTGCCGCCAAAGGACTTTTCGATCTTTTCCAGGCGGATCATCGGTTCTTCTCGGAAAACACCGCGTGCTGGCCGAAGCGCCGTTCCAGGCGCACCTGGGCGGCGGACAGCACCGAGCTGAACACCAGGTAGATCAGCGCGGCCTCGGTGTACAGGATCAGCGGTTCGTACGTGACGGCGGCAATGCGCTGGGCCGCCTGGAAGATCTCGGGCACCGTCAGCACGGCGGCCAGCGAGGTGTCCTTGACCAGGGCGATGAAGGAATTGGACAGCGGCGGCACCGCCACCCGGGCGGCCTGCGGCAGCACGGTGCGGCGCAGCGCCTGGCCGCGCGTCATGCTCAATGAATAGGCGGCTTCCCACTGGCCCTTGGAGATCGACTCGATGGCGCCGCGGATCACTTCGGAGTTGTAGGCGCCGACGTTCAGCGTGAAGCCGATCAGCGCGGCCGGCAGCGGGTCGAGCACCACGCCGACGCTGGGCAGGCCGTAGAAGATCACGAATAGCTGCACCAGCAGCGGCGTGCCGCGGATCAGCCAGACGTAGAAGCGCACCAGCGCCACCAGCGGCGCCGGCCCGAACAGCCGGATCAGCGCCACCACGAAGGCCAGCGCCAGCCCCAGCGCGAACGACATCAATGTCAGCGGGACGGTGAACACCAGGCCGGCGTGCAGCAAGGGCCAGAACGAGTCGGCCATCAACTGCACCCAGGCCGGCACCGCCAGGGTGTCGACCTGGGACAGAATCCAGTCGGGCAGGACGTTGTGCAGCCAGGCGGGGAGCGTCATGGAGCGGGCCGCTTATTGCTGCGCCGACAGGTCCGTGCCGAAGTACTTGACCGAGATGGCCTTGTAGGTGCCGTCGGCCTTGATATCGGCCAGCGCCTTGTTGATGGCGGCGACCAGTTCGGGATTGTTCTTGCGCAGCAGCACGCCGGAGTTGCTGAATTCGGCGGCCTTGTCGGTGGCGGCGATCTTGACCTTGGCGTTGGGCTTCTGCTTCTTGAAGTCCAGGAACGACAGGTTGTCGTTGACGGTGGCCTCGACGCGGCCCGAGGTCAGCAGGTCGATGGCTTCGTTAAAGCCTTGCACGGCAACCACTTCCGCGCCATGGCTCTGCGCCAGCTTGCCGAAGTTGCTGGTGAGCGTGTTGGCGGACTTTTTGCCCTTCAGGTCGGCGAACGACTTGATGGTGGTGTTGTCGTCGCGCACGATCAGCACCGCGGCCGACGAGATGTAGGGATCGGAGAAGTCGTACTTGGCGCGGCGCGCGTCGGTGATGCCGACCTGGTTGATGACGGCGTCGTAGCGCTTGGCGTCGAGCCCGGCGATCAGGCCGTCCCACTTGCCTTCGACGAATTCGGCCTTGACGCCCAGGCGCTGGGCGATGGCGCGCCCAATGTCGACGTCAAAACCGGTAAGCTGGCCGGAGGCATCGTGGAAGGTGAAGGGAGCGTAGGTGCCTTCGGTGCCGATCTTGAACACGCCGGCGGACTTGATCTGGTCCAGCCCCGACTGGGCGTGGGCGGCGGACAGGGCGGCGACCTGGACCAGGCCGGCGATGAACAACGAGCGCAAGAGTTTCATGGCAATGCTCCACGGATGAGGGATCACTGCGAAAGGGCCGCGCGGATCGCGCCGCCTTCCGGTGTAGCCGCACTCTAACAACGCGCCTATTTTTCCACAAAGCATAAGGAATAGTAAAAATATAGCGGCAAGTCATATGCGGTATTCGCGCCCCGGGCCGCCCGGCCCGGGGTTCATCCAGGTGGTATCCAGATGGAGACAGGCGTGCAACAACAGTGGAACAGGCGGGCGTTCATGATGGCGGCGGCGGGTGTCGCGGCTTGCGCAAGTGTCATGCCGGCGCACGGCGCCAACGGCCTGCGCCGGGTGCCCGGCGGCGGCAGCATCACCGACGTGGCCGGCCTCAAGGTCGGGCACTACACCGACACGCGGCGGCCGACCGGCTGCACGGTCATCATCGCCGAAGCGGGCGCGACCGGCGGCGTGGACGTGCGCGGCGCGGCGCCGGGCACGCGCGAGACCGATCTGCTCAATCCCGTCAACATGGTGGAAAAAGTGCATGCGGTGATGCTGGCCGGCGGCAGCGCCTTTGGCCTGGAGGCGGCCACCGGCGTCATGCGCTACCTGGAAGAACGCAAGATCGGCTTCGACGTGGGCGTGGCGCACGTGCCGATCGTGCCGGCCGCCATCCTGTTCGACCTGGGCGTGGGCGACGCCTCGATCCGGCCCGATGCCGCGGCCGGCTACCAGGCCTGCAAGGCGGCCAGCGCCAAGCCGCCGCAGGAGGGCAACGTCGGCGCCGGCGCCGGGGCGACGGTCGGCAAGCTGTACGGCGCCAAGCGCGCCATGAAGGGCGGCCTGGGCAGCGCCTCGCTGACCGTGGCGGGCGTCACGGTGG
Organism: Achromobacter sp. CF-sbj1-Ac2-l; assembly: GCF_052698165.1. NCBI lineage: Bacteria > Pseudomonadati > Pseudomonadota > Betaproteobacteria > Burkholderiales > Alcaligenaceae > Achromobacter > Achromobacter sp. CF-sbj1-Ac2-l. The sequence continues at coordinate 5,026,098 of NZ_CP199855.1, read as the reverse complement.
GCGCGATCGTCGCGGTCAATGCGGTGGGCGACGTGGTCGATCCGGCCACCGGCCACGTGCTGGCCGGCGCCCGCACCGCCGACGGCAAGATGCTGCTGGACACGCGCGCGGCGATCCTGGCCGGCGACCTGCCGACCTCGATGCGCGAGGGCGCGGCCACCACCATCGGCCTGGTGGCGACCGACGTCAAGCTGACCAAGGCGCAGGCGCAGAAGATGGCGCAGACCGCGCACGACGGCCTGGCCCGCACCATCAACCCGATCCACACCATGCTCGACGGCGACACCGTGTTCGCGCTGGGCACGGGCGTCTCCAACAAGCCCGCCAACATGATGCTGCTGGGCGTGATGGCGGCCGAGGCGATGGCGATCGCGGTGCAGCGCGCCATCCTGGCGGCGCGCGCGCTGGAAGGCTATCCGGCGGCGGTGGATTTCATCGCCTGAGCGGCGCTTTCTTCCGGGTAATGGCGCGCCTGCGGGCAGGAACGCCATTTGCTGCCACCCCGTGTTCGTGCTGACCCCAAGCTGTCATATCGCGCCGGCATGATGGAAAGCGTCGGCGCACCGCCTGCGCGGGAGGGATGGCATGTACGAAGGAGAGCGCTTCAACGGAGCCACGCACCTGGCCGGCCTGGCCTTGGCGGTGGCTGCATCCGGGGCCCTGATCGCGCGGGCCGCGGAATTGAAGGTCGAGTGGCGCCAGACCGTGGCCTGCGCCGTGTTCGCGGCATCCATGATCGCCGTCTATGCATCTTCGGTGCTGTATCACTGCTCGCGCGGGCGCCGCAAGGCGCTGTGGGCCAAGGCCGACCATTGCGCCATCTACCTGCTGATCGCGGGCACCTACACGCCGCTGGCGTTCGTGCCGCCGGAACTGGGCTGGGGCGCCGCCATGGCGGTGGCGATCTGGCTGCTGGCGCTGTACGGCATCGGCCGCGAACTATGGTGGGCGCGCGGGGCCGCGCCAGCCTTGCCGCTCTATCTGGCGATGGGCTGGTTGGGCGTGATGTGCGCCGCGCCCATCGCCGGCGCGCTGTCGGGCGCCGGGCTGGCGTGGCTGCTGGCCGGGGCCGCGCTCTACACGGTGGGCACGGTGTTCTACGCCAACGACAAGCGCTGGCGCCATGCCCACGGCATCTGGCATCTGTTCGTCATGGGCGGATCGGCCTGCCACTTCGTCACGGTGTTCGGTTTCCTGCGCCACGCCTGACGCGGGGCCGTCAGCGCCAGGCCGCCAGTGGCAGCATGCCGCCGCGGTTCTTCACTTTGCGCATGACGATATGCGAACACAGGTCGCGCACGCCCGCGATCTTGCTGAGCTTGTCTTCCACGAACTGCGAGAAGGCCGCCAGGTTGCGGGTGCGCACCGTCAGGATGTAGTTGGAGGCGCCGGTGACGATGCTGGCCTCGGTGATTTCGTCATACAGGGCGATGCCGGCCAGGAATTCCTCGTGCCAGCCGGGCCGCGACTGATCGAGGGACACGTGCACGATGGCTTCCAGCTCGAACCCCAGCCGCTCGGCGTCCAGCACGGCGCGGTAGCCGCGCACGAAGCCGCCTTCCTCCAGCGCCCGCACCCGCCGCAGGCAGGCCGACGGCGACAGGGCCACCTGCTCGGCCAAGTCCTGGTTGCTGAGCTGGCTGTTCTCCTGCAGGCGGTAGAGAATGCGGTGGTCGATGGCGTCCAATTGCATGATGCAATCCAATTCGAAAAAATGGTCTATGGCGCAATTTAATGCGAAATCATAGGGTAAGCCACGCCTCGTTTTGCAAGTATTCGGCTTACTCGCGCTGATAGTATGTAGCCAGCATATTGCCCGAAGGAGCTGTGAATGCATACCCGCGAAAGCTGTGTCGCCGCCGACCGGCAGGACCCCCTGGCGCCGCTGAAAGCGCGTTTCGACCTGCCGCCCGGCGTGCTCTATATGGATGGCAATTCGCTCGGCGTGATGCCGCGCGCCGCCGCCGCGCGCGCCGCCGAGGTCATCACCCAGGAATGGGGCACCGGCCTGATCCGCAGTTGGAACACCGCCGGCTGGTTCGAACTGCCGTCGCGGCTGGGGGACAAGCTGGCCGGCCTGCTCGGCGCGAAAGAGGGCGAACTGGTCATCACCGACACCACCTCGCTGAACATCTTCAAGGCGCTGGCGGCCAGCCTGCGCATCCAGCAGAAGCGCCAGCCCGGGCGCCGCGTGATCCTGTCCGAGCGCGACAACTTCCCCACCGACCTGTACATGATCCAGGGCATGATCGACCTGCTGCAGCAGGGCTACGAGATGCGCCTCATCGACGACGACCTGCCGCTGGCGCGGGCGCTGGACGAGGACGTGGCTGTGGTGCTGCTGTCGCACGTCAACTACCGCAGCGGGCAGATGCACGACATGGCCGCGGTCACGCGCCAGGCGCACGAGCGCGGCGCGCTGGTCATCTGGGACCTGGCGCACGCCGCCGGCGCGGTGCCGGTGGACCTGAACGGCGCCGACGCCGATTACGCCGTGGGCTGCACCTATAAGTACCTGAACGGCGGCCCGGGCTCGCCGGCCTTCATCTGGGTGGCGCCGCGCCACATTCCCGATTTCTGGCAGCCGCTGTCGGGCTGGTGGGGCCACCAGCGGCCGTTCGACATGACGGTCGCCTACGAGCCGGCCGGCGGCATCCGCCGCTACCTGTGCGGCACCCAGCCGATCGTGTCGCTGGCCATGGTCGAATGCGGCCTGGACGTGGCGCGCGACGCCGACATGGCCGAGGTGCGCAGGAAGTCGCTGGCGCTGGGCGACCTGTTCATCGCCCTGGTCGAGGAACGCTGCGCCGGCCATCCGCTGACGCTGGTGACGCCGCGCGACCATGCCGAGCGCGGCAGCCACGTGAGCCTGCGCCACCCGAACGGCTACGAGGTCATGCAGGCGCTGATCGCGCGCGGCCTGATCGGCGACTACCGCGAGCCCGAGGTGCTGCGCTTCGGCCTGACGCCGCTGTACTTCGGCTACGCCGACGTGTGGGACGCGGTCGAGATCCTGAAAGACGTGCTCGACAGCAAGGCCTGGGACAAGCCCGAGTTCAAGCAGCGCTCGGCCGTGACCTGACCTGCCGCGCACCGGCCCGAGCGACATCCAGCAAGAGAGCGCAGTACCGGAGGAGACAATGACACAACAACAAGGATTCGGCAGGATCGCCGAACGCGAGCAGGGGCTCAAGCGCCGCCTGACGTCCGGCCAGATGAGCATGATCGCGATCGGCGGGGCCATCGGCACCGGCCTGTTCCTGGGCAGCAAGTTCGCGATCGGTTTCGCCGGCCCCAGCGTCATCATCAGCTACGCCATCGGCGGACTCATCACGCTGCTGCTGATGGGCTGCCTGGCCGAGATGACGGTGGCGCATTCCACCTCGGGCTCGTTCGGCGCCTACGCCGAGCACTACATCGGCCCGCTGGCCGGCTTCCTGGTGCGCTACGCGTACTGGTCGTGCGTGGTGCTGGCGGTGGGCACCGAGGTCACCGCGGTGGCCGAGTACATGAAGTTCTGGTTCCCGTCGGTGCCCGGCTGGCAATGGGTCTGCCTGTTCTCGGCGGCGCTGATCTTCATCAACGCCATGAGCGTGAAGGCGTTCGGCACCATCGAATACTGGTTCTCGACCATCAAGATCAGCGCCATCGTGGCGTTCATCATCCTGGGCGCCTATGTGGTCTGGGGCAGTCCGCAGTACGGCACGGCGCAGTACACGGCGCACGGCGGCTTCTTCCCCAACGGCGTGTGGGGCATGTGGATCGCGGTGGTCATCTCGATCTTCAGCTACCTGAGCGTGGAGATGATCGCGGTGGCGGCGGGCGAGGCCGAGGACCCCGAGCGCGCGGTGAAGAAGGCGTTCCGCGCCACCATCGTGCGGCTGGTCGTGTTCTACCTGCTGACGCTGGCGCTGATCCTGGCCATCGTGCCGTGGGACCAGGCCGGCAAGGGCGGCAGCCCCTTCGTGACGGTGATGGAAGCGGTGAAGGTGCCGTACGCGGCGGGGGTCATCAACTTCATCGTGCTGGTGGCGGCGCTGTCGGCCATGAACAGCCAGTTGTATATCACCACCCGCATGATGTTCAGCCTGTCGCGCGCCGGCCACGCGCCGGCGGCGCTGGGCAGGCTGACGCGCAGCGGCACGCCGCTGAACGCGTTGCTGCTGTCGACCAGCGGCATCGCCATCGCCACCGTGCTGAACGTGCTGTATCCGGAAACCTCGTTCACGCTGATGATGGCGATCTCGATGTTCGGCGCGCTGTTCACGTGGATGATGATCTTCGTCACGCACTACTTCTTCCGCCGCCGCTGGGCGCGCGAGGGCGGCGCGGCGCTGTCGTTCCGCATGCCGGGCTTTCCGCTGCTGACGCTGCTGGGCGCGGGCGCGATGCTGGCGATCCTGGTGACGACCTACTTCACCGGCGTGTTCAAGATGACGCTGGTGTTCGGCGTGCCGTTCCTGCTGGTGCTGGCGGCGCTGTATCTGCTGCTGTTCCGCAAGTCCGCGGAGACGGTGGTGTTGCAGGCGCGGCAGCAGCGGTCCTAGCGGCCGCGCCTTTCAAACGGCGCCCGCGCCCTGGCGGATCGCCGCCAGCATGGCGCGGGCGCGCGCCGGCAGCGAGCGCGATCCATACACCGCATGCATCTGCGGCGCCACGCCCCGCGCCGAGGTGGCGGTGTAGCCGGGGCAGACCCGCACCAGCGTGCCGCGGGCGATTTCCGGCGCGGCCGCCCAGTCGGCCAGCCGCGCGATGCCCACGCCCTGCAACGCCAGCGCCATCAGGCCGCTGCTGGTGCTGACCCGCACCGCCGGCTCGGCGTGCATGCGCACGATGCGCTTGTCGCGCCGCAGGTGCCAATCCTTCAACACGCGCGGGCCGGTATGCATGATGAGGCGGTGCCGCGCCAGTTCCTCGGGTTCGCGCGGCAGGCCCATGCACGCCACGTAGTCCGGGCTGGCGCACAGCAGCCGCTCGTAGGGCCACAGGCGCGCGCCCAGCAGGTCGCTGGACGCCGGGAAGCCGCCGCGGATGGCGAAATCCAGGCCCTCGGCGATCGGGTCGATTGCCTTGTCGGTGTAGTGGATGTCCACCGTGACGCCCGGATGCTCGGCCGCGTAGCGGCGCAGCACGGCCGGCAGCAGGGTCACGCCCAGCAGGTCGGGCGCCGAGAAGCGCAGGCGGCCCTGGTCGCCTTGCTGGGCATCGTGCAAGGCCTCGCGCGCCTGGCTTTCCAGGCGCAGCAGCTCGCGCGCGTATTCGAAGTAGCTTTCGCCTTGCGGCGTCAGCGCCACGCTGCTCTTGCTGCGCAACAGCAACTGCGCGCCGACCTGGCGCTCCAGCGCCTGCACCGCGCGCGTGACGGCGCTGGGCGAGGCGCCCAGCGCGCGCGCCGCCAGCACGAAGCTCTGGCGTTCCGCGACGGCGCAGAACACCTGGTATTCCCATAGGGCGCCACGTTCCATGGTGGTTCTCCATTGCGATTATCGCAACATGATATTGCAACGCCGAGAGCTCGGTCGGACCTAGACTGCGGCCATTCCCGACTTTCTCCAGGTTGACCGCCAATGTCAGATCCCCACTATTTCGATCCCGTCACCGGCGCGCGCCATGCGCTGGACGAGGCCCGCTGGTGTTCCGATGCGCGCACGCCACTGATGATCTCGCCGCTGCCGGGCATCTCGCCCGACGACATCGACCGCCGCGAGCGTTCGCTGTGGCGCTACCGGGCCGCGCTGCCCGGCGCCGTGACCCGGCCGGTGTCGATGGGCGAGGGCGGCACGCCGATGGTCGAGCGCGCGTGGGGCGGGCTGCGGCCGCTCTTCAAGCTGGAATGGTTCAACCCCACCTGCAGCTTCAAGGACCGTGGCGCCGCGGTGATGCTGTCGTGGCTGCGCCAGATCGGCATCGGCGCCATCGCCGAGGACAGTTCGGGCAATGGCGGCGCCGCCATCGCGGCGTATGGCGCGGCGGCGGGCATGGGCGTCACGATCTTCGCGCCGGCCTACACGTCCAGCGCCAAGGTGGCGCAGATCCGCGCGTTCGGCGCCGACGTGCGACTGGTGCAGGGGCCGCGCGAGAACGCCGAGACCGCCGCGATCGAGGCCGCCGAGCGGATCTTCTATGCCAGCCACAACTGGCAGCCTTTCTTCCTCCAGGGCACCAAGTCCATCGCCTACGAGATGTGGGAGGACTTCGGTTTCGAGGCGCCGGACAACGTGGTGATTCCGGCGGGCGCGGGCAGCAACGTGCTGGGCTGCGCCATTGGCTTTGCCGAGCTGCTGGCGGCCGGACAGATCAAGCGCCTGCCGCGCCTGTTCGTGGCCCAGCCGCGGAACTGCTCGCCGGTGGACGCCAGCTTCCATGCCGGGGTCGACACGCCGGTGCCGCGCGAGGTGCTGCCGACGGTGGCCGAGGGCACCGCGATCAAGCGGCCGGTGCGGCTGCGCGAGGTGTTGCAGGCGATCCGCGCCAGCGGCGGTCAGACCGTTGCGGTGCCGGAGGCGGACATCGTTGCCGCCGTGCGCAGGCTGGCGGCAATGGGGCTCTACGCCGAGCCCACCAGCGCCACCGCGGCGGCGGCGCTGGACATGCTGCGCGCGCGTGGCGCGATTCGCGAGACCGAGCGCACCGTGGTGCTGTTGACCGGCACCGGCATCAAGGCCACGCAGTTCATGACGGATCTGTATTCGGCGGCGTGACCGCCGCCGCGTCCGCCAGCAGGTGGTCGAGCAGGCGGCGGGCGCGGGCGCTGAGGGTATTGCGCGACTGCACGCACAGCAGCAGCTCGCGCGCGGCCCAGGCGTCGGACAGCGCCACTGGCGTCACCCTGAGCAACTGGCGCATGCTGTTGGCCGTGGTTTCGGGCACGATGCCCACGCCGACGCCGGCCTCGACCAGCCGGCACATGGCGTCGAAGCTGCGCAACTGCACCCGCAGCTTGATGGGCTTGCCGACCACCAGTGCCTGCCGCGCCAGGAAGCGTTGCAGCGCGCTGCTGCGGTCGAGCCCGACGAAGTCTTCGTCCAGCACGTCGCCGAACGCGACCTCGGCCCGGTCCGCCAGCGCGTGGCCGGCCGGCACGATCAGCACGAAGCGGTCGGCGTGGTAGGCGTGGGTCTGCAGGGCGCCGGTGTCGACCGTGCCCGCGACGATGCCGATATCGGCCGAGCCGTCGGCGATGCATTCGACGATCTCGTCGCTCAGCATTTCCTGCAATTCGACGTTGATGCGCGGATGCGCCGCCAGGAAGCCGCTGAGCGCTTCGGGCAGGAAGGCGGTCAGCGCGTTGGTGTTGGACAGCAGGCGCACCGAGCCGCCGAATTCACCGGAGAAGTCGGCCAGGTCGTCGCGCAGGCGGTCGGCCTGGGCCAGCATGACGCGGGCATGGGCGGCCAGCTTCAGGCCGGCCGGGGTGGGGATGACGCCCTGGCGGCGGCGCTCCAGCAGCGGCGCGCCGAGCGAGGCCTCGAGGTTGCGGATGCGGGCGCTGGCGGCGGCCAGCGCCAGGTTGGCGCGGGCGGCGCCGTGGGTGATGCTGCCGGCCTGCACCACGTGCAGGAACAGCGCCAGGTCGGTCAGGTCGAAACGCATGGCGGCGAGCCTACGCGAGGCGCGCAGGCAGCCTCTGCGAATCGCGCATTTTCAGCGCGGGACAGGGTCCGTACACTGCGCCGATCCGTGTTCTCGTGGTGGTTTTTCCATGCATCTTGTCGCCTCCGGTTTTCCGATTCTACCCGCGCTGATCACCGCGATCACGATCGCGTTGTGGGCCTTTTCGCGGCTGCCTGAGTACCTGACGGCGCTGCTGTTCTTCAGCGCCGCCATGATCTTCGCGGCCGCGCCGCGCGAGGTGGTGTTCTCCGGGTTTTCGTCGGCGGCGTTCTGGCTGGTGCTGAGCGGCTATGTGCTGGGGCTGGCGCTGAAGTACACCGGCCTGGCCGACCGCATGGCGGGCGCGCTGTCGCGGCGCCTGTCGGGTTCGTATCCGAAGGTGGTGGCCGGCGTGGTGGCGCTGACCTACCTGCTGGCGTTCGTGATGCCGTCGAACATGGGCCGCATCGCGCTGCTGATGCCGATCGTGCTGGCCTATGCCGACCAGATCGGGCTGGTGGCGGGCCGTCGTGGACGGATTGGCCTGGCGCTGGCGGTGGGCTTCGGCACCTTCCAGTTGTCCACCTCCATCCTGCCGGCCAACGTGCCGAATCTGGTGATGGCCGGCAGCATCGAATCGAGCTATGGCCTGCAGTTGGGTTATCTGCCGTATCTGTGGCTGCATGCGCCGGTGCTGGGCATCCTGAAAGGCGTGGTGCTGGTGGCCTGCATCGCCTGGTTGTTCCGCGATACGCCCGAGACCGCGCCGCCCGCGCCCGCCGCCCAACCCCTGTCGGCGGCGGAAAAGCGCCTGGCCGTGCTGCTGGGGCTGACGTTGCTGGGCTGGGTGACGGACGGCTGGCACGGCGTGTCGCCGGCCTGGATCGGCCTGGGCTCGGCCTGTCTGTGCCTGTTGCCCAAGGTGGGTTTCGTCAGTGGCGAGCAGTTCGGCAAGGAAGTGAATTTCCGCACCGCGATCTACGTGGCGGGCATCCTGGGACTGGCGGCGATGGTGGCCGACAGCGGCCTGGGCGGCATCATCGGCCGCGCCCTGTTGGCCTGGCTGCCGTTGTCGCCCGAGGCGCCGATGCAGAGCTTCTTTTCGCTGGTGGGGCTGTCGGCGGCGCTGAATTTCGTGGTCACGGCCAACGGCGTGCCGGCCCTGTATACGCCGCTGGCCGAGACGCTGGCGCAGGCCTCGGGCTTTTCGCTGATGACGGTGCTGATGGCGCAGGTGGCCGGCTACGCCACCGTCATCATGCCGTACCAGGCCTCGCCCATCGTGGTGGCGATGGGCATGGGCCAGGTGCCGGCGCGCAGCGGCCTGGCGTTGAGCCTGCTGACCGCGCTGGTGTCCTTCGTGGCGCTGGTGCCGCTGGACTACCTGTGGTTCAGGCTCCTGGGAATGCTGGGATCGTGATCAGTTCGTCTTCGACGGCGGCGGTGGTGGGTTCTGGCGCCGGGGCGAACACCCGCAGGCGGTGGCCGTCGGGGTCGAGCGCGACGAAGGTGCGGCCGAAGTCCATGTTGGTGGGGGCCTGCAGGATCGGCAGGCCGCGCAGGCTCCAGTCGAGGTGGCGCTGGTTGAGCGCGTCGGCGTCGGGCACGGTGAAGGCCAGTTCGGTGCAGCCGCCGCGGCCGGCGGCGGCCGGCTCGACGGTGTGGCGCGACCACAGGCCCAGCATCAGGCCGGAGTCGAGCGCGAACAGGGCGAAGGTGGGCGAGCTTTCGACGGGCGGGCGGTTCAGCAGCGCGCTGTAGAACGCCGCGCTGGCCTCGGGCTTGTCGACGTAGAAAATGACGAAGTTCTTGGCGGACATGATGCGCTCCTGGTTGAATGAGCGCCCATCTTAGAGAGCCATGCTGTCAGATTTTGTCAGCAGTCTTCATGCCGATGTCGCACCCGCCGGCGCGCGGCGCACGCCAGGGATCAGCAGGGGGCGCCCTTGGCCGTATTGATGGCGCGCCACTCCTTGAGCAAGGCCTGGCGGCGGCGCGGATAGCGTTGCCCGGCTTCGAGCGTGGCGATGCGGTCGGTGCGGAAATGGCGGAAGTCCTGGCGCAGTTCGCACCAGGCCATGACGATGCGCACGCTGTCGAAAAATCCCAGGGCGAACGGCCAGATGACGCGTTCGGAATCGGCGCCCTTGTCGTCGCGGTAGGTGATGGCGATTTTCTGCTCGCCGCGGATCGCCTGGCGGATCAGCGACAGGTCGACCCGGTCGACCACCGCCCAACTGCTGGGGCCGACCAGCAGCGGAATGGCGTCCAGTTCGTCGCGCAGTTCGCGCGGCAGCACCGCGCTGATCTTGGCCAGCGCGTTGGCGGCGGCCTGGCCCAGGCGCGGATCGGAACGGCCGGCCACCCAGCGGGTGCCCAGCACCAGGGCCTCGATCTCCTCGGTGCTGAACATCAGCGGCGGCAGCATGAAGCCGGGCCGCAGCACGTAGCCGATGCCCGGCTCGCCCTCGATCTCGGCGCCCTGCGCCTGCAGCGTGGCGATGTCGCGGTACAGCGTGCGCAGGCTGACGCCCAGGTCGGCGGCCAGGCGATGGCCGCTGACGGGCAGGCGGTGGCAGCGCAGGGTCTGCAGCAGGTCCAGGAGGCGTTCGGTGCGGGACATGGGAGCGGGCGGGGGCGGGACGGCGTAATGCTGCCATGGAATGGCAGCAGCGGGAAGCCGCGGCCCGCCGTTCTTGATCCGGCCGTCCTTAACCCGGCAGCGCCGCCAGCCAGTCGTGCACCCGCCCGGCCAACTCCAGGCTGTTGCGGTCCATCATCAGCATGTGCGAGTTGCCGCGGATGCCCAGGTCGGGCAGCGACAGCACCGTGACGCTGGCATGGCGCGCCGCGAATTCCCGCACCCGTGCGCGCATCCGCGGCCAGCGCGGATCGGTGTCCATGTGGTCGCCCATCACGACCAGCGTGGGGGTGTCGTAGCGGGCATCGGGCCCGAGGTCCGGGATGCTGGCCGGCTCCAGCGCCACCAGGGCCCGCACCCGCTCGGGCAGGGCGTGGGCGGCGCGGATGCCGAACACGCCGGCCTGCGAATGGCAGACCACGATGGCCGCGCCGATCCGCTCCAGGAAGGCCTGGTAGGCGCGCAGGATGGCGGCATCGGTGTGGACCCAGCGCGGCACCATCTGCGCGGCCAGCGCGTCGAACGCCTCCAGCGGGAATTGCGTGTCCGGGTAGGCGCTGCCGGGGCCGGGCCGGGTGCCCGGGCGGCCGATGCGAAAGCGCGTGTAGCAGTCCTCGCGCGCCTGCACCACCGGCGCGTCGGGCCAGACATGCGGCGCGGCGCCGGCGCGGCCGCGTTCCACCGCGTCGCACAGGTAGGCGTCCCAGCCGCGCCGCAGGAAATAGTGCAGCCAGCCCTGGCGGCCGTCCGGCGTGGTCTCCCAGGCCGCGCCGGTCATGCCGCCGCCATGCCAGAACGCCAGCGGCGGCCGGCCGCTGACCGGCTCCGACAGGAAGTACTGGGCGTACATCTGTTCGACGCGGTAGGTGCCGTTGGGATCCAGCGCCACCGGCTGGCCGCCTTCGGCCATGACCAGCTCGCGTCGCGGCAGGCCGCTGAGCGCCAGGTCGCGGCCGCCGACGTGGAATGCACCCATGTCGCGCAGGCGGATCGGCGCCAGCGCCGCGCCGTCGTCCAGGGCAGCGGCCATCATTCGGCCTTGATGTGGTTGGTCTCGATGACCTGTTTCCACCTGGCCGTTTCGGTGGTGACGAAGCGGCCCAGGTCGGCGCGCGAACCGGCGGCGGTCTCGACGCCCAATTCGCGCATCTTGGCTGCCACCTCGGGCGCCTGCAGCGCCTGGGCGAAGGCGTCGTGCAGCGTGTCCAGCACCGGGGCGGGGGTGCCGGCCGGCGCCATCACGCCGAACCAGGGCGTGATCAGGAAGTCGGGCACGCCGGCCTCGGCGAAGGTCGGCACGTCCGGAATCGCCGGCGCGCGCGCGGCGCTGGCCACGGCCAGGGCGCGCAGCTTGCCGGCGCGGATGTTGGCCAGCGAGGCCGGCAGGTTGTCGAAGTACATGTCGACCTGCCCGCCGAGCAGGTCGGCCGCCACCTGGCCGGCGCCCTTGTAGGGGATGTGGGCCAGGTCGATGCCGGCGCGCTGCTTGAGCAGCTCGGTCGCCAGGTGGGCCGAGCCGCCGATGCCGGAGGAGGCCGAATTGAGCTTGCCGGGGTTGGCGCGCGCATACGCCAGCAGCGCCGGCAGCGTGTCGGCCGGCACCTTGGGATTGACCACCAGCACGCTCGGCACGGTGCCGATCATGGCGACGGGGGCGAAGTCCTTGACGATGTCGTAGGGCGCCGGCTGGTACAGCGACGGCGCCACGGTGCAACCGAACGCGCACATCAGCAGCGTCTGGCCGTCGGGGGCGGCTCGGGCCACCGCCTGCGCGCCGATGTTGCCGCCGGCGCCGGCCCGGTTCTCGACGATCAGCGGCTGGCCGAGGCGCTTGGAAAGGTTGTCGCTGAGCAGGCGCGCCAGGATGTCGGGCGTGCCGCCGGCGGGGAAGGGCACCACCAGCGTGATCGGGCGGCTGGGGAAATCGGCGGGATGGGCCGCCAGCGGCAGGCAGGCGGCCAGCGCCAGCAGGGCGCGGGCGGACCAGCGTGCCAGCACGGGGCGGATGCGCCGGGGCGCGGGAAGGTGGCGGGTGGGGCCCATGGTTGTCTCCGTAGCGGGCGGCCGGGTCGAAACGCCCGGTCCGTGGCGGACTGTAGCCAAGCCGGCCGCGCCTGCCCAATGCCGATGGCGCAAGACTTGCATATCGAATCCGATATGGTTCTTTGCAATCATTCGCTTACGGCATAGCATGGCGCCATGCGCGACGCCCAATCCTTGCCTTTCCTGCGCAGGCTCGACATGAACCTGCTGCTGACCTTCGACGTGCTCATGCGCACGCGCAGCGCCACCGCCAGCTCGCGCCTGCTGCACAAGACCCAGCCGGCCATCAGCCGCGACCTGGCGCGCCTGCGCCTGCGGCTGGAGGACCCGCTGCTGGTGGTGGTGAAGGGACGTTTCGTTCCGACCGAGCGGGCGCTGGAGCTGCACGCGTCGGTGCATGACGCGCTGGCGCAGATCGAGGCCGCGCTGCGCCCGCCCGAGGCCTTCGATCCGGCGCGCGCCGAAGGCGTGGTCAACATCGGCACCGGCGCGCACAGCGAGATCCTGCTGGCCGCGCCGCTGATCGAGCGCCTGCACCGCGCCGCGCCCGGCGTGACGCTGCGCTTCCAGTCGCTGCACGGCGATTTCGCGCCCGACGACCTGGAGGCCGAACGGCTGCACATCGCCATCGGCCTGTTCGGCAAGGTGCCGGCGCGCTTTCACCGCGATGCGCTGCACACCGACCGCCGCGTCTGCGTGCTGTCGGCGCGGCATCCCTGGGCCGCGCGCGGCGCCCTGACGCTGGCCGACCTGGGCGCCATCAAGTGGTTCGCGTTCGAGCAGATGTACGGCCGCGAGACGACCTTCGACCGGCTGCTCAAGCCGGGCGACGGCCGCATGGCGTTCTCGGCCTATCTCTCGGGCTTCGGCGTGGCGCCCTATGTGCTGGTGGACACCGACTACGCCACCACCATGCCGGCCAGCGTGGCGCGGGCGCATTGCCGCCATTTCCCGCTGGCGATGCTGGAGATGCCGGCGCGCCTGCGGCGCATGGAACTGGCGATGGTGTGGGCGCGCCGCCAGCACGCTTCGCCATTGCAGGCGTGGTTGCGCGGCCAGGTGCGCGACGTGCTGCGCGAGCGCCTGGCCGCGGACGGCCCGGCTTAGCGGGCGACCGGCTTGCCGGTGGCCACGTCGATGGCCGAGCCGTCTTCCAGGCTGACGCGGTAGATCTCGCGCAGCACGTTGCCGGCAAAGCCGATCTCGACGATGGACACGTCCTTGAAGGTGGCCTGGATGCCGTCGGGCAGCGCGGCGTTGAATTTGGCGGACTCCTGCTTCATGGCGTCGGCCAGGCGCGCGTCGTACGGCGTCATGCTATAGACCAGCGTGGTGTGCGGGTTGTGGGCGCGCACTTCCTTGCCGTCCTTCATCACGTTGACGCCGCTCACTCCCATGGTCTTGACCAGCTCGCGGCCGGCGTCGGCCATCTTGGCGTAGACCGGGCCGGTCACGCGCGGCAGCGGGCCGTCGCGCAGCGGCGCCAGGGCGGCGGTGGTCACGGTGTTGTAGGCCATCATGGCCTCGAAGCCCGCGCCGCTCTTGACCACGCCCAGGTCCAGCCACCACGGGTGGCCCGCGCCCTTGGCCGCTTCGGTCGGATAGAAGTCCTTGAGCGTCACCTGCAGCGGCGCCGGGGGCTTGGGCAGCGCGCGCAGCATGCGCTGCGGCGTGGCGCTGTCGGCGCTGTGGATGTGGACCACGGTCACGTGCGGGATATTGGGCGTTGCGGCCTCGGTATTCAGGCCCAGCGCGAGCAGGTCCTGCTTGAGCGAGCCGTTGACCTTGGCGTCCAGCACGGCGTTCACTTCCTTGGGCAGGCGGTAGACCACGCCGTAGGTGGTCTTGTGTTCACGGAAGGCGGGCTGCTCCAGCGCGCTGTTGTCGATGGGAGCGGCGAAGGCGGTCGAGAGAGTGGCCAGGGACAGGCCCAGAGCGGCCAGGGGCAAGACGCGTTTGATCATGGATTTTCCTTTTATGTTCAAGACCCGCGAGAGTCCGGTCCAGTGTGGCCACGCCGGATGTACGGCGTATTGCAACAGGGCAAAGAAATCCGATAGGCGGCCAAGCCGTGCCGATGGCTGCGCCCGGCTATAGCAGGAAGACGGCCGCCACGATCAGCAGCCCCAGCACCAGGTTGACGCCGACGCAACGGCGGATGCCCGCCATGGCCTGGCCGCCGCGCGGCCATTCCGAGGCGGCCACCGCCGCGCGCAGGCGCGGATAGAGCGCGGCGCGGATGTAGGCGTAGATGGCCGTCATCACCAGCCCGCCCGCGGCCATCACGGTCCAGGCGCGCGGCATGAAGAAGGCGCCACCGCTGCGCGCGGCCTGGGCCGCTTCCTGGCCGATCATGAGGGCGCCGGTCGCCAGGATCAGCACGATCGCGGCCCCCACCGCGTTAAGGAAGGGGCCGAGCACCGCGTCCATCAGGCGCAGCCGTTGCGGCGGCTCCAGTTGCGCGGCCGCCGGCCGCAGGAAACAGTGGGCGAACAGCATGCCGCCGACCCACAGGATCACGGCCAGCAGGTGGATGAGTTTGAGGGCGCTGTAGAGCATGGTGTCGGGCTTCGGAATGGGCCGCGTCGTCGCAATGCCGACGGCAAGGCCTGGCTGTGGGGACGGCGGCCGCGGGAGCGCGCGCGGCCGAATCTGTCCCCATGATATATCCCCACGACGCCCGGGCGGGCTTCTTGACGCATGCCACGGTTTTGCATTTAGAATGAGATTGATTTTTATTTGTAGTCAAGAAAGTTCGGGAGTCCATCGTGTCCAACCTTGCGCTAGCCTGCGGCGACGCCGTCCATCTGCTCTACCGCGCGCATCATGGATGGCTGCACAACTGGCTGCGGGGCAAGCTGGGCAACTCCTGCGATGCCGCTGACCTGGCGCAGGACACCTTCGTGCGGGTGCTGCGGCATCGGCACGAACTCGACGCGCTGCGCGAGCCGCGCGCCTACCTGACCACCATCGCCAAGCGTCTGGTGCTGAATCATTACCGGCGCCGCTCGATCGAACAGGCCTACCTGGACGCCCTGGCGACCATGCCCGAGGCCATGGCGCCGTCGCCCGAGCAGCGCCTGCTCATCCTCGAAGCGCTGCAGGAAATCGACGAGATGCTGGCCGGCCTGGCGCGCCCGGCGCGACAGGCGTTCCTGATGGCGCAGCTCGAAGGACTCAGCCACATCGAGATCGCCGCGCGGCTGAACGTGTCGGTGCGGTCGGTGCATCGCTACATCGCCAAGGGGTACGAACAATGCATCATGGCGGTGATGTGAGCGTCCAATGGGGCGTGGCGGGCGAGCTGCCCGCCGTCGATCGCCAGGTCGCGCGCGAGGCGGCGCGCTGGCTGCTGCGGCTGAATTCCGAGCACGCCACCGATGCCGACATCCGCGCCTGCCAGCAATGGCGCGCCAGCAAGGCCGAGCATGAACATGCCTGGCAGCGCGCGCAGCGCGTCAACCAGCGCTTCGGCCTGATCCCGGCATCGCTCGGCATGGCGGCGCTGAACCGGCCGGAGTCGGCCGGCCGGCGCGCGGCCCTCAAGACGCTGGCCGCGCTGATCGTGGCTGGGCCGGCGGGCTGGGCCGCCTGGCGCGCCAGCCCGTTCGAATGGACCGCCGACTACCGCAGCGCGACCGGCGAACAGCGCCAGGTGGCGCTCAGCGATGGTTCTTCCATGCGCCTGAACACCGCCAGCGCGGTCGACGTCCTGTACGGCGCCGACCTGCGGCTGGTGCGGCTGCGTGCCGGCGAGATCGCGGTCCACGCGGTGGCCGAAGGCGGGGTCCATCCGCGGCCCTTCGTGGTGCGCACGAGGCAGGGCGATATCCGGGCGCAGGCGGCGCGCTTCTGCGTGCGCGAAGACGGTTCGGCCTGCCGCGTCAGCGTGCAGGAGGGCGGCGTGACGCTGCGCCGCGGCGACGCCAGCCTGGCGCTGACGGCCGGCGAGCAGGCCTGGCTGCGCGACGATGAAGCGCCGCGCATCGAGCCGGCCGATCCGCATGCCGCCGACTGGACGCGCGGCGTGCTGCACGCCAGCGCCTGGCGCCTGGACGCCTTCGCGGCCGAGCTGGGCCGTTACCGCCCCGGTGTGCTGCGCTGCGATCCCGAGGTCGCCGGCCTGCGGATCTCCGGCGCCTTCCAGTTGCGCGATACCGACGCGGTGCTGGCGGCCCTGCCGTCCACGCTGCCGGTGCAGGTGCGTTACCGCAGCGCGTATTGGGTGACGCTCATGCCGCGCGCGGGGCAGGCATGAATCGTCGTTGTTACAAAAAAGCCGGGGCGGGTTGTCCGGTTGGCGTTGGTCAAGGGTCATGGTCAGTAGAGGCATACGAATGCCGATACCCGTTGGATCGAAAGGACGACCATGGCTCACTTTCCCGCCAGCCGCCTCCGCGGCACCCCCTTGAACCGAGAGGCTCCATGCCGATTGACCCGCCTGTCCCTGGCGTTGCGCATCGCCACCGCGCTGGCTGCCCCGGCCGTTGCGCTGTGGCCGGCCGCCGCCGCGCTGGCGCAGATCGCGCCGGCCGAGCAGGCGCGCGGCTACCGCATCCCGGCCGGCCCGCTGGCCGAGAATCTGTCGCGCTTCGCCGACAACGCCGGCGTCACGGTGCTGTTCGACGCGGCGCTGGTGGGCCAGCGGCGTGGCGCCGGCCTGAACGGGGAATACTCCGTGGCTGACGGTTTCGCCCGCCTGCTGGCCGGCAGCGGCCTGGCCGCGCGCGAGCGCAGCCCGGGCGTGTTTGTGCTGCAGGCCCTGGCCCCTGCCGGCGTGACGCAGTTGACGCCGGTCACGGTGGAAGGCGAGGGCACGGCGATCACGCCGGCGTGGGAGACCCGCAGCGACCGCAAGCGCCTGGACGACGCGCAGGTGCGCGGTTGGAGCGACCTGGGCAAGCGCCTGGAACCGGGCGTGAACTTCAACCGCCAGAACAACAGCATCAACATCCGCGGACTCGACCAGGATCGCGTGCTGACGCGGGTGGACGGCATCCGCCTGCCGTGGCTGGATGACGGCGCGCGCGGCGTCAAGGGCGGCCTGGAGGCGGTGGACTTCAACTCCCTGTCGCGCCTGGACATCGTGCGCGGCGCCGACGCCAGCGCGGGCGGCTCGGGCGCCATCTCCGGCATGGCCGACCTGTACACGCTCGATCCCTCGGACCTGCTGAACGACGGCAAGACCTTCGGCGCGTTGGCCAAGACCGACTACGACACCGCCGACAGCAGTTGGGGCGCCAACGCCGCGCTGGCCGGACAGATCCACAGCGATACCTTCTGGCTGGTGCAGGCGGGCGTGCGCAACGGCCATGCGCTGGACAACCGCGGCGACGTCGGCGGCTATGGCCCGCGCCGCAACCAGCCGACGCCCGAGGACTACGACCAGCGCAGTTTCCTGCTCAAGCTGCAGCAGCGCGTCGAGGGCGGCCACCGCTTCGGCCTGACCGGCGAATACTTCAAGCGCAAGGCCACGCAGGACAGCATGTTCGAACAGGGGCCGGGCACCAGCTACCTGATCGGCGAGAACACCACCCGGAAGGAAACCGAGCGCCAGCGCGTGTCGCTCGATTATTCCTACAAGGCGCCCGCCGAGGGCGGCTGGATCGACAGCGCCACGGCGGTGGTGTACTGGCAGCGCATGCAGCTCGACAGCGCGCTCGATGGCGAACGCAGCCGCGATGCGCGCGCCAACATCATTCCCGGCGACCCGTTCCGCTATGGCTTCCCCAGCGGCGCCTACGGCCGCAACAACTCCATCCGCCAGACCATGTTCGGCGCCAATGGCGAACTGACCAAGCGGCTGGCGGGCAACACGGTGTCGCAGTTGTGGACCGTGGGCGGCGAGTGGTATGGCAACAAGACCGAACAGAACTCCAGCGGCTACGACAACTGCCCCACCGTGCGGGCCGGCACGCCGGCGCCGTTCGGCCCGCGCACCTGCGACATGCTGCACACCAACCAGGCCGACGTGCCGCTGTCCAAGGGCAGCCAGTGGGCGCTGTGGATGTCAGACGAATTCAGTTTCGGCGATGGCCGCTACACCGTCATGCCGGCGCTGCGCTACGACCACTACGAGCAGAAGCCCAGGTCCACCGAAAGCTACGCCAGCAACCGCAACGGCGGCGTGTTGCCGCCCGAGAACAGCGGCGGGCGCTTCTCGCCCAAGCTGCTGACCACCTGGAAGGCGGCCGACGCGCTGAGCCTGTACGCGCAGTACGCCTATGGCTTCAAGGCGCCCAGCGCGACGCAGCTCTACACCAACTACGGCGGCCCCGGCACCTACCTGCGGGTCGGCAATCCCTACCTGAAGCCGGAAACCAGCAAGGGCTGGGAACTGGGCGCCAAGCTGGGTTCCGATTCGCTCGGCGGCGCGGTATCGTTCTTCGATAACCGCTACCAGAATTTCATCGACAGCAACGTGCCGCTGGATGCCAACTCGCCGCAATGGCAGCCGGGCTGGGCCGGGCAGTACCCGTTGGGCATCACCGGCAACGTCAACCGCGCCAAGGTGCGCATCTACGGCGCCGAGGCCAGCGCGCACTGGAAGTTCTCGCCGGGCTGGCGCACGTGGGGTTCGCTGGCGTGGGCCGTGGGCAAGGATGAAGGCACCGGCCAATACCTGAACTCGGTGGCGCCGCTGAAGGCGGTGCTGGGCGTGGGCTATGGCCGCGACGTGTGGGGCGTGGACGCGCTGCTGACGACCGCCCTGCGTCGTAACAAGGTCGAATACCCGGAGGCCGGCGCCTCGACGCCCAACCGCGACTTCCAGGCGCCCGGCTACGGCGTGGTGGACCTCATGGGCTACTGGCGGCCGACGGCGGTCAAGGGGCTGCAGGTGCAGGCTGGCGTGTTCAACCTGTTCGACAAGAAGTACTGGGAAGCGATCAACGTGCCGACCGCCGGCGCCACGGCCCTGCCGCGGCCGGTTGACTGGTACACGGAGCCGGGGCGCAGCCTGCGCGTCTCGCTGACTTATCAATACTGACCCGCGCTGCCGCCGCTGCGCGACAGCGGCGGCAGTCCTGATTTTCCATTCCGGCCGGAGAGACCGCAATGAACCAAGAAGTGAAGCATCCTGATTTCGCTACCCGCGCCGCCGAGCTGCGCGCCCGCAACGACGCGCTGGCGGCGTCCAGACCCGGCCTGCGCGCCCGCAACCTGGCCCAGGAACTCGGCGTGTCCGAGGCCGAATGGGTCGCGGCCGGCTGTGGCGGCGTCAAGGCCACCGAACTGCACGGCCAGCCGCAGGAGATCTTCCGCGAACTGGGCGCGCTGGGCCCGGTGATGGCCCTGACGCGCAATGACTGGTGCGTGCATGAGCGCCACGGCGCCTACCTGGACATCCAGGCCGACGGACCGGTCGGCCTGGTGCTGGGGCCGGACATCGACCTGCGCGTGTTCTTCTCGTGCTGGAAGTCCGCCTGGGCGGTCGAGCAGGACGGCCGCCACAGCCTGCAGTTCTTCGACGGCGCGGGCGTGGCGGTGCACAAGGTCTACCGCACCGAAGCCACCGACGTCGCCGCGTATGACGCGCTGGTGGCCAGGTTCGCCGGCGATTCGCGCTGGCCCGAGACCGCGCCCTACGCGCCCGCCGCCGACGCGCCGAGCGTCGAGGACAGCGCCCAGTGGCGCCAGGCCTGGCTGGGCATGCAGGACACGCACGAATTCTTTCCGCTGCTGCGCAAGTTCAAGGTGTCGCGGCTGGCGGCGCTGGCCGCGGCCGGCGAAGACCTGGCGCAGACGGTGCCGGCGGAGTCGGTCGAGCGCATGCTGGAGTCGGCGGCGGCCAGCGGCCTGTCGATCATGTGCTTCGTGGGCAACCGCGGCATGATCCAGATCCACACCGGCCCGGTTCGGCAGTTGCGCCGCACCGGCCCGTGGTTCAACGTGCTGGATCCGACCTTCAACCTGCACCTGGATACCACCGCCATCGCGTCGGCCTGGGTGGTGAACAAACCCACCAGCGATGGCTGGGTGACGTCGCTGGAACTGTATTCGTCCAGCGGCGACCTGATCGCGCAGTTCTTCGGCGAGCGCAAGCCGGGCAAGCCGGAGCTGGCGGGGTGGCGTGAATTGATGTCGGGCCTGTGCCGCGTGCCGTTGGCCGCTTGAGGATGATGCAATGAAGAAATGGCTGGCGGTGGCGGCTTGGATGCTGGTGGCGGGCGCGCAGGCGGCGTCGCCCGAACGCGTGGTGACGCTGGGCGGCAGCGTGACCGAGATCGTGTACGGCCTGGGGCAGGGCGGCCGGCTGGTCGGCGACGATCAGTCCAGTCTGTACCCGGAGGCCGCGACCCGGTTGCCGCGCGTCGGCTATTACCGCGCGGTGCCGGTCGAAGGCGTGCTAGCGCTCAAGCCCGACCTGGTGCTGGCCTCGGAACAGGCCGGTCCGCCCGAGGCGCTCAAGCGCCTGGGCGAAGTCGGGGTGCGGCTGGTGAGCGTGCCGGACGCGCCGTCGGTCGATTCGCTCAAGGCGCGCATCCGCGCCGTGGCCGGCGCGCTGGACGTGGCGCCGGCCGGCGAACAGATGGTGCGGGACGTGACGCGCGAGCTGGCCAAGGCCGAGGCCATGCCGGCCACGCGCGCGCGGGCGCTGCTGCTGATCAACCGCAACGGGGCGCCGCAAGGCGCGGGGCGCGGCACCGCGGCGGCCGAAGTCATGCACCTGGCCGGGCTGGACAACGTGCTGCACGGGCAGCAGGGCTACAAGCCGCTGTCGCCCGAGGCCATCGGCGCGCTGGCGCCCGACCTGATCATCGTCACGCGCGAATCGCTGCAGGCCAGCGGTGGCCTCGATGGCTTTGCGCGCCTGCCCGGCATCGCGGTGACACAGGCCGCGGCGAAGCGGCGCATCATCGTCATGGATGACCTGTTGATCCTTGGATTGGGCCCGCGGCTGCCGCAGGCGCTGATCCAGCTCAAGCAGGAGGCCGCGCATGCCATGGCGCGCTAGCCCGCCGCTGGCGCTGGTGTTGCTGGCGGTGGCGGTGGCGGCGGCGGTGCTGGCGGCCAGCGCCAGCGGCGCGGTCTCGATTCCGTTGCGCGAGCTGCCGGCGCTGTTGTGGGGCACGCCCACGCCGGAGCAGGCGCTGTGGCGCAACGTGCTGATCGACATCCGCCTGCCGCGCGTGCTGCTGGCGGTGGTGATGGGCGCGGGCCTGGCGATCTCGGGGGCGGCGCTGCAGGCGCTGTTCCGCAACCCGCTGGCCGAGCCGGGCCTGATCGGCATTTCCGCTGGCGCGTCGCTGGGCGCGGTCATCGCCATCGTGATGACGCCGGGCGGCTTCTGGTACACCGCGCCGGGCGCCTTCATCGGCAGCCTGGTCGCGACGCTGTCGGCCTATCTGGTGGGACGGCGCGTGCCGGGCGTGGCGGGGCTGCTGCTGGCGGGCGTGGCGATCACCGCCATCGCCTTCAGCCTGATCGGGCTGTTCACCTTCATGGCGTCCGACGCGCAACTGCGCGACCTGACCTTCTGGAACATGGGCAGCCTGGCCGGCGCCAACTGGAAGCTGCTGGCCTTCCTGGGGCCGTGGGTGCTGCTGCTGTCGCTCTGGCTGATGCGCCAGTGGCGCGTGATGAACGCGCTGCTGCTGGGCGAGCGCGAGGCCCAGCACCTGGGCTATTCGCTCAAGCAGGCGCGGGCGCGGCTGGTGCTGGCCTGCACCCTGATCGTCGGGCCGCTGGTGGCGGCCAGCGGCACTATCGTGTTCGTCGGGCTGGTGGTGCCGCACCTGGTCCGCATGACGCTGGGCGCCAACCATCGCCTGCTGCTGCCCGCCTGCCTGCTGGGCGGCGGGCTGGTGATGACGCTGGCGGACTGGCTGGCGCGCGTCGTGGTGGTGCCGGCCGAGTTGCCGATCGGCCTGGTGACCGGGCTGGTGGGCGGTCCCTTCTTCCTGTGGCTGCTGGCGCGCGGCCGGAGGCACGGTTGATGCTGGCCGCCGAGAACCTGAGCCTGGCGCGCGACGGCAAGCGCATCCTGGACCGCGTGTCGCTGGCGATCCAGCCCGGCGAAGTGGTGGGCCTGCTGGGCAGCAATGGCGCCGGCAAGTCGACCCTGCTGGGCGCGCTGTCGGCCGAGCTGGGCGCGGATGGCGGCAGCCTGACGCTGGATGGGCGGGCGCTGGGCGGGATGCCGCCGCGCGAGCAGGCGCGCAAGCGCGCGGTGCTGCCGCAGAAGCCCGGGCTGACCTTCGACCTGGGCGTGCGCGAAGTGGTGGCAATGGGCGCCTATCCGTTTCCGGAACTCTCGCCGGCCGAGGTCGACGAACTGGCGCGGCAGGCGCTGGAGTGGGCCGACGTCAGCCACCTGGATGGACGCCGCTATCCGCAACTGTCGGGCGGCGAGCAGCAGCGGGTGCAGTTCGCCCGCGTGCTGGTGCAATGCCGCGCGGCGCGTGCCCAGGGCGAAGCCCGCTACCTGCTGCTGGACGAACCGACCGCCAGCCTCGATCCCAAGCACCAGGCCGACCTGATGCGGCGGGCGGCGCAACTGGCGCACGAGGGCAACACGGGCGTGCTGGTGATCCTGCACGACATGAACCTGGCGGCGCGCTGGTGCGACCGCCTGCTGCTGCTGAGCGGCGGCCAGGCGGTGGCGCTGGGCACGCCGGCCGAGGTGCTGACGCCGGCCAACCTGTTCCTGGCGTACGGCATCCAGGCGCAGGTGATGCCGCATCCGTTGCAGGCGGACCGGTTGCTGGTGCTGATGGCTTGATGGGCGCCAGCCCCGCTAAAATGGGGCATCGCGGCGGCCGCGGCCGCCTTTTCCTCATCTACCGACAGGACTTAGTGTCATGCCTACTTTCGACGTCGTTTCCGAAGTCGACAAACACGAACTCACCAACGCCATCGACCAGGCCAACCGCGAGCTCGCCACCCGTTTCGATTTCAAGGGCACGGATGCCAAATTCGAACTGGATGGTTTCGTGGTGACGCAGGTGGCGTCGAGCGCGTTCCAGCTCAAGCAGATGCTGGACATCCTGCGCGGCCGGCTGTCGGCGCGCGGGATCGACGTGCGCTGCCTGGATGTGGCGGATCCGCTGGAGAACCTGGGCGGGGCGCGGCAGAAGATCACGGTGAAGCAGGGGATCGAGCAGCCGGTGGCCAAGAAGCTGATCGCGGCGATCAAGAACGCCAAGCTCAAGGTCGAGAGCCAGATCAACGGCGACAAGCTGCGGATCAGCGGGAAGAAGCGGGATGATCTGCAGACGGCGATTGCGTTGTTGAAGAAGACGGATGTGGATTTGCCGTTGCAGTTTGAGAATTTTCGGGACTGACTGGTTTGATGCGGCGGGCGCGTTCGTAGGCCGCCCGTTGCGCGGGGCGCCTGGGGGGTGGGCGCCCACGATTGCGGTCCGGAGCGTTCGCTCCGGACTTCCCCTTCCTCAACCTCGTCCTCGCCTGCGGCGACTCCTTCGGTTTCCGTCGGGCGCATCGAGGTTGCCCACCCCCCAGGCGCCCCGCGCAACGGGCTACCGGCGTCGAGGTTTGCGGCGCTGTCAGGTCAGTGGGGGTGCGGCGAGGTTTGCGTTGCCCGCAGAAAAAAGGCCGCCCTGCGCGGCCTTTTTTTGCATACGCGGCGTGCTGCGTCGAGAGGGTGTGCGCGGCGCGCTCGCGGGGGCTAGAGGCTTTTCCGGGGATTGGCGGGTTTTGGTCTTGTTGGGCTGGCCCATCGGGGGGGACTCGCGCTTGCATGGCGGCGCGGCCCGTTATTCTTTTTCAGTATTCCGCCCACAGATGCTGGGCCGCGTAGGCGCGCCAGGGGCGCCAGGCTTCGGCGCGGGCCAGGAGCTGGGCGGGGGTGTATTCGCGGGATTCGAGTTTTTCCAGGGCGCGGATCAGGCCGATGTCGGAGGCGGGGAAGGCGTCGGGTTCGCGCAGTTGGCGCAGGGCGATGTATTGGGCGGTCCATTCGCCGACGCCGCGGATTTCGCGCAGGCGGGCGACGGCGGTGTCGAGGCTGTCGGTGGTGTCGAACAGGTGCGGGTCGGCCAGGGCGGCGGCGGCGACGGCGGACAGGGTGGCGGCGCGGCTGCGGGGCATGCCGAGCGGGGCGAGGTCGACGGGGGCGACGGCGGCCGGGGTGGGGAACAGATGGGTCAGATCGCCGTCGGGTTGCTCCAGGGGTTGGCCGTGGGCGGCGACGAGCTTGCCGGCGAGCTTGATGGCGGCGCCGACGGTGATCTGCTGGCCGAGGACGGCGCGCAGGGCGAGTTCGAAGCCGTCCCAGGCGCCGGGCACGCGCAGGCCCGGGCGGGCGGCGGTGAGGGCGGCCATGACGGGATCGTGGGCAAGCTGGGCCGCGAGCGCGGCGGGGTCGCTGGCCAGGTCGAAAACGCGGCGCAGCCTGGCGATGATGGTGGGCAGGGCATGCAGTTGGGGAAAACGGACGGTGGCCTGCAGTGCGTTGCCCGTGCCGGGTTCGACCCGCACGGTGCCCTGGGCGCCGTCCAGCCCGATGGTGCGCGTGTAGCTGTCGGCCGTGACCCGTTCGATGCCGGGGATGGCGCGCACGCGCAGGAAGTCGAGCATGGCAGTCCAGTCGTAGGGCGGGCGGTAGCGCAGCAGCAGTTTGATTTCGCCCTGCGGGCCGGCCGAGATGACGGGCTTGCCGGAGCGGCGCAGTTCGCCCGGCGCGCGGCCGAACAGGGCCAGGAAGCTCTCGTTGAAGCGGCGGATGCTGCCGAAGCCGGCCGCGAATGCGATCTCGGCCATGGGCAGGCGGGTTTCGTGGATCAGTTGCTTGGCCAGCAGCACGCGCCGGGTCTGCGCCACGGCCACGGGCGACGCGCCCAGGTGCTGGCGGAACTGCCGCCGCAACTGGCGTTCGCCCACGCCCAGGCGCGCGGCCAGGGCGTCGACGCCGGCTTCGTCGAGCGCGCCGAGTTCGATCAGGCCGAGCGCGCGCGCGACGCTGTCGGGCAAATCGCGGGCGCGACCGGCGGCGGGCGCGGTTTCCGGGCGGCAGCGCAGGCAGGGGTGGAAGCCCGCTTCCTGTGCGGCCGCTGCCGTGGGGTAGAAGACGACATTGCGCGACAGCGGCGTGCGCGCCGGGCAGACCGGGCGGCAGTAGATGCGGGTGGTCTTGACGGCGGTGAAGAAGCGGCCGTCGTAACGGGCGTCGCGCACGCGGATGGCGCTGTAGCAGGCGTCGTGGTCGAGGTTCATGAGGCCATGCTAACGCCGGACGCGGACGTGATCTAGCGGTTTTCGGACACTGTTGTCACGCTCACTGCCATGTCCGGAATCCGCCAGCGCGAGGTCGGCGGCCGGCCTATATTGGGTGCATTCCTACCGTATCCGGAGCCCGTCATGCCGATTCAAACCTTCACCCTGGAACGTGTTGCCACGCCCATCGGGCAGATGCTCGTGCTGACCGATGCGCGGGAGTGTCTGCGCGCGGTCGATTGGCAGGATTACGAGCCCCGCATGCATGCCTTGCTGCGGCGCCAGTACGGCCAGGGCGCGGTGCGGGTCGAGGACGCCGCGCGGGTCTCGGCGGCGAGCCGCCGGTTGCAGGCGTATTTCGACGGCGAGGTCGAGGCGATCGACGGGCTGGAAGTGGCCCTGGGCGGCACCGATTTCCAGCGCCAGGTGTGGCGGGCGCTGCGTGATATCGAGCCGGGCGATACGATCAGCTATGGCGTGCTGGCCGGGCGCATTGGCCGGGCTTCGGCGGTGCGCGCCGTGGGCATGGCCAATGGGGCCAACCCGGTCGGGATCGTGGTGCCGTGCCACCGGGTCATCGGCGCCGATGCGTCGCTGACCGGCTACGGTGGCGGCCTGCATCGCAAGCGCTGGCTGCTGGATCACGAAGGCCGCTGGCGGGCGGCCAGGGGCGCGCCGGTTGCGCGCGCCGCGTGAGAAACGCTCAGGCGCGAATCCAGCCGCGCGCGATGGGCAGGGCCAGCAGCTTGCGGTACAGGGCCTGCAGCAGCAGGGTCAGCGGCGCGCCGACGCGGCGCCAGACCGGCATGACCAGCCCGGCCGCCACCGGCGCCAGCAGCAGGCCGCCGGCGATGTCCAGGGGGAAGTGCACGCCCAGGTAGACCCGCGACAGGCCGACCACGGCAGCCAGCAGCAGCGTGGCATAGCCCCAGCCGGCCCAGCGCCGGTCGAATATCAGCGTGAACGCCAGTGTCGCGATGATGATGGTGTGGTTGCTCGGGAACGACGCGGTGGCCTTATGCGCGAAGAAGGCGTGGCCCAGGCCAAGGGTGAACGGCCGCGGATGGGGCCACAGCGCGCCGCACAGGTAGCTGATGAACAGCGCCGCGCCGATGCCGGCCAGCGCCTTGAGCGCCAGCTCGCGCTGCGCCTGTCCGCCCCACAACCAGAGCGCGGCGAGGGTGATGGGCAGCAATTGGATCAGTCGGTTGGCGACGATCAGGCCGGCCTGGATGCGCCAGCCGGGGCTGGCGGGATCGGCGTTGATCAAAAGAAAAAGGGACTGATTGAGGGGTTCCAGGAATTCCATGAATCGTCATCTGACTGAAATGATTTGGTCAGGCGCGATGGTAGACAGGTTTGCCGTCAAATCCCTTGCAAAATGCGGCGGAATCCAGGGATTTACTTCTGGATGCGATTTCCTCCGCCCGGCGGCCTCACTTGGCGATGCGCTTGCCCTGCGCGTCGATCACCGCTTCGCCGTCTTCCTTGGTGAAGGCGCCTTGCTGCGGCGCGGGCAGGATGTCCAGCACCAGTTCGGACGGGCGGCACAGGCGCGCGCCCAGCGGGGTGCTGACGAAGGGGCGGTTCAGCAGGATCGGGTGGGCCTCGATGGCGTCCAGCAGGGCGTCGTCGCTCAGCGATGTGTCATCCAGGCCGAGCTCGGCATAGGGCGTGCCCTTTTCGCGCAGCGCGTCGCGCACGGTAATGCCGGCGCGCTTGAACAGCGCCTTCAGCTCGGCGCGCGAGGGCGGCGTTTCCAGGTACAGCACCACGGTCGGCTCGATGCCGGCATTGCGGATCATGGCCAGCGTGTTGCGCGAGGTGCCGCACTTGGGGTTGTGGTAGATGGTGACGTCGGACATGGCGTTTTCCTTGCGAGGGTGCGGGGACAAGGCAGGAGCATAGTGCATTCCCGCCCGGTCCTCGCCGCCGCCCGGTTTCAGGCGCGCAGCTTGCGGCCCAGGCGGCGCCAGCCGATCACCACGCCGGTCAGGCTCAGCGCCGCGCCGCCCAGGTTCAGGAACACCAGCAGGATGTCCCACAACGGCCGGCGCGCCAGCAGGCCGGTCCAGTCCCAACTGTGCAGGAAGGCGAACAGCCAGCGGCTGGCGCGGTTGCCGCGGTCCTGCCGGCCCAGCACCTGGCCGGTGCGCGGGTCCAGGTAGACCCAACTGGCCTGCGGGTCGTCGAACACCAGTCGCCAAACCGGCAGCGGCTTCTCGATGTGGCCGAGCATGGCGTGCTCGTCGCGGCCGTAGTAGTAGAAGTCGTAGCGATCCAGTACCTGCAGGTCCGTCAGGGTGGCGCCGGGCACCAGGCGCGCGGCGGCCGCGCGCAGGGCCGCCGGGTCGAGCGTGACGGCTTGCGCGTCGGCGGCCGCCAGCAGTCGCGGCGCGCCCGGGCCGCTGCGGGCAAGGACCAGGTCCTGGCCGTCCACCCGTTGCCAGCGCAGCTCGCGCGGCGCCGCCGGCAGGGCGCGGATCAGCGCGGCGGCGGGCGCCTGCGGCGCGTCGACGGCATAGGCGCCGCCGGCGTAGGCCTGTTGCGCCAATGGCGCCGCGCCGCTGCTGAACACCTTCCACGGGTTCATGGACATCAGCCCGCTGAAGATCCAGGTGAGCGTGATGCCGGCGAACATCAGGCCGGCCAGGTGGTGCCAGCGCATCATGTTCTCGCGATACGGCGAGCGGCTGCCGCTGGCGTAGGGGCGCGAGAAGCGCCAGCGCAGGATGCCGACCACCGTGCCCGTCAGCGCCACGGCCACCCCGGTCACCGACAGCCAGACGACGATGTCGTGCCACCACGGATCGAAGACATTGCCGCGGAACGGATACAGCCAGTGGATCCAGGCGCCGACGTAGTTCCACAGCCGTTCGCGGCGGGTGGCGTCCAGCACCACTTCGCCGGTGGCGGACGAGACGTACAGCCGGGTGCGCGCGGGATCGTCCAGGTCGATGCGGTGAAGCGGCCGGTGGATGTCGAGCGCGCCGGAGTGGGTGTAGACGTCCTCCTCCACCACGCCCTGGTAGCGCGCGGCGTACCGGCCGTCGAACCAGGCCGCGGCGCTGGCGGTGGCGACCGCGGCGTCGGCGCGCGGCAGCAGCGCGCCGCTGGCGGCATCCACCACCCTGGGCGCGCGGCCGCGGCCCATCGGCACCAGGTAGACCGGCGCGCCGCCGCGCAGCGCGGCCAGGCTCAGGCCCGCCATGTCGCTGGCGCCGGCGGCGGCCAGCGCCTGGGCCGGCGTGGCGGCGACGCGGGCCGGGTCGAGCGGCGCCAGGTGCGTCATGCGTTCCTGCGGCGTGAGCTTGGGGTAGCCCACGTACATCATCACCACGCCCGAGATAAACCACATGGCGAAGAACAGGCACAGCACGATGCCGGCCCAGCGGTGCGTCAGGTACAGCCAGCGCTTGGCGCGGGTGGACCACGGTACCGGCGCGGCCCGGCGGCGGGGGGAGGGGATGGCGTCCATGGCAGTCCTCAGAACCGCGCCTGCAGCGTCAGTTCGAACGAGCGCGGCGCGCCCAGGTAGAACATCGGCGTGCCGGTGACGTTGGCGGCGTACACCTTGTCGGTCAGGTTGCGGACCCGGCCGGTGACGGTGAAGTGGCGGTCGATGCGATGCGACAGCGCCGCGTCGAACACGGTGTACGACGGCGCCCAGACGGTGTTGGCGGCATCGGCGTAGGCGCGGCCGACGTAGCGCGCGGCCACGCTGGCGTTCCAGTCCGGCAGGAAGGCGTAGTCGATCCAGGCGTTGGCCACGCGCCGCGGCGTGTTGGTCGGCACATTGCCGTTGCGCGACACGCGCACGCCGCCGACCGTTTCCGAGAAGTCGTCGTACCTGGGATCGACGAAGGCGACGTTGGCCTGCAGCGACAGGGTGCGCGTCAGGCGCAGTCCGCCGGCCAGTTCCAGCCCGCGCGCCGACTGTTGGCCCACCGGGATGCTGACCGCCGGGTTGTTGGCGTCGGGCGCCGAGATGTGCTTGCGCGTGATCTCGTAGGCCGCGATGGTGGCCGAGCCGCGGCCGTCCCAGAACTCGAACTTGCCGCCCACTTCCTTCTGCGTGCCGGTGGTCAGCTTGTCGTTGTTGAGCACGTCGGCGAACGAGGCGGTGGCCATGATGCCGGACGGGGGATCGGCGGCCGTGGCGTATTGCGCGTAGAGCGAGGCCTGCGGCGTGATGGCCCAGTTCAGCGCCAGCCGGCCGGTGGTGGGCGAATAGCTGCGCGAGGCCGAGGCCGGCGCGCTGGCCGTGACCGCGCGGCGGTTGGTCAGGTCCAGGTCGATGAAGTCCTTGCGCAGGGCCGACACGATGGCCACGCCGGGCAGCACTTCCGTGCGGTTCTCCAGCGTGAAGGCCAGCGTCCGGATGCGGTTGTCGCGGTCCGGGTTGTGGCCGCGCGTCATGCCGGGGATGTCGTAGAAATAGCCCGGCTGGAAATCGTACGGATCGACCGCGTCCACCGTGGCCGGCAGGCTGGTGGGATAGCGGGTCTGCTTGTTCACGCTCAGGTCGGCGCCGAACGACCAACTGGTGGGCAGGCCAGCCAGCGTCGATTCGACCAGCCCTTCGACGCGGTTGCCGACCAGGCTCTGTTCGTGGCGCTGCAGCAGCGCGCCCGAGCGCAGCACGCGGCTGTTGGCGGCGTTGTAGCGGTAGGTCTCCAGGTTGCGGAAGTCGCGTTCGGCGCGGTAGTAGTACAGCGTGTTCTTGAACGTGATGCCCGGCGCCGCGCGCCATTCCGTCAGCGAACGGGCCCACAGCACCGACTGCTCGTACAGGCCGTCGTCGACGTTGTAGTTCTTGAAACGCGTGCCGCCGCGGATGTGGCCTTCGCCGCTCACCTTGCCGTTCGCGCCCACCGTCAGCGGCGTGCCCCAGTAGGGGCGGTCGACGCGTTCGCGCTGGTACTCGAAGGCCCAGGTCTGCGTGACGTCGTCGCCCAGGTCGGACAGCAGCGAGGCCGCCACCTGGGCGGCATTCGAGCGCTCGCCGTCGACCCAGCCGCGGCTGGCGGTGGTGTTGGCGTCGATGCGCAGGTAATGGCCGCGTCCGCCCGGCGAGCCGGCCAGTTGCTGGTTGATGCCGACCGATGCCTGGCGCGTGTCGAACGATCCCAGGCGCAACTGGCCCTCATAGAACGTGTCGCGCTCGGCCAGCTTGGTGACGTAATTGATGGCGCCGCCGACCGCGCCGGCGCCGAACAGGAAGGTCGACGGGCCGCCGATGGCCTCGACCCGGTCGTAGATCCAACTGTCGATCGGCCGCGCGGCCACCGAGTCGTACTGCACCGAGATGCCGTTGAACAGTTGCGACACCTGGCCGCCGCTGAAACCGCGGTAGCTGACGGCGCCGGCCATGCCGGGGGGCGCGGCGTTGTTCACGCCCGGGATGCCGCGCGCGATGTCCTGGGTGTTGAGCGCGCCGCGCGCCTCGATCTGCTGGCGCGAGATGACGGTGACGGAGGCCGGCGTGTCCTTGATGCGCAGGCCGAGGCGGCTACCGGTGCCGTCGATGCGTTCCAGGTTGATCGGACCGTTGGGCGCGTCGTCGGCGCGCTCGCCTTCGACCAGGGTGGCGGGCAGGGTCTCGATGGCGGGTTCGGCGGTCAGCGCGAACGCCGGGTTGGCCGCGCAGGCGCCGGCCAGCAGGGATGCTGCATAGTGTTTTTTCATGGTCCAGGCCGGCGGGGGCCGGCATGCGCGCTCGCGCGGGCGCCGCGTTCAGGGGCGGCAAAAGGCGCGGGCGCGGGGTCTCCAGGGCGTCGCCGCCGGAAACGGGCGGCGCGGGCTCGGGCGCAGGCGGCGCGGCGGCCGTCCACGGGGAACGGCGCGCGCGCTCAGGCCGCGGGCGGGGCGCGCGGCTGGGCCGCGCGCCAGGCGTGGAGGGGGTGCGAGGCGCGGTAGAACAGCGCCGGGTAGGTGACGCCGCCGCTGGCGGGCGCCGGCAGCACGGTCAGGGGAGCGGGAGGGAGGCCGAGGTCGGCCTGGGGGTTGCGGCAGAACGGGCAGTGGTTGCTGTCGCCGTGGTGGGCGGCGTGGTCGCCGGCCCCTTCATCGCTTTGCACCTCGATGGTCAGGGACGAGCGGCCCTCGGGGGCGCAGTAGTCCACGCTGACCTGGCGGCTGGCATTGGGCAGGTGATTGCCATGCGCCAGCGACGGAACCAGCGACGCCCACAGGATCGCGATCAGCGCGATCCAGGCGTAGCCGCGGTTCAGGAAGAGGGCGAGGTGCATGACGGCGCATTATATCCAAGCCCTTTCAGACGGAAAGATGGCGCCGCACGTCCTCGCCGTCGATGGCGGCGCGGTCGCCGCTGGCCACCACCTCGCCGCGCGACAGCACCACGAAGCGGTCGGCCAGTTCGCGGGCGAAATCGAAGTACTGCTCGCACAGCAGGATGGCGATGTCGCCGCGCTGGCGCAGCATGTGGATGACGCGGCCGATGTCCTTGATGATGGACGGCTGGATGCCCTCGGTGGGTTCGTCCAGGATGATCAGCTTGGGCTCGGCCACCAGCGCGCGGGCGATCGCAAGCTGTTGCTGCTGACCGCCGGACAGGTCGCCGCCGCGCCGCGCCAGCATGCTCTTGAGCACCGGGAACAGCTCGAACACTTCCTCCTTGATGCGGCGCGCGCGCGCGGCCGGCTTGGTCGCCATGCCCATCAGGATGTTTTCTTCCACCGTGAGCCGGGCGAAGATGTCGCGGCCCTGCGGCACGTAGGCCATGCCGCGCGCGGCGCGCTGGTGCGGCGCCAGGCGGGTGACGTCGGCGCCGTCGAAATCGATGGCGCCGCGCGCCACCGGCAGCACGCCCATCACGCACTTGAGCAGGGTGGTCTTGCCGACGCCATTGCGGCCCAGCAGCGCCAGGCATTCGCCCTGGTTCACGGCCAGCGATACGCCGCGCAGGGTATGGCTGCCGCCGTAGTACTGGTCGATGGTGTTCACGTTCAGCATGTCAGCGCCCCAGGTAGACTTCGATCACGCGCGGGTCGGCCTGCACCTTGGCCATCGGCCCCTCGGCCAGCACCGAGCCTTCGTGCAGCACGGTCACCTTGCCGTCGCCGGCGATCTGGTTGACGAAATCCATGTCGTGCTCGACCACCATCAGCGAATGGCGGCCGCGCAGTTCGTTGAGCAGTTCGCCGGTGCGCTCGGTCTCGGCGTCGGTCATGCCGGCCACCGGCTCGTCCAGCAGCAGCAACTGCGGTTCCTGCATCAGCAGCATGCCGATCTCCAGCCATTGCTTCTGGCCGTGCGACAGCAGGCCGGCCGGGCGGAAGGCCTCGGGCCGCAGCCGGATCAGGTCGAGCGTCTCGCCGATGCGGTCGGCCTGCTCGCCGGTCAGGCGCGCGAACAGCGTGGGCCGCACGCGCTTGTCGGTCTTCATCGCCAATTCCAGGTTCTCGAACACCGTGTGCTGCTCGAACACCGTGGGGCGCTGGAACTTGCGGCCGATGCCGGCGTGCGCGATCTGCGCCTCGCTCAGCGTGGTCAGATCGATGCTCTGGCCGAAGAACGCGGTGCCGGCGGTGGGGCGCGTCTTGCCGGTGATGACGTCCATCATGGTGGTCTTGCCGGCGCCGTTGGGGCCGATGATGCAGCGCAGTTCGCCGACGCCGATGTCCAGCGTCAGGTCGTTGAGCGCCTTGAAGCCGTCGAAGCTGACGGTGATGCCTTCCAGGTACAGGATGGCGCCGTGGCTGGTGTCCAGGCCCTTGGGGCTGACGCGGCCGTAGCCGGCGTCGCCGCTGGGGCCGCCATCGAGCATGGCGCTTTCGGTATGGGTGCTGGTCATGCGCGTCGCTCCTGGTAGCGGGCGGCCAGGCGCCGGGCGAGGCCGACGATGCCGGTGGGCAGGAAGAGGGTCACCAGCACGAAGATCAGGCCCAGCGCATACAGCCAGAATTCGGGCAGCACGCTGGTGAACCAGGTCTTCAGGCCGTTCACGGCGCCGGCGCCGATGATGGGGCCGATCAGCGTGCCGCGGCCGCCGGTGGCCACCCAGATCACCATCTCGATGGAGTTCTCGGTGGACATCTCGCTGGGGTTGATGATGCCGACCTGCGGCACGTACAGCGCCCCGGCGATGCCGCACAGCACCGCCGACAGCGTCCACACGAACAGCTTGAAGCCGAGCGGGTCGTAGCCGATGAAGCGCAGCCGGCTCTCGGCGTCGCGCACCGCCGTCAGCACCCGGCCCAGCTTGGACTGCGTGACGGCGCGCGCCAGCACCAGCGCGCCGGCCAGCGCCGCCAGCGTGATCCAGTACAGCGCGGCGCGGGTGCCGGGCGCGGTGATGTCGAAACCCAGGATGCGCTTGAAGTCAGTGAAGCCGTTGTTGCCGCCAAAGCCGGTGTCGTTGCGGAAGAACAGCAGCATGGCGGCGAAGGTCAGCGCCTGCGTGATGATGGAGAAATACACGCCCTTGATGCGCGAGCGGAAGGCGAAGTAGCCGAACACGAAGGCCAGCACGCCCGGCACCAGCACCACCAGCAGCATGGCATAGGCGAAGTGGTCGGTGAAGGCCCAGTACCAGGGGTAGTCCTTCCAGTCCAGGAACACCATGAAGTCGGGCAGGCGGCTCTGGTAGACGCCGTCCTGGCCGATGGCGCGCATCAGGTACATGCCGTGGGCATAGCCGCCCAGCGCGAAGAACAGGCCATGGCCCAGCGACAGGATGCCGGCGTAGCCCCACACCAGGTCCAGCGCCAGCGCCGCCAGGGCGTAGCACATGAACTTGCCCAGCAGCGCCACGGCGTAGGCCGAGACGTGCAGCGGATGGCCGGCGGGAAACGCCAGGTTCAGCAGCGGCACCAGCGCCAGCAGCAGCACGCCCGCGCCCAGCGCGGCCCAGGCGCGGCCATTGAACAGGGGCCGGCGCGCCAGCAGGTTGAAATCGGTCAGCGCGGTCTGCTTCATTCGACGCTCCGGCCGCGCGGGGCGAACAGGCCTTGCGGCCGCTTCTGCACGAAAAGCACGATGAGCACCAGGATGGTGATCTTGGCCATGACCGCTCCCGCGTAAGGCTCCAGGAATTTGTTGACGCCGCCCAGGCCGAGCGCGGCGATGACGGTGCCGGCCAGTTGGCCGACGCCGCCCAGCACCACCACCATGAAGGAATCGACGATGTAGCCGCGGCCCAGGTCCGGGCCCACGTTGCCCAACTGCGACAGCGCCACGCCGGCCAGCCCGGCAATGCCAGAGCCCAGCCCGAACGCCAGCATGTCGACGCGGCCGGTGGGCACGCCGACGCAATCGGCCATGCGCCGGTTCTGGGTGATGGCGCGCACAAACAGGCCGAGCCGGGTGTGGTTCAGCAGCGCCCACACCAGGAACACCACGAACAGCGCGAAGCCGATGATGACCAGCCGGTTGTAGGTCAGCACCAGGCCGCCCAGCACGGTGAAGCCGCCGGACATCCAGCTCGGGTTGCCCACTTCCACGTTCTGCGCGCCGAACAGCGTGCGCACGCCCTGCATCAGCATCAGGCTGATGCCCCAGGTGGCCAGCAGCGTTTCCAGCGGCCGGCCGTAGAGCCAGCGGATCACGGTGCGTTCCAGCGCCATGCCGACCAGCGCGGTGACCACGAAGGCCAGCGGCAGCGCCGCCGCCACGTACCAGTCGAGCCAGCCCGGCAGCCAGGCGCGGAACGCCGTCTGCACCAGGTAGGTGACGTAGGCGCCGATCATCAGCAGCTCGCCGTGCGCCATGTTGATGACGCCCATCAGGCCGAAGGTGATGGCCAGCCCCAGCGCCGCCAGCAGCAGCACGCTGCCCAGGCTGAGGCCGTAGAACAGGTTGCCGGCCCATTCGATGGTGGCCAGGTGGCGGTCGATGCGTTTGAGCGCGTTGGCGGCCGCCTCGCGCACGCCGGCGTCGGGTTCGGCGTAGACGCCGTCCTGCTGTTGCGTCAGCGCCGCCAGCGTCGGCCGGAAGGCGGCGTTGTCGGTGCGGCCGAGCAGATCGACCGCGTGGCGCCGCACGGCGGGGTCGGCGCTCTTGAGTTCGAGATTGGCCTGCGCGATTTCCAGCGCGGCGCGCACGGCCGGGTCTTTTTCGGCGGCCAGCGCCTTCTCCAGCAGCGGCAGGCGGGCGGGATCGCCGGTCTGTTGCAGGCGGCGGGCGGCGGCCAGCCGTTCCTGCGGGTTATCGGAGAACAGGCGCGAACCGGCCAGCGCCGCCTCGATCGCGCGCCGCAAGCGGTTGTTGATGCCGATGGCGGCCGCCTCGGGCGGCAGCGCCAGGGAAGCGCCGGTGGCCGGATCGGTGGCCTGGCCCTTGCCGTCGCCGATCAGCACGCGGCCGTCCGGCAGCGCATACAGTTGGTCATTGCCCAGCGCCTGCAACACGGCGGCCGCGCCCGGGCCGGGCTGCTGGCCCAGGGCGGCGATGGCCTGCAGGCGGGCGTCGGTGTCGTCGCCCGCCAGCGGCGCCAGCAGCGCCGGATCCACGCCCGGCGCGGCCGCGTGGGCGGCCAGCGCCGGCGCGGCCAGCAGCCATGCAAGCAGGAGGTGACGCAGGAATTTCGCGATGACCGCATTCAGCATGGCTGCGCTTCCGGTTCCGGTTTAAAGGCCTTGCTTGCTTTCGTTGCCCGGGATGTACGGGCTCCACGGTTGCGCGCGGATCGGGCCCTTGCTCTTCCAGACCACGTTGAACTGGCCGTCCGCCTTGATCTCACCGATGTAGACCGGCTTGTGCAGGTGGTGGTTGGTCTTGTCCATCTCGATCGAGAAGCCGCTCGGCGAATTGAACTTCTGGCCGCCCATGGCCGCGATCACCTTGTCGACGTCGGTGGTCTTGGCCTGTTCGACCGCTTGCTTCCACATGTGGATGCCGATGTAGGTGGCTTCCATCGGGTCGTTGGTGACCACGGTGTTGGCGTTGGGCAGGTTCTTGGCCTTGGCGTAGGCCTTCCACTTCTTGATGAATTCCTCGTTGACCGGGTTCTTGATCGACTCGAAGTAGTTCCAGGCGGCCAGGTGGCCCACCAGCGGCTTGGTGTCGACGCCGCGCAGTTCTTCCTCGCCCACCGAGAACGCCACCACCGGCACGTCGGTGGCCTTCAGGCCGGCGTTGCCCAGTTCCTTGTAGAACGGCACGTTGGAGTCGCCGTTGATGGTGGAGATGACGGCGGTCTTGCCGCCGGCGGCGAACTTCTTGATGTTGGCGACGATGGTCTGGTAGTCGGAATGGCCGAACGGGGTGTAGACCTCGTCGATGTCGCTGTCCTTGACGCCCTTGGAGTGCAGGAAGGCGCGCAGGATCTTGTTGGTGGTGCGCGGGTACACATAGTCGGTGCCCAGCAGCACAAAGCGCTTGGCGCCGCCGCCGTCTTCGCTCATCAGGTATTCCACGGCGGGAATCGCCTGCTGGTTGGGCGCGGCGCCGGTGTAGAACACGTTCTTCTCCAGCTCCTCGCCTTCGTATTGCACCGGGTAGAACAGCAGGCCGTTCAGTTCCTTGAACACCGGCAGCACCGACTTGCGCGACACCGAGGTCCAGCAGCCGAACACCACCGCCACCTTGTCCTGCGACAGCAGTTGGCGCGACTTCTCGGCGAACAGCGGCCAGTTCGAGGCCGGATCGACCACCACCGCTTCGAGCTTCTTGCCCATCACGCCGCCGTTGGCGTTGATTTCGTCAATGGTCATCAGGGCCACGTCCTTGAGCGACGTCTCCGAGATGGCCATGGTGCCCGACAGCGAATGCAGGATGCCGACCTTGATGGTGTCTTCGGCGGCGAACAGTTGCGGCATCCAGCCGGACATGGCCAATAGGCTGGCGGCGGTCAATTGCTTGAGGGCTAGTCTGCGTTTCATGGTGACTCCTGGATGGGAAGAAGCCGGCGGCGCCGGCGATAACGGTCTCAAAGCCTGGGACTGCATCCAACTACCTCTGCGCGCGGCCCTGCCGAAGCAAGGGCGTGACCAGGACTCAAAAGCAAAAGGCGTGCCAGGCGCATCGGGGGGCGCGATGCGCTGTATGGAGCGATAGGGAAAGGGGCGTGCCGGCGGTGGCGGCGGGACGACGACGGCACGGTTCAATCTGGTGCCGCGTGCACAAAATCGGTGCGGACCTTGCCCGCTCAGGGTGCGGCGGCCAAGCGCGCGAGGCGCCCGGCGTGGCGCCGCCACCCGGCGCGCGCAGTGGCGGCGCGGGGCGCGGCCGACATGGCACGCGTATTGCTTGGGAATCCGTACTTGTATACAAGAGAGGATTCCAGCATGAATGCCGTAGCAACGCAGCAGGG
Organism: Achromobacter sp. CF-sbj1-Ac2-l; assembly: GCF_052698165.1. NCBI lineage: Bacteria > Pseudomonadati > Pseudomonadota > Betaproteobacteria > Burkholderiales > Alcaligenaceae > Achromobacter > Achromobacter sp. CF-sbj1-Ac2-l. Next base: position 4,988,371 of record NZ_CP199855.1, on the reverse strand, counting down.
CCCCATCGGTTGGACGATCGCGCAATGGCTGTCGGCCTATGAAAACGACGGGGTGACCCCGGATACGTTGTTGCCGTCCCTGTTGCCCGCGCCGGACGCCGCCGCCGACAACGCGTGGATCTCGCGGGTCAGCGCGCCGGTGCTGGCGCGCCAGCTCGACGACCTGCGCCTGTTGCTGGCCGCCGCCGGCGGCGACCGCGCCCGCCTGCCGCTGTACGGCGTGCCGTTCGCCATCAAGGACAACATCGACGCGGCCGGCTGGCCGACCACGGCGGCCTGCCCCGAGTTCGCCTACACGCCGGACGAAGACGCCACCGTCGTGCGGCGCCTGCGCGCGGCCGGCGCCATCCTGATCGGCAAGACCAACCTCGACCAGTTCGCCACGGGCCTGGTCGGCACCCGCTCGCCGCATGGCGCGGTGGCCAACAGCTTCAACCCCGAATACATCAGTGGCGGCTCCAGTTCCGGTTCCGCCTCGGTGGTGGCGCGCGGGCTGGTGGCGTTTTCGCTGGGCACCGACACCGCGGGCTCGGGCCGCGTGCCGGCGGGCTTCAACAATATCGTCGGCCTGAAGCCGACCAAGGGCTGGCTCAGCACCGCCGGCGTGGTGCCGGCCTGCCGCACGCAGGACTGCGTGTCGATCTTCGCGCTGACGGTGGACGATGCCGAACGCGTGGCCGGCATCGCCGGGGGCTATGACGAGCGCGATCCGTATTCGCGCGCACAGCCGGCCGGCGCCGCCGCGCCCTGGCCCGCCACGCCGCGGCTGGCCGTGCCGGATCGCCTGGAGTTCTTCGGCGATGCGCAGGCCGCCGCCGCGTTCGAGGCCGCGGTGCAGGCGCTCAAGGCCGCGGGCGCGGTGATCGAGCCGATTGACTTCTCGCCTTTCGCCGAGCTGGCGGCGCTGCTGTATCAAGGGCCCTGGGTGGCCGAGCGTTTCGCCGCTGTCGAGTCGCTGTGGCGCGACAACCCCGAGGCCATCCACCCGGTGGTGCGCAGCATCGTCGAAGGCGCGGCCAACTACAGCGCGCTCGACGCCTTCAAGGCCGAATACCGCCGCGCCGAGCTGACGCGCCGCATCCACCAGTCGCTGCAAGGCTTCGACGCGCTGGTGGTGCCGACCTCGCCGTCGATCTACACCATCGCGCAGTTGCAGGCCGACCCGGTGCGTCTCAATTCGCAGTTGGGCATCTACACCAACTTCGCCAACCTGGCAGACCTGTCCGCGCTCGCGCTGCCGGCCGGCATGCGCGGCGACGGCCTGCCGGCCGGCATCACGCTGATCGGCATGGCCTGGCAGGACCGCGCCCTGGCGCGCTTCGGCCGCCAATGGCAGGCGCTGCGCGGCCTGCCGCTGGGCGCCACGGGCCAGCCGCTGCCGCCGATGGGGCCGCCCGCCGCCGACCCGGAACTGCTGCGGGTCGCGGTGGTGGGCGCGCACCTGACGGGCATGCCCCTGAACCACCAACTGACCTCGCGCCGCGCGGTGCTGGTCGAAAAGACCCGCACCGCCGCCGACTACCGGCTCTATGCGCTGGCCAACACCACGCCGCCCAAGCCGGGGTTGGTGAAGTCCGACAGCGGCGCGCCGATCGAGGTGGAGCTGTGGGACATCCCGCTGGCGGCGTTCGGCGCCTTCGTGGCCGAGATCCCCGCGCCGCTGGGCATCGGCACGCTGACGCTGCATGACGGCCGCCAGGTCAAGGGCTTCATCTGCGAGCCGCGCGGCCTGGAGGGCGCGCGCGACATCACCGCCTTCGGCGGCTGGCGCGCCTACCTCGCCAGCCTGAACGCCACCCCCCGCTAATGCCAATCGCCCCTGGGAGCCGAACCGTGTTCGATACCGTCCTCATCGCCAACCGTGGCGAAATCGCCGTCCGCGCCATCCGTACCCTGAAACGCCTGGGCATCCGCAGCGTTGCCGTGTATTCCGATCCCGACCGCAACGCGGCCCATGTGCGCGAGGCCGACGTGGCCGTGGCCCTGGGCGGCGAGAAGGCCGTCGACAGCTATCTGCGCACCGACCTGCTGCTGGCGGCCGCGCGCGAGCACGGCGCGCAGGCCATCTACCCCGGCTACGGCTTCCTGTCGGAGAGCGCCGAGTTCGCGGAAGCCTGCGAGGCCGCGGGCATCGCCTTTGTCGGTCCCACGCCGCTGCAGATCCGCGAGTTCGGCCTGAAGCACCGCTCGCGTGAACTGGCGGCCGACGCCGGCGTGCCGATGACCCCGGGCACGGGCCTGCTGGCCAGCCTGGGCGAGGCGCTGACGCAGGCCGAGCGCATCGGCTATCCGGTGATGCTCAAGAGCACGGCGGGCGGCGGCGGCATCGGCCTGTCGCGTTGCGACAACGAGGCCGAACTGACGGTGGCGTTCGACAGCGTGCAGCGCATGGGCGAGCACTTCTTCCGCGACGGCGGCGCCTTCATCGAGCGCTACGTGGACAACGCCCGCCACGTCGAGGTGCAGATCTTCGGCGACGGCGCCGGCCGCGTGCTGGCGCTGGGCGAACGCGATTGCTCGGTGCAGCGGCGCAACCAGAAGGTGATCGAGGAAACTCCCGCCCCGCACCTGCCGGCCGCGACCCGCGCGGCGCTGCTGGACGCGGCGGTCAAGCTGGGCGAGTCGGTGGCCTACCGCTCGGCCGGCACGGTCGAATTCATCTACGATCCGGCGCGCGACAGCTTCTATTTCCTGGAGGTCAACACCCGCCTGCAGGTGGAGCACCCGGTGACCGAGGCGGTGACCGGGCTGGACCTGATCGAATGCATGCTGCGCGTGGCGGCGGGCGAGCCGCTCGACCTGGCCGCGATGTCGCGCGCGCCGCAAGGCGCGTCGATCGAGGTGCGGCTGTACGCCGAAGACCCGCTGCGCCAGTTCCAGCCGTCGCCCGGCGTGCTGACGGAGGTGCATTTTCCTGAAGGCGTGCGGCTGGACGGCTGGGTCGCGACGGGCACCGAGGTGCCGCCATTCTACGACCCGATGCTGGCCAAGCTGATCGTGCACGCCGACACCCGCGAGGCCGCGCTCGACAAGCTGGCCGACGCGCTGGCGCACACCCGCCTGCACGGCATCGCCACCAACCTGGACTACCTGCGCCAGATCGTGGCCGACGCGCGCTTCCGCGCCGGCCAGTTGTCGACGCGCTTCCTCGAAGGCTTCACTTACCAGCCCGCGGCCATCGAGGTGCTGGAAGCCGGCACCTACACCAGCGTGCAGGATTACCCGGGCCGCACCGGCTATTGGGACATCGGCGTGCCGCCGTCGGGGCCGATGGACGACTACGCTTTCCGCCTGGCCAACCGCATCGTCGGCAACGCGCCCGACGCCGCCGGCATCGAGGCCACGCTGGTCGGGCCGACGCTGCGCTTTCATGGCGATGCCATCGTCGCGCTCACCGGCGCCGAATGCGCCGCCACGCTTGATGGCGAGCCGGTGCCGATGTGGCAGCCGGTCACGGTGCGCTCGGGCCAGGTGCTGGCCACGGGCCGCGCGCTGTCCGGCTGCCGCACGTACCTGGCGGTGCGCAACGGGCTGGACGTGCCGGTCTACCTGGGCAGCCGCTCGACCTTCGCGCTGGGCCAGTTCGGCGGCCACGCCGGCCGCACGCTGCGGGTCGGCGACATGCTGTCGCTGGTGCGTCCCGAGCTGCCGGCCGCGAACGCCCAGGCGCCCGTGAGCGCGCCGCAGGCCGCGCCGGCCGAACTGATCCCCGCCTATGGCAACACCTGGGAGATCGGCGTGCTGTACGGCCCGCATGGCGCGCCGGACTTCTTCCGCCCCGAGGCCATCGATGCCTTCTTCGCCGCCGATTGGGAGGTGCACTACAACTCCAATCGCCTGGGGGTGCGCCTGACCGGCCCCAAGCCGACCTGGGCGCGCGAGAACGGCGGCGAGGCCGGCCTGCATCCGTCCAACATCCATGACTGCGAATACGCCATCGGCAGCATCAACTTCACCGGCGACAGCCCGGTGATCCTGACGCGCGACGGTCCCAGCCTGGGCGGTTTCGTCTGCCCGGTGACGATCGCGCGCGCCGAGCTGTGGAAGGTGGGCCAGGTCAAGCCGGGCGACCGCATCCGCTTCGTGCGCATCGACTATGCCGAGGCGGTGGCGCGCGAGGCGGCGCAGGACCACAGCGTCGAACAACTGCGCGCCGTGGCGCCGCAGGCCACCACGCCGTCGGCGCCGCCCGCCACGGCCTCGGAAACCATCATCGCGGCGCTGCCGGCGACGGGCAGCCGGCCGTCGGTGTCGTACCGCCAGGCGGGCGACGGCTACCTGCTGCTGGAGTATGGCGACAACGTGCTCGACCTGGCGCTGCGCATGCGCATCCACCTGCTGATGGAGGCGCTGGCGGCGCGGCCGATCGATGGCGTGCGCGAGCTGTCGCCAGGCGTGCGCTCGCTGCAGATCCGCTACGACAGCCGCGTGATCCTGCAACAGGCGCTGATCGCGCGGCTGCTGGAGATCGAAACACAGTTGGCCGACGTGGCGACGCTGAAGGTGCCGACCCGCGTGGTCTACCTGCCGATGGCGTTCGAGGATTCGGCCACGCTGGGCGCGGTGCAGCGCTACCAGGAAACGGTGCGCGCCAGCGCGCCGTGGCTGCCGAACAATGTCGACTTCATCCAGCGCATCAACGGCCTGGCCAGCCGCGAGGACGTGCGCCGCATCGTGTTCGACGCCAGCTACCTCATCATGGGCCTGGGCGACGTCTACCTGGGCGCGCCGTGCGCGGTGCCGATCGATCCGCGCCATCGGCTGCTGACGTCCAAGTACAACCCGGCGCGCACCTTCACGGCCGAGGGCACGGTGGGCATCGGCGGCGTCTACATGTGCATCTACGGCATGGACTCGCCCGGCGGCTATCAACTGGTGGGCCGCACGCTGCCGATCTGGAACAAGTTCCTGAAGAACCCGGTGTTCCAGGACGGCAAGCCGTGGCTGCTGCGCTTTTTCGACCAGGTGCGTTTCTATCCGGTGAGCGAGGCCGAACTCGATACGCTGCGCGAGGACTTCCGCGAGGGCCGCGCCACGGTGCGGATCGAGGAGGAGGTGTTCGACTTCGCCGCGCACCAGCGCTTCCTGGCCGAGCAGGCCGACAGCATCGGCGCGTTCCAGGCGCGCCAGAAGACGGCGTTCGACGCCGAGGTGGCGTTGTGGAAGCACGAGGACGTGGCGGTGGCGCCGGCCGAGGCCGCGCCCGAGACGCAGACCCCGCTGCGCGATGGCGAACGGCTGGTCAGCGCCGACATGTGCGGCAACATCTGGAAGATCCCGGTGCAGGTGGGCCAGAGCGTGGCGGCGGGCGACACGCTGGTGGTGGTGGAAGCCATGAAGATGGAACTGTCGGTGATCGCGCCGGTGTCGGGCACGGTCACGGCGATCCGCTGCGTGCCGGGCAAGCCGGTGAATGCCGGCGACGCGCTGCTGGTGCTGGCCGAGGACGCGACGTGCCCCGTGACCTGAGCGGCATGCGCGACCCCGTCAGCATCAGCCCGGCGCTGCGGCAGGCGCCGGTGCTGGCCGGGTCGCTGGCGGACCAGGTCTACCAGCGCATCAAGGATGAGCTGTTCGACTTCCGCCTGCTGCCGGGTGACCGTTTCACCGAGGCGGAGCTGGCGTTGCGGCTGGGGGTGAGCCGCACGCCGGTGCGGCTGGGGCTGGCGCGGCTGGAGCGCGAGGGCTTCGTGCTGCCGAGTCCGCGCAGCGGCTGGCAGGTGCGGCCGTTCGATTTCGAGCGCTTCGAGGCGCTGTACGACGTGCGCGTGGTGCTGGAGCTGGCGGCGGTCGAGCGGTTGTGCGCGCGCGAGCACATGGACGATAGCGGCCTGCTGGGGGCGTTGACGGATGTGTGGCTGGTGCCGCCGGCGCAGCGGATCCTGGATGGGCGGATGGTGGCGGAGCTGGACGAGGCGTTTCACTGCTCACTGGTGGCGGCTGCCGGGAATGCGGAGATGGCGCTGATCCATCGGGAGGTGACGGAGAAGATCCGGATCGTGCGTCGGCTGGATTTCACCAAGGAGTTCCGGGTGGATGCGACGTATGAGGAGCATGGGGCGATCTTGCGGGCGGTGCTGGCGCGGCGGGGGGAGGCGGCGGGGAGGATGTTGCGGGGGCATGTTGAGATGAGCAAGGCTGAGGTGAGGAAGATTACGTTGCATATGTTGCATGTGGCTCGGGAGGGTTCTTAAGGCGCGGCGGGGCGAGGCTGGCGGGCGGGTGCGGGGCTACGATTGCGGTCCGGAGCGTTCGCTCCGGACTACCCCTTCCTCATCTTCGTCCAGGCCTTCGGCCTTCCCTTCAGATTCCGTCGGGCGCATCTACACGCCCCGCACCCGCCCGCCAGCCTCGCCCCGCCGCTCGTCTGTCTTCCTGCGACGGATTGGGGGGAGGGCGGTTTTCTTGGCGTTCTATTCAACGTCGGGGTGGGGCGGAGGAGTTTGCGGGGCCCGCCAAAAACGGCTGCGCGGGCAGCCGTTTTTGGCATACATCGGGTGGGGCGTCGGGGTGTGGTCGCTGCGCGAAGTGGCGGCGATGGGGGGCGCGCTTTGCGGTGCGCTTTGTGGGAGGGCAGCTGATTCTCGAACGAGGGTGTCTGACCAGGGGCTTTGTGAAACCCGCGGGCGGATTGGCGCTCGCCGGGCGCGCCAGCCCCGGGGTCAGCCTTGCAGTTGTTTGTAGACTTCTTCGGAGACGCGCTGCAGTTCGTCGCGGCTGACGGCGCCGGAGAGGGCGTAGCCGAATTGGCCTTCGACCCAGTAGAAGACGCGGACGGGGCCTTCCTGGGTGAATTGGAAGGCGGTCTGGCCGCCGGTGGCTTCGCGGGTGACGTAGAGGGTCAGGCGTTGGCCGTCGGGAGCGCCGTACATGAAGAGGGCGACGGGGCCGCTGCCGCCGGGCAGGAGGCGGCCGCCGACGAGGTCGTAGCCGGCATGGGTCAGCGAGGGAGCGCGCACGGGGGCGCCCAGGCGCTTGGTGAGCCAGGTGACCAGGGCCTTTTCGTTGTCGCCGCTGACCTCGACGGGGCGGCCCATGTCGGGGGCGTAGACGGCGTGGGCGATGGCGGCGCGCTGGGCGTAGCCGCCGGCGGCGCGGTCGGGGGCGGCGGTGGCCAATACGGTCTGCAGGTGGCGGGCGTCCAGGGCGCCGCGCGCCAGCCAGGCGCTGCTGGCGCTGATGGCGGCAATGGCGATGCCGGCCGCCAGGGCGCGCCACGGCAGGCGTCGGGCGGGGGGCGAGAGCGGCAGGCGCAGGGGCAGCGGTTCGTCCAGCACCGGGTCCAGCAGGGCGTGCAGGGCGCGGCGCTGGGCTTGCCAGGCCTGGACGCGGGCCAGGTCCTGCGGGTGGGCGGCGAGGAAGGCGTCGACCTCGGCGTGGCGGCCGGGCGGCAACTGGCCGTCGGCGTAGGCGTGCAGGTCGGCTTCGGTGATCGGGTTGCCGGCGGTAGGGACGGCGTGGAGGCGTTTGTCGTTCATGTCATTTCACGCGATGGAGCCGGCTGGCGGGTTCCTGGCCTTGCATCAGGGCGCCCAGCCGTTCGCGGGCGCGCGACAGGCGCGACATGACCGTGCCCATCGGCACGCCCAGCACCTGCGCGGTTTCCTGGTACGACAGGTCTTCCACGCACACCAGCAGCAATACTTCGCGCTGCTCGGCCGGCAGGCCTTGCAGGCAGCGGTCCAGGTCGCGCACCTCCAGGTGGTCGGTCTGCGTGGCGCGCACCGGCACGTCGGGCAGGTCGCCCGCGCCGGCCTGTTCGGCCTGCCGGTGGCTGGCGCGCACGCCGTCGATGAAATGGTTATGCATGATGCCGAACATCCAGGCCCGCAGCTCGCCGCGGCGCTGCCAGCGCGAGTAGCGGCTCCAGGCCCGTTCGAGCGTGTCCTGCACCAGGTCGTCGGCCCGGTGCGGGTCGCCCGTCAGCCCGCGGGCGTAGCGCCGCAGGCTGGGGATGCAGGCCAGGATCGCGGCTTCGTCGTCGGCGCGCATGGTCGGGCGTGGAGGGACGGCTCAGGCCGGATCAGGGCTTGATGACGTGCCAGACGTCCTTGAAGTTGTCGCCGGTCTTGTCGCCCGGCTTGGTGTCCTTGGCATACAGGTAGACCGGCTTGCCCTTGTAGGCCCACTGCTTGGAGCCGTCGTCGCGGGTGATGATGCTCAGGTCGCCCGAGGCCTTGGCGTCGGCGGCGGCGGTGACGGGCGGCCAGATCTTGGCGCACTGGTCGTTGCAGGCGCTCTTGCCGCCGGCATCCTTGTCGAAGGTGTAGAGGGTCATGCCGGCGCTGTTGACCAGGATGCCGTCCTGGGTCTTGACGGCCTGGGCGTGGGCGCCGGCCGAGAACAGGGCGGCGGAGGAGAGAACCAGGGCTGCGGCGATTTGAGTACGCATGTCGTGCCTCGTAGATGGGAAAGTGGGGGACTGCCCTCTACAGACGCCGGGGCGAACGGGAATATTCCGCCGCGGGAAAAAAAGTGGAGGGCCGGGGATGACGATCCAACCGAGCCTCGCGCGGGCCCTTCGCGACGGCCGCTGTCAGGCGTGGCCGCCGGCGGGCGGGGCGGGTTCGTAGCGCATTTCTATTTCCAGGTCGGTCTCCTCCACGGGAATGAAGCCCAGCGACTCGTAGAGCCGGCGGGCGGGGTTGCCCTTCAGGACGGACAGGGTGACCGGGGCGCCTTCGTCGTCCGCCTGCCGCAGCAGGCCCGCCAGCAGGCGCCGGCCCAGTCCCTGGCCCTGGAAGGCCGGGTCGATCTGGATCTGCACGACGCGCCAGCCGGCCGGATCGCGGAAGGTCTTGAACAGGCCCGCCGGGCGGCCGTGCAGCCAGACGATCTGGGCGTCGTCGAAGTGGTAGCGGACGCGCGCCAGGTGGTGCGCATCGTCCCGCGGTGCGTCAACGCGCGCCAGGTGTTCGGTCATGGTCGCCTTGCGCAGCGCTAGCAGGAAAGGCAGGTCGTCTTCGGTGGCGGCTTGCAATGCCAGGGATTGGGGGCTCATGGTGCGGCTTCAGGGTTGCTTGGAGGGGCCACGCTTGGCGCTCTTGCCGGCCTGGTGGATAAGGTTATAGAGCTGTTGCGCCGCCGGCGCCAGGGGGCGGCCCCGGCGCGAGATCAGCCCCAGGCTGCGGGTGACGCGGGGATGTTCGAGCTTGACGCCGGCCAGGGTGGCGTGGCCGGCCGGCGGCATCGCCAACTGCGGCACCGCCGCCACGCCCAGGCCCGCCTCCACCAGCCCCAGCAGCGTCATGACATGGCTGACCTCGAAGGCGCTGACGGTGCGCTTGCCGCTCTTGGCCAGCGCGTCGTCGATCAGCAGGCGGTTGCCGCTTTCCTTGGCCACGGTCATGAAGCGTTCCTGCGACAGTTCTTCCCACGACACGCTGCGGCGCGCGGCCAGCGGATGGTCGCGCCGCACCGCCAGCACGAAGTCCTCGCGCAGCACCGCCTTGAAATCCACGTCGGGCTCCTGGGTGCCGAAAAAACTGATGCCGAAGTCAGCGCGGCCGGTCACCACGCTGTTGAGCACGGTGTGGGCGGTCTCGTCGATGATGCGGACCCGTATCCGAGGAAAGCGCTGGGCGTAGTCATGGATGATGGCGGGCAGGAAGTAGTAGGCCACCGACGGCACGCAGGCCACGGTCACCAGCCCGCCGCGCTGCGCCGCCAGGTCGCCGATGCTGAGCACCGCGCGTTCCAGTTCGTCGATGGCGCCGCGCGCCCGTTCCAGGAAGATGCGGCCGACGTGCGTCAGCGCCACGCGGCGCGTGGTGCGTTCCAGCAGGCGCGCGCCCAGCAGGTCCTCCAGCTTGTCGATGCGGCGGCTGAGCGCGGGCTGCGACAGGTTCAGGTCTTCGGCGGCGGCGCGAAAACTGGCGCGCTCGGCCACGGCCACGAAAGCCTGCAATTCCTGCAAATCGAAATTGATGCGTGCCATGCATTAATCCATCCGTAAGTTGCAATTCAAATAATAGCCGCGTCGTCGCAGAATGCACGGCATGGAAACGATCATCCCTTGCGTACTGATGCGTGGCGGCACCTCCCGCGGCCCCTTTTTTCTTGGCGACTGGCTGCCGGCCGATCCCGCCGACCGCGACCGGCTGCTGTTGCAGGCCATGGGCTCGCCCCATGCGCTGCAGGTCGACGGCCTGGGCGGCGGCAACTCGCTGACCAGCAAGGTCGCGATCGTGTCGCGCTCGACCCGGCCCGACTGCGACATCGACTATCTGTTCGCCCAGGTCTCGGTGGACCGCGCCAGCGTCGACACCCGTCCCAACTGCGGCAACATGCTGTCTGGCGCCGCGCCCTTCGCCATCGACGAGGGCCTGATCGCCGCGGCCGACGGCGAAACCTCGGTGCGGGTGCACAACGTCAACACGGGCGCCGTGATCGAGGCCGTGGTGCAGACGCCGGGCGGCCGCCTGACCTATGAAGGCGAGGCGCGCATCGACGGCGTGCCGGGCGCCGCCGCGCCCGTGCGCCTGAATTTCCTCGACGCCTGGGGGGCGGTCACCGGCCGCCTGTTCCCGACCGGACAGCGCCAGGAGAAGGTGGACGGCGTGGCCGCCACGCTGATCGACGCCGCCATGCCGATGGTGTTGCTGCGCGCCGCCGACTTCGGCCTGCGTGGCGACGAATCGCCCGCCGAGCTGGACGCCAACGTCGCGCTGCTGGCGCGCCTGGAACGCATCCGTCGCGAAGCCGGCGCCCGCATGGGCCTGGGCGACGTGTCGGACAGCGTCATCCCCAAGCCGGTGCTGCTGGCGCCGGGCAGCGATGCCGCCGTCCTGTCGCTGCGCTCGCGCTACTTCACGCCGCATGCCTGCCATCGCGCCCATGCCGCCACCGGCGCGGTGGGCGTGGCGGCCGCCTTCCTCATGCCTGGCACGGTGGCGCATGATTGCGGCGGCCCGGCGCCGCGGCCGGGCTACCGCGGCGTGCGCATCGAACACCCGTCGGGCGGCATGGACATCGACGTGAAGCTGGATGACGCCAGCGGCGAGGTACAGGCCGCCGGCCTGGTGCGCACCGCGCGCAAGATCATGAAGGGCCTGCTCTATGTGCCGGGGCGCTACGGCGCGGCGCGGCAGGAGCAGGACGCCCGCGCCCGGCTGGCCTCGCGCCAGCCGGTGGCGGCATAAAAAAGACTCGAGACGCAGCGGTCCGCAGAGACCGCCAACAGAACCATCAGGAGACATGACATGGTTTTCCCCACTCGCGGCACGCTGGGTGCCGCCGCGCTTTGCCTGGCCCTGGCCAGCCCGGCCGTCCACGCCGAATTCCCCGAACGCGCCATCACCATGGTGGTGCCCACCGCCGCCGGCGGCGGCAATGACACCCTGGCCCGCGTGATCGGGCAGAAGATGGGCGAACTGCTGGGCCAGACCGTCATCGTGGTCAACAAGCCCGGCGCGCAGGGCGCCATCGCCGCCGACTACGTGGCGCGCCAGCCGGCCGACGGCTACACCCTGATGCTGGGCTACATCGGCACGCACGGCATCAACCCCGCGCTGCAGAAGCTCAACTACGATCCGGTGCGCGACTTCACCGCCATCGGCATGGTGGCCGACTCGCCCACGCTCATGGTGGTGTCCAGCAGCATCGGCGTGCAGGACGTGCCGGGCTTGCTCAAGTATGGCCAGGCCCACCCCGACGGCCTGAGCTACGCCTCGGCCGGCCCGGGCACGGCGCCGGCGGTGGCGGGCGAGCTGTTCAACCGCGCCACCGGCGCGGCCATGCTGGAGATTCCCTACAAGGGCTCGGCCCCCGCCATGACGGACACGCTGGCCGGCGTCACCCAGGTCATGTTCCCCAGCCTGTTCAGCGCCTATCCGCACCTGAAGTCGGGCAAGATCCGCGCGCTGGGCGTGGCCGGCACGCGCCGCGCCAAGGTGCTGCCCGACATGCCGACGCTGGCCGAGCTTGGCGTGCCGGGCGTGGACGTGGCGCAGTGGTACGCCGTGTTCGCGCCCGCCAACGCCGATCCGCAGGTGGTCGCCAAGTTGAACACCGCGCTCAATGGCGCGCTCAACGATCCGGCCGTGGCCGCCAAGATCGACGACCAGGGCGCCGAGGTGCGCACCAGCACGCCGGCCGAGCTGGCGGCGTTCGTGCGCGACGAAGCCGTCAAGTGGAAGAAGCTGGCGTCGACGATTCACGCGGCGCTGTAAATAGCGCCAAGGGCGAGGCGTCGAAGTGGCGCAGGTTCGGAAACACCAGCCGCAGGTCGTCCGGGCTGGCGCCGAACCAGCCGCCTAGCGCCGCGCCCAGTTGCTCCACCGCCAGCGTCGGCAGCAGCCGGCCGTTGTCCACGAACCCGGGGCCGTCGGGCGCGATCTGCGGATGCGTGCCGTGGTAGCGCCCGCCGTTGACGGCGCCGCCCAGCACGAAATGATGCGCGCCCCAGCCGTGGTCCGAGCCGTTGCCGTTCGATCCCAGCGTCCGGCCGAATTCCGAAGCGGTGAAGGTGGTGACCTGGCGCGCCACGCCCAGGCCCGCCAGCGCCGTCTGGAAGGCGGCCAGCGCCTGGCCCAGCTCCTTGAGCAGGGCCGGGTGGGCGTCGTTCAGGCCGGTGTGGTTGTCGTAGCCGTTCTGCGACACGAAGAATACCTGGCGCCGCGCCCCAAGGGCCTGGCGCGCCGCGATGATGCGGGCCACGATCTTCAACTGCTGCGCCAGCGGCGAGTCGAAATCGCCCGGCACGGCCACGCCAGACAAGGCCGACCGCAGCCGCGCGTCGGCATCGATCGACTGCGTCGCGATGCGCGACATTTCCCGTTCCATCAGGTGCTCGCGCGGCTGCGTGATCAACTGGCGCAGCAAGGCGGTGCAGGCGCTGGAGCCGTACATGTCGCGCGTCAGCAGTTCGATGCGGGTCGAGCCGTTCACGCCGACCCGGTAACCGGCGACGTGGCGGCCGGCCAGCAGCACGGTGCTGCCGCCGGCGGTGATGCCGGTGAAGCTGCGCTGCGCGTTGATGTCGGCGTACAGGTCCGTCAGCCGCCCGGCCCAGCCGGAGGACGCGCCTTCCGGCGCCAGCGCCTGCCAGTATGACTGCTGGTCGTTGTGCGAAAACAGCTTGGGCGGCAGCGGCACGCGCGCGCCGATATAGTCCGCCTTGCTGGTGGGCACCACCAGCGGGCCGACGTTCAGCACCGCCGCCATCTCGCCGCGCTCGAACAGCGGCGCCAGCGGCGCGAGCGATGGCGCGAGCGCGAACTGCGCGCCGTCGGCGGCGGGCGCGGCGCCGCGTAGCGCGGTGGCTTGCAGCGCCTGGCGCGGCAACGCGATATCGGTGCGCGCGGCGGCGTAGGCGCGATGGGCGCCCGGGTCGAACGGCACCAGCGTGTTGAACGGGTCGTTGCCGCCGTACAGGAACACGCACACCAGCGCCTTGTAGTCTCCCGGCGGCGCCGACTGCGCGGCCGCCGCGCCCAGCGCCGCCAGGTTCAGCGCCAGCGGCGCCGCCGCGTGCGTGGCGCCCAGGGCGCAGGCGCGCAGCAGGAATTCGCGGCGGTCGGCCTTCATTTCTGCACCAGGTATTCAGGGCTGGCCGCCACCAGCGTGATGGCGGCGCGCACGCGGTCGCGCGGCCGTGCGCGCGGCAAGGTGTCGACCGCCTGCGCGATGGCCTGCGCCGTCGCCGCGCTGAAGGCGTCGCCCGCCAGCAGCAGCACGATGCGCGCCACCAGCGCGTCGGCGTCGGCGGCCAGCGCGATCTCGGCAGTGTACGGCGTCTGCAGGTCTTCCCAGCCGCGATCGACGTAGATGGCCACGAAGTTCAGGTAGCCGGCGATGCTGGTTTCATCGGTGATCTGCAGTTCCGGCGCCACCAGGCCGCGCCGCGCCAGCTCGGTGACGGGGGGCGTGTAACGCGGCCTGAAGAAATTGAACACGCTGGCCGAGCGCATCGGGCTCTGCGCCAGCCGGATGGTGTTGTCGGTGGTGTCGGGCATGGCCCAGGCGCCGTTGGTGGAGGTGGCGCCGAAGGCGCGCGCCCAGCCGGAAAAGCGCAGGATGGGCTCGCGCACCTTGCCCCAGCCGGGCGCCGACAGGTCGGGGTGGCGCGCTTCGTCGTCCAGCAGGATGGCGCGCACCACGGCCTTGAGATTGCCGCGCGCGCCATGGCCGTCGTCGTCGAACACCGTCGCCACCCGCTCGACGTAGGCCGGACTGGGATTGCTGGTGACCAGCCGCTGGATCAGTTGCGTGCCGATGAACGGCCCGACGTTCGGATGCGCGCTGATCACTTCCATCGCGCGCTTGAGCGACAGGTGGCCGTCGGTGCCGGGCGGGATCACCGCGCCCAGGAAGCGCTTTTCGGCCAGCGAATGCAGCGCCGGATTGAGCGCCATCGGACGGCGGTGGAACTGCACGTCGGTCTCCGGCCCGTCCAGGTCCCAGCCGGTGAAGACCTTGGCCAGTCCCTGCACGTCGGCATTGTCGTAGGTCTCCACGGGGGCGCCGTTCACCAGCCGCGGCGTGCCGTCGCGGTTCAGTTCGACCAGGCCGATGCTGAACAACTGCATCACCTCGCGCGCATAGTTCTCGTCGGGATGGCGGCCGGTGCGCGGGTCTTCCTTGCGGTTGCCGCGATAGGTCAGCATGCAGCCCATCGACAGATTGCGGGTGACGGCGGTGAGCAGGTCCCGGTAGTTGCCGAAGGCATGCTCGGCCAGCAGGTCCATGAAGCCGGCGGCGCCGAACAGCGGCCAGTTGGCGGTGATTGACGCCACCCCGACCACGAAGATCTCCGACAGCGCGAACGCCACCCGGGTGCGCACCTGATCTTCCGCGCTGATGAACTTGCGCCACAGCGTCGATTCCAGCGGCGCGTTGATGCCGTTGCCCTTGTAGGCCTCGGTGTCCTTGCCTTGCTGCAGCAGCCAGTCGAAATGGCTTTGCGAGGGCGCCAGCGCCAGTTGCGTGTCGAGCCATCCGGCGTAGCCGTCGCGCACCACCGCGTCGATCAGCGCCGGCGTCGGGCCGAAGGTGGCCTGCGCCAAAAAGCGCGAGGCCTGGCCGGGCGTGGGCGGGCGGGTTTCAGCGGAAGCGGGCGGCGCCGCTCCGGACGGCGACGCGGACATGCAGGCAGCCCCGGGGTCGAATGCGAAAGCCTACGGTAGCGAAGCGCCAGGGGGGCTTCAAGACCGCCATTCGGACGAGGGACTAATCCTTTTGCACGAGGCGCGCGCGAGCGGCGCGCCGCCCCGCGCGGGGGGCGGCCGGGCCGCGCGGATTACACCGAACGTGTGATGCCGCCGTCGATGCGGATGTTCTGCCCGGTGATGTACGAGGAAGCGTCGGAGGCCAGGAAGGCGATCAGGTCGGCCACTTCCTCGGCGGTGCCGTAGCGGCCCATCGGGATGCGCGCGCGCCGGTCTTCCTTTTCCGGCAGGCTGTCGATGAAGCCGGGCAGCACGTTGTTCATGCGCACGTTGTGTTCGGCGTATTCGTCCGCGAACACCTTGGTGAACGCGGCCAGGCCGGCGCGGAACACGCCGGACGTGGGGAACAGCGCCTCCGGCTCGAAGGTGGCGTAGGTCGAGATGTTGACGATGGCGCCGGTTTTCTGCTGCTTCATGACCGGCGCCACCAGGCGCGCGATGCGCACCACGTTGAGCAGGTAGAACTCCATGCCCAGGTGCCAGTCGTCGTCGCTGATTTCCAGCAGCGGGCCCTTGGGGCCGTGGCCGGCGCTGTTGACCACGGCGTCGACGCGGCCCCACTTCTGCAGGGTCGCGTCCACCAGCCGCGCCAGGTCCTCGGGCGAGCGGTTCGAACCGGTTACGCCCAGGCCGCCCAGCTCGGCGGCCAGCGCCTCGCCCTTGCCGGACGAGGACAGGATCGCCACGCGGTAGCCGTCGGCCGCCAGTTTGCGCGCCGCCGCCGCGCCCATGCCGCTGCCGCCGGCGGTGATGATTGCCACTTTATCCGTGCTCATGCGTCGTTCCCCAGGGTGTCGGAAAACGGCCATTGTAGGGGCGGGCGCGGCGGCCCCGCGCAGATCCCGCGAGGCCGGCAGGGGCGATCAGTCGACCAGCTTGAGCACGCCCTTCATCAGCGCGAAGTGGCCGGGGAACGAGCAGAAGTAGGCATAGTCCTGGCCGGCGGCCAGCTTGCTGACGTCGAAGGTGACCGAATCGGTCTCGCCGCCGCCGATCACCTTGGTGTGGGCGATGACGCGGGCGTCGTCCTTCTTGACGTAGTTGTTGTCCAGGCCGGCGGCCATGCCGTCGTTGACGGCGCCCTGCATGTCGGCCTGCTTGGTCAGCACCCAGTTGTGGCCCATGACGTTCTTGGCCAGGGTGCCCGGGTGCTTGAGGTTCACGGTGAACTGCTTGCAGCTCTTGCTGACCGTGATTTCCTTCTTGTCGAACTGCATCTGGTCGTTGCCGGCGATATCGACCGAGCATTCGGCCGCCAGCACGGGGGCCGAGGCCAGGGCCAGGATGGTCGCGGCGCAGAGATTCTTCAACAGCATGTTCATGCCTCCAGGGATCGAGGGGAGTGGAGCCGCGCGCGTCGCGGGACGCGAGCCGCGCGGCCGTTGCGCTATTCTCGCCCCAGTCTACTCCTCGTGGCGCGGGCGGGCCCGCAAGGGGTTTGACGCAACGCAAGCGGGCGTTACCGAATTGCGTGGCAGGGTCCCGCTTGCGCCGTTTTTCCGCGTTTTCCCGCGATGCCGCGGTTCAGCGGGCGGCGTCCGCGGCGGTGACGCGCCAGATAGCATTGCCGACATCATCGGCCACCAGCAGCGCGCCCTGGCGGTCCAGCGCCACGCCCACGGGCCGGCCGCGCGCCTGGCCCGCGTCGTCCAAAAATCCCGTCAGCACGTCTTGCGGCTGGCCGTCCGCGCGCGTGCCGGTGAACGGCACGAAGATGACTTTGTAGCCGCTGCGCGGGTCGCGGTTCCACGAGCCGTGCTGGCCGACGAACATGCCGTGGATGAACGGCGCCGGCAGCCTGGCGCCGCCGGACCAGGCCAGCCCGAGCGAGGCGGTATGCGGCCCCAGCGCGTAGTCGGGCACGATCGCCTGCGCCACCAGGTCGGGGCGCGGCGGCTTGACCCGGGTGTCGACGTGCTGGCCGAAATAGCTGTACGGCCAGCCATAGAAGCCGCCGTCGCGCACCGAGGTCATGTAGTCGGGCACCAGGTCGCTGCCCAGTTCGTCGCGTTCGTTTACGGCAGTCCACAGCGTCTTGCCGTCCGGCCCCCAGGCCATGCCCACCGGATTGCGCAGGCCGCTGGCGTAGAGCCGTTTGGCGCCGCTGGCGACGTCGATTTCCCAGATGGCGGCGCGGCCTTCCTCTTCCGCCATGCCGTTCTCCGCGACGTTGCTGTTCGAGCCGACCGTCGCATACAGCTTGGCGCCGTCGGCGCTGGCGATGAGGTTCTTGGTCCAGTGATGGTTGCGGCCTGAGGGCAGGTCGGTCACCTTGACGCCGGGCGCGTCGATGCGGGTCTGGCCGGCCTGGTACGGAAACCGCAGCACCGCGTCGGCATTGGCGATGTACAACTGGTCGCCGACGAGCGCCATGCCGAAGGGCGAATTCAGGCCTTCCAGGAACACGCTGCGCATCTGCGCCGCGCCATCGGGCGTCAGGCCGCGCAGCAGGGTGATGCGGTTGGCGCTGGGCGTGCGCGCGCCGGCGCGCTTCATGACGATGCCGGCGGCCCAGTCCTTGATGCCGCCGGAGGCCTCTGGCGGCTTGGGCGGCGCATTGGTCTCGGCCACCAGCACGTCGCCGTTGGGCAGCACGTACAGCCAGCGCGGGTGGTCCAGGCCGCGCGCGTAGGCGGTGACCGCCAGGCCGCTGGCAGGGGTCGGCAGGCCGGTCTCGCTCCAGCCTACCGCCTTGGCCGTGTTGACGGTGGGAATGAGGGTGGTATTGGGCGCGGGCAGTTCGGGCCGCGGACCCATGCCGGCCTCGACCGGCAGGCGCGCGACTTCGCCGCAGGCGGCCACCAGCCCGGCGGACGCGACCAACGCCGCCAACAGGTATCGAATTCGCATGGCCCGGCTCCCGGCGCGGATTGGCAGGCTCCCATCATACGACGGGGCGGCGCGGACTTTCGCGCTGCCGCATTCAGCGCATGTCGAACGCTTCCTGATGCCAGCGGACGTCGCCGCGTCCCAGCCGACGCAGGCCCTTGCGCAGCGCGGTCGCCAGCCCGGCGGGCCCGCAGTACCAAACCTCGCCGACACGGCCGGCGGCCACTTCGCCCTGCGCCAGCGCGGCGGCATCCAGCCGCTGGCCGGCGGCGGCGCTGTGCACCTGGAGCGTGACGTTGTCCAGCGCGGCGCAGCGTTGCCGCAGCACCTCAACGAACGGGTCGGCCTCGCCATCGCGCACGCAGTAGTGCAGCCAGACGGGCGGCATGCGGCCGGGCTCCTCGCGGGCCGCCTCCAGCCACGCCAGGAAGGGCGTGACGCCGATGCCGCCCGCCACCCACACCTGCGGGCCGGCGGCGGGGCGCGCGAAGCGGCCGTAAGGGCCTTCCACCGTGACGGGCGCGCCTTCGCGCAACGTCGCGGCCAGCCGGCTGGTGTAATCGCCCAGCGCCTTAATCTCGAACGTCACGTCGCGGCGCCCGGGGTGCGGCGCGCTGGCGATGGTGAACGGATGCGCGCCCTCGCGCCGGTCGAAGGTGACGAAGGCGAACTGGCCGGCGGTGTGGCCGGGCCAGCGCGCATCGAGTTCACAAGTGACTTCGAGAATGCCCCCCGGACGTTGCGCCAGCGCCGTCACGCGGCCGGCGGCGCGCCGGCCCTGGCCGATGCGGCCGGCCAGCGACAGCACGGCGGCCCAGGCGCCGCCGGCCATCAGCGGCAGCAGCAGCACGCCGGTCGGCCCGGTCCAGTAATAGGCCGGCGCCAACGCCAGGGTATGGAACACCAGTATCAGGTAGGCCAGCGGCATGGCGCGATGGATGATGCGCCAGGCATGGTAAGGAAAGCGGCGCCACAGCGTGATGACCAGCATGGCCAGCAGCGCGTAGATCGTCCATTCGCCGAGGTCCTTGGCCAATCCGCGCGAATCCGCCAGCATGGCCAGCACCGCGTCGCGCGCCGGCCGGCCCTCGGCGCCGACCAGCGCCTTCAGCGGCGTGCTGGCCAGCTTGACCAGCCAATGCGCGGCGCCGGCGCCGATGGCCAGGATGCCGGCCCATTTGTGCAGCCGGTAGACTTTGTCCATGCCGCCCAGCGGTTCCTCCAGCCAGGCTGGACGCAAGGCCAGCAGCATGATCAGCGACATCAGGCCGATGGACCAGACGCCCGTCAGGTACAGCGCCTGTTGGCGCAGCACCCAGGGCCAGGCGGCCGAGGCCGCCGGTTGCAGCAGGAGGGCGTCGACGGCCCAGGCGCCGGTCAGCGCGAGCAGGAACAGTCCCAGGGCGGTACGGGTTTTCATGGCATTTGCCTCAGTCCTTGATGCGGCTGCGCAGCACCGCGCCGGTCTGCGCATCGACGCGCAGCTTCACGCGCTGGCCTTGCGGGTTGTCGGCCTTGACGTCGTAGCCGCGGTGATGCTCCAGTTCGATCTCGGTGATGTTGCGATAGCCGGCGGCGGTCAGCACGTCGTAGATCTGGCGCACGGTCAGGATCTGCGCGGCGTGCGCGGCCTGGGCGGGCGCGGTCGCGGCGGGCGCCGGCGCGGCCGGGGCCGGTTGCGGCGCGGTCTGCGCCAGCGCGGCGGCGCCGGTGAGGGTGGCGGTGCCGATGGCCAGGGCGGTCAGGGTCTTGCGGATCGGGTTCATGCGGTTTTCTCCTGAGGGTCGAAGTGGGGCCGTGGATCGGCCATGACGTCATTATTCGAGGGGGCGCATGAACCCGTTCTGAAGCCGTCATTCACCCGCCGTTCATGTTCGACACGCTATAAATGAGACGCTTGCATTCCCCTGTTTTTCCCCCGCGCGCCGGGTTACCCTGGACGCGATCGCCCGACGGAATCCCCATGACCGCACGCCTTCGTATCGGAATCTGGCTGACCGGCCTTGCGCTGGCCCTGGCGCTGGCCGTCGGGCCCGGCGCCGGCCGCGCCGACGAAAGCGACCACGAACAGGCGCGCCAGGCCCTGCAGGCCGGCAAGGTGCTGCCGTTGCGGTCCGTGCTCGATATCGTCGAGCGCGACTACCCCGGCCAGGTGGTCAAGGTGGAATTCGAAGAGGATGACGGCCTCTTCCTGTACGAGATCCGCCTGCTGCAGCCCGGCGGCAATCTGGTCAAGCTGAAGATCGATGCGCGCGACGGCGCCGTGCTGGGCATGAAGGGGCGCGACATCCAATTCCGGAACCGACACTGATGCGCATACTTGTCGTCGAAGACGAACCGACCCTGGCCTCGCAACTGGCCGAGGCGCTGCGCCACGGCGGCTACACCGTCGACACGGCGGCCGACGGCGGCACCGCCCACTACATGGGCGAGGTCGAGACCTACGACGTGGTGGTGCTGGACCTGGGGCTGCCGGTGATGGACGGCCTGACGGTGCTCAAGCAGTGGCGCGCGGCCGGGCGCGGCATGCCGGTGCTGATCCTGACGGCGCGTTCCAACTGGCACGAAAAGGTCGCCGGCATCGACGCCGGCGCCGACGACTACCTGACCAAGCCTTTTCACATGGAAGAACTGCTGGCGCGCGTGCGGGCGCTGTTGCGCCGCCACAGCCACCACGCCAGCGCGCAATGGCGCTGCGGCCCGCTGATGCTCGACACGCGGCTGGCCCGCGCCACGGTCGATGGCCAGCCGCTGAACCTCACCAGCCATGAATTCAAGGTGCTGGCGGTGCTGATGCAGCGCGCCGGCGAGGTGGTTTCGCGCGGCGAGCTGATCGAACACATCTACGCGCAGGACCACGATCGCGATTCCAACACCATCGACGTGTTCATCGGCCGCCTGCGCAAGAAGCTGCCGGCCGACACCATCGAGACCGTGCGCGGGCTCGGCTACCGGCTCGCCTGTACCTCATGACGTCGCCGCGCGCGCCGGGGTCGCTGCGCTGGCGCATGCTGGCCGGCACGCTCGCCTGGATCGCGGCGATCGTCGTGCTGGCCGGATGGGGGCTGGGCAACTTGTTCCGCCAGCACATCACCGAACAACTGCGGACCGAGCTGGCGCTGCACATGAACCAGTTGACGGCGGCGGTCAGCGTGGCGCCGGACGGCCGCCCGACGGTGGCCTCGCCGCTGAGCGACCCGCGCCTGGAGCAGCCGCTGTCGGGGCTGTATTGGCAGATCGACCGCCTCGATGACAGCGGCCGCGTGGTGGCCGCGGGCGTGGCGCGCTCGCGCTCGCTGTGGGACCAGGTGTTGGCGCTGCCTGCGGCCGACGACGCCGACGGCCTTCACGACATCGCCGGGCCCGAGAATCACCGCCTGAGCGCGCTGACGCGCCTGCTCAAGCCCGAGGACAGCGACGCCGGTTCGCTGCGCCTGGTGGTGGCTGCCGACCGCGCGGTGCTGGCCGAACCGATCGAACGCTTCGACCACATGCTGCTGTGGTCGCTCGGCGCGCTCGCGGCCGGAATGGTGGCGGCGGCGGTGGTGCAGGTGGCGGTGGGGCTGCGGCCCCTGGGGCGGCTGCGGCGCCAGCTCGCCGCGCAGCAGGGCCGCAACAGCGTGCGGATCGAGGGCCGTTTTCCCAGCGAGATCCAACCGCTGGTCGACGATTTCAACCGCGTCCTGGCGGTCAACGCCGATATCGTGCAACGGGCGCGCACCCAGGCCGGCAACCTGGCGCACGCGGTCAAGACGCCGCTGACCATCCTGGGCAACGCGGCGGCGCGCGAAGAGGGCGCGTTCGCCCGCCTGGTGCGCGAACAGGTCGCCATGGCGCAGCGCCAGATCGACCACCACCTGGCGCGCGCGCGGGCCGCGGCGGCTTCCGGCACGGCGGGCGGACGCGCGCCGCTGCGGGCGCCGCTGCAGGCGCTGTTGCGCGTCATGCAGCGTCTGTACGCGGCGCGCGGGCTGGCGCTGGAGATGGACGAATTCCCCGACCGGCTTGAGTTCCGTGGCGAGGAACAGGACCTGCAGGAGATGGTTGGCAACCTGCTCGACAACGCCTGCAAATGGGCCGCGCGGCGCGTGCGGATCGGCGCCCAGGCGGATGCGCCCGACCGCCTGCGCATCGTGATCGACGACGACGGCCCGGGCATTTCCGAGGGCGAGCGCGAGCGCATCTTCGAGCGCGGCGTGCGCATGGACGAGCAGCGCCCGGGTTCGGGCCTGGGGCTGGATATCGTGCGCGACCTGGCCGGCACCTACGGCGGCGAGGTCAGCGCCGGACAATCGCCGCTGGGCGGGTTGCGCGTGACGCTGATCCTGCCGGCGCTGCCGACCGGCGCCTAGCTGACCGGCCGACGCCTGGGGCCGGCGCTCAGCGCACCAGCGTCACCGGCACCTCGGCCAGTTGCACCACCTGGTTGGCGACCGAGCCGATCAGCATGCCGGCCAGCGCGCCATGGCCGCGCGTGCCCATGACGATGCGGGCGCATTGATGCTGTTGCGCGTAATGGGCGATCTCGACCGCGGGGTTGCCGAATTCGACGTGGCTGGTGTAGTCGGTGCCGGTGACGTCGAGCAGCTTGCGCGCGTCGTCGGCGGCTTCCTGGCCTTCGCGCACGTAGTATTCGTCGATCATGTCCTGGGTGACCAGCCGCGACAGGCCGGCGCGCCCCTGCGGCGGTGTCTGGATGTTGAGCAGGTGGATGCGCGCGTCGCGCGCGCCCTGCGCCAGTTGGCGCGCATGCAGCACGGCGCGGTTGGCGTTGTCGGAGCCGTCGACCGGCACGAGGATATGCAGCATGGCGGTCTCCTTACTTGACCAGGGTAACGGGTAGGTCCGTGAGGTGCAGGACCTTGGTGGCCACCGAACCCATGAACAGCGCGGAGGCTGATCCCAGTCCGCGCGTACCCATGAAGATCTCGTCGGCGTCGCTCTCCGCGGCCACGCGCGCGATGGTTTCCGCGGCGGCGCCGGTCTCGACGCGCTGGCCGAACGGCACGCCGGCCTCGGTCAGCAGCGCGCTGGCTTCACGCAGCGCGGCCTGGGCTTCTTCCTGGTGGTAGGCGTCGATGTCCGCCTGCGACAGGCCGCGGCCGATCTTGCCTGCGTGCAGCGGAATCTGCACCGTCAGCAGTTCGACCCGTTCGACCGGATCGTAGCCGCGCGCCTCGAGCATTGCCCGGACGGCGTGCACGGCGTGTTGCGAGCCATCCACGGGGATCAGAATGCGTTTCATCGACGTCTCCTTGTTGTCCGCGAGCCACGGCGATGCGCCGCGGTGTCTCCACTGTACGAAATTATCCCGCGCCATGGGCGGTGGCGGGATGCGCGGAATCAAACGAAGCGGACCGTCCGAGCGGGGCGGCATCAGGCCTGTGCGCAAGCGGCGGGCGCCCCGGCGGCAGGGGGCCGCCAGCGACTTCAGCGCCAGCGCGCCGGCGTCTGCGCCGCCTCGGCCGGCAGGCCCAGCAGCAGGGCCGCCATGCGGCCCAGCGCGGCCGCATCGCCGGTCGTCTCCAGCGACACCGAGCCGGCGTCGTCCGGCGCCAGCAGTCCGCGCTCCTGCAATTGATGGCGCAGGCGGCGCGCCACCGGGCCGCCGGTTTCCAGCAGGGGCACGGACGCGCCCGCCGCGGCCTGGATCTCGTCGCGCAGGAAGGGGAAATGGGTGCAGCCCAGCACCAGCGCGTCGGCGCCCTGGCCCAGCAGTTCGCGCACCGGCGCCGCCACCACGCGGGCGGCGCCCGGGCCGTCGATCTCGCCGCGTTCGACCTGCAGCACCCATTCCGGACACGGCCGGAACAGGATGCGGATCTCGGGCGCCTCGCGCCGCACCAGCGCCGCGAACTTGGGGCTGGCCAGCGTGCCGGTGGTGGCGAAGACGCCGACCACGCCGCTGCGCGTCAGGTGCGCGGCCGGCTTGATGGCCGGCTCCACGCCGATGATGACCAGGTCTGGATGGCGGGCGCGCAGCAGCGCGATGGCGGCGGCGGTGGCGGTGTTGCAGGCCACCACCATGGCCTTGGCCTGGCGCGACACGAAATAGTCGGCGATGGCCAGCGCCCGCTGCTGCACGGCTTCCTGGGTCTTCTCGCCGTAGGGCACGTGGGCGGAATCCGCCAGGTACAGCAGGTGTTCCCGCGGCAGCGCTTCGCGGATGGCGCGCAGCACGCTCAGTCCGCCGACGCCGGAGTCGTATACGCCTATGGGGTGGGGGGCATGCATGGGCAAGCAGCGAGAGCCAGGATGGCGCCCAGTGTAGCGCCCGGGGCACGTCGCCACCGCGAGAGGCTTCTTTCCCTGCGAACGGGCCTAGTCTTCCGGCGTCTCGCGATGCGCGCGCACCTCCTCGATCAACCGGCGGGTCGCGCCCGACAGCGGCGCGTCGCGCCAGATCAGGGTGAGCGGGGCGCGCAGCTCCACCGGGCCGGTGACGTTGACGTACACCACGCCCTCGATATTGACCCGGCGCAGCGAGGCCGGCACCAGCGACACGCCCAGGCCGGCCGCCACCAGGCTCAGGGTGGACAGCACGCGCGGCGCCTCCTGCGCCACCCGCGGGCTGAAGCCCGCGGCGCGGCAGCCCGAGATGATGGCGTCGTACAGGCCGGGGCCGCTGTGGCGGCGGTACAGGATCAGCGATTCCTCGGCCAGCTCCGCCAGCGCGATGCGCTTGCGGCTGCGCCCCTTGACCATCGGATGGTCGGCGGGAAAGGCGGCCAGCATGGTTTCCTCCAGCACGCTCTCGACCGCCACGCCGCGATCGGCGCCGTGCGCGCCGCGGATGAAGGCGACGTCGACCCGGCCGGCGCGCACGTCTTCCATCAGCTCGCCGGTGCTGCTTTCTTCCAGCACCAGCCGCACCTGCGGCGCGCTTTCGCGAAAGCGCCGGATCACCGATGGCACGAACGGGTGGAAGGCGGCCGAGCCGGTGAAGCCGACCGTCAGCCGGCCAGCCTCGCCCAGCGACACCCGCCGCACGCCGTCGACCGCCTGATCGACCAGCGCCAGGATGCTGCGCGCGTCGGCCAACAGCGCCCGGCCGCTTTCGGTCAGTTCCATGCCGCGCGGCAGGCGGTGGAACAGCGTGACGCCGAGCTCCTGTTCCAGCACGCGGATCTGCTGGCTGAGTGGGGGCTGGCGGATGCCCAGCCGGGCGGCCGCCTTGGTCAGGTGGGATTCCTCGGCCACCGCCAGGAAATACCGCAACAACCGCAAGTCGACGGATGCCATATGTGACGGATATGAATGTTTAGTCAGTCATATATTAGACATTATCTTTGGGCGGGAGTAGGCTGCGAGCTATTCCTTCACTCCCGGCGCCGCCGCGCGCCGGCGTTTCCCGGCCGGCCACGGCCCCAAGACAATGAACGCAGCAGCTCCCGATTCCCCCGACGCCACGCGGCCACCGCCCACCTGCGGGCAACTGTTCTACGGATTCCTCATGCTCGGCCTGACGGCCTTCGGCGGCGCGTTGCCATTGGCGCGCCGCATGGTGGTCGAAAAGCACCGCTGGCTGTCCGGGGCCGAATTCACCGACCTGCTGGGCCTGTGCCAGTTCCTGCCGGGCGGCAACATCATCAACCTGTCGGTCGCACTGGGCATGAAGTTCCGCGGCCCGCGCGGCGCCTTCGCGGCGCTGATGGGCCTGATCCTGGCGCCGTCGGCCATCGTGGTGCTGCTGGGCATGGTCTACGACCGCTTCCAGAACGATCCGCACATCCAGCACCTGTTCGCCGGCCTGGCGGCCGCGGCGGCGGGGCTGCTGATCTCGATGGCGGTCAAGATCGGCGTGCCGGTGCTCAAGCGCCGCGACTGGCTGGCCGGCTTGGTGGCCACGGCCTGTTTCATCGCCATCTCGGTGCTGCGCATTCCGCTGCTGCCCACCATGGCGGTGCTCACGCCCCTGAGCATCCTGCTGGTCTGGAGGCAACGTCGATGATCCAGACCCTGATCGCCCTCGCCATCATCTTTTCGCAACTGTCG
Source organism: Achromobacter sp. CF-sbj1-Ac2-l (assembly GCF_052698165.1). Classification (NCBI taxonomy): domain Bacteria; kingdom Pseudomonadati; phylum Pseudomonadota; class Betaproteobacteria; order Burkholderiales; family Alcaligenaceae; genus Achromobacter; species Achromobacter sp. CF-sbj1-Ac2-l. Next base: position 4,962,380 of record NZ_CP199855.1, on the reverse strand, counting down.
GTGCTGGCCTTCGGCGGCGGCAACACCATCCTGCCCGAAATGCAGCGCCAGGTCGTCGAGGTGCACGGCTGGATGACGGCCGCCGATTTTTCCGCGCTGTTCGCCCTCGGGCAGGCGGCGCCCGGCCCCAACCTGATGGTGGTCACGCTGGTCGGCTGGCATGTGGCCGGCTGGGCCGGCATGCTGGTCACCACCCTGGCCAAGTTCGGGCCGTCCTCGATCATCACCATCATCGCCCTGGGACTGTGGGAACGGTTCAAGGACCGCCCGTGGCGCGGCGTGATCCAGGCCGGCATCTTCCCGATGACGGTGGGGCTGGTGGCCGCCAGCGCCGCGCTGATCACGGAGGCATCGGCCCATACCTGGCTGCTGGGCGCCATTACCGCGGTGGTGGCGCTGCTGGGCAGCGTGACGCGGATCCATCCGCTGTGGCTGCTGTTCGGCGGCGCGCTGGTGGGATTGCTCGCGATCGGTTAGCGTTTAGGCTCTTGCCACCCGTGGGAGGCCGCCATGACGCTGCCGGTCAAGGATCCGGATACCGACTCGACCCAGGCCGGCGTCGCGCCGCTGCCGTTCTTCCATGCGCATCGGCGCCTGGTGCTGTGCGGGCTGCTGTTCGTCGCGGCGGCGGTGGGGTTGTGGCGCGCCGGCCTGGCGCCGAGCCGGGCGGGCCTGCTGGGCTTTGATCTTGCGGCGCTGGTGTTCCTGCTGCTGACCGGCGCCGCCTTCGGCAGGGCGACCCCCGCCACGATGCGGATCCGGGCGCAGCAGGTCGATGTCGGCCGCAGCGCCGTGCTCTGGAGCAGCGTGCTGCTGTCTTGCCTGGTGATGCTGGCGCTGTGGATGGAAATGCGCGCCGCGGGCGGCCTCGAAGGCGCGGCCGACCTGATCGCGGCGGCCGCCAGCATCGTGCTGTCGTGGCTCTACATGAACATGATCTTTGCGCTGCACTATGCGCATGGCTACTACAGCCACCGCAACGGCATGCACAAGGGCCTGGACTTCCCAGGCAAGGAAGATCCCGACTACTGGGACTTCGCCTACTTCTCGCTGGTGCTGGGCATGACGTTCCAGGTGTCGGACGTGCAGATCGTCAGCCGCCGGCTGCGGCGCACGGCGCTGCTGCACAGCGTCATCGCGTTTTTCTTCAACGTCTTCATCATCGCCATCAGCGTCAACGTCGCGGCGGGGCGGGCATGAAAAAGCCCGGCCGGGGGGCCGGGCTTCTGCATGTGCCGAACGACGGGCGGCGCGCGCTCAGGCCGCCGCCAGCCGCCACAGCGACGTGACTTCCTTCGAGCGCGCCGCGTACAAGGGATCGTCCGGATCCTTGGCGCGGCCGTGCGTGGGCCGGGTGTCGATGCGCTCCACCACGCGCAGGCCGGCCTGCTCGATCATCTCCAGCAATTGCTCGCGGGTGCGCAGGCCCAGGTGTTCGGCCAGGTCCGACAGGATCAGCCAGCCTTCGCCGTTGGGCGTCAGGTGCGCCGTCAGCCCATTGAGGAAGCCTCGCAGCATGCGGCTGTCGGGGTCGTAGACCGCGTGCTCGACCGGCGAGCTGGGGCGGGCCGGCAGCCACGGCGGGTTGCAGACCGCCAGCGAAACCCGCCCTTCGGGGAACAGGTCGGCCTGGACCACCTCGACCTGTTTGGCCAGGCCCAGCCGCTCCAGGTTCTCACGGGCGCAGGCCAGCGCCCGCGGGTCCATGTCGGTGGCGATGACGCGCTTGCCGCCGCGGCGCGCCAGCACCGCCGCCAGCACGCCGGTGCCGGTGCCGATATCGAAGGCCACGCTGCCGCGCGGCATCGGGGTGCGCGCCACCAGGTCGATGTACTCGCCCCGCAGCGGCGAAAACACGCCGTAGTGCGGGTGGATGCGGTTGTCCAGCGCGGGAATCTCCACGCCTTTCTTGCGCCATTCGAAGGCGCCGATCAGGCCCAGCAGTTCGCGCAGCGACGCCACGTACGGTTCGTCGGCGGGGCCGTGGGCTTCTTCGCAGGCCTGCCGCGCGTCCGGCGCGCGGCGCAGCGAAATGCCGTGGCCGGCGTCGAACGGAATCAGCAGCATGCCGAGGATGCGGGCGCGCTGCGACTGGATCTGGCGATGCTGGTTGAAGGCCTCCAGCATGGTTTCGACCGGCTTGCGCGGGCGCTTGTCGACGCGGCGCGTGATCGCCTGCAACAACTGGCGCGCATTCTGGAAGTCGCCGCGCCACAGCAGGCCCACGCCTTCGCACGCCAGGCGATAGGCCACGTCCGCCGTGGTGCGGTCGTCGGCCAGCACCACGCGCTTGGGCGGCGTGGCGCCGGATTCCGAGCGCCAGCGGGCGGTGTGGTGGGTCTGGTCCGGGGCTTCGCCCTCGGTCCAATGCAGTTCAGGCAGGGTCAACGGGACGCTCCGGACAAGGCGGGCTTCAGGGGCAGGACGGTCATGAAACGGGGAAATCCAGGGGGAAAAGAAAACAAGGCGCGGGCTGCCAATGTAGCAGCTTCGCGCCTTCGGGGGCGGCGGATGGCGCGCGGCGCCACCCGTCGGGGCGGTATCAGTGGAACAGCACCACGGCCTTCTGCAGCGTGATCCAGATGCCCCAGGCCAGCGGGATGCCGACGCAGGCCCAGGCGAACAGCACCAGCGCGGCCGGCGTGCGGAAGGTCGAGGCGCCCACGCCGTGGGTCTCGGCCGCCGCCGCGCGCTCATGCGCCAGGGCCTTTTCGCGCGCCAGTTCCTCGTCGCTCATGAAGTACTTGGGGTTCACCGGGCGGATCGCCAGGTTGCACAGGAAGCCCAGCACCAGCATGCCGGCCAGGATGTACATGGTGATGTCATACACCTGCGCCCGCGGCACGCCGATGGACAACTGGTATTCGCGGATGTAGTTCACCAGCACCGGCCCGAAGATGCCCGCGGCCGACCACGCCGTCAGCAGCCGGCCGTGGATGGCGCCCACCATCTGCGTGCCGAACAGGTCCGCCAGGTAGGCCGGCACGGTGGCGAAGCCGCCGCCGTACATCGACAGGATGACGCAGAAGGCCGCCACGAACAGCGCCAGCGCGCCCATGTGCGCGGTCCAGGGAATCGCCGCGTACAGCGCGAAGCCCAGCACGAAGAAGATCAGGTAGGTCATCTTGCGGCCGAGCTTGTCCGACAGGCTGGCCCAGAAGAAGCGGCCGCCGATGTTGAACAGGCTCAGCAGCCCGGTGAAGCCCGCGGCGATGGCGGCGATCGAGGCCAGTTGGGCCTTGTCGAGCTGGCCGTAGCCCAGCTCGGGCTTGTTGATGAGGCCGCCGCCGAACACTTCCTGCAGCAGCGGCGAGGCCATGCCCAGGATGCCGATGCCGGCGGTCACGTTCAGGCACAGCACCAGCCACACCAGCCAGAACTGCGGCACGCCCCAGACCCGCTTCACGTGCACGTGGCCCTGGGTGATCATGGCGTTGTTGGCGTGCCTGGCGGGGGCGGTCCAGCCCGCCGGCTTCCAGCCGGTGGGCGGCACGCGGTAGCCGAGCGCGCCCGACATCATGAAGATGAAGTACACCAGCGCCATGGTCAGGAAGGTCTGCCACACGCCCGGCGAGGTCGGCGTGGCGAAGTGGCGCATCAGCAGGTCGGCCAGCGGCGCGCCGATCATGGCGCCGCCGCCAAAGCCCATGATGGCCATGCCGGTCGCCATGCCGCGGCGGTCCGGGAACCACTTGATCAGCGTGCTGACCGGCGAGATGTAGCCCAGCCCCAGGCCGATGCCGCCGATCACGCCCGAGCCGAGCCACAGCATCCACATCTGGTGCAGGTAGACGCCGGCCGCCGAGATCACCAGGCCGCCGCACCAGCACAGGGCCGACACCACGCCCGCCTTGCGCGGACCGGCGCGCTCCAGCCAGCCGCCCCACAGCGCCGCCGAGCAGCCCAGCAGCACGAAGAACAGCGTGTACATCCACCCCATGGTGGAGATGCGCCAGTCGCAACTGGTGGTGAACAGCTCGGCCACCAGGCTCATGTCGGCCGGGCAGGCCAGCGGCTGGGCGCCGCCGACGGCCTTGGACAGCGGCAGCCAGAACACCGAAAAGCCATAGGCCATGCCGATGCACAGGTGGATGGCCAGGGCGGCCGGGGGCACCAGCCAGCGGGAAAAACCCGGTCCGGCGATGGTGCGTTCCTTGTCCAGGAAGCCCGGCTTGGCGCCGGGCAGGTCTAGCGTTGCAGTGCTTTCCATGAGGTCTCCTCGGGGTGCGGCTTTATAGCGGCGTTGGCTGGAGAAATCCAGTCCCGCCGTCTCTTGTTGAACCCTTTGCTGCGGTAAAGCTTGCTGCGTCCGCGCGCCGTCGCGGGCACGCGGATCGGTGCGGACGCGTCGGTCGGTCAGGGCACGCGCGCCAGCGGTGTCAGGCGTTCGCGGTTCTGCCTCACCGCCTCCAGCACCAGCGGATGCAATTGTTGTTCGCCGGCATCGCCGTCGGGCTGCCGCGCCAGGAAGTCCAGCAGCTCGTTGCGCATGCGGGGTTCCCAGAACTTGTGGATATGGTTGGCCACGCCTTCCACCGCTTCAGGCCGCAGCGGCATGGCTTCGAAGAATTGGCCGATGCGGTTGGCCATGCGGATCAGGTTGCCGATTTCCATGCGTGTCAGGTCTGCGAAGTGATGCGTTCGGGGTGGGAATACAGGGTCGCGTCGTCGTTGCGCAGAAAGCCCAGCAGCGCGATGCCGGCGCTGTCGGCCAGGCGCACGGCCAACGCGGTGGGGGCAGACACCGCCGCCAGGATGCCGACGCCGGCGGCGGCGGTCTTCTGCACCATCTCGAAGCTGGCGCGGCTGGACACCAGCACCACGCCGTGCGCGGCGGGCAGGGCCTGGCGCGCCAGCGCGCCGACCAGCTTGTCGAGCGCGTTGTGGCGGCCCACATCCTCGCGCACCAGCGCCACGGCGCCGCTGGCGTCGGCCCAGCCGGCGGCGTGGGTGGCGCCGGTCAGGTCATGCAGCGCCTGGCGCGCGCGCATGTCGCGCATCGCCCGCAGCACCGCGCCCACCGGCAGCGGCGCGCCGGCCGGCACCGGCGCCACCGGCCGCAGCACCTCGGGCAGCGTCTCGACGCCGCACAGGCCGCAGCCGGTGCGCCCGGCCATGGCGCGGCGGCGTGATTTCAGCCGCGCCTCGCAGGCGCTGGATATCTCGATCTGCACCACGATGCCGTCGCATTGCGGCAGCACGTCGATGCCGCGCACGTCGGTCACGCTGTCGATGATGCCTTCCGACAGCGAAAAACCGACGGCGAAGTCCTCCAGGTCGGCGGGCGTGGCCAGCATGGTGGCGTGGCTGATGCCGTTGAACTCCAGCGCCACCGGGGTTTCCTCGGCCAGGTTGTCGCCTTCGGCGCCGGGCGCGATGGCGCCGGCCCGCACGCGGGTCACCTGGGCCGCCACGTGCTCGGGGCGGGAGGAAGGGGGAGGGGCGCTGTGGTCCATGGCGGGCTCGGCTGTCGGGTTATTTCCCCGACGTCACGGCTTCGTTCTCGCGCGAGCGTTCACGCAGCAGCTTCTGCTGGATGTCCGCGAAGCGCGACCATTGCCGCTGCCATTCCGACGGCTGGGACACGCGCGTGACCTGCACGGCCGTGACCTTGTACTCGGGGCAGTTGGTGGCCCAGTCGGAACTGTCGGTGGTGACGACGTTGGCGCCGGACTCGGGGAAGTGGAAGGTGGTGTATACCACGCCCGGCTGCACCCGGTCGGTCAGGGTCGCGCGCAGCACGGTCTCGCCCGAGCGGCTCTGGATGCCGACCCAGTCGCCTTCGGCGACGCCACGGTCTTCGGCATCCTGCGGATGGATCTCCAGCACGTCCTCGCTGTGCCACATGACGTTGGGCGTGCGGCGGGTCTGCGCGCCCACGTTGTATTGCGACAGGATGCGGCCGGTGGTCAACAGCAGCGGGAAACGGCGCGTGCTGCGCTCGTCGGTCGGCACGTACTTGGTGATCATGAACTTGCCCTTGCCGCGCACGAAGCTGTCGATGTGCATGATCGGCGTGCCTTCGGGCGCGTCGTCGTTGCACGGCCATTGCAGGCTGCCCAGCTTGTCCAGCTTCTCGTAGCTGACGCCGCTGAAGGTCGGCGTCAGGCGCGCGATCTCTTCCATGATCTCGCGCGGGTGGCGGTAGTTCATGGGATAGCCCAGCGCGTTAGACAGCGCCACGGTCACTTCCCAGTCGGCCTTGCCGTTCTTCGGCTCCATCACCTTGCGCACGCGCGAGATGCGGCGCTCGGCGTTGGTGAAGGTGCCGTCCTTTTCCAGGAACGACGAACCCGGCAGGAACACGTGCGCGTACTTGGCGGTCTCGTTCAGGAACAGGTCCTGCACCACGATGCATTCCATCGCCGCCAGCGACGCCGCCACGTGCTGCGTGTTGGGGTCGGACTGCACGATGTCCTCGCCCTGGCAGTAGAGGCCCTTGAAGGTGCCGCCCAGCGCGGCCTCGAACATGTTGGGAATGCGCAGGCCCGGCTCGGGTTGCAGCGTCACGCCCCAGTCCTGCTCGAACTGCGCCCGCGCCACGTTGTCGGAAATATGGCGGTAGCCCGGCAGCTCGTGCGGGAACGAGCCCATGTCGCACGAACCCTGCACGTTGTTCTGGCCGCGCAGCGGGTTCACGCCCACGCCTTCGCGGCCGACGTTGCCGGTGGCCATGGCCAGGTTGGCGATGGCCATGACGGTGGTCGATCCCTGGCTGTGCTCGGTCACGCCCAGGCCGTAGTAGATCGAGCCGTTGCCGCCGGTGGCGAACAGGCGCGCCGCGCCGCGCACGGCCTGCGCCGGCACGCCGGTGATCTCGGCCATGGCTTCGGGCGAATTCTCGGGCAGCGAGACGAAGTCGCGCCATTCCTGGAACGCCTTGGCCTCGCAGCGCTCGGCCACGTAGGCCTCGTCGATCAGCCCTTCGGTGGCGATCACGTGCGCCATCGACGACAGCAGCGCGGTGTTGGTGCCGGGCCGCACCTGCAGGTGGAAGTCGGCCTTGATGTGCGGCGAACTCACCAGCTCGATGCGGCGCGGGTCGATCACGATCAGCCGCGCGCCCTGGCGCAGGCGGCGCTTCAGGCGCGAGGCGAACACCGGATGGCCACTGGAGGGGTTGGCGCCCATGACGATGACCACGTCGGTGTGCATCACCGAGTCGAAGGTCTGGGTGCCGGCGGATTCGCCCAGCGTCTGCTTCAGGCCATAGCCCGTGGGCGAATGGCACACGCGGGCGCAGGTGTCGACGTTGTTGGTGCCGAACGCGGCGCGCACCAGCTTCTGCACCAGCCAGGTTTCCTCGTTGGTGCAGCGCGACGAGGTGATGCCGCCGACCGCGTCGCGGCCGTACTGGCCCTGGATGCGGCGGAATTCGGAAGCCGCGTACTCGATCGCCTCTTCCCACGACACTTCGCGCCAGGAATCGGTGATGCGCTTGCGGATCATCGGCTTGAGCACGCGCTCCTTGTGGGTGGCGTAGCCCCAGGCGAAGCGGCCCTTGACGCACGAGTGGCCTCGGTTGGCCTGGCCGTCCTTCCACGGCACCATGCGCACCACTTCCTGGCCCTTCATCTCGGCCTTGAAGCCGCAGCCCACGCCGCAATAGGCGCAGGTGGTGACCACCGAATGCTCGGCCTGGCCCATCATGATGACGGTCTTTTCCTGCAGGGTCGAGGTCGGACAGGCCTGCACGCAGGCGCCGCAGGACACGCATTCGCTGTCCAGGAATGGCTGGTCCTGCCCCGGCGACACGCGCGATTCGAAGCCCTTGCCCGAGATCGTCAGCGCGAAGGTGCCCTGGGTTTCCTCGCAGGCGCGCACACAGCGGTTGCAGACGATGCACTTGGAGGCGTCGTAGGTGAAGTACGGATTGGACTCGTCCTTCTCGCTCTTCAAGTGATTGGCGCCGTCATAGCCGTAGCGCACGTTGCGCAGGCCCACCACGCCGGCCATGTCCTGCAGCTCGCAGTCGCCGTTGGCCGGACAGGTCAGGCAGTCCAGCGGGTGGTCGGAGATGTACAGCTCCATCACCCCGCGCCGCAGGTCGTGCAGCTTGGGCGTCTCGGTGAAGACCACCATGCCGTTCTCGGCCGGCGTGGTGCACGAGGCGGGATAGCCGCGGCGGCCCTCGATCTGCACCAGGCACAGGCGGCACGAGCCGAACGGCTCCAGGCTGTCGGTGGCGCACAGCTTGGGGATGTTGATGCCGGCCTCGGCGGCCGCGCGCATCAGCGAGGTGCCTTCGGCCACGGTGATTTCCTGGCCGTCGATGGTCAGGGTGACGGTTTTTTCGGACACCCGCGCCGGGGTGCCCAGGTCGCGGTCGCGCTTGATGACGGTTTCTAGCATGGCGGTCTCGGCTTCAGGCGGGATGGGCGGCGGACTGCGAGGACTCGATGCCGAAGTCCTGCGGGAAGTGGTTCAGCGCGGACAGCACCGGATAGGGCGCCATGCCCCCCAGCGCGCACAGCGATCCGCCCAGCATGGTGTCGCACAGGTCGCGCAGCAGGTGCACCTGCTGTTCGCGCCCCGGGCCGCCAGCGGCGATCTTGTCCAGGGTCTCCACCCCACGGGTGGAACCGATGCGACAGGGCGTGCACTTGCCACAGGATTCGATGGCGCAGAATTCCATGGCGTAGCGCGCCATGCGCATCATGTCGACACTGTCGTCGAACGCCACCAGGCCGCCGTGGCCGATCATGGCCGAGATCTGGACATAGGCTTCGTAGTCCAGCGGCACGTCCCATTGCGATTCCGGCAGGTAGGCGCCCAGCGGCCCGCCGACCTGCACCGCGCGCAGCGGCCGGCCGGAGGCGCTGCCGCCGCCGAAGGTATACAGCAGGTCTCGCAGGCTCAGGCCGAAGGCCTTTTCCACCAGCCCGCCCTGCTTGAGGTTGCCGGCCAACTGGAAGGGCAGGGTGCCGTGCGAGCGGCCCACGCCGTAGTCGCGGTAATAGGCCGCGCCCTTGGCCAGGATGATCGGCACCGTGGCCAGCGAGATCACGTTGTTGATGACCGTGGGCTTGCCGAACAGGCCCGAGATCGCCGGCAGCGGCGGCTTGGCGCGCACCACGCCGCGCTTGCCCTCGATGCTTTCCAGCAGCGAGGTCTCCTCGCCGCAGATGTAGGCGCCGGCGCCCTTGCGCACTTCCAGGTCGAAGCGGCGGCCGCTGCCGTGCACGTCGTCGCCCAGCCAGCCGACGCTGCGCGCCCGCTCGATGGCGGCCTCCAGCGTGGCGATGGCGTGCGGGTATTCGGAACGCACGTAGATGTAGCCGTAGGTCGCGCCCACCGCCAGGCCGGCGATGGTCATGCCCTCGATCAGCACGTAGGGGTCGCCTTCCATCAGCAGGCGGTCGGCGAAGGTGCCCGAATCGCCTTCGTCGGCATTGCAGACGATGTATTTGCGGTCGGCCGGCGAGCCCAGCACCGTTTTCCACTTGATGCCGGTGGGAAAGGCCGCGCCGCCGCGCCCGCGCAGGCCGGAGGTGACCATCTCTTCGACGATGGCGGCCGGCTCCATGGCCAGCGCGCGCTTCAGGCCCTGCAGGCCGCCGTGAGCGGCGTAATCCTGCAGGGACAACGGATCGATCACGCCGACGCGGGCGAAGGTCAGGCGTTCCTGCTGCTTGAGATACGGAATTTCCTCGGTCAGGCCCAGCCCCAGCGGATGCGCGCCGCCCGTCAGCCAGCCGGCGTCGAACAGCGCCGGCACGTCCTCGGGCTGCACCGGCCCGTAGGCCACGCGGCCCGCGGGCGTGCCTATCTCCACCAGCGGCTCCAGCCACAGCAGGCCGCGCGAACCGTTGCGCACCACCTGCACGGCCAGGCCGCGTTCGTCGGCGGCCAGTTCGATGGCGGCGGCCACGGCGTCGGCGTCCATGGCCAGCGCCGCGGCGTCGCGCGGCACGTAGATCAGGGTGGGAGCGCTCATTGGCCGGCCTCCCGCGCGCGATGCAGCAGGCGGTCGAGCTTGGCCGGCGTGACGCGGGCGTGCGGCTGGCCGTCCAGCATCACCGCCGGCGACTGGGCGCACAGGCCCAGGCAGTACACCGGCTCCAGCGTGAAGTCGCCGTCGCGCGTGCTGGCGTGGAAATCACAGCCCAGCGCCTGGCGCGCATGGGCGGCCAGTTGTTCGCCGCCCATCGCCTGGCAGGACTCGGCGCGGCACACTTCCAGCGTGTGGCGCCCGGCGGGTTCGCTCCGGAAGTGGGGATAGAAGGTGATGACGCCATGGACTTCGGCGCGCGACAGGTTCAGGGCCTCGGCGATGGTCTGCACCGCCTCGGCCGGAATACAGCCCAGTTCGTGCTGGACCGCGTGCAGCACCGGCAGCAAGGGGCCGGGCTGGTCTTTCAGGCGGGCCAGGATGCGGGCGGTGGTCGCCACGGCGGGGCTGGCGGAGGCCTGGGCGGCGTCCAGGGCCATGGCGCCGCCACGGGCGCCGCCGGTGGAAGCCAGATCGGATTTTGCCTCGCGCTGACGCATGGCGGTCTCCTCCAGGAGTGCTGGGCCCCGTAGGGTGGGGGCTGTTGTGATGGGAGGTCAGGCCTATTTATATGCAATGAAAAACATATAAATTTCCCTTGCCTCGCGTTATTTGTGTACTCTAAACAGGTAATTAATCGCCTTCAATAAGAAATAAATGACATATAAGTTCCGAATCGGCCTGCGGCCGCAATGGACCTTGGGTGGAGACGACGGCGCCCGCGTGCCGCTGCAGGACATGCTGGCGTTGCTGGCCGCCATCGACGCCACCGGCAACATCGCCGGCGCCTGCCGCGCCTGTGACTTGTCGTACCGCCACGCCTGGGGCGTGCTGCGGCGGTTCGAGGGCATCTTCGGCACCCAACTGCTGATCACCAACCGGCGCCAGGGCACGCAACTGTCGCCGTTTGCGCAGCGCCTGCTGTGGGCCAATCGCCGCATCGAGGCGCGGCTGATGCCCACGCTCGACAGCCTGGCCTCCGAACTGCAGGAAGAACTGGCGCGGCTGCTGCCGGAAAACGGTCCGCACCTGCGGCTGCACGCCAGTCACGGGTTCGCGGTGGAATCGCTGATGGAACACATGGGCGGGCGCAAGCCCGGCCTGGAGCTGCGCTATCGCACCGCGATCGAGGCGCTGGCCTCGCTCGAGCGCGGCGAATGCGACCTGGCGGGCTTCCAGGTGCCGCTGGGCGACTTCGAGGCGCCGATCATGGATCGCTACGCCCAGTGGCTGCACGCCGACGAGTACCTGCTGATTCATCTGGCGGTGCGCAATACCGGGCTGTTCGTCGTGGGCGGCAACCCCAAGCGGATCCACGGCATCGCCGACCTGGCGCGCCAGGACGTGCGCTTCGTCAATCGCCAGATCGGTTCCAGCACCCGTTACCTGATCGGCCTGATGCTGCAACGCGCCGGCGTCTCGATCAGTGAAGTGCAGGGTTACGAAACCAACGAATTCACGCACATGGCGATCGCCGCCCACATCGCCAGCGGCATGGCCGACACCGGCGTGGGCGTGGAGACCGCCGCCTGCCGCTTCGGCCTGGATTTCATTCCGCTGGTGCGCGAGCGCTATTTCTTCGCCATCCGCAAGAACGCGCTGGAGACGCCCGCCATGCGCGACCTGCTGTCCATCATGCGCAGCCCCGACTATGTCGGCTACGTCGGCCAACTGGTCGGCTATGACGCGCGCGATACCGGCCGCCTGCAGACCCTTGAAGAGGCATTTTCCTAGGCGCGCCGCCGCGTGCGCCGGGCTATGATGTTCCCATGAGCAAAGTGATCCTCCTGGCTGATCGCCGCACCGAGCGTCCGGCGCCCCTGGCGCCGCCACCCGTGGGCCAGCCCGCGCTCGACCGGCGCTCCCGGCCGCTGCGCGACCTGCGCATCTCGGTCACCGATCGCTGCAATTTCCGCTGCACCTACTGCATGCCGCGCGAGGTGTTCGACACCAACTACGTCTTCATGCGGCATGCCGACCTGCTGTCGTTCGAGGAAATCGCGCGGCTGGCCGGCGTCTTCACCCGGCTGGGGGTCGAGAAGATCCGCCTGACCGGCGGCGAGCCGCTGCTGCGCAAGCATGTGGAAAACCTGGTGGGCCTGTTGTCGGGGCTGCGCACGCCCGCCGGCCGCCCGCTGGAACTGACGCTCACCACCAACGGCAGCCTGCTCGAACGCAAGGCCGCGGTGCTCAAGGACGCGGGCCTGAAGCGCGTCACGGTCAGCCTGGATGCGCTGGACGCCAGCATGTTCCAGGACATGAGCGACAGCGGCTTCACGCCCGACGACGTGCTGCGCGGCATCGACGCCGCCGCGGCGGCCGGGCTGGCGCCCGTCAAGGTCAACATGGTGGTGCGGCGCGGCCTGAACGATGCGCAGATCCTGCCAATGGCCGAGCGCTTCCGCGGCAGCGGCCACATCCTGCGTTTCATCGAATACATGGACGTGGGCAACACCAACGGCTGGAACCTGACTGAAGTGGTGCCCAGCGAGGAAGTGCTGGCGCGCATCGGCGCGATTCATCCGCTGGAACCGATCTCCACCGACGACATGGGCCGCGTCGCCGAGCGTTGGCGCTATCGCGACGGAGGCGGCGAGATCGGCGTCATTTCCAGCGTCACCCATGCCTTCTGTGGCGGCTGTACGCGCGCGCGCCTGTCGCCGGAAGGCAAGCTGTTCCTGTGCCTGTTCGGCCACGAAGGCCACGACTTGCGCGCGCCGCTGCGCGACGGCGCCAGCGACGACGAACTGGCCGCCATCCTCACTGGAATCTGGGCCGCCCGCGGCGACAACTATTCCGAACAGCGCGGCCGCAACATGGCCGACCCGGCCCGCAAGGTCGAGATGAGCTACATCGGTGGCTGAGACGTTGCCCGCGTTCGACCGGCAACAGGTGGCCGGCCTGATCCTGGCCGGCGGCCAGGGCTCGCGCATGCGGGGCAGCGACAAGGGATTGGTCCTGCTGCGTGGCGAGCCGCTGGTGGCGCACGTGGCGCGGCGCCTGGCGCCGCAGGTCGGGCCGCTGCTTCTCAGCGCCAACCGCAATGCCGACAGCTACGCGCGCTATGGGCGGGTGGTGGCCGACGATACCGACGAATTGGGCGCCTGGCAGGGGCCGCTCGCGGGCCTGGCCGCCGGCCTGGCGGCGGCCGCGCCGTGCGAGTGGCTGGTGGTGACGCCATGCGACACCCCGTTCCTGCCGGCCGACCTGGCCCAGCGCCTGATCGCGGCGGCGCAAGCGGCGGGGGCGCCGCTGGCCTATGCGGTGGCCGGCGGCCAGCGCCATCCGGCCTGCATGGCGCTGCGCGCGTCGCTGTTGCCGGCGCTGCGCGATTATCTCGCGGCCGGCGAACGCAAGGTCGGTCTGTGGCAGTCGCGCGTGGGAGGCGTGGGCGCGCCGTTCGATGACGCGCCCGGCGCGTTCATGAACCTGAACACGCCCGAGGAACTGGCGGCGGCCGAGCGCTACGCCAGCCAGTGACGCAGGTCGTAGTAGGGCACGCGGTCGCGGTCCTGCACCTGCACGTCGGCCGGCAGGCGCGCCAGGCCGGTCGACCACGGCAATGAACTGATCACCCCCGACCCCTGGTGGCCGTACGGCACCAGCTCGGCGTTGCCGTCGTCGGCGGCGCGGCGCTGCACCCGCAGGAATTCCTCGCGGCTGTCCAGGCGCGGATGCTCGGTGCGCAGCGGCAGCCGGCTCACCGGCGGGAACAGTTCCTCGCGGCCCTGCATGCGGCGCACCAGCGGCGACACCAGCATCGCGAACACCGCATAGGCCGACACCGGATTGCCCGGCAGGCTGACCACCGGCTTGTCGCCGATCATGGCCAGCGCCACCGGCTTGCCCGGCTTCATGCGCACCTTCCACAGCGACAGTTCTCCGCCCAGCGCGGCCAGGGCCGGCTTGACCAGGTCGCGCTCGCCGACCGACACGCCGCCGACGCTCAGCACCAGGTCGCATTCGGCCAGCAGCGTCTTGAAAGCGCCGCGCAGGTCGTCCTCGGTGTCGCGGGCATGCAGCACCAAGGCCGGCTCGGCGGCCATGCCGCGCACCAGCGACGCCAGCATCGGGCCGTTGGAGTTGTAGATCTGCGCCGGTTCGCGCGCGCCGCCGGGCGCCACCAGCTCGTCGCCGGTGGTCAGGATGCCCACCCGCAGGCGGCCGTAGACCGGCACGCTGGCCAGGCCCTGCGAGGCCAGCAGCGCCACGTGGGCGGCCTGCAATTGCGTGCCGGCGGGCAGCAGCGGGGCGCCGGCCAGGGTGTCTTCGCCGCGCAGGCGGATGTGCTGGCCGGGACGGGGCTGGCGCGTGATCTCGACCTGCTCGTCGGCCTCGTGCGTGTCTTCCTGCATCACCACCACGTCGGCGCCTGCGGGGATCAGGCTGCCGGTGAACAGGCGGATGGCGTGGCCGGGCTTGAGCGGCTCGGGCGTGTCGCCGGCATAGCAGCGCTGCTGGATCGGCAGGCGCGCGCCCGGCTGCCAGTCGGCCAGGCGCAGCGCGTAGCCGTCCATGGCGCTGTTGTCGGCCGGCGGAATGTCCACCGTGGCGTCAAGGTCGGCCGCCAGCACGCGTCCCGGCGCTTCGTCCAGGCCGACGTGTTCGCGGCGCGCGAGGGGGGCGGCCGCGTTGGCCAGCAGGGTCTGGGCTTGGTCGAAATCCAGCATGGGTATCAGTGGTCTTCTTGGTCGCGGGGTTGGAAGTGCGTGGCGAAATTGCAGGGGCGGTGGCCGCTGTCGAGCTGCTCGCGGATGATGCGGTTCCAGGCGGTTTCGCAGGCGTTGTTCGAACCGGGCAGGCAGAACAGCAGGGTCTGGTTGGCCTCGCCGGCAAAGGCGCGCGACTGGATGGTGGAGCTGCCGATTTCCTCGTAGGAGATCTGGCGGAACAGTTCGCCGAAGCCGGGAATCTCGCGGTCCAGCAGCGGCAGGATGGCCTGCGGCACTTGGTCGCCGTGCGAGAAGCCGGTGCCGCCGGTGGTCAGGATGACCTGCACTTCGGGATCGGCGATCCAGTCGCTGATGACGCGCCGGATCTGGTAGATGTTGTCCTTGGCGATCTCGCGCCGCACGCATTGGTGGCCGGCCTGGGCCAGGCTGTTGGCCAGCAGGTTGCCGGAGGTGTCGTCGCCGGCGCTGCGGGTGTCGCTGACCGTCAGCACGGCGCAGGCCAGCGAGACGGGGGAGGCGTCGTTCATGGAGTCTCCTTGGGGGTCGGGGTGTCGGCGTCCCAGGACTGCGTGCGGTCCTGGTCGGATTGGCGCTGTTCCACCCAGAAGCTGTCGCCACCCGCAAGGGTCTCGCGCTTCCAGAAGGGCGCGCGGGTCTTGAGCGCGTCGATGATGAATTCGCAGCCGCGAAAGGCGTCGCCGCGATGGGCGCTGGCCGCGGCCACGAACACAATCTGGGCATTGCGGGCCAGGGCGCCGACCCGGTGCACGATCACCGTGCCGTCCAGGTTCCAGCGCGCGCGGGCGGTGGCGGCGATGTCTTCGAGCTCGCGCTCGCACATGCCGGGGTAGTGTTCCAGGTAGAGCGTGTCGGTGGGCGTGTCCGGCGCGTAGTCGCGCACGTAGCCCACGAAGGTGACGATGCCGCCCACGCCCGGCCCGGCGCTGGCGCGCAGGGCGGCGGTGAGCGCGGCGCCGTCGAAGTCGGCTTCCTGCACGATGACCATGACGCTCAGCCTCCGGTGACGGGTTCGAACACCGCCACCTCGTCGCCCGCGCGGATCGGCGCCGACGGCTTGGCGTGGGTCTGGTTGATGGCCAGCTTCAGGCGGCCGGCCGGGGCCAGTTGCGGATAGCGTTCGCCAAGCGCGGCCAGCAACTGCGCGCCGGTGGACTCGCCGTCGACCGGCCAGGCTTCGGAGCGCTTGCCGACCAGTTCGGCCACGCGGGCGAAGTACAGAAGATTAATCGTTGCGCCATTCACCGCTTTTACCTCCCGCCTTGTACTTCAGGCGAACTTGTTCGATCACGATGCCCTTGTCGGCCGCCTTGCACATGTCGTAGATGGTGAGCGCGGCGACGCTGCATGCGGTCATGGCTTCCATTTCGACGCCGGTCTTGTAGCTGGTGCGGCAGGTGGCCAGGATGTCGATGCGGTGCGCCGCGTCGTCCAGCGCGAATTCGACGCCGACGAACGACAGCGGCAGGCTGTGGCACAAGGGGATGAGCTCTGCGCAGCGCTTGGCCGCCAGGATGGCGGCGACGCGCGCGGTGTTGAGCACTTCGCCCTTGCCCTGGCCGGGCTGCGTCAGCAGGCCGTAGGCCACCGCGTTCATGCGGACGCTGGCGGTGGCGATGGCGACGCGTTCGGTGTCGGTCTTGCCGATGACGTCGACCATGCGGACCTGGCCGGCTTCATCCAGGTGGCTCAAGGTGGGGGCGGGCGTGGACATGGGAATCGGGATCGAGAATTGTTAATGATTGAAAAGAGCGGTCCCGGCAGGCCGTGGCGGGCCGCTGATGCGCCTATGATAGACGAGCCGCCAGCCGCCGCGCTTTGAGGAAAGATAAGCGCGGCCTTCTTGGCCTGGGCGCCGCGCCCGTGGACCTGCTTTCAGGCCGCGCAGGGATGCCGCGCTGACCGTGGCTTGCGTGCTTTCGTGCCCCTGCGGGGGCATTTGCGCTTGTGGCGCCGCGGCCGCGATGGCGCGTTGCAAAAAGCCCCCCAATTTGCTCGAAGGACGCGATAATGACCTTCGATTCGTACCAGGAGACGCACAATGCCCTTGCGGATGCCCAAGTTCCGGTTCACCCGCCGCTTAGGCAAGATCCTCTTGGGCGTCGTGGTCACGGCGCTGATTCTCTGTGGCATCGCCGCCTGGCAGGTGCCCAAGGTGCTGCACAACGTGCTGACCCAGGACGTGGCCAAGATGCTGGGCCGCGACGTCGCCGTCGGCAAGATCACCTTCAATCCCTTCACCCTGACCGTGCGCGCGCAGGATCTCGCCGTGGCGCAGCCCGGCTCGCAGACGCCCCTGTTCACGGCCTCGGAACTGGACGTCAGCGCCGCCTGGACCTCGCTGTTCTGGTTCGCGCCGGTGGTCGACCGCTTCACCCTGCGCTCGCCGACGCTGTCGATCGTGCGCGAGGATGTCACCCGCTTCAACTTCTCCGACGTGCAGCAGCGCGTGGCCGAGATGACGGCGCCCAAGCCGGACGAGCCGCCCAAGGCCGATGAAGGCCTGCCGCGCTTTTCGCTGAACAACATGGTGATCGAGGGCGGCGTCATCACGCTCGATGACAAAGTCACCGGCCGCAAACAGGTGGTGGACGAATTGGCCATCGGCGTGCCGTTCATCTCGACCTTCGGCTATGCCACCGACATCGACGTGCAGCCGCGCCTGCACCTGCGCATCAACGGCAGCCCGTTCGACCTGACTGGCGTGGCGCGGCCTTTCGACAAGGTGCCATCGTCGACGCTGCGGGTGGCCTTCAGCGGCCTGCAACTGGAAAAATGGGCCGACGTCTGGCCCATGCCGCTGCCGTTCAAGCTCGAACGCGCGTTGCTCGACTCGAACCTGCAGGTCGTGTTCGAGCAGCCCAAGGACGCGCCGCCCAAGATCCGCGTGGTCGGCGACCTGGGCCTGCGCCAGTTCGACCTGCGCGACAGCGCCGGCGAGAGCCTGGCGGCCTGGAGCGCGCTGACCGTCACCCGCCTCGAACTCGAACCGATCGCGCGCCAGGTCTACGTGGGCAGCGTCGACCTGTGGGCGCCGCAGGTGTACGCGCGCCGTTACAGCAACCAGCACCTGAACTGGCAGGACGTGGTCGACAAGCTCAAGCAGTTGGGCGGCCCGGCGCCGGCGGCCCAAGCCGCCGCGATGACCGCCGCCAAGCCGGCCGCGACCGATCCCGCCCAGGCCGCCAAGCCTGCCCCTGCGGCCGCCGCCCAGGCCGCCCAGGCCGCCGCCAGCAGCCCGGCGCCCGCGGCCCCGGCCGCCGCCTCCACGCCCAACGACGCCTCGCCCGCGGCCGCCACTTCCGACGCGCCACCCGCCGCCGACGCCCCGCCCAAGCCCGCCGCCCCCGCCGAATGGAAGGTGACGCTGGACGCCTTCAACATCCACGAAGGCGAGCTCTACGTCACCGACGCCATCAGCAAGCTCGACTACACCCTGACCGGCCTGGCCGTCACCGTCGAGGGCGTGGCGCTGCCGCAGGTCAAGGGCGAACCCATCAATCTCTGGCTGACCGTGGACAACAGCACCGATGGCGGCTGGATCCGCGCCAAGGGCCCGCTGGTGCTGCAACCGCTGTCGCTGGAGCTGGCGCTGCGCATGGGCAACGTCGCGCTGGCGCCGTTCGCGCCGGCCGTGCGCAGCCTGTCGCCGATCCTGCTGCAGGACGGCCGCCTCGGGCTGACCGCGCAGGTGCATGTGCTGGACAGGAACGGCGTCATCGATGCGTCCGCCACGGGCGTGCGCGCCGAGCTGGCCCAGTTCAAGGCGCGCGACGAAACCCTGAATCCCGCGCTCGACGTCGCGCTGCAGCAACTGGTCGTCACCGCCGACCGCCTGGCCATGGGCCCGGGCGCCAGTAATTTCACGCTGGCCGCGGCCGGCATCCAGGGCGGCGGCAAGCTCGACCTGAAGGGCGCCTTCACGCCGCAGCCGCTCAGCGTCAAGACGTCGGTCGACCTGTCCGGCCTGAACGTCGCCTCGTTCGCGCCGTACTTCGCCTCCAGCCTGAACGCCACCGTGCGCGCCATCACGCTGGGCGCCAAGGGCGACGCCGAATTCGCGGCCGCCAACGGCAGCGCGCCGATGAAGGCCGGCTGGAAGGGCGGGGTCGATATCACCGACGTCGACCTGCAGGACCGCGTCAACAAGGACGACTTCCTCAATTGGAAGCGCCTGGGCCTGTCCGGCATGAACGTCTCGGTGGCGGGCGAGAAGATCGTCGCCGGCCTGGGCGACATCGCGCTTGACGACTTCTATGGCCGCATCCTGCTCAATGCCCAGGGCCGCCTGAACGTCATGGACCTGGTGGCCGCGCCCGGCCAGGCCGGCGGCTCCATCACCCAGGACACGCAGACCCCCGGTCGGCGCGCCGAACCGCCGGCGCCGGCGGCCAAGGGCGGGGGCATGCCCGACATCTCGCTCAACAGCGTCACGCTGACGCGCGGCCGCATGACCTTTACCGACCGCTTCGTCAAGCCCAACTACGTGGCCGAGCTGTCCAGCATCGACGGTTCCATCACGGCCGTGTCGTCCACCAACCCGCAGCCCGCCAAGGTCAAGGTCACCGGCCGCGTCTACACCACCGCGCCCCTGTCGATCAGCGGCGTGGTGCAGCCGTTCGCCAAGTACCTGTCGCTTGACCTGAAGGCCTCGGCCAAGGGCGTTGACCTGCCGCGCTTCAACACCTACTCGGCCAAGTACGTCGGCTACCCGATCAAGCGCGGCAAGCTGTCGGTGGACCTGGAATACAAGATCAAGGACCGCGCGCTGCTGGCCACCAACCACGTGGTGCTGAACCAGCTCACCTTCGGCGACAAGACCAACAGCCCCGACGCCACCAAGCTGCCGGTGCTGCTGGCCGTGGCCCTGCTGAAGGACTCGCGCGGCAACATCGACATCAACCTGCCGATCTCCGGGTCGCTCGACGACCCCGAGTTCTCGGTCGGCGGCATCGTCGTGCGGGTGCTGCTGAACCTGGTGGTCAAGGCCGTCACCTCGCCCTTCAGCCTGCTGGCGTCGGCCTTTGGCGGCGGCGAGGAACTGTCGTACGTGGAATTCGCGCCCGGCAGCGCCGCGCTCACCGATGACACGCTGCAGCGCATCGACACCCTGACCAAGGCGCTGGTCGATCGCCCCGCGCTCAAGATGGACCTGAGCGGCCGCGCCGATCCCAAGACCGACCTGGACGGCCTGCGCCAGGCCTGGGTCGACGCCCAGATCCGCCTGGCCAAGGCCCGCGACGTCGCCCCGCGCGGCAAGAAGCCGAACCCGGCCGGCGTCGAGGTCTCGGGCGCCGAGCGCGCCAAGTACCTGGAAAAGGTCTACGACGACACCGACCTCACGGACAAGCCGCGCAATTTCATCGGCATGGCCAAGTCGGTGCCGCCGCAACAGATGGAGGAGATGCTGCGCGCCGCGGCCCCGGTGGGCGACGAACAGTTGCGCCAACTGGCCGACGCGCGCGCGCAAGCGGTGTATGAGAAGCTGCAAGCCCAGGAAGGACTCGCGGATCGCGTGTTCATCGTTGCCCCGCAACTGGACGCCGATGGCATCAAGGACGAGGGCCTGCCCTCGCGCGTGGACTTCTCCCTGAAGTGAACCCCGGCGGTTCGCCAGGACGCGGCCGCGTCCGGCGGCCGTCCCTTGCCCGGAGATGCATGATGAAAGACCAGGACGCGCATTTCGACAGCCTGCTGCCGCCCCTCAAGCTGGACCGCCGTGGCTTCATCGCCACCACCGTCGCCGCCGGCTTCTCGCTGGCCGCCGGCCCCGCCGTCGCGCAGACCGCCATCAAGACCGACGCCAGCGGCCTGACCGCCGGCAAGGTGGACATCCCCACCGCCGATGGCAAGATGCCCGCCTACCGCGCCGCGCCCGCCGGCAAGAAGAACCTGCCGACGCTGCTGGTGGTGTCCGAGATCTTCGGCGTGCACGAATACATCCAGGACGTCTGCCGCCGCCTGGCGCACCTGGGCTACCTGGCCATCGCGCCCGAGCTGTTCGCGCGCCAGGGCGACCCGTCCAAATACACCGACATCCCCAAGCTGCAGGCCGAGATCATCAGCAAGGTGCCCGACAAGCAGGTGCGGGATGATCTCGACGCCACCGTCGCCTGGGCCGCCGCCCACGGCGGCAGCGACGACAAGCTCGGCATTCTCGGCTTCTGCTGGGGCGGCCGCCAAGTCTGGCTCTACGCCGCCCACAACCCCAAGCTCAAGGCCGGCGCCGCCTGGTACGGCCAGTTGGGCGGCGACCCGAGCGAACTCAAGCCCCGATCGGTCCTGAGCCTGGTCAACGACCTCAAGGCCCCGGTCCTGGGCGCCTACGGCGGCAAGGACGCCGGCATCCCCCAGACCGACGTCGACAAGATGCGCATCGAACTCGCCAAGGGCCCCGCCGCCGCCAAGGCCTCCCGCATCGACGTCTACCCCGAAGCCCCCCACGCCTTCCACGCCGACTATCGGCCGAGTTACCGCAAGGCCGAGGCGGAGCAGGCTTGGCAGAGGATGCTGGACTGGTTCAAGCAGAATGGGTTGGGGACTTGAGGTGAGTGTTTCTTCGGGGCGAGAAGGGCGTTCTTCGTAGGCCGCCCCTGGCGTCGGCCGGGCAGGCGGGGCGCGCCCACGATTGCGGTCCGGAGCCTTCGCTCCGGACTTCCCCCTCGTCATCTTCGTTGTCGCCTTCGGCGACGGCCTTCAGATTCCCTCGGGCGCATCGAGGTTGCGCCCCGCCTGCCCGGCCGACGCCAGGCGCTACCGACATCTGCATAGGTGAGGCCGCTCGGGCGGGGTGAGGGGAGAGAT
This sequence comes from Achromobacter sp. CF-sbj1-Ac2-l, assembly GCF_052698165.1. Taxonomy (NCBI): domain Bacteria; kingdom Pseudomonadati; phylum Pseudomonadota; class Betaproteobacteria; order Burkholderiales; family Alcaligenaceae; genus Achromobacter; species Achromobacter sp. CF-sbj1-Ac2-l. The sequence continues at coordinate 4,940,894 of NZ_CP199855.1, read as the reverse complement.
CTTGCGTCGCCCGCCGGGACCGGCTGCGCGGGCAGCCGGTCCCGGCGTACGCTTTAGCTGTGCGTCGTGAGAGCGGCGCTGCGCGCGGGGGGGAGGGCGCGGCACGAGGGAGATACAGGTCAAGCGCCGCGACCCTTCATGTCGCACGGGAACGTGAACGCGCGACGCAGTTTCAAAGCCAGGCGCCCAAAAGCTCCAAAGCCAATTCCACAAGCTTCAAAGCCAAGCCTGCCCACGCGCGCAGCGTTCATCCTGGCCTGCAAGACCCCGCGTAAGCCAAAAAAGGCCGCCCGCGCGGCCGCCTTTTGGCGGGCCCCGCAAACTCCTCCCACCCCCGTTGACGTGGCCAACCACGCCAAGCACCCCATTCGCCCCAGCACCGCGGGCACCAAGACATCATGAGCCCGGCGGGACGGCGCAGGCGGAGGGCGGGGCGTGTAGATGCGCCCGACGGAAACCGTAGGCAGCCGCCGCAGGCGGCAACGAGGTTGAGGACGGGGCAGTCCGGAGCGAACGCTCCGGACCGCAATCGTAGCCCCGCCCTCCGCCTGCGCCGTCCCGCCGGGCGGCTCAAGAACCCAAACCCCCACTCACAAAAAAGCGATCACTTCTCCGCACTCTCCCCCGGCAACCCATCACTAACCTCAGCCAACGCCGCCTTCATGTCCTCATAAGAAATCACCCGCTCATTCTGAAAACTCCCCAGCACCCCCCGGCACCCGTCGACGCCGGACCGCTTCATCTCCTCCATCATCCGCGTCCCATCCGCCAACCCCTTCTGATAGAGCCCGTCATACCCCGCCGCCGAAAACCCGTATTCCTTGGCATACCGCTCCAGGTTCTTGCGCGAGGTCGCCTGGTGCTGCGCCAGGTCGGGTTCGGACGCCCCGCACGAACGGGCCGCGCCGTTGGAGGCGCCCGCGGCCACCACGAAGGATTCGAACTGGGCCTGCTCGGCCGCGTCGGGCGCGGCCCAGGCCGGGGCGGCCACGGCCATCGTAAGGGCCAGGCCGATCAGCATCTTGCGCATCGGTTTGTCTCCGCAAAGCGCCCGCGCGCGGCCATCGCGCGCGGGCATTGAACACGCCCACATTATGGCAACGAACCCCGCGCCGCCCCGCGTGTGGAGTCGTTTCAGACTGTGCGGGTTTTTTTCCCGATCTGTCCGGCGGGCCAGCAAGCGCAACAGACACGAACTATGATGAGGGCTGTGGGGCACCTCCGCCCCAATGCAACACCCCCAACACTGGAGATTTCCCCATGAGCATCAAAGTCGGCGATCGCGTGCCTGATGGCACCCTGACCGAATTCATCGAAACCGAAAGCGAAGGCTGCTCGCTCGGCCCCAACGCCTTCCAGGTCACCGACCTGACCCGCGGCAAGACCATCGCCCTGTTCGCGCTGCCTGGCGCGTTCACGCCGACCTGCTCGGCCAAGCACCTGCCCGGCTACGTCGAGCAGGCCGCCGCCCTGAAGGCCAAGGGCGTCGATGAGATCTGGTGCGTGTCCGTCAACGACGCCTTCGTCATGGGCGCCTGGGGCCGCGAACAGAAGACCGGCGGCAAGGTCCGCATGCTGGCCGACGGTTCCGCCCTCTGGACCAAGGCCCTGGGCCTGGAGCTGGACCTGATCCAGCGCGGCATGGGCGTGCGCTCGCAGCGCTATTCGGCCCTGATCGTCGACGGCGTGGTCAAGCAATTGAACGTCGAAGGCCCCGGCAAGTTCGAAGTCAGCGACGCCGCGACCCTGTTGTCGCAACTCTGATTTCCCGCGCAGTTCCTGTTTCATCGCTCAATGCGCGGGCCGCCCTGGCGGTCCGCGCCGCTACCTCCCGGCAGAGGTAGCCAGACGCCATGCTCGCAACCCTCTCTTCTTTCTCGTCGCTCTATTTCGCGACCCTGCTGATGCTCATCGGCACCGGTCTGTTCAACACCTACATGGGGTTGAGGCTGACCGCGCAGTCCGTCAGCGAGATCTGGATCGGCGCCCTGATCGCCGGCTATTACCTGGGCCTGGTGTGCGGCGCGCGGCTGGGGCACAAGCTCATCATCCGCGTCGGCCACATCCGCGCCTTCGTTGCCTGTGCCGCCGTCGCCACCAGCATGATCCTGGCGCAGACGCTGGTCGACTCCATGCCGCTGTGGCTGGTGTTCCGCGTCATCTCGGGCATTGTCATGGTGACCGAATTCATGGTCATCGAAAGCTGGCTCAACGAACAGACCGAAAACCACCAGCGCGGGCGCGTGTTCTCCGTCTACATGGTGGTGTCCGGCCTGGGCACGGTGCTGGGGCAACTGGCCCTGACCGCCTACGCCACGCTCGACCTGCGGCCATTGACCCTGGTCGCCATGTGCCTGGTGCTGTGCCTGGTGCCCATCGCCGTCACGGCGCGCTCGCACCCGCCGACCCCGCTGCCGGCCGCGCTCGACATCCGTTTCTTCATGCGCCGCGTGCCGCTGTCCATGACAGTGCTGTTCGTGGCCGGCAACCTGTCCGGCGCCTTCTATGGCCTGGCGGCCGTGTACGGCGCCAAGCACGGCCTGACGACCTCGCAGGCCGCCGTGTTCGTGGCCGCCGCCGTCACCGCCGGGCTGCTGTCGCAATGGCCCATGGGCTGGCTGTCCGATCGCATCAACCGCGCCGGCCTGATCCGCTTCAATGCGTTGCTGCTGGTGGTGCTGCCGACCGTCATGTGGGGCTGGCTGACCTTGCCCTATTGGGCGCTGGTGGCCATGTCCTGCGTCTTCGGCATCCTGCAGTTCACCCTGTATCCGCTGGGCGCCGCCTTCGCCAACGACCACGTCGAATCCGAGCGCCGCGTCAGCCTGTCGGCGGTGCTGCTCATGACCTACGGCGTCGGCGCCTGCGTCGGCCCGATGATCGCCGGCCTGCTGATGTCGCTGGCCGGCCCCAGCATGTATTACGTCTTCATCTCGGCCTGCGCGCTCATCCTCGTGTGGCAGGTGCGCCCGACGCGCGTCACCGGCGCCCATCAGGTCGAGGAAGCGCCGGTGCATTTCGTGCCGATGCCGGACACGCTGCAGAGTTCGCCGGCCGCCGCGGTGCTGGACCCACGGGTCGATGTGGAGAACGACATCGGCATCGAGATGGTCCAACCCGAGCCTTCGGCCGCGCCTGCCTCGGCGCCGGTGGAAGGCGCCGGCGCGGTGGATCCCCCCATCGCGGCCATGACCGCCACGGCCGAGCCGGCGCGGGCCGAGCCCGATGCCGAGGATCAGGCGGCGCGGCAGCCTCGCACCGGCACCTGAGCGCCGGGGGCGCTCACCACGGGGTCATCAGCAGGATGGCCCCCAGCGCCAGCGCCAGGCCCACGCCGTTCAGGCGCGTCAGGGGTTCGCGGAACGCCAGTGCTCCGACCAGCGTGCCCAGCGTGATCACGCCCATGTTCATGGACGCGAACACCAGCGCGGGATGCTCGGGCAGCGCCTGGTGGGCGCGGATATAGGTGATGATGTTGCCGAAATTCACCACTCCCAGCGCCACGCCGGCCGCCAGATGGCGCGGGGCCCAGCGGGCGCGGCGCCAGAGCAGGTAGGCCAGCATCAGCGCGCTGGCCAGCGCGAACGCCAGCAGCAGGCCGCCGGCGAACCCGGTGCCGGCGCGCGCCACCTGTTTGAACAGGATGTCGACCACGCCATAGGCCACCCACACCGACAACGGCCACAACCACAGCGCGCGGCGTCCGGCCGTGTCCGTATCGCGCGCCGGCGTGGCCGCTTCGGGCTCGGGCGCGGGGCGCCGCAACAGGCAGAACAGGGCGGCGAAGGCCAGCGCGATGGCGCCCAGCTTGCGGCCGCTGACCGGCTCGCCGAACAGCAGGAACGCCGCCAGCAGCGGGATGAACAGCGACAACCGCTGCGCGGCGTCGCTGCGCACCACGCCGGCATGGCGCACGGCCAGCGCCATCGCCATGAAGCCGCTGGGCAGCAGCACGCCCAGCGCCGCCAGCACCAGCCACGGCGTCTGTGGTGTCAGCAGCGCCACGGGGTCCGGCCGCAGCACGGCCCAGCAGAGCAGGGCGGCCACGGCGTGGTTGGCCATGATGGCCTGGCGCACGTCCACCTGCCAGCGCCGCGCCAGCTTCAGCATCGCCGCCACGGCGACACTGCAGGTGACGCTGGCCAGCAGGTATGACAGGCCCGGAGTCAGCGTCACGCCGACAGGTCCTGGTGCGTGTGCTGGCCGGCATCGATGCGCATGCCCAGGCGTTGCAGCAGGCGCTGGTCGGCCTCCATGCGCGGATTGCCCGTGGTCAGCAGCACGTCGCCGTAGAACATCGAGTTGGCGCCGGCCATGAAGCACAGCGCCTGCATGGCCTCATCCATGGCCTCGCGCCCGGCCGAGAGGCGCACCACGGCGCGCGGCATGGTGATGCGCGCCACGGCGATGGTGCGCACGAACTCGAACGGATCGAGCGGCTCGGCGTCGGCCAGTGGCGTGCCTTCCACCCGCATCAGGTTGTTGATCGGCACCGACTCGGGATAGGGCTCCATGTTGGCCAGTTGCGCGATCAGGCCGGCGCGCTCCTGGCGCGATTCGCCCATGCCGACGATGCCGCCGCAGCAGACGTTGATGCCGGCGCCACGCACGCGGTCCAGCGTATCGAGGCGGTCCTGGTAAGTGCGGGTGGTGACGATCTTGCCGTAGAACTCGGGCGAGGTGTCGAGGTTGTGGTTGTAGTAGTCCAGGCCGGCGGCCTTGAGTTGTTCGGCCTGGCCTTCGCGCAGCATGCCCAGTGTGACGCAGGTCTCCAGCCCCAGCGCCTTGACCGCGCTGACCATCTCGGCCACGGCCTCCAGGTGGTGCGGCTTGGGGCTGCGCCAGGCGGCGCCCATGCAAAAGCGCTGCGCCCCGCCTGCCTGCGCGGCGCGGGCCGCGGCCAGCACCTCGTCCAGCGGCATCAGCTTTTCCGCTTCCAGGCCGGTGTCGTAGCGCGACGACTGCGAGCAATAGCCGCAGTCCTCGGGACAGCCGCCGGTCTTGATCGACAGCAGGCTCGAGAGCTGGATGCCGTTGGGGTCGAAATGGGCGCGGTGCGTCTGCTGGGCGCGGAATACCAGGTCCATGAACGGCAGGGCATAGAGCGCCATCACTGCGGCGCTGCTCCAGGCGGGCGCGGGCTGCGCCTTGGGCGGCTTGGGAACGGGAATGTAGGCGGTCTGCATCAACGGGCTCCAGAAGGCTTGCGGGGCTCTCGCCGGCCCCGTGGAGGGCGGCTAGATCGGCGGATCGTAAGAACCTGCGCAGGGTTTGCGCAATCTGGGGCGCAATGCGGATTTTGGCGGGGAGTTGCCTGGTGTTTTGCTGGAAATCGCGCTTTTTGGAGGCGGACGGAATCGAACGCGGCGGCATCTCCGTGCAGCGCGATACCCCGATTATTTTGATTCAATTTGTAAATCCGGGCGGGCGATGTCAGCCCGCGCCGGACTTGCCGCGGGGGCGGGGTTTTTCATGGCCGGTGATACCGCGGTCGCGGGCCCAGACGATGGCCGCGCTGCGCCGATGCACGCCGATCTTGCTGTAGATGGTGGCCACGTGATTGCGCACCGTGTTGCGCGACAGGCGCAACTGGCGGGCGATATCGTCGTCGTCATGGCCTTGGCACAGCAGGCCCAGCACCTCGCGCTCACGCGCGGTCAGTTGCGCCAGCTCGGCCACGTCGCGCGCCGCCGGCGCCGGGGCGCGCAATTGCGCCAGCTTCTCGATGATGCCGCGGCTGAACCATGAGGTGTCTTGCATCACCGCCTCGATCGCGGTCAGCAGCTCGGTTTCGCTGCGCTTGCGTTCGGAGATGTCCTGCATCACCAGCAGCACGCGGCGCTCGCCGCCGATCATGACCGGCTCGGCCGACGCCAGGCAAGCCAGCACGGCGCCGTCCGGCGTGGCCAGCGCGGCTTCGCGGTTGCGGATGCTCTCGCCGCGCGCCAGGCTGTCGGCCATGCCGTCGAACGGGCGCAGGCCGAGCGTGGTCAGTTCCTGGCCCGCGCCGTCCTGCGCCGACACGCCCACGGCCTGCGCGAACGCGTCATTGATATCCAGCGCGCGCAGCGATTCGCCGTCGCACAGCGCCATCGGCACAGGCGCCAGCCGGAACGCCTTGGAGAAACGTTCCTCGCTCTGCTGCAGGGCTTCCTCGGCGCGCTTGCGCTTTTCCAGGTCGATGAAGGTGAACAGCATGCACGGCTCGTCCTGCATGTCGATCGGCTGGCCGGCGACGATGACGAACCTGGCGCCGCCGTCGCCCAGCCGCAGCACGCCCTCGCGCTGGGTGATGGTCAGGCCCGCGTTCAACTTGGCCACCGCGTCCTCCTTGTCCTCGCCGCCATCGAGCACGTCGAGTTCGTAGGCCGATTTGCCCAGCACCGCCTCGCGCGTCAGGCCCGTCATGTCCAGGAAGCCCTGGTTCACTTTCACGTAGCGCAGGTCGGACAGCCGGCAGATGAGCGCCGGCGCGGGATTGGCGGCAAAGGTGCGTTCGAAGCGCTGTTCGGCATTGAAGGCTTCGGTCTGGTCGTCCAGGATCAGCACGCGATAGTCCGTGCCGTCGTCTTCCAGCAGCAGGCCCCGCGCCCGGATGTTGCGCAGGAAGTCGGGATCGTCCTTGCGCGTCAGGTCCAGCAGCAAATCGTCGAATGCCGTGCCCGCGGCCAGTCGATCCAGCGGATACTGCCGGGCGGGAACGCGATGGTGATTGCGGTAGGTCAGCGCATAACGCTTGCGGTAGCCCGCGGGTGTGTTGCCCAACGCCTCCAGTGTGTCGATCCCATGCAGCGCCAGTGCGCTGGCGTTGGCCCAGGCGATGACGCCATCGGCCTCGAGCAGGATGATGCCTTCGTTCAGGCCTGCGATGATGCGTTGCAGGTGTTGGCGATGCGGGTGTGGAGCGGCGTTGCTGGCGGTCACGTGGGCCTCTTGGCTTGGCTGGCACAAGCGCACAGGATGCGTTGCGCGGCGCGGCCTGTCTAGAGGATAAACGGACGAGAAGGGGGAACGGGCGTCTCGGCGCGGGTCGCCGCGAAAAGCAAAAAAGCTCCGGAATCCGGAGCTTTTGGCGGGCGCTTTCTGGCGCAGTGCAGGAAGACTCCTGCGGAACAACTGGATCTTGCGGCTTGCTGGGATGCACGCAAGTGCTTGGCGGAGCGGACGGGGCTCGAACCCGCGACCCCCGGCGTGACAGGCCGGTATTCTAACCAACTGAACTACCGCTCCGCAGCGGTCTACAACAACAACACTTGGCAGCGCACCATCTTGTCAGGACGGCTTCGCAGATCCGGTAGGCGAGCCAGCGAACTGGCGTCCCCTAGGGGATTCGAACCCCTGTACTCACCGTGAAAGGGTGATGTCCTAGGCCTCTAGACGAAGGGGACCGGAAACTGCAACTGCTCGAACTACTGTACTACTTACTGCTTTACTGGTGGAGGTAAGCGGGATCGAACCGCTGACCTCTTGCATGCCATGCAAGCGCTCTCCCAGCTGAGCTATACCCCCCAGAATCCCTGCCGTTCCAACCTGCAAACAACAAGGCTTACACCCTATAAATGCAAAAAGCTCCAGGGACGGAGCTCTTGAAAGGCACTGCGTAGAGCGCTTTTGGCGGAGCGGACGGGGCTCGAACCCGCGACCCCCGGCGTGACAGGCCGGTATTCTAACCAACTGAACTACCGCTCCGCAGCGGCTTACTCAACTACTGTGTCACTTCAACTGCACTTTGGTACTACAAAACTCTGTACTGCTGCCAGTGAACTGGCGTCCCCTAGGGGATTCGAACCCCTGTACTCACCGTGAAAGGGTGATGTCCTAGGCCTCTAGACGAAGGGGACTTGGACTTGCTGTCGACTTGCTGTCTTTACTGCGCGTTTTACCGCGAGTTTTCCTGCTCTACTACTCTTCGCTTTGGACTGGTGGAGGTAAGCGGGATCGAACCGCTGACCTCTTGCATGCCATGCAAGCGCTCTCCCAGCTGAGCTATACCCCCGTTCTTCTAATCAACTCCTGCCACGTTTTACGTTTTTTCCGATCGCTTTCGCGGTCGTTTTTCGTATCTCGTTGCCGGTTTTGTTTAGTGCCGTTGGCGAAGAAACGAGATTATGCACGAACTAATTTCGGCGTGCAAGTCGGTTGGGTGCAAAAAACGAAAAAGTTGCATTGAAGTCGCGTTCAGGGGGACGCATGCGTGGCATGCGGGGGCATACGTTGGCATGCGGCGAGGGGCGTCAGCCGCTTCCGCGACGCCGGGCCCCGGGCGCACAATCCCGGAAAATCAACGGCTTGGACGAGTGCTATCGTGACTGCTGCGGGAACCCGGGTGGAATCCTCCATGATGTTTTGCCGGCAGGAGATTTTTTCGCATGAGCACCACGACTTCTTTTCCCACGCGTCCGCTGGGACGCAGCGACATGTCGATCACGCGCATTGGCGTGGGCGCCTGGGCGATGGGCGGCAACGCCTGGGCCATCGGCTGGGGGCCGCAGGATGACGCCGACTCGATCGCCGCCATCCGCCTCGCGGTCGATCGCGGCATCAACTGGATCGATACCGCCGCCGTCTATGGACTGGGCCATGCCGAGGAGGTGGTGGGCCGCGCGCTGGCGCAGATGAGCCCCGGCGAGCGGCCGTACGTCTTCACCAAGTGCGGCCTGACCTGGTCCCCCGAGCAGCCGCAGGCGACCCCGCGGCGCACCGGCGCGCCGGCCAGCATCCGCCGCGAAATCGAGGGGTCGCTGCGCCGGCTGCGCGTCGAGCGCATCGACCTGTACCAGATGCACTGGCCGGCCGGCGACGGCACGCCGCTGGAGGTCTATTGGCAGGAATTGCTGGACCTCAGGCGGGAGGGCAAGGTGCGCGCCGTCGGCCTGTCCAACCATAACCTGGCGCAGTTGCAGGACGCCGAGGCGCTGGGGCACGTGGAGTCGCTGCAGCCGCCGTTCTCGGCGATCCAGCGCGGCGCCGGCGCCGACCTGATTCCGTGGTGCGCGCAGAACGGCACCGGCGTCATTGTCTACAGCCCCATGCAGTCGGGCCTGTTGAGCGGCGGCTTTTCGGCCGAGCGGGCGCGGACCCTGCGCGCGGACGACTGGCGCTCGCGCAATGCCGAATTCCAGCCGCCCAACCTGGCGCGCAACCTGGCGCTGGCCGAAGCGCTCAAGCCCATCGCCGAGCGCCACGGCACCACCCAGGCCGCGGTCGCCATCGCCTGGACGCTGGCATGGCCGGGGGTCACCGGCGCCATCGTCGGCATGCGCAACGCGGCCCAGGTCGACGGCGTGCTGGGCGCGGCGGAACTGGAACTGGATAGCGATGATCTGGCGCGCATCGCGGATGCGATCGAGCTGACGGGCGCGGGAATGGGGCCGCTGCGGCCGGCCGACGACAGCGGCGCGCTGCCTGTCGACTTGTTGCGCTAGGGACGCGCCGGGAAAGGGGCGCCGGCAGAGGCCCGGGGTGGGGAGCCGGGCCAGGCCGAGGCCGACCCGTTCCGGGTTCAGGGACGGCGCGCGCGGCTGACGCCGAAGGCGGCAATCAGCGCCAGGCCGATCAGCGCCAGCGCCGACTTGTCGCCGAAGCGGGCATAAGGCGTCAGGCCGGCCATGCCCTGCACCGAGACCGGCAGCACGCCCGGCTGCAGCGGCGCCAGTTGGGCGGCAACGTTGCCCTTGGCGTCGATGGCCGCCGTGATGCCGGTGTTGGTGGCGGTCAGCATCGGCCGCGCGGTCTCGATTGTGCGCAGGCGCCCGATCTGCAGATGCTGGCGCAACGCCCAGGTATCGCCGAACCAGCCCAGGTTGCTGACGTTCACCAGAATGGTGGCGCCCGGTTCGCCATCGGGGCCGGGCTGCAGCGCGGGCAGCAGGTCGGGACCGAACAGGTCTTCATAGCAGATGTTGAAGGCGATGTGCTGGCCGCCCACGGCGAATGGCGTCTGGCGCTCGCCGCCACGGTCGAAATCGCCCAGCGGGATGTTCAGCATGTCGACGAACCAGTGGAAGCCCGGCGGCACGTATTCACCCCAGGGCACCAGGTGGCGCTTGTCGTAGCGCATCGCGGTGCTGCCGCCCGTCAGTTGTTCCAGCGGCGTCCGGCCATCGAAGCCCATGACGCTGTTGGTGTAGCGGTCGCGGCCATTGCGCACGTCGTGGATCGGCACCCCCATGGCGATCACGGCATTCTGCCGCGCCGCCACCTGGCGCCAGACGTCCCAGACGCGCGGATCGAGCTGGTCCTGGAAGATCGGCAGCACCGTTTCCGGCAGGATCACCATCTGCGGCGGCGGCACCCCCGGCGCCGGCGGCATCGCCGCCAGTTCCAGGTGGCGGCGCAGGCTCTGGTCGAGCAGCGCCGGATCGAATTTCTGCGACTGCTCGATGTTGCCCTGGACCAGACGCACGTTCAGTGGTTCGCCGCTGGGCGCGGACCAGTCGATGCGGGACAGCGGCCAGCCGGCGGCGGCCAATGCCAGCGCCACCCCGGCGGCCAGCGCGTGGCGGCCGTCGCGCGGCTGCTTCTGCAGGCCCGCGGGACGCCACAGGCTGGCGAGGGCGGCGGCGGCGAAGGCCGACAGCAGGGCCATGCCGTGCACGCCCAGCAGCGGGGCCCAGCCAGCGATGGGGCTGTCGACCTGTGCGTAGCCGATGTTGAGCCACGGAAAGCCGGTCAGCAGCACCGCGCGGACCCATTCGAAGCCGGCCCACAGCGCGCCCCAGGCCAGCGTGCCGGACAGCACCCGTCCCGGCGTCGAGTCGGCCGCCAGCGGGACATAGCGCCGCGCCAGCGCGCCGGCGGTGGCCGGGAACAGCGCCAGGAAGGCCGCCAGCGCCAGCACCGCGGCCACCGCCAGCGGCGCGGCCAGGTCGCCGTAGCGGTGCAGGCTGATGAAGATCCAGTACAGCCCCAGCGCGTAAGTGGCGAAGCTGAACAGCCAGCCGCGCAGCCAGGCCTGGCGCGCCGAGGGCGCGTACAGCGTGACGCGGGCGGCCACCGCCAGCGCCAGGATCTGGGTGACGGCCAGCGCCCAGTCCGGCAGCGGACCGGGCGCGAAGGTCAGGGCGTGGACGGCGCCGGCCAGCGTCAGGCCGGCCGCGCCCAACAGGAACGGACCGCGGGGGGCGCGACTCATGCGTCGGAGTCGGGCTGGACGCCGCGGGAGGGCGCCACGCGCTTGACGCGCAGCCAGATGGCGCGACGCGCGTCGCCGCGCGCCACTTCGAGCTTCAATCCGTCGAACTCGGCGACGTCGCCGCGGCGCGGGATGCGTCCCAACTGCCCGCCCATCCAGCCGCCGACGCTGTCGTACTCGTCGTCGGGCAACAGGCAGCCGAACACGTCGTTGAAGTGCGAGATGTCGGTGGCAGCCAGCACGCGCCACTGGTTCTCGCCCTCGGGGAAGATCGAGTCTTCCTCGGTTTCGTCGAATTCGTCCTCGATGTCGCCGACGATCTGCTCCAGCACGTCTTCCATCGTCACCAGGCCGGAGATGCCGCCGTGCTCGTCGATGACGATGGCCTGGTGGTTGCGGCTGGCGCGGAACTCGTGCAGCAGCACGTTCAGGCGCTTGGATTCGGGGATGAACACGGCCGGGCGAACCAGCGTGCGCACCTCGATGCCGGGTTCCAGCATGCAGCGCAGCAGGTCCTTGGCGAGCAGGATGCCGATGATGTTGTCGCGGTCGCCTTCGTACACCGGGAACCGCGAGTGAGCGGTTTCGATCACGTTGGCCACCAGGTAGGGAATGGGCTGCGTGACGTCGAGCAGGTCCATGCGCGAGCGCGGCACCATGATGTCGCCGACGGTGCCTTCGGACACGGCCAGCGCGCCCTTGATCATCTTGTAGGACTCCGCGTCCAGCAGGTCGCGGTCATGCGCGGCTTCCAGGATGGCCTTGATGCCTTCGCGGTCCTCGGGCTCGCGGCGCACGAGGGAAAGCAGGCGGTCTAGAAGGGATTTGGTGGCGGGTTTGGATGAGCGAGCGGGCGTCGCTTCGGGAGCAGGGTAGGGGTCAGACATCGTCCGGGAGGACAAGTTAGGGAGGAGTCAGCATAACCGAATCTGGCGCGCAATTTGTAACGCGGCCCGCGAAAATGGGGCCAACCGACGCGATCTGCGCCTTGCAGGCCGCCATTTCGCGTCGATTGCTCAGGGTTGACCCGAGGGGCGGAATCAGCGCTCCTGGTAGGGGTCGGCGATGCCCATGCGGGCCAGCGTGGCGGTTTCCAGCGCTTCCATGCGGCGGGCGTCGCGCGCCTTGATGTGGTCGTAGCCGAGCGAATGCAGCACGCCGTGAAGCGTCAGGTGGGCGGCATGGTCCAGCAGCGCCTTGCGCTGTTCGCGCGCCTCGCGCACCAGCACCGGCACGCACATCACGATGTCGCCGCGCGCCACGCCCAGCGGATCCACGCCGTATTCGAACGTCAGCACGTTGGTGGCGTAGTCGCGCTGGCGGAAATCGCGGTTCAGGCGGCGCCCCTCGGCCGCGCCCACCAGGCGCAGGCTGAGCTCGGCGGCGCTGAAGTCCACCAGGCCATCCTCGGCCGCGGCGGCCAGCGCCCGCTCGGCCCAGCGGCGCAGGCGCCAGCGCGGCAGGCGGGGCTCGTCGACCCCGTACTGGACGGAAAGGGACAGGTCAGGCGTCATTTTCCGCCGCTCGGTCGTAGGCATCGACGATGCGCGCCACCAGGGGATGGCGCACCACGTCGCGGCTGGTGAAGCGGGTGGTGGCGATGCCCTGCACGTCGTGCAGCACCTTGACGGCGTGCGCCAGGCCGCTTTCCTGGCCGCGCGGCAGGTCCACCTGCGACGGGTCGCCGGTGATGACGGCCTTGCTGCCGAAGCCGATGCGCGTCAGGAACATCTTCATCTGTTCGGGCGTGGTGTTCTGCGCCTCGTCCAGGATGACGAAGGCGTGGTTCAGCGTGCGGCCGCGCATGTAGGCCAGCGGCGCGATCTCGATGGTCTGTTTCTCGAACAGGCGCTGCACTTTCTCGAAGCCCATCAGGTCGTACAGGGCGTCGTACAGCGGGCGCAGGTAGGGGTCGACCTTCTGCGCCAGATCGCCGGGCAGGAAGCCCAGCCGTTCGCCGGCTTCGACCGCCGGGCGCGTCAGCACCAGGCGCTGCACCGTGTCGCGCTCCATCGCGTCGATGGCGCAGGCCACCGCCAGCCAGGTCTTGCCGGTGCCGGCCGGACCCACGCCGAAGGTGATGTCGTGCTTGAGGATGTTGTTCAGGTAGTCGCGCTGGCGCGGGGTGCGCGGACGCAGGTCGCTGCGCTTGGTGCGCAGGGCGATGGCGTCGCTGTCATCGTCCAGCGCGGGCAGCGGGTCGGCCTCGCGGGCCGGCGCGTCCTGCAGTTTCTCTTCCTGGCGGCCGACGCCGATCTCGACCAGCCCGAGCTGGATGTCGTCGACCGACAGCGCGCGATGCACGGCCTGCTCATGGAAACGGCGCAGCACGCGGCCGGCCAGTTCGGCCTTGTCGCCTTCGATGGTGACGCGGCTGCCGCGGCGCGAGAGCTTCACGCCCATGCCGTCGGCGAGCTGGCGCAGGTTCTCGTCCAGCGGGCCGCACAGGTTGGCCAGGTGGGTGTTGTCGCCGTCCAGGATGACGACGGCGGGCAGGCTGCGGCGGGCGCGGGGGCGGGAAGTGGTCATTCGGCCTCTTGGGAGTCGCGGTCGACGTCGGCCACCCGGGCGCGCAGCGAATTGGTGTGCGCCTCGGTGATGATGACGTCGACCATCTGTCCGATGAGCCGCGCGGGCGCGGCGAAGTTGACAATGCGGTTGTTCTCGGTGCGGCCCATCAGCTCGTTCGGGTCGCGCCGCGACGGGCCTTCCACCAGCAGGCGCTGGCGGGTGCCGATCATGTTGCGGGCGATGGCGGCGGCCTGCTCGTTGATCAGCGCCTGCAGGCGCTGCAGGCGGCGCAGCTTGACGTCCTGCGGCGTGTCGTCGTGCAGGTCGGCGGCCGGCGTGCCGGGGCGGCGCGAGTAGACGAACGAGAACGAGGTGTCGAAACCGACGTCCTCGATCAGCTTCATGGTCTTTTCGAAGTCTTCCTCGGTCTCGCCGGGGAAGCCGACGATGAAGTCCGACGACAGCGTCAGGTCGGGACGCGCGGCGCGCAGGCGGCGCACGACCGACTTGAATTCCAGCGTGGTGTAGCCGCGCTTCATGGCCGCCAGCACGCGGTCGCTGCCGGCCTGCACCGGCAGGTGCAGGAACGACACCAGCTTGGGCAGGCGGGCGTAGGCGTCCACCATGCGCTGGGTCATTTCCTTGGGGTGCGAGGTGGTGTAGCGGATGCGCTCGATGCCGGGAATCTCGTGCACGTATTCCAGCAGCATGGCGAAATCGGCGATCTCGTCGCTGTCGCTCATGCGGCCGCGGTAGGCGTTGACGTTCTGGCCCAGCAGGGTGACTTCCTTGACGCCCTGGTCGGCCAGGTCGGCCACTTCGACCAGCACGTCGTCGAACGGCCGCGAGACTTCCTCGCCGCGCGTGTAGGGCACGACACAGAAGCTGCAGTACTTGCTACAGCCTTCCATGATCGAGACGAAGGCGGTGGCGCCGTCGACGCGCGGCGGCGGCATGTTGTCGAACTTCTCGATCTCGGGGAAGCTGATGTCAACCTGCGAGCGGCCTTCGGCGCGGCGGCGCTGGATCAGGTCGGGCAGGCGGTGCAGGGTCTGCGGGCCGAACACCACGTCCACATAGGGCGCGCGCTTGACGATGGCCTCGCCTTCCTGGCTGGCGACACAGCCGCCCACGCCGATCACCAGGTTCGGGTTGGTCTTTTTCAGGTGCTGCACGCGGCCCAGGTCGGAAAAGACCTTTTCCTGGGCCTTTTCGCGCACCGAACAGGTGTTGAACAGGATGACGTCGGCTTCTTCCGGATTGTCGGTCAGTTCCAGCCCCTGGTCGCCGCGCAGCACGTCGGCCATCTTGTCCGAGTCGTACTCGTTCATCTGGCAGCCGAAGGTGCGGATGTAAAGCTTGCGGGGAGCGCCGGTGGCGGGGGCGGGCGGGACGGCGGCGGCGCCGTCTTGCGCGTGAGGCACGCGCTTGAGGGAAGTTTCTTGCATGTCGGTCGCCGTGACGGGTGTAGATCCCGGGGGCAGTGGAGAGGGGAAAAGCGGAATTTTACCCCTTGCTGCAAATTTCCTTCATGCAGACGAAATGCAGGGTTACGATAGCTGGCCCTCGCAGATTCCCTTTCCGAGAACAATTATCTTTACGCGACCGGTCCGATGACGACGAATCCCTCCCTTCCGCCGGCCGCCACGCTCGCGCCCGGCGCCGCAGCCGCCGCGACGGACGAGTTCCGCAATCCGCTGTCGACCTCCGCCTGGCTGCTGGCCGGTCTCGGGGTGGCGCTGGTGGCCGCGGTCTGCGCCCTGTGGGTCGACCTGCCGCTGGCGATCTGGATCCGGCAATCGGTCAGCGACGGGGTCAATACCTCGTTCGAGTGGATCGGCGAAATGGGCGAAAGCGGCCGCTACATCGGCGTGGCGCTGGCGTTCTACATCGTCGGCCTGGTCGGCCTGGCGCGCGGCTGGCGCAATCCGGTGCGCATGAGCTACGCCAGCATGGCGCGCGGCAGCCTGCTGATGCTGTCGACCATGGCGGTCGGCGGGCTGGTGGTGCTGGTGCTCAAGCGCTTGGTGGCGCGCGCCCGTCCCGAGCTGTTCTTCGAGAAGGGCATCTACGGGCTGGGCGAGTCGTTCTCGCGCGCCAACCAGTTCAATTCCTTTCCTTCCAGCCACACCTACGCCGCCTTCGCGGTGGCGGTGACGCTCGGCATCCTGGCGCCGCGCTGGCGCTGGGCCTTCCTGTCGCTGGCCGCACTGGTCGCCGCCAGCCGCCTGGTCAACCTGGATCACTACCTGTCCGACGTGCTGACCGCCGCCGCGATTGCCATCGCCGTGGGTCACCTGCTGGCGCCGCGGGTGCTCTGTAGCAAGTACCAGTGGCCGCTGCGCGCGCCGTGGCGCTGGTGGAAGAAGGGCTGAGCGCGCCGCGAGGCGCCGCCGACGGACTTCAATGAAAATGGCCGCCATGCAGGCGGCCATTTTCATTGGCGGCAAGGTTCAGGCGAACGCCACCACCACGCGGCGGTTGGTGCGGCTTTTCTTTTCGATCTTGGTGACCGTGACGGGGCCGATCTCGCCGGTGTTGGCCACGTGCGTGCCGCCACAGGGCTGGCGGTCCACGCCGGGGATCTCGATGATGCGGATGCGCGCCGCGCCGCCGGGCGGGGCGGCGCCGACCGTGCGCACCAGATCGGGCTGCGCCGCAAGTTCCTCGGGCGTGATGGTGTTGACGGTGACGTCGGTGCGGGCCTGGATCAGCGTGTTCAGGCGCTCGGTCAGGTCGGCCTTGTCGAGCGTCGACTCGGGCAGGTCGAAGTCGATGCGGGCCGAGTCGGGCGAAATGCTGCAGCCGGTGACGGGCGCCGGCACCAGCGAACCGAGCAGGTGCAGACAGGTGTGCAGGCGCATCAGCCGGTGGCGGCGCGGCCAGTCGATGCGCACGGTGACGCGGTCGCCGACCTGCGGCGCCGCGGCGCCCTCGGCCAGCACGTGCAGGATGCGGCGGCGGTCTTCAGCGTAGACGGTGTCGGCCACCGGCAGCGCGCGGCCATCGGCCAGCGTCAGCGTGCCGCTGTCGCCGGCCTGCCCGCCGCTGCGGGCGTAGCAGAGGGTCTGGTCCAGTTCGACGCCGTCGGCGCCGACGGCGATGACGGTGGCCTCGCACTGCTGCTCGTAGGGCGCGTCGTCGAAGCGCTTGAGGGTGACGCTCATGGGGATGTCTCCGTTGTCTTTCCGTGTGGTGTGGGTCAGACCAGGATCCGGATGCCCCGGTCGGTCTCGATGGCGGCCTGCAGGCGTGGCGGGCCGTCGGCCTGCTCGATGGCGATGAGCGCGTCCGCGCCCAGCCAGGCCAGCCCCTGGCGCAGCAGCGCCGCGCGCGGGTGGGTGCCGGCCAGCGCCACGAGGGTCAGCGGCTGGCGCGGCAGGCTGACGCCGGGATAGGCGTCCACATCCCACTGGATCAGGGTCGGCAGCAGGCCGTCGCCGGCCGTTGCGCCCGCTTCGCGCCAGGCCGGCAGGCTGCCGTCGTCGGGCACCGTAAGGCGCCAGCGCAGGTCGCCGCGGGTCATGGGGATGGCGGGCGCGATGCGATCGGGGTGCCGAGCCTGCCATGCGCTCAGGTCAGCGGGCGCCTCGACTCGCGCCGCCCAGTGCGCCAGGAACGGCCCTTCGGCCAGGCGCGCCCGCATGGCCGGCTGGTCCAGCCCGAACCAGCGCGGCCGCTGCGGCGCGGGCGCGTCCGGGTCGATGGCGATCACTTCCAGGTACACGCCGCCCGCCATGCCCAGCACGCGGTTGTGGGTGCCCATGCGGGGATGCGCGCCGCCGCCCGTGGGCGCGATGCCCAGCAGGTCGGCCACGTGGCGCGTGCCGCTGTCCAGGTCGGCGGCGGCGACGACGAGATGATCGAGAGCCAGTTTCATGAGGCCTATGGTAGTGAATACGGCGGCGGCTGTACCCGTACACCGGACGCCAGGACGGGCTATACAGTCGTGGCCGACGGGATCAGGCGATCCGCAGTTCCTCGGTCAGCATGGCGAGCACCGCGTCCACCTTGGGCAGCAATTGCTTGCCGACCGGCCACAGCAGGTGCAGCGGCAGGCCGTCGGTGGCCAGCGCCGGCAGGACCGGTGCCAGTTCACCGCGCGTAATTGCTTCGTCCACCAGCCAGGTGGCCAACTGTGCGATGCCGCAGCCCGCCTTGACGGCCGCGACCTGCGCGTCGCCGCTGCCGGCGATGATACGGCCAGTCATCGCGCGCCGCTCGATCTGGCCGTCGGCGTGAGCGATCAGCCATGGACTGACGCTGCCATCGGCCTTGCCGTAGAGGACGGCATCATGCCGCGCCAAATCGTCCGCCGAGGCGGGCGCGCCCCGGCGGGCCAGGTAGGCGGGCGACGCGCAGAAGAGCAGGCGTTCGCGGCCCAGATGGCGACATCCGATCGAGGCGGGCCAGTGATCCGGGCCGCCAATGCGCACTGCTACATCGATGCCTTCGTCGAGCAGATCGACGAACCGGTCGGTGAACGACACATGCGGCCGCAGACGGGGATGGCGTTCGGCAAAGCGCAGCAGCGGCGGCCAGACCCGCAGGCGGCCAAAGGTGGCCGGCGCGTCCACGCGCAGTCGGCCCACGGGTTCGTTCTGCTGCACCGCCAGCACGGTTTCCGCTTCCTCCAGGTCGGTCAGCACCTGCGCGCACGTGCGGTAGAAGGCCGTGCCCGCCTCGGTCAGCGCCAGGCGGCGCGTGGTGCGCTCGAACAACCGGATGCCGAGCCGGGCTTCGAGACGCGCCACGCTCTTGCCGACCGCGGAGCTTGTCAGGTGGAGGCGTTCGGCGGCCGCGGTGAAGCTGCCCGCGCTGGCGGTCATTACAAACGCTTCGATGCCTTTGAGCCGTTCGGAGGGCGTCATACGGGCCTCTATTGATGAACTAAATTCCAATATACTCAGAAAATATATCCGAGATAGGAAATTTAGTCTTCAATAGACTTGTGCGTTCCATTCATTCCCCTGGAGCGCTTTCGCATGTCCATGCTCGTTGCGCCCCGCGCCGCCGTTCTGGCGGGCCGGGGCGGCCTGTCCATCGCGATTCTTGCGGTGGCGGCCTTTGTCATTGTCACCACCGAGTACCTGATCGTCGGCCTGTTGCCAGCGCTGGCGCGTGACCTCGGCATTTCGATTTCCGCCGCGGGCCAGCTGGTGACCCTGTTCGCCTTCACCGTGATGCTGTTCGGGCCGGTGCTGACCGTGCTGCTGTCGCACGTCGAACGCAAGCGGCTGTTCGTCGTCATTCTGTTGATTTTCGCGGTGTCCAACGCCCTGGCTGCCATGGCGCCGAACCTGTGGGTGCTGGCCGTTGCTCGCTTCATTCCTGCGCTGGCGTTGCCGGTATTCTGGGGCACGGCCAGCGAGACGGCGGGGCAACTGGTCGAACCGCAACGTGCCGGACGCGCGGTATCGCAGGTCTACCTGGGCATCTCCGCCGCGTTGCTGTTCGGCATCCCGCTGGGCACGCTGGTGTCGGAGGCCATCGGCTGGCGTGGCGCGCTGTGGGGGCTGGCAGGGTTGTCGCTGTTGATGGCGCTGGCCCTGACGCGCTGCATGCCGGCCATGGCGCGGCCGCCCCGCCTGCGGATCGGAGAGCAGGCCCGTATTCTCAGGAACCCGGAGTTCATCGCGCAAGTGCTGCTGTCGGTGCTGGTGTTCACCGCCATGTTCACGGCTTACACCTATCTGGCCGACACACTGGAACGCGTTGCCGCGGTGGCGCCGGCGCGGGTCGGTTGGTGGCTGATGGGGTTCGGCGCCATCGGCCTGGTTGGCAACTGGTTCGGCGGCCGTCTGGTCGACCGCAACCCGCTGGGGGCCACCGCGTTCTTCTCGCTGCTTCTGGCGCTGGGCATGGCCGCCAGCGTGCCGCTGGCGGGCGCGGCGATGCCACTGGGGCTGGCCCTGGCAGTGTGGGGCATCGCCTATACCGCGCTGTTTCCCGTCTGCCAGGTGCGGGTGATGCACTCGGCGTCGCAGGCACAGGCGCTGGCCGGCACCTTGAACGTCTCCGCCGCCAACGCCGGCACGGGCCTTGGGGCGATTCTCGGCGGTTTGGCGATTTCGCTGTGGGGACTGGAAAGTGTCGGCTACGTGGCCGCGGGCATCGCGTCGGCGGCGGTGTTGGTGGCGATGAGCATGCGAAGCATGGGTACGAGATACCGAACGTCGACAAGGCCTAGAGGTTGACGCTGATTCCTGTCGTGTCGGATTGCCTTGCCTTGCGTACCCGTATCTCCACGTGCTGGTCCAGCGCGACCAGGGCTCGCATCAGCCGCTCCAGCGAGATGTTCTGTAATTGATAGCGGCGAATCTGGGAGACCTTGGGCTGGGTCATGCCGGTCAGGGCGGCAACCTGGGCCTGGGTGAGCTGGCGCTGGTCGATCAGATCGTTGAGCTTGATGGCGAGCTGCGCCTGGGTGGTCAGATCGGCGGCGTCGTCAAAGCCGAGGTCATGCAGAACATTCAGGGTGCCGGTAGTACGCGTCATGGTTGTCTCTTGTGGGGCCCATAGCGGGCCTGAACCTGTTTGAGCCGCCGGGTGATCAGGGCAATGTCGGGCCGCGGCGTGGAAACGCCCGATTTGGACTTCTTCTGGAATGCATGCAGTACATGCACGCCGTTGCCGATGCGTATCAGGTAGACGGCGCGGAACGTATCGCCCCGATGATCGTCGACCAGTTCAAACACGCCCGGCCCCAGTCCGTGCCATGGTTTGGACGCGGCCGGTCGCCGGCCCGACTGCACGATGAACAGACTCATCCCCAAGTGTTTCTGAACGGCCAGCGGGAAGGTCTGGAAGTCTTTTTTCGAGGAACCTTCCCAATACAGGGGACGAGGGAGTTCGATAAACATGAATATACCTGTTCGGATATAACTGTCAACCTCCGTGGCGACGGCTTTGGCAAAGGTATCCGCATGTAGGACGGGCGGCTATTCGTAGTGACCGAGGGCCCTGCGCCAGGCTCGTCCGCCCATAAAAAAACCCGCCACATCGGGCGGGTCTTGCGGGGCGGGAAACGGCTCAGGCGACTTCGCCTTCCTCGCCTTCCTTCTTGACCGGCTTGACCAGGTCTTCGCGCTTGACGCCCATCCACATGGCCAGCGCGGCGGCGACGAACACCGACGAGTAGATGCCGAACCAGATGCCGATAGTCAGGGCCATGGCGAAGTAGTGCAGGGTGGGGCCGCCGAAGAACAGCATCGCCAGCACCATCATCTGGGTCGAACCGTGGGTGATGATGGTGCGCGAGATGGTTTGCGTGATGGCGCTGTTGATGACTTCCTGCACGTCCGCCTTGCGGTACTTGCGGAAGTTCTCGCGGATCCGGTCCATGATGACCACGGATTCGTTCACCGAGTAGCCCAGCACCGCCAGCACGCCCGCCAGCACCGACAGCGAGAACTCCCATTGGAAGAAAGCGAAGAAGCCCAGGATGATGACCACGTCGTGCAGGTTGGCGATCACGCCGGCCACCGCGAACTTCCATTCGAAGCGGAAGCCCAGGTAGACCATGATGCCGATGACCACCACCAGCAGGGCCATCAGGCCGTTGTGCAGCAGTTCCTGGCCGACCTGCGGGCCGACGAACTCGACGCGGCGCAGCTCCACGCCCTGGTCGGCGGCCTTGAGCGCGGCCATGACGGTTTCGCTCTGGGTGGCCGACGTCTGGCCTTCCTGCAGGGGCAGGCGGATCATGACGTCGTGCGAGGTGCCGAAGTTCTGCACCTGGAAGTCGGTGTAGCCCAGCTTCGAGACCACGCCGCGCACGTTTTCAAGCTGCGCCGTCTGGGCGTAGTTGACTTCCATGACCGTGCCGCCGGTGAATTCGATCGACAGGTGGAAGCCGCGCGTAATGATGAAGAAGACCGCCGCCACGAAGGTGACGAGGCTGATGATGTTCAGCACCAGCGCGTGGCGCATGAACGGGATGGTGCGGTGAATCCGGAAAAATTCCATGTTTTGCCCTGGCTATTCGGCGGCGGGCGGCGTGGCCGCCCGCGCGCATGTTCAGTTGGTCTTCGGCTTCCAGACTTCGCCGATGGAGATCGACGTGAGCTTCTTCTTGCGGCCGTACCAGAGGTTGGCCAGCGCGCGCACGCCCACGACGGACGAGAACATCGAGGTCAGGATGCCCAGGCAATGGACCACCGCGAAGCCGCGGATCGGGCCGGAACCGAAGGCCAGCAGGGCCAGGCCGACAATCAGCGTGGTGAGGTTGGAGTCAAGGATCGTGCCCCAGGCGCGCTCGAAGCCATGGTGGATGGCCTGTTGCGGCGTTGCCCCGTTGCGCAATTCTTCCCGTATCCGCTCGTTGATCAGCACGTTCGAGTCGATCGCCATGCCCAGTGTCAGCGCGATGGCGGCGATGCCCGGCAGCGTCAGCGTGGCCTGCAGCATCGACAGCAGGGCCAGCAGCAGCAGCACGTTCAGGGTCAGGCCGACGGTCGAGAACACGCCGAACAGGTGGTAGTAGATGATGATGAAGACGGCGATCGCCAGGAAACCGTACAGCGTCGAATGGAAGCCCTTCGAGATGTTGTCGGCGCCCAGGCTCGGGCCGATGGTGCGTTCCTCGATGATCGACATCGGCGCGGCCAGCGCGCCGGCGCGCAGCAGCAGGGCGGTGTCGGCGGCTTCCTCGGAGCTCATGCTGCCCGAGATCTGCACCTGGCCGCCGGCGATTTCGGTACGGATGACGGGGGCCGTGACCACTTCGCCCTTGCCGTTCTCGAACAGCAGGATGGCCATGCGCTTGCCGATGTTGTCGCGGGTGACGTCGCGGAAAATGCGCGCGCCCTTGGAGTCCAGCGTCAGGTGCACGGCGGCCTGCTGGGTCTGCGAATCGCGGCCGGGCTGGGCGTCCTGCAGGTTCTCACCGGTCAGGACCACCTGGCGGCGCACCAGGATCGGGCGGCCGTCGCGGTCGGAGTAGCGCTCCAGGCCGAACGGCACCGAACCGCCCAGCAGCGCGGCCTGCGCGGCGGGCGAGTCGTCGACCATGCGGATTTCGAGCGTGGCGGTGCGGCCCAGCAGTTCCTTGGCCTTGGCCACGTCCTGCACGCCGGGCAGCTGCACCACGATGCGGTCCGAACCCTGCTGCTGGATGACCGGTTCGGCCACGCCCAGTTCGTTGATCCGGTTGTGCAGCGTGTTGATGTTCTGTTTGAGGGCCGAGTCCTGCACGCGGGTGACGGCGGCCGGGTTCAGCGCGCCCAGCAGCAGCAGCTTGCCGTTCTCTTCGCTTTCGGTGAATTCCAGGTCGGGCAGGCGGCTGCGCAGCGTCGAGATGGCGCGGTCGCGGTCCTGCGCGTTGGCGAAGCTTGCGGCCACGCTCATGCCGGAGCGCTCGACGCCGGCCACGTTGACCTTCTGGTCGCGCAGCACCGAGCGCACGTCGGCGGCCAGCGAGTCGTAGCGGGCGGTCAGCGCGCCCTGCATGTCCACTTGCAGCAGGAAGTGCACGCCGCCGCGCAGGTCCAGGCCCAGGTACATGGGCTTGGGGGCGAACCAGCCCATGGCGCGCATCCAGCTCGGCGAGGCCGGCAGCAGGTTCAGCGCCACGGTGTAGTGCGGGTCGCCCTGGACGGTGTTGAGGGATTTGTCGATCAGATCGCGCGCCTGCAGTTGCAGGTCGGTCGACGTGAAGCGGGCGCGCACGGTGCCGAGCGTGCCGTTCTGTTCGTAGTAGACCCCGTCGTTGGGGATCTTGGCGTCGGCCAGTACCTGCTCGACCCGGTCACGCATGGCCGGATCCACCTTGATGGTGGCCTTGGCGCTGGAAACCTGGACGGCGGGCGACTCGCCGTAGAAATTGGGAAGCGTATACAGCAGGCCGATAAGGACCGCAATCAGGACCGTAATGTACTTCCAGAGGGGATAGCGGTTCATTGCCGGCTACGTCATGTAAGAGTGGAGAAAAGGCCGCCCGGGCGGCTGGCGCGGCGGGCGGCGGGGCGGCTGCCGTCGGGCCCGGGGCCCGGCGGCGGAGCTCCTATGGGACGCTTACAGGGCCTTGATGGTTCCCTTGGGCAGAACGGTCGACACCGACGACTTCTGCATGATGATCTCGACCGGCTTGTCGGCCAGTTCCGAGACTTCGACGGTGACGTAGCTGTCGTTCACCTTGGTGACCTTGCCCAGCATGCCGCCGGCGGTCACGACTTCGTCGCCCTTGGCCAGGGCGGCGATGAGGTTGCGGTGTTCCTTCTGGCGCTTCATCTGGGGACGGATCATCAGGAAATAGAGGATCACGAACATCAGGATGATGGGCAGCATGCCCATCAGCGCATTGCCTTCGGGAGCGGCCTGGGCCACGACGAGGCTGGCGGTATCGATAGCGGACATGTAATTCTCCTGCGTTTGGTCTGTTTGGGTTTGTTTGTATCGTGCTGTCGACGATCTTGTTCTGCGCCCATCCCCGCGCGAGCCATGGATAGGGCAAGCCGACTATTGTAGCGAGGTTTAAGGGCCCCCACGCCGCGCGCACTTCGTGCGCTAGCTGCCCCCCGAGGGGGCTGCCCCGCCTTGGGGCGGCCCGGCGGCGGGGCGGCCGTTCTGGCGTAGAGTTCGTCCTGTGCGCAGTGATGAGGGCGGAAACGCGAAACAAAAGTCCTTGTTCGGGTTCTCCCTGTATGGTGGATGCAAAATGCGCGGTTCGAATTCGGCCTGACGATTTCCGACGCCGTGCGCATCCTGCTCACGCGGGTGGTCAAGGAGGGCGGCCTGCCCGCCGGGTTGACCACCGATGCCCCGGCGCACGACGCGTGGTTCCGCGCCAAAGTCCAGGAAGCCCTGGCCGACACCGGGCCGGCCGTTCCGCACCGGCAGGTCATGGACGAGGCCCAGGCGCTGATCGACAGGAAGCGCCGTGCCCGCAGTTGAGTGGTCGTCTGTCGCCAGGGCCGATCTGTTGGCCATAGTCGACTACATCTCGGATGACAATCCAGACGCTGCCCAGCGTCTGAAAGACGATATTGAAACGAAGGCGGCGCAACTGCCAGCCTGTCCCGCGCTGTCGTGCCCGTGCACGCTGGATATCTTGATCGCTAGGAGTTGTGCGTCAGAGAAGGCTATCGCAAAAATAGCTCATATATTTATCTAAGTCCGCCCTGTCACAATCGAACGAATCCCATTTTGGGTTGATCCACTCGTCCGCAGAATTCCCTTCGACCACGATAGACGGCGATGGCAATCCCATTAAGTCGCCTGGGCCTTCGGGTTCCACTACCTCGGCGAAATAGCGGGGAGTGGAGGCGTCTCCCGATGGTTCCATCGCCTTTGTCGGAAAATCAGGGCCATCCACCAGCCCGAAATCCCCGGGAAATATTGGCCATTCGTCTCCGAGCCACGGCGCGATGCTAGCAGCCGAAGCGGGGGGCATCTTTTCCGTAAACTCGGGCGGCGGTAGAGCGCCAGCAGGCCAGGGGGGAATCGTAACTGGCGCGGATGCTCCAACTTGCACGAACACTGAACCATCGTCGAGGGTTGTAGTTATCGTTTCGCTTCCGGCAATAACCGCGCCGTCATGCAGAGAAGTGATGCTGTGGATCGCTGAATAGGCATCCTTGTAGTAAGTCACGGACACGCCCTGCCGGTTGGTTCCGGCGATGGTCAAAGTAAACAGCACATACGACACGCACTCGTCATTCCCCTCACGATCAAGGCCCATCACGTTCCCGTGATAACTTGAACCACTCATGGTCGTTCCGAACTGATCTGTGTAGATAAGCCCGTCGATACCGCCAAATCCCATTTCGATGGATGCCATCAGGTCGCCGAATACACTCTTCACGAATTGGTAGCCGAGGGCGGGAAGATCGAAATTCCAGATTTTCTCGGCAAAGGCGAAGGCCATCAGTTTGCTATAGGTCTGCTCAACTTCCGGCAGGCTTTGCTGATCCAGTTGAGAGAGCCTCGCCATCAGGGCTGCGTCGGCCTTGAGCTTTTGCATGGCTTCGTCCGGCTGACCTTTGGCATCAAAATAGGCCAGATCGTGGTCCTTGCACATCGCATCCAGGGGACTTTCCTGCGTGGTTCCATCGACTCCCGGGCGTTTGAACACCGCTCCTCGAACAAGCTCGTCCCGACTCAGTTCTCCACCGCGCTGCCCCGCGGACCAATCGGGCCCGCACCAATTGCCATATATGGGAACAAGACTGGCCAGTTCATCCCAATGGGGGTTGAGGAGCCTGATATCGCCATATTCGGAAGCCATCTTCGTTCACGCTAATCGTCAAGCACTACGGTTTCACTTGGTTATTGCCCAGTCTGGATGAATCTGTCACAGGGATGATCTCTGCATCTGCCCACGAAGGCAGTTGGATCGCAGACCACGTGGTAGTGCCGATATCCAGCATGGCCATTCCTCCAAGCCTGTTGCCCCGAGTGGAGGGCTGATCCATGTAGATCGTCGCGATATAGCCGCCGCCTGGCGCACATAGCAATTCGCGAGTCTCAAATATCGACCCCGAATTCGCAGGCATTAACTGCCACCCTTGCCGCACGCCTTGCGAGGACAGGCGGATCACACTCAAGCCATGGCGACGCGTTTGTCCCTGGAGGCAAAGATGGCCAGTTCGGTCCTGGGACGGCAGTTCAGCATGCGAGATTCCATCAAAGGCACATGGGACTGGCACCTTGTCGTCTCCACGTCTCATTCGATAAATCTCGCTACCCCCATAGCGATCGTGGTAATCGGCGAAGAGCCCAGACGGGCCGTAGGATTGGAGGAGAATTTCGTCGCCCGAAACGTACTGCGCCTGCCCCCCTTCGACAAACTTGAACAAACCCGAGAAAGGCCGTTCCGTGCCGCTTGAAAGGTCAAATTCCCAGAGATCGAACTCTAGGAGCCGCACACGCCGACCGGGTGGCACCAAGCGCGCACTGCGCCAGAATGCGATTCTCGTCTCGTCCAGAGACATGAAAGGGGATAATTTGTTTCCTTGCGCCGCCGGAATGATCGTCAGCACACCGCCTTCGCTGGGCATCAGCGCAATCTCAGATTCATTCAGCGAACGGCGCTCCTCGTCTTCGGAGTCACCCGGAATCTTCCGACGTGACATTACGATGTAGCGCCCTTGAGGCGAATAGTGTGCGTACGTGTAGCGAAAGCCTTCAGGCAATCCGTAACGATACAAGCGGCCGGTCGTCAACTGATAGCGCATCACGTCACAACGCTGATGAATCCGCTCAACGCACTCGACGAACAACCAGTCGCTGCCATTCGGATGAATGCTCAGCGAACGGATTTCACGGCCGCCATTGGGGGGCGAGAAGAGGGTCTGCGTGGTGGGTGTTGCTACCTCGGCCGTGGACTTCGCTTTCACATCGCGAGTCGGGGGCGGTGGTGTGAGAAGAGACCACCACAATGGCAAGACGCAAGCCGCCGTCAACATCGCGGCGAAAACCCACCCTCGATTTCGTTTGGTCATTGCGTCCGCATGCTTTAGAAGCCCGCAGGACTAGCGGGACAATGCCCAATACCGTATATCGATGGTCAAGGTGACAAAAGCGCCAATGCGGCTAAAGCGGACAAACCCCCATCAAGTCGCCGTCATCGATGCCTGCCCGCTACCTATGTGACGCGGTACTGCTTGCGCACGGCAACGCTGCTTTGAGACGAAACGCATACCCGCCCCGCCCCCGCGCTACTCCACCCCGCGCGCCCGGTCGGCCGCGAACTGCGCGCGCCAGGCGTCGAAGCGGCCCTCGGCGATGGCCTCCCGCATTTCCTTCATGATGGTCAGGTAAAAATGCAGGTTGTGCAGCGTGTTCAGGCGCGCGCCGGTGATCTCGTTGGCGCGCTGCAGGTGATGCAGGTAGGCGCGCGAGAAGTTGGCGCAGGTGTGGCAGGCGCAGCTCGGGTCCAGCGGGCGGGTGTCGTCGCGGTACTTGGCGTTGCGGATCTTGACGTCGCCGAAGCGGGTGAACAGCCAGCCGTTGCGGGCGTTGCGGGTCGGCATGACGCAGTCGAACATGTCGACGCCGCGGCTCACGCCCTCGACCAGGTCTTCGGGCGTGCCCACGCCCATCAGGTAGCGCGGCGCCTGGGCCGGCAGCTTGGGCGTCACGTGCGCCAGGATGCGCATCATGTCTTCCTTGGGCTCGCCCACCGACAGGCCGCCGATGGCGTAGCCGTGGAAACCGATGTCCTGCAGGCCGGCCAGGGACTCGTCGCGCAGCGATTCGTACATGCCGCCCTGCACGATGCCGAACAGCGCGTTGGGGTTCTGCAGCCGGTCGAATTCCTCGCGCGAGCGGCGCGCCCAGCGCAGCGACATGCGCATCGAGCGGGCCGCTTCCTCGACGGTCGCGGGGCGGCCGTCGATCTCGTAGGGCGTGCACTCGTCGAACACCATGACGATGTCCGAGTTCAGCGAGCGCTGGATGCGCATCGATTCCTCGGGCGTCAGGAACAGGCGGGCGCCGTCGATGGGCGAGGCGAACTTCACGCCTTCCTCGGTGATCTTGCGCATGCCCTGCAGGCTGAACACCTGGAAACCGCCCGAGTCGGTCAGGATCGGCTTGTCCCACTGCATGAAGCCGTGCAGGCCGCCATGCTTTTCCATGATCTCCGTGCCCGGGCGCAGCCACAGGTGGAAGGTGTTGCCCAGCACGATCTGCGAACCGATCTCCTTGAGCTCGTGCGGCATCATGGCCTTGACGCTGCCGTAGGTGCCCACGGGCATGAAGATGGGCGTCTCCACCACGCCGTGGTTGAGCGTGATGCGGCCGCGGCGGGCGCCGCCGTCGGTGGCGAGCAGTTCGAAATTCAGTCCGGTCATGGGGCGGGGGATTCGATGAACATGGCGTCGCCGTAGCTGAAAAAGCGGTAGCGCTGGGCGACGGCGTGGGCGTAGGCGCGGCGGATCGGCTCGACGCCGGCCAGCGCCGAGACCAGCATCAGCAGGGTCGACTGGGGCAGGTGGAAGTTGGTGACCAGCGCGTCGATGACACGGTACTGGTAGCCGGGGGTGATGAACAGGCGCGTGTCGCCTTGGGCGGCGGCCAGCGGCAGGCCGGGGGCGGTGCGGCCCTCGGTCTGGGCGGCGGCCGATTCCAGGGCGCGCACGCTGGTGGTGCCGACCGCGATCACGCGGCCGCCGCGGGCGCGCGTTGCGGCGATGGCGTCCACCGTGGCCTGCGGCACGGTGAACCATTCGGCGTGCATGACGTGGTCGGCCAGGTTGTCCACGCGCACCGGCTGGAAGGTGCCGGCGCCCACGTGCAGCGTGACGAAGGCGCGTTCCACGCCCAGCGCCGCCAGGCGGTCCAGGGTGGGCTGGTCGAAGTGCAGGCCGGCGGTCGGCGCCGCCACGGCGCCCGGCTCGCGGGCGTAGACGGTCTGGTAGCGGTCGTCGTCGCCGGCGTCGGCGGCGTGCGTGATGTAGGGCGGCAGCGGCGTCGCGCCGTGCGCGTCCAGCAACTCCAGCACCGGCCCGGGGAAGCGGATGTCGAACAGCTCGCCCTCGCGGCCCAGCACCGTGGCGTCGAAGGCGTCGGCCAGCCGCAGCACCATGCCGGCGCCGGGCGACTTGCTGGCGCGCACGTGCGCCAGGGCGCGGTCAGTGTCGGTGATGCGCTCGACCAGCACCTCGACCTTGCCGCCGGTGATCTTGTGGCCGGCCAGGCGCGCCTTGATGACGCGGGTGTCGTTGAACACCAGCAGGTCGCCGGGGCGCAGCAGTTTTTCCAGGTCGGCGAACTGGCGGTCATGCAGTTGGCTGGCGCCATCCAGGTGCAGCAGGCGGCTGCCCGTGCGCTGGGCGGCGGGCGTCTGCGCGATGAGCTCGGGAGGCAGCTCGTAGTCGAAATCGGAAACGGTAAGGGCTTGCACGCGGGTATCGGTATCAGGGGCGGGCGCGGCCTGGGCCGGCCGCCGGGCCGCCGGATGGGGCGGCGGCAAAAAAGCGAGCCGGACCTGTCGGCTCGGCTCTGGGCAACTGTCTATTGTAAAGGGGCTGGCGAAAAGGGCGGGGCGGCCGGCGATGGTGGCGTCCGCGCCAGCGAGGACGGCAGGACGGGGACGAGCGATTTCCAGGGGAAGGTGCGCCCCCGGGGGCCGGCGCGGCGCCTTAGCGCCCGCCGCGCCAGCCGAGCCGGCGCGAGCAATCGGCCGCGGCCGCCATCAGGGCCCGCAGCGGCGCGCCGTCCGGCGCCAGGTCGAAGCCGCCGTGCAGTCCCAGCCCGGTGATGGCGCCGGCCAACTGGCCTTGAGCGTCCAGCACCGGCAGCGCGGCCGAGTCGATGCCGTGCAGCAGGTGGCCGCTGACGCTGGCGTAGCCGCGCTGGCGCGTGGCCTGCCAGCGCGCCCGCAGCGCGGCGGCGGGATCGGCCGGATCGAGCGGCAGGCCGGCGGCGGGATCGTCCAGCAACGCCGCGGCGTCGCCGCCCTGGCGCCGCGCCGTGTCCCATTCGGCCAGCGCGCGCGGCAGCGCCAGCGCCTCCGGCAGCCAGGCCGCGAAGACGCGCCCGGTGGCGCTGTTGAGCAGCGGCAGCACCGAACCCACGCGCACGTTGACCGTGACCGGCAGCCGCGCGTCGCGCCACTGCACGATGGTGGGGCCATGCTGGCCCCAGACCGAGATGAAGACGGTCTGGCCGATGGCCGCGCTCAGGTCTTCCAGGCAGCCGGCCGCCAGCTTGACGAAATCCACTTCCGCCAGCGCCGCCAGTCCGGTGTGCAGGGCCTGCGGTCCGAGCCGGTAGCGGGCGCTGGCCGGATCCTGTTCGACGTAGCCGCGCCGTTCCAGCGACACCAGGTAGCGGTGCGCCTTGGCGCGCGGCATGTCCAGGCTGCGGCCCAGTTCCGACACCGACACGGCGCCGCCCAGCTCGGCCAGGCGGGTCAGGACGTCCAGGGCGATTTCGGCGGACTGGATCCCGGTGCTGCTTTCTGTTGACATCAGTTCGTCTCTTATTAGAATACGTGTATCACTAAAAAATACATCAGCGTGCCGTGGCAGACAAACATCCGGGCTGGATGACCGGCCCGGGGCGCGGACGGACAAAGACGGAGACAAGCAATGAAGATGTCCATCTTCTCGGTGCAGGACCACTACCCCGACCAGCCCCGCAGCCTGGGCCAGCTCTACGGCCAGGTGCTGGAGCAGGCGCGCCGCGCCGAACAACTGGGCTACGACACCTTCTGGGTGGCCGAGCACCACTTCCATGAATACGGCGCGGTGCCGAATCCGGCGGTGTTTCTGGCGGCGCTGTCGCAGCAGACGACGCGGCTGCGGCTGGGCACCGCGATCTCCATCCTTACCTTCCACAACCCGCTGACGGTGGCGGAAAACTATGCCCTGGTGGACCAGCTTTCGCAAGGCAGGCTGTCGCTGGGCGTGGGGTCGGGCTACCTGAAGCACGAGTTCGAGGGCTACGACGTCGATCCGGCCACCAAGCGCGAGCGCTTCGACCAGAACCTGATGCTGGTCGAGCGCCTGCTGGCCGGCGAGCGCGTCAGCCACGAAGGCAAGTTCAACCGCATCCACGCGGTGCGCCTGAACGTGCAGCCGGTGCAGCAGCCGGTGCCGGTGTACGTGGCGATCCTGCGCCGCGAGGCCGCCTACCACGTCGGCCGCCAGGGCCGCCGCATGCTGTTCGTGCCCTACGCGGCGGTGGACAACTTCGAAGAGATCGGCCTGATGATGCAGGACTACCGCCGCGGCCTGGCCGAGGCCGGCATCGAGGATGCCACCGGCATGGCTGCGGTGGCGCTGCACACCCACGTGGCCGCGACCGACGACGAGGCCCGCGAGCGCGCCGCCCGCGCCTTCGACCTGTATGTGGACACGCGGCTGTATGCGCGCAAGCAGGTGTACGACGACATCATCGCCAGCGGCCTGTCGCTGTTCGGCTCGGCCCGCACCGTGGCCGACAAGCTCGCGCGGCTGGCCGACATGGGCCTGGACCACGTCATGAGCCTGCACAACTTCGGCCTGATGCCGCAGGACCGGGTGCTGGAATCGATGCAGCGGCTGATGGCCGAGGCCCTGCCGCTGTCGGGCGTGCGCCCGGCCAGCACGGTGCCCGCCTGAGCGGCGGCCGCGGGGAAGCCTCCATGCCTGCCAGTGACGATCTCAGCCCACTTCGTCTGCGCCGGGCGCTGGGGCGCTACGCCACCGGCGTCACGGTGGTGACCGCCGCCGGCGCCGACGGGCCGATCGGCCTCACGGTCAACTCCTTCGCGCCCGTCTCGCTGGAGCCGCCGCTGGTGCTGTGGAGCCTGCGCCGCGCCAGCCTCCACTATGCCGACTTCACCACCCGCGGCGGCTTCGCCATCCATGTGCTGGGGGCGCCGCAGCGCGACCTGGCGCGGGTGTTCTCGCAGCCGGTGGCCGACCGCTACGCCGGACTGGACTGGTACGCCACCGAGGACGGCATTCCCGTGTTCGACGAGTGCGCCGCCCGCTTCGAGTGCGCCACCCGCCAGGTGCTGGAGGTGGGCGACCATGCCCTGCTGATCGGCGAGGTGCGCCGCCTGCACACCCCGGACGACCCTGGCGGCGCCCTGGTTTTCCATGATGGGTCATTCCTGTCGCACCTGGGGGATCCCGTCGTATAACGCTTTCCACGCCGTAGCGGATCGGCAAGACGCATAACGATATCCGCGCCCCAAAGGAGATACCGCATGACCCCTCGTAGCACTCTGACGGCCGCGTTGGCGGCCCTGCTGGTCGCGGGCGCCGCGCCCGCGCTGGCGCAGGTGAAGATCGGCGCCACCCTGTCCACCACCGGCCCCCAGGCCTCGCTGGGCATTCCCGAACGCAACACCATCAGCCTGTTGCCCACCGAGATCGGCGGCGTCAAGGTCGAATACGTGGTGCTGGACGATGCCTCCGACACCACCCGCGCGGTCAGCAATTCGCACAAGCTGATCTCGGAAAACCAGGCTGACCTCATCATCGGCTCCTCCACCACCCCCAATACCATGGCCATGCTGGACACGGTGGCCAGCGGCGCCACGCCGGTGATCACGCTGGCCTCGTCGGCGCGCCTGATCGATCCGGTGGACGACAAGCGCCGCTGGGTCTTCAAGACGCCGCATTCCGATTCCCTGATGGCCGAGGGCATCGCCCGCCACGCCGCCGCCAACGGCGTCAGGAAGCTGGCCTTCATCGGCTTCAACAACGCCCTGGGCGAGACTTTCTGGGTGGAAGTGGAAAAGGCCGCCAGGCAACACGGCATCGAGATCGTCGGCAAGGAAAGCTTCGCGCCCACCGACACCTCGGCGGTGGCGCAGACGCTGAAACTGGTCGGCGCCGCTCCGGACGCGGTGGTGGTGGGCGCCTCCGGCACGCCGGCGGCGATGCCGGCGAGGGCGCTGCGCGAACGCGGCTTCAAGGGCAAGATCTACTTCAACCACGGGGTGGCCAACAACGATTTCCTGCGCGTCTGTGGCGCCGCCTGCGACGGCGCCTGGGTGCCGGTGGGGCCGGTGATGGTGGCCGACCTGCTGCCGGACACCCATCCGGTCAAGGCCACGGCCCAGGCCTTCGCCAAAAAGTACGAGGCCGCCAACGGTCCGGGCAGCGTGTCGCTGTTCGCCGCCT
Source organism: Achromobacter sp. CF-sbj1-Ac2-l (assembly GCF_052698165.1). Classification (NCBI taxonomy): domain Bacteria; kingdom Pseudomonadati; phylum Pseudomonadota; class Betaproteobacteria; order Burkholderiales; family Alcaligenaceae; genus Achromobacter; species Achromobacter sp. CF-sbj1-Ac2-l. The sequence continues at coordinate 4,907,684 of NZ_CP199855.1, read as the reverse complement.
ACACCTGGGACGTCGGCCTGCTGCTGCAGCAGGCCGTGCCGGTGGCGCTCAAGAAAGCCAAGCCCGGCACCGCGGAATTCCGCGCGGCGCTGCGCGATGCCCTGGAGAACGTCAAGAACCTGCCGACCGCCACCGGCGTGGTCAACATGAGCCCGACCGACCACAACGGCCTGGACGAGCGCGCGCTGGTCATGGCCACCGTGGCCGGCGGCAAGTGGAAACTGCAACAGTAGTCACCTCGCGAGGGCGGCTGGCGCGCTTTCGGCGCGCGCCGCCGCCCGCAACCGTCCCAGGTTTTGTATGCTCACGGTTTTGCAGCACGAGCAACCGGGTGGACAGGGCATGACGGGACTAGGGAAAAAGCGGGTGGGCGGGCCGTGGCAATGGCTGGCCGGCGGACTGCTGGCCCTGGCCGCCAGTGCCGCCTGCGCCCAGGTGCCGGGGCTGCCGCCCAGCGTGGTCAACGCCTGGAAGGCCAGCAAGCTGCCCGACAGTTCGCTGTCGCTGGTGGTGCAGGAGGTCGGCGGCCCGCGGCTGGCGGCCCTGAACGCCAAGGAAGCGCGCAACCCGGCGTCGGTGATGAAGCTGGTCACCACCTGGGCGGCGCTGTCCGAGCTGGGCCCCAACTACGTCTGGCGCACCGCCTTCATGACCGAGCCGGGCGCCCGGCCCGACGCCAAGGGCGTGCTGCCCGGGCCGCTCTACCTGCGCGCCGGCGGCGATCCGCAATTCCTGATGCAGGACCTGTGGGTGCTGCTGCGCGAACTGCGCCTGCGCGGCGTCAAGCAGATCAACGACCTGGTGATCGACCGCAGCATCTTCGGCCAGGTTGCGACCGACCCCGGCGCCTTCGACGGCGCGCCGGACCGCGCCTACAACGCCAGCCCCGATGCCCTGATGGTGGGCTTTGGCGCCGTGCGCATCCTGTTCACCCCCGATCCGGCCGCCAACAAGTGGGTGCCGCTGATCGACCCGCCGCTGCCCGGCCTGAAGATCGAGGGCCGGGTCGAATGGAGCGACGCCCGCTGCCCGGGCGCGCCCGTCGTCAACACCGACCCGGTCATCACCCAGCAGGGCGTGACCCTGCGCGTCAGCGGCAAGGTGGCCGGTTCCTGCGGCGAATTCGACCTGTACCGGCTGGCGCTGTCGCAGACCGACTACGCCACCGAGCTGTTCCGCCTGTTGTGGAAGGAGCTGGGCGGCACCTTCAAGGGCCAGGTGCGCGCCGGCATGGTGCCGGGCGACGCCGTGGTGCTGGCCTCGCACGATTCGCCGACGCTGGCCGAGGTCATCCGCCAGATCAACAAGCGCAGCAACAACGTCATGGCGCGCACGCTGCTGCTGACCCTGGGCGCGGAAAAGGGCCGCCGGCCGGCCACCGTGGCCAGCAGTGGCAGCGTGGCCAAGGACCTGCTGGCCCGCCAGGGCCTGGACATGCCCGAACTGGTGATCGACAACGGCGCCGGCCTGTCGCGCGATGCGCGGGTGTCGGCCGACAGCCTGGCCTCGATGCTGACCCTGGCCTGGAATTCCCCCGTCATGCCGGAGTACATTTCATCCCTCGCGATCGCCGGCGTCGACGGCACGGTGCGCCGCCGCATGAAGGGCGACGGCACCCTCGGCATGGCCCACCTGAAGACCGGGTCGCTGCGCGACGTGCGCGCGATCGCCGGCTACGTGCTGGGCGCCAGCGGCAAGCGCTACGTGGTGGTCAGCATCGTCAACCACGAGCAGGCCGGCGCCGTGCGGGCCTTCGACGACGCCCTGATCGCCTGGCTGGCCGAACAATAAGGTTGACGCGGCCCCCTGCATCCACCCGGTAAACCGATTACGATTCTCGGGCGCGCGCCATGTTTGCGGCGGCGCCTGAGGCGAACCAACCCTGCCTATCAATAATCCTGGAGATTTACGCACATGCCCGTGCACGAAATCCGCCACCCGCTGATCCGCCACAAGCTCGGGATCATGCGCCGCGCCGACCTCAGTACCAAGAGCTTCCGTGAACTGTCGCAGGAAGTGGGCGCGCTGCTCACCTACGAAGCGTCCAAGGACCTGCCGCTCGCGCCCGCCACCGTCGAAGGCTGGTGCGGCCCCGTGCAGGTCGAGAAGATCGCCGGCAAGAAGGTCACCGTGGTGCCCATCCTGCGCGCCGGCATTGGCATGCTGGACGGCGTGCTCAGCCTGATCCCGGGCGCCAAGGTCAGCGTGGTGGGCGTGGCCCGCAACGAAGAGACCCTCGAAGCCCACACCTACCTGGAACGCCTGGTGGGCGAACTGGACCAGCGCCTGGCGCTGATCGTCGACCCGATGCTGGCCACTGGCGGTTCCATGGTCGCCGCGATCGACCTGCTCAAGCGCGCCGGCTGCAAGGAAATTCGCGCGCTGGTGCTGGTGGCCGCGCCGGTCGGCATCGACGCGGTGCTGTCCAAGCACCCGGATGTGCATATCTACACCGCGTCCATCGACGACGGCCTGAACGAGCATGGCTACATCATGCCGGGCCTGGGCGATGCCGGCGACCGCATCTTCGGCACCACCCAGAAGACCGACTGAGTCCTCCCGGGCGGCGGGGCCGGGCGCCTGTGGCAGCCGTCGCCGGCCGCTACGCCGCCAGTCTTTGCGGCGCGCCTTCCAGGTGCTCGCCGAACCAATGCAATGATTGCGCCAGTCCCGCCACCTCGCCCACGATCAGCAGGGCGGGGGAGCGGATGGCGTGCGCCCGCGCCAGACGCGGCAGGTCTTCCAGCGTGCCCGACAGCACCCGCTGCTCGGGCCGGCTGCCGTTCTCGATCAGCGCGAACGGCGTAATCGCGGCGCGGCCATGGCGGATCAGGCGCTGCGTCAGCAGTTCCAATTGGCCCACGCCCATGTAGAACGCCAGCGTCTGGCGTTCGCGCGCCAGCGCCGGCCAGTCCAGGTTGTCCTCGTCTTCGCGGCAGTGCGCGGTCACCAGGCGCACCGATTGCGCGTGCTCGCGATGCGTCAGCGGGATGCCGGCGTAGGCGGCACAGGCCAGCGCGGCGGTGATGCCGGGCACCACCTCATAACGCACGCCATGCGTGCGCAGGTGTTCCAGTTCCTCGCCGCCGCGGCCGAAGATGAAGGCGTCGCCGCCCTTGAGCCGCACCACGCGGCGGCCCAGGCGGGCGTGTTCGACCAGCAGGGCGTGGATGCGCGCCTGGGTGGCGTGATGGTCCTCGCCCGGCAGCTTGCCCACCGCAATGCGTTCGGCGTCGCGGCGCGCCAGCGACATGATGTCGTCGCTGACCAGCCGGTCGTACAGGATCACGTCGGCCTCGTTCAGCGCGCGCAGCGCCTTCAGCGTCAGCAGGCCCGGATCGCCAGGGCCGGCGCCGACCAGCACCACGCTGCCTTCGGCCGGCGCCAGCGGCTGGGCCAGGGCGGCTTCCAGCGCGGCTTGCGCGGCCTCGGGACGTTGTTGGCGCAGCAGGCCGGCCACCGGCCCGTCCAGCAGCCAGTCATAGAAACGGCGGCGCGCGCCCAGGTCGGGGTGGCCGGCGCGGATGCGCGCGCGATAGCGTTCCGCCAGGCCCGCCAGGCGGCCCAGGCTGTGGTCGAACAGGGATTCGATGCGTTCGCGCAGGCGCCGCGCCAGCACCGGCGCCACGCCGGACGAGGAAATGGCCACGATGACCGGCGAGCGGTCGACGATGGAGGGCACCTGGAACGACGACAGCTCGGGATCGTCCACCACGTTGCTGAAGATGCGGCGCGCCCGCGCGGCGTCGGAGACCGCCGCGTTGACGCCGCGGTCGTCAGTGGCGGCCACCGCCAGCCACGCGCCGTCGAGCCAGGCGGGGTCGAAGCGGCCCGCCAGGTGGCGGATGCGGCCCGCCGCCAGCAGGTCCGCCAGCGCCGGCGTCAGCTCGGGCGCGCCCACGGCGACATCGGCATGGGCTTCGAGCAGGGCGAGCGTCTTGCGCTCGGCCACCGCGCCGCCGCCCACGACCAGCACGGGCCGGTCCTTCAGATCGGCAAAAATCGGGAAAAGCTTCATTACGCGGCCTCGGGCGCACCCGGCAGTAGGTCAAACGATCATAGGGACCGGGTCTCATCCCCACAACTTCTGATTTCTTGAATCCATATAGCCACAACTTATTTGGCGCGGGCCGCTTGCGGGGCGCGCCGGCTCAACCCATGCAAGTTCCATGCCCGCGCAGCGGCCTTGGCCAAGCCAGGAAAGCCGCGCATCCGGCGGCGGCCGCCTGGGCGAGGAGGCGGGGCCGCAGGGGAGACGGGGCGCGGGCAAGCCGCCGGATTCGAGGTCGCCGGCGCCGTCCGCACATCGATGGTGCGTTGCCGCATTCGTTTGCGCACCAAGTTGGATCGCCAGGCGCGCCGGCCATCATCGGAGCGGGGCGCCCCGGCCCGCCTTGCGGATCGCCGCAAACCCAATGGGCGCGCGGGTGCGCGCCGGCCGCGACGAGCGCGCCCGGCCACTTGGCACGCCGATTGCTTAACCGTTGATGGACGGTCCGCGCGCGGTCCGGCCACGCCAAGCGCCGCGATCCGCGGCAGGGAACAACGACGTTCCGCAGCGCCAACGGGTTGTCCCCGATCGGCGCGCGGGACGTTTTTTTTTGCCAGGAGCCTCGTATGACGCCAGTGAAACCCCGCCTTCCCGCCGCCACGGGGCCGGATTCGACCACCGACGCCAGCCGCCGCAAGTGGCTGGCCGGCACCGCGCGCGCCGTGGCCGGCGCCGGCCTGCTGTCGCTGGTCGACCCGCTGGTGCGCGCCGGCGCCTGGGCCGCGGGCAGCGACGCGCCCGAGAAGGCCGAGGTCAAGATCGGCTTCATTCCGCTGACCGACTGCGCCTCGGTGGTGATGGCCTCGGTGCTGGGCATCGACAAGAAGTACGGCGTCACCATCACGCCGTCCAAGGAAGCGTCCTGGGCCGCCGTGCGCGACAAGCTGCTCAACGGCGAACTGGACATGGCCCACGTGCTCTACGGCCTGATCTATGGCGTGCAACTGGGCGTGGGCGGGCCGAAGAAGGACATGGCCGTGCTGATGAGCCTGAACCAGAACGGGCAGGCCATCACCCTGTCCAACAAGCTGCTGCAGGCCGGCGCGCGTGACGGCGAATCGCTCGCCAGGGTGATGGCCTCCGAGAAGCGCGAATACACCTTCGCCCAGACCTTCCCGACCGGCACCCACGCCATGTGGCTGTACTACTGGCTGGCCGCCTACGGCATCGACCCGATGAAGGACGCCAAGGTCATCACCGTGCCGCCGCCGCAGATGGTGGCCAACATGCGGGTGGGCAACATGGACGGCTTCTGCGTGGGCGAGCCGTGGGGCGCGCGCGCCATCCTCGACAAGATCGGCTTCACCGCCGTGACCACCCAGGCCATCTGGACCGACCATCCCGAAAAGGTGCTGGGCACCAGCGCCGACTTCGTGGCGCGCAATCCGAACACCGCGCGCGCCGTCACCGCCGCCATTCTGGAGGCGGGCAAGTGGATCGACGCCTCGCCCGAAAACCGCCGCAAGACCGCCGAGACCATCGCCGCCAAGTCGTACGTCAACACCGACGCCAGCGGCATCATCGACCGCATGCTGGGCCAGTACGACGACGGCCTGGGCAAGCGTTGGAGCGACGCGCACGCGATGCGCTTCTCGGGCGACGGCGCGGCCAACTTCCCCTACCTGAGCGACGGCATGTGGTTCCTGACCCAGCACAAGCGCTGGGGCCTGCTCAAGGAGCATCCCGACTACCTGGCCGTCGCGCGCCAGGTCAACCGCATCGACATCTACAAGCAGGCCGCGCAGGCCGCCGGCCTCGCCGTGCCAGGCAGCGAGATGCGCAGTTCCAAACTGGTCGACGGCGTGGTCTGGGACGGCAGCAACCCGGCGGCCTACGCCGATGGTTTCAAGGTCAAGGCCTGAGCGCCGCCACGCATAGGAGAAGCTCGCGATGTCTACCGTAACGAGTATGGAGCGGGCCGCGCCCGTGTCCGCCACCCCCGCCCCGGCGCCGCGGGCCGCCCCCTGGACCGATGCCTGGCGCGAACGGCTGGAAGCGGCGTTGCGCGCCGTGGTCGGCCCGGTGGCCGGTTTCGCGCTGTTCGTGCTGGTGTGGCAGGTGGTCGCCATGCGCATCCCGGAGATTCCCACACCGGGCGTGACGTGGCGCGCGGCGGTGGAACTGTTCTCGGACCCGTTCTACGACAACGGCCCCAACGACAAGGGCATCGGCTGGAACCTTCTGGCCTCGCTGCAGCGGGTCGGCATCGGCTTCGGCCTGGCCGCGCTGGTGGGGATACCGATCGGTTTCGCCATCGGCCGCTACGCGCCGGTGCGGGCGATGTTCTCGCCCATCGTCAGCCTGCTGCGGCCGGTGTCGCCGCTGGCGTGGCTGCCGTTGGGGCTGCTGCTGTTCAAGGCCGCCAACCCGGCCGCGATCTGGGCCATTTTCATCTGTTCGATCTGGCCCATGATCATCAACACGGCGGTCGGCGTGTCGCGCGTGCCGCAGGACTACCTGAACGTGGCGCGGGTGTTGAACCTGTCCGAATGGAAGGTCACCACCAAGGTGCTGCTGCCGGCCGTGCTGCCCTACATGCTGACCGGCGTGCGGCTGTCCATCGGCACCGCCTGGCTGGTGATCGTCGCGGCCGAGATGCTGACCGGCGGCACCGGCATCGGCTTCTGGCTATGGGACGAGTGGAACAACCTGAAGGTCGAGCACATCGTCATCGCCATTTTCGTGATCGGCATCGTCGGGCTGATCCTGGAAACGCTGCTGGTCGCGCTGGCCCGCCGCTTCACCTACACCGAGGAGTAGCGCCATGAAGAAATTCGTACGCATCGAGCGCGTGGGCCAGACCTTCGCCACCCGCAAGGGCGCCTTCGTCGCGCTGCGCGACATCGACCTGACGGTGGAGCAGGGCGAGTTCATCACCCTGATCGGCCATTCCGGCTGCGGCAAGTCCACCCTGCTGAACCTGATCGCCGGCCTGACCCGCCCGACCAGCGGCGTGCTGCTGTGCGCCGAGCGCGAAATCACCGGGCCCGGCCCGGATCGCGCCGTGGTGTTCCAGAACCACTCGCTGCTGCCCTGGCTGACCTGCTTCCAGAACGTGCACCTGGCGGTGGAACGGGTTTTCGGCGCGTCGGAAAGGCGCGCCCAACTGGCCGAGCGCACCCGCGCCGCGCTCGATCTTGTCGGCCTGCTGCCGGCGCAGAACAAACTGCCGCGCGAGATCTCCGGCGGCATGAAGCAGCGCGTCGGCATCGCCCGCGCGCTGGCGATCGAGCCGGGCGTGCTGCTGATGGACGAGCCGTTCGGCGCGCTCGACGCGCTGACCCGCGCGCACCTGCAGGACGAATTGCTCAAGATCGTCGCCAAGACCCGCACCACCACCATCATGGTCACGCACGACGTGGACGAGGCCGTGCTGTTGTCCGACCGCATCGTCATGCTGACCAATGGGCCGGCCGCGACCATCGGCGAGATCCTGCCGGTCCCGCTGGCGCGGCCGCGCGACCGGGTGCGGCTGGCCAATGATCCGGTCTACCTGTCGTGCCGCGCCGCCGTGGTGGACTTCCTGCACCGGCGTCACGGCAATCCCGAACGGACGCCGGCGCCCGTGGCGTTGGCGGCGCTGCCCGATGCCGAGGACGAGCCGGTGGCGGCGGGGGCGCGCGCCGTGGCCTGACGCGGGGAGCCGACGCCCGCCGGCCGGCGCGGCAACGCGTCCGTCGCGCGGCTGACACGTTCCGTCATGCGTGTGATTTGCCAACCGGTGTAGTATCAAGCCAGCCGGGCGCGCAGCGCCGGCGTGTCCTGGATTTCTGGAGTGGCTTGTGGCATTGCGAAAATTGGCATCCCTGGTTTTGGTGACCGGCGCGCTGGGCGCGGCCGGCGTGGCGCAGGCCGGTGTCTGCGACGCGAAGTTCATGCACGAGGGCGGCGCGGTGCAACTGACCGGCTCGGGCAATATCGCCCTGGGCGCCGACCTGGCCTTCACCGAGGTTACGAAAAGCAATGGCGACAACTGCCGCGCCCGCGTGCAGGGCGTGGCCCGCTTCAGCTATGCGGGCCTGCCGCCGGGCAAGTCCAAGCTCGATTACCTGATGACCGTCAAGGGCGGCCAGGCCACCTTCCTCAAGTACGCCTCCGCCGGCGAGGCGCCACAGCCGTCCGAGGGCCAGTTCGACCTGCGCATGCTCGGCCTGTTCGCCTACGACGGCAAGCTCAACCCCGGGCAGAAGCTGCCGGGCTCGTCGTTCCGCCTGAAGATCGGCAAGGAAGCGCCGGTCGGCGGCCAGCCCAGCACCACGGTGCGCATCGGCGAGAAGACCGTCGGCCGCTCCACCAGCATCGGCACCGCGCTGGGCCAGCAGGCCTGCCATCCCGTCACCTACACGCGCAATTCCGATCCCACCATGGCCACCTTCCAGGGGTTGACCATCCCGATTCCCGGCATGAACACCACCGTCACCGACTGGTACTGCCCGGCGGTCAACCTGGTCATGAAGCAGGATATCGACCAGGGCGGCGTGAAGTCCGCCGTTGAGATTACGCAAATCAAGTAGCACACGGTAGCAAGCCGGCCTGGACCCTTGCGGAGCGGCTGGTATGATGGTTTTGTCATAGACACACTACAGGAGCTCAAAAAATGGCCACGAGAAAATCCGAAGACGTCGCAAAAGAAAAACTGATCGACAGTGTCAAGACCAGCCTGAATGACGCTGAAAGCCTGTTGCGCGAAGCCGCCAGCAGCACCGGCGACAAGGCCGCCGAACTGCGCGAACGGGCCATGACCTCGCTCAAGCGCACCCGCGAAGCCCTGTACGAAGCCCAGGACGCGGTGCTCGAACGCGGTCGCAAGGCGGCGCGCGCCACCGATGACTACGTGCACGACAATCCCTGGCAAGCCATCGGCATCGCAGGCGTGACCGGCCTGCTGCTCGGCTTGCTGATCAGCCGCCGCTGACAAGGCAGGACTTCCGGGCGGGCGGCGCCGGCCTCTGGCCGGCTCGCCCGCCCGGCGTCCTTTGGCCATGGGTCTACGCAAATCTGTATTTGGCGTGGCGTCCAGCCTGGTCGGGCTGATGCGCACGCGCCTGGAACTGCTGGCATTGGAAGCGGCGGGCGAAAAGGCGCGCCTGCTCAAGCTGCTGGGCATGGCGTTCGCCGCCTTGCTGTTTCTGACGCTGGCGGTGCTGGTGTTCACCATCACGATCGCGGTGGCCTTCTGGCCCACCGAAGACCGCTATCTGGCCCTGGGCCTGCTGGCGGCCTTGTACCTGGTGGTCGGCGTGGTGCTGCTGCTGGTGGTGCGCCATGGCCTGGTCTACGGGCCGCCGCCATTCGCGGCCACGCTGGAAGAACTGGGCCGTGACGCCGAGCTGCTCGAACGGGTGCGCGACGCGCAGGACGATGACCGCGCGCAGCGGCGCCAGGAGGACTTGTCATGACGAAAAGGTCTCCCACCGTCGACCGCGCCGTGCGCATCGAGCTGCTGCGCGCCCGCGCCGCGATCGAGCGCGAGTCGCTGGCCCAGGGTATCGTGTCCACGGGGCGCAGGCTCGAGCCGGCCGCGCTGCTCAAGAGCTTTGTGCCGGGTCTCGCGTCCGGCGGCGCCTCGCGCTGGGCCATGCAGGCCATCGGCCTGGCGCGGCGCTATCCCATCATCAGCTCGTCGCTGTCGGCGATGTTCATGCGCGGCGGCGGCAAGTCCAAGCTGCTCAAGCTGGCTGGCGGCGCGCTGGTGGGCTGGCAGTTGTTCAAGCTGTGGCGCGATTCGCGCGACGACCGCTGATTCCGGTCTGCGCGCCCGCCCAGATGAAAAACCCCGCCGTATCCGGCGGGGTTTTTTTCATGGGCCGGGGCGGCTTGCCGCGCCACCGCGGGCTACAGTCCCAATTGCCCCCAGATGTCATCCACCCGCTTCTTGACGTCGGCATCCATGGTGATGGGCGTGCCCCATTCGCGCTGGGTTTCGCCCGGCCATTTGTTGGTGGCGTCCAGGCCCATCTTGCCGCCCAGGCCGGACACCGGCGAGGCGAAGTCCAGGTAGTCGATGGGCGTGTTCTCGACCAGCAGCGTGTCGCGCACCGGATCCATGCGGGTGGTCATGGCCCACACCACTTCCTTCCAGTCGCGCGGATTGATGTCCTCGTCGACCACCACGATGAACTTGGTGTACATGAACTGGCGCAGGATGCTCCACAGCCCGAACATGACGCGCTTGGCGTGGCCCGCGTACTGCTTGCGGATCGACACCACCGCCAGGCGGTAGCTGCAGCCCTCGGGCGGCAGGTAGAAGTCGACGATCTCGGGCAGTTGGCGCCGCAGCAGCGGCACGAACACCTCGTTGAGCGCCACGCCCAGCACCGCGGGTTCATCGGGCGGCTTGCCGGTGTAGGTGGAGTGATAGATGGGATTGCGGCGCATGGTGATGCGCTCGACCGTGAACACCGGGAACCAGTCCTGCTCGTTGTAGTAACCGGTGTGGTCGCCGTAGGGGCCTTCCAGCGCCATCTCGTAGTCGCTGTTGGGCGGCGGGTTGACGCCGTCGGGCACCGCCGGCGCTATCGCGCGCGGGTCGGATGACGGCAGCAGGTGGCCTTCCAGCACGATCTCGGCCCAGGCTGGCACCGACAGGTTGCTGCCCAGCGCCTGCGCCACCTCGGTGCGCGAGCCGCGCAGCAGGCCGGCGAACTGGTATTCGGACAGGCTGTCCGGCACCGGCGTGACCGCGCCCAGCGTGGTGGCCGGGTCGGCGCCCAGCGCCACGGCGATGGGGAAGGGCGTGCCAGGATGCGCCAACGCGTGGTCGCGGAAATCGAGCGCGCCGCCGCGGTGCGAGAGCCAGCGCATGATGAGCTTGTTCGGGCCCAGCAACTGCTGGCGGTAGATACCCAGGTTCTGGCGGCGGGCGTTGGGGCCGCGCGTGATCACCAGGCCCCAGGTCAACAGCGGCGCCACGTCGCCCGGCCAGCAGGTCTGGATCGGCAGGCGCGTCAGGTCCACGTCCTTGCCTTCCCAGACGATCTCCTGGCAGGCCGGGCTCTTGACGTTCTTGGGGCTCATGTCCCACAGCGCCGACTTCAGCATCGACACCTTGGCCAGCGCGTCGCGCAGGCCCTTGGGCGCTTCGGGCTCGCGCAGCGAGGCCAGCAGTTCGCCGATGTCGCGCAGCGCGCTGACGTCGTCGGCGCCCATGCCGCGCGCCACCCGCGAGGGCGTGCCGAACAGGTTGGCCAGCACCGGCATCCCGGCCGGCTTGCCGTCGTGCTGCGCTTTCTCGAACAGCAGGGCGGGGCCCTCGGCGCGCAGCACGCGGTCGGAAATCTCGGTCATTTCCAGGCGCGTCGAGACCGGCGCGGCGATGCGTTTGAGCTCGCCCATGCGTTCGAGTTGAGCGAGGAAGTCTCTAAGGTCGCGGTATTTCACTACAGATCCCGGCTATTTGGTTACATCTTGGGGAGGAAGAGAGGTTAACATTGACTCCCTCTTTTTTAACGCAGGAGGTTTTCATGCCCGATGCGTCAGTGGCCAGCCTGTTCAGGAACATGGCCCAAGGAGTGCACCAATATCTTGCCGAATCGCTGCGCATCTGCTCCGTATACCTGGGCATCGCGGTGATCGTGACGGTAAGCATGGGATTCGCCCTGCCTGGTTTGCGCGACCAGGCATTGCAAGTGCACAAAGCCTTGTTGACCGCCCTCGCGCCTTCATCCATGCAGACCGGCGTCGAATCCGAAGCCGGGTCCGAATTCGGCGCCGATTCCTCGTCGGCGATTGCCATGGCCGTACCCACCGCGCCGTCCAGCAATGCGACCGGCATGTTGGGGCCTGCCCGCGCCGCGCCCGCGACGCCCAAGAAGCCTGCCATGGTCGCCACCGGGCCGCAGGCCGAAGCCTTGCGCAATTACATTTCGCGCAAATACAAGGTCGCCTATGACGCGACCGGTCCGCTCTTGAACACGGTGTACAAGGTGGGCCGCGAGAAACAGTTGGATCCGTTGCTGCTGCTGGCCGTCATTGCCATCGAATCGCGCTACAACCCGCTGGCCGAGAGCCACGTCGGCGCGCAGGGGCTGATGCAGGTGATGACCAGCGTGCACCAGGACAAGTTCGATGCCGTTGGCAAGAATCCGCTGGACCCGGGCGCCAACATCGCCGTGGGCGCCACCATCCTGAAGGACTGCATCAACCGGCGCGGCTCGGTCGATGGCGGCCTGGCCTGCTATGTCGGCTCGACCGGGCCGGACGACAATGGTTACGGCGCCAAAGTGCAGGCCGAGCGCCGGCGCCTGGCGCTGGCCTCGGGTATCGCGCTGGCCCGCGATTGAGCCCGCTGATCCCCGGGGCGGAACCGGGGATCAGCGGAAGGTCACGAGTATCGTGACTTGCTGGTTGAACGCCCCCGGCACCACCGCCGTGCCGGTCTTCACCAGTTCCGCCGAGTAATTCAGGCTCCTGGGACGCAGCGTGGTGGTCAGTGACTCGGCCACCGGGCGCCATTGATTGAAGGCGATCGGAATGGCGCCGTTTTCGTTGACCCGCAACGCAAGGCCGTTCGGCGTGCCATCGGTGTTTTTCAACTCGATGTTCCGGTCGCTGGACGTCAGCACCGGGCTGCCTTCGGGCTGGAACTTGATCTGCAGAGGAACCACTATGCTGCCCAGGTCGGCGATCTGGAAGCCGCCATCGCAGGCTTCGTTGAAATCCGCGACGATGGTGAATGGCGTCGGCGGCGGCAGCGGCAGATTGCCCAGGCTGTATGCCCTGCCCAGGTAGACCGAAGCGGGCGTCGAGATTTTCGCGATGCAGGTCGGAATCAGGCTTACGGCCGTTGCGTTGCTGGAGCCGATCGCGATGTGATTTGTATTGATGAATGCGTAATGCATCCTGACCAGGTCGTTGTACGCGGGGAAGAAGGCCCTGACAGGTCTGGTCGGAGGCGTTACGGTGACCAGTTGCAGCTTGCCGAGCAGCACCCCTGTCGCCGTGAGCGTGGGGTCGGTCGCGGACTTGGGGGCGTAATGCTCGGCGCTCAAGCGGAATCGGTCATCGGTGGTGCTGCCCGTAGGTTCCCAGGCCGGGTAACCATTGATCTGGATGACGAGTTTCAGGCCGACCCTGCGCAGCTCGTTCAGTACCGAGGCCATGTTGCCCCCGGACACCAGGAAAGGCGCCATGCTCGCGCTGTTGCTGACACACACCCAAGGCACCGGCGGCAAGGGGGCATCGTAGACGACCGTGCCTGGCGGATTGGATTTGTCCAGCGTCAGGAGCGGTGGCGCGAATTGCCCGGGCGCCGCTTGCGCCCCCATGTCCTGTGTGTAGTTGCCGGCCCGCGTCGGGTCGAGTTGGCATCCCGGGCCCAGCGCGTGGGCCGCCAGAGGAAGCAGACAGGCGGTGAGCCATCCCGCCACCGCCAGCGCGCCACGCCCCGGGCGGCGGACCCTTGCCGCGATCCGCTTGATCATGAATTGACTCCTGGATAGGCGCGATCCGGCCGCGCGGCCGCCCGCCCCCGACCTTGGTCGGGGAGCGGAAAAGACTCCAGGGAATATAGGTGCGCGGGCTCGGCAAATGGCGCTTCACCATAGGCTCGGCTATTGTGTCCGGGCGATTTCGGCGGCCGGGAATGTCCGGCCATGGTTGTGGCTTCACAGCGGCGCCTAGCGCGGGAATGCGTGGCGCCGGCGGGTGGCCCGGGCGCCAGCCCGGCAGTCCGTGGCTGGGCCCCTTTGCGTGGCCGCGCCAGGGCGGTGGGGGCGCGCCTCAGCGGCCCAGCAGCCTGCCCAGGCGGGCCACCGCTTCTTCCAGCCGGTCCAGGCCCGTGGCGTAGGAAAAGCGCATGGTGTGGTGGCCGTGGGCAGGGCCGAAGTCCAGCCCGGGAACGGCCGCGATGCCGGCTTCCAGCAGCAGGCGTTGCGAGAAGGCGGCGCTGTCGCTCGCCAGGTCGCTGATGTCGGCGTAGATGTAGAACGCGCCATCCGGCTTGACCGGCACCTTCAGGCCCAGGCGTTCGAACTCGGGCAGCAGGTAGTCGCGGCGCTGCCTGAAGGCTTCGCGGCGGTGTTCGAAGGTGCGCAGGGCGTCGGGCGTGAAGCAGGCCAGGGCGGCGTGCTGCGCCAGGGTCGGCGCGCAGATGGCCAGGCTGCCGGCGATCTTCTCGACGGGGGCCACCATGGCCTCGGGCACGATCATCCAGCCCAGGCGCCAGCCGGTCATGTGGAAGTACTTCGAGAAGCTGTTGATGACGATGATGTCGTCGTCCAGCGTGAGCGCGGAGCGCGGCCGGCCTTCGTAGGACAGGCCCAGGTAGATTTCGTCGACGATGGCGAAGCCGTGGCGGGCGCGCACCTCGGCCAGCAGCCTGGACAGTTCGTCGTGGTCGATGGAGGTGCCGGTGGGGTTGCTGGGCGACGCCACCAGTACGCCCTGGGTGGCCTCGGTCCAGTGCCGGGCCACGTCCTGCGCGGAAAGCTGGAAGCGCTTTTCCGCGGAACTGGGGATCAGGCGCGGCTGGCCGCCGGCGGCGAGCACGAAGTTGCTGTTGGCGGGATACGAGGGGTCCGGCATCAGCACTTGCGCGCCCGGGTTGACCAGGGCGGCGCAGGCCAGGGTCAGGGCGCCCGAGGCCCCGGCCGTGACGATGACGCGGCGCGGATCGATCACGGCGCCGAACTGTTCGTGGTAGAACCGGGCGATGGCCTCGCGCAGCGGCATCAGGCCGGCGGGCGCGCTGTAGCCGCTCTGGCCGGCCTGGGCCGCGCGCTGCAGCGCTTCCACGACCTGGGGCGGCGCGGTAAAGTCCGGTTCGCCGATGCCCAGGCTGATGATGTCCTTGCCCGCCGCCTGCAGCGCTTGCGCCTGCTTGAACAGTTCAACCACCTGGAAGGTCAGGAAATCGTTGGTACGGGCGGCAAGGCGGGGCATCGGAATCTCGAAGGCTACTTGAAGCGGAAAAAGGAATTGTAGTCATGCAGCCATCGCGGCGCGCTTTCCTCCTTGGCCGACGGCCCGTCCAGACCCCCTGGGCCACCTTCCTGCAACGGCTGGGGCTGTTGTGCCAGGGGACGGTGCGCGACCTGGGCGCGACGGCGGACGGACAGGCGCGGGCGGTGCTGACGCCGCTGCGAGAGGGCGATGTGGCGCATGCGCGCGCGCTATGCGCCGAATACGGGGTGGTGTTGGCGCTGGACGATGCCGACGGGCCGTTCGCGCCGGTCGACGGCCCGCTGCTGGCGGTCGATCCCGGCCGCCTGGCGGGACTGGCGCGCCTGGCCGGACCCGCGCCGCGCTGGCGCGCCCAGCCTGGCGTGCCGCTGGCGGCGCTGGCGCGGGCCGGGCTGCGGCAGTTCGCGGGCCTGCCGCAAGCGATGACGCTGGCTCAATGGCTGGCCGCTTCGGCCGCATGGCCGGCGGGGGGCTGCGCGGCGTCGGGCGTGCTGGCCGTGGACCTGCTGCTGGCGGACGGCGTCGAGGAAACCCTGGGACCCTTCGGCGCCGACGACCTGCAACCGTTGCGGTCGGCGACGGTGCAGCGGCTGGTGCCGGCGCTGTTCCAACTGGTGAACGGGGATCTGGCCGCCGCCTGCCGCGACGGGGACGCGTGGCTGGCGCGCTACCGGCTCGACGCCCTGGCGCCGCGGGCGCCGGCGACGGTCAACCTGGCGCATCTCATGCTGGGGCAGGGCGGCACCCTGGGATGGGTGCAGGGGGTGACGCTGGCGGACAGTCCACCCGTCGCCGATGTCGGGGCCGCTGGCGCGTCTCGGGCAGACGGACCGGCGCCGCGCGATGTCGGCCCGACAACTGCTGCGCCGCGGCAGGTTGCCGCCCTGCAGGCGCGCATCAAGGCGCTGTTCGACCCGTATGGGCGTTTTCCCGCATTCGCCCCGTCGCCGAATAGCGACAGTTTGTAAGGCGGGGGTAAGATGGGCGGCGCCCGCGGCCTGGCCGGGGATGCGCGTCCCGGGGGGCCGCGCAGGGAACGTTTCGCGCGGTCCGCCATCGGAATAGAATTGCCCCCTTTCGTGTTCCTCACTCCAGCCAGTAGCCGCCCCTATGGATGCCAACCTCCGCAAAGCCGCCCTTGAATACCACGAGCACGGCCGTCCCGGCAAAATCTCGGTCACCCCGACCAAGCAGCTCACCAACCAACGCGACCTGGCCCTGGCGTACTCGCCCGGCGTGGCGGCGGCCTGTGAGGAAATCGTGGCGGACCCGGCCAACGTGTTCCGCTACACCGCGCGCGGCAACCTGGTCGGCGTGATCACCAACGGCACCGCGGTGCTGGGCCTGGGCAACATCGGCGCGCTGGCATCCAAGCCGGTGATGGAAGGCAAGGCGGTGCTGTTCAAGAAGTTCGCCGGCCTGGACGTGTTCGACATCGAGATCAACGAAACCGATCCGGACAAGCTGGTCGAGATCATCGCCGGCCTGGAAGCCACCTTCGGCGGCATCAACCTCGAAGACATCAAGGCGCCGGAATGCTTCACCGTCGAGCGCAAGCTGCGCGAACGCATGAAGATCCCCGTCTTCCACGACGACCAGCACGGCACCGCCATCTGCGTGTCGGCGGCCTTCATCAATGGCCTGAAGGTGGTGGGCAAGCAGATCGACAAGGTCAAGGTGGTCACGTCCGGCGCCGGCGCGGCCGCGCTGGCCTGCCTGGACCTGATGGTGGACCTGGGCCTGCCGCTGGAGAACATCTGGGTCACCGACATCGAGGGCGTGGTCTACGAAGGCCGCACCACCCTGATGGATCCGGACAAGGCGCGTTTCGCGCAGAAGACCGACGCCCGCAAGCTGGCCGAGGTGATCGAGGGCGCGGACGTGTTCCTGGGCCTGTCGGCCGGCGGCGTGCTCAAGCCCGAGATGGTCGCCAAGATGGGGCCGCGTCCGCTGATCCTGGCGCTGGCCAATCCCACGCCGGAAATCCTGCCCGAACTCGCCCATTCCGTGCGCGACGACGTGGTGATGGCAACGGGCCGTTCGGACTACCCGAACCAGGTCAACAACGTGCTGTGCTTCCCGTACATCTTCCGCGGCGCGCTGGACGTGGGCGCCACCACCATCACCCGTGAAATGGAAAAGGCGGCGGTCTATGCCATCGCCGAGCTGGCCGAGGAAGAGCAGAACGAAGTGGTGGCGGCCGCCTATGGCACCTTCGACATCTCGTTCGGCCCCGAGTACCTGATTCCCAAGCCGTTCGATCCGCGCCTGATCGTGCGCATCGCGCCGGCGGTGGCCAAGGCCGCCATGGAAGGCGGCGTGGCCACGCGTCCGCTGGCCGACCTGGAAGCCTACGAAGAGCAGTTGCAGCAGTTCGTGTACCACTCCGGCGCCTTCATGAAGCCGCTGTTCTCGGCGGCCAAGCGCATCGTGCGCGAAGGCGGCCCGGCCCGCATCGTGTTCGCCGAAGGCGAGGACGAGCGCGTGCTGCGCGCGGTGCAGGTAGTGGTGGACGAAGGCCTGGCCCGTCCCATCCTGGTGGGCCGTCCCTCGGTGCTGTTGACCCGCATCGAGAAACTCGGCCTGCGCCTGCGCCTGGGCGAGGACGTCGAAGTCACCAACCCGGAATACGACGAACGCTTCCACCAGTACTGGACCACGTACTGGGAACGCATGTGCCGACGTGGCATCACCAAGGAAATGGCGCGCGTGGAAATGCGCCGCCGCATGACCTTGATCGGCGCGATGATGGTGCACCTGGGCGATGCCGACGGCATGGTCTGCGGTTCGGTCGGCGCGTACCATGATCACCTGCGCTTCATCGACGAAGTGATCGGCCGCCGGCCGGGCCGCAACGTCTACGCCGCCATGAACATCCTGCTGCTCAACGAGCGCACGGTGGTGCTGGTGGATACGCACGTCAACGACGAACCCACCGCCGAGCAGATCGCCGAATTCACCATCGCCGCGGCCAAGGAAATGCAGCGCATGTTCCTGGCGCCCAAGGTGGCGCTGCTGTCGCGCTCGAACTTCGGTTCGGGCAGCTCGGCCTCGGGCGCCAAGATGCGCCGCGCGCTGGAACTGGTGCGCGCCGCCGAGCCGGAACTGGAGATCGACGGCGAGATGCACGGCGACTGTGCGCTGGACGAGGCGCTGCGCCTGCGGATCCTGCCGTCCTCCACGCTCAAGGGCGAGGCCAACCTGCTGGTGTGCCCGAACGTGGACGCCGGCAACATCGCCTACAACCTGCTCAAGACGGCGGCCGGCGGCAACGTGGCGGTGGGCCCGTTCCTGCTGGGCGCCAATGCGCCGGTGCACATCCTGACCTCCAGCTCGACCGTGCGCCGCATCGTCAATATGACCGCGATGACGGTGGTCGATGCCAATACCCCGCGTTGAAGTCACCAATGGCGGTCCGGCGTGCCCGCGCACGCCGACCGGCCTGGTCCTGACCGGGGGCGGCGCCCGCGCCGCCTACCAGGTGGGCGTGCTCAGCGCCATCATGGAGCTGCTGGACCCCGACTGGCATTCGCGTTTCAAGAATCCCTTCGACATCATCTGCGGCACGTCCGCCGGCGCCATCAACGCCGCCGCGCTGGCGTGCCGGGCCGAGCGGCCGCACCTGGGGGTGCGCCGCATCCGCCGCCTGTGGTCGTCGCTCAATACCGACATGATCTACCGGGCCGACGCGCCGGGTTTGATCCGCACCGGCGTGCGCTGGCTGGGCCTGCTGTCGCTGGGATGGATGTATTCCGGCCTGACCCGCAAGCGGCCGCAGTCGCTGCTGGACAACAGCCCGATGCAGGAGCTGCTGGGCCGGGTGCTGGATTTTGGCCACCTGCAGGCGAATCTGGAGAGCGGTGCGCTGTCGGCGCTGGCGATCACGGCCTCCGGCTACACCAGTGGCGAGCACCTGACGTTCTATCAGGCGCACGCGCCCATCGAGCCCTGGCACCGCTACCTGCGGCTGGCCATTCCCACGCCGATCACGGTCGACCACCTGATGGCTTCGTCCGCCATTCCCTTCGTTTTTCCGGCCCGGCAGATCACGGTGCACGGCAAGGGCGAGTGGTGCGGCGATGGCTCCATGCGGCAGTTGGCGCCGATCAGCCCGGCCATCCACCTGGGCGCGCACCGGGTGCTGGTGATCGGCACCGGGTTCCGCGACGACACCCACCCCGAGCACCGGGAGGCGGCGCCGCCGTACCCCTCGCTGGCCCAGGTGGGCGGCCATGCCCTGTCCAGCATCTTCCTGGACGGCCTGTCAATGGACGTCGAGCGCCTGGAGCGGATGAACTACCTGGTCGACCACGCCGCGCCGCCAGAGGGCGACGAGGTCACCGTGCGCCGTATCGAGGTGCTGACGATCACCCCCAGCCGCTCCCTGGACTCCCTGGCGCTGGAACACCTGGGCGACATGCCGGCGCAGGCCCGTGCCCTTTTTCGCGTACTCGGTGTATCGTCCGATCCAGGCCGCCCCGGGGGCGGCGCGCTGATGTCCTACCTGTTGTTCGAGTCCAGCTACACCAAGCGATTGATTGAACTGGGTTATGCCGATACGATGCAGCGTAACGATGAAGTGATCGCCTTTTTCAAGGAGGCACAGGCATGACGCGCAATGCCCAATCTACCCTGCACAAGCAGTTGAAGCGAGGTGGAGCGCTGGCCCATGACGGGCTGGACAAAAAGGCCGTGGTCGACGCCGCGCATGAGCTCGGCCTGGCACTGTTTGTGGCCAATTGCGACCCGGCGCGCAGCCGCTCCGCGGTGCTGCGCGCCATCGTCAAGGCAGTGGACTTCCCCGAGTATTTCGGCGGCAACCTCGACGCGTTGTACGACTGTCTGTGCGATACCGTGCTGGATCACAAGACCGGCGTGGTGCTGTGGCTGTACAAGCTGCATTCGGGGGACCCGGCGCTGGAAGAGGACGCCGCCCGCATCGAGTCGGTCTGCGCCGACGCCGCCGAATTCGCCCACGAGAATGGCCGCACGTTTGCGTATGTGGTGGAGCACGCCGGCAAGCACCCCGATCCGGAACCGGGCGTGGCCGCCGCGCCCTACGGCGACAACGACTGAAGACCCGGGCTGGGGTGCTCGCGCCGCCGGCCGGTGGGGCAATGGCCTGTCATGTCCCGGGGCGGGACGCCGATCACCAGCCGAGCAAGGCGCCGGCCGCTGAAATCAAGGCCAATCCCGCCGTTTCCGTGCGCAGCACGCGCGGGCCGAACCTGACGGCCTGGACCCCCGCTTCGCGCGCCTGCGCCAGTTCCTTTTCCGACCAGCCCCCTTCGGGGCCGACCAGCAGCGTCAACGATTGCAGGCCCGGCGTCGCGTCGAGCCGGCCGGCCAGGTCGGCGTTGGCGTCCGGATGACACAGCAGGCGCAGGCCGTCGGCCGGCAGGGCCAGCCAGTCGGCCAGCGTCACGGGGGCGTCGACCGCCATCAGCCGGTTGCGGCCGCATTGCTCGGCCGCCGATTGGGCGATGCGTTGCCAGTGCGCCACCCTTTTTTCCAGCCGCGGCCCGGACAACTGCAGCACGCTGCGCTGCGCGGCGATGGGGCAGACCCGGGCGGCGCCCAGCTCCACGGCTTTTTCCACCACCCAGTCCATCTTGTCGCCGGCGGGCAGGCCCTGTACCAGCGTGATGCGGCCGGCCAGCTCGGCTTCGCGCGGATCGAACGCCCCCAACTGGGCGAAACCGGCCTTGCCCTCGATTTCCAGCGCCGCCGGGTATTCGCCGCCGTGGCCGTTGAACAGCACCATGGGTTCCCCCGCGCGCAGCCGCAGCACGCGGATGGCGTGGTGAGCCAGGGCCTCCGGCAGGGCGATGCGGGCGCCGGGGGACAGGGGAGCGTCGCAGAAGAAGCGGGGAGCGGACATGGGTAACGCGGTGGCGGACGGAAAGCGAACGTGGGGCCGGGCGCAGACCCGGGGCGCGGCGCCGGGCAAGCGGCCCGGCTCAGGGGCGGGCCCGTGGCCCGGTCACCTGAGCGCGTAGCCTACCACCTTGATGCCCCAGTCGATCAGGTTGGGGGCGCTGGACGCCAGTTGCAGCGTCAGCAGGGTCAGGAAACCCACCGTCATTTTCTTGTCCAGGCGCATGAGGTCGTGACGCACCTCGGCCAGGTCTTCGTGGGTGGCGAAACGCTTGAGTTCCTCGCGAGTGGGCAGTTGCGCGACGACTTCGACGAGTTTGTCGAATTGTTCCTGGGCGGCGCGCGTGGCGATTTCGCGTTCGAGTGCGGCGCGTTCGCGGGCGATGTCGCGTTCGAGCTCGGCGCGTTCGCGGGCGAAGTCGACGCGTGACAGGGCATAGGCCTGGAGCTCGGCGCGCGCCTCGTCCTGCGAGCGCTTGAGCAGGTCGGCCTCGCCCTGCAGGCGGGCGTGTTCCAGCGCCTGCGCCACCGCGATGGCGCGTTCCTCGCCGAGCGCGTTGCGCAGGGCCAGGATGCCGGCGGCGGGAATGGTGAAGCCCAACATGGCAAGCATGATACGGAATCCGACATAGGGCTAAGCCAGGCCATCATGAATCTCGGACCGCCCCGCCGCAATTGTGGCAACTACGCCATGACATGGCTGTCCTCCCCTGGGGACAATCACGATTCTGCCGCGGGCCATCGTCCATCTGGCGGACCCCGCTACCCGGCGCCGGCCGGGTCATCCCCAGGTGTTAAAATCGTCTGCTTCGCAACCTACTCAACTGGCCCCCATTTCCTGCGTGGGCGCGCCAGCCACAAAGAGCCTTCCGAATGAGCAATCCGACCGCCCCTAAACTTGCCTTGGCGGATGCCATCCGCGCCCTCGCGATGGATGCCGTGCAACAAGCGAACTCCGGGCACCCGGGCGCTCCCATGGGCATGGCGGAAATCGCCCAGGCCCTCTGGATCGGCAACCTGCGCCACAACCCCAAGGATCCCGCCTGGGCCAACCGCGACCGCTTCGTGCTGTCCAACGGCCACGGCTCGATGCTGATCTACGCGCTGCTGCACCTGACCGGCTACGACCTGCCGATCGAAGAACTGAAGAACTTCCGCCAACTGCATTCCAAGACGCCGGGCCACCCCGAAGTGGGCATCACCCCGGGCGTGGAAACCACCACCGGCCCGCTGGGCCAGGGCCTGGGCAATGCCGTCGGCATGGCGCTGGCCGAAGCGCTGCTGGCCGCCGAGTTCAACAAGCCCGGCCACACCATCGTCGACCACCACACCTATGCCTTCACCGGCGACGGCTGCCTGATGGAAGGCATCTCGCACGAAGTGTGCTCGCTGGCCGGCACGCTCAAGCTGTCCAAGCTGGTGGTGCTGTATGACGACAACGGCATCTCGATCGACGGCCACGTCGAGCACTGGTTCGCCGACGACACCGCCAAGCGCTTCGAGGGCTACGGCTGGAACGTCATCCGCGGCATCGACGGCCACGACGCCGCCGCCGTGGACGCCGCCATCAAGGCCGCCCGCGCGCAATCGGAAAAGCCCACGCTGATCGTCTGCCGCACCGTCATCGGCAAGGGTTCGCCCAACATGGCCGGCACCCACAACGTGCACGGCGCCCCGCTGGGCAAGGACGAGATCGCCGCCACCCGCGCCGCGCTGGGCTGGTCGGCCGAGCCGTTCCAGATCCCGCAGGACGTCTACGACGGCTGGGATGGCCGCAAGACCGGCGCCGCCGCGCAGGCCGAATGGCAATCGGCCTTCGACGCCTACGCCGCCGAATTCCCGGCCGAGGCCGCCGAGTTCACCCGCCGCATGAAGGGCGAGCTGCCCGCCGGCTACGCCGACCAATTCAAGGCGTTCCTGAACGCCACGCTGGAAAAGGCCGAAACCGTCGCCACCCGCAAGGCCTCGCAGTTCGCGATCACGGCGCTGGCCGCCGCACTGCCGGAAATGCTGGGCGGCTCGGCCGACCTGACCGGCTCCAATTTCACCGACTGGAAGGGCGTGGGCGCGGTGCGCGCCGGCGACAAGGGCATCCAGTTCGGCCGCCACATCAACTACGGCGTGCGCGAATTCGGCATGGCCGCCATCATGAACGGCGTGGCCCTGCATGGCGGCTACCTGCCGTTCGGCGGCACCTTCCTGACGTTCTCCGACTACTCGCGCAACGCCATCCGCATGGCCGCGCTGATGAAGCAGCGCGTGGTGCACGTGTTCACGCACGACTCCATCGGCCTGGGCGAAGACGGCCCGACCCACCAGTCGATCGAACACGCCGCCAGCCTGCGCCTGATCCCCAACCTGTCGCTCTGGCGTCCCTGCGACACGGCCGAAACCGCCGTGGCCTGGAACGCTGCCGTGACGCGCCCGGCCAGCATCGGCATGGACGTGCATGACGGCGGCCCGACGGCCCTGCTGCTGTCGCGCCAGAACCTGCCGTTCGTGCAACGCGACGCCGCCACCGTGGACGCCATCGCCCGCGGCGGCTACGTGCTGCGCGACGCCGACGGCGCCCGCGCCGTGATCATCGCCACCGGTTCCGAAGTCGCCATCGCCCTGGACGCGCAAGCCCAACTGGCCAAGGAAGGCATCGCGGTGCGCGTGGTGTCCATGCCGAGCACCGACGTGTTCGACAAGCAGGACGCCGCCTGGAAGCAATCGGTGCTGCCCAAGGGGCTGCCGCGCGTGGCCGTCGAGGCCGGCGTGACCGCCTTCTGGCACAAGTACGTGGGCCTGGAAGGCGCCGTGGTCGGCATCGACCGCTACGGCGAATCGGCCCCCGCGGGCGCGCTGTTCAAGTTCTTCGGGCTGACCGCCGACAAGGTGGCCGAGACCGTCAAGCAAGTTCTGTAAAAAAGGAGCCTAGTCATGACCATTCGCGTCGCCATCAACGGTTACGGTCGCATCGGCCGCAACATCCTGCGTGCCCACTATGAAGGTGGCAAGAAGCACGATATCGAAATCGTCGCCATCAACGATCTGGGCGATCCCAAGACCAACGCCCACCTGACCCGCTACGACACCGCCCACGGCAAGTTCCCGGGCACCGTCGAAGTCGACGGCGAGTACATGGTCGTCAACGGCGACAAGATCCGCGTGCTGGCCAACCGCAACCCGGCCGAACTGCCGTGGGGCGAGCTGAAGGTCGACGTGGTGCTGGAATGCACGGGCTTTTTCACGACCAAGGAAAAGGCCGGCGCGCACATCAAGGGCGGCGCCAAGAAGGTCATCATCTCGGCCCCGGGCGGCAAGGACGTTGACGCCACCGTCGTCTACGGCGTCAACCACGGCGTGCTGAAGTCGACCGACACCGTCATCTCGAACGCGTCGTGCACCACCAACTGCCTGGCCCCGCTGGTCAAGCCGCTGAACGACAAGCTGGGCCTGGAAAACGGCCTGATGACGACCGTCCACGCCTACACCAACGACCAGGTCCTGACCGACGTCTACCACGAAGACCTGCGCCGCGCCCGTTCGGCCACCATGAGCATGATCCCGACCAAGACCGGCGCCGCCGCCGCGGTCGGCCTGGTGCTGCCGGAACTGAACGGCAAGCTGGACGGCTACGCCATCCGCGTCCCGACCATCAACGTGTCGATCGTCGACCTGTCCTTCGTGGCCAAGCGCGACACGACCGTCGAGGAAGTGAACAGCATCCTGAAGGCCGCCTCGGAAGGCGAGCTCAAGGGCATCCTGGACTACAACACCGAACCCCTGGTCTCGGTGGACTACAACCACAACCCGGCCTCCAGCACCGTTGACGCGTCGCTGACCAAGGTTTCGGGCCGCCTGGTCAAGGTTTCGTCCTGGTACGACAACGAGTGGGGCTTCTCGAACCGCATGCTCGACACCACCGTCGCGCTGATGTCGGCCAAGTAAGCATCGCTGTCGAACCGAAGGGGACGAACAGGTTTTCCGCCACGGCGGAAAGCGGGTTCGTCCCCTTCGTTCGCCAACTCTAGGAGACGCAAAGCATTATGTCCAAGGTCAATACCCTGTCCGCGCTGGCCAAGGCCGGCGCCCTGTCCGGCAAGCGCGTGTTCATCCGCGCCGATCTGAACGTGCCGTTCGATGACGCCGGCCGCATTTCCGAAGACACCCGCATCCGCGCCTCGGTGCCCGGCATCCGCCTGGCGCTGGACGCTGGCGCCGCGGTGATGGTCACCTCGCACCTGGGCCGCCCGAAAGAGGGCGTGCTGACCGAGGCCGATTCGCTGGCCAAGGTCGGCCAGCGCCTGTCCGAGCTGTTGGGCATGCCCGTGCCGCTGGTGCGCGACTGGGTCGACGGCGTCAAGGTCGAGCCGGGCCTGGTGGTGCTGCTGGAAAACTGCCGCGTCAACGTCGGCGAGAAGAAAGACGACGAGGCGCTGTCGCGCAAGATGGCGGCGCTGTGCGACGTCTACGTCAACGATGCCTTCGGCACGGCGCACCGCGCCGAGGCCACCACGCACGGCATCGCGCGCTTCGCGCCGGTGGCCTGCGCCGGTCCGCTGCTGGAAGCCGAGCTGGACGCGCTGGGCCGCGCGCTGCACGAGCCGAAGCGTCCGCTGGTCGCGATTGTCGGCGGCTCCAAGGTGTCGACCAAGCTGTCGATCCTGCAATCGCTGGCCGACAAGGTCGACCAGTTGGTGGTGGGCGGCGGCATCGCCAACACCTTCATGCTGGCCGCCGGGCTGCCGATCGGCAAGTCGCTGGCCGAGCCGGACCAGGTGGAGCAGGCGCGCGCCGTGATCGAGCTGATGAAGCAGCGCGGCGCGGATGTGCCGATTCCGGTGGACGTGGTGTGCGCCAAGGCGTTCGGCGCGGACGCCGAGGCCACCGTGAAGGCGGCCGATGAAGTCGCCGCCGACGACATGATCCTGGACATCGGCCCGCAGACCGCGCAGCAATTGGCCGAGATCCTCAAGCAGGCCGGCACCATTGTCTGGAACGGCCCGGTCGGCGTGTTCGAGTTCGACCAGTTCGCCAACGGCACCAAGGTGGTGGCGCAGGCGATCGCGGATTCCGAGGGCTTCTCGATCGCGGGCGGCGGCGACACGCTGGCCGCGATCGCCAAGTACGGCATCGGCGAGCAGGTCGGCTACATCTCGACCGGCGGCGGCGCGTTCCTGGAGTTCCTGGAAGGCAAGACCCTGCCGGCGGTGGCCGTGCTGCAAGAGCGGGCCAAGTAGTCTTTCCGCCCGGGCGATCCGAAGCCGCTCCTTCCGGGGCGGCTTTTTTTCATCGGCCCGAGCTGGGTGGCTGCCGTCGGCTGGGGCGCTTGGCGCTTATTCCATAGACTGGTGTAGGCTTGACGCTCGCCCGTTTCCGCGGTTTCCTTCCCCCGTTTCCTCCGCTTCGCCGCCCCATGAACCTACGATTTCTTCCTGGCCTGAACAACTTCCGGGGCATCACCCGGGAGTCCGCCGGCCGCGATATCGCCGCGGGATTGAGCGTGGCCGCGGTGGCCTTGCCGGTAGGGCTGGCCTATGCGGCGATGATGGGAGTGCCGCCGGTTGCCGGGCTGTGGGCGGCGATCGCCGGCATGTTGGGTTACGCGCTGTTCGGTTCCTCGCGCACGCTGATCGTGGGGCCGGACACGGCCACTTGCACGCTGATCGCGGCGACGCTGACGGGCATGGCGCTGACCTCGCCCGAGGACCGGCTGGTGGCCGCCACCGGGATCGCGCTGACGGTCGGGCTGGGTTGCCTGATCGCGCGGGTGCTGCGCCTGGGCGTGCTGGCCAACCTGCTGTCGCGGCCGGTGCTGATCGGCTACATGGCGGGGGTGGCGGTGACGCTGGCGCTATCGCAATTGAGTGGCCTGACCGGCGTGGGGCTGCGCAACAGCGGGCTGGTGCATCCCTTCCTGGAGTTGTCGCGGCGCGTGTCGGAGATCCGCATTCCCACGCTCTGCCTGGGGCTGGCGTCGTGCCTGCTGCTGGTGGCGATCAAGCGCTGGAGGCCGAATTGGCCGGGGCCGATCATGCTGGTGGTGGGCGCCTGCCTGCTGTCTTGGCTGTTCGATTTTCCCAGCCTCGGCATCGCCGTGGTGGGCGAGGTGCCGGCGGGCCTGCCGGCGCTGCGCGTGCCGGTGCGGCTCGAGGGCCTGGACAACATCCTGCTGGGCGCGGCGGGCGTGCTGGTAGTGAGCTTTTCCAGCGGCATCGTGACGGCGCGCAGCTTTGCCGCGCGCACCGGCGAGCACGTGGATCCGAACCGTGAACTGGTCGGCTTCGGCGCGGCCAATGTCGCGGCCGGGCTGTTCCAGGGCTTCGTGGTGACCGGGGCCGATTCGCGCACGGCGGTGGGACTGGCGGCGGGCGGCTCGTCGCCGCTGGTCGGCGTCAGCGCGGCGGCGGCGCTCGCGCTGGTGGTGGGCCTGCTCAGCGCGCCGCTGTATTGGCTGCCGCAGGCGGTGCTGTCGGCAATCCTGCTGCTGGCGGCCGCCAGCCTGTTCGACGGCCAGGCCTTCCTGCGGCTGGCGCGCATTTCGCGCATCGAGCTGGCCTTCGGCATCCTGGCCGCGGTCGGCGTGGTGGGTTTCGGCGTGCTGCAGGGCGTGGCGGTGTCGGTTGGCGCCACGCTGCTGTACGCCATGTACGTGTCCGGCAATCCGCGCGATGCCCTGCTGGGCCGTCTGCCGGGCGAATCGGTGCTGGGCAAGATGCATCTGAACCCGCAGGCGCAGCCGGTGCCGGGCGCGGTGATCTGGCTGTTCGAGTCGTCGGTGTGGTTCTTCAACGCCGACGCGTTCCGGCGGCGCGCCCGCGAGATCATCGAGCAGGCGGGCGACATCACCTGGTTCGTACTGGATGCCGAGGCCATGACGCAGGCCGACGCCGACGCCATCGAAGCCTTGTACGAACTGCGGCGCGAGCTGCGCGACCGCGGCATGGTGCTGCTGGTGGCGGGCGGCCACGGCCAGTTCCGCATGGCGCTGGAGCGCTCCGGCCTGGCCGACCGCATCGGCCGCGACAAGATCTTCCCCTCGCCCGAACAGGCGGTCGAGGCGATCGAGCGCTGGCGCCAGGGGCCGGCGCCGGCCACGCTTTCCTGATACTTGGCGCGGGCCGTGGCGCCCGCGCCTCAATCGATGATGTGATAGCCGCCGTCGATGTACAGCGTCTGCCCGGTCATGCGGCGGGCGGCGTCGGTAGCGAGCCAGGCGGTGGCCTCGCCGACGTCGTCGATGGAGACCAGGCTGCGCGCCGGGGCCTTGGCCTGGGCGCGGTCGAGCAGCGCGTCGAATTCGGCGATGCCCGAGGCCGCGCGGGTCTTGAGCGGCCCGGGTGAAATCGCGTGCACGCGGATGCCCTGCGGGCCGAGTTCGGCCGCCAGGTAGCGAGTGGCCGATTCCAGCGCGGCCTTCACGGGACCCATCATGTTGTAGTGTTCGACCACCATCTGCGAGCCGTAGTAGCTCATGCAGAACAGCGCGCCCCCGCCGGGCATCAGCGGCTCTGCCAGCTTGGCCATGCGGATGAACGACCAGCACGACACATCCATGGCCGTCAGGAAGCCGGCGCGCGAGCAGTCCGTGACGCGGCCGTGCAGATCGTCGCGCGGGGCGTAGGCGATGGAATGCAGCACGAAATCCAGGCCGCCCCATTCGGCGGCGATGCGCTCGAACGCCGCCTCCAGCTCGCCCTCGCGCAGCAGGTCCAGCGGCATCAGCAGCGACGCGTCCACCTGGCGCGCCAGCGGCTCGACGTGCGGGCGCGCCTTGTCGTTCAGGTAGGTCACGGCCAGTTCCGCGCCCATGGCGCGGAACGCCTTGGCGCAGCCCCAGGCGATGGAGTCGGCGTTGGCGATGCCCGTGACCAGGCCGCGCTTGCCGGCAAGAGGGAGGGCGGCGCTCATCGTTGTTTCACCAGGGCCAGCGTGTGCTGCGCGATGATCAGTTCTTCATTGGTGCGCACCACGTACACGCCGATGCGGCTGTCGTCGCTGGAAATGCGCGGCCCGTGATGCGCATTGCGCTCGGGATCCAGCTTGATGCCGAGCCAGCCCCAATGCTCGCTGATGGCCTGGCGGATCTCGGCCGAGTTTTCGCCGACGCCAGCGGTGAAGACGATGCCGTCGATGCCGTTCATGGCGCAGCCCAGGCCGATCATGCCTTCGGCCACGCGCCAGGCGAAGTACTTCAGCGCCAGCCTGGCCGACGGCGCGTCGCTGGCCAGCAGTTCGCGCATGTCGTTGCTGATGCCCGACAGGCCCTTCATGCCGCAGTCGTGGTACAGCACGTGCTCGATGTCGTCGTGCGACATGCCCTGTTCCATCATCCACAGCACCACGCCGGCATCCAGCCGGCCCGGCCGCGTGCCCATCGGCAGGCCTTCGAGCGCGGTGAAGCCCATGGTGCTGTCGACGCTCTTGCCCTGGTGCATGGCGCAGGCCGACACGCCCGAACCCAGGTGCGCCGCGATGATCCTGCCCATGGCGATCTCGGGCAGCGCCTGGCGCAGCCGCTGCGCGATGTATTCGTACGACAGGCCGTGAAAGCCATAGCGCCGCACGCCCTGCTGGTACAGATGCTCGGGCAGGGCGTAGCGGTCGGCCACGTCCGAATGGCTGCGGTGGAACGCGGTGTCGAAGCAGGCCACCTGCGGAATCCACGGGCGCCGCTCGCGGATCACGCGGATCGGCGCCAGGTTGTTGGGCTGGTGCAGCGGCGCCAGCGGCGTGAAGGTGTCCAGTTTGGCGAGGATGGCGTCGTCGATCAGCACCGGCTCGGCCAGGTCGGGGCCGCCGTGCACCACGCGATGGCCCACCGCCAGCGGCGCGCCGCCCAGGTGGCCGCTGAGCCAGGTGCCGACCACCTCCTGGCCGTTGGGCACATCGGGCGCGTGGCTGGGCGCGATGTCGCGTTCCACCAGCGTCTGGCCGGCGGCGTCGCGCACCCGCAGGCGCGGATGGCTGGTGCCGATGCCTTCGAGCTGGCCGCCCAGGCGCGGCGCCAGCGCCTGTTTGGCGTCGATGTCGTACAGGTAGAACTTGATGCTGGAACTGCCGGCGTTGATGACGAGAATGGTGTCGGACATGGAGTCGATCGCCTCTTGATGCAACGGACAAGGCAGGGCCGGGGGCCCCGCCGCTCATTCACGGCCTGTCGGCCGGCCTCAGGCCAGCGGACGCGCCTGCTGCGTGGCCAGGTGGTGCGCGTAGATCGCCGCCACCGCGCACGACGCCAGGCGCGAGCGCGGGCTGTCGGCGCGGCTGGTCAGGATGATGGGCACGCGCGCGCCCAGCACGATGCCGGCGGCCTCGGCGTTGGCCAGGAAGGTCAGGTTCTTGGCCAGCATGTTGCCGGCTTCCAGATCGGGCACCACCAGCACCTGGGCCACGCCCGCCACCAGCGAGCGGATGCCCTTGATGCGGGCGGCATCGGGGCTGATGGCGTTGTCCAGCGCCAACGGGCCGTCCAGCACGCCGCCGGCGATCTGGCCGCGGTCGGCCATCTTGCACAGCGCGGCCGCCTCGATGGTGCTGGGAATGCTGGGCGTGACCTGCTCGACCGCCGACAGGATCGCCACGCGCGGCTCGCCCAGGCCCAGGCCGTGGTGCAGGTCGATCACGTTGCGGATGATGTCGGCCTTGGTTTCCAGGTCCGGAAAGATGTTGATGGCCGCGTCGGTGATGAACAGCGGCTCGGCGTAGGTCGGCACTTCCATGATGAACACATGGCTGATGCGGCGGCCGCTGCGCAGCCCGGTGGCGCGCGCCACCACTTCGTGCATCAGCTCGTCGGTGTGCAGGCTGCCCTTCATCAGCAGCGAGGCCTCGCCGCCGCGCACCAGCGCCACGGCGGTCTCGGCCGCGGCGTGGCTGTGCGGCGCATCGACGATGCGGGCATCGCCCAGGTTCAACCTGTGCTGCGCGGCCGTGTCGCGGATCTTGTGTTCCGGGCCCACCAGGATGGGTCGCAGCAGGCCCAGGTCGCGCGCTTCCAGCGCGGCCGACAGCGACGGCTCGTCGCAGGGATGGGCGATGGCGCAGGCCGCGGGCGCCAGGGTCTGGGCGCGCGCGATCAGTTTGTCGTAGTGCGTGGAGGTGGGCAGGCTCATTCCGGTTTGGCCTTGGCGGTGGCGGGTTTGCGGACGCGCGCGGGCGCGGCTTCCTTCTTGCGGGCGGCGGCCTTGACCGCGGCCTGCGGCGTGGACTTGGCGGCGGCCGCCGTGGCGGCGCGGCGCGCACGGGCGGCGGGCGGCGCCGGGGGCGACGGTTGCAGTTTCGCGGTGGCGGCGCGCACGGCCTTGCGCGCGCCCGGCGCCGGCTCATGCTTTTGCGCGCGGCGCGCGGCGGTTTCGAAGATCTGCTCCATCTCGGCCAGGCTGGCGCGCGCGGCGGGACTCAGCGGCTCGGCCGCTTCCAGCACGTGCTTCATCGCTGCCAGCGCCTCGCGGATGGCGGCCGGCGACGAGCCTTCCAGCAGCTTCGGCATCGTCTGCAGCACGGCGGCCGAGTCCAGCCGCATCATCATGGCCTGGTCGCGGGTGATGTCCTTGAATTCCTGCAGCGTCATGGCGTTGCCGGCCTCGGCGCGCATCTTGCGGATCAGCGCGAAGCTGCGCTCGTCCAGGCCGCCCTCGGCGCCGGCCACGTACAGCAGCATGCGGATGGCGGCCACGCGCAGGCCGCCTTCCTGCAGCAGCGAGCGCAGTTCGGCGGCGCGCTCTTCCATGAAGCGGCGGTGTTCCGGCGACACGCCGGGGTGGCGGCGCGGCTGGCCGTCCTTGCCGCCCAGGCCGGCCAGGTCCTGCACCAGCGGCGAGCCATAGACGCTCATGAAGGTGCGCTCGTCTGCCGAATCGCGCAGTTCCTGGAAGATGTTCAGGCTGGTCTCGACCAGCTTCGAAAACATCTCCTGGGCCAGCAGGAACGGGTTGTCGGGCGATACGGGCTGCCGATGCTCCCGCACCTGCTCGGCCACCTGCGCGATCGGCGCGATCAGCGGATTGCGGTCGGACACCAGCTCATACGGCAGGCGCAGCGGGTGCAGGCGCTGGCTCCATTCGGCCGATTGCGGCGTCACCAGGGCGCGCACCCACGGCTGCACGAAGCTGCGGTACATGCCCAGGTTGATGTCGGAGATGCGGGCCACGGCGGCAAAGCGCAGGTCGTCGTCTTCCTTGCGCTCGACGATGGCGCGCACGTCGTCCATGCGGCGCTGCTCGAACGACAGCACGTAGTTGCCGTAGGCCAGGTCGGCGTTGGGCGTGTCCGGCGTCTTGTCGGTGATCTCGGCCTGGTAGATGCCGGGCGGCAGCACATCGATCATGTCGATGTTGGAGGTGAATTCCTGGTGTTCCTTGCGCGCCACGCTGCCGGACACGAAGATGCCCAGGTGGCCGATGCTCTCATGCACGGCATAGACGATGGTCTGGTCGTGCGCCAGCACCTCGGCGTCGTCCTGGTACAGGTCCGGGATCCAGCCCAGCGCCTGCGGCGGCGGGGTGATGTTGTCGCCCTTGGAGCAGAACACCACGATCGGCGAGCGGATGTTGCGCAGGTCGATGCGGATGCCGTCGGACGTGACCAGCCCGGCGGTCGACAGGCGGTTGCCGACGAACAGGTTGTCGACGATGTACTGGATTTCCGGCCCGTTCAGGAACACGTGGCCGCCCCACCATTTCTCGAAGCTGAGGTAACGGCCGGCCTCGGTGTCGACCTTGGAGTACAGGTTGTACTGCTTGGACCAGAGCGTGTTGGCGGGGTTGAGGTTCTCGAAGTTCTGCACCAGCCAGGCGCCGTCGAACTTGCCGTCGCCCAGGTCGCTGGTCAGGGCGGTGAGCCAACTGCCGCCGAGCAGGCCGCCGGCGTAGCGCATCGGGTTCATGCCGCGCCAGCCGGCCCAGTAGGACAGCGGCGCGCCGGCGATGATGATGGGGCCGAACAGCTCGGGACGCACGGCGGCGGTCATCATGATCTGCCAGCCGGCCTGGCAGTTGGCCACCACCACCGGCTTGCCCTCGGCGTCGGGGTGACGCGCGATGATTTCTTCCAGGAAATGGGCCTCGGCCTTCATCACGTCTTCGACGGTCTGGGTGGGCACGGGCTGCGGCAGGAAGGTGGCGAAGTAGCAGGGATGGCCGGCGCGCACCGCCACGCCGATCTCGCTCTCGGGCTTGAAGCCGCCGATGCCGGGGCCGTGGCCGGCGCGTGGGTCGACCACCAGGAAGGGGCGCTTGATCGGATCGACCGCCACGCCCTCGGGCGGCTTGATGCGCAGCAGGCCGTAGTTGACCGGGCGCGGCAATTCGCGGCCGTCCAGCACCAGTTCGTACTCCATGCTGAGCACGTTGGGGGCCCGCTTGGCCATGTGCTCGTGGTACTGGTTGCCGCGCTGGCGCATGACGTCGGCGTACAGCACGCCGCGCTGCCAGGCGTCCACAGCGTATTCATAGGCGGCCGTCCAGGGGTTGAAGGACGGGGCGGGGACGCGATCGTTGCCGGATCCGGCCATGGCGATCTCCTATAGGTAGCACCCGGCAGCGGGTGCTACCGGACCGGTTCCTCAAGTGGAACCAGTTGACTTGACCCCCCCATTACACCCGAATGGATGTTGCATCGCAACATGGGGACGGTTGATGCAAGTCAAACGCCCGGAATTATCTGTCCCTTCTTGATTGTCCGGTCCCGTGCCACCCTTCAGGGCGCGTTGTGGCACACGGCTTCGATGCGGTTGCCCGACGGGTCGGACAGGAAGGCGGCGTAGTAATGCGGATGATAGTGCGGCCGTGTCCCCGGCGCGCCCGCGTCGCCTCCGCCATGGGCCAGGCCGGCGGCATGGAAGGCGTCCACCGCGGCGCGGCTGGAGGCCTTGAAGCACCAGTGGCGGCGCGCCGGCGGAGTCGGTGACGCCGCGGGATCGGCCTGGATGCTGACGTAGGTATGGCCGGCGTCGCCGGGGCGGCAGCGCTCGCCGTAGCCGAGGGCGTCGGCATGGTCGTAGACCTTGGCCGCGCCCAGGGCCGCCATGACGGCGTCATAGAACGGCCGGGCGCTATCGAGCCCGGCGACGCTGATGGAGACGTGATCCAGCAATTGCATGGCGGCTCCGGGGCGGGGGTCAGGCGCGCGCCGCCGCGTTGTGTTCCAGCCATTTGCGCACCGAGGGGCGCTGCCACTGGGCCTCGGCATAGTCGCGCAGCGGATCGGGCAGGCCGTCCAGCCACAGGCGGCGCAATGCCACCGCCAGGTCCAGGTCGGCCAGGCACCATTGCTCGAACAGGGTCGACTGGCCCGCGCCGATCAGTGCGCCGGCCACGTGGATCAGTTTGGCCGCGGCCGAATGGCCGGCGTCCGACAGCGGTTCGCCGGCCCGGTCGTGGAAGACCGTTTCGGTGGGGCGTTCCTGGCGCAGGGCGCCCAGGTCACTGCGCAGCCAGGCCTGCAGTTGGCGGGCGCGGGCGCGCTCGCGCGGCTGGGCGGGGTACAGCGCGGTACAGGCGGGCGCCGGATACAGGTCTTCCAGGTACTCCGCGATCGCGGTGGATTCGGTCAGGTTGAAGTCGCCGTGGGTCAGGGCCGGCACGCGCGCGGTCAGGGCGCGGCATTGGTACGGCTGCATGCGCTGTTCGCCCGCGTCGAGGTCAATCATGCGGACCTCGAACGGCAACTGTTTCTCGGTCAGCGCCACATAGGCCGACATGGCGTAGGGGCTGAGGAACTGGGAATCGACGAACAGCGTAAACGGGGCGCCCAAGTGCATCTCCGGTCAGGCGGTGGATAAAAGGGGTCTATGACGCAAAGCGTAACGCAATTGAAATTTCGCGTGTCGCGCCGATGCGTCAGTCGACGATGAAGAGCTTGGCGCCGATGGCAGTGGACGAGCGGTGCGGCTCGGCCTGGTCGGCCACCTGGTAGCTCATGCCGGGGGTCAGCACGAAGGTGCGGCCGTCTTCCAGCTCGGTGTGCAGCTCGCCCTCCAGGCAGAACAGGATGTGGCCCTTGCTGCACCAGTGGTCGGCCAGGTAGCCGGGCGTGTACTCGACCATGCGCACGCGCAGATCGCCGAACTGGCGGGTGCGCCAGTAGGCCTTGCCGGTGTCGCCCGGATGCTCGGTGGGTTCGACCTCGGACCAGTCGGTGGTGCCGAAGGGGATGTTGCTCATCTTCATGTTGGTTCTTCCCTTGGGGTGTGCGTCCGCCACGCCGCGAAAAAGCGCTGTATTCAGGCGGCCAGCTTCTTCTGCCAGAACATGGCGCGGCCGGTGTCCTCGTCCAGCGAGTAGCCTTCGTAGCCCAGCTTGCGGTACAGGCCCTGGGCCACGTCGTTGCCTTCCAGCACTTCCAGCGTGATCTTGCAGCAGCCGAGCTGGCGGGCGCGGTCTTCCAGCGCGGCCAGCAACTGCTTGCCCACGCCCTGGCCCTGGAAGCGCGGCGACACGGCCAGGTCGTGCAGGTTCACCAGCGGACGGCAGGCAAAGGTCGAGAAGCCCTCGAGGTAGATGGCCACGCCGGCGGCCGCGCCGTCGATGCGCGCCAGCAGGGCGCGCGCCGTGGGCCGCTTGGCCAGTTCCGCGATCAGGTTGCGCTGCGCGTACTCGGGCAGGGGCGTGCTGCCGCCCATGGGGCCGCTGGCGTATTCGTTGAGCATGGCCAGCACCTGGCGGCCGTGTTCCGGGTTGTTGAAGTCGACGTCGATGATTTCCAGCACGATCGGTTCCTGTTCATGGGCGGCCCCGCCTTTGGCGGCGGGTGGCGCGACCGTCAATTATGCGCGAAGCCGCGCAACGGGTCGAAGCGCATTGAAAAATCGCGCAATAGCCCCTATCTTCTTTCTGTTCAGGGCCGAATCCGGCGCGAGCCGCCGCCTTTGGCTGCAACCCTCACCATGGGCTGGAAAATGGAGTTCAAGGACTACTACAGCATTCTTGGGGTGGAGCGCGGCGCCTCCGAAGACGAGATCCGGCGCTCCTACCGCAAACTCGCCCGCAAGTATCACCCCGACGTCAGCAAGGAAAGCGACGCCGAGGCCCGCATGCGCGACGTCAACGAAGCCTACGACGTGTTGCGCGACAAGGAAAAGCGCGAGGCCTACGACAACCTCGCCGCCGGCGTCTCGCCCGGGGGCGGCTTCCAGCCGCCGCCAGGCTGGGACGAAGGGTTCGAGTTCCATCGCGGCGCCGCCTCGGGCG
Organism: Achromobacter sp. CF-sbj1-Ac2-l; assembly: GCF_052698165.1. Classification (NCBI taxonomy): domain Bacteria; kingdom Pseudomonadati; phylum Pseudomonadota; class Betaproteobacteria; order Burkholderiales; family Alcaligenaceae; genus Achromobacter; species Achromobacter sp. CF-sbj1-Ac2-l. The sequence goes on along the minus strand of NZ_CP199855.1, from coordinate 4,871,675 downwards.
AGGAGGCGCAATTCAGCGAGTTCTTCTCGTCGCTGTTCGGCGGCCGCGGCCGCCGCGCGCAGGGCGCGGGGCGCGAGCAGGAATTCCGCGCCCGCGGCGACGACCACCACGCGGCCATCGAGGTCGATCTCGAGGACGCGCTGCAAGGCGCCACCCGCGACATCAGCCTGCGCTCGATGACGGTCGACGACCAGGGCCGCCCGCAGGTGCAGACGCGCACGCTGAGCGTGCGGATCCCGCCGGGCGTGCGCGAGGGCCAGTTCATCCGCCTGGCCGGGCAGGGCATGCCGGGCTATGGCGGCGGCGAGAACGGCGACCTGTACCTGGAGGTGCGCTTCAAGCCCCACGCGCGCTATCGCGTCGAGGGACGCGACCTGTATATGACGCTGCCGGTGGCGCCCTGGGAGGCGGCGTTGGGCGCCAAGGTCAATGCGCCGACCCCGGGCGGCACGGTGGAGGTCTCGATACCCGCCGGTTCGGGCAACGGCCGCAAGCTGCGGCTGCGCGGCCGCGGCATTCCGGGCGACCCGCCCGGCGACCTGTATCTGGTGCTGGAGCTGGCGCTGCCGCCGGCCGACAGCGACGCGGCCAAGGCGGCCTACCGCAAGATGCAGCAAGACCTGCCGTTCAATCCGCGGCGCCACCTGGGGGTCTGATCATGAAAAAAGTCGTCATCAGCAGCGCCACTGTGGTGGGCAAATCGCAACCGCTCAGTGCCGACGATCTGGCGCGAGCCTGCGGCGCCGGGGTCGAATGGGTCGCGCAATTGGTCGAGGTCGGCATCGTCGACGCCAGCGGGTCGCGCCCGGCCGAATGGCGCTTCTACAGCATGGACCTGCAACGCGCGTTGCACGCGCGCCGGCTGGAGCGTGATTTCGGCGCCGGCCTCGATGCCGTGGCGCTGATCCTGGACCTGAGCCAGGAGGTGCGCCGCCTGAAGGCGCAATTGCGCGCGCTGGGCGCGACCGACGCGTAGCGCGGCGGCCCGCCCCGACCGGCTCGCGGGGCGTGGGCCGCATCAGCGACCGGGGCGGTCGGGGACGGTGCTGGCTCCGGCGGGGGCGCCTGCGGCACAATGGCCGCAGGGTCCGCCCCGGATCCAGGAGACAGACCATGTTGACCCTTTATCACGCGCCGCGCTCGCGTTCGTTCCGGATTCTCTGGTTACTGGAAGAGCTGGGCGTGCCCTATGACACCGAGATGGTGTCGATCCGCCGCCGCGACGGATCCGGCCATATCGCTCCCGACTACATCGACATCCACCCGCACGGCAAGGTGCCGGCACTGGTGCACGACGGCGTGCCGGTGTTCGAGACCCCGGCCATCGCGCTGTACCTGACCGACCTCTATCCCGAGGCTGGCCTGGGGCCCGTCGTGGGCGATCGGCAGCGCGGCCCCTACCTGACCTGGCTGGCGTATTCCACCGGCGTGTTCGAGCCGGCGATGACCGAGCGCGCCTTCAAGACGCCGCACCAGAGCGGCACGATGGGCTGGGGCTCGGCCGACGAGGTCGAGCAGGTCGTGACCCGCGTGCTGCAATCGCGCCCGTATTTCCTGGGCGAGCATTTCAGCGCGGTCGACATCGTGCTGGGCGGGACATTGCAGTTCATGATGCAGGTCAAGCTGATTCCCGAGAACCCGGTGTTCTCGGGCTATGCCGAGCGGTTGGCGGCGCGTCCGGCGATGCACCGCGCGCTGCAGCGCGACGGCGACATCGGCGAGCCCTGATTACCCCAGGCGTGCGCGCAGGTCCGCTTGCCACTGTGACGGTCGGCCCAGGTAGCGGCCCGGGTCGAGCACGGTGAAGGCGCCGTCGCGCTCCAGCGCCAGCGTCGGGAAGCCCGAGCCTCGCAGGCGCTCCAGCAGCGCGCGGCTTTGCGCGATGTGGCGATCGGTGGCGTCGCCAACCGTGGCGTCATAGGCGGCCTGGAAGGCCGCGCCATCCAGGCCGATGTCCTCGGCCAGGCGGCGCAGTTCAGCCGGGTCGGCAATGCGGCGGCCTTGGATGTAGTGGGCGCGTTGCAGGCGCTGCAGCATGTCCAGGCCGCGTCGGTCCAGGGCCTGGGCGGCCAGGATGGCGGTGGTGGGCGGGGCCGAGTCGAATACCGCGCCGCTGTCGCGCAGCAGGCCGTCGATGTAGTCCGGACCGAACACCTGGCCGGTCAGGCCCGCGATGCGTTCATCGTGCGGGATGACATAGCGCCGCAGCGCGTCGGTGACCGGCTGGCGGTTGCCGCCGGTCATCATGCCGCCGCCGTGCAGTGCGATGACCAGGCCATCGATGCCGCGGGCGGCCTGCAGCAGTGGCGCGGCGCCGTAGCACCAGCCGCACAGCGGGTCGTAGATGTAATGCAGGGAGGGAAGGGAAGAGGTAGCCATGGCGCCATGGTAGAGGCGCGCGCGCGCCGGACATAGCCCGGCGCGGTAGCCACAGTGTTGCGCCGCCCGTGCAGATGATCCGCGCGGCCGGCGCGCGGGCGTCAGCCGGCGATCTGCACGCCGATCCAGAACAGGCCGGCCGCCAGCAGCATGGAGGCGGGCAGGGTCAGGATCCAGGCCAGCAGGATGTTGCGCACCGTGCCGCCCTGCAGGCCGCTTTTGTTGGCGATCATGGTGCCGGCCACGCCGGACGACAGCACGTGGGTGGTCGACACCGGCAGGCTGAAGACGTTGGCCAGGCCGATGGCGCCGACCGCCGTCAACTGCGCCGACATGCCCTGGGCGTAGGTCATGCCCTGCTTGCCGATCTTCTCGCCCACCGTCAGCACCACGCGGCGCCAGCCGACCATGGTGCCGGCGCCCAGCGCCAGCGCCACCGCCACGATCACCCAGAAGGGCGCGTATTCGGTGGTGGCGGTCAGGTCGGCGCGCAGGCGCTGCAGGTCGGTGCGCTCGCGCGCCGGCAGGCCTTCGATGCGGGCCACCTTCTTGGCGGTGTCGTCCAGGCACAGCAGGTAGCGGCGCACGTCGATGCGCTTGGCCGCCGACAGGTCGGCGTAGTTGCTGACGCCGTGCAGGTCGGCCTGCAGCGCGTCGATGGTGGGCAGGGTCAGTTCGGGATCGCAGCGGAAGGTGCGCGGCAGGTCCGAGGCCGAGCCGGCGCGCTTGAGCGCCAGGAAGTCGCCCAGCATGGCTTCGTTGCGCTGGTAGAACGCGCTCAGGTGGGTGGCCGCGTCGCGCGTGCGCTCGATCTGGTAAGTGGTGCTGTTGGTGTCCAGCACGAAGTTGGCCGGCACGATGCCGATCAGCACCAGCATGATCAGGCCGATGCCTTTCTGGCCATCGTTCGAGCCGTGCACGAAGCTCACGCCCATGGCCGACAGCACCAGCACCAGGCGGTTCCAGAACGGCGGGTGTTTCTTGTTGTCGATGGCGCGGCGCTGCTCGGGCGTCTTGTGCATCTTCGACAGCGGCAGCCAGCGCTTGAGCGCCAGCAGCAGGCCGCCCGCGACCAGGAAGCCGGCCACCGGCGACACCACCAGCGAGGCGCCGATGTCGATCGCCTTGCCCCAGTTCACGCCCTCGGCCAGCGGCAGGTCGGTGATCAGCGCGTTGGCCAGGCCCACGCCCAGGATCGAGCCGATCAGCGTGTGCGAGCTGGAGGCCGGGATGCCGAAATACCAGGTGCCCAGGTTCCAGGCGATGGCCGCGGCCAGCATGGCGAACACCATGGCCAGCCCGCGTCCGGTATCGACGTTGATCAGCAGTTCCACCGGCAGCAGGTGGACGATGGCGTAGGCCACGCCGACGCCGCCCAGCAGCACGCCGAGGAAGTTGAAGATGCCGGAGAGCACCACCGCCAGGTGCGGCGGCATGGCCTTGGTGTAGATGACCGTCGCGACGGCGTTCGCCGTGTCGTGGAAGCCGTTGATGAATTCGAAGGCCAGGACGAACGTCAGGGCCAGTGCAAGGCTGAGGCCAACCCAGAGGTCTAGGCCATGAAAGAGGGTGGGCATGGGGGCGGGCGAGGTTCCGGCGGAGGCCCAGATTATTGCAGATTTGTGACCTGTCCCTGGTTGCTTCAGGCAACTCTCGCCGTTCCCCGGGTCCGGCAAACCGCTCGCGCGCCGTCGCCGTCGGCGCGGCCCGCTAGAACTTCTGGTACTGGAACTCGATCTCCAGGGGCTTGCCCAGGTTGGCCGAGGTGTCGGCCTGGATCATCATGACCGCCAGCAGGCCCAGGTAGAGCAGGCACAGCCACAGGGTTTTTCTCATCGCGCGGTGTCCTTGACGGCGTTCGGCGGGGGGGAGGGCGATTTCATGGGCGGAAGACCTCGGCGATGCGCTGGTTGACCCGCAGCCAGCCCAGTTCGCCCAGGTGCTGCACGTCGCGCAGGGTGCCGATCTCGTAGGGCGCATCGTACATGTCCATGCAGGCCATGGCGTAGCGCGCGCACAGCGCGTCGACCTGACGTTGCACGGGCGTGAAGCGGTCCAGGTCCCTGAAGACCATCGGGTGCAGCGGCTGCATCACGAACAGGGCATTGACGCCGTGGTTGCGCAGCAGCCGCATCAGCGCTTCCAGCTCGCGCAGTTCGTCCTTGCCGGTCAGCGGCTGGGGCTGGAAGGCGGTCTTGCCGCCGGCCGCGACCGTTTGCAGGTATTTGTCGAAGAAATCGTCGCGCACGGCGTAGCGGTTGCGCGTCATCTGCGCCTGTTCGGCTTCCTGGGCCTCGCGCGCCAGGGCGTCCCAGTCCACCACCCGGGCCGCCGCCGTCGGGCCGGCGGCTTCCTGCTCGGGCGCGGGGGCGGCGTGCGCGGGCGTCCACAGTCCGATCAGCCGCTGGCGGAAGACGTAGGCCTGCTCGGCCGCCATCGACCACGCCACCCGGGCGTCGCCCTTGTCGAGCAGCCAGCGCGCCACCTGTTCGCGGCCCTCGGGCTGGCGCAGCAGGCGCGGCAGCAGGGGATTGGCATGCTCGCGGAATTCATCCGGGCCCAGCCCGCCGTCGCCGTCGAACCAACCCGGCGACACCATGATGACGACGCGCGAGGCGGACGACAGGTCGTCGGCCAGCGCCGCCAGCACCAGTTGCATGCCCAGCGACTGGAAGCCCGAATGGCCGTAGGCCATGACCGGCATGCGCAGCTCGTCGGCCAGGAAGCGGTAGGGCACGAAGCGCAGGTCGGTGCTGGTCAACTCGGACGACCCCAGCACCACCAGCCGGTCGCCGGTGCGCAGCGCCTGGCTCAGCCGCGACAGGTTGCGGGTCTGGTCTTCCAGGGTGTTGCCGAGGTTATGGATGTAGACCCCGGTCGCCGCTTCGGCGCACGGGCCGGTGCGCAGGGCCAGCCAGTGCCAGGCGCCCCAGCCCGCGGCCAGCGCCACCGACAAGGCCAGCGCCGCCGCCAGCGCATGCTGCCCGAGGGTGCGTGTGAACATGAGGAACCAGGAAGGCGCGGCGCGCGGATCGGGGTGAAAGAGAGGATTGTGAGCGGATGTTATCCAGCCCCCATGACCGAGACAAGGGCGCAAACCCGCGGGTGCCCGCGGATTCCCCTTTTTGCCACAGGGCGACCGGCGCCCCCTGCCGGCCGCCGGGCGGAGAATGCGATAGCATCCCTGTCTGGCGGGGTCCTGGATTTCCAGGATTGACCGCGCCCCGGCCCGCCGGCGGCGCCCGTGCCCCGCGCCTTCCGTCCACCCCACGCCCGATCGCCCATGACCGCCCCTACCCGTATCGCCCGCCGCCATCCCGACGAACTGATCATCGGCCTGGTGTCGATTTCCGACCGCGCGTCGGCCGGCGCCTACCAGGACGAGGGCCTGCCGTCCCTGCGCGCCTGGCTGGGCGGCGCGCTGGCCTCGCCGTGGCAGGCGGTGGACCGGCTGATCCCCGACGAGGCGGCGCGCATCTCCGAGACGCTGATCGAGCTGGTCGACACCTGCGGCTGCGATCTGGTCCTGACCACCGGCGGCACCGGTCCGGCGCGGCGCGACGTCACGCCCGAGGCCACGCTGGCGGTCGGCACCAAGGAAATGCCGGGCTTCGGCGAGCAGATGCGCCAGATCAGCCTGCGCTTTGTGCCCACCGCGATCCTGTCGCGGCAGGTCGCCGTGGTCCGTGAACGGCCGGCGCATGCCGCCCTGATCGTGAACCTGCCGGGCCAGCCCAAGGCGATCCGCGAGACCCTCGAGGGCCTGAAGGCCGACGATGGCTCGACGCTGGTGCCGGGCATCTTCGCCGCCATTCCCTATTGCATCGACCTGATCGGCGGGCCCTATGCCGAGACCCGTCCCGAGGTCATCGCCGCATTCCGCCCCAAGTCGGCGCGCCGCCCGCAGCCGTCGCCGGACGCTGCGGTATAGTTGGCCGCCTCTTTCCATTCCTTGCCAGAGAGTCCCGATATGAAGGTCCGTACCGCCTTGTCCCTCACCGCCGTCGTGCTCGCCGTGTCCGCCTGCGCCAACGTCAAAGACGTCCGCGACCGCGATCCGGTGTTCTACGGCTCGACCCCGCGCACGGCCGAGGACTACACCAACTGCGTCGCCGCGGCCTGGAAGGACCAGGGCGTGCGCTTCGAGCGCAAGGCGGTGCGCAACGGCTTCGAGCTGATCCAGTCGGACAGCCTGGGCGTCGAGGCGGTGCTGACCACCACCACCTGGAAGGGCAAGACCGAGGCGCGCCTGTCGACCCGCATCGCGCGGCGCGACCAGACCCTGATCGAACCCGCCAACCTGTGCCTGCAACAGTGATGCCGCGACGCCGAGACATGCTGCGGCTGGGCCTGGCCGCGGCCGCGGTGGGCCTGGCCCTGCCGGTGCGCGCCAAGCAAGCGCCGGCCGCGCAGCAGGGCGGCTTCATCAGCCGCAAGCTCAATGCGCCGGTGCCGGGCGGCGTCGCTGTGCTGGCGCTGGGCGACGCGGCGACGGCGCCCGAGGTCACCTACCGCGACCGCCGCGTGCTGGTGGTGCGCGAAGATGGCAAGCAGTGGATCGCCGTGGTCGGCATCCCGCTGGCGGTCAAGCCGGGTCCCCAGGAAATCTCCGTGCGCGACGGCGCCGGCACGCGCCAACTGCCGTTCACCGTGCGCGCCAAGGAATACGTGGCGCAGCACATCACGCTGAAGAATCCGCGCCAGGTCAATCCCGATCCTGAAGACATGAAGCGCATCGAGCGCGAGATGACCGAGCAGAGCGCCGCCAATCGCGCCTATCGCGCCGGCGTCACGCCCAGCAACCTGCTGCTGGACCGTCCGGTCAGCGGCGGCCGCCTGTCCAGTCCGTTCGGCCTGCGCCGCTTCTTCAACGGCGAGGAACGCAATCCGCACTCCGGCCTGGATTTCGCCGTGCCGGCTGGCACGCCGATCAAGGCGCCGGCCGCCGGCGTGGTGTCGTTGGTGGGGGATTATTTCTTCAACGGCAAGACCGTCTTCTTGGACCATGGCCAGGGCTTTGTCAGCATGTTCTGCCACATGTCGGCCATTGACGTGAAGGTCGGCGATGTCGTGCCGCGCGGCGGGGTGGTCGGCAAGGTCGGCGCGACCGGCCGGGCGACGGGCCCCCACTTGCATTGGAACGTCAGCCTGAACGATGCGCGGGTCGACCCCGCGATCTTCATCGGCGCCTTCAAGCCCTGACCCGGCTCGGATCCGTCGGCGCGGCAAGGCCGCGCCGGGCGCGGGCGCCGCTTGAAACCCGGAAGGCCTGGGAAAGGGCCGGCCGCGCCTCAGGCGGTGGCCGCCTGCGGCGCGGCCGCGTCCTGCGCTTGTTGCAGGGAGATGCGGTGCAGGATGTACTGATGCATGCGCTCGGCGTACATCATCTTGTCCAGCATGCCGTGCAACTGCACTTCCTGTTCATCCAGGCAGTTGTCGTATTTGGTCTTGGCCTCGGCATAGGTCAGGCCGGTGTTGCGCAGGCTGTTGATGAACGATTCCCGCGATTGATGCAGCAGGCGCAGGCCTTCTTCCCCCTTGGCGAATCGTCTTCGCGCCAGGGAGAGCTGGTCGGCCGCTTCTTTCAATTCCTGTGTCAGATCCATCTTGCTGCTTCATGCGTGTTCCGCCGGGCCTGGCGCCGGGGGAGCGCCATTCTTTCACGAACCGGGGTCTTGCGCATTACTACGGCAGGGCGTGCGCGAGTTTAAGGTCACGGGGCAACCCGCGGGGGCGCGCCCGCCGTGGCGGCAGGCCGGCGCGAACGCCGGCCCCGCGGCTCAGCGGCGGTGGTGCTGGGGGCGGCTCGCCGGGGCCGGGCCGCGCTCATCCTTGTGACGGAAGTTGATGCGGCCCTTGGTCAGATCGTACGGCGACATTTCCAGCGTGACGCGGTCGCCGGCCAGGATGCGGATGCGGTGCTTGCGGATGCGGCCGGAGGCGTAGGCGCCCACTTCGATGCCGTTGTCCAGGGTGACACGGTAGCGGCTATCGGGCAGCACTTCGTCGACGATGCCGTCCAGTTCGATGAGTTCTTCTTTAGCCATTCTCTACTCCTTGATCAATACGCGCCGCCATGCCGTCGGCATGGCGCGCCACCCGGGGATGGCGAGCGCGTCGGACTCTGTTGGCCAGGTCCAGCGGTTGAACGTAAAACGTCCGGGCAAGCGCGGGTATGGGCCACGGCATCCCAAGCGGATGTCTGAAATGACGGATACTCGCGCCGCGAGGGCAGGGTGCGCGTGATGCGCAGCTTGGTCGCGGGTCGGCGCTTGTGGCGCGTCGCCGGAAGAAGCGGGTTGGAGTGTCTGCTGCGATGCCGGGCGACGCGGGTCGCGCCACGGGGCAAGGGCAGGTTTCACCCAAGAAAACCGGTTGCAGCGTTGCGGGAATGCCGGGCGTAAGTCCGGCCAGACCCGCCACTGCGGGTAGGTACTCAGACTGCCACCGTGGGTTGGCACTCAATGTTGTGAACGAAGCCCGGTTTTTGCGGAAAAATCACGGACTTATGTTACTGCAAAGCGCAATGATTAGCCAGTTTTTATCCGGCCTGGCGGCGTGATAGTTGCTATTGAACGACTGCGCCGCGCCCGCTCCGGGCATTGGAAAGGCGGGCGGCGCTCGCCCCGCGCCGCCGGAGGCGGGGCGGAGGGCGTCCCTCATTGCGCCGCGATGCGCGCCTGGTAGTCCGTTTCCCAGCGCTGCAGCGCCGACCAGAACGGGCCTGGCGCGCGGCCGGCCTGGCGCGCCGCCAGCACGCCCAGGTGCGCATGCCAGCCGGCGGCCACGTCGATCATGTCGGCACGCGAGGCCAGCTTGCGGTGTGTCAGCACCAGGCGGGTGCCTTCGCCTTGCGGCGACAGCTCGAACGTGACTTCAGACGGCTGGCCCTGCGAGCCGCCCCAGGTGAACGCAAGCAGCCTGGGCGGTTCGCAGCGGGTGATGATGCCGTGGGTGGTGACGCCGTTCTCATAGGGCTTGTAGGGCGCCGGCGTGGGCTCGGCCACGGATGACAGATCGGCGTGCACGAAGCGCAGCGTGACGCCGCCGCCTTCGCGCAGCTCCATGTCGCCGCTCGCCAGCCACAGCCCGCGCTTGTCGGATTCGGTCAGGAAGGCCCAGACCTGTTCCACGCTGCCGGGCAGGACGCGGGTGAAGCAAAGGGAGGTGGGGCTGGTGACGACAGCGTAATCACTCATGTTGGCTCTCCGAAGATGCGGTCGGGGGCGCATGGGCGGCCAGCGCGGCTTCGAGCGCGTCCAGCCTGCCCGACCAGAAGTGTTCATAAAAGCGCAGCCATTGCATGGCTTCGGCCATCGGGGCCGGATTCAGGCTGCATACATGGCTGCGGCCGTTGACGGTCCGCCGCAGCAGGCCGGCCCGTTCCAGCGCCTGCACGTGTTTGGAGGCGCCGGCAAAACTCATGCGCAGGGGCGCGGCCAGTTCACCGATGGTCCTGTCTCCGCCCGCCAGGCGCCGCAGCATGTCGCGGCGCGTGGGATCGGCCAGCGCGCGAAAGACGGCATCGAGGGATGGAGGAGGCAGTGGTTCAACCATGAGGTTGAATATAGCCGTGCTTCTCGTCCAAGCTCAACTATATGGTTGAATTTTTATGTAACGGCGTGGGGCAACGCCGTTTCCGCGTCCTCGTAGGCCTCGGAATACTGCGGCAAGGTATCGGTGATGTCGAACCAGGGCGCCTTGCTGGCGACGCGGCAATGCGCGCCGGGCTTGACGCCGGGGTCGTCGTCCAGCGCGCCCAGGGGCAGGCCGTAGATGTCGGGCGTCTGGTCGAAGCGGCTGAGCAGCGGCGTGCCGCAGGCTTCGCAGAAGCCGCGGTAGTTGCCCGGCGACGAGCAGTACCAGGTGACGTGGTTTTCCCCTTTGGTCCAGGCGAAGTCCTTGGCCTGCACGGTGGCTCGGCTGCGGAAGGCGGCGCCGTGCGACTTGCGACACATGGCGCAATGGCAGTTCAGGGCGTCGGTGAGCGGCCCGGTGATCTGGTAGGTAACGCGGCCGCAGAGGCAGGAACCGTTGAGCATGATGACCGCCTGTCGGAAGGGGGGCGAGACTTTGAATATACCCGCCGCCCGCGACCGTGGCGCGGGCCTATATGACGGATGTCTTTCAGTCGGTTGCCGTGACCCCTATTTTCAGCCAAATGATTCGATCGCCAGGTCATCGCGCTGTCATGCCGCGAAAACAGAATGCGCGAATGAACCAATCCAAGGGGATTCAACGATGACCTACGCCATCGAAGTACAGGGGCTGAGCAAGTCCTTCCATCCCGGCGCCCGTGCGCTGGACAACGTCGACCTGCGCGTGGCGGACGGCGAGATGGTGGCGCTGCTGGGCGCCTCGGGCTCGGGCAAGTCGACGCTGCTGCGCCATCTGGCAGGCTTTGTGGTCGGCGACGCGGGGCAGGGCAGCGTCACGGTCAACGGCCAACTGATCCAGCGACATGGCCGCCTGTCGCGCCAGGTGCGCGGCGCGCGCGCCAGCATCGGCTTCGTGTTCCAGCAATTCAACCTGGTGGGCCGCCTGCCGGTCATCACCAATGTGCTGACCGGCCTGTTGCCGCGGGTGCCGCTGTGGCGCAGCCTGACGCGCGTGTTCCTGCGCGACGAAGTGCGCCAGGGGCTCGACGCGCTTGCCCAGGTTGGTATAGACGACTACGCATTTCAGCGCGCCTCGACGCTGTCCGGCGGCCAGCAGCAGCGCGCCGCCATCGCCCGCACGCTGGTGCAGAACGCCCGCGTGATCCTGGCCGACGAGCCGATCGCCTCGCTCGACCCCGAATCCTCGCGCCGCGTGATGGACACGCTGGGGCACATCAACCGCAGCCGCAAGGTGGCCGTGGTGGTCTCGCTGCACCAGGTTGATGTGGCGTTGCGCTACTGCCCGCGGGTGGTGGCGCTGCGCCACGGCAAGGTGGTCTACGACGGCCCCTCGGCCGACCTGACGCCGGCCATGCTGCGCGACCTGTACGGCTCGGAACTGAGCGAGCTGCTTCCCGAATACACGCCGCAAGCCCAGCCCCTGCCGGGCCTGGCGTCGCTTTCCCGACAGGCCTGCGCGGCCTGACCCCGCCCGTTTCCTACCCGGAGCTTTCCATGCTACGCAGAACCTTTGTTGCCCTGATCGCCGCTGCCGCCTTGTCCACGCAAGTCCATGCGCAAGAGGCCAAGCCGTTGAACTTCGGCATCATTTCGACGGAGTCGTCGACCAACCTGAAGTCGGTGTGGCAGCCCGTCATCGACGACCTGAGCCGCGCCATCGGCGTGCCGGTCAAGCCGTTCTTCGCTTCCGACTACGCCGGCATCATCGAAGGCATGCGCTTCAACAAGGTGCAGATGGCCTGGTACGGCAACAAGGCGGCCATCGAGGCGGTGGACCGCGCCAACGGCGAAGTGTTCGCGTCCGTCATCGACAAGGATGGCAACCCGGGCTACTGGTCGCTGCTGATCGTCAACAAGGACAGCGACATCAAGAGCCTGGATGACCTGCTCAAGCGCCGCGGCCAGTTGACCTATGGCGCCGGCGACCCCAACTCGACCTCGGGCACCGCCGTGCCGGGCTACTACCTGTGGGCCGCCAACAAGATCGAGCCCAAGACCTTCTTCAAGGCCGTGCGCGTCAGCAACCACGAAACCAATCTGCTGTCGGTCATCAACAAGCAGGTCGACGTGGCCGTCAACAACACCGAGGCGCTGGAGCGCTACCGCCTGAGCACCGGCAAGGACGCCAACGACAGCGTGCGCATCCTGTGGAAGTCGCCGCTGATCCCGGCCGACCCGCTGGTCATGCGCACCGACCTGCCGGCCGACATGAAGGCCAGGATCCGCGATTTCTTCGTCAACTACGGCAAGGGCAAGGATGCCGCGCGCGAAATGGCCAACCTGAAGGCGCTGACCTACCAGGGCTTCCGCGCCTCGGACAACCAGCAACTGGTGCCGATCCGCCAGATCGAACTGGCACGCGAGAAGGCCAAGATCGAAGCCGACGCCACCATCGGCCAGGCCGAGAAGCAGAAGCAACTGGCCGACCTGGACGCCAAGCTGGCCAGCCTGGGCCAGCCCACCGCCAAGCAGTAACGATGCCGCGCCGCGCCGGCGCCTTTCCGTCAAGCGCCGGCGCGCGTCCATCCGATTTCCCTACTCCGGAATTTTCATGACCCTGGCCGTGCCTTCTTCCCGTTCTCCCGCCGCCCCGCGCTCGTCGCTGCCGGTCCTGCTCGTATGGGCCTTTGTGCTGGCGCTGCTGGTCATGTCGTGGCGTGGCGCCGACATGCGGCCGCTGGACCTGTTGCGGGACTCGGGCAACATGGCCCAGTTCGCGGCCGACTTCTTCCCGCCCAATTTCCGCGACTGGCGCATGTACCTGGACGAGATGATCGTGACGGTGCAGATCGCGGTGTGGGGCACGTTCCTGGCGATCGTGGTGGCCGTGCCGCTGGGGCTGCTGTGTTCGTCCAACATGGTGCCGGCCTGGGTCTACCAGCCGATGCGGCGCCTGATGGACGCCTGCCGCGCCATCAATGAAATGGTGTTCGCGATGTTGTTCATCGTGGCGGTGGGCCTGGGGCCCTTCGCCGGCGTGCTGGCGCTGTGGGTGCACACCACCGGCGTGCTGGCCAAGCTGTTCTCCGAGGCGGTCGAGGCCATCGACCCGCGTCCGGTGGAAGGCGTGCGCGCCACCGGCGCCAACGCGCTCGAAGAGATCGTCTACGGCGTGATCCCGCAGGTGCTGCCGCTGTGGATCTCGTACTCGCTGTACCGCTTCGAGTCGAACGTGCGCTCGGCCTCGGTGGTGGGCATCGTCGGCGCCGGCGGCATCGGCACCGTGCTGTGGGAAATCATCCGCAGCTTCCGCTATGCCGAGACCTGCGCGGTGATGATCATCATCGTCGGCTTCGTGGTCGTGATCGACATGGCCTCGGCCCGCATCCGCCGCGCGCTGATCTGAGCCACGGGGCGCGCCGAAGCGCGTCCCGCATTTCAACCGGCCGGCGTCAGCGCCAGGAAGGCCGGCAGGGCCAGCAGGCCCGCCAGCCGGGCGGCGGCGATGTCGGCCGGCGTCAGCGCCGCGCGCGGCATCAGGAAGTTGACGGTGCCCAGGCAGGCGCCGTCGAACACCACCGGCACGTTGATCACCGATTGCAGGCCGAGCGCCTGGATCGCGTCATGGTCGTCGAAGAATTCGCGGATCGCGTCGACGCCCTCGCCGATGAAGACCTGGCGTTCGAGCAGCACGTGGCGGCCCCAGGCCGTGCCGCGCTTGTCCTTGCTGCCGCCGGGCGGATAGGCGGCGGCGTTCGAACTGTACAGCCGCACCACCCGCATGCGTTCGGCGTCATGGCGGTTGATGGTGCACAGCGTGTGCCCCAGCGTGGCGTGGGCATGCGCGTCGAGCGCGGCGAAAGCGGCTGGGGCCGAGGCCCCGTCATAGGCCAGCGCCAGGCGTTCGAGGGTGTCGGACGTGAGGCTCATTCGGCGGTGATTCCCAGTTCCTTGATCAGCTTGCCGTACTTGTCGGCGTCGCGCGCCAGCACCTGGCCGAACTGCTCCGGCGTGGTGTCCAGCAGCAGCACGCCCATGTCGCCCATCTTCTTGACGACGTCGGGGCGCTTGAGGATCTTGTTGATCTCCTGGTTCAGGCGCGTGGTCAGTTCGGGCGGCATGCCGGCCGGGCCGAAGGCGCCGTACCAGACCGACAGTTCATAGCCAGGCAGGGTCTCGGCCACGGTCGGCACCTCGGGCAGCAACGGCGAACGCTGTTCCTCGGTGACGGCCAGCAGCTTGAGCTTGCCGGTCTGCACGTGCGGCAGGGTCTGGGTGCCGGCGCTGAACAGCACCTGGGTGCGGCCGGCCACCGTATCCAGCACAGCCGGCGCGCCGCCGCGGTAGGGGATGTGCATCATCTTCACGCCGGCGGCCTTCTCGAACAGCGCGGCGCTCAGGTGATTGGTCGAGCCCTGGCCGGCCGAGGCGTAGGCCACCTTGTCGGGGTTGGCCTTGACGTAGTCGATGAACTCCTTGACGTTGCTGGCCGGCACCGAGGGATGCACCACCATCGTATTGGTGACCAGCGCCAGTTCGGCGATGGGCGTGAAGTCCTTGACGCCGTCGAACGGCATGTTGCCGTAGAGCGCCTGGTTCATGGTGTGGGTGCTCATCGAGCCGACCAGCAGCGTATAGCCGTCGGGCTTGGCGCGCGCCACGAAGGTGCTGCCGATGTTGCCCGAGGCGCCCGAGCGGTTCTCGACGATGACGGGCTGGCCCAGCGACTGCGTCAGGCCTTCGGACAGCACGCGCGCCAGGATGTCGGTGGAGCCGCCGGCGGCCCATGGCACGATCAGCGTGATCGGCTTTTCGGGCCAGGCCGCGTGCGCCAGCGCGGGCGCGGCGCAGGCCAGGGTCAGGGCGCAGGCGCGCAACAGTCGTCGGATGGTCTTCATGGTGTTTACCCCTTGTGATGTGGCCGGTCTGTGCGCCGGCTGGATGGAAAAATGGTTCATCGGCCGACCGCGTAGCCCTGCATGCCGCGCGGGTTGGCGGCGGCGCGCAGCAGCAGGCCGCCGCCGGCCGCCGGTTCGCGGGTGCAGGCGCTGATGCGGCCTTCGGACCAGTCGGGGCCGACGCGCAGGTCATGGCCGGCCTCGCGCAGCGCTTGTTGCGTGGCTTCGGGCAGGCGGCCCTCGACGGTCAGGCGGTTCAGCGTCAGCGAACGCGGCCAGAACGAGCCCGGGAAATGGTCGATGTGCCAGGACGGCGCGTCGATCGCCTGCTGCAGGTTCAGGCCCATGGCGTGGCGCAGGAAGAAGGACACGGTCCACTGGTCCTGCTGGTCGCCGCCGGGCGTGCCGAAGGCCATGTAGGGCAGGCCGTCGCGCAGCGCCAGGCCGGGCGACAGTGTGGTGCAGGGCCGCTTGCCAGGTTGCAACTGGCCGGGCACGCCCTCGTCCAGCCAGGTCATCTGCAATCGCGTGGTGAGCGGAAAGCCCAGCGCCGGCACCACCGGGCTGGACGACAGCCAGCCGCCGGACGGCGTGGCCGCGACCATGTTGCCGTCGCGGTCGATGACGTCGATCTGGCAGGTGTCGCCGACGAAGATCTCGCGCGCGGCCCATTCCGCCACCGGCGGCAGCGCCGCGAAGGTCGGCTCGCCCACGCCGAAGCGGGTGTCGGACGCGGCCAGGGTGCGGGCGGCGGCTTCCAGGTCGGGCAGGCGCGGCGCGCGGCCATCCGGGGATCCGGGTTGCAGCGTGGTGGCGGCGCGTGGGCCGATGGCGGCGGCGCGCGCGCGGGTGTAGTCGTCGCTCAACAGCGCGGCCAACGGCACGTCGACGAAATCGGGATCGCCGTACCAGGCGGCGCGGTCGGCGAAGGCCAGCTTGGCGGCCTCGGCGATGCGGTGCACGAATTGCGGCGAGGCCGGGTCCAGCGTGTCCATTTGCAGGTGGCGCAGCAGCGCGAGCTGCTGCAGGTGCACCGGGCCTTGCGACCAGACGCCGCATTTGGCAACCGTGTAGCGGCCGTATTGCAGCGTGACCGGATCGTCGTAGCGGGCGCGCCAGTCGGCCAGGTCGGCCTTGCGCAGCAGGCCGCGATTGCGCTGGCCGGTGGTGTCGCGTACGGCTTCATGGGTGTAGTAGGCGTCGATCGCGTCGGCCACGAAACCGCGGTACCAGACGGCCAGCGCGGCGTCGATGCGGCCATTGCGGTCGGTCGCCGCCGCGTGCGCTTCGTCGAGGATGCGGGTGTAGGTGGCGGCGATGGCCGGCGTGCGCAGCAGCGCGCCGGGCGCGGGCACCTTGCCGTCGGGCAGCCAGACGGCGGCCGAGCTGGTCCACTCGTCGCGGAACAGGGCCTGCACCGCCAGGATGGCTTGCGAGATGCGCGGCACCAGCGGGAAGCCGTTGCGGGCGTAGTCGATGGCCGGGCGCAGCACGTCGGCCAGTTCCCAGGTGCCGTAGTCGCGCAGCATCGTCAGCCAGGCGCCGAAAGCGCCGGGCACGGTGGCGGGCAGCAGGCCGATGCCGGGCACCAGGTCCTCGCCGAGTCCGCGGAAGTAGGCCGGCGTTGCCAGCGCCGGCGCGGGCCCCTGGCCGCACAGCGCGCGCATGCGGCCTTCGCGTTCGCTCCACAGCAGGATCGGCACTTCGCCGCCGGGGCCGTTCAGGTGCGGCTCGACGATCTGCAGCGTGAAGCCGCCGGCCACCGCGGCGTCGAAGGCGTTGCCGCCGCGCTCCAGCACGCCCATGGCGACCTGCGACGCCAGCCAGTGGGTGGACGAGGCGACGCCGAAGGTGCCGCGGATTTCGGGGCGGGTGGTGAAGTCGGACATGGGCGGGGTCGGGCGAGGTGGGGATACGGCGCAGTATAGGATCGTGAAATAACTGATGTGTCCGTTGTTGGCATAATTGAATAACCAATCAGTTATGAGTAGACCGCCTTGACCTGGGACGCCGCCCGACTCGCCAACCGCCTGCGCCACCGCCACCTGGTGCTGCTGGCGAATATCGCCAAGCACGGCACGCTGACCCGCGTGGCGGCCGCCACCGGCATCAGCCAGCCCGCCGCCACCAAGGCGCTGGCCGAGCTCGAAGACATCTTCGGCGCGCCGCTGTTCCTGCGCACCGGGCGCGGCATGCAGCCCACGCCGCTGGGCGAGCTGGCGCTGGTGCGGGCCCGCCGCATGCAGGGCGACCTGGACCTGTGGGCGCGCGAGGTCGAGGCGCTGCACGACGGCCGCGCGGCGCATCTGCATGTCGGCGTGGTGCCTTACGTGTCGAGCGCGCTGCTGACCGCCGCCATCGGCCGGCTGCACCAGCGCCACGGCGTGACCCTGACGCTGCACCGCGCCACCACCGACCACCTAGTGCCGATGCTGCGGCGGCACGAGCTCGATTGCATCATCAGCCGGGCGACCTCGACCCTGGCGCAGGACGACCTGACCCATCGCGTGCTGTACCGCCAGCGGCCGCGCCTGATCGCGCACAGCCGATTGGCGCAGCGCCTGGCGCGGCGCGAGGCGGACTGGGCGGCGGTGGCGCGGATGGATTGGGTGCTGCCGGCGGTCAACACGCCGACGCGCCAACTGATCGTCGAACACTTCATCCGCGCCGGCCTGCGTTCGCCGGCGCCGGTGCTGGAAGCCTATTCCACCGATGTGATCGAGGGCATGCTGAGCGCCAACCCCGCGCTGATGTCGGTGGTGCCCGAGGACATCGCGCGCGAGCTGTGCCAGCGCGGCAAGCTGGGCATGGTGCCGTGGGACTTCGGCTGGGAGTTGCCGCCGATCAACCTGATCCGCCGCCGGCGCGAGCAGGCGCTGGCGGCCGAGGAGTGTTTTTCCGACATCCTGCTGGAGCTGTGCGCCGACCTGGGGCCGGACGCTCGACCGCGGGAGTGAGGCGCCCGGCCGGCGCGGCCGTGGCTCCGCGGCGGCCGTTTCGCGGTGATGCCGGCGCGGGCTACGCGATCAGCCGGCCGCGGGCGATATCCAGCAGTTCGGCGGTGGCGGCTTCCGGCGCGCCGTTGTTGCCGACGCGCAGCAGGCGGCATCCCTCGGGGACAGGGAAGTCCTGCGCGGCGCGTTGCAGGCGCAGCGCGATCTGTTCGGACGTTTCGCGGCCGCGCGCCGCCAGCCGCCGCGCCAGTTGCGCGGGGTCGACCGTGACCTCGACAGCCGTCAGCGCCGGATAGCGCCGGTGCGCCTCGGCCAGGTGCGCGCGCGAGCCGTTGATGATGACGGCCGCGCCGCCGTCCAGCCAGGCGTCGACCTCGATGCCAATGCCGTACTGCAGGCCGTGGCTGGTCCAGCGCAAGGCGAAACAGCCCAGGGCGGCGCGGCGCGCGAATTCTTCGGCGCTCAGGCACAGTGCGTCTTCGGTGGCGCCGCTATCGCGCGTGATGTAGCGGTGCGCCACCAGCACCGGTTCGTTGTCGCGCAGCCCGGCGCGCAGCAGCCGCAGCAGGGTGTCCTTGCCGCTGCCGGAGGCGCCCATCAGGTAGACCAGGCGTTCGCCGCTGGCGGGAACGGGCGGGTTCATGCCGTCGCCGATCCTTGCAGGTAGGCCGCGCCCGCCGCGTCGATGTGGCCGCCATCGAAGGGATAGTGGCGCGCGACGATGAAGTCGGCCCCCGCTTGCGGCTGGACGTAGACGCTGACGCCGGGCACCGCCAAGGGCTGGCCGCGCAGCGGATCGGCGAACGCCGCGATGCCGGCCCGCGCCTGCTCCAGCGCGGCGCCGTCGAGCTTGCCGGTCAGCGTGATGTGGAAGGTGAAGGTGTCGAACACATAGGGGTAGCCCCAGCGCGCCAGCATGGCCTGCTGTTCGGGCGACAGCGCGTGCGCCTGGCGCCGGGCCAGTTCGGCGGCGGTGGCGGGCGCGCGCAGGTCGTCCAGGCCGCGCACGGCGGCGGCGGCCAGGGCGTTGATGCGGGCCTGACCGTCGGTGTCGGCGGCGGCGATGCGCCACGCCAGGAAGCCACGCAGCGGCTCGCATTCAAGCTGGATGGCAAAGGCGCTTTCGCCGGCGGCGAGTCGGCGCGCGGCGGCGTCCACGTCCTGCGGCGCGGCGCCGGGGCGCAGCCGGAAGGGCGGCTTCAGCGTGGCGTGCAGGCCGTAATGGCGCGGCGCCTCGGTCCAGTCGCGCGCGGCCTCGGGCTGGCCGGGCAGCGGCGGCAGGGCCTGGCCGGTGTCGGCGCAACGGCCCAGCCAGCGGCTGCCCAGTTCGCGCCAGGGGCCGGCGGGGGCGAGATACAACGCATAGCGGTGGGCCGACGGCATGATCAGGCCGCCATGCGCTGATTGTGGTCGTCACCGAAGGCGCGGGTGGCGTAGCGCAGTTCGCCGCCGACGATGGCGGCGCAGACGCGCGGCAGGCCGGGCACGTGGTCATCGACCACGATGGCGTCGGCGATCAGTCCGGGCGCCAGCGCGCCGCGATCCTGCAGGCCGGCGGCGCGGGCCGGGTTCAGCGACACCAGGTTCCAGGCTTGTTCCAGCGGCAGCACGCCGTCGTTGGCCAGACGCAGCACGGCGGCCAGCGGCGCGGGATAGTAGTAGTCGGAGGTCAGGATGTCGCACAGGCCGGCGCGGATCATTTCAGTGGCGCTGGGGGCGTTGGTGTGGCTGCCGCCGCGCACCACGTTGGGCGCGCCGAAGACGACCGAGTTGCCCAGGTCGCGGGCCACGCTGGCCGCCTCGCGCGTCAGCGGGAATTCCGCCACGCCGCAGCCCAGTTGGTGATAGTAGCGGCGGGTGGCGGCGTCGGGATCGTCGTGCGAGGCGACCCGCAGTCCGGCCGCCTGGGCGCTGGCGGTCAGCTCGCGCATGGCGTCGGCCACCGAGTCGGCCGCGCCCATGGCGCGGCGGATGCGTTCCTGGAAGGTGTCCAGGTCGCATTCGGCGCGGTCGGCGTACTGCAGCAGCTTGCGGTCGTCGCCCAGGCGGCGGGCCATGCTGGGCAGATGGTCGTTGAGCGCGACGAAGCGCACGCGGCCGTCGCGGATCCATTGCTGCGCGGTCTCGACCCCGCCGACGTGGTGGGTCTCGAAGCGCAGGTGCACATAGTGGCGCGCGCCCATGATGTGTCCCATGCGTTCCAGCGCGGCGAACATGCGCTCGGCGTAGGCCTCGCCGCGCAGGCCGCCTTCCCACGACAGCGTGACGCCGTGGAATTCGGTGGTGATGCCGTTGGCCAGCAGTTGGCGGTCGACGTCGAACAGGGCGCCGTCGTAGGGGAAAGTGACGCTGGGGCGCGGCATGATGGCGCGTTCGAAGGCGTCGCCATGCAGGTCGACGATGCCGGGCAGCACCAGCAGGTTGCCGGCGTCGAACCAGGCCGCGCCGCGCGCGGCCGCGTTGCTGGCGTCGTCGATCAGTCCTCCATGGAATCGCAGGCTGGCGTGCTCGATGCCGCGCGGGGTCAGGATACGTTGGCCTGTGACACCGGCCAGGGGCGAGGGGGCGTGTGCTTGGTTCATGAATGGAAAGTTAGCGGTGTAGCATTACAACCAGATGTCTAGATGAGTGAAATCGCAGGGCGGCGCAAGCGGCCGCGCGCGGCCGCCGCGCACCGGCCTCAACTGTCGTCGGCCACCATGAGCTGGACCAGGTCGCCGACGAAGCGGGTGATGCTGTATTGCAACGGCGCGCCGGCCTGGTCCACGTTCAGCGCCTCGACCTGCAGGATCGGGCGCGTCTTGGGCTGGCCGAGGATGCGCGCCACTTCCGGAGACGGTAGCGTGGCGGTGATGCGCGACCATTTGCGCGTGTAGTCGCCGATGCCGTAGTGGGCGTAGACCTTCGAGACCGAGCGCAGCGCGTTCATGCGCTCGATGAAGTCGGGGAAGCGCTTTTCGTCGAAGTAGTGTTCGGAGGTGCTGATGGGGCGGTTCTCGGCCTTGCCCACCATCTGCACCCGCAGCAGCGGGGCGTTGCGCGCCAGGCCCAGGTGCTTGGCGATGTCGGCGGCGCGCAGCGTCTGGCTGCCCAGGGCTTCGAGGTGGCCCAGCATGCCCTGGCTGCGCAGGTTCTCGGAAAAGCGCGTGCGCTTGCCGATGGCGTAGTCGATGGCGTGTTCCTGCACGAAGGTGCCGCGCCCCTGCTCGATGCGCACCAGCCCGCTCTGTTCCAGCTCGCCCATGGCGCGCCGGATGGTGTGGCGGTTGACGGAGAACTTGGCGGCCAGCTCCGGTTCGGAGGGCAGTTGCTCGCCCGCCATGTACAACTTGTTGCGGATGTCGTCCGCCAGCGACTCGCCGATCTGTCGCCACACGGCGATACCGGAACCTCTTTCGACCATAGGATGTGCTCGTGCTGTCATATCAGCTTCATCAAGAATGGCTGTGATTGTGCACCAAGCGGCGGACGCGGGATAGGCAATGCGTCCCCGCCGCAACTGTCATCAAAAATTCACGCCAGGCTGTTGAACTTCCACTTGAACGCGATCATACTCCATCCAGTCGTCTAGACGTTTAGAGGAAATAATGGACCATCCACAAACCGCGCAGGGTGAAATCCAGGCGCAACGGGCCGCCTGGATGCGGGTGTTGGCGCTGGCCGATCCGGCCATGCTGGAAGGGGCGTTCGGCGCGCTTGGCGGCGTGCCGCCGTATCAGATGCTGCGCCCGGCGCAGACCGGCATGGCCATGGCGCGGGCCCGCAGCGGCGGCACCGGGGCGCGTTTCAACCTGGGCGAAATGACGGTGACACGTTGCGCCGTCAGCCTGGACAACGGCGTGGTCGGCATCGCCTACGTGCAGGGCCGTTCGCTGCGCCATGCCGAGCAGGCCGCGGTGGCCGACGCGCTGCTGCAACTGCCCGACTGGCACGACACGGTGCAGGCGCAGTTGATCCAGCCGCTGGCGCGCGAACGCGCCGAGCGCGTCGAGCGCCAGGCGCGCGTCGCCGCGCAGACCAAGGTCGAATTCTTCACGATGGTGCGAGGCGAGGACTGACATGCATCAAGAACTTCTTGGCGCGGCCGCCGCGAGCCGCAAGCTGCTGCCGGGCTTCGCGGACCCGGTGAACGACGCCCAGGCCACCTTCCGCACCGCGCTCGACGCCATGGCGCATCCGGGCCGCGTGTATGAAGTGGCCGCCGCCAGCGGCGTGCCGGCCGGCCTGTCGCCGGCGCTGACCGCGCTGCTGCTGACGCTGGTGGACGTGGACACGCCGCTTTGGCTGCCGCAGGGCCTGGACGCCGGCGTGCTCGATTTCCTGCGCTTCCATTGCGCCTGCCCGATGGTGCCGTCGGCCTCTCTGGCGCGCTTCGCGGCAGTGCCGGCTGGCGGCAGCGCGCCCGCGCTGGCGTCGTGCCATCCCGGCGACCCGGCCTATCCGGATCTGTCCACGACGCTGCTCATCGAGGTCGCGTCGCTGGACGCGGGCGCCGAGGTCACGCTGACCGGCCCCGGCATCCAGAGCCGCCAGGCGCTGCGCGCCGCCGGCCTGCCGGACGGTTTCTGGCGCGACTGGCGCATCAACCATCAACGTTTTCCGCTGGGCGTCGACGTGTTCCTGACGCACGGGCGGCAACTGTGCGCGCTGCCTCGCGGCACGCGCGTGGAGAGCTGACATGTATGTGGCCGTCAAAGGGGGCGAACGCGCCATCCTCAATTCCTACAGAATGCTGGACGACTATCGGCGCGGCGACCGGGCCCTGCCCGAACTGAGCCTGGACCAGATCCGCGAACAGATGCCGCTGGCGGTGTCGCGCGTGATGGCCGAAGGCTCGCTCTACGATCCGCAACTGGCGGCGCTGGCGCTGAAACAGGCCGCCGGCGACGTGATCGAAGCGGTGTTCCTGCTGCGCGCCTACCGCACCACGCTGTCGCGCTACGGCTACACCCAGCCGATCGACACCGGCGCCATGCGCCTGCAGCGCCGCATCTCGTCGACTTTCAAGGACGTGCCCGGCGGCCAGATCCTCGGGCCGACCTACGACTACACCCAGCGCCTGCTGGACTTCTCGCTGGAGGCCGAGCGCGAGGCCGACGCCCTGCCGGCGGGCGGCGAGCCGCTGGACAGCGCCATGCCGCGCGTCACCGACCTGCTGGCGCACGACGACCTGATCGACGCCGAGGCGGTGCCCGAGGGCGATCCCGAGCCGTTCGACCTGACGCGCCAGCCGCTGGACTTTCCTGCCTCGCGCGCCGCTCGCCTGCAGAATCTGGCGCGCGCCGACGAGGGCTTCCTCTTGTCGATGGGCTATTCCACGCAGCGCGGCTACGGCAACACGCACCCGTTCGCCGCCGAGATCCGCTACGGTTTCGTGGAAGTCGAGATGCACATCGAGGAACTGGGTTTCGCCGTCACGGTGGGCGAGATCGAGATCACCGAATGCCAGATGGTGAGCCAGTTCGCCGGCAACGCCGAGGAAGGCCCCAAGTTCACCCGCGGCTATGGCCTGACCTTTGGCTACGGCGAGCGCAAGGCCATGTCGATGGCGCTGGTGGACCGCGCCATGAAGGCGCAGGAACTCGGCGAACGCGCCGACTCGCCTGCCAATGACCACGAGTTCGTGCTGTACCACAGCGACAACGTCGAGGCCTCCGGCTTCGTGCAGCACTTGAAGCTGCCGCACTACGTGGACTTCCAGGCCAACCTGGAACTGCTGCGCCGCCTGCGCGCCGAGCGCGCCGCGCCGGCCCCCGAGAACACCCGCCAGCTCGACGAGGCCATTTCCTCATGACGACTTCCCCCACTCCCGGCGCCGCGGTCGAACGCGACGAGCACTACAACTTCGCCTACCTGGACGAGTCCACCAAGCGCATGCTGCGCCGCGCGCTGCTCAAGGCGGTGGCGATTCCCGGCTACCAGGTGCCGTTCGGCAGCCGCGAGATGCCGCTGCCCTATGGCTGGGGCACGGGCGGCATCCAGGTGACGGCGTCGATCATCGGCCCGGGCGACGTGCTCAAGGTGATCGACCAGGGCTCGGACGACACCACCAACGCCATCAACATCCGCCGCTTCTTCGGTCGCGTGACCGGCGTGGCCACCACCGAATCGACCCGCGACGCCAGCATCGTGCAGACGCGCCACCGCATTCCGGAAACGCCGCTGCGGGCCGACCAGATCATGGTGTTCCAGGTGCCGATCCCCGAGCCGCTGCGCTGGCTCGAACCGAGCGAGACCGAGACCCGCACCATGCACGCGCTGGCCGAATATGGCGGCATGCACGTCAAGCTGTACGAGGACATCGCCCAGCATGGCCACATCGCCACCACCTACGACTACCCGGTGATCGTCAACGACCGCTACATGATGCGGCCGTCGCCGATCCCGAAGTTCGACAACCCCAAGCTGGACAACAGCCCGGCGCTGATGCTGTTCGGCGCCGGCCGCGAGAAGCGGGTCTATGCGGTGCCGCCTTACACCCGGGTCAAGAGCCTGGACTTCGAGGACCATCCCTTCACCGTGGAGAAGTGGTCGGAATGCTGCGACGTGTGCGGCTCGCGCGACAGCTTCCTCGACGAGATCATCCTGGACGATGCCGGCACCCGCCGCTTCGTCTGCTCCGATACCGAATACTGCAACGACCGCCAGGCCGCGCAGGCCGCAAAGGAAGCCACCGCATGAACGCCCAACCCTTGCTTTCCGTGCGCGGCATGACGCGCACCTGGGACGGCGTGCACGGTTGCCGCAACGTCAGTTTCGACCTGTTCCCCGGCGAGGTGCTGTGCGTGGTGGGCGAGTCCGGTTCCGGCAAGAGCACACTGCTGTCGGCCGTGTCGTACCAGACCGCGCCCGACGCCGGCAGTGTCTGGTACGACACCCGCGACCAGGGTTTCACCGACCTGGCCGCGCTGTCCGGCGCGCGCCTGCGGCTGCTGGCCCGCACCGACTGGGGCTTCGTGCGCCAGAACGCCCGCGATGGCCTGCGCATGCAGGTCAGCGCCGGCGCCAACATCGCCGAACGCCTGATGGCGGTGGGCGACCGCCACTACGGCGAACTGCGCCAGGCCGCGAGCGGCTGGCTGCGGAAGATGGAGATCGACGCGGGACGCCTGGACGACGCGCCGGCTTCTTTCTCCGGCGGCATGCAGCAACGCCTGCAGATTGCCCGCAACCTGGTGACCCATCCGCGCCTGGTGTTCATGGACGAGCCGACCGCGTCGCTGGACGTGTCGGTGCAGGCCCGCCTGCTGGACCTGCTGCGCCAACTGGTGACCGACCTGGGCCTGGCCGCGATCGTGGTCACCCACGATCTGGCGGTGGCGCGCCTGCTGGCGCACCGCACCCTGGTGATGCGCGGCGGTGAGGTGGTCGAAAGCGGCCTGACCGACCAGATCCTCGACGATCCGCAGCATCCCTACACCCAGTTGCTGGTGTCTTCCATTTTGCAGAGCTGACCATGACTGTCGCGAAACCCATGATCGAGGTGCGGGGCCTCGGAAAGATGTTCACCCTGCATAACCAGGGCGGCATCCGCCTGCCGGTGCTGGAGGCGGTCGATTTCGACGCCGCCGCCGGCGACTGCCTGGTGCTGGCGGGCCCTTCGGGCACCGGCAAGAGCACCTTGCTGCGCTGCCTGTACGGCAACTACCTGGCCACCGAAGGCAGCATCCGCGTGCGCGCCGGCGATGACTGGGTGGAACTGGTCGGCGCGCCCGAGCAGCGCATCCTGGCGTTGCGGCGCGACGTCCTCGGCTACGTCAGCCAGTTCCTGCGGGTGATTCCGCGCGTGTCGGCGCTGGACGTGGTGGCCGAGCCGCTGCGCATGGCCGGCGTCGAGCCGGACGAGGCCCGCGAGCGCGCCGGCGCCATGCTGCGGCGCCTGAACGTGCCGCAGCGCCTGTGGGGACTGGCGCCCGCCACCTTCTCGGGCGGCGAGCAGCAGCGCGTCAACATCGCCCGCGGTTTCATCGCCCAGCATCCGATCCTGCTGCTGGACGAGCCGACCGCCTCGCTGGACCCGGACAACCGCGCCGTGGTGGTGGAGCTGATCCGCGAAGCGCGCGCCGCCGGCCGCTGCCTGCTGGGCATCTTCCACGATGAAGAAGTGCGCGACGCGGTGGCATCGCGCGTCCTGGCGCTACGCCCCGCGCAAGCCGCCGTCGAACTGGAGTAAGCATGACCCGTACCTACTTGACCCACGCCCGCGTCGTGCTGCCGGACCGCGTGCTGCAAGACGGCGCTGTCATGATCGAGGACGGCGTCATCGCCGCCATCGCGCCTGACGGCGCCCGCGGCGCGCACGAGATCGACCTGCGTGGCCTGACGCTGGTGCCGGGCCTGGTCGACCTGCATTGCGACGCCATCGAAAAGGAAGCCGAGCCGCGCTCGAAGGTGCTATTCCCGCTGGACTTCGCGGTGGCCCAGGTGGACCGACGCAATGCCGCGGCCGGCATCACCACGCCCTACCACGCGCTGTCGTTCGCCAACAGCGACCTGGGCGTGCGCAACAACGAGACCGCCGCCCAGGTGGTGCGCGGCGTGCGCGCCTTCCGCCAGCACAGCCTGGTCGACAACCGCGTGCATTGCCGCTACGAAATCACCGACGCGACCTCGGTGCCGGTGCTGCGGCAGTTGATGGACGAGGGCGCGGTGGACCTGCTGTCGGTGATGGACCACTCGCCCGGCCAGGGCCAGTTCAAGACGCTGGAGTCGTACCTGCAGTACATGATCGGCAACCATTCCATGAGCCGCGAGCAGGCCGAAGCGGCCGCGCACGCCAAGGCCCGCGCCCAGGACGGCGCGGTGCAGCGGGTCGAGACCCTGCTGGCGCATGCGCGCGGCCTGGGCATCCCGACCGCCAGCCATGACGACGATTCGATCCATCGCATCGCCACCATGCGCAACCTGGGCGTGGCGATGAGCGAATTCCCGATCACCCTGGACACCGCCCGCGCCGCCGTCTCCTGCGGCCTGCCCACCATCCTGGGCGCGCCCAACGTGCTGCGCGGCAAGAGCCAGAGCGGGTCGATGCGCGCCATCGACGCGATCCGCGCCGGCGTGGCGAGCTGCCTGTGCTCGGACTACCAGCCCTCGACCCTGATCGCCGCGGCCTTCGCGGTCGCGGCGCAGACCGAGCTGACGCTGTCGCAGGCGATCGCGCTGGTGACGGCCAATCCGGCCGACGCCTGCGGCCTGCGCGATCGGGGCCGTATCGCGGTCGGCCAGCGCGCCGACCTGGTGGCGGTGGCGCAGGTCGGCGCGCTGCCGCTGATCAGCCATACCTGGAGCGCCGGCCGCCTGGTGTTCTCGACGCACTACGCGCCGGCTCGCGTGCCGGCGCCGGTGGCCGAGGCCAACGGCCTGGTGGCTGCCTGAGCAAACCGCCGAAGCTTGTCGATGGACAAGCGGCGGACACGCGCATCTGGTTAAATGGGTGGACGAGGACGCCGCCAACGAGCGGGCGGCCTGTCTGCCTTATTTTCCGGAGCACGCAATGGCACGATTCAACTTCACCCAGGACCCCGAAGAACCCGATCTCTGGGCCGCGGAAAACGTGCCCGTGGGCGAGGGCCGCCCGCCGATCCACGTCATGGTCCAGACCGACGGCGAAGAGCCGGATGGCGCGGCTTCCAAGGTGGTCAAGGCCATCATCGGCAATCTCGACGAGCAGATCCTGGCCGCGGCGGACTTTCTGCTGGACAACTACTCGTACGAGCACTACAAGAAGCTCGGCATCGAGGACGACCAACTGCTGCGCGAGGAAACCGCCGAGGCGATGGCCGAGAGGGCCGTGCTGCGCGCGCTGTGGCTGTTCGACGAGGACGGCGATGGTTACGAACTGTGGTTCACGCTGCCGTGGGACCCGGTCCATACCTACGACGTCGAATTCGAGGACGGCGCGCCGGTGTCGTGCTCGGTCAACGATTGAGTTGGCGCGGCGGTCCCTGGCGGGCTGCCGGCCGATCCATGAGAAACGGGCCCCGCGGTGGATGCGCGGGGCCCGTTTTTCATGGGGCGTGAAGGTATTGGCGCGTTCCGTTCAGGCCTCGCGCGAGGCCGTCCGCACCGGCGTCGAGTCCGTGTCCGTGGCAGGGCTGGACGGGGCGCCGGCCGCCAGGTCCTCTTCCTTGCCTTCCATCTTGGCGATGACGGCGGTGGCCAGGCTGTTGCCGACCACGTTGGTGGCGGTGCGGCCCATGTCGAAGAACTGGTCGATGCCCATGATCAGCAGCAGGCCGGCCTCGGGCAGGTGGAACATCGGCAGCGTCGCCGCCACCACCACCAGGGAGGCGCGCGCCACGCCGGCCATGCCCTTGCTGGTGACCATCAGCACCAGCAGCAGCGTCAACTGCTGCGAGAAGCTCATCTCGATGTTGTAGGCCTGCGCGATGAACAGCACCGCGAACGACTGGTACATCATCGAGCCGTCCAGGTTGAACGAGTAGCCCAGCGGCAGCACGAAGCCCGAGATGCGCTTGGACACGCCGAAACGCTCCAGCGCCTCGATGGTCTTGGGGTAGGCCGATTCGCTGCTGGCGGTCGAGAAGGCCAGCAGGGTCGGTTCCTTGATCAGGCCGCCCAGGCGGAAGGTGGACTTGCCCAGGAACAGGTAGCCGACGCCGAACAGGATGGCCCACAGCAGCGCCAGGCCCAGGTAGAACTCGCCGATCAGCTTGCCGTAGCTGACCAGCACGCCCAGGCCCTCGGTGGTGATGGCGGCGGCCATGGCGGCGAACACGCCCAGCGGCGCAAAGCGCATCACGTAGTCGGTGACGCGGAACATGATCTTGGCCAGCTCGTCGATCATGGTGTAGATCGTGTTGTGGCCCTTGCCGCGGATGAACGACAGCGCCGCGCCGAAGAACAGCGAGAACACCAGGATCTGCAGGATCTCGTTGTTGGCCATGGCTTCGGCGATGCTCTTGGGGAACACGTGCGCGATGAAGGCCTTGAGGGTGAAGTCGCCGGTCTTCAGGCCGGCGCTGGCGGCCGCGTCGGGCAGCGCCAGGTTCAGGTGGGCGCCGGGCTGGAAGATGTTGACCAGCGCCAGGCCCAGCAGCAGCGAGATGGCCGAGGCCGCGATGAACCAGAACATGGCGCGCAGGCCGATGCGGCCGACGGCGCTGGCGTCGCTCATGCTGGCCAGGCCGGACACCAGGGTGGCGAATACCAGGGGCGCGATGATCATCTTGATCATGCGCAGGAAGATGTCGGTGATGAGGCTGAAGTACGAGGCGATGTCCTTGGCCTCTTGCGCGTTCTGCGCGTACTTGTTGCAGAAATAGCCCACCACGACGCCCAGCACCATGGCAATGCCGATGTAACGCGTCAGCTTCTTAGTATTCATCTTCAAAAACGGAAAACAGGGACCTGGTCGGTTGGCCGGATAGGCCTTACCCGCCGGCATGGGGCGGGGCGAAACGGTCCAATGAAGGATATGCCGGAGGGGACCCGGAGTGGCGCGGGTTAACCCTTGGGGCGCGATGTTAACGCCGCCAACCTGACAGTTAGTTGTCAGGTTGGGGACGGGTCATACCTGACTGCCAGGGCGGCCGGAGCATGACAAAATGGTCCGGCCTGGCCGCCTGTGCGCCGCCGGGCGACACAAAAAAGGGTCACACAGGCCCCCCTTATAGGAGACAGAGCTATGCCGAAACGCGAATTGTCCGTGCTGGTGTCGGGGTATACGTTCCTGGAGGGCCTGCGCTGGCACGACGGGCGCCTGTGGGCCTCCGATTTCTATACGGGCAAGGTGATCGCCGTCGACCTGCTGGGGCGGGCGGAGGTGATCTGCCGGGTGCTGGAGCAGCCCTCCGGCCTGGGCTGGCTGCCCGACGGGCGGCTGCTGATCTCCTCCATGAAGGACCGCAGGCTGCTGCGGCGCGAGCGGGATGGCCGACTGGTGCCGCACGCGGACCTGTCGGCATTGACCGGCGGCCCCATCAACGACCTGGTGGTCGACGCCCAGGGCCGCGCCTATGTGGGTAACTTCGGTTTCGACCTGATGGCCGGCGAGCCCTTTGCCACCACCACCCTGGTGCGGGTGGACCCGGACGGGGTGGCCCAGGTGGTGGCGGATGGGCTGTGGTTTCCCAATGGTTCGTTCATCACCCCCGACGGCAAGACCCTGATCGTCAACGAGACCTTCGGCAACCGGATCTCGGAATTCGACATCCTGCCTGACGGCGCCCTGGGGCCTCGGCGCGACTGGGCCCATTTCGGCGCGCTGCCGGATTCCGATGACCTGTCGGTGCTGATCGCGGCCTCGGCCATCGGCCCGGACGGCGGCGCGCTGGACGCCGAGGGCGCGCTGTGGGTGGCCGACGCCATCGGCAAGCGCATCGTGCGGATGGCCCGCGGCGGCCGGATCCTGGAACAGATCGATACTGGCGACCTGGGCATCTTCGCCGCGGCCCTGGGCGGGCCGGACGGCAAGACGCTGTTCATGGCGGCGGCGCCCGATTTCATCGAGGCCAACCGCCGCGCCAAACCAGAGGGGCGGATTCTGGTGGCCGAGGTGGACGTGCCGCACGCGGGACGGCCCTGAGCGGGGCTGCCCGGCCGCGTCCCGGGCCGATCCTGGCCGGACGGCGGACGCGGTTCGCGCGCGGCTCCGGCGGCCGGTTTAGTCCTGGTGGATAGGGATACCGGCCGTTTCAAGACCTTTCTTCGAATCCCCCGTAAAATCCCACCATCCCGCTCGATTTCAACCATCTTTCAATCGACAGTACCTAAGGAGGACCACACATGGCCCTAGTCTCCATGCGCCAGTTGCTCGACCACGCCGCCGAGCACGGCTACGGCATTCCGGCATTCAACGTCAATAACCTGGAACAGGTCCAGGCCATCATGGAAGCCGCGGCGGAGACCGACAGCCCGGTGATCATGCAGGCCTCGGCCGGCGCCCGCAAGTACGCCGGCGAAGGCTTCCTGAAGCACCTGATCCAGGCCGCCGTGGAGTCCTACCCGCACATCCCCGTGGTCATGCACCAGGACCACGGCCAGTCGCCGAAGGTCTGCCAGGGCGCCATCGACCTGGGCTTCTCCAGCGTCATGATGGACGGCTCGCTCAAGGAAGACGGCAAGACCATCGCCGACTACGACTACAACGTCGAAGTCACCAAGAAGGTGGTGGACGTGGCCCACAAGCTGGGCGTGACGGTCGAAGGCGAACTGGGCTGCCTGGGCTCGCTCGAAACCATGGAAGGCGACAAGGAAGACGGCCACGGCGCCGACGGCAAGCTGACCATGGACCAACTGCTGACCGATCCGGAGCAGGCCGCCGACTTCGTGCGCCGCACCCAGCTCGACGCCCTGGCCATCGCCATCGGCACCAGCCACGGCGCCTACAAGTTCACGCGCAAGCCCACCGGCGACATCCTGTCGATCGCCCGCATCAAGGAAATCCACGCCCGCCTGCCCAACACCCACCTGGTGATGCACGGCAGCTCCAGCGTGCCGCAGGAACTGCTGGCCGAGATCCGTGAATTCGGCGGCAACATGAAGGAAACCTACGGCGTGCCGGTCGAGGAAATCCAGGAAGCCATCAAGTACGGCGTGCGCAAGATCAATATCGACACCGATATCCGTCTGGCCATGACCGGCGCCATCCGCCGCTTCTTCGCCGAGAATCCCGAGAAGTTCGACCCGCGCGAATACCTGAAGCCGGCCCGCGCCGCCGCCAAGGCGATCTGTGTGGCTCGCTACACCGAGTTCGGCACCGCCGGCAACGCCAGCAAGATCAAGGCCCTGCCGCTGACCGAGATCGCCGCCCAGTACGCCTCGGGCAAGCTGGCCCAGGTGGTGCAGTAAGCCGCCGGCCGCCTTCCCTGCATGGAAGGCGGGCAGCAAAAAGGCGGGCCCGCGAGGGCCCGCCTTTTTTTCGTGCCTGTCGCGCGCGCCTCAGGCGGGCGGGGCGTTGCGGGGGAAGTTCGGCACGGTCCGGTCCACATGGTGCCAGGACGGCGCCGAATCGGTCCACATGCTGACGCGGGTGTGGAAGGCCTCGGGATCGTCCAGGGATCCGGCCCGCACCACTTCGTAGCCCATGCCTTCCGAGCCGCCGAACAGCGGCGTGCCACAGTCCGCACAGAAGCTGCGCATCACGGTATGGCCGGAATCGCCCTGGTAACGGTGTTCGCGCGCCTGGCCGCGCAGCAGGGTGACCGAGCCGGCCGGCAGGATCAGCGCGTGGGCCGGCGCGCCGCCGCTGGAATACTGGCAATCGCGGCAATGACAGGTGGCCGCCATGATGGGTTCGTCGGTCACCGCGTAGCGCACCGCCCCGCATTGGCAGCCGCCGGTCAGGTGGACCTGCGCGTCGGCGTGGGGCGGGCGTTTCTGGGTTGCATCCTGCATACGACTGTGTCTCCTCCAGGTGAAAAGGGGGCGCCGTGACGCGGTGCGCGGCCGGCGCATTTTTTGGCATCCGGCCAGACTAACCCGCGGCCCGACGCGCGGCAAGACGGGGCTATTTGCAGTAACCTATGCGCTTTGCGCGACCCCCATTTTTGCCATAGGCCATTTTTCCGTGACTTCTGCTTTGCATCAATCCAGCATCAAGTCCTTGCCGCTGCTGGGCCGCGGTAAGGTCCGCGACATGTACGCGGTGGGCGACGACAAGTTGCTGATCGTCGCATCGGACCGCATCTCGGCGTTCGACGTCATCCTCGACGATCCCATCCCCGGCAAGGGGCAGGTGCTGACCGAACTGACCGAGTTCTGGCTGCAGAAGCTGGCCCACATCCTGCCGAACCACTCCACCGGCATCAAGCCCGAAGACGTGGTGGCGCCCGATGAAGTCGACCAGGTGCGCGGCCGCGCCGTGGTGGTCAAGCGCCTCAAGCCGATCCTGGTGGAAGCGGTGGCCCGCGGCTACCTGATCGGTTCCGGCTGGAAGGACTACCAGGCCACCGGCGCCGTCTGCGGCATCAAGCTGCCCGCCGGCCTGCAGCAGGCCAGCCAACTGCCCGAGCCGATCTTCACGCCGGCCGCCAAGGCCGAGTTCGGCATGCACGACGAAAACGTCGATTTTGCCCACGTGGTCAAGGAAGTCGGCCAGGAAATGGCCGAGCGCATCCGCGACGTCACGCTCAAGCTGTATGCCGAGGCGGCCAAATTCGCCGCCACCAAGGGCATCATCATCGCCGACACCAAGTTCGAGTTCGGCCTGGACGACGACGGCACGCTGTACCTGATGGACGAAGTGCTGACGCCGGATTCCTCGCGCTTCTGGCCGGCCGACGGTTACCGCGTGGGCATCAGCCCGCCTTCCTTCGACAAGCAGTTCGTGCGCGACTGGCTCGAGACCCAGACCTGGGACAAGACCCCGCCCGCGCCGCGCCTGCCGCAGGACGTGCTGGAAAAGACCGCCGCCAAGTACCGCGAAGCGCTCGACCGCCTGGTCGCCTGACGCGCGCGCCGCGCCCCGAGAGCCGCCCGTGAACCGGGCGGTTTTTTTTGTCCGCGTCGGCCGGACGGTCAGGGAAATCCCTGCTTTTCCGTAAAAATTATTGCGTATTGTTACGCTATACTCGCCGGCAACCTGCATCCGGAGGCCGGCGGCGTGCTCGCGCGGCCTCCTTTCCGCCAACTTGCCGGACGCGGCCCGCAGCCGCCGCCTGGGCGCATCGCCCACCGGACGAAGAAAGGAGCTGCGCATGATCATGATGTTGCCTTTCCTGACCGGATTGGTCGCCGTGTGGTTCGGTCTGCTGGGCAAGCGCCGTCCCTGCGTCGCCTTCTGGCTGATCACCCTGGGCGTGTTCGCCGCCTGGTGCCAGTTCCACATGACCAGCCCGCTGGCGCTGTCGCTGTAGGCCCGCCGACATGATCTTTTCCCGCAATCCCGCGCGCGGCTCGCGCGTGCTCAATGCCCTGGCCCTGCTGGGCGTGACGACGATCCTGGGACTGGCCTTCGCCTGGCAATTCGCCTACGACGAGCCGCCTTGCCCGCTCTGCCTGCTGCAACGCGTGGCCTTCATGCTGGCCGGGGTGGGGTTGCTGCTGAACCTGCGGCTGGGCCCGTCACCCATGCACTACGCCATGACGATTGCCGCCTCGCTCGGCGGCATGGTGGCGGCGGGCCGCCAGGTGCTGCTGCACATCGCGCCGGGCGACCCGGGCTATGGCACGCCGTTCCTGGGCCTGCACTTCTACACCTGGGCTTTTATCGCCTTCAGCGTCCTGATCGTGTTCTGCGTGCTGATGCTGTCGGTGGATCGCAAATGGGGCGACAACATGCTCAAGCGGCCGGTGTCGGCGCTGGGCGTAATCATCATGGCCCTGTTTTTCATCATGGTGCTCGCCAACCTGGGCAGCACCACGCTGCAATGCGGTTTCGGGCCCTGCCCGGACAATCCCACCGGCTATCTCTGGCTGGGTTCGGGCAATACGCCCTAGGGGTGGCGCCGGCGCCGGGTAAAATACCGGGTTTCGCGGCACGGCCGCGGCCTTTCAACGACTCGACACCGGTTATGACAGCCAAGACTTTCGCAGCGGCGCAGGCCACCCCCGTGGTGGGCGTGATTATGGGTTCCTCCAGCGATTGGGAGGTCATGAAGCACGCCGTCACCATGCTCGAAGACTTCGGCGTGCCGTACGAGGCGCGCGTGATTTCCGCGCACCGCATGCCGCAGGACATGGCCGAGTACGGCGCCGCCGCGTTTGATCGCGGCCTGCGCGGCATCATCGCCGGCGCCGGCGGCGCGGCCCACCTGCCGGGCATGATGGCGGCCCTGACCGAAGTGCCGGTGTTCGGCGTGCCGGTGCCGTCCAAGTACCTGCGCGGCGAGGATTCGCTGCTGTCCATCGTGCAGATGCCCAAGGGCGTGCCGGTGGCCACCTTCGCCATCGGCGAGGCCGGCGCCGCCAACGCCGCGCTGCACCTGATCGCCACGCTGGCGGGCACCGACGCCGGCCTGCACAAGAAGCTGGTGGCATTCCGCGCGCGCCAGACGCAGGCCGCGCGCGACATGAAGGTTCCGCCCGAGGCCTGATCCCCATGACGCAATCGACTGCTTTCACCATTGCCCCGGGCGGCTGGCTCGGCCTGCTGGGCGGCGGCCAACTGGGCCGCATGTTCTGTCACGCGGCGCAAAGCCTGGGCTACAAGGTCGCGGTGCTGGACCCGGCCGCCGAATGCCCGGCGGGCATGGTGGCGGACCTGCACATCCAGGCCGCCTATGACGACGAAGACGGCCTCGCGCGCCTGGCGCAGACCTGTCAGGCCGTCACCACCGAATTCGAGAACGTGCCGGCCGACAGCCTGCGCGCGCTGGCGACCCGCTGTCGCGTCAGCCCGGCCGCCGACGCGGTCGCCATCGTGCAGGACCGCATCGCCGAGAAGGCCTTCATCGCCAGCCAGGGCATCCCGGTCGCGCCGCACGCCGCCATCCGCAGCGAGGCCGACCTGCGCGCCGCGCCCGACAGCCTGTTCCCCGGCATCCTCAAGGTCGCGCGCCTGGGTTACGACGGCAAGGGCCAGGCCCGCATCGATTCGCGCGAGGCCGCGCTGGCCGCGTTCGCCGAGTTCGGCGGCGTGGCCTGCGTGCTGGAAGCGCTGATGCCGCTGGACTACGAAATCTCGGTCGTGCTCGCGCGCGGTTTCGACGGTTCCAGCGTGGTGTTCCCGGTGGCGCGCAATGTGCACCGCGACGGCATCCTGGCCGTGTCGACGGCGGCGCCGGTCAAGCTCGACGCCGCCCACGCCGAACGCCAGGCGCAGGCCACCGCGGCCGCGCAGGCCATCGCGCAGGGCCTGGGCTACCACGGCGTGCTGTGCGTGGAATTCTTTGTGCTCCGGGACGGCAGCCTGATCGTCAACGAGATCGCGCCGCGTCCGCACAACAGCGGCCACTACACCATGGACGCCTGCCTCACCAGCCAGTTCGAGCAGCAGGCGCGCGCCATGGCCAGCCTGCCTCTGGGCGGCACCGACCTGCTGGCGCCCGCCGTGATGCTGAACCTGCTGGGCGACATCTGGTATCCGTCGGCCTCCGGCGACGCGCAGCGCGAGCCCGACTGGGCCGCCGCGCTGGCGGTGCCCACGGCCAAGCTGCACCTGTACGGCAAGCGCGAGGCGCGCCGCGGGCGCAAGATGGGCCACGTCACCATCGTCGCGCCGACGCTGCAGCAGGCCCAGGCCGACGCGGCGCGTGTCGCCGCCGCGCTGGGCATGCAGGCGCCCGAGTAACGCCATGTCCGCTTCGCCCGACTCCGCCAGCGCCGCGGACATCGCCGACGCCGCCCGGCGCCTGCTGGCCGGCGAGCTGGTCGCGTTCCCGACCGAGACCGTCTACGGCCTGGGCGCGGACGCCGAGAACCCGCAGGCCGTGGGCAGGATCTACGCCGCCAAGGGCCGGCCGTCGAACCACCCGGTGATCGTGCACATCGCGCCGCAGGGCGACCTGTCGTACTGGGCGGCCGAGGTGCCGCCCGAGGCGCGTCTGCTGATCGACGCCTTCTGGCCCGGTCCGCTGACGCTGATCCTCAAGCGCGCGCCGCACATCGCCGACACCGTCAGCGGCGGCCAGGACAGCATCGGCATCCGCTGCCCCTCGCATCCGGTGGCGCAGGCGCTGCTGGCGGCGTTCGCGGCCGGCAAGCCGAACGGGCAGGGCGGCGTGGCCGCGCCGTCGGCCAACAAGTTCGGCCAGGTATCTCCCACCCGCGCCGACCACGTGCGCCACGAATTTCCCGACGAGGTCGCGGCCGGCATGCCGGTGCTGGAAGGCGGCGCCGCCGAGGTCGGCATCGAATCGACCATCCTGGACCTGTCGCGGCTGGACCGCGGCGCCGGCCCGGTGCTGCTGCGCCCCGGCCACATCAGCGCCGCGCAGATCGAGGCCGTGCTGGGCGTGCAGGTGTTCGCGCCCGACGCCGCCGCGCCGCGCGCCTCGGGCACGCTGAAGGCGCACTATGCGCCGCGCACGGCGCTGGAACTGGCGTCCGACGCGCGCCTGCAAGCCGCGCTGCAAGGCCGCGGCCTGCCGCCGGGCAAGGTCGTGGTGGTGGCGTACACGCCGCCGCCGGCGGCCGTCGATGCGCGCATCCAGTGGCAACAGGTGCCGGCCGATCCGGCGCGCTACGCCCAGGCGCTGTACGCGTTGTTGCGCGACCTGGACGGCCAAGGCTTCGCGCGCATCATCGTGCAGGCGCCGCCGGACAGCGAGGCGTGGCACGCGGTCAACGACCGCATCGGCCGCGCCGCCGCCGCGTTCACGCTCGACACCACGGACTTGTAGGAGGGGGGGCGGCCGCTCAGGCCGCCAGGAATTCCCCGATCCTGGCCACCGCCTGGCGCATTGGCGCCAGGAATTCCCCCGTCAATCGCTCCAGCGGCACCCGCGCCGCCTTGACGCTGACGTTGACGGCGCCGCAGGCCTTGCCGCTGGCCGAGCGCACCGGCACCGAGATGGCGCGCACATTCAATTCGAGTTCCTGGTCGACCACCGCGTAGTCCTGCTCGCGGATACGCGCCAGCTCGGCCCGCAGCCGCGCTTCGGTGGTGATGGTGAACTCGGTGTAGGGCTGCAGTTCGATGGCGGCGAAGTAGCGCGCCAGCGCCGGCTCGGACAACTGCGCCAGCAGCACCCGGCCGATCGAGGTGCAATAGGCCGGCAGCCTGCTGCCCAGCCCCATCGAGGTGGCCAGCAGCCGGTTCACTTCCGAGCGCGCCAGGTAGAGCATTTCGTGCCCTTCCATGATGGCCAGCGCGCAGGTCTCGTTGACGCTGGCGCTCAGTTCCTCCAGCACCGGCTGCGCCAGCGAGACGAATGGCGTGGACGAGAAGTAGGCATAGCCCAGCCCCAGGATGCGCGGCGTCAGGATGTACTGGCGGCCATGCTGTTCGGCGATGCCCAACAGGATCAGCGTGTGCAGGCAGCGCTGCACCACCGCGCGCGGCAGGCCGGCGCGGCGCGCCAGTTCGGCCGCGGTCTGCGGATGGCGGCGGGTGCCGAAGGCGCGGATCACGTGCAGGCCGCGCGCCAGCGTCAGCATGTAGTCGGGATCGCCGCGCAACTGATCAGGGTGATCCTCGGGAGCGAGGGGCGCGGCGTAGCCGGGCGGGGGAAGGTGGGGCAGCATCAGCCTGCGCGCAGCGGCGCGCCGGTGCGTGCCTGTAGCGCTGTCAATGTCATGCCGTCGATCATATCCCGGACCCACAGGCCGTCGGGCGTCACGTCGATCACGGCCAGGTCGGTGTAGATGCGGTCGACCACGCCGGCGCCGGTCAGCGGATAGGCGCAGCGCTCGACGATCTTGGGCGAGCCGTCCTTGCTGTTGTGCTCCATCAGGATGTAGACGCTGCGCGCGCCCACCGCCAGGTCCATGGCGCCGCCCACGGCCGGCGCCTCGCCGGGCTTGTTGAGCGACCAGTTGGCCAGGTCGCCGTTGGCCGCGACCTGCATGCCGCCCATGACGCAGATGTCCAGGTGGCCGCCGCGCATCATGGCGAAGGAGTCGGCGTGGTGGAAGTAGGCGCCGCCTTCGAGCAGCGTCACCGGCTGCTTGCCGGCGTTGATGAGGTCCAGGTCGATGTCGTCCTCGGCCGGCGGCGGGCCCATGCCGAGAATGCCGTTTTCGCTGTGCAGCACGATCTCGCGGCCGGCGGGCAGGTGCGCGGCCACCAGCACCGGCATGCCGATGCCCAGGTTGACGTAGCTGCCGTCGGGAATGTCTTGCGCCAGGCGCCGCGCCATGGCTTCGCGGGTCAGGGGAGTGGGCATGGGGAATCCTTCAACTGGAGAACGCGGAGTGCGCCACCTGGGTGACGCGCTTGACGAAGATGCCCGGCGTCACCACGGCCTCGGGCGACAGCTCGCCCAACGCCACCTTGGCGCGCACCTGCACGATGGTGGTTTTCGCGGCCATGCACATGATGGGGCCGAAGTTGCGGGCGCTCTTGCGGTAGGTGAGATTGCCCCAGCGGTCGGCCAGGTCGGCCTTGACCAGCGCGAAGTCGCCGTGCAATGGGGTTTCGAAGACATGGCCGCGGCCGTCGATGACGCGGGTTTCCTTGCCGGCGGCCAGTTCGGTGCCATAGGCCGTGGGGGTGAAGAAGCCGCCCAGGCCGGCGCCGGCGGCGCGCAGCCGTTCGGCGATGGTGCCCTGCGGCACGCATTCCAGTTCGATGGCGCCGCGCCGGTACAGGTCGTCGAAGACCCACGAATGCGAGGCCTTGGGAAACGAGCAGATCACCTTGCGCACGCGGCCGGCCTTGATCAGCGCGGCCAGGCCGGTCTCGTGGTTGCCGGCGTTGTTGCTGACCACGGTGAGTTCGCGCGCGCCCTGGTCGATCAGGGCGTGCAGCAGTTCGGTGGGCATGCCGGCGCCGCCGAAGCCGCTGACCAGCACGGTGGCGCCGTCGTGGATGTCGGCCACGGCGGCGGCGGGGGTGTCGATGAACTTGTCGATCATGGTTGCCTTCGTATCAGGCGGGGCGCGGGTTGCCGGCGCGCCCCGCGGCCATCAGTCCACGGTGATGCGGGCCTGCTTGATGATTCCCGCATAGCGCGCCGAGTCCTGCTTCATCAGTTCGGCGAACTGCGCCGAGGTGCCGCTGGCCGGCAGGAAGCCGGCGTCCAGGAATTTCTGGCGCACGTCCGGCTCCTGCACGATCTCGCTGATCTCGCGCGCCATGCGTTCGATGATCGGCTTGGGCGTGTTGGCCGGCGCCATCAGGCCGGCCCAGGAGCCGGTGACGAAGCCCGGCATGCCGGCCTCTTCCATGGTGGGAATCGACGGCTCTGTGGGCCAGCGCTGCTTGCCGGTGAAGCCGAGCGCCTTCAGGCGGTTCTGCTTGACGTACTGCATCGGCACCAGGATGGGATCGAACACCATCGACACCCGGCCGCCCAGCAGGTCGGTGAGGATCGGCGCGCTGCCCTTGTAGGCGACGTGCGTCATGGTGATCTTGTTGCGCAGCGCGAAATCGGCGCCGGTCAGGTGCGCGCTGGAGCCGTTGCCGCTGGAGGCATAGGTGAGCTTGTCGGGGTGCTTGCGGGCGTATTCCACCAGCTCTGCCACGCTGTTCACGGGCAGGTCCTGCGCCACGAACAGGAACAGCGGCAGGTCGGCCATCTGTGCCACGGGAACC
The DNA here is from genome assembly GCF_052698165.1 of Achromobacter sp. CF-sbj1-Ac2-l. Lineage (NCBI taxonomy): Bacteria > Pseudomonadati > Pseudomonadota > Betaproteobacteria > Burkholderiales > Alcaligenaceae > Achromobacter > Achromobacter sp. CF-sbj1-Ac2-l. The sequence continues at coordinate 4,831,786 of NZ_CP199855.1, read as the reverse complement.
AGGTCGTCCGGCTTGTAGCCCAGTTTGTAGAGATGGAAGTTGATGATGTAGGCCGGCAGGATCGACAGGAAGGTGTAGCCGTCCGGGGCGGCCTTGGCCGCGATCGCCGAGCCCACGCTGCTGTTGGCGCCGGGGCGGTTTTCGACAATGATGGTCTGCTTCAGGCGCGGCCCGAGCTTTTCGACCACGATGCGCGTGACGATGTCGGTGGAGCCGCCCGGCGTGTAGGGCACGATGACCTTGATGGGTTTGCTGGGCCAGTCGTCCGCGTGCGCGGGGCCGGCGACCAGCCCGCCCGCGGCGAGCGCGGCGTACAAGAGGGTCTTGAGGACATGGCGGCGGTGTTCCGCCGCGAAGCTGGGGGGCTGCGGTTTCCTTGCGGGTGCCATGGATTTGTCTCCTCCATGATTCGGCCGAATGCTGGCGCGCGTCCCGGGTTTTTATAGTGGCGCGGCCGGCTTTTTCTGAGGGATGGTGATCGCGTTGCCTGTCAGCCAGGACGCGAAAAAAGTATGGCACGCAGGGTCCAGCGATCCGCCCCGCGGGCCCGTCAATAAAGTTCGATCACCGGACTTGGAGGGCATTTCGCCAACGACTTGCTACTCGGGTTTCCACTAGGCCTCCGCGCGTTGTTCACGCCGTGGACATCGCGTAATCTGGCGGCCGGCCCGCAAAGCATGGGCTTGGTTTCAGCCGCGACGGGCCTACAGGACGGCGCGGGGCATCTAATTCAGGAGAAGCAATAATGAAGCGGTTGATTTCGTTTGCTGCCGGCGCGCTTGCCCTGGCGTGCGCATCCCAGGCGGCGGTGGCCGGCCCCACGCTGGATGCGGTCAAGAAGAAGGGGTACGTGCAGTGCGGCCTGACCGACGGCGTCTCGGGCTTCTCGGCCACCAACAGCAAGGGCGAATGGGAAGGCATGGACGTGGACATCTGCCGCGCCGTCGCCGCCGCCGTGTTCGGCGACCCGACCAAATTCAAGGGCACCGCGCTGTCGACCCAGCAACGCTTTACCGCGCTGCAATCGGGCGAAGTCGACGTGCTGCTGCGCACCGTCACGCTGACGCAGACCCGCGACACCTCGCTGGGCCTGTCGGCCGTGGCCGCCAGCTTCTATGACGGCCAGGGCATCCTGGTGAACAAGAAGCTGGGCGTGAAAAGCGCCAAGGAACTGAACGGCGCCACCGTCTGCGTGCAGCCGGGCACCACCACCGAACTGAACCTGGCCGACTGGTTCCGCGCCAACAACATCGAATTCAAGCCGGTCGTGATCGACAAGGTCACCGAAGTCGTGCGCGCCTTCGAGTCGGGCCGTTGCGATGCCTTCACCGACGATGCCTCGCAGTTGGCCGCCGTGCGCGCCACGCAGGTCGCCAAGCCGGACGACTACGAGATCCTGCCGGAACGCTTCTCCAAGGAGCCGCTCGGCCCCATGGTGCGCCAGGGCGACGAGAACTGGCTGGGCATCGTCCGGTGGACGCTGTTCGCGCTGCTGGAAGCCGAGGAATACGGCATCACGCAGAAGAACGTGGACGAGATGCTCAAGAGCAACAACCCCAACATCTCGCGCATCCTGGGCGTGACGCCGGGCGCCGGCAAGAACATGGGCCTGGATGAAAAGTGGGCCTACAACGCCATCAAGGCCGTGGGCAACTACAGCGAAGTGTTCGAGCGCAACGTCGGCAAGGACAGCAAGCTGGGCCTGCAACGCGGCACCAACGCGCTGTGGAGCAAGGGCGGCGCGATGTACCCGTGGCCGATCCGCTGATTGCGGTGACCTGAGCACGAACGGCCCGCCTTGCGCGGGCCGTTTTGTTTCCGGCATGCCGCATGCCCCGCGGCGCTGGGCATCGGATCGTTGAGCGATATGGGCGAACCGTTATGCGGTACGCTATGCGCTTTTCCACCGGACGCATCCCGCGCCATGACGCAGACCCGACCCGAGGATTCCCCCTTGTTCATCGCCGCGCTGGCGCGTGGCGTTTCCGTGCTGCGGGCCTTCAGCGAAGGCCGGCCGGCGATGACGCTGCCGGAGCTGGCCGAGGCCACCGGCCTGAGCAAGAGCTCGGTGCAGCGGTTCACCCATACGCTGTGGACGTTGGGCTACCTTCGCAAGGATCCGGCCAGCAAGAAGTTCTCGCTGGGGCCGTGGTCGCTCGAACTGGGCATGAAGTACGTGCAGACCAGCCCGCTGGTGCTGGGCGGCAACCCGTTCCTGCACACGCTCAATCGCAACTGCCAGGAAACGTGCAGCCTGGCCGAGCCCGATGGGTTGGACATGGTCTACGTGGCGCGCTTTGCGACCCATAAGGAAATGTTCGTCAACATGCCGGTGGGCATGCGCCTGCCGCTGTATTGCACGGCTGCCGGCCGCGCGGTGCTGGCGCGGCTGGATCCGGCGGTGGCGCGCGGCCTGCTGGAACGCTGCGACCGCAAGGCGTACACCGCGGCCACCCTCACCGAGCTGGATGCGCTGCTGGCCGAACTGGAGTTCGCGCGCCGCCATGGCTACGCGCGTTCCAACGGTGAGTTTTATCCAGGCGACATCACCGTCAGCGCGGCGGTGCTGGATGCCGGCGGCACGCCGCTGGGCGCGGTCAATGTCTCGGTGCCGTCGAGCCGCTGGTCGTTCGAGCAGGCGCAGGCCGTGTTCGGGCCGCAGGTGGTGGAGACGGCGCACGCCATCAGCGCCTCGCGCACCTTGGGGCGCTCGCATCCGTTTTATGAGCTCGAACCGCCGGGCGGCGCGTTGCGGGGCGCGCCCTTGGGCGACGACGAGGCCTGATCGGGGCCAGGCCCCACCGCGAACGCGGATGTTCGGGGCGATGAGGACGCGGCGACATGAGAGGCCGGTTCGGAGTGCTAGCGCGACGCGTCAAATTGAAGCATCGGTGACGCACCGCCGCAGGGCGTCGTCACGTCAATTCCGTACTATTTCAATCGGATATTAATTCACCAATCAAGGGAAACTCCCTAATTGGCGGGGTGATGGCACGCGCGTTAATCTATTTATGACACGATCGTATCGTATAGCGATTTGATCGAATCTAAATATTCACTCTGCCACAAGCTTGCCGCCTGTCGCCAAGGAGCCGCGCCGTGCCGTCGTCCGCCGAAGTCCGCTTTCATCCCGTGTCGGGATTCATGGGCCTGCCGCCGGCCCGCGCCGCCGGGAGCGGCGCCGCGCGCGCCTGTGTCGTGGGCATCCCGTTCGACTGCGGCACGCATCCGTTCCGGGTCGGTTCGCGGCAGGGGCCGGACGCGATCCGCGAACAGTCGCGCCTGCTGCGGCCGGTGGACATCTTCCGCCGCCACGGCATCGACAATCCGCCCGAGTTCCTGCGCGCCATCGACGTCGGCAACGTGGCCTGCCATCCCGGCGATCCCGACGCCTCGTATCCGCTGATCGAGGCGGGCATCGGCGCCATCCTCGATGCGGGCGCCATCCCGATCTCGATGGGAGGCGACGGCGCCGTGACGCTGCCGCAGTTGCGCGCCGTGGCCCAACGTCATCCTGACTTCGTGGTGCTGCATTTCGATTCGCACACCGACACCTACCCGATCCCCGGCTACAACACGGCCACCACCTTCACCCGCGCCGCCGAGGAAGGCCTGCTGGACGTGCGCCGCAGCTTCCACGTGGGCACGCGCGGCAGTTCGTTCATGCCGGGCGTCATCGAGTTCGGCCGCGAGGTCGGCTACACCATCGTGCCCTTCGACGAGTTCGACCAGGACCAGAAGGGCGCGCTCGACGCTATCAAGCAGCAGATCGGCGAGCGGCCGGTGTACCTGTGCTTCGACATGGACATCTTCGACCCGTCCTGCGCGCCCGGCGTCTGCACGCCGGAGTGGGGCGGCCTGTCGCCCAAGGAAGGGCTGGGCCTGTTGCGCCAACTGGCGGGCCTGAATTTCGTGGCGTTCGACGTGAACACCGTTTCGCCGCCGCAGGACGTGCAGGGCGCCACGGCGTTCCTGGCCGCCACCGTCATGCAGGAGTTCTGCGCGCTGGCGGCGGTGGCGGTACGGCAGTACCCGCAAGGACGCCCGGACTGAACCGGCGCATTGCGGCATCCATTTCATACAAGGGGAATTGCATGAAACTCAAATCCATCCTGCTCGGCCTGGCTTCGGCCGCGCTCCTGGCCCAGGCCGGCGCCAGCGTGGCGCGCACGCTCGACGAGGTGCGCGCCGACAAGACCTTGAACGTGGTCACCACCGCGTCCGCGCCGCCGCACGGTTTCAAGAACCCGAAGTCGAACCGGCTCGAAGGCATCATGGTGGACGTGGCCGCCGCGGTCGGCAAGCATCTGGGCGTGGCCGACAAGCTCACCGACGTGCCGTTCTCGGGCCTGATCCCGACGCTGACCTCGGGGCGCGCCGATCTGATGTCGGCGCCGTTGTTCATCACCGAGGAGCGGGCCCGCGCCATCGACTTCTCGGCGCCCGTGTACGAATGGGGCGAGGGCATCGTGGTCAGCGACAAGGCCACCCGCCGCTACGCCAAATTCGAGGACATGCAGGGCCAGAAGGTCGGCGTGCTGGTTGACTCGGTGCAGTTCAACATGATCAAGGACATGCCGGGCACCAAGGTATCGACCTACCAGGACTATTCCACGCTGCTGGCCGATGTGCGCGCCGGCCGCGTCGATCTGGGCATCGTCGATCCGCCCAGCATCATCTACCAGATCAAGACCAAGAACATCCCCGGCGTGAAGCTGGACACGGGCTACCAGCCGCAGCGCAAGTGGCAGGTGGGCATGGCGGTGCAGAAGGGCAATACGGCGCTGCTGGAGGCCGTCAACGCCGCGCTGGCCGAGATGAAGCGCAACGGCGAACTGGCCGCGATCGGGCAGAAGTGGGGCGTATCCGACCTGCTCAGCAAGTAATGCCGCCGCCGCGCGGATAAGCAGCACGAGTTAAGGAGCAAGCATTGGATCTCGCCACGTTGCGCATGTACCTGAGTCCCCTGGCCGAGGGCACGCTCTGGACCCTGGCGCTGTTTTTCTGTTCGGCTTTCCTGGCGGTGGCGCTGGGCCTGGTGGTGTGCCTGTGCCGCCTGTCGCGGCGGCCGCTGGTCAGCCGCGCGGCCCGCGTCTACATCGACATCATCCGCGGCACGCCGCTGCTGCTGCAACTGTTCTACATCTACTACGGCCTGCCGGAGCTGGGCGTGGTGATCAACGGCTTCGTGGCCGGCGTGCTGGGGCTGACGCTGAACTTCGGCGCCTACCTGGCCGAGCTGTTCCGCAGCGGCATCCAGTCGGTGGACGCGGGCCAGTACGAAGCGGCGCGGGCGCTGGGGTTGCGGCGCACGCAGCGGCTGCAGCGCATCGTGCTGCCGCAGGCGCTGCGCACCATATTCCCCGCGCTGGGCAACTACGCGCTGGTGCTGGTCAAGGAGACCTCGCTGGTGGCGGTGATCAGCGTGTATGAGTTGATGCGCGCCGGCGAGATGCTGGCGGGCGCCACCTTCCAGGCGCTGACGGTCTACACCATGGTGGGCGTCATTTATTTCGCCCTGTGCAGCGTGCTGGCCTACCTGTTCCGCCGCTCGGAAAAGCGCCTGACCGTGCCGGGCTACTGGAGCGGCGCTGGCGACAACCATGACATTTCCAAGGCCTGACGCGATGGACGGATTGAACGACTTGGCGCCGATCATCACGATGCGGGGCGTCTCCAAATGGTATGGCGACTTCAAGGTGCTGGACGGGCTGGACCTGGAGGTGCGGCCCGGTGAAAAGCTGATCCTGTGCGGCCCGTCCGGCTCAGGCAAGTCCACCACCATCCGGTTGCTGAACCGGCTGGAGGAACACCAGCAGGGCACGATCGTGGTCGACGGCATCGAGCTGAACGACGACGTCGGCAACATCGAACGCATCCGCGCCGAGGTGGGCATGGTGTTCCAGCACTTCAACCTGTTCCCGCACCTGACGGTGCTGGAAAACTGCACGCTGGCGCCGATGCTGGTCAAGGGCGTGGCGTCGGCGGAGGCGGAAAGCCGCGCCATGCAGTATCTGGAGCGCGTCAGGATCCCGCAGCACGCCGCCAAGTATCCGGGCCAACTGTCCGGCGGCCAGAAGCAGCGCGTGGCGATTGCCCGCGCGCTGTGCATGCAGCCCAAGATCATGCTGTTCGATGAGCCGACCTCGGCGCTCGATCCGGAGATGGTCAAGGAAGTGCTGGACACCATGGTGGCGCTGGCGCGCGACGGCATGACGATGGTCTGTGTGACCCACGAGATGGGCTTTGCGCGCGAGGTGGGCGACCGGGTGGTGTTCATGGACCAGGGCGCGATCGTCGAGACCGACACGCCGGACAACTTTTTCCGGGCGCCGCGTTCGGAGCGGGCGCAGGCCTTTCTGGGACAGATCCTGGCGTAGGCGCGGCCTTCTCCTGGCGGGACAGCGTTGGGGGCGGCGGCCTGAATTCCGGTTGCCGGAACCTGGGGAATGGTTCCATGCCGAGCCGCGCAAATGGCTCTACCCGGTTTGCGCTACGCTACCTATCATGCCAAATCGGGCCGGCGCGCCGCCGCCGGCCCAAGCCTACGTAAAACAACCAGGGAAACACGATGAACGGCGCTGATAGTCTTTGCGATACCCTTCTGGCCAATGATGTGGACGTCTGCTTTGCCAACCCGGGCACGTCCGAGATGCACTTCGTCGCGGCGCTGGATCGCAAACCGAAGATGCGCTGCGTGCTGGGCCTGTTCGAGGGCGTGGTGACGGGCGCGGCCGATGGCTACGCGCGCATGGCCGACAAGCCGGCCGCCACGCTGCTGCACCTGGGGCCGGGCCTGGGCAACGGCCTGGCCAACCTGCACAACGCCAAGCGCGCGCGCACGCCGATGGTCAACATCGTCGGCGACCATGCCACCTATCATGTTCAATACGACGCGCCGCTGACCAGCGACGTCGAAGGCGTGGCGCGTCCCATGTCGCACTGGGTCAAGCGCGGCATGTCGGCCGAATCGATGTCGGCCGACGCCGCCGAGGCCATTGCCGTGGCGCGCCGCCATCCGGGCAACATCGCCACCCTGATCCTGCCGGCCAACTCCGCCTGGACCGAGCTGCCGGCCGACACCGCCGTGGCCAAGGTGGTCGACGAGGCCGTGCCGCACACCACCATCGAGGCGGTGCGCGCCGCCGCCAAGGCGATCCGCTCCGGCGAAACCACCACGCTGCTGCTGGGCAGCACCGCGCTGCGCGAACGCGCGCTCAAGGCCGCCGGCCGCATCGCCCGCGCCACCGGCGTGCGGCTGATGTCCGAAACCTCCAACCGCCGCGTCGAGCGCGGCGGCGACCGCACGCCGGTCGACCGCCTGCCGTACCCGATCGACCTGGCGGTGGCCAAGCTCAAGGACGTGCGTCACCTGGTGCTGGTCGGCGCCAAGGCCCCGGTGGGCTTTTTCGCCTATCCCGGCAAGCCCAGCCTGCTGGCGCCTGAGGATTGCGAGAAGATCGTGCTGGCCACTGTCGAGCAGGACCTGGCGCACGCGCTGGAATGGCTGGCCGACGAACTCGGCATCGCCGCCGACGCGCCGCGCCTGGCGGCGCCCGCGCCGGCCTACGAGGTGCCGGCCAGCGGCAAGCTGACCGGCGCCGCCGTCAACATCCTGGTGGCGCACCACCTGCCCGACAACGCCATCGTCTGCGACGAGTCCATCACCCAGGGCCGCGAATTCCCGATCTACAGCGCCAGCAGCGCGCCGCATGACTGGCTGATGCTGACAGGCGGCGCCATCGGCATCGGCCTGCCGCTGGCGGCCGGCGCGGCGGTGGCCTGCCCGGACCGCAAGGTCATCACCCTGCAGGCGGACGGCAGCGGCATGTACACCTTGCAGGCGCTGTGGACGCAGGCGCGCGAGAACCTGGACTGCCTGACGGTGATCCTGGCCAACCGTTCCTACGCCACGCTGCATGGGGAGATGAAGAACGTGGGCGTGCAGGAGCCGGGCCGCAACGCGCGCCGCATGCTCGACCTGGAAGAGCCCTATCTGGACTGGACCCACCTGGCGCGCGGCATGGGCGTGGAGGCGGTCAGCGTCGATACCGTGGAAGGCTTCGCCCGCGCCTTGCAGGACGGCCTGAAGCGCCGCGGCCCGTTCCTGATCGAAGCGTTGATCTGACGCTTTTGCCCCGCGCGGCAAGGAGCAGGCGCGGGGCGGTCAGACGCCCAGGTAGCGCGTCAATTGTTCCGGCGCGGCGGCCAGCGCCGCGCTGTCGCCGTCCTGCACGATCAAGCCCTTTTCCATCACCAGGCAGCGGTCGGTGTGCGCCAGCACCGCGCGGTAGTTGCGGTCGACGATCAGCGTCGACATGCCGGTGGCGCGGATCTGCCGGATGATCTTCCAGATCTCGGCCACGATCAGCGGCGCCAGGCCTTCGGTGGCTTCGTCCAGGATCAGCAGGTCGGGGTTGGTCATCAACGCCCGGCCGATCGCCAGCATCTGCTGTTCGCCTCCCGACAACTGCTGGCCGCCATGGCCCAGCCGTTCCGTCAGGCGCGGAAAGGTCTCCAGCACCCGCGCATAGGTCCAGTCGCGCCGCCCCTGTTCGCCGGCGCGCGCCGCCACCAGCAGGTTCTCGCGCACGCTCAGGTTGGGGAAGATGCCGCGGCCTTCGGGTACGTAGGCCACGCCCATTTGCGCGATGGCGTGCGGCCGGGCGCGGGTGCAGTCGGCGCCGCGCACCGCCACGCGGCCCTGTGCGCTGCGCACCTGGCCCACCAGGCTGCGGATCAGCGTGGTCTTGCCCATGCCGTTGCGGCCCACCAGTCCCACGGACTCGCCCGCCCCGATGCGCAGGCCGACGCCGCGCAGCACGTGGCTGGCGCCGTAGTACACATGCAGGCCGTCGGCTTCGATCAGTGCGCGCATGTGAAGTCTCCGTCCAGGTCTTCGCCCAGGTAGGCGGTGCGCACCTCGGCATTGGCGCGGATCCGCGCCGGGTCGCCGCTGGCGATGCTGCTGCCGTTGACCATCACGGTGATGGTGTCGGCGATGCGGAACACCGCGTCCATGTCGTGCTCCACCAGCAGGATGGCGTGGTTGGCCTTGAGCGTCCGCAGCAGCGCGAGGATGCGGTCGGTTTCCTCCGGGCCCATGCCGGCCAGCGGTTCGTCCAGCAGCAGCACCTGCGGTTCGCCGGCCAGGCACATGGCGATCTCGAGCTGCCGCTTGCGGCCATGCGGCAGCAGCCCCGCCGGCCGCGCGGCGTCGGCCGCCAGGCCGGTGCGCTCCAGCGCCTGCGCGGCCAGGTCGGCGCTGACCGCGCAGGCCGAGGCCGGCCGCCACCAGTGCCAGAAGCGCTGGCGCCGCGCCTGCGCCGCCAGCCGGCAGTTCTCGAACACGCTCAGTTCCGGGAACAGGGTCGAGCGCTGGTAGCTGCGGCCCAGCCCGGCGCGCGCGCGTTCGGGCTGGCCCCAGGCAGTGATGTCGCGCCCGCCCAGCGACACCTGGCCGCTGCTGGGCGCCAGTTCGCCGGACAGGATGTTGATCAGGGTCGATTTGCCCGCGCCATTGGTGCCGATGACGGCATGCACTTCGCCGCGTCGCAGCGCCAGCGACACGCCGTTGACGGCGGTCAGGCCGCCGAAGCGCCGGGTGACCGCGTCGGCGGTCAGCAGGGGATCAGGCATGGGGCTCTCCTTGGATCGGCAGCGGGAGGGGCTTGGCGGCGCCGGCCGACGCGGCCGAGGCGACCGCGGTGGCAGGGGCCCGGCGCGCCCGGCGCCGGCGCCATTGCGCCGGCAGGCCGGCCAGCCCGTCGGGCAGCAGCGCCACCAGCGCGATGATGGCCAGGCCCAGCGGCAGGTGCCAGTGGCGCGCGTAGTCGCCGAACAGCGCCTGCGACTGGAACAGTTCCTGCAACAGCACCAGCGTCGCCGTCCCAAGCACCGCGCCGCCCAGGCTGCCCATGCCGCCCAGGATCACCATCAGCAGCACCAGCCCCGATTGTTCCCAGGCCAGCAGCTCGGGCGTGACGAAGCCGTCCTTGAGCGCGAACAGGAAGCCGGCCAGCCCCGCCAGCGCGGCGCCGATCACATACGCCGCCAGCTTGTACGGATAGGTCGAATAGCCGGCCGCCCGCATGCGCTGTTCGTTGATGCGGATGCCGGCCAGCGCCGCGCCGAACGGCGAGCGCCGCAGCAGGGCGAGGAAGCCCCAGGTCAGCGCCAGGCAGGCCAGCACGAAGAAATAATAGGTATTGCCCTGGTCCAGGTCGAAGGGCACCCAGCCCGCGATATTGGCCTGCGGCCGGAAGTACAGGTAGATGCCGTCGCTGCCGCCGCCGACCTTGGTGTCATGGAACACGTAGTAGGCCATCTGCGCGAAGGCCAGCGTCACCATGATGAAGTACACGCCGCGCGTGCGCAGCGCCAGCGCGCCGGTCAGCGCGGCGTAGGCGGCGGCCGCCAGCAGCGCGGCCGGCAGCAGCCACCACAGGCTGGCCGCTTCCGAGGACGGCGACAGCAGCGCGGCGGCATAGGCGCCGATGCCGAAGAATGCCGCATGGCCCAGGCTGACCAGCCCGGCGCCGCCCACCAGCAATTGCAGGCTGAGCGCGAACACCGCGTAGATCATGATCTTCACGGCCAGGCCGGTGTAGTAGTCGCTGCCGCTCCAGGCGAAGGCGGCCAGCGCCAGCAGGGTCGCGACAGGCAGGAGTCGATTCACATTCATGGTCAGCCCTGTTTGAACAGCCCTTCGGGCTTGCACAGCAGAATCGCGGCCATCAGCACGTACACCAGCACGCCCGCGGCGGCGGGGAACAGCACCTGGCCGAAGGTCTCGACCACGCCCACCAGCATCGCCGCCAGGAACGCGCCGCGGATCGAACCGATGCCGCCGATCACCACCACCACGAAACAGATGATCAGCACGCCGTTGCCCATGCCGGGATATACGGACGACACCGGCGCGGCGATGCTGCCGGCCAGCGCCGCCAGCGCCACGCCGGCGGCGAACACCAGCCGGTACAGCTTGTTGACGTCGATGCCCAGCGACCCGGTCATCTCGCGGTTGCTGGCGCCCGCACGCAGCATCATGCCCAGCCGCGTGCGCGCGATGACCCAGTACAGCAGCAGCGCCACCGCGATGCCCACCGCCGAGATGAACAGCCGGTACACCGGGTAGGTCATCACATCGCCCAGCGCGATGCTGCCCTGCAGCCAGGACGGCAGCGGCACGCCGTGCACGTCGTTGCCCACCAGGATGCTGCGCAGTTCCTCGAACACCAGGATCAGGCCGTAGGTCATCAGCACCTGCTGCAGGTGGTTGCGGCGATACAGGTAGCTGAAGAACGCCGCCTCCAGCAGGTAGCCGAGCGCGGCCGCGGCCAGCACGCACACCGCCAGGGTGGCAACGAAGCCGCCGCCGAGCCAGCGGTCCACCGCCGGCCCCAGCGCGAACGCCATGTAGGCGCCGATCATGTAGAAGCTGCCGTGCGCGAGGTTGATGATCCCCATGATGCCGAAGATCAGCGTGAGGCCGCTGGCCACCAGGAACAGCAACAGGCCGTACTGGAAGGCGTTCAGGCTCTGGATGAGCAGGATGCCGAGGTCCATGGGGACTCTCCGGTCCTAGAGCTTGCAGCCGCGGGCCGGGTCGGCCAGCTTGCGCACGGCCACGTCGACCACCTTGTTCTCCAGGCCGTCGACGCGGCGCAGGTAGATGTCCTGCACCGGGTTGCCGGCCTTGGACAGCGTGAACGCGCCGCGCGGGCTATCGACCGTGGCGCCGCGCATGGCTTCGCGGAATTCGGCCTTCTTGCCGAAGTCGCCCTTGACCGCCGCCAGCCCCGACTGCATCAGCTGCGCGGCGTCGTAGCCTTGCACCGCGTAGACGTCGGGCTGCATGTTGTAGGCCTTGCCGTAGTCGGCGCGGAAGGCGTTGTCGCGCGGCGTGTTCAGGCCGTCGGCGTAGTGCAGCGTGGTCAGCAGCCCCTGCGCCGACGCGCCCTGCGCTTGCAGCGTGCCGTCGGTGAGGAAGCCCGAGCCGTACAGCGGGATGGTCTTGCCCAGGCCGGCCGCGTGATAGTCCTGCACGAACTTGACCGCGCCGCCGCCGGCGAAGAAGGTGAACACCATGTCGGGCTTGAGCGCGGCGATCTCGGTCAGGAGCGACTGGAATTCGACGTTGGGGAAGGGCAGGCTCAGTTCCTTGACCACCTTGCCGCCGGCCTGCTCGAAGCCTTCCTTGAAACCGCCGATGGCCTCGTCGCCGGCCGCGTACTTCCAGGTGATGGTCACCGCCGTCTTGTGGCCGCGCGCCTTGGCCACCGGGCCCATGGCGTAGGCCGGCTGCCAGTTGGTGAACGAGGTGCGGAAAATGCCGGGGCCGCACAGCGGGCCGGTAATGGCGTTGGCGCCGGCGTTCGTCACGATCAGGGTGGTGTCGGCGTCCTTGGCGGCCTTGGCCAGCGCCATCGCCACGCCCGAGTGCACGGTGCCGATCAGCACGTCGACCTGGTCGCGCTTGATCAGGCGGTTGGCGTTCTCGGCGGCCTTGGACGGATTGGATTCGTCGTCCACCTTGAAGTACTCGATCTCGCGCCCGCCGAGCTTGCCGCCCTGTTCCGCCACATACAGCTTGAAGCCGTTCTCGATGGCGTTGCCGAGCGCGGCGTAGGTGCCGCTGTAGGGCAGCATGAAGCCGACTTTGAGCTTGTCGGCGGCCAGGGCGCCGCTTGCGGCCAGCATCAGTGCCGCGCTCAGCGCGGCCCGGGTCAGGGCGTGGGTCATGGTGGTGTCTCCGTGCTTGTCATGGGCTGCCGCTGGGGCGGCCGGGTTGGTCCAGCGCGCCGACGAAGCCGGCGATGGCCTGGATTACGGTGGCGGGCTGGTCCTTGTGCGGCGAGTGGCGGCAGTCGGGAATCTCCAGCAGCCGTGTCTGCGGCGCGGCGCGGCGGATGCCGCGTATCTGTTCGAGCGTGCCGTACTCATCGTCCACGCCCTGCATCGCCAGGATGGGGCAACCGATGGCGGGCAGGTGATCCTCGATGTTCCAACGGCGGAAGGCGGGGTCCAGCCAGACGTCGTTCCAGCCGCGAAAGGCCGAATCGACATCCTCGTGATGGCGCGCCAGCCGCGCGCGCAGGTCGGTGTCGCGGTAGGCCTGGCGCGCCTGTTCGATATGCGCCACGGTGCGGTCCTCGACGAAGATGTGCGGCGCGGCCACCGCGACGCCCGCGACTGCGTCGGGGTGCATGGCGGCGTAGAGCAGCGCGATGGAGCCGCCATCGCTGTGGCCGAACAGGATGGGCCGATCTCGCTTGGCATCGATGCCAAGCGCGGCGAGCAGCGCGGGCAGTACGTCGGCGGCCTCGCGGTGCATGAAGTCGACCGGGCGCTTTTCGCCCGCGGCCAGCGGCGTGGAGCGGCCGTAGCCATGGCGCGAATAGACCAGCCCGCGGCAGCCGGCGGCGGCGCAGGCCTGCCGCGGCCAGTCCTTCCACATCGACACGGACCCCAACCCTTCGTGCAGGAACACCAGCAGCGGCGCGTCCCGGCGCGCGGCCGCGATCCACTGGTATTCCAGGCGCAGGTCGCGTCCCGCCGCGCGCACGTCGGCCAGGGCGGTGGGCTCGGGGGCGGGCACGGCGCTCATGGCGTGACCTGTTCCAACTGCCGCAGGCGGAATCGCTGGATCTTGCCGGTGGCGGTCTTGGGCAGTTCGTCGGTGAAGTCGATCTGGCGCGGATACTTGAAGGGCGCCAGGTGCTGCTTGACGTAGCGCTGCAGGTCGGCGCCGGTGTTCGCGTCCGGCGCGTAGCCCGGCCGCAGCACCACGTAGGCCTTGGTCTTGACCAGTCCGTCGTGGTCCGGCACGCCGATCACCGCCGCTTCCAGCACCGCCTCGTGCTGCACCAGCACGTTCTCCACTTCCACCGGCGACACGTACTGGCCGCTGACCTTGATCATGTCGTCGCTGCGGCCGGCATAGGTGTAGTAGCCGTCGGCGTCGCAGATGTACTTGTCGCCGCTCTTGAGCCAGTCCCCCAGGAAGCACTGGCGCGTCTTGTCGCGGTTGTTCCAGTACATCAGCGCCGCGCTCGGGCCCTTGATGTACAGGTCGCCAATCGCGCCAGCGGCCACCGGCGCGCCGTTGTCGTCGCGCAGTTGCACCTCGTAGCCGGGCACCGGCTTGCCGGTGGTGCCGTAGCGCAACTGGCCGGCGCGGTTCGACAGGAAGATGTGCAGCATCTCGGTCGAGCCGATGCCGTCCAGGATGTCACAGCCGAAATGGCGCTGGAAACGTTCGCCAATATCTCGCGGCAGGGCTTCGCCGGCCGAGGTGCAGATGCGCATCGCCACCTGTTCGCGCGGCGGCAGGTCGGGCGCGGCCAGCATGCTGGCGTACAGCGTCGGCACGCCGTAGAACACGGTCGGGCGGTGCCGCACCAGGCGCTGGAACACGGCCTGCGGCGTGGGCCGCTCGGCCATCAGCACGACGGTGGCGCCCACCGACAGCGGAAAGGTCAGGCCGTTGCCCAGCCCGTAGGCGAAGAACAGCTTGGCGGCCGAGAACGCAATATCGTCCTCGCGGATGCCCAGCACCGGCTTGGCGTAGAGCTCGGCGGTGTGCCACAGGTTGCCATGGGTGTGGACCACGCCCTTGGGCTTGCCGGTGGAGCCCGACGAATACAGCCAGAAGGCGATCTCATCGGACAGCGTGCGCGCGGCCGGCGCCAGCGGGGCGGCGGCCAGCAGCGCGTCGAGTTCGTGGGCGCCAGCCGGCGGCGCCGCGGCGGGGCGTGACACCACCAGGTGCTCGACCTCGCCGGGCGCCTGCGCCAGCGCGGCCTGCAAGGTCGGCAGCAGGCTCTCGGAGACGAAGGCGGCGCGCACGCGGCTGTGGTTGAGGATGTAGGCGTAATCGTCCGGCGTCAGCAGGGTGTTCACGGCCACGGGCACCACGCCGGCGTGCAGCGCGCCCAGGAACACCACCGGCCAGTCCGCCGTGTCCTGCATCAGCAGCAGGATGCGTTCCTCCCGCCGCAGCCCCAACTGGCGCAATGCGCCCGCCATGCGCGCCACGCGCTCGGCCAGTTCGCCATAGGTGAGCTGGCGGGTGTCGTCGATGTAGGCCAGCTTGGTGGCGCGCGGCGCGTTCAAGGCGGCCAGGTGGCTGGCGAAGTTCAGTTCGGCGGGGCAGGCATTCACGGTTGTCTCCTGGTGTCCTGGCGGGCGGGGCGGCCTGTCCGGCGGTCCGCAAGCGTCTGGCGGCTTGTCGTGACCGGGGGCATGGCATGGGACGCGGGGTCAGCCCGCGCCGGCAGCCGGCCGGCCACGCGGGGCGCGGCCGGGGCGCTGTGGGGAAGCGGGGCGCGGATTCATGCGCGGGTGAACTCGATGGCGCCGCCCGGCAGCAGGTACAGCACCAGCGCGCGTCCCTGCGTCACCGTGGGGCGGTGGGCGCTGCCGGGGCCATAGACCAGCCAGCCGGCGCCGTGGCCGTCGAAGCGCGCCGCGTCGGTGAGCGGCATGATCATGTCGACTTCGCCGTTGGGATGCGCGTGGTGCGGGCCGGCCAGGTCGTCCATGTCGACCACGTCCACCGAACAGCCGCCCAGGTCCTCGGCCGGCTTGATGACGCGGCCGTAGCGGATGCCACCGCCTTCGCGGTTGCACATCCAGCCGTCGGCCACGCCCTGCCTACAGGCGGCGAAGATGTCGGCGTACAACGCGCTGTCGGGGCCGGCCTGCTGGTTCAGGCGCTGCTGCAGGGCGCCGTCGAGCGCCTGGCCGGCCATCAGGTCCGTCACCTGGCGCATCAGCGCGTGGAATCGTTCTGGCGTGCTCACCCGGTCTCCTCCTATACACTGTCGGCGCTTCAGCGGCGGATGCAATCCAGTGCTGTTTTGTCGCACCTGACACGCTGTTGAAGCTGTTTGAGGAAAAATAGTGCTTCCATTGATGTGGGTCAAGCACTATAGTGCATAAATCGGGTGTTATCAGGGTTTTTGCGGAGTCAGCTACACCATGAACCAAGCGCTAGAAGACGCGGCGCCAACCGAACCCAGGCGGGAAGCTTTCCTGGTGGCATTGGGCGAACGGGTGCGCCGCCTGCGCGCCATCCGCGGCATGACGCGCAAGGGGTTGTCGCAGGTGACCGGCGTGTCCGAGCGGCATCTGGCCAATCTCGAGCACGGCGTGGGCAATGCCTCGATCCTTGTGCTGCTGCAGATCGCCAAGGCCTTCAACTGCGCGCTGGCCGAACTGGTGGGCGATGTCACCACCGAATCGCCCGACTGGCTGCTGATCCGCGAGCTGCTCAGCGGCCGCACCGAGTCCGACCTGCAGCGCGCCCGCGAGGCGCTGACCCAGTTGTTCGGCGTGGGCGCCGGCGCGCAGCGCCCCAACCGTACCCAGCGCATCGCGCTGATCGGCCTGCGCGGCGCGGGCAAGTCGACGCTGGGCCAGATGCTGGCCGATGACCTGGGCTACCCGTTCGTCGAGCTGAACCGCGAGATCGAGCGCGTGGCCGGCTGCAGCATCCTGGAAATCCACAACCTGTACGGCCCGAACGCCTATCGCCGCTACGAGCGGCGCGCGCTGGAAGAGGCGGTGCAGATCTATCCGGAAATGGTGCTGGCCACCCCCGGCGGCCTGGTGTCCGAGCCGGCCACGCTCAACCTGCTGCTGGCGCACTGCTACACGGTCTGGCTGCGCGCCACGCCCGAGGAGCACATGGGCCGGGTGATGGCGCAGGGAGACTTCCGGCCGATGTCCGGCAATAACGAGGCCATGGCCGACCTGAAGCGCATTCTGGCCGGGCGCGAGGCGTTCTACGCCAAGGCCGACCTGACCTGGGTCACCAGCCACCTGGACGTGCAGGAGAGCTTCGCCGGCCTGCGTACCCAGGTGCGCAAGGCCTGCGGCCTGCCGCTGTAGCGCCCGCGGCATTTGCCGATCGCCTGGGCCGCCCCTTTGGGCGGCCTTTTCTTTCGTGGTGCGCGGGCGTCGCCCTGTCCGTCCGGAGAGGGGGGCTTCATTGAGGGACGCTTTGACGAGCGTCTGATGACCTGCACTTTTGTGCATCTTTTGCTTGACGCTGATTTTTGCCTGCACTAATCTGCATAATAATTCATGTCGTGCAGTATTTTTCCTATCCGGCTAGGGCATCAGGAGACAAGCAATGAGCAGCGCCGCCAACAAGGTCGACTTTCGGACCGATCCCTCCCAGTACCGCCATTGGCGCCTGTCGTTCGATGGCCCCGTCGCCACGCTGGCGATGGACGTGGCCGAGGACGGCGGCCTGCGTCCGGGCTACAAGCTCAAGCTCAATTCCTACGACCTGGGCGTGGACATCGAGCTGCACGACGCGCTGCAGCGCATCCGCTTCGAGCATCCCGAGGTGCGCAGCGTGGTCGTCACCAGCATGAAAGACCGCATCTTCTGTTCGGGCGCCAACATCTTCATGCTGGGCCTGTCCTCGCACGCCTGGAAGGTGAACTTCTGCAAGTTCACCAACGAAACCCGCAACGGCATCGAGGACTCCAGCCGCCATAGCGGCCTGAAATTCATCGCCGCGCTCAACGGCGCCTGCGCCGGCGGCGGCTACGAGCTGGCCCTGGCCTGCGACGAGATCCTGCTGATCGACGACCGCTCGTCCTCGGTCGCGCTGCCCGAAGTGCCGCTGCTGGGCGTGCTGCCGGGCACCGGCGGCCTGACCCGCGTCACCGACAAGCGCCGCGTGCGCCACGATCACGCCGACATCTTCTGCACCCTGGTCGAAGGCGTGCGCGGCCAGCGCGCCAAGGACTGGCGCCTGGTCGACGACGTGGTCAAGCCCGCGCAGTTCGAGGCCGCGGTGCGCGAGCGCGCGCTGGCGCTGGCCGAGCGCAGCAGCCGCCCCGCTGGCGAGGCGGGCGTGGCGCTGACGCCGCTGGCGCGCGAGGAAGCCGCCGATGCCTTGTCCTACCGCTACGTCGACGTGCAACTGGATCGCGCCAAGCGCCAGGCCACCTGGACGGTGCGCGCGCCGCAAGGCCCGGTGGAATCGGAGCTGGCCGACATCGTGGCCGCCGGCGCGGCCTGGTGGCCGCTGCAGATGGCGCGCGAGCTTGACGACGCCATCCTGTCGCTGCGCACCAATGAACTCGACATCGGTACCTGGATCTTCAAGACCGAGGGCGACGCGCAGGCCGTGCTGGCCGCCGACGCCGCGCTGCAACGCCACGCCGATCACTGGTTCGTGCGCGAGACCGCCGGCCTGCTGCGCCGCACGCTGGCGCGCCTGGACGTGACCTCGCGCAGCCTGTTCGCGCTGGTCGAGCCGGATTCTTGCTTTGCCGGCACGCTGCTGGAACTGGCGCTGGCCGCCGACCGCAGCTACATGCTGGACAGCGAGGGCGAAGAGCACGACGCGGCCCGGCTGATCGTGGGCGAGGCCAACTTCGGCGCCTACCCGATGGTCAACGGCCAGAGCCGCCTGCAACGCCGCTTCCACGAGGAAACCGCGCCGCTTGAAGCGGTGCGGGCCCGCGCCGGCCAGCCGCTGGCCGCGCGCGACGCGCTGGCGCTGGGGCTGGTGACCTACGCGCCCGACAGCATCGACTGGGACGACGAGGTGCGCATGATGCTCGAAGAGCGCCGCGCGCTGTCGCCCGACGCGCTCACCGGCCTGGAAGCCAACCTGCGCTTCGGCGGCCGCGAAACCATGGAGACGCGCATCTTCGGCCGCCTGACCGCCTGGCAGAACTGGATCTTCAACCGGCCCAACGCGGCGGGCGAGAAGGGCGCGCTCAAACTCTACGGCAAGGGCGAGCAGGCGACATTCGACTGGAACCGCGTCTAGCGCGGCCCGCGCGGCAATTCCCCATACACGGCGCCGGCCCGCGCAGCGCGGCCGGCGCCCCAAGACCCGACGCCGCCCCGACGCGGCCGTCCATCCAGGAGCAGAGACAATGTCAGGCATCAACTACAGCGACAAGATCCCCAATAACGTCAACCTGTCCGGCGACCGCACGTTGCAGCGCGCGCTGGAACACTGGCAGCCCAATTACCTGCAATGGTGGCAGGACATGGGTCCGGACGGCTCGCATGGCTTCGACGTCTACCTGCGCACCGCCGTCAGCGTCGAGCCCGACGGCTGGGCCCACTTCAACCACGTGCGCATGCCCGACTACCGCTGGGGCATCTTCCTGGCGCCGCAGGACGGCCAGCGCAAGATCCACTTCGGCGAGAACATGGGCCGCGACGTCTGGCAGGACGTTCCCGGCGAACACCGCGCCAACCTGCGCCGCATCATCGTCACGCAGGGCGACACCGAGCCGGCGTCGATCGAGCAGCAGCGCCACCTGGGTCTGACCGCGCCGTCGCAGTACGACCTGCGCAACCTGTTCCAGATCAACGTCGAGGAAGGCCGCCACCTGTGGGCGATGGTCTACCTGCTGCACCGCTATTTCGGCCGCGACGGCCGCGAAGAGGCCGACGCGCTGCTGCAGCGCACCTCCGGCGATTCGGACAACCCGCGCATCCTCGGCGCCTTCAACGAGAAGACGCCGGACTGGCTGGCGTTCTACATGTTCACCTACTTCACCGACCGCGACGGCAAGTTCCAGTTGTGCGCGCTGGCCGAGTCCAGCTTCGACCCGCTGGCCCGCACCACCAAGTTCATGCTGACCGAAGAGGCGCACCACATGTTTGTGGGCGAATCCGGCATCTCGCGCGTGATCCAGCGCACCTGCGAAGTGATGAACCAGTTGAAGACCGACGACCCCGCCGCCGTGCGCGCCGCCGGCGTCATCGACCTGCCGACGATCCAGCGCTACCTGAACTTCCACTACAGCGTCACCATCGACCTGTTTGGCGCCGACCAGTCGTCCAACGCCGCCATCTTCTACGGCTCGGGCCTGAAAGGCCGCTACGAAGAGAGCAAGCGCAACGACGACCACCAGCTCAAGAACGACACCTACCGCGTGCTGTCGGTCGACAACGGCAGGCTGCGCGAAATCGAGGTGCCGATGCTGAACGCGCTCAACGAGGTGCTGCGCGACGACTTCATCCGCGACTCGGTGGCCGGCATCGGCCGCTGGAACAAGGTCATCGAAAAGAGCGGCATCGCCTTCCGCCTGCAGGTGCCGCACAAGGCCTTCAACCGCCAGATCGGCACGCTGGCCGGCATCCGCATGTCGCCCGAGGGCGAGATCCTGTCCGAGGCGCAATGGCAGGCGCACCGCCATCAATGGCTGCCCACCCCGGAGGACCGTGAGTTCGTCGCCTCGCTGATGGGCCGCGTGACCGAGCCCGGCAAGTTCGCCAACTGGATCGCGCCGCCGGTCATGGGCATCAACCGCCAGCCCGTGAACTTCGAGTACGTTCGTTTCAACTAAGGCCCCGCGGCGGCGCCATGCGCCGCCGCGCCGCGCATTCGGATGACCGCAATGAACGCCGCCCTGCCCATGGAAGTCCTGAAGCAACACCTGATCGATCCCGAGATCTGCATCCGCTGCAACACCTGCGAAGAAACCTGTCCGATCGACGCGATCACGCACGACAGCAACAACTACGTGGTCGACCCGGACATCTGCAACGGCTGCATGGCCTGCGTGCCGCCGTGCCCCACCGGCTCGATCGACAACTGGCGATTGGTGGTGCGCAGCGACGCCTATTCGGTGCAGGACCAACTGAGCTGGGACGAACTGCCGCGCGAACAGCCCCTGCCGGAAGCCGCGGCCATCGTGGACGAGGCGGCGAACGCGGTCGTCGAGCCGGTGTCGTCCGCCGCGGTGGCAGCCATGCCGTCCGCCACGCCCGGCGCAAGCGTGCCGCCGTGGTCCGCCGCGCACCCCTACGTCAACCTCTACACCCACAAGACGCCGGTGACCGCCACCGTGGTCGGCAACTACCGCGTCACCGGCGCCGACACCGACAGCGACATCCACCACATCGTGCTGGACTTCGGCGAGCTGCCGTTCCCGGTGCTGGAAGGCCAGTCCATCGGCATCCTGCCGCCCGGCACCGACGCCCAGGGCCGGCCGCACCACGCGCGCCAGTACTCGCTGGCCAGCCCGCGCGACGGCGAACGCGCCGGCTACAACAACCTGTCGTTGACCGTGAAACGCGTCACCGAGGACCACCAAGGCCAGTCGGTGAACGGCGTCTGTTCCAACTACCTGTGCGACCTGGCCAAGAACGACACCGTGCAGGTGATCGGTCCGTTCGGCCATACCTTCCTGATGCCGAACCACCCGCGCGCCAACCTCATCATGATCTGCACCGGCACCGGTTCGGCGCCGATGCGCGCCATGACCGAGCGCTACCGGCGCCGCATCGAAACGGGGGAGAATGGCCGCCTGATGCTGTTCTTCGGCGCCCGCACCGAACGCGAGCTGCCGTATTTCGGCCCGTTGATGAAACTGCCGCGCGACTTCATCGACATCAACCTGGCGCTGTCGCGCGAAGCCGGCCAGCCCAAGCGCTACGTGCAGGACCTGATCCGCGAACGTGCCGCCGCCGTGCGCGAACTGCTCGCCGATCGCAACACCTGCATCTACGTCTGCGGCCTGAAGGGCATGGAAGTCGGCGTGCTGGACGCCTTGCGCGAGGTGACGATGCAAGCGGGACAGGATTGGACTATCCTGCATGATGTGCTGCGCCGCGAGGGGCGGCTGCACTTCGAGACCTATTGAACGGGCGGCCGGCTTCCGGCAAGCCCTCCAAGGGTCATCCATGCGAGGGGAAGTCCACCAATGAAGTTCGCTGATTTCAAGGACGGCATGCTGATCAAGGCCGGTCCGGTCACCATCACGGAAGCCGAAATCCTCGAGTTCGCCCGCAAGTACGACCCGCAGTGGTTCCACACCGATCTCAAGCGGGCCGCCGAGGGCCGCTGGGGCGGCCTCATCGCCAGCGGCTGGCATACCTGCGCGCTGGCCATGCGCATGGCGGTGGATGCCGCGTTGCACGATTCCGAGTCCTTCGGCTCGCCCGGCCTGGGCGAAGTGCGCTGGCGCACGCCGGTGCGTCCTGGCGACCAGTTGCGCCTGGAAGCGCGGGTGCAGGGCGTGCGTACGTCTTCGTCGCGGCCGGACCTCGGCATCATCACCTGGGCCTGGACGGTGATCAACCAGCATGACGAGGGCGTGCTGGAATTGGACGCGACCAGCTTGTTCGATCTGTCGGGCGACTAGCCTGCCGCCATGCCGGGCCCGCGCCCGCCGCGGCGGGGCCAGGCGTCCGTGTCGCAGTTGCCTTGTCCGCTCCCGCGGATACCCGTAACATGACCGCGTCGTGGGCAAATTGCGTCCACCGGCATTGAAGGCCCGCCCGGGATACCAGGCGGGCCTTTTGCATGGGCCCGCCGAATGAGGCAGCCCGCAAGACGATCACTTCCTTCCGTGAACCCGGCATTCCGCCCAGGCCCGCCCGCATCCGCCGGCGGGCTTTTTTTGCGCAGCGCCGCTGCTGCGATTCGTCATCAAGGTCCCCTTCATGCAACTCCTGAAACCTATCAATGTCGGCCAGGCGCCGAACGACCAGACCGGCGACACGCTGCGCGACGCCATGGGGCTGGTGAACGAGAACTTCGCCAAGACCCGCGCGGGCGTCGAAGCCGTCGAAGTGGCCACCGCCGCCGCGCAACGCAAGGCGGATGCCGCGATTGCCTCCGCCGAAAAAGGCGCGGCTGGCGGCGTGACGCCGCTGGACGCGGCGGGCAAGGTGCCGGCCGCGCACCTGCCGCCGCCGGCCATTCCGCTATCGCAGAAATCGGCGCCCGGCGGCGTCGCTCCGTTGGATGAGGATGGGCGTGTGCCTGTCGATCACCTGCCGGTGCCGGTGGCGTCCGTGCCGCTGGCGGAAAAGGGCCAGCCGGGTGGTGTCGCGGCATTGGCCGCGGACGGCAAGGTGCCCTTCGCTCAACTCCCCGATCTGGTTCCGGCGGCGGAGAAGGCGCAGCCCAAAGGTGTTGCCACGCTGGCCGAGGATGGCCGGATCGTCGCCAATCAATTACCGCCGTTGATCCCTGCGGCCGACAAGGGGCGTCCCGGCGGCGTAGCAACCCTGGACGCTGACGGTCGCGTGCCGGCGCTTCAGCTGGCCGCCGTGCCGCCGGAAGAAAAAGGCCGACCCGGTGGCGTTGCCACGCTGGATGCGCAGGGCAAGGTGCCGGTCGGCCAGCTTCCGCCTGTCCCCAGCGGACCGCCGGTCGGTTCGGTCGCGTGGTGGCCGCTGCGCGCTTCCATTCCGGCGGGCCAGATTCCCGCTGATGGGCAGATCGTTACCCGCGCCACGTTTCCCGATCTTGCGGCTATGGTGACGGAAGGCAAGGTGCCGGTGGTGTCCGAGGCGGATTGGTTGGCGGATCCGCTCAAGCGGGGGAGCTATACCGTGGGAGACGGATCTTCGACCTTTCGGGTTCCCGATTTGAACGCCAGGGCCGCAGGGTCTCTCGCGGCGGCGGTGTTGCGAGGAGATGGGGCGAAATCCGCGGGCATGCCTGGCTCCCTGCAAGCGGACCAACTCGGTCCGATGGACTACCGTGTCGTGAGCGGATTCAATCAAGCCACTAACGTGTTGGCAGACGCTTCCCTGAATGCTGTGATGGCTTCGGGGAATTTTGCCGGCTACACATTCACCACCACGCGGCAGACCACGAACGGCAGTCGCTGGATCGTCAATACCGGCGACGAAACGCGGATGGCGAACGTTACCGGCGTTTGGACGATTCACGCTTTTGCTGCTGTGGTCAATTCCGGCAGCGTCGATATCGCACAGCTTGCTAGTGACCATGCGGCGCTCAATGCGGCGTTTCAGACTTTACGCGCGCAGGTCTTCGGCGTTGGGCAGACGCTTCAAGACATGGGCGCGTCCCGGGCATTCGGTGTGACATACACCAACAGTACCGGTCGGCCGATCTCGGTTTACATCGTTGGCTCTTCCAACAGTAGCTCCGGCGGCAACATGTATGTGATGGTGGGCGGCATCGCGGGGACGCGCTCCATCACCACAATGAACGGCGTCTCGCTGGCGCTCACCGCTGTCATTCCCCCAGGAATCACCTATCGGGTGGTGGCCGACAGCATGACGCAGAATTTCTGGACCGAGTACCGGTGAGGCTCGTGGAAAGCTCGCCGGGACGTTGGCAGCGGCATCTGTCCGCGCAATCCCATTTTTTCCCCGTCACCCGAATACGTGGGTGGCTGTTCCATTTCGTGTCGCGGCATCACGCCGTCAGGGCTTTTCTCCCATGCAAATCCTAAAACCCATCAACATCGGCCTCGCGCCGAACGACCAGACCGGCGACACGCTGCGCGACGCCATGGCGCTGGTGAACGAGAACTTCGGCAAGACTCGTGTCGGTGTGGAAACTGTCGAAGTATCCGCCGCCGCCGCGCAACGCAAGGCGGACGCCGCCGTGCCGATGTCTGAAAAAGGCGCGGCGGGTGGCGTGACACCGTTGGATGCGGCTGGCAAGGTGCCGGCTGCGCATCTGCCTCCACCTGCGATCCCTCTGTCGCAAAAATCGGCGCCGAGTGGCGTTGCCCCGCTGGGCGAGGATGGGCGTGTGCCTGTCGAACATCTGCCAATTCCGGTGCCGTCGGTGCCGTTGGCGGAGAAGGGGAAACCCAATGGCGTTGCCACGTTGGGCGGCAATGGCAAAGTCGCGCCAGCGCAATTGCCTGCCTTGATTCCCTTGGCGGAAAAAGCTCAGCCTGACGGGGTGGCGACCTTGGGCGCGGACGGATTGATCGTCGCAAATCAGTTGCCGCCCCTGGTGCCTGCTTCGGATAAGGGGCGCCCGGGCGGCGTGGCGACCTTGGGCGCCGATGGCCGCGTGCCAGCGGTGCAGCTGTCAGCGGTGCCGCCGGCGGAAAAAGGCCAGCCCGGGGGTATCGCCACATTGGACGATGGCGGCAAGGTGCCGGTCGATCAACTGCCACCGATCCCCAGCGGTCCGCCCGTAGGCTCGGTTGCATGGTGGCCGCTGCGTACGTCCATTCCCGCTGGCCAGATTCCTGCGGATGGGCAGATAATCAGCCGCGCCACTTTCAAGGATCTTGCCGCCATGGTGGCAGCGCGTTCACTACCGGTGGTGCAGGAGGCCGAATGGCTCGCCGATCCGCTCAAGCGCGGCAGCTTCACGTTGGGAGACGGCTCTACCACCATCCGAATGCCGGACTACAACGGGAAGTCCCCCGGCTCAATTGGCGCGCCGTTCATGCGCGGCGATGGCGCGCTTTTGAACGGCGTGTTGAAAGCCAGCCAGAACAAGGCGCACCAGCACGTTTTTTCGTCGCCGCAGTACCTGTACGGGGAGACTGGCGGAAGCTCTTCCTTCTACGGAACTACCGCCTCGGTCACTCCTATCTTTACCCGTAACACCACTAGCGAAGGCGGCGCAGAAGCGCATCCGACGTTCGCTTCCGGTGTCTGGACCGTGCAGGCCTTCGGGACTGTCATCAACGCGGGGAGCGTCGACGCCGCACAATTGGCGTCCGACCTGGGCGTGGCCCAATCCACTTTGCAGCAGTTGAAGGGACAAGTGTTCGGTACAGGGCAGCAGCTTCGTTCACGCACGACGGTGTTGCGCACGTGGTATCAGAACACCACAGGCCGCCCCATACTGGTCGGGTTTCATTGTGTTGGCGTCGCTGCGGGGACGATTATCGTTGCCGGATACCTCAACAATGTCTCCGGTAATGCGGGATCGGTTCCCTACCATTACGATACGACTCCTGGCGGGTATGCCGGCATGCGCTGCGGTTTCACCATGCACGTGCCACCTGGCATGTGGTGGATGGCCGACACCGTCAATGCCAATGTCGAGTCCGGTTCGGTCTGGGAATACGCGTGACCGTAAAGCCCCCGGACCCGGTGTGGACGGGGGCTACCCACTTACGGCCGCCGCATCGCCTTCAGGATATTCACCCCCTCCGGCCCCGCCGCGGCCTCCCACTGCTTCACCGAATCCACCGCCGCATTCTTCAGCGCCTGGCGCACCGGCATCGGCACGGCGGTGTCGATCGTCACGCCGTTCGTGCGCATGTTGGCGTAGTTCTGCTGCAGCCGGCCTTCGATGCGCTTCCACTGCTCGGCCTCGGTCTGCGCGGCGGCCTGGTCGATCGCCTTGCGCGATTTCGCGTCCAGCGCCTGATAGGCCTGCAGGTTCATCGTCGCCACCGAGATCGGCATCGCGTAGTTGATCTCGGCGAAGCGTGGCAGGTGTTCCCACAGCTTGCGGCCGGCGCCGCCGTCGCCCGAGGACAGCACCGCGTTGACCTCGCCCGAGGCGATGCGCGGCATGGCGTCGGCGAACGAGATGTTCTGCGCGCGCGCCCCGGCCTTCTGCATCACGTCCTGCGAGGTCGCGTCATAGGTGCGGATGCTCAGCGCCTTCAGCGCGGCGACGCTGTCCACCTTGTCCTTGGACCAGATCCCCGAGGCCGGCCAGGGCGTGGTGTAGAGCAGTTTCTGGCCGTGCGCGGCCAGCAGTTTCTCGTAGGCCGGGCGGGCCGATTTGTTCAGCGCGCGCGCCTTGGCCAGCGAGTCGGCCAGGAATGGCAGCGAGGACACGCCGAAAATCGGATACTTGGTCGCCAGCGCGCCGGCGAAGGCGTCGCCGGCATCGACCTTGCGCGCCTGGACCGCGTCGATCATGTCGCCTGACTTGATGCCCCGCGCGGCGTCGAAGCTGGCATCGATCAACACCTGGCCGCCGCTCTTGCCGCGCACCAGATCGGCGAAGGTGGACACGCCTTGTCCCGGCATCGAAGTGGCCGGATACTCGGTGGTCATGGTGAGGGTAGTGGCGGCGAATGCGCCGTGACTTGCAAAAGCGATGGCGATGCCCGCCCACAGGCGGAACGAGGGACTGCCTTGCATGCGCGACTCCTGGTCGTGACGAAAAATCCGGGGTCGGGCAGGCGGATACAGCGGGCCGGCACCAGGCCAATTGCAGGCAGCGTAAGCCATGAGCCGCGCGCGGGCTAGTTCCTGATAACCCTAAGACGCGCCGGGAGTGGGCATCGCCTGCGCAAAAAAACGCCCCTCGAAAGGGGCGCACAGTCTTCGCCACGCCGGCGAACCGCGCGTCGG
This sequence comes from Achromobacter sp. CF-sbj1-Ac2-l, assembly GCF_052698165.1. NCBI lineage: Bacteria > Pseudomonadati > Pseudomonadota > Betaproteobacteria > Burkholderiales > Alcaligenaceae > Achromobacter > Achromobacter sp. CF-sbj1-Ac2-l. Next base: position 4,804,741 of record NZ_CP199855.1, on the reverse strand, counting down.
GAGCAGAGCCGGGCTCCGTCCGCGCGGCGAACTGCAAATCAATAGAATGCCTGGATGCCGGTCTGCGCGCGGCCCAGGATCAGGGCGTGCACATCGTGGGTGCCTTCGTAGGTGTTGACCACTTCCAGATTCACCAGGTGGCGGGCCACGCCGAATTCGTCGGAGATGCCGTTGCCGCCCAGCATGTCGCGGGCCAGGCGGGCGATGTCCAGCGCCTTGCCGCAGGAGTTGCGCTTCATGATCGAGGTGATCTCGACCGCGGCGGTGCCTTCGTCCTTCATGCGGCCCAGGCGCAGGCAGCCTTGCAGCGCCAGCGTGATTTCGGTCTGCATGTCGGCCAGCTTCTTCTGGATCAACTGGTTGGCGGCCAGCGGGCGGCCGAACTGCTTGCGGTCCAGGGTGTACTGGCGGGCGGTGTGCCAGCAGGCTTCGGCGGCGCCGACCGCGCCCCAGGCGATGCCGTAGCGGGCCGAGTTCAGGCAGGTGAACGGACCCTTCAGGCCGGACACGCCGGGCATCATCTGGTCGGCGGACACTTCCACTTCGTCCATGACGATCTCACCGGTGATCGAGGCGCGCAGGCCGACCTTACCGTGGATGGCGGGGGCGGTCAGGCCCTTGGTGCCCTTCTCGAGGATGAAGCCGCGGATCTTGCCGTCGAACTCGCCGCCGACGCACTTTGCCCACACCACGAACACATCGGCGATGGGCGAGTTGGTGATCCACATCTTGTTGCCGGTCAGCTTGTAGCCGTCGGCGGTCTTGACCGCGCGCGTTTCCATGCCGCCGGGGTCGGAGCCGTGGTTGGGTTCGGTCAGGCCGAAGCAGCCGATCCACTCGCCGCGGGCCAGCTTGGGCAGGTACTTCTGCTTCTGCGCTTCGCTGCCGAATTCGTTGATGGGCACCATCACCAGCGACGACTGCACGCTCATCATCGAGCGGTAGCCGGAGTCGATGCGCTCGACTTCACGGGCGATCAGGCCGTAGCTGACGTAGTTCAGGCCGGCGCCGCCGTATTCGGCGGGGATGGTGGCGCCCAGCAGGCCCAGCTCGCCCATTTCCGAGAAGATTTCCGGGTCGGTCTTTTCGTTGCGGAAGGCGTTCAGCACGCGCGGGGCCAGCTTGTCCTGCGAGTAGGCGTGGGCGGCGTCGCGCACCATGCGTTCTTCTTCGGTGAGCTGCTGGTCCAGCAACAGGGGATCTTGCCAATGGAACGAGGGATTCGAGGACATGCTGGGTCTCCGCTATGGATTTCCGTTTTCGGAATCTGGAAAGTTTAAACCTAAAATAATTGGCGCGGCAACCCGGGGTTTACGCGACGCGCGCGGCGCGCGTCGCCGTGGGGTTGCCGCCGCCTCTCGGGTATCAGTGCCGGGCCTTGAGCGCCGCGTCGCGGATCTTGTCCAGCGTGGTCGACGGCGTGATGGTCTGCGGGTCGATGAAGCAGTGCAGGATGGCGGGCTTGCCGCTGGCCAGCGCGCGCTCGAACGCCGGCCCGAACTGCTCGGTGGTCTCGACGCGTTCGCCGTGGCCGCCGAAGGCGCGGGCGTAGTCGGCGAAGTCCGGGTTCTTCAGCTCGGTGGCGGAAATGCGGCCGGGGTAGTGCTTTTCCTGGTGCATGCGGATGGTGCCGTACATGCCGTTGTCGACCAGCACCACGATGATGGGCAGGTCGTACTGCACGGCGGTGGCGAATTCCTGGCCGTGCATCAGGAAGCAGCCGTCGCCGGCAAAGCAGACCACGGTCTTGTCGGGCCAGACGCGCTTGGCGCCCACGGCCGCCGGCAGGCCGTAGCCCATCGAGCCCGAGGTCGGCGCCAGTTGCGTGCCGAAGCGGGTGAAGCGGTGGAAGCGGTGCAGCCAGGTGGCGTAGTTGCCGGCGCCGTTGGTCATGATGGCGTCGGCCGGCAGGGTCTTTTCCAGGTAGGCCATGACCTGGCCCATCTGCAGCGCGCCCGGGGTGGTCACGGTGGCCGGGTCGCTCCACTTCAGGTACGACTCGCGCATCGCCTGCGTGCCGTCGGCCCAGGCCGGCTGGGCGGGGGCCTTCAGGCCGGCCAGCGCCTGGGCGAAGGCGGCGGGCGAGGTATTGATGGCCAGCGTGGGGCGATAGACGCGACCCAGTTCGGCGGCGTCCGGATGCACGTGCACCAGTTTTTGCCTGGGCACCGGGATGTCCAGCAGCGTGTAGGCCTGGCTGGGGTTTTCCGACATGCGGCCGCCGACCAGCAGCACCAGGTCGGCGTCGGCCACGCGCTTGAGCAGGGCGGGGTTGATGCCCAGGCCGACGTCGCCGATGAAGCACGGATGGTCGGCCGGGAACAGCATCTGGCGGCGGAACGACACCGCCGTGGGCAGCGCGTGGCGCTGCGCGAAATCGGCGAACTGCTGCACCGCGCGCGCGTCCCAGCGCGTGCCGCCGAGGATGGCGACGGGATTGCTGGCCTTGGCCAGCAACTGCTCCAGGTCGGCCAACTGGCCGGCGGTGGGCGCGGACTCGATGACCTCGTAGCGGGGCGCATCGGCCACCTGCGCGGCCTCCACCAGCATGTCCTCGGGCAGCGCGATCACCACCGGGCCCGGACGGCCCGAGGTGGCGATGTGGAAGGCGCGCGAGATCAGTTCGGGAATGCGTTCGACCTGGTCGATTTCCGTGACCCACTTGGCCTGCGTGCCGAACACGGCGCGGTAGTCCATTTCCTGGAAGGCCTCGCGCTCGCGCATGCCGCGCTCGATCTGGCCGACGAACAGGATCATCGGGGTCGAGTCCTGCTTGGCGATGTGCACGCCGGCCAGCGCGTTGGAGGCGCCCGGACCGCGGGTCACCATGCAGATGCCGGGTTCGCCGGTCAGCTTGCCATGGGCGTCGGCCATCATGGCCGCGCCGCCTTCCTGGCGGCAGACGGTGACCTTGATGTCGGCGTCGTGCAGGCCATCCAGCACCGCCAGGTAGCTCTCGCCGGGAACGCAGAAAACGTGTTTGACGCCCTGGGCGACGAGCTGGTCGACGAGGATGTGGCCGCCGAGGCGGGATGCTTGCTGGGACATGGTGGGTGTCAGGATGAGCCGAGATTAAGACACCCGAGCATAATGTTCCTTGATCGCACAACGCAATTGATAAAATTGCACAATCTAGTGACCCGCCGGCACGACCCGGATATTGCGCCGCGGCAGGCGCGGCGGGTGTTTCCGGCGATCTTCGGTTCCTTCCTGGCGGTTCCCGCTCTATGAGAAACGGCATTCCCAACCTCAGCGCCCTGCAGGCCTTCGAGGCCTCGGCCCGCCTGGGCAGTTTTTCCCGGGCGGCCGAAGAGCTGTCCCTGACCCACAGCGCGGTCTACCGCCAGGTCGCCAGCCTGGAGGCGCGGCTGGGCGTGCAGTTGTTCACGCGGGTGCGGCGCCGCATCGTGCTGACCGACCACGGCGCGGAATATGCGGGACGCATCCGCCATCACCTGGACCAGATCGAGAAGGACACCTTCGGCCTGGTGAGCCGTACCGGCATGGGCCGCAGCATCCACATCGCGGTGGTGCCGACGCTGGCCACCACCTGGCTGATCCCGCGGCTGGCGGATTTCCAGCGCGAGCAGCCGGACATCACCGTCAGCCTGTCGGTGCGCACGCTGCCGTTCCAATTCAAGGACCAGCCGTTCGACGGCGCGCTGTACCACGGCGACACGCTGTGGCCCGGCACCCAGGGCGTGCTGTTGTTTCCGGAGCGCGAGCTGGTGCCGGTCTGCGCGCCTGAACTGGCCGCCCGCGTCACCGAGGCAGGCGCCGGCGCGCTGGCGGGCATGACCCACCTGCACCTGAGTTCGCGCCCCGACGCCTGGCGCCAGTGGTACGGCGCCAACAATTACCTGTATGGCCCCCAGGCGGCGGGCGGTCCGCGCTACGAATTGTTCACCATGGTGATGGCGGCGGTGCAGGCCGGGCTGGGCGTGGGCCTGATGCCGCGATTCCTGGCGCAACCCGCGCTGGACCAGGGCACGCTGGCGATGCCGGTGGCGCAGTCGCTGACGGTCAGCCAGGGCTACTACTTCGGCTATCCGCAGCGCAGCGAGCGTTCCGAGGCGCTGAAGCTGTTCGAGACCTGGCTCAAGTCGGCCGCCGCGGCAGTGGCGGGGCGCTGAGGGCATGGCGCAAGCGCCGCCGTAGAATGTGGCCCATCCCCCTGGCGTGGCCGGCGCACGTCGCAACGTTGCGCGCGCCAGCGCCGGCGCTGGTTGCCGCCGGACACGTCGTCTTTTGATGCCTTGATTTCCGTTCCATGTCCGATTCCCGCCAACCGCTCGCTTCCCAGGCCGATATCGACGCCTTCATTGACGCCGTCTGGCTCGAGGACGGCCTGTCGGCCAACACGCTGGCTGCCTACCGGCGCGACCTGACCGGCTTCGCGCGTTGGCTCGAGGACCCCGAAGCCTATGCCCGCGAGATGGCCGACCGCTATGGCGACGCGGCCTCGGCCCACACGCTGCCGGCCGGCCCCGCCAAGGCGCTGGCCGAGGCCGGCAAGGCCGACATCGAGGCCTGGTTCGCCTTCCGCCACGAGGAAACCCGCGCCACCACCGCCAACCGCCGCCTGGCCGCGCTGCGCCGTTTCTACGCCTGGGCCCTGCGCGAACACCGGGCGGCGCAGGATCCCTGTCTGACGCTGGTGGCGGCCAAGCAGCCGCCGCGCCTGCCCAAGACGCTGTCCGAGCAGCAGGTGGATGCCCTGCTGCGCGCGCCCGACCTGGGC